>CAWHCF010000039.1:0-35391 GCA_963827655.1 uncultured Acidobacteriota bacterium
GCCGTATTTGGGTGCGCGATCACGACGTCGGCTTCGACATGAAGTATCACGACCGAATCTTCGAGATCTTTCAATATCTCCATCCTATGGAGGATCATTCTGGCACGGACGGCGGCCGGTTATGGGCCGAGAGCGCCCCGTTCCGAGGCGTCGGATTCTACCTGGAAGTTCCGAGTTGAGGCCACATCCGGCGCGGCGAGTACGATTCAGGAGGTCCATATGAACGGTGCGGTAAAACCCATCTTGCTTGTCGAAGACAACCCTATTGACCTCGACCTGACCAAGCGGGCGTTCTCGCGGCATAAGTTAGTGAACCGGATCGAGGTGGCGCGCGACGGCGAAGAGGCGCTCGCCTTCATTCCCCGGTGGGAGGCCGGCGAGGCTGTCCCGGTTCTGATTCTGCTCGACCTGAAGCTGCCCAAAATCGATGGACTGGAGGTCTTACGCCGGCTCAAAAGCCATCCGAAATATCGCACGATTCCAGTCATCGTTCTGACAACCTCTGCCGAAGTTCGCGACATTCAGGAGGCTTATGAACTAGGGGGCAACTCCTATATCGTCAAGCCGGTTGATTTCGACAAGTTCGTGGATGTGGCGTCTCAAATCGAAATCTACTGGTGCGCTTTGAACACCCAGCCGAGGTAGCGCATGAAGATTCTGTACGTGGAAGATGACCCGAGTGACGCCGACCTTGCCCGGCGCCAGCTGCGCAAGATGGCGCCGCATTTCCAGCTGGAAACGGTCGCCACGATGCGTGAGGCGGTTGCCAGGCTGGAGCGTCTGGAGGCAGAACCACTGGAGCTGGTGCTGACCGACATGAGATTGCCGGACGGCGACGGGCTCGCGTTGCTGACATTTATCCGTGACCGGGCGCTTCCGCTGGCCGTGGTCGTCATCACCGGCGCGGGTGACGAAGAGACGGCCGTCGCCGCGCTCAAGTCCGGCGCCGAAGACTACGTGGTCAAGCGCAAGAACTACCTGGAGCAGCTGCCGCTGACCTTGGAGAGCGCGTTCCAGAGCTACAGCGCCGAGGCCGCCCGCCGCTCCCGGCCTTTAAAGGTGCTCTATGCGGAACACCACGCGGCGGATATAGATCTCACGCGACGCCATTTCGCCCGGCATGCGCCGAACTTGCAACTTGATGTCGTCGTCACCGGGCCCGAGGTGCTCCGGCGGCTGCGGCAGCCAACCGATCACAACGGATATGATGTCGTCCTGCTCGATTACCGTCTGCCGGGACTCAACGCCCTGGAGCTGCTCAAGGATTTACGCCAGCCCGATAAGCCGGAAGTCCCGGTCGTGCTGGTCACAGGCCACGGTGACGAGGAAATCGCCCTCCAGGCGATCAAGCTGGGCGCGTCCAGTTACGTGGTCAAAAACCCCGGTTATTTATATCAACTCCCGGGCGAGCTCGAAAACGCGGTTTTCCGCGCCGAGTTGATACGCAGGGAGGAGGCGCTGCGGGAGAGGCGGCGGCGCTATCAGCTGGCGACGGCTGCCGGAGGCGTAGGCGTCTGGGATTGGCATCTCAAAACCAACAAGATCTACCTCGACTCTTCCCTGAAGACGCTCCTGGGCTACCAGGATGACGAGATCAGCAATCAAGTCGACGACTGGGGGCTACTCGTGCATCCGGCGGACGCCGACCGCGTGATGAAAGTCGCTCAGGCTTACCTCTCCGGCGCGATTCCACAGTACGAAATCGAACACCGGGTATTCCACAAGGACGGCAGCCTGCGCTGGTTCCTCGCCCGCGGCACTGCGCTGCGCGACGAAGACGGGACGCCTTACCGCCTGATCGGGACCGACACCGACATTACAGAGAAGCGAAAGGTGGAGGAGGCGTTGCGCAACAGCAAGGAGCGATACCGGGCGCTGGTCACCGCCAGCGCGCAGGTTGTGTGGCGGGCCAACGCCCGAGGCGAAGCGATCCTCGCGAACACTTCCTGGCAGGAGCAGACCGGGCAGAGCAAGGAAGAGATGCTTGGCCACGGATGGCGCGACGCCATCCATCCGGACGATCGCGACCGCAGCTGGGAGGTCTGGCAGCAAGCCATGCGGGAGGGGAAAGCATTTGAAGACGAGCTTCGGGTAAGAATGCACGACGGAAGTTACCGATACTTTGATGTTCGAGGCGCCCCGATTTTCGCCAAGGACGGCAGCGTGCGCGAGTGGGTCGGGACCAATGCCGACATCACAGAGCGCAAGCGGGCCGAAGAGGCATTGCGGGCGACCGAAGCCAGAAACAGCGCCATGCTCAAGGCTATACCCGACCTGATCTTTCTGCTCAGCCGGGACGGTACCTATCTTGATTGCCACGCGAAAGAGCCAAACCTTTTGCTCCTGCCTTCCGAACAGTTTCTTGGAAAGAATATGCGGGACGTGTTGCCGCCAGAACTGGCCGACCGGCTGGCTCGCAGTTTCGAGGAGACGATGCAGTCCGGCGAACCCAGCGTGCTGGAGTACTCTTTGCCTATGGATGGAACGAGTCGCGCTTTTGAGGCCCGCAACGTTCGCTGTAGCAGCGACACCGTCTTGACCGTCGTGCGCGAAATCACCCAGCGCAAACAGGCGGAAGACGCGCTGCGGGAAAGCCAGGCGCGTTACGAGCTGGCTACAGCGGCGGGGGCGGGTCGGAGTATGGGACTGGAATATCGAGACCGATGAGATTTACGTGGACCCCGAGCTGAAAGCCATCCTCGGATTTCAGGACCATGAGATACGAAATCACATAGACGACTGGCGACAGCATATCCATCCCGACGACAAAAACTCCGTGATGGCCCGGGCGCAGGCTCACGTGGATGGGCAGACTCCCTATTACGAAGTCGAGCACCGCATGCTCCACAAGGACGGCAGCGTCCGCTGGTTTCTTGCACGCGGCACAGCCGTCAGGGGCGAAGGTGGCCGTGTGTTGCGCATGGTCGGGACCGGTACCGACATCACAGAGCGCAAGCGGGCCGAGGAGGCGGCCCGGATCACCCGGGAGCTGCTCCAATCGACGATCGACGCTCTGGATGCTCATATTGCCATCCTGGACGAAAACGCCGCGATCATCGCGGTAAACGAGCCCTGGCTGCGTTTCGCGAGAACCAACGGCTACGTCGGCGCTGACGGTGGAGTGGGCCGGAATTATGTGGAGGTGTGTGATTCGAGCTTTCGACGCGAAGACGCGGAGTCGGTCTTGCAAGGCATTCGCGCGGTGATGAAGGGCGAGCGCAAAGACTTCCGTTTTGTGTACCAATCCTGTCACGAAACGGAGGAGGCCTGGTTTCAGCTCCGAGTGAACCGGTTCTACAGTCGAGGAACTCTGCGTCTGGTGCTGGCTCACGAAAACATCACCGAAATCGAGCAAGCCAACGATGCGCTGCGGCAGCTGACGCGACGGCTGCTGCAGTCACAGGATGAGGAGCGCAAGCGCATCGCCCGAGAATTGCACGATTCTACGGTGCAGAATCTTGGCGCGCTCATGGCCCACCTGGCGTTCATGCGTAAGCGGGCTGGCAAGGTGGAGGCTCGGGCCGAGATTCCCATTTCAGAAAGTGTTTCCCTGTGCGAGCAAGTCATCAAGGAGATTCGGACGCTGTCGTACTTGCTCCATCCGCCGCTGCTGGATGAGGTCGGTCTTGCGTCTGCCCTGCAGTGGTATGTCCGGGGGTTTACTCAACGGAGCGGCGTTCAGGTTGAAGTTGCCGTCGTGCAAGAGATCGGACGGCTGCCCACCGATGTGGAAATGGCTTTGTTTCGCGTCGTGCAGGAAAGCCTGACGAACATTCATCGCCACTCCGGCAGCACCAGCGCCAACATCCGGCTGACGAGAGAGGGGGACCAGGTGCTGGTGCAGGTGAGGGATCGAGGACGCGGAATGCGCCTGGAATCCTCCGCGGATTCAGGGGACACAATCCAAACTATCGGAGTTGGAATTCTCGGCATGCGCGAGCGTCTCAGGCAACTGGGAGGACGGCTGGAAATCGAATCGAGTTACGGGGGGACCACTGTGACGGCCATCGTGCCGTTTGCCAGGAGGGCTTATGCCGCGAATTCTGCTGGCGGATGATCACGTCTTGATGCGGCGCGGAATGCGCAGTCTGCTGGAGACCGAAGAAGACTGGGAGGTCTGCGGCGAAGCGGCAACCGGGCGGGAAGCTGTCGAACTGGCCGTGAACCTGAAGCCCGACATTGCCGTGCTGGATCTTTCCATGCCCGAGTTGAATGGACTCGAGGCCGCAAGGGAAATCCAGCAGAAAGTTCCGCAAACGGAAGTTTTGATTTTTACCATGCACGAGACTGAAGAGTTGATGCGTGAAGTCCTCGCTTCAGGCGCCCGGGGTTGCGTGCTCAAGACAGACATCGAGCAGCACCTGGTGGCTGCCGTGCGAGCCGTTTTGCAGCACAGCCTCTATTTTTCTTCAAAGGCGTCTCAAACATTGAAAGGGGTGTTGAATAAGGACGGTGGCGATCCCGCTGCGCCGGACGCGCTGACTGAGCGCGAGCGCGAAATCGTGCAACTGCTCGCGCAGGCGAAAAGCAACAAGGAGATTGCTGCCGCTCTGGACATCAGCGTGAGAACCGTCGAGACCCATCGCGCCACCATCATGCGCAAGCTGGAGATCAACTCCATTGTCGAGCTGGTGCATTATGCGGTGCGCAAGAAGCTTATCGAAATCAAGGATGTGAAGTAAAAACCTGCGAGTCCGTGAGAAGCTGTGAAAAAACTCGGCGAACGGCTCTCGATTGACCGGCAGCCCTTTAACTTTTGTGGCGCGGGTCATCAGAGACGTTGCAAAACTCGCCCGGTTCATGTGCGGACGGGCTATCAAGCCCGTCCGGCTCCCTGGTGGCACAAAAGAAGTCCTTAAGGCTAAATCCTCCCGATCACGTTACTTGCGACGGTCTCTGATGACCCGTCGCCACACAGCCCTAAGGGCTGGTACGCAAAGCCTTCATTAAGCCTGCTCAAGTGAAATACCGAGCCGTACCGTGAATCCACAGCCAGGATAGTGGCTCGACTCATTGGCTGTCCGAAATCTTTTTTCCGTAAATACCAAATCGACTCGATTCCAAACCGGAAAGCGCTCGTCTACTCTCGCTCCAGTGGTGCGAAAGGAAAGATGAGTGAATTGATCGTTATAGGTTTCAGGGAACCACATCGCGGTCTTGAGGTTATGAGTGAATTATGGCGCTTGAGCGAGGGACTGATGACCGATCTGGAAGAGGCGGTGGTTCTGTCCTGGAATGCTCAGGGAAAGCTGATTGTGCGCCAGAGCGTGAACCTGTCAACGGGAGAAGGGGTGAGGTGGGGGCGGTTCTGGGGAGCCTTCATCCGATCGACTCTCCTGTGCGTCCATACGGATCAAATGACGGCTGCGGCTAGGGCCGTAGCGGGCGTGGCCGGCGCGCTGTCCGACGAATCTGCAACGCATACCAGCGAGATGGATGTTAAATGGTGGGAAGAGGAGATCGGCCTGCCGACCGGGTTCCTTAGAGACGTCGGGGCGATAATTCAGCCTGGAGACTCGGCCATATTTGCGCTTCTGCAACACACCGACCCTCTGCTCCTTATCCAGAAAATGCCGAACTATGGGGGAACGCTGCTCCATACAGCGCTCGATGCCAGACAAAATGCCAAGGTGATGGCCTTTCTGGCCGGCTCTGAGCCGCTCAATCCCGTTGCCAGGCGAGAGTGAGCGCCGTAAAACGTTAGTCAAAGCCAAGCCGCGACGCGCCCGATCTTTCCAGCCGGCCCCCCCGCCGCACCACGAAGACGCGAAGACACCAAGAAACGCAAAGCATCAACGAAGACGCTGGAATTTATTGCCAACTGAGTCGCAGTATTTGCCAGACTCTGGTTGCAGCCGACGGCCGCTTGGTGTAACTAGGTAATTTCTTGTTTCTGGACGGGTGAGCAAGATCCCGAACGTGATGTCGGTTCCAGCGCCCGAGGTGGAGATTCTGAAGTTCAACCTGGCCGGCCCGTAATGGCCGTAAGACCCTACTGCCATACCGACCATTACTGGCAGGTCTATTTCGACACCAACCGACTGATTCGCGAAATTTTGGGCGAAGCGGGATTTCCGGTCCCGGAGCAGCATTTCTCGTTTCGTGGCACCGCGATGGCAGCACAAGCATCCTGAATTCCAATTGTCGATCGCCTGTGGTTGAGTAACCCAAGAGCCCTAAGTCCTGTACATGCCGGGAGGTCCGATGAGGAGATGGTGGGGGGGAGCCGCTGTCATGTTTTGCTCGTGGATGATCCTGACTTCCGAGTGTCGCGCCGATCAGGTGACACTGAAGAACGGGACCCAAATCTCGGGCAAGATTGTCAAGAAAGAAGGGGATGACTCTTTCCCTGAAAGCACCCCCGCTCGGGGATATCACGGTTCCGTGGGCCGAGGTGACGGCCATCACCTCGGATGACCCGGTTACGGTCATCTTTCAAGACGGAAAGTCCGTCCTGGGAAGGCTGACCAGCCGCGACGGTCAGATCGAGGTCAACGGCGTAACGGCGCCGTTTGCCCAGGTCGGACAGATCCACAGCGCCGAAGAGAAGGCGAGACTCGACAGACTGAAGAACCCGCCCTGGACGGACCTCTGGGCCGGTTACTTCGACTTTGGGGCGAGTCTCGCCAAGGGAAATGCGGAAAGTTTGACCATCACCACCATCTTCAAAGCCACCCGTGCCACGCTGAACGACAAGACTTCGGCCTACTTCCACCAGATTTATGGCCGCGCTACGGTAGAGGGCGTGACCGGCACGAATGCCCAGGCCGTGCGCAGTGGCTGGGCTTACGATCGGAACATAAGCAAGCAATTGTTTCTTACCCTGTTCAACGACTACGAATATGACCGGTTCCAGGACCTGGACCTGCGTTTCGTGCTGGGCGGCGCCATCGGGTTCAAGGCCATCGACACCGAGCGCACCAAGCTGGATTTGCTTGCGGGCCCCTCCTACAACCGGGAGAAATTCTCGACCGGTCTCGTGCGTCACGCGGGGGAGGCGCTGTGGGGGGACGACTGGACTTACAAGTTGACGTCCACGTCGTCGCTCGAACAGTCGTTCCGAATGTTTCACAACCTGGCCCGCCTCGGAGAGTACCGCATCAACTTCGATCTCGTCCTGGCCACTACCATGACAAGGTGGCTGGCCTGGCAGGTCAGCGTGAGCGACCGATACCTGAGCGATCCTCTTCCGGGAAGGGTGGGTAACGACCTGATCTTTACCACCGGCTTGAGGATTAGGTTTGCGCAGTAGCGTCCCTGTGGCAGAGTGAGGACAGATATGATAGGGCTGAAGCTGAATCCCAAACGGAAGGTGGACTTCAAGGTTGGCTCCAAGGGCAAGGTGGAGTTCAAGCTCAAGGAGATCATGGTGCCGCCGGGCCGGAAGGTCTCACTCAAGAAGGACTACGATCCTGATTTCACGGGGGGCTACAAAGACAAAGAGGGGGCGGTCGAGCAGCTTGCGCTCAACGTCGAGCGGCTCGCAGATCTGCAAGAAAAGCTATATGCGCAGGATACCTACGCCCTGCTGGTGATCTTCCAGGCCCGCGACGCCGCCGGGAAGGATGGCGCCATCAAGCACGTTTTGTCGGGCGTAAACCCGCAGGGTTGCCACGTGACCAGCTTCAAGGCGCCGTCGGCGGAGGAACTGGATCACGATTATCTCTGGCGCGCGGCCAGGGCGCTGCCGGCTCGGGGCATGATCGGCATCTTCAACCGCTCGTATTACGAGGAAGTGCTCGTGGTGCGTGTGCATCCGGATTTGCTGGAAAAACAAAGACTGCCCGGTCGCACGGGCGGCGATGACTTCTGGAAGCGCCGGTTCGAGGAAATGAACAACTTTGAAAAGTACCTGGTCGATAATGGCATCGTGGTCCTGAAATTCTTTCTCAACGTCTCGAAGGAGGAGCAGCGCCAACGCTTCCTGGCCCGCATTGACGAGTCCGGCAAAGAACTGGAAATTCTCCATAGCCGACTGCCGCGAACGGGCCCTTTGGAACGACTATCAGGATGCTTACCAGGAAATGCTCAGCCATACAAGCAAGCCGTGGGCCCCGTGGTTTGTAATCCCGGCCGATCACAAGTGGTTCGCAAGGCTGGCAATCTCGCAGACCATCTGTGCCGCGCTCGAGGCGCTCGACCTCAAGTTTCCCGAAACAACTGAGCAGCGGCGCCGGGAACTCCTGGAAATCAGGAAAGAGCTGGTGCGCGAAGCCAAGGACTGACACTATTACCTTGTGTCTCTTTGCATCCTCCGGGTTCTTGCGGTTAAACAAGAGTTACTCAAGACCCGAAGACACAACGCGGCCTGCAGCCGCACCCAAGATCTAACGGATGAATTCCAACGTTTCCGTTACGATGCGTCGCGTTTTTTGGCTCCTCTCGCTCTGCCCGATGATCGCCACGCTGCAGGCGCAGTCTCCACAACCCGCAAGTCCCAGCCGTCTGCCTCGGCTTCAGCGGAAACCCGAATCGATGCTATTCCGCTTCCGCAGGTTGCCGAACAGGCCGACGAATTACCCCGGCTGCTGCGCGACATCCGCCGCAGACTGCCTCCACCCGAAGCACTGGCGCGGGCTGAAAGAGAAACCGCCGCGCTCGATGAGGAGCTGGGCGAAAAGCTTCGTGAAGTGGGCGAACTGACAACCAGTAGCCCGGCCCTGCTGAAACTCCGCGAGCTGGAACGTTACTGGCGACGCAAACAGAGTTCCATTACGCCGCTCAAGTACGAACTGAATCAACGGCTGAGCTCGCTGAGCCGTGATATCAGTCTGCTGGAAGCACAACAGGCCCGGTGGCAAGCGACTCTGCAACAGATGGAGGATCCGGCGGCGTTGCCCGCGATTTCCGACAGCATCCGCGCTGTTCTCTCTGACATCCAGTCCGCCCGATCGCAGATTCAGCAGCATTTCAATGGTTTTGCCCGCGTTCAGAACCGAATCTCGAGGCAGGATCTAGCCGTCTCGGATGTGCTGGAGACGATTGCCACGGTGAAGGAGCACTTCTATGACAGGGCCTTTTCAAAGAACAGTCTCCCCCTGTGGGCCGCGCGCTTCCAACCCGAGCCGGACCAGCCGCTAGAAAGCCCTGCGCGCGCTTCGTTGATACGCGACTATCACGCCTTGCAGGATTTGCCCAGAGTCCGGCTTTACCTGTTTGGTCTCATCGTTCTCCTTCTAGCGGCGCCCCTGATCGCGCGGAACCTGAAACGGAGGATCAATGTCTGGATCGAGCGCGGGGTCGTCAAGGGAGACGAAGCATGGTTGTTCAAACGCCCGTCTTCGTTGTTATTCCTGCCCGGGTTGTTCTGCCTTATTCCGTTCTCTTCGAGGTTGCCCTTCGGCATCGTCATTCTGATTAGCATGTTGCTTCTGATTCCGGTCCTGAGGCTCCTGCCGCCGTTAATCGATCCCCTGTTCAGACCGATGGTCTTCACTCTGGCCGGATTCTATGCGATGAACGGAATAAAGGCGGTCATTCCCATCTCGCCGCTGCTGTCCCGGGAGCTTACTGCCGCCGTCACGATTGCGGGCATTGCGGTGTTTGCCTGGCTCATCCGTCCGTCGCGTGTCGGCAAGCTGATGGTTGAAAACCGGGGGGCGCGACATGCCATTCTCGCCATCCGAGTCATGCTGGTCCTGCTGGCCGGTTCACTCCTGGCCAATATCTTCGGCTATGTTGTCTTGGCGAACTTGCTGGGCCAGGGAACGCTGCTCGGCGCCTACCTGGCTGTGGTCTTCGGCACGGTCATTTGGGTTGCCCGCCGCGCATTTACCGTCCTTCTGAGAACCGAACGGGCCGGCAGGCTCGCCATCGTGAACCTGCATCGTAGTCTGATAATCCAATGGTTCACGCGCGCCCTGACCGGAGTTCTCTTCGTGATGTGGCTGGCAACGACGCTGGAGATGTTTGGACTCCGGAACGAGGTCGTCGACGCTATTTACGCCATCCTGAATCACGAGATCGGGATCGGAGCGTTCGCCTTTACCCTTGGCTCGCTGCTGCTTTTCGTGCTGATTCTGGTGGTGAGCCTCATGATCGCTCGTCTGCTCAGGTTCGTTGTGGAGAAGGAAATCCTGGCCGGCTTTTCACTGCAGCGCGGGCTGTCGACGCTGATCTCGACGTCGGCCTACTATGCCGTTCTGTTCATGGGATTCATGCTGGCCCTGGCGGCGACCGGAATCGAGCTGAGCAGGTTCACGCTGCTGACCGGGGCCCTCGGGGTCGGCATCGGCTTCGGACTGCAAAACATCTTCAACAATTTCGTTTCTGGAATCATTCTGCTCTTTGAGCGACCTGTGCAGGCCGGGGACACTGTCGACGTTGGCGGCGTCGGTGGTGAAGTCACCCATATTGGTTTGAGGGCGAGCACCATTCGCACCGGCCTGGGAGCCGAAGTGATCGTTCCCAACTCCAGTCTTATCTCCAGCCAGGTGATCAACTGGACCCGGTCTGATAACAAACGCAGAGTTGATCTCGAGGTTCGAGTCGCTTATGGCTCCGATCTTGCCGTGGTCCTGGGTCTGCTCAAGGACGCCGCTGCCGCCCATCCGAAAATTCTTTCGAAGCCGGAGCCTGTCGCGGTCTTCCTGGGGTTCGGCGAAAAATCACTCAATTTCGAGCTGCGCTTCTGGGTTCCTCATGGCTTGAGCTGGCCGGAACTCCGGAGTGAAGTCGCGGTGACCGTGGCGGCCAAGCTCCGGGAAGCCCGCATCAACAGTCCAACTGAGCTGCAGGAGTACCCGCCGAGCGGTGGCGGCTCAGCGAAAGAGAGCGAGAAGAAACAGGAGCTCGCCGGTTCGCCCGATTCACGGATTAGCCAGGCGCGTGGATCGGGGAATTCCTGAATTCCAGCCAGGCTGCCCTTCGACGAAGACGCTCCGGGCAGCGGGCGATTACCCAATCCCTCGAGGTACTTTCTTATGAATACCCGTTCATTGCAGCTCGTGTTTCTTGGGTCTCTTGCCGGATTCGTCGCCGGCCTTTCCCCGGTTTCCGCTCGCACGAAAACCGACATACTGCACATGAAGAATGGCGACAAGATCACATGCGAGATCAAGAGGATGGAACACGGCCAGCTTCTCGTAAAGACCGCCTACACGAAGGGTACGCTGACCATCAACTGGGAGAAGATCGAGCGCATCGAGAGCAAGCAGTTATTTGTGCTGGAGACCGAACAGGGCAACTACTACTCGGGCGAGATTCGAACCGACGCCAAGGAGAGTCAGAACGTGGACGTGACCCTGGGAGGAACCGAGACGGTTCTCCGACAAAAGATGGTTGTCTCCATGGAGCAACTCGGCCGCGGCTTCATCGGGCGAATGAAGGGCGCCGTGGACTATGGATTCAGCTTTGCGCGCTCGAACAACCAAGCCCAGTCCACTTTGCATCTCGATCTCAATTCGCGGAGCGAAAACACCTATACCTCGTTTGTCGCAGACTCACTGTTTAGTTCCACGGCCGGCGTCGACACCAACCGGCACTCGGCATCCACGAGCTACTCCCACCGCCTGAGGTCCTCGAACTGGGGTCTCATCGGCTTTGCCACCGCATTGAAGAGCGACCAACAACAGCTCGACCTGCGCACTAATCTGGGCGGAGGCGTTGAGCGGCGCTTTATTTACACCAACCGGAACTATCTGATCGGCACGTTCGGAGCCGTTTATACGAAGGAAAAATTCTCCGAGCCGTTCAACGGCGCGAGTCATTTCAACAGCGCCGAAGGCGCCCTCGGTATCAAGCACTCCAGTTTCCGGTTTGATTCGACCGAGTGGATAAACACGCTGTGGGTCTATCCCAGCATGACCGATGGCGGCCGCTTGCGCAGTACGTTCGACAGCAGCTTGTACCTCGACCTGGTAGGCGATCTCTACTTTCGTCTCGGGTTCTACCACAACTACGACAGCCGGCCGCCCACAGACACGCCCAAAATTGATTACGGAGGCACCACCTCGGTCGGGTGGTCGTTCTGAGGGTTCGCATTGTGTCTTTGTGTCTTCGTGGTTAGAGCTGTCTGACAAATACCTCTAAGACTCAAAGACACGAAGAAACAGCATTAGAAGTCATCTCCTAGACCGCCCTGGGAGCCGCGGCGCGGCGGCGTCTGATCCAGATCATGTACGGAATCGACACAACCGCGCCCACGAGCACATAGAGCAGGAGCGCGGCAAGCGCGAGCTTCTGCTCGGGGAAGATGGCCTGCGCAATTCCGACCGCAACCCCGGGGTGCCTCGAGGCCGTGGAGAGCGCGAGCACGGTGCGATCTTCGAGGTCCGGCCCGCCCAGCAGATGACCTACTGCGAGCCCGACAACGACGAACCCTGCGAGTCCGGCGATGGTCCCGTTGCCGATCAGGGACCAGATCGCCGGGAATTGCGTGAACAAAACGGGCACGATGGCTGCGGCGAGCATTATCGTAGCCACCAGGGAAACCGGCGCGGCAATCCGATCCGCAAAGGCCGGCGCCACACTGTGGACTGCAATGCCGGCAGCAAGCGGCGCGAGTACCGTCATGAGGACGATCATCGCTATCGCTCCGGGCGACAATGCGAGGGGAATCGAGAAGATTCGCCCCAGTACCTCCAGCGCGAGCGGCACGAACACAATCGAGAGCAACGCCGCCGCCGCCAGCAGGCCGATCGTGTAAGACCGCTTTCCGCCTGCCTTCAGCTTTTTCTTTGTGAGGACGGGCGGAAGAGGCGACACCGACAACGCACCTATGGCGACCTTCACAGCCGGATGCAAATCGAAGGCTGCGATGAGTACGGCGGCGAACACGGGCATCACGACGTTCATCGACAGCAGCGACCGTGCGAGCTGCCCCGGCCTGCGGAAGAGATATATCGCGTCTTGCGGGCTCGCTTTGAGAGCGAAACCGAAGACCGTCAGAAAAATGCTTACCCTGACCGCCAGAATAATCAGATCAGCCAAATTCATCTCTGGTCTCCTTAGGGCTCGCGCAGAAATAACTTCACATTCTGGCGCGAGAGTCGGTGGTCAATCATAAACCGGTTTTTGTTGCAGCTACCTGGCACGCTGAGGATCGCGCCCCTTCGGGCTGCAGCAGAATGCGAACTTATTTCTGCGCGAACCCTTTTCACGGCTTGGCAATGTCTGTTCTTACTTTTTCTCGGGTTCGGAGCCGGGTTCCGTGTATTTTTCGAGATCCCTCTCGAGGAAGAAGTTGAGGAAGGTCCGAATGACCGCGATCGCTCCAAGTTCCCCGATGTCCTGCCAGGTGGGAGAGATCACGCTCCGCACGATGTCTGCCGCCAGCTCGAACTCCAGTCCCAGCAGCAGCCACATCCCGAAGCGCAACCATACCGACTTCCTTTCGCCCATGCTTTTCTGCGGCACCAGGACAATCTTGAGTATGCGCAGGAATGCCTCCAGCGCCCCGAAGCCGACGATGGCGATCGCCGCAACTTCGACCGCCAGCGCCACGTAGCTCGCAACTTCCTTGATCACTTCTTCCATACGAAGATCCTCCGCCCAGGAACATCGACCGCCTCAGACTCAAAGCCAAAGAAAGCTCTTTCGGAGTTTGGCAAATTTTTCGCGGCGAGGCTTTGGAGTGCGGTCGCTGGCAGAGATCTCTTTGTATTTACTTCGTGTCTTCGTGGTTAGAGCTGTCGGTCAAATACCACTAAGACTCAAAGCCACGAAGAAACACGAGAATATTGCCAAAAAAGCGAGAATTTACGACCTGGTAATACGAAGAGGCAAAAGAACACTCTGGTCGAGGCAAGGCACCGCACTGGTCATCTCGTCACGCGAACGATGCAGCGGAACCCCAAGTGGCACGTCGAGGTATCGATCGGCTGCGCCATTCGAGCCGCCGGCCGGTAACGCCGGCAGTAGTTCGGCGCGCAGAGATACGACCCGCCTTTCATCACCTTGCGCGGGATTTTGACGTCGGGCATGTTTGGGTCGTAGCTCCCTTCCTGCTCTCCACCCTTGGGATTAAAGTTTGCGCAGCAGGATTGAGGGACCTTGCTATGTTCCCGATACCAGTCCGTGGTCCACTCCCAGACGTTGCCGGCCACGTCGCAGAGCCCGTAACCGTTCGGCGGAAAGACGCCGACAGGCGACGTCCCCTCATATCCGTCGCTCTTCAGGTTCTGCCAGGGAAACTCCCCTTGCCAGGTGTTGGCCATCTGCTTGCCGCCGGGGGTGAATTCGCTGCCCCAGGCGAACTCCGCCCCTTCCAGTCCTCCGCGCGCGGCAAACTCCCACTCCGCCTCGGTTGGCAACTCTTTTCCAATCCATTTTGCGTAGCTCTCGACATCCTCGAATGCCACCTGAACCACCGGGTTCTTCCCGCGTCCTTTCAACGTGCTGGTCGGTCCTTCCGGATGGCGCCAGTTCGCGCCCGGAACGTAGGTCCACCAGTTGTAACAATCACGAAGATCGACGCGCTGGCGCGGCTTTTGGAAAACAACCGAAGCGGGCACCAGCAATTCCGGCTTGGCTCCCGGGTAGTCCGCTGGATTCGGTGGCCGCTCGGCCAGCGTGACATGACCCGTAGCCTCCACAAAGCGACCGAACTCCTCGTTGGTCACCGGGTACCTGTCAATCCAGAAACCGTCTACTGTGGCTTGATGCGCAGGCGCTTCTTCCGGGTAGTGGTTGTCGGAGCCCATGAGGAACGTTCCTCCCGGGACCCACACCATGTTCTCGAACGGCGGCTTCTCAGGCGCCCGTGAATCACCCTGGGCCAAAGCCATGTTCATCGAATTGCTCATAGCTTCTCCTTTTACTCCGCGGCTCAGTTTCGCAGAGACCCAAGGGCCGCCGCACGCTCAGCCGCTTTTCCAACTTGAGAGTCCAGCGCGTCAGATTTGTGCCGCCGGAAGTAAGAGCCGCTCGCTCGAGCTGGAAAACTCGCAAGGATTCTAGAGTTTTAGCCCACCAGGAGGACCGATTGCCAGAGCCGGAAGCCGTCCAGGTTGCGGTCGGCTGAGTCCATGATTGAAGCCTCCGCCGTCTTGTCACTCAGCCCGTCGGTCATTATCCCTTTTTGGGCCTTTCGGGCGTACTTCGGGCCGGCGATCCAATGATATTGACCGCGTCGCGGTTGCCACCGTTCCGGTTACCCCGGTACCCGAATGAATGAGTTATCGAAAATTGAAGCCGACTATCAATTTGATGCTCGGACTTCCATAGGCTCCCGCCCGCAGTTCCGCAAACAACCCGCCTCGCTTCTGAATCCCCATGATAAGGTTAAGTCCGGTGCTGAAGTCCCAATCTCCGAAATCGATCTGCTGCTCCTGCCTCCTCGAAACCACGCCTGCTTCAAGTGAATACCCAGGCCGGCACCAAAATAAACGTTCCAGAATTCAATCTGTTGGGTGCTTCTATCGCGAGCCGTCACGGGTATGAAATACACGCCGTCGAGGTTAAGCGAGTTGATCTTGGTGACCTCCCCGAAGCCGAACTCATAGCTGGGGCGAGCAAAGAATCTCTTCGTGATCGGCAGCTGAGCGTGAGCGCCCATGTAGATTATCGCCGGATCGAAACCGACGCCGCCACGAACGCCAAATGTCGCGCGGTCCACCGCCTCTTTCATGCTTTGTGGAAGAGCCGTCGCCGGCGTATCGCAGGTGGCCGACAACTGCTCGATTTTCGAAACACGGAACAGATCCTCGCCCTGTTCCCGAACCGTCATCCCGGTCAACCTGACCTTTTGACCTGAGGTGTAACGCGCCAGATCGTCCAAACCGGTGACCAGAAGAGTGAAACCGGTCTCTGCTTCCCGTATCGAATAGAATCCCGGGCGGTCGGCCCGGGCGCTCAGGGGGCAACCGATAATCGTGTCGCGGGTCTGACCAAAAACCTGCACTGTCAGTCCGGACCACATTAAAATGATCCACACTCTCATGGGCAAAACTCGACTCAACATGTCTAAGCTCCTTTTCACACAGTGTATTCCTGGCCGCTAAACGTCTCCCTGAGCCGATACTAGTGAAGTGTCTTTTCGTATGGAATCAAGCAGATTTGGTATTTGGGCGGATATTTTCCCGTAACAACCGAGTCCGAGGCAGTACCTCGGTTGTGGGTCCATCGTAGCCGGATTCAGTATTTTCCTTGAGTCAAC
This sequence comes from uncultured Acidobacteriota bacterium, assembly GCA_963827655.1. Lineage (GTDB taxonomy): Bacteria > Acidobacteriota > UBA6911 > UBA6911 > UBA6911 > CAWHCF01. The sequence goes on from CAWHCF010000039.1 coordinate 16,097, forward strand.
AATAGCCTGATTTCAAAAAAGGGGGATGCGATTCTTGGTGTTTCTTCGTGTCTTCGCGTCTTGGTGGTACAGCGCTAACCACGAAGGCACGAAAAGGCTAAAGAAGTCAGTCGCGGATTTGCAAAGAACGCAGCACGTTCTGGAATGCGCCCTGGTAGCTCTGGAAATCGTCCTGCGGCGCGAGTGCGATCACGTAGAACAAGTCGCCGTTGCGCAGCAAGGTCGTCCGCAGGCTCACAACCTCCCGACCTCCCGTCGCTTCTGAGACGTTCGCGAGTCTCGCAACCAGCCCGTCTCGTCCCCCAAGGGCGGCGCGCTGATAGCTGTCGCTTTGACGCAGATTTCGATTGCCCTGTGCCAGCGACTGGATGAACTGGTCGGTCGCCTGGCGCAGGTCGCGGCTCTGGGCGCGCGTAACGCCGACGTTGACCGCGTGGGTAAATACGGTCTGACCCTGAATCTGGCCGGAGCCGCCTTCGGGCACAAACCAGACCGAGTTTTCGCTGGGCATCTCGCGCCAATTCTCGGGGACGTCGACGCGGAATAGATTGCTTCCTGAATAGGTACGGTACTGCGTGGAAGGGGCTTCAACCTTTCCTGGCGGGCGGCTCTCTCCTCCCCGCGCGAGCTCACCTTTCGGGTTTGCAGGCCGGCCGGAACCCAAGCGCGATTGAATCTGCGTGAACTCCTCCGACTCTTTCTTCGGGTTCTCAACCCGCATCGCCCGGGCTTCTTGCTCGATCCGCCCGTAGCGGTTATCAGGATTGGGATGGCTGCTCAACCACTGTGGCTGGCCGCCTCCGCCCTGTTGTGCAATGGTCTTGAACATATTCGCCAGATCGCGCGGGTCATAGTTTGCACGCGCCAGGATCTGCGAGCCGAGTATGTCTGCCTCACTTTCGAATTCGCGGCTGTATTTCAAGCCCCATACCCCGAACCCGGTTTGAGCCCCCTGAGCAATAATCTCGCCCAGGCCGCCGCCGACGACCGCACCTCCTATTATCCCTGCCAGGCTTCCCCACTGAAGCTTTTCGCTTTTGGTCTGCTGGGCCGTACCGTGCCGCAGCGCAACGTGGCTGATCTCGTGCGCCATCACTCCCGCCATCTCCCCTTCCACGTGCGCCGCCCGGATCATCCCGGTGTTGACGTACATCGGCCCCCCGGGCAGTGCAAAAGCGTTGATTTCTTTCGCATCTACTACCTTGAAGCTGTATTGGAACACCGGCTGTTGAAACTCAGGCGGGATAGCCTCCACCAGAGCCCGCCCCACACCCCTGACATAATTGGTCACTTCCGCATCAGGCCACAGCTTGATTTGTTTCTCGATTTCCTGGACCGCGGCCTGGCCCAGTTCGACATCCTGGGCCGGAGTGTATTTGTTCTTGGCCAGCTTTATCTTGGTTTGCCCGGAGCTCGCCAGCGGCATCACGAGAATGACGATGGCGACGAACCGCATAATCAACTCATTGCAGAATCGGCACTTTTTTGTCGTCATTACAGTCCTCCTCGAGGGCAGGGCCCGACCTCGCTTAAGACGAAGCCTGTCAAAGTGTATCACTGCGTCGGGCACGCGACACCTTGTATTTCCTCGGTGTCTATTTTGTCAGGCCAAGCGGCACGACGAACTCCACCGGCGCGTCATCGGTTCCCGGCTCAGCGGGGACCTGGCCGCCACGCCCGAGGTCGCCCCAGCGCAACGGACCGTGCGGGCCGTGCAAGATGAGCCGCACACAGTTGGCCGAACCCTCGACCCGGACCTCCATGAAGCTCTGGAAAAACGGCGCCTGGTTGAAGTCGAACACACCCGATAAGGTCTCCACCGAGACCGGCCAGGCGTTGAAGTAGCGCACCCACCACCAGACCGGACGCTTCCAGGGGGGTGTCTCGGCCTCGAGCTTGGCAGCCACCGCCGCCGTGCTTGGATAGAAGGCATAGTCCGGCACCGGCGGAAGGCTCGGCCAGGCAAGGGCCGTGCCGATGCTGAGATAGGCTCCGCCCCCGCCGTTGACGAAGTGGTGCATGCTTCGCGGGTCTGACGGCGACCCCCAACGCTCGTGGTAATACTCAAAATCGTGGGTATCGCCCGCCATCACCACCGCCACGCCACGATCGCGCAGCAGCCGGTGCAGCGCCGAAAATGTCGGGTCGGCGGCGCCCTGGTACACACCGCCGGCATAAAAGGGATGCCCAAGCACCGCCATGACAAACTTGCCGCGGGCGCGATCGAGGGCCGCTTCGAGCCAGGCTTGCTGCCTGGCATCAACGCGCTTCAGAATCCCCGTGTCCACGGCGATTAGGGAGAAGCGCTCACCCTGGATCTCGAAGAAAGTGCCATGCTGCCAGCCGGTGCGCACGCCGTACAGCGACTGCAACCGGCGGGCCTGGCTGATCATCGTCTCAACACGCCCGCGCGTGGTGCTCGTCAGCCGGAAGTCCGCGGTCATCCTGGCGTGGATGGCAACCCGCGCCGCGTCCGGTTCCAGGAAGTTCGCGGCGAAGCCATTGAGAGCAGAGAACCAGTCGTGATTTCCAGGGATCGCATAGACAGGTTTGTCGAAGCCCTTGAACGGGAGGTAGAACTTCCTCTCGTAGTCTTTCATATCGCCGGACGGGTAGATCACGTCGGACGAGATCACCAGGAACTTGATGTCCGGACGACGCCCGACCTCCAGGTAGCGGTCCCGCAGGATATGCTGCGACGGATCGCCCTCGCCCGGATCACCGATTACGATGAAGCTGAAATCCTCCGCCCCGGCTACTCCCGGCGGCTTCACTTCAAACAGGGAACTCTGAGCCGGGTCGAGACTCCCGGCCTGCGCCAGCACGGCCTCGATCATGTGTACCCGCCACGGGTCAACCCGCTGTTCGACGATCCGGTTCCAGACCTCGCTGGCCCAGTTCTCCGTGTTGAAGTACCAGCTGAAGCCCCAGATCGGGTTAATCGCGACCAGGACGGCGGCCACCGGCAGACCCATCTGGATTGCGCGCGCTACCGACGCCCCCAGACCGGCGCGCGCCTGCTGGAGCCGCACGCTCAGACGCACACGCGCTTCGAGCCATCGCCGTGTCAGGCGATCTCCCAGGTCCAGATCCGACTCCCTGGCGCCGGTCGCGAGCGCACGCCTCCAGGCGCTCCGCTCGAGGGGCCGGGTCAGCTTTCGCGCCAGCAGGCGCGCCGGCAGGATGAGGAGAGCCCCGGCGAGCAAAGCTCCCAGCACGTCCCCGGCCACGGCCACCGCCGGTGACAAAAGGCCGAGGATGGTCCAGCTCGACTCCATCCGGCCGATGTGAATGGCGAAGAAGATAATGACGAGCGTGAGACACCAGAAGCGATCGATCGGGCGCCGGACCTCCTCTGCTTCGGCGACCTTACGGTACAGACGGTCGAGCTCCGGCGACTGAGGGAGACCGAGGCGCTCCGCGGCATATCTCCCGGCGTCGGCACCGCCGGGCGCAACCCGTGGTGCCACGGGCGTAAGGAGCATCGACCATCCCGAGGCAAGTACCCGAATGCCGATGAAGAGACCGAGCGCGACGATACCCACCGACGCCCGCTGCTTCCAGATAAGCGCCCCCAACGCGATGCTGACCGCGCCGTTGAAGAGCGTCCAGGCAACGGAGAGGCCGGCGGCGCCTCGGAGGGCGGCGACGATCTTGGCGAGCCCGTTGATGACGAACAAGCCCGCCAGGAGTACCAGGAGCCCGCTGAGCACGAACAGTGGGCGCAGGAACAGCAGCAGTCCGGCGAGGACCAGCAGTCCGCCGCCGGCATAGACCGCCCATCCGCTCCGGGAGCTGGTGAAGAAGACCGCCTCGCCGATCTCGACCGTGCCGGCAACCAGGAGCGCCAGGCCTAGCAGCGCGAGAGTCCACTCGCCCACCAAAAACGGGGACAGGATAACGACGAGCCCCAGGGCAATCGTAATCAGACCCAGGATCGGACGTGACCGGGAAGAGTTAGATCCGAACCCCATCATCGCAACCCTTGAGAAAACATGGAGGACGACGACCCGCCGCCTTTGAGAGAGCCTGCTTTCCAAACCCCGCCAAGACGAGAATAGGCCAATGCCTCTTCACATGGAATCGAGTAGATTCGGTATTTGGGCACAAATAACTTCCAGGGCAACGGCTGGGTCGACTTGGTAGCCCGGTTGCGACTTGGCGGTACGGCGATTCGGTATTTCGCCTGAAGAGTCTGTTCCAATCTGTCAGGCATAGTAGCGCACGATCCACTCCGCAACGCAGGAGGGCTTCTCCACCCCTTCGCATTCGACCGTGATGCTCCACTTCGCCTGCAGCCCCCCTTGAACCTCCTCCGCGGCAAGCAGACGCATCCGCGCCCGCACCCGCGACCCGACCGGAACGGGTGCCGGGAATCGGACCCGGTCGAGGCCGTAGTTTACGCCCATAGGGGGACGTTTGAACGATAGCGACTGACTCAGAAAAGAGCTCAGAAGCGCAAGCGTCAAAAACCCATGCGCGATGGTATTGCCGTAAGGAGATTCACGCTTGGCCCGGTCGACATCGACGTGAATCCACTGCCGGTCTTCCGTCGTTTCGGCGAACTGATTAACGCGCTCCTGGGAAATCGTCCGATAGTCGGTTACCGCAACTTCCTGTCCCACCAACGCCTTCAGATCATCCAGGTTCTCCACCACGTGTTGATTCATAGTCTCCTCTCCGCTCCACGCGAGATAATGCATCCTGAGCCTGAACCGGCTTGACAGCGGCACGCTAGGTTGTTTAGTTTACTGATCGGTAAACATAATTAGCCCGTTATTAGCTCGTTGTTCGAGACACTACGCGAATTTTGTTCACGGTAGAAGCCAGAAGTCAGGAGTCAGAAGCAACAATCCTGCGTCCTGAGCCATTCTGACTCCTGACTCCTGGCTCCTATATCCCGCGCGTCAGGCTGTGCTCGTCGCAGCAGGAGAGGATCTGAGGATCTTAGGGTTCGCGCAGAAATAAGTTCGCGTTCTGCTGCAGGCCCGCTGGCGAGGCGCGAGCGACGATGCGTACCCGGTGCGGTACGTGAGGAGCGAGCAACAAAGCCAGCGGGCCTGCGGGCCGCAGCCCGAAGGGGCGCGATCGTGAGGGTGCCAGGCAGCGCAGCAAACGGAAAACCCGGTTCAAAAAACTGACCACCTACTCTCGCGCCAGAATGTGAAGTTATTTCTGTGCGAGCCCTTATGTTCGTGACTGTTGTGCGGAGCGCCTCTATGAGCAGTGTCACGGTCAACAAGGTAGCGATAGCCCCAAATGCCAGGCGCCTGCTCTGGGGGGGATTTCTGGCGATTCTCGCCGCAGGCGTCGGGTTTGCCATCCGCGGAGGTATTCTCGCCACCTGGGGTGCGCAGTTCGGCTTCACCGGCCAGCAACTGGGCGACATTAACGGCGCCGGGTTCACCGGATTCTGTTTCGGGATCATAGTCGGCGGCATTATCTGCGACCGGATCGGCTATGGAAAGCTGGTGATCGCGGCCTTCGTATTCCATGTGCTGTCGGCCGTCGTCACATTTGCGGCAGCGCCGGGGCAGGACCAGATGCTAGCCTATCGCCTTCTCTATTGGGGTACGTTCGTCTTCGCCGTGGCCAACGGCACTCTGGAGGCGGTGGCCAATCCTCTGGTTGCGACGCTGTTCCCCGACAATCGCACGCACTATCTGAACATCCTGCACGCCAGTTGGCCGGCCGGTCTGGTGCTTGGTGGATTCGCGGGAGCGTTCCTGGGAGAGACGCTGCAGTGGCACTGGAAGTCCCAGCTCGCCCTGTTCCTGGTCCCCACGGTCGTGTACGGCCTGATTTTCCTGGGCCAGCATATGCCGAAGTCGGAGGCGTCCCAGAAGGGTCTGACGCTGGGCCAAATGTTCAATGACGTCGGCATGCTGGGCGGCCTGATCGTCTGTTTCCTGCTGGCGTTGTTCTTCAGTAATGCTCTTGGCCTGTCGAACGCCGTGTCGTACGGCCTGTCGGGCGTGCTGCTCATCTTCATCGGGGTGATCACCCGCTTCTCGATCGGATCCTGGCTCTTGTTCGTGCTGTTCGTCGCACACGCGCTGGTCGGCGCCGTCGAGCTCGGCACCGACGGCTGGATTCAGAACATCACCGGGAACATTCTGACCCCGACGCAAGGCAAGATCCTGTTTGTGTTCACCTCCGCGATCATGTTCAGCCTTCGTTTTTGCGCAAACTTCATCGAGCGGAGGCTCGGGCTCTCGCCCGTGGGCATCCTCCTCGTGTGTTCGGTTCTGGCTTGCATCGGCCTCAACCTGACGAGCACGATCACGACGTTTGGGGGCGCGATGCTGGTCCTGGCCGTCTATGCAGTGGGCAAGACGTTTTTCTGGCCCACGATGCTGGCAGTGGCCAGCGACCGGTTCCCGCGCACGGGGGCCGTGGCCATCAGCATCATGGGCGGGATCGGCATGATGTCGGCGGGATTGATCGGATCGCCGGGGCTGGGTTATGCCAAGGACCGTTTCGCCAGCGAAGAGCTCCAGAAGGCGAATCCTGCGCTTTACGCCGAGTACCAGGCAAGCACCCCGAGCAAGTTTTTATTCTTCGAGCAGGTTTACGGCCTGGATGGGAAAAGACTCGGTGAGGCGAAACAGCCGGCCCTCGATCAGCGAACGTCGCAGCAGAGGGACGTGGTCCTGGCTGACATGAGGGGCGACCGCAGGACACTGGTGGCCGACTCATTCATACCGGCACTCATGGCCCTGATCTACCTCGCTCTCCTCCTGTACTTCAAAGCCATCGGCGGCTACCGGGCGGTCCATATCGTCCCCGTTCCCGAGTCGCAAGGTTCTTAGGCGCTTAGCGAAACGTTCAAACCAACATGTTGTCGTTCAGAAGGGGCCTTCGTTCGGGGCGAAGTCCCCGAACGAACCCTAGAGCCTTTGCGTCTTCATGGTTTGTGCGGGACAACCAACCACCACTAAGACGCAAAGACTCTGTTCGATGCGGAGGGAATGCTATTTCGGCTGCGGAACTTCCCGCAGGTAGGGTTTTTTCGTCTTCCAGCCGCCCGGGAATTTCTGCTTGGCCTCTTCGTCGGAAACCGATGTGAGGATGATGACGTCCTGTCCCGGCTTCCAGTTCACGGGCGTGGCAACCTTGTGCTTTGCCGTGAGCTGCATCGAATCAAGCACTCGCAGCACCTCGTCGAAGTTGCGGCCCGTGCTCATCGGGTAGGTGAGCATCAGCTTGATCTTCTTGTCGGGTCCGACAACGAAGACGGAACGTATCGTGGCATTGTCCATCGCCGTGCGTGACTTCGCGCCGGTGGCATTGGGATGGATCATGTCGTAGAGCTTTGCGACCGCCAGGTCGGAATCCCCGATAATCGGGTAGTTCGGCGCGTGCCCCTGGGTTTCCTCGATGTCCTTGGACCATTTCTCGTGATCGCCGACCGAATCGATGCTCAGGCCGAGGACCTTGCAGTTGCGTTTCTCGAACTCGGGCTTCAGGCCGGCCATGTACCCCAGCTCCGTGGTGCACACGGGCGTGAAGTCCTTGGGATGCGAGAACAGGATCGCCCAGCCGTCCCCGATCCATTCGTGAAAGCGAATCGTGCCTTGTGTGGTCTCAGCAGTAAAGTCCGGCGCCTCATCGCCTATGCGTAGTGGCATCATGCACCTCCATTGAAGTTTCTAAGTCGAATTTTTGCGACTTATCGATGCTACAGCGCAGTGAAACCTGTGTCAAGGCGGACACCGATTGCTTCGCGTTTCCACTGTCTTCGAGTCGTCGTGGTTAGTGCGGCGGTAACAAAACCCGAACCTCGAACGACACGAAGACTCGAAGAAACGCGAAGAACCTGTCGTCAGTCCTTCTCCCCGCCGTCACGCTGGGATCCGGAGCGCCGACCGGGATCGGGGGTTCTTTCTTCAAGCTGGCCTGGAAATCGTCAATGATCTTTCCGACCGGGTAGTAGACCCAGGTGTTCAGGGAGCCGATGCTGTTGCGTTCCTTCGGGTCCTCGATCAGGTTGAACACCCGTCGATTGGGCAGCGGCTGCACCGGGTCGAACATGTACTCCTGCCAGACGAAGTGTACCTTCCAGTTGCGCCATTTGACGGCGTGCAGCACATCGCCCACGTAGCACGGAAAGCCTTCACGGTTGGATTTCTCCTGTTTGCCGAGAAGGAACCCGCCCTGGTCCATGCCGTCAATGATGCGGTCTCTCGGCACGTCTCCCCCTGCGAAGCGGGCCAAGGTCGGGAAAATGTCCACCTCGTGAACGATCTCGTTGCTGACGCGGCCGGCGGGAACCCGATCGGGCCAGCGAACGATGAACGGCACTCGCAGGGAGCCTTCCATGGCCGTGAAGTATGAGCCCGACCACGGGCCACCCCAGCCGCGCCAGGGAAGCGTCTCCTCGGGACCGTTGTCGCTGGTGAAGATGACGATGGTGTTCTTCTCGATCCCCAGTTCCTGGACGGCATCGACGATCTGGCCGACGTGATGATCCATCTCCGCGAGCGAGTCGGAGAACTCGCCGAAGCCGGTCTTGCCCATGAAATCGGGATGCGCCAGCGTCGGATAATGCACCAGGGTGAAGGGCACGTAGGCGTAGAACGGCTTGCCCGCCTTCACGCTCCGTTTCATGAAGTCGATGGTCCGGCGCGTGACTTCGGTGTCGATCAGCCGCCGCGTTTTCAGGTCGTAGACTTCCAGTTGGCGAGTCTTCTCGCCCTTGCGCCCCTCCAGAATGTGGGGCACGTGCATGTCGTCCGCTTTCGGATCGAAGCCGGTGGCGTACGTCCAGGTGCTTTCCGAAGTGGAGTTGGGAATTCCGTACCATTCGTCGAAGCCCTGGTTCGTGGGGAAGCGGCCTTCGGTCGCGCCGAGGTGCCACTTGCCGAAGTGGCCGGTGGCGTAGCCGCGTTGGGCCAGCACCTCGGCCATGGTGATTTCCCACTGGGTCAGGCCGTAGAGCGCTCCGCCGCGATTGACGCGCATGGTCCCGGAACGGAGGGGAAAGCGGCCGGTCATGAGGGCCGAGCGGCTCGGCGTGCACTGGGGTTCCACGTTGTAATTCAGCAACCGGAATCCTTCCGTGGCCAGCTTGTCGATGCGCGGGGTCGGCGCTCCGCGCAGGATGCCGCCCCCATAGCAGCCGACTTCGCCGTAGCCCAGGTTGTCGGCCATCATGAAGACGATGTTCGGCTTGTCGCTGGAAGCGCTCGCGGGTTGTTTGGCTTGCTCCGCCGCGGCCCCATAGCCCAGCACGACTCCCAGTCCCAGAACGACCCCGATCATCCGGCGTTGGTTCGTCAGCATGGGAAACCTCCTTGGTCAATTGGGTTCAGTAGCGGCTCCTTTCGCGCCGAAGCAGTTCGACACCGCTCGTTTGGAGGGTTTTCCTACCGTAAATCCTTTTCAGGCGCGCCAGGAAATCGGGACGTTTGGAGGCCGGTCGAGGCTGCGCTGGGATCAGCCGGGCGATCACCCTTTTGCGCTTCGTGACCTGGATCTCCTCGCCCTCCTGCAGGAGGTCTTCAACATGAGAAAATCGATATCGAAGGTCCCGAACCGTCACCGTCTTCATGTGATGCATTATCGCATTACAACAGCTCCAAATCGAGCACCGCCAGCGCTTTCAGTTCCGACGATCACGCGATCGAGAAAAGTCCATTGCCGAGCAGGTTGCGTTTTTCGAACTGAGCAGTCGACGATTTAGCGCCGACGCCCGAGTCAAGGACACGGGTCCCGGCATCGACTGACTCGCACCTTGCGGCGTTCACGATCGTGCGACCCGATTGCCCGGCCTAACGACCGAAAGCGTCGAGACTCGAAGTCACGAGGGCCAAGGCACGGCCTCCGAACACAGGGTTTCGTCGCTGGTCCTTCGACCTCCATGTCATCTGCACCACAATCCACGCCCGCATGCTGCGATCACGTCGGGCGCTTGGGTACCTGGCTACGGGCGACTCCACTTCTGTGCCTCGCGAAATGTCCAGACTCCGCGGCCTTACAGGGCGGTTCCGCCCGCTCAAGTCGATCCCGGCCACAGTACTGCAATCGCAGCATGCTCTCCCGAAGAAATATTTGGAGGCGAGCCGTCTCTCTGCTATACTCTAGCGTTTTAGTTTCAAACTTTCCCAAACAATCTGGAGGTTCGGTGCTGAAGCATCTTCTCTTCGGTGTAATTCTGTGTGCATGGAGGGCCGGCGAGGCGTCTGCCGCCCAGAATACCGGCAAAATCGATTTCATTCGTGACGTTCAACCGCTGTTGAATCAGCACTGTGTTGGCTGTCACGGGCCGATACAACAAATGAACGGCTTCCGTCTCGACCGCCGCAGTTCCGCCATGAGAGGGGGCACCTTTCTGATGATCCGGCCGGGGAACAGCGACCTCAGCAGGCTCTATCTCCGGTTGACCGGCAAAGCGCCCGGACCGCAGATGCCGCCCGCGGGGCCTTTGAGCGCGGAACAAATCGCCACCTTCAAAGCATGGATCGATCAGGGGGCGGAATGGCCGGACGAAGTTTCAGGGGATGTCCAGCCGGCTCCCCCCGACCCGAGGGCCGTCCGCCTCGCCGACGCGCTCCACAATGGCGATCTTCAGTCATTCAAAAAGAGACTGAGCGAAGATCCCGAGGCTGCGAACCTCAGAGCTTTCGGCGGCGCGACGCCGCTCATGTATGCCGCTTTGTACGGAGATTCCGAGTCTGTGAGGTTGCTGCTGGAAAGGGGCGCCGACCCCAACATCAAGAATGACGCAGGCGCGACGGCTCTCATGTGGGCCGTCGATGACGCCGAAAAGACCCGGCTGCTGCTGGAACGAGGAGCCGACGTAAATGCCAAGTCAGAGAACGGCCGCACGCCCCTGCTTATCGCGGCGCGCCGGTTCGGTTCGGCAGCGGTTGTGAAGCTTCTGCTTGAACGCGGCGCGGACCCTTCAGTCAAGTCGGCCGACATTTTCGGCGATATCACTCCGCTGACTGAAGCAGCACGGACGGGGGACGCCCAGGTAATGCGGATGTTGATCGAGCGCGGCGCGAATCCGAAGTCCGCGGGTTCCCTGGCGCTCTATTACGCCATCCGGGCGGACTGTAGCCAATGCTCCGACATGCTGATCCCGTCTCTGGACAAGAAAGACCTCAGCATGGCGTCGAATCTTCTCGCTCCGCCCTTTGGAGACGGTCTCGCAACGAAATCGCTGCTCGATCTTGGAGCCGACGTCAATGCCCGGGATCCCGGAGGCCGCACCACCCTGATGCTCGCCGCAGGTTCCGACGTTCTTCCGGTGGAGACCGTAAAGACCCTGATCAGCAAGGGAGCGGATATCCACGCAAAGAGCCCCGCCGGTCAAACCGCGCTGGACCTCGCGAAACAAAGAGGCGATACGACCATCGTGGACCTGCTGGTCAAGGCCGGAGCGAAGACCGCAACGACGCCGAACGAATCCGCGCTGCAGCCGAAGGCAGCCGCCTCCGCCCGGGCCGCGATAGAGAAGATCATTCCACTCCTGCAGAAAAGCGACGCAACTTTTTCCCGCAAGACGGGCTGTGTTTCCTGTCACAACAACAGCTTGACCGCGATGACGGTCGCGGCCGCGCGCGGGAAAGGTTTGCCGGTCGATAACGAGGTGGCGGGAAAACAGCTCAAGACGATCGCCTCATTCGTCGCCGATTGGCGCGACCGGCTCCTGCAGGGCATTGGCATTCCCGGTGATTCCGATACCATCAGCTATATTCTGCTCGGCATGGCCGCCGAGAATTACCAGCCCGACCCGGCCACCGAGGCAATGGCATACTTCCTCAAACACCAGCAAACGCCGGATGGACGATGGCGAATCCTCGGGCATCGGCCGCCGATCGAATCGAGCGACATCCAGGTTACTGCGGCCTCGTTGCGGGCGCTTCAAGTCTACGCTCCGAAGACGCATCGCTCGGAATACCAGAAGTCCATTCAGCTGGCGGCAGATTGGCTGATGAACTCCCAGCCCAGGACGACCGAGGAACAAGCGTTTCGACTGCTGGGCCTCGGGTGGGCCGGCGCAAACCGGAAAACTATCCAGAAGGCCGCCCGCCAGCTGGTCGCGGAGCAGCGTTCCGATGGAGGCTGGGCACAGATTCCTTCGCTCGCAAGCGACGCTTACGGCACAGGACAGGCGCTGGTGGCACTGCAGCAAAGCGGTGCGCTGCAGACGACCGACCCGGTTTACCAGCGCGGAATTCAGTTTCTAATGAACACGCAACTCGAGGATGGGTCCTGGCTCGTCAAGTCACGCGCTGTTCCATTCCAGCCCTACTTTGAGAGCGGATTTCCTCACGGTCACGATCAGTGGATCTCCGCCGCCGCAAGTAACTGGGCCGCGATGGCTCTCGTGCCCGCGGCACGGTGATTGTTAATACCACTAAGACACGAAGTCGCTAAGGTTCGTTCGGGGACTTCGCCCCGAACGAAAGGCCCTTGTGAACGACAACATGTTGGTTTGAACGTTCACTAAGCGCCTAAGAAACACAATCAGACACATTCACAAGGAGAGATATCGTTGCGAAAATTACGAGCGCTTACATTCAATGTTGGCCTTTGTGCAGTTGTTTTGGCGTCGTGGCACTTGCAGTCCCCGCGTCGGCGGCTGACAGTCAGGTTGGCACCTGGAAGCTGAATGCCGCAAAGTCCAAGTCCAGCCCTGGTCCTGTTCCGAAGAGCGCAACCCTCAAGATCGAGGCAATCGAGAACGGATATAAGGTGTCTCTGGACGGCGTCGATGGCCAGGGAAACCCGACCCGCGCGGCGTTCAGCGTGAAGGCCGACGGCAAGGACCACCCTGCAACGGGCCTGCCCTATGCCGATACCATCTCGATGAAACGTATCGACGCCGACACGATCCAGACAGTGTCCAAGAAGGGCGGCAAGGTGACAGTCACTACCCGAAGCGTCGTTTCCAAGGACGGAAAGACACGGACTCTAACGCAGACAGGGAAGAACGAGCAGGGCCAGGACATGAAGAACATCCTGGTATACGACAAGCAATAAGCTGTCGTCGCGGTGGACAAGTGACCGGCATCCGGAGGCCTCGCGCGGCTATCGGAATTTCTCCACCTGAGTTGATGATTAACCAGACGATCTCCCACTATCGAATAACCGCCAAGCTTGGCGAAGGCGGGATGGGCGAGGTCTATCGCGCCCATGATCCCAGGCTTGGGCGCGACGTCGCGATCAAGATCTGCGCCGAGCGATTCAGCGAGCACTTCGAGCGCGAGGCGCGGGCGGTCGCTTCATTGAACCATCCCTGTATTTGCACGCTCTACGATGTCGGTCCCGATTACCTCGTGATGGAGCTGGTCGAGGGGCCGACTCTGGCGGAGCGAATCCGTCAAGGCCCCATTCCGGCGGAAGAGTCGCGGGCCATTGCCCGTCAAATTGCCGATGCACTCGAAGCGGCACATGAGCGAGGCATCGTTCACCGCGGTTTGAAGCCCGCGAACGTGGCCGGATCGCGGCGGAAGGCTATGTGATCGGCCAGACCCTGGGTCATTACAGAATCGAATCGAAGCTGGGTCAGGGCGGCATGGGGGTCGTCTACGCGGCCCGTGATTTGCACCTCGGCCGGCGGGTGGCGATCAAAGTGCTGCCGCCTGCGGCCGTGGCCGATCCTGACCGGAGGCGGCGCTTTGTTCAAGAAGCCCAGGCCGCTTCCACGCTGAATCACCCTAACATCCTGCACATCTACGACGTCGAAGCGACCGGCGCCGAAGACGGTAGTCCGGCGGACTTCATCGCGATGGAGTACGTCTCGGGACGGACGCTCGACCGTCTGATCGCCGGCAGGGGCCTGCCCGTCGACCAAGCCTTGCAGTATGCGGCGCAGATTGCCGGAGGCCTCGCCGCCGCGCACGCGGTCGGGATCGTCCACCGCGATCTGAAGCCCGGCAATGTGATGGTGAACGAACAGGGTCTGGTCAAGATCCTCGACTTCGGGCTGGCGAAGCTGCTCGAGCCTCTCGAAGCTGATGAGATCGCCAGCACCCAAGCGATCCAGCCGGGGACCCAGGCGGGCGCGATTCTGGGAACCGTCCCGTACATGTCGCCCGAGCAGGCAGAAGGCAAGAGCGTGGACGCGCGATCGGACATCTTCTCCTTCGGCGCCGTGCTCTACGAGATGATCACGGGCCGGCGGGCGTTTCCGGGGGACTCCACGGCGACCACGCTCGCCGCCATCCTCCACCAGGAACCGAAGCCCGTTTCAGAGCTCGTGAAATCCGTGCCACGGGAGCTCGAGCGCATCGTCGGCTCAGTGCTTGAGGAAGGATCCAGCCCGGCGATTCCAGCACCTGGACGATGTCAAGGTCCTGCTCGATCAGCTCCGGGACGACATCGACCGCGGCAAGGACGCAGTGGGCGGAGAATCCGCCCCGCCCGCGCGCCGGGCGATTGGGCCGCTGGCGCTCGCTGCCGCGGTCGCGGTGCTTCTTGCGGTGGCGGGATTCGTCTGGTGGAAGACGCGGCCGGCGCCGCCGCACCGAGGGCCGGGGCTCACGCGCTTGACCTCCGATAGCGGCCTCACCACCGATCCGGCGCTCTCGTCCGATGGCAGGCTGCTGGCCTACGCCTCCGACCGCGCGGTGACGGCAGGCGCGGAAGACAACCTCGACCTCTGGGTGCAGCAGCTCCCTGCCGGCGAACCTCTCCGCCTGACACGCCACGCCGCCGACGACCGCGAGCCCAGCTTCTCGCCCGATGGGACGAGGATCGCGTTCCGCTCGGAGCGCGACGGGGGCGGGGTCTATACCATGCTCGGCGCTCGGCGGGGACGAGAGGCTGATCGCACCCTATGGCCGCCGCCCGGCGTTCTCGCCGGACGGCGAATCCATCGTTTACTGGACCGGCGTCCCGCTCGAATCCCGGGTACGCTGTCAACGGCAAGATCTTCGTCGTGCCTGCCCTGGGAGGCCAAACCAGGGAGGTGCAGACAGGCGTGGAGAGTGCCGGGCTGCCGGTCTGGTCTCCCGATGGGAAGACGGATCCTGTTCGTGCGTTGGGTGGTAGAGAGCGGCGCCCGCCGCCGCGGGCCGGAGTGGTGGCTGACCACTCTCGACGGTACCATTACACAGGTTGCCGGCAGCGAGTACTTCGCCGAGCATCGGCTGACGGAGCCCAACCCGGTGGCCTGGCTGGCGGGCGGAGACCGCGTCGTCTTCACGGCCAGGTTCGCCGACAGCGTCAACGTCTGGCAGGTCCCGATTTCGACGAAAACGTGGAAGCTCACATCCGCGCCCGAGCGGCTCACCTTCGGCTCCGGCCTCGAGGCCAGGCCTTCGATCGCGGTCCCGGCGGGAGGGAGCGCGCGGCTGGTGTTTGCAGCCCTGGTCGAGAACATCAACATCTGGGCGCTTCCTCTCGACGCCGCTCAGGGGCAACCCAGCGTCGAGCTCTCCAGGTTGACGCAGACCGTTGCCTCCGACAGCAATCCCGCGCTCACTCTCGACGGCCGGCGCATGTTCTTCACTTCCAACCGCGCGGGGAACCGGGATATCTGGGTGAAGGACCTCGCCAGCGGCAAAGAAACCAACCTCACCAACACCCCGGTGGACGAGTGGAGGCCAACCATCAACGCCGACGGCTCCAAAGTGGCTTACCGGATGATGGAGACGCCGTCGCCCTCCATTTACGTTCTGCCCGTCGCCGAGGGCTCCCAGGGCGCGCCTCAGCCGGGTGTAGCGCAGAAGATATCGATACCCGGGCATTCTGGGTACCCATGGTCCTGGTCGTCCGACGGCAGAAAGCTTCTCTACAACTGCCCCGCCAGGGAAGCCGTGCGTCTCTTCGATGCGGGATCCGGCGAGACGACGCAGGTGCTGGGTCCGCTGTGCTTCCAGGTTCACTTCGCACCGGACGATCGCTGGATTGTCTTTACCCGGCAGTACCCCAACGAGCGTGCAGCCGGCTTTCATCGCGCCGGTCGATCGCATGACAGCATCGGAAAAGGATTGGATCGCTGTTACCGATCGTGCCACCTCTGTCGTCGCCTCTCCCCGGTGGTCGCCAGACGGAAACCTGATTTACCTCGTCTCCATGCTTGACGGGTTTCGTTGCATCTGGGCGCAGCGCCTGAACCCTGCCACGAAGCGCCCCGAGGGCTCGCCGATTCCCATCTATCACTCCCATGGTTCCCGGCGCAGCTTGCTCAACGTCGGTCTGAACCTGCTGGAGATCTCGGTGGCGCGGGACAAGATAGCCTTCCCGCTGGGCGAGGTCACCGGCAACCTGTGGACGACGACGCTGGAAGGCGCGAACTGAACAGCTTCAGAATGCCTTTGGGATCGCTGTTGCGGCCGGGATTCAATGCGAAGCTATTCTATGGCGTCTTCGCGTCTCTGCGGTAAATCGCCCGCGCGCGGTCACTCAAGGCCAGGCCTGTCCCTTCGCCAAAAATCTCTGCCTTTACCTGGCTGCCGCGCTGTAAGTCTTGCTGAAGCCATTCCGCGCATTGGTGACTTTGAAGGAACCATCCTGCCCCGCGGACACCTTGATCCAGTAGGCAGTTCCATTGTGGACCGGCGGCGGAGGAGTACCCGATCCGGGCTGCGGTGGCGGCATCGCGGCCACCGGCATGGTTGGCGGCTGCTCGTCGATCAGGTTGGCAATGAACAGTCCCGGCACCGTGTATTCCTGGCCGCTGAGGAGCGAGAAGTGAAGCTGCCAGAGGTCCTCGAGACCGGGAGCCGAATGAATGATCCTCATCGCGTCAGGTTGTCCGCCCTTGCGGGTACCGTTGTTCATGATCGCAACCCGCGGCTGAATCGCGTGCACGAGCACTTCCGCATTCGAGACCGGCTGCCCGTGATGTGAGACCACGAACAGGTCCACGGCGCCGATGCGGTTATCAGGACACATCAGATCGAATTCTTTGTTCCAGGTCAGATCGCCCAGATGCAGGGCGCGAAACTTGCCAAACGTAACATGGCTCCCGACCGACTGGGCGTTCTCGGACTTGTCGACATCCTGAGGCTTGAAACCCGCGCAATGCGGATTGGGCCGGCCGGCGCCTGGGAGCGGCGCCTTGATCACCTCACCCGCCGAAGTCACCACGCGCACGTCAAGACCGGCAACCGGAATTCTGGCGCCCGGCTTCGCGACCGTGTGCCTGGCCTTGCCGTACAGCTCCGGATAGGTCTTCTGTAGAAACGCGTCGATATTGGGGTTGGGCTGAACGCTCGGGCCATGGTCGATGTAGTGCCCGATCGGGATGCGAGCCGCGAGCTCGGCCATGCCGCCGAAATGATCGCCGTGCCAGTGGGTGGTGACCAGGTGATCGATCCGCTGGAGGCCGGCATCCTTTACGGCGGCCATGATGCGATCCACGTCGCGAGCGGCGGCGGCACCCCCGTTTCCCGTATCGATGAGCAGCGACTCACCGGAAGGTGATACGAAGAGCGTGGCGTTGCCGCCCTCCACGTCCACCAGATAGATGTCCAATGTCTTCGCGCTCCGGGTCTGCGCCATGGAAAACGCCGCTGCGAGAGTGATAAACACTATGGATACGCGGGTCATAGCCCTCCTCCTGGGGCGACCATCGTATGAACGGCCGGCAGACCTGTCAAGCGCCGGCAAATAGAGAAGATTTAGTTCCGGGATCTGCCGCCGGCTTCGCGTACAATCGCCGAATCATTTTCTTGAGCGACGAGGAGCGAGTATGGCGAGACGGCTATGCGTTTTCTCGGTTCCCGTAGTCCTGCTGGTGCTAAGCGGCAGGCAATCGGCACCCCAGCAGTTCCCGCCAGGTTACGTGGATCCCCGGCCCATCCTGCAGGCGGCCGCGAAGGCCATCGGCGTCGACAGCCTGAAATGCGTCACCATTTCGGGAACCGGCTATTCCGGTATGGTTGGCCAGCAGCGCCTGAATGACAAGAATGTGGATTGGCCGCGCGGCGAGCCTTTGGCGAATTACATTCGGACCATGAACTGGGAAACCGGGACCATGAAGGAGGAATTCGATCGTAAGCCGGGGCTCAACCCGGCGTCATGGAAATACGGTCTGGGGTGGCTGGGCGGAACACCCCTCCAGCGCGATCCGCATCAGATATTCATGGTCAATGGCAACCATGCCTGGCACATGGATGGAGCCGGGAGCACGCCGATTCCGTCGCGTCCAGAAGACGCGGAGCTATGGCAGCTCGAGCTGTGGCTCAACCCTCACGGCTTCCTCAAAGCGGCGATGATGCCCGGCGCCAACCCGAAGGCAACCTGGCGGTGGGAGCTGGGCGAAATGGGCCGCGACGGGCCGACTACCATACCGGAGAAAGTAGCCGTCGTATCGATTACGGTGCTCGGGAAGTACAGGGTGGACGCGACCATCAACAAGGAGAACATGCTCCAGCGGATCCACACGTGGGTTCCCGATCCCGTCCTCGGGGATATGAATTACGAACATGAATTCACCAACGCGAGCTACGTGGATGTCGGTGGCGGGGTGAAGTTTCCGACCGGGTGGCACCACCACGAAGGATGGGATGACAACTACCAGGCCCAGAGCATCAATGCCGGCCACAATAGTTTTGGCGGCACCTTCAAAGACATCAAACCGAACGCGTGCGCCGACCCGGTAACCATACCCGACATCGGTGCGCCAGGCGACCTTTCCGGTACGGGTCGAGGCGCAAAAGCTGGCAGAGGGAGTGCATCTGCTGGGCGGCGCCTCGCACAACAGCGTGGCGGTCGAATTCAAAGATTTCGTGGCGGTCGTCGAGGCGCCCCTCGACGAGAAACGGAACCTGGCGGTGATCGAAGAAATCGTGAAACTCGTCCCCAACAAGCCGATCCGGTTCCTGGTGAACACGCACCAGCATCATGATCACATCGGCGGACTCCGCACCTACATGCATATAGGCGCTACCATCATCACGCACTGGAAAAATTTCTCCTTCTACACTCGCGACGTTTTGAACTACGCGCCCCGGACCTTGCAACCGGACATGGTGTCGCTGTGGCCGCCGACCGAGCTCGCCGAGGGCTACCAGTACGAGCAGGTGACGGAAAACTATGTGTTGAGCGATGGAACGCGAAACATGAACATCTATTACGTCCATCCCCTCGCGCACGTCGAGGGCATGTTAATGGCGTATCTCCCGAAGGAGAAGATCGTGATCGAAGCGGACCTTTTCGATACACATGCGCCGCCTTCGACCCCTGCCACCGAAGCTAACAAGAGTTTGTACAATCAAGTGCAAACGCTGAAGCTCGACGTCTCCACGATCGTACCCATCCACGGGCGGCCGGTTCCGTGGACCGATTTCTTGAAAGTCATGGGCCGCACCGCCAAAACAAATTAGAAGCGC
>CAWHCF010000040.1:0-74471 GCA_963827655.1 uncultured Acidobacteriota bacterium
GTTGCATCTGGGCGCAGCGCCTGGACCCTGCCACGAAGCGCCCCGAGGGCTCGCCAGTTCCCATCTATCATTCCCATAGTTCCCGGCGCAGCTTGCTCAACGTCGGTCTGAACCTGCTGGAAATCTCGGTGGCGCGGGACAAAATAGCCTTCCCGCTGGGCGAGATCACCGGCAACCTCTGGACGACGACGCTGGAAGGCGCGCACTGAACAAGTAGGACGGGAGGGAGCCGGCGGAGCCTCGAGAATCACGGCCGCGCCGCGCTCGATCCGGTCAACCGCGCGACCTCGTGCGCGTGGCGCTCGAAAGTCGCCAGCGACTCTGCGAATCGGCCCTCCTGGAACAGTCGATGTCCGTCCCGGCGCATGCCACGCAAGCGCTCGCGCGTCTCGGCCGGAAGCGAGGCGAGGCGCCGCAGCCCCTCCGCAGTCCCGAGGAGTTGCTCGCGCGCCCGGAAGTACTCTTCCGGCATCCGCGGCAGCCTCTCCTTCGCCTGCGGCAGGGAAGTTCGTGACAGGTTGAGGCGCGATGCGGCGCAGGCAATGGACCAGACTCGGATAATCGGCTGGATAACAACCGTTGACTACCCGTCGCGCTTCGTGCCAGCATGAAATCCACTGCGCAATTTTCGGCGGCCACCGATGCCCCGCGCACGACCGCGAAAAGCTCCAGGAACTCTAGGCCCCTCTGATGTCCGAGGTTGGAGTACAATGACCCCCTTGGACAAAACGCCGGAGGAATTCGCCGTAAGTAAGCCATGACATCGAAGAAGCACAAGAAAGGCTCTCCCGTTGCCGCACGAAAACGGCGGCTGGTGGGTTTTCAGGTCCGTTGGCTGCTGGCGGTCGGCCTGCTCGTGGCTGCCGCCTCGGTGGCCGTCATCCTGAGCGCGTTCTGGTCTCTCGAGCCCGCGCAAACCGGCGATTCCTCCGAGTCCTCCAGTAAAGCTCAACCATCCTCAGGTCCGGCGACATTCGCCCCAACCATCGCCAATACGGCCAGCGCGCCAGGTCCGGCGCCCCAGGGAATGGTGTGGATTCCCGGCGGCGAGTTCTCGATGGGTAGTCATGCTGAAAGCGAATCTCTCTGCGCTCTGCCTGGCTTGACCGGGGATGCTTTGCCGGTGCATCGAGTCTATATCGACGGGTTCTGGATGGATGCGACCGAGCTGACCAACGAAGACTTTGCCAGGTTTGTGAAAGCGACCGGGTACATGACCATCGCCGAACGCACGCCGACGGCAGCAGAGTTTCCGGGGGCGCCACCGGAGAAACTGGTTGCGGGTTCGACGGTATTCACGCCGGCAGCAAAGCCTGTGTCCCTGCAGATCACCTTCAATGGTGGCGTTATCAGAAGGGCGCCAACTGGCGCCAGCCCGAGGGGCCGGGGAGCACGATTCACGGCCGCGAGCGATATCCGGTCGTCCAGATTGCCTATGACGATGCGGAGGCGTACGCGAAGTGGGCAGGCAAGCGTTTACCGACTGAAGCGGAATGGGAGTTTGCCGCCCGCGGCGGTTTGAGCGGAAAGCTCTATGTCTGGGGCGACGAGTTTCGTCCGGCGAAAAGGCGATGGCGAACACCTACCAGGGATCGTTTCCGGTGAAGGACACAGCCGGCGATGGCTTTGCCGGCATCGCACCAGTGGCGTCGTTTGCCCCGAACGGTTATGGACTCTACGACGTGGCCGGCAACGTGTGGGAGTGGGTCAGCGATTGGTATCGACCGGACTACTACGCGCAACTCGCCTCAGCGGGCGTCGTTGCGCGGAATCCACGCGGACCCGAATCGCCACTCGATCCCGCCGAGCCCGACACGAAGAAGCGGGTGCATCGCGGCGGTTCGTTCCTGTGCACCGATCAGTACTGCACGCGCTACATGGTCGGGACGCGCGGCAAAGGCGAAGTCAGCACCGCCAGCAACCATGTCGGCGTGAGATTGGTCAAGGACGCGAAACCCCGAGAGTAGCGGGCGGGATGCCCGACGGTAGGGGGAAACGGAGTGGAATCTATCGCCGAATGAAAGAAATTGCCTCCGACGCATCCGAGCGAACTGCTGCGTAAGGAAATCATGCCGGCAGCCGGACTGACCCAGGACCGACTTGCAACGCTCCCAGGTGTATCCAGGTTAACGATCAATGAGATTACGCGGGAGAAGCGTAGCGTGAAGGCGGATATGGCCCACCGCCTGGCGCGATTCTTTGGTACCACGCCGGAATTCTGGCTGGGTCTGCAGCAGGATGTCGATCTCTGGCAGGCGGCGCAGGATGGCTATGAGACACATCGGAAGATCAAGCCTTAGCCAAAAACGGCGTCTTGATCGGTCAGATACTCGGTAGCAATTCGCTCTCGGCAGCGACCTGACCTCGACGGATCGATGCCGCCCCCATCCCACGAATTGGCGGCGACGGTGCAGAAGCTATGCGGCGTCGGGCGGCTGCAGCCGCGAAAGATCCGGCAGAGTCTGGCTCAGCAAGATCAGCTCATCGCCTTCGCGCAACGGTCCCGCTTCCCCGCCAACCGGGTTGAGCATCATTGTTTCACCGCGATAGAGCCCGATGAGAAGGCACGCCTTCATATTCGTGCGATCGGGCAGGAACACGTTTGCCGCTGCGACGAAATCCATCCCGACAAGTTGGGCAGGCACCGGCACCAGGTACATCTCGTTGGCGTCGCGCCGGACCGATAGCAGCTCTTGATAAACGCGCGTCATGCCATGAAAGAGCGAGGCACGTGCCATCAGCCGCAATCCGAAGTCGGCGGCCGAGATGACTTCATCGGCACCCGCCTTGCGCATGTGCGGCCGGTATTTCGGATCCTGGCACTCGGCCACGATGTTTGGCTGGCGCTCTTGCACGCAAACGTTCTTGACGGCAATGCAGCACACGATGGTTTTTCCGTCGGCGTGCTGGTCCTGGCGGTCATCCGACAAGATGACGACGGAATGCGCTTGCGCAACCTTGGCGCGGCGCAGGATCACTTCGTTGGCTGGATCACCTTTGACGATATAGACGTCGTTGAAGGCGGCTTCATCCTGTTTGTCAGGCAGCACGACTTCGTCGGGTGTGTCGTGAACGATCACGACTGGCCGCTTGTCGGTGACGATACCGCTGTGCACTTCGCGTATCCAGTCTAGTGCTCGCGGCGACCAGTTGCACAGCACCAGATGGTCAGACATTTCAAGATTAGACACCTCACGACTCCTTAGTGAGCGTTCGATCAGGATCGACGCCACGCTGGCCGTGAACAAACCGGCCAAGGCGACACCGACGACAAGCACGGCGGAAACCACGAGCCGCCCAACACGAGAGTTGGGCGCGTTGTTGAGTCCGCTGAAGAGGGTGACCCAGACGTTCCAGAGGGACTCGCGCAACGTCTCGAACGCTGGATTCGTGCCACGCTCCGCGAAGTGGAGTGCTGTGCCGCTGACGATCCAGATCACCACGATAGCGGTCAGGATTTTCCAGACTTGGTGGCGGTTCCACGCCGTTAGCACGCTCAGCAAGGTGTCGCGCCACGACGCCTTGTCCCGAACTCGGCCGAGCTCGCTCAAAGCCGAGCCTCTGCGCCGGAGCCATAACTCATGTCATTTTCCGTGTTCGAGGCTGTCACGATTAGGGCGAGCGGTAATTGTTTCCAGGCGGAAAGTCCGCCTGCAGGCGCACTTATTCGCCACGCTCATATTTCGTCAAGTCCCGCGTTCTTTGCACGCCATGAACAACCGGCAAAGAAGCACGACCGATTGCACACGGTACGCCATTAGTCCGCCAGTCCGAAAACCACCACCGCGCCGCCCTGGCGGAAGCCCCAGAGCGAGTTGCCGCCGGCGGCCACCGCCACGTACTGCTTGCCGTCCACGGCATAGCTCACCGGCGGCGCGTTCACGCCCGCGCCGCAGTTGAAGGAATAAAGGAATAGGAAATTGCTTTCGGGGGTGGTGGGAGAATAGCATAGTTGGCCCGGATGGTCTGCTGAAATATCTCGGCGGTTGGGTGAGAGGCCTGTTTGGGAGGCGTTCAGTTTCGAGGAGTCCTCGGAGTCGCGGAGCGTCTCGTCGAATCGCCACGGGTCGCCGATCAGCGTTCTTCGCTCGACGTTAATGATACGATCGTTCCTATCGGGTCTCATTGACAATGGGCAAGACGGTTGATTGTCCGAACGGGACTTTCATCAATAGCCAGCTACATTGCCTGAAACGCCGCCGCTGCCTGCTTCTCGCAGCACGACACTGTCGGTCCAATCGGCGATAGTTTGCGCGACCTGTGCCTCTTCACCGGTATACATGTGATCGGCATTCCGGATCATGACAGTGTCCACCCGACTGGGACCGCTCCGTTGGCGCTGGATCGATGATTTGAGCAGTTCCAGGTCTTCCTCACTTCCGACATCTCCCCTCGTGCCGAAAAACGCGAGCAGTGGACAACGGATGCGCGTAACGCCGGGATTTACTGTCTGTGTCTGCACGCCGAAAAAGTCTTTGGATTCCGGCGGAGAGTTCGCGATGTCCAAGAATGTCGCCGCGCTGATGTAGGAAGGGAAAGAGCGCTTCGGATCGCGTATCAACGCGTCCCCTTCGCCCGCAGCCATCAGGCGCTTGGCTTCCGCGAGCTGATCGGGGTCCGTCGGCCTGCTCTCGGCGCGAACTGCACCGGAAGCGAGTACCACTCCCACGACTCGTGAATCCTGCTTTTCAGCCTGATAGCTGCGCACCGCCGCCCAACCCGCGCTGTGTCCGACCAGAACCACCTGCTTGAAGCCCTGGTCCTCGGCGAAGTCGATCCAGGCGGCAAGGTCTCGGACTTCCTCACCTGCTACACCCCAGTAACCTCCGCCGCGGATCCGCTTTCCGTGTCGGTACCCGGCGAATTGCCGAGATCGTGCATGCGCGTGTTTCCACTGATCGTTGCATAGCCGCGCGCCGCGAGCGCTCGGCCGATCATCACGTACGTCGGAGAGTAGAAGTTAGTTCCCCATCCATGGATCCAGATGACAGCGATGGGTTTGCCTGAAGGCTTCGACGCCGTGAACATCGCGCCCCCATTCACGATGTCGTCCATCGAACGAACGTAGACGAGTTCTTCGGGGAACTTCCCAGCTGTTACGGTTACGGCACGCGGCGCGTACCGGTGCCAAAGCAGGAAGGTCGTCCCGATTAAAGCGAGGACTGCAATTATCACGGTAAGTCGTCGGCGTGTGGTCCAATCTTGTAGATGCATCGCTCCTCCGCCGCTTCGAGCTATCTACGCGACCGGTGCATAAGTTTTCGTGCGGCTAACGTTGCGTTCACCCGCGCGGAGCGGTCAAGTGCAACGCGGGGTTGGCTGGCCGAAACTAGGCTGGCGCCTGGAGCCGACAGGCGCTGACGAGACCTATGCGGACTTGGATACGCGACCTGAACAGGTGAAGGTCAACGCGAAGAGTCGGCTCGCCGTGACGGCCCACTTACTGAACAGCAATTGCATCGTAGTGAATTCGTTCCTTCCCGATGCCTTTAGAGTCAAGCACCTTCACCACTTCGCGCACCATGATTGGCGGTCCGGCGAGATAGGCGTCGGCATCCGACGGCGCCGCGACGTGCTTTTCGACGACCGAGTGGATGAAGCCGGTCTCCCCATGCCAGTTATCTTCGGGCGCAGGACTCGACAGCGCGGGAATGTAGCGGAACTTTGTTTTCGTCCGCGCCCATTCCTGAAAGCGTTCGTGCCAGAACAGGTCTTTTCGGCCGCGCACGCCGAAGAAAAAGTAGATCTCGTTGTTCTTGTCGAAACCGTTCTCGAACCAGTACTCGAGCAGCGAGATAAACGGCGCAACTCCGGTGCCACCGGCGACGATCACAATCGGACGACCCGTGTCCTTTCTCAAATAGAGACTTCCGCCGGCGCGCTGAAGCTGCACCACATCTCCCGGCTTCAATTGCGCGTGGACGTAGGTCGTCGCAATTCCCGGCGGAACCTCTTTCCCCGGCGGCGATCCTGCGAGCTTGATCATCAGGTCGAAGCTGGGCAGCCGGCTCGAGCTGCTGGCAAACGAGTACGGGCGCGTCACCTCTCCGTGAGTGGTCCCGTAGCGCGCATTCCACTGTTTGACGTAATCGTCAGGAACCTTCAGAAACGTGTACTGTCCGGGAGTGAATAAAAAACCCTTCGCGTCCAAAAGGCGGAAGCGGATGCGTTTGGTGTCGTGAGTCAGGTCCTCGATCTCGATCACCTTGGCGCGATAGGGATAGCTGTCGGCAAGAAGATTGACGCTGCAGCCGAGCCACAGCGCGAATAATCCGAAGGTGCGGCGATTCAGCATTTGCTCTGATCAGACCGGCTTGCGCCACAGGATGGAAAGATCGTCCTTCGGCCGGAAGCCGAGGACCCGCTTGGCTTTTTCATTGATGAACTTCCCGTGCGGCATGTCGGAGAAAACGAAGAAAATCTCGCATCGCGACGGCAGCTTCGCCAGGTCGATCTCCAGGCCGAGCCGGAATATCTGCACCCGCATCTCCCCATGAGACCGAAAACGGTGTTGCGTCCGTGCCCGGCGTGAGTTTGCCCATGTCGAGAAGCGAGAAGAATAGATATTCCTGGACGTAAACATCATGGTGTTGCGAAAAAACGCGGCAGATCTCCTGACCCAGCGACTTACTCAAACCATACAGATGGGTGCCGGGCTGCGGCGGTTGATCCGGCC
This sequence comes from uncultured Acidobacteriota bacterium, assembly GCA_963827655.1. Classification (GTDB taxonomy): domain Bacteria; phylum Acidobacteriota; class UBA6911; order UBA6911; family UBA6911; genus CAWHCF01. The sequence continues at coordinate 6,677 of CAWHCF010000040.1, forward strand.
CTACCCTGAAATCGAACCGTTCGGATGGCGGACCCGAGACCACCAGGTGCGGTCCGGTATTGATCACTCGTCTGATATTCTGCTCCACGGCCGCGAGCATCATGTTGTAACAGCCGCGCGTGTTCACGTCGAACGCCAGCTTGCGGTCGTTGCGCAAAACCGAGAGGTTCACGATGGCGTCCATGCCCCGGGCCGCTTTGCGGACTTGCTCGATCGACGAAATATCCACGTGCATGTATTCGTGACGCGTCTTCTCCGCCGGCGGTCGGATGTCGGTGATGCGCAACTCGTGTCCCGACTCCAGCGCCTTGACAACATGTGGACCAAGATACCCGGTTGCGCCGAGAAGCAGTACCTTCATGCCGCCCTCCCTGTCACCATCGAAATCGCGGTCGATATACCAACGCTGTCTGGGCACGCTTGACCGAGAATCGCGCGCCCGGCGAATCCGATTGGATATGGAAGACCTGCCAAATATTCAGCCTGGCGCTGAGAGCGCATGAGACCGCGTGCACTACGTCGCGCTCGTCCACCCAGAGAGGGTCGGGTGGTTGGTCCTTGACCTCGTCGGCTCGTACTACTTTGCCCAGACGCAACACAACGATTTGAATTTTGCCCTCGCGCGCGAACTCGCGACTGGCGTACTCGCCCAGGTGCTTCGCCAGAACGATCGTGGTCATTGACGGAAGCGGCAACCAGTTCTCGCTGACGGTGTAGCTGGGCTCATAGCCGGTCATCATTTCGAGGGTGCTCAGGAAAACGATGCGCGGCACTTTTCCCTCGGCCGCCGACCACAGCAGGTTGTAGGTGCAGCGAGTCAGAAAATCAATCTGTTGTTCGGGCGTTTCCTCGGGCAGAGGTTCGGCCACATGCACGATCGCCTCCACGCCTCGAACCACCTCATCGGTTGCGCTGTCGTGACCAAGGGCACACTGGACAAACTCGTGCTCGGTGCGGATCGGCGCTCGCTCGGTCAGCCGGATCGAGTAAGTTTCCTTCAATCCGGAAGCTAAAGCCTGCGCCAGCCTTCCCCCGCCGGAGGTAATGAGAATCGACTTCGCCTTAGGCGCTTGCGCCGAAACGAGCGGCGCGGCTCCGGCGAGGCCGCCTGTTGCGAGAAATCTGCGACGGTTTACTCTCAGTGACTGCTTCATTGTCACGACCCAGGAGAGGGATTTGAATCCGCGGACAGTGCGAGGTTGATCTTATACCAACAGTACCCTCAAATAGCAACACGCGCCCCAGCAACGGCTGCACTCGGACTTTCACACGGCGCTCACAACACAGTCGCAGGCGAGATGAATTCAATCCAGCAACCGGCCTCTCCTGCCGGCGCTTTCACTTCATCCCGATACCGAGGTTGATCGGGCTGATCAATACGGCCGTGCCGCTCCCCGCGGCGCGCTCGCGTACCAGGTCGTCCATCGCCTGACCGTTCAAATTTACTGGACGAGCGCAGGGTTCTCGATCAAACTCCTCGATCCAAGTGGGTCAGGTACGAATCTCATACTTGGAGGAGTAAACCGCCCGAAGATCTTCTATGCGATGCCTTCGACCTTGGCGGAGCGACGGCGCATTCTGCATGAGTGCGTGCAGCTTCAACACCGGGTGAAGTAAATGGGTTGAAGTTCCAATGGGAGGAGATAGTGAATTTATCCCCGAAATTTGACCAGGCTCTTCACTACGCTGTCTTGATACACGCAGGACAGCTTCGGAAAGGCACCGAGATTCCGTATTTGTCTCATTTGCTTGGCGTCGCGAGCATTGCCCTTGAGTACGGTGCCAACGAGGATGAAGCTATCGGAGCCTTACTGCACGATGCCGGCGAAGATGCCGGTGGCCGTGGTCGCATTGAAGACATCCGTCAGCGATTTGGTGACCCGGTTGCCGATATCGTCGATGGTTGTACGGACGCAGATGTAGTTCCGAAACCTGAGTGGCGCAAGAGAAAAGAAGAATATATCGCTCATATTCCAACTGCATCGGCATCGGTGAGATTGGTTTCTGCTTCAGATAAATTACATAACGCCCGCGCCATCCTGCGCGACTACCGAGTCCACGGCGAAGATCTCTGGAACCGCTTCAACGGCGGAAAAGAGGGCACGCTCTGGTACTACCGATCACTTGTCGAAGCTTTTTCACAAGCGGAAAGAAACGAATTAGTAAAAGAGCTCGATAGCGTCGTCTCTGAAATCCAGAGAATGAGCAGGTAATTTATGCAATCACGAAATCGTGCTCAGCCCAGACCGCACAGCGGCCTGAGTTCCTCCGATACTCTGCATCGGACATCGGGCCGTCTCACGGCGCTAGGGTCTGTGAGTCACGCTTCGCTGCCTCGCGGTCCGGCCAATCGATCGCTGCCCTTGCAGCCGACCGAGTTTCTTACTCTTGGGCAGCCGAGTTTCTTACCCATACGGTCCTGTTCCTGGACGAGCTCCCCGAGTTATCTCAGCGTGCATGTGAAGCCGGTTCTTGGATCCGTACCGAAATTGAAGAATATCCGGCCTTCTACAATTCAGGACCTGGTTGCACAGCTCTGCCAGAAGAAAGCCAACGGCGCCGATCGGTTACTGTCCGCAAACACGATCGGAAAATCATCACGATGCTAAAGACGCTCTTCAAGGCCGCGGTCAAGAATAGGATCATCCATGTCAATCCGGCTCTTGACGTCGAGCTCCCGAAGGTGATCAAGTCGAAGGTTCAACCTCCCGACAAGAAGGACTTGATTGCCATCCTTCAGCACGCAACGCCGGAAACGTAAAGACGCTCTTTCTGCTCGATGGCATGTACCGGCTTGAGGCGCGGGGAAGTGCTCGCCCTCCAGTGGCGGGATATCGACTGGCTGAACGAGCGAGGTTTTGGTCGAGCGCGCGATCTCAAAAATGAAAATGACCGACGGAGTTCACAAGTACCGGTTGGCTCTGAGTTCGACCAAAGGAGGCAGATCCAGGCGTGTGGGTCTTCCGCCTGTGGTACTCGAATCTCTCCGGACTCTTCGAAGCAGCTTGGCCGAACCGCCGGCCAGTGAGAGCTTCATTTTCACCCGCGGCGGAACGTTCATCGATCCGGAATACTTCACGAAGTGGATAGCGATCCCGCTGATCAAAAAGGCAACCAAGGGGGGCGTGAAGCGCTTCCACGACCTCAGACATTTCTTCACTTCGATGCTAATCGAGAATGGCGAGAGCCCGAAGTACATCCAGGACCAGGTGGGCCACGCCTCGATCACGACGACGTTTGACACCTACGGCCACCTGATGCCCCAGGCAAAGCGGTCCGCGACGGAAAAACTCGAGCGTTCAATCTTCGGCGAAGGAAGTGTTAGAACGTTTGTTAGACACTTCCGATGCAGAAGAGATGGTAAATTGAGAATGCTCAGTAATTTAGCGGTTAAATTCTGCGATTGGCGTGGGGTTGTTCTGCAAACTATTGAGTTATTGGCTCCTCAGGTAGGACTCGAACCTACAACCCTCCGGTTAACAGCCGGATGCTCTACCATTGAGCTACTGAGGAGCAATGGCGTCTCGCGGACAATTCTGCGCGGTCGCAGCGCGGTAAGCGCCACAACGTAACAAATCTCCTTGCCGGAGTCAATGTAACGATAACCTGAGGCTCCCGCGCGTCTCAGGTAAGTCTTTTTTCACGCACTAAACGCCAGGAGTCGAAGTCCAACAATAGCGGGCTTCGGCTATAATGCGCCCATCATGAAGCCGGACGAGATCAAGCGCCATGAAAGAGAAGCTTACGACGCGGTAGCCGAGGTCTATAACAAATCACTGGCCGAATACAGCGCCCGGTTTGCCCGGGACCTGATTGATCTTATGTTCCCCCAAAAAGGCGAAGCCGCGCTCGACATCGCCGGCGGTACCGGAGCAGCAGGTTTAAAGGTCGCAGAACGGATCGGACAAGACGGAAACGTGACCATCACCGATATCTCTCCGGGAATGCTCGAACAGGCCAGGAAGAATGCCGCGGCGCGCGACCTGTCGAATGTAAAAACCCTCGTGATGGATGCGGAGCGCCTCGATTTTCCCGACGCCACCTTCGACATCGTCACCTGCTCGATGGGAATCATGTTTGTTCCAAACGTAAGACTGGCCATCTTGGAAGCCTGCAGAGTCCTCAAGCCCGGCGGGAGAATAGGTTACACCGTCTGGAGCGTTCCGGAACGGTTTCCTTTCTTCGCCTGTCCCATGACCGCAGTCATAAAGCGAGCGGCGCCGGCTCCCATTCGCCTTCTGCTGCGCGCGCCGGTTATCGGCTCCGCAGTTCTCAGAAAGCTCCTGGTTTCAAACCTGGCATCAGGCTTCTCTCCGGCGCGCTTCAGCGCGACGGGGAGTCTGGAAAAACATCTGACCCGCGCTGGTTTTCAATCGGTGCGCCGGGAGCTGCGCGCCTATCCGCTCGAGTTCAGGAGCTTCGAAGAATTCTGGGATACTATTACCAAGGGGACGCCTGCCCGAGCGCTGAGGACCCGGCTGCCGGCCACGATGATCGCGGAAGTAAAGGAAGAAGTCCGCGCTCATATGATGAATCCGACGACCGGCGCTCTCTACTTTCATAACGAGGCTGCGCTCGTTCTGGCGAGAAAGCCGGCTTAGGGCTCGCGCAGAAATAACTTCACATTCTGGCGCGAGAGTCGGTTGTCAATCATGAACCGGTTTCTGTTTGCTAAGCATGCTGAGGATCGCGCCCCTTCGGGCTGCGGCCCGCAGGCCCGCTGGCTTTGTTGCTCGCTCCTCACGTACCGCACCGGGTACGCATCGTCGCTCGCGCCTCGCCAGCGGGCCTGGGGGCCTGCAGCAGAATGCGAACTTATTTCTGCGCGAACCCTTAGCTTCCATCTTTCCGGTCCGAGAAAATCAACCATAAAATACCAGGGCACGAAGAAACTCCGAGACCCTCTTGCGAGCGTGGAGACAAAACCCTATCCTTGGACCGGCTTGCCATGAAACGGAATGCCCACGCGCGCAGCGTCGTCTAAGGATGAAGGGCGCCGTGATGAATCACGGACCCAGTTGGTCGGCGGGGGACCCGTAAGCCTTCTCAATCGCCAGGGAGAAGAGCCCAGATGTACCGAGGGCGTGAGGGGATGTGGTCGTATTTTTTCCACCGCGTAAGCGGCGTCGGAATACTGATCTTTCTCCTGGCTCACATCGTCGACACGATGCTGCTCGGCTGGGGGCCGGAAGTATATGACAAGGTCGTAAAACTGTACGCGCACCCCGCCTTCATGGTGGGCGAGATCGCGCTGCTGGCGGGCGTCCTCTACCATGCTCTCAACGGCATCCGCATCTTCATCATAGACTTTACTTCTTTGGCAAGCCGGATTCAGCAGCGTCTCTTCTGGATCGAAATCGTGGTCTTTTTTATCCTCTTCGTTCCCGCGGCCTACATCATGATACGGTCGGTGCTGTAGATCTTCGGAAGGCGAGCACATGACGATAGATCAGGGAAGAAGGACACGACCGGCCGGCGGGCTGGAGCTTTACGCATGGCTCTTTATGCGCGTCTCGGGACTCACCTTGATTGTCATGGTACTCATTCACTTTGCCATCATGCATGTCATCAACGACATTCAGGACATTAATTTCGCCTTTGTGGTCAAACGATTCGCTACCCCATTCTGGATTAGCTACGACCTGGTCATGCTGGTCCTGGCCTTGTTCCACGGCCTGAACGGCTTGCGCACCATCATCGACGACTACGTGAAGTCGAGGCCCTGGCGCGTGATGTGGCTCTCGGCTCTGTACGTCGTCGGATTGGTTTTTCTTGTCGTTGGTACGGTGACGCTGGTTACTTTCAGACCCGATGCCGGCCGCGCCATCGGGCAATAGCGTAGAGGATTCCCGTGGACGAAGTGACCCTGCACAAGTTTGACGTAGTCATCGTGGGCGCTGGAGGCGCCGGCCTGATGGCCGCACTGGAGGCTTCCAAGGCTGCGCGCGTTGTCGTGGTGAGCAAGCTCTACCCCACGCGGTCACATACCGGCGCGGCGCAGGGTGGCATCGGGGCGGCTCTGGGAAATGTCGAACACGACAACTGGGAATGGCACATGTTCGATACCTGCAAAGGCGGCGATTACCTCTGTGACCAGGATGCCGTGGAGATTCTGGCGCGGGAGGCCATTGAAACCGTATACGACCTGGAACACATGGGGCTTCCGTTCAATCGGACGCCGGACGGGAAAATCGATCAGCGCCCCTTTGGCGGGCACACTCGAGACTTCGGTAAAGCGCCCGTGAAACGGGCCTGTTACGCGGCCGATCGCACGGGGCACATGATCCTGCAGACGCTTTACCAGCAGTGCCTGAAGAACGACGTCCACTTCTTGAATGAATACTACGTCCTGGACCTGATCTTTACCGACAAGGTCTGCAGGGGAATCGTCGCCTATCGCCTGGCTACCGGGGACTTGCATATCATTGAAGCCAAGGCGGTCATGTTCGCTACCGGGGGTTATGGCCGCGTCTTCAAGATCACGAGCAATGCCCATGCCTCGACCGGAGACGGAATGGCCATTGCCTTCCGCCAGGGGATTCCGCTGGAAGACATGGAGTTCTTCCAGTTTCACCCGACGGGCATCTACAAGATGGGGATATTGATCACGGAAGGGGCGCGCGGCGAGGGAGGCGTTCTCCTCAACGACAAGGGAGAACGCTTCATGGAAAGGTACGCTCCCACGTTGAAGGATCTGGCGGCAAGAGACGTGGTATCGCGCGCCATCTATACCGAAATCCAGGAAGGGAGGGGCATCCAAGGAAAGGACTATGTCTACCTCGATCTCCGGCATCTGGGCCAATCCGTGATTGAGACCAAACTTCCCGATATTGCGGACTTTGTGCGGACCTATATGGGGCTGGAGCCTTCGCGCGATCTGATTCCGACACAGCCGACGGCCCACTACTGTATGGGAGGAATACCAACTGACGTAGAGGGCCGCGTGGTGATGGATGAGAAGAATACCGTGGCGCCGGGTTTTTATGCGGCGGGTGAATGCGCCTGCGTTTCCGTTCATGGCGCGAATCGGCTGGGCACGAACTCGCTCGTCGACATTCTGGTTTTCGGCCGCCGGGCCGGTCGTCACATGCTGAGATACCTGCCGCAGGCCGAGCCCCTGCCGCTGCCGTTACAACCCGAAGAAGCGGCACAAGCGAACATCGCAAGACTCCTGAAAGGCAAAGGGAAGGAAAGCGCCGTGGGAATCCGAGAGAGCCTGCAGGAGAATATGATGAGTCTGGTCGGGGTTTACCGGGAAGAGACGCAGATGAAGCAGATGATCGACAAAATCGGGGAGCTGCGCTCACGCTACGCCGATGTGAAGGTCCAGAACCAGGGGAAGAAGTTCAATACGGAGCTGGTTCAGGCGGTCGAATTGGGATACTTGATCGATACCGCTGAGGCGACTGCGGTAGCGGCGCTGGCGCGCCAGGAGAGCCGGGGCGGGCATTCTCGACGAGACTATCCCAAGCGGGACGATGCCAACTGGCTCAAGCACAGCCTGGTCTACACCAGCTCGCGGGGAACTGAGCTGAAATACAAACCGGTGGTGATCACACGTTTTCCCCCCAAGGAAAGAGTCTACTGATTGCGGATTGCGGATTGCGGATTGCAGATTGAAAAGCAAGACAGGCGATTGCGGATTGCAGATTGAAAAGCCGACAGCGATTCGTAATCCAAACGAGGCCTTATGAAAATCACGCTTGAAATCCAGCGCTTTGATCCGGAAAAGGACGCTGCCCCGCACATGGCTTCCTATCAGGTGGAAGCAGAGCCGACTGATCTGGTCCTGGATGCGCTCCACGAGGTTCTCTGGCATCAAGATGGGACTCTCGCGTTCAGACGGTCCTGCGGTCACGGGGTTTGCGGTAGCGATGCCATGGAGATCAACGGGGTAAACCGACTGGCCTGTAAGGTCCTGGTAAAGAGCCTCGGGTCGAAGATTACCGTTCGTCCCTTGAGAGGGCTTAAAGTGCTGCGGGACCTGATTGTGGATATGGAGTCGTTTTTTGACAAGTACAAAAGAATGAAGCCCTGGCTTATAACCCAAGGAGAAGAACCGGTCAAGGAACGGCTACAGAGCCCGCGTAAGCGCGCAATTTTCGACGATACGACCAAATGCATTCTCTGCGCAGCCTGCACATCATCCTGCCCGTCTTTCTGGGCCAACGACGAATACGTTGGACCGGCAGCCATCGTGGCTGCCCACCGCTTTATCTTTGATAGCAGGGATGAAGCAACCCAAGAACGCCTGGAACTGACGAATGAGAAGACGGGGGTCTGGCGCTGCCGCACGGTCTTTAACTGCGTGGAAGCCTGCCCGCGCGATATCGACGTTACCCGGGCGATCGGCGACATCAAACGCGCGATTCTGTACAACAAGACGTAGAGACAGCTTTCAGCGATCAGCGTTCAGCTTCTGCTGAACGCCCAGGGTTGCGGGCCGCAGCTGATCGCTGATGGCTGAAAGCTGATTGCTTGAAAGAAATCTGAGAGATGAATTCTCGGATGACCGGCCTGGAATTGCCTGGAATCCAATATTAGTCGTCCGTGACGGGGCGGGTTACGGGAGCGTCGACGTAGCGCAGGACCGTGTGATTGGTAACGGAGCCGAACCAGCGTTCCCTGAACTCCTTTCCCTCGTCCGACATGAGCCATTGGCGGAAGTGGTCCGAATGCTGCTGATCCGGCCAGAATGCCTCGTTGAGGTACTTCGGACGCCGCTCCGCCTTTCCTCTTTCATAATCACCGCGGATCCCATCGATGAAGACCCAGGTCTTACGCTCGAGGCAGCCAAAGCGACTGGTGATTTCATCGAGACGGCTGTCGAGCCAGTTGATAAAGGATTCCTCGACGACGCCGGGCTTGAGGTCGAAAGAGTGGATTACTCTGAGCATGACACCCTCCTGATGTGGCGAATGCGGCGCACAAATCAGCCGCGAAGACTCCAAGGGGCGAAGAAACGCTCCATCACGAACCTACTAAGGGATGCTCCACAACGTCACTGCAGCGGCGACAGTCCCCAGTAGAGCACCGCCGTAGCACATGATCACGATGAGCAAGGTAAGGTGTTTCAGCTTAAGCCCATCATACAGCGTGTAGCGAAAGCGGTGAGCTCCGTGAAAGAGAGGGAGAGAAATCAGCACGAAGAGATAGATCCGTGCCAGAGGGTGTCTCACCAGGTTCAGAAGAGATTCGTAACCTGGCGCTTCTATCCAGCCCAGGGGGAATGCCAGTCCGGTCAGGAAAAGATGGATCGGGAATAATACCGCCGCAACCGTCCCTCCGACACTAAACAGAGCCCAAAGGCAGGGTGTTATGTCTCTGCGCATCTAGCCTCGCAGGAAAAACCAGGCCACAGCGACGGAAGCCACGACCCAGGCAAGATAGTTCAGCGCCACGATAACAAAATCAGGCACCCGCTTGCCGCCGAGGCGCAGCACCATCGCCTTGGGAGCCAGGTTGAACCAGGTAATGGCGTGGAACAGAACAAAGAAAAACGCGACCACATGGAGAGTGAGGAATAACGGGCTTTCAAGCCGGGCCATGAAATCGGCGTAAGCATCGGGTCCCGAGACCAGGGCTCGAAGCTGCCATAGATAGATGATGGCAAAAAAGGCGACGAAGACGCTGGTGATCTCCCGCAAGACAAACTTGGTATAGGACCAGTTCTCGAGCCACCACCACACCGAGACGGCGCGGCGGTACCACTTGGGGTGATAGAGGGTGTACTGAACCGGCGCGCTCATTGACCTCCTTTGGGGAAGAGCCAGGACTTGAACCATTCGGCCGCGCCCGCCAGTTTATACTGCTGGATGGCCCCGGCCGGGTCGACCCCTTTAGGACAGGCCTTGGTGCATTCGCCGACGAAGGTGCACTGCCAGATGCCGTCGTGCGCCGAGCAAATCTCCATGCGTTCCTGGGCCGCCTGGTCTCGCGTGTCGTTGTTATACCGTTGAGCCAGCGCGATGGCGGCAGGACCGATGAAGCTCGGCTCCAATCCATAAACCGGACATGCGGCATAACACAGCGTACAGTTGATGCAGGCGCTGAAGTGCTTGTAGATATCCAACTGGTCGGGTGTTTGCAGGTACTCTCCCTGGGCGAGCGGCTTCTCTTCCTTTCGAATGATCCAGGGCTTCACTTTCTTGAGCTTTCTCATGAAGTCCGTGATATCGACCACCAGATCCCGAATGATGGGGAAGTAGCGCAAGGGTTCGACCCGAATCGGCCCGGGCAGGCTCTCCGAAAGGAAAGCGGCGCACGTCAGTTTCGGCGTGCCGTTCACCATCATCCCGCAACTGCCGCAAACGCCCATGCGGCACGACCAGCGGTAAGAAAGCGACCCGTCCAGGTTGTCCTTGATGTAGTTGAGGGCATCCAGAACTACCCAGTCCTTACGAAACGGAACTTCGTACGACTGAAAGGTGGGTTCCGATTCCTCTTCGGGGCGGTAACGCAAAAGAGTGAGTCGTACGGAAGACGCCACTTTTTCTCTACCTCCCATATACCCGTTTTCCGGGTGGCCAGCGTGTGATGGTTACGGGCAAATAGTCGATCCGAGGATACTCACTCTCACTCCGATAGGCGAGCGAATGGGCCAGGAACTCGGTGTCGTCCCTCTGAGGATGATCGGTGCGCTGATGCGAGCCGCGGGACTCGGTGCGCTTCAAGGCGGATTGGACGATGGTCTCCGCCAAATCGAGCATGTAGCCGAGTTCGAGGGCCGCGGTCAATTCCGTGTTGAACGTGTAACTGTGATCGTCCAGCTGGAGGTCAGCGCTTCTTTCCTGCAGGCTCCGCAGCTTAGCGGCCGCTTGTTCCAGCTCGGCGCCCGATCGATAAATTCCCGCGCTCTCTTCCATGATTCTCTGCATCTCGGCGCGCAGGCCCGCAATCCGCTCACGGCCCCCGCTCTTGCGCAGAAGATTCGTTTCCAGTCGCTTTTGTTCGTCCCGAGCCAGTGCCAGGGCCGGCACGGTTCGAGCATTGTGTTCCGAAGCATATGCCGCGGCTGCCTTTCCCGCCCTCGCTCCGAATACCAGGCATTCGGTGAGCGAGTTTGAGCCCAGCCGGTTGGCTCCGTTGATGCTCACGCACGCAACCTCACCGGCCGCGTAAAGACCGTGAAGAGGTGTGGCCCCGCGCAGGTCGGTGTGGATCCCTCCCATCATGTAATGGACCACCGGGCGGACGGGAATCATTTCTTTGACAGGATCAAGGTTCACATACTTCAGGCACAGTTCCCGGACGAAAGGGAGCTTCTTGTCGATGATCTCGTCTCCAAGGTGGCGTAGATCCAAATGGACATAGTCTCCGTACGGGCCTTTGAGCGTGCGCCCCTTTTCCTGTTCCTTCACGAAAGCCTGGGACAGCCGATCGCGGGGACCCAGCTCCATGGAACGCAACACCGGCTTCGGTTCCGGCTTGCCCAGGTCGTAGTCCTGCAGATAGCGATAGCCGTCCTTGTTGAGCAGCCACCCTCCCTCGGCACGCGACCCTTCCGTAATCAGGATGCCGGTAAACGGAAGTCCGGTGGGATGGTACTGGACAAATTCCATGTCCTTCAGCGGCGCGCCCGCGCGGTAGGCGAGCGCCATGCCGTCGCCATTCTTGATGTTGGCATTGGTGGTGAATGGAAATACCTTTCCACATCCTCCGGTGCACAGTATGACCGCTCCCGCCGTGATGGCCTCGATGTGTCCCGTAGCGATCTCGATTGCCACCACGCCATGGCATCGCCCGTCGTCGACCAGAAGCTTGGTGACGAACCATTCGTCGTAACGGTGGATGCTGTCGTATTTGAGGCAGGTCTGAAACAGAGTGTGGAGCATGTGAAAGCCGGTCTTGTCGGTGGCAAACCAGGTCCGCTCGGCCTTCATTCCGCCAAATGGGCGCACGGCGACACGGCCATCGGGCTCCCGGCTCCAGGGGCAGCCCCAGTGCTCCAGTTGCAGCATTTCATCCGGAGCTTCCTTGACGAAGACTTCCACTGCATCCTGATCGCAAAGCCAGTCGCCGCCGGAAATCGTATCGTAGGCATGCTCGTCCAGGCTGTCCCCGGCCTTGATGACGGCGGCGGCTCCGCCCTCGGCTGAAACAGTGTGGCTGCGCATGGGATAGACTTTGGAAATTACGGCAACGCGCAGCTTGGGATTCGTTTCCGCGACGGCAATCGCGGCCCGCAATCCTGCGCCTCCCCCTCCAACCACCAGCACGTCGCAAGCGGATGTATCCATGGATCTCAGTAAATTCGGCGACAGGCTACGCTTTGCCTCTTAGGCTAACCCGAAGTGCCGGGATGAAATTGGGAAAAGCGTAGCCCTGCCACCTAAAAGGCACCGGAGTAGACGTGCGCCTCTTCCCCCCTGTGCCAGTAAGGCGCCGGAATATCCTCGAGGGGAAGAACCGAATCCGATATGGGCGTACGGCCGAGATGCAGTTTGCGATTGATCAGCCAGCCTGGCAGGTTGGCGAAGTTCATGGCGGGCCAGGTGAACTGAGGGCCGTGAATTCGCCGGCCTTTCAGGGCCCAGAAAATTGTCATTCCCAACCGGAACCCAAAACGGATTTTGGGGCGTGAGATGGCGATATTCAGGCTGTACTTCCAGCACGTGAGAATGAATTCCCACTGCAATTCCGAAAGCTCGCGCAGGTGAAGCCCCTTGGCATTGCCGAGCCGCGTCTCTTCGAGCGGCGTGAAAATAGAGGGGACAAAGAAGAGCTTGTGGTTTCTCAGCTTGTAAATGAGTTCCAACGACTGCTTGACGTCGTCGTCAGTCTCGCCGGGCGATCCCACCAGGAAAGTACACACCGGATACCACTTGTTCTCGTTCAGGATGGTCAGTCCGTTCACCACGATGTCCTGCCAGTTTTCGACTTTGAACGGGAGAGCCTTGCCGCGCATGATCTTGTCTGCCAGCCGGGGAGAGCCGGTCTCGATGCCGATCAGGGGACATATGAATCGCTCGTTCGGGTTTGACTTGTGATGCAGGGCATAAGGCGTCTTGGGCAGGATTATCTGAGAAAGCTCGCGGATCAACTCGGGATCCACCAGCGCAGGCGCGATGGTCGCGTGAGACAGGGCCAGGTACTCGACGCCCGGGACTCGCGCAATGCTGTCGTAAAGATCGAGGATGGCCTCCCGATTCGGTATGTAAAACGGCATTTTGGCCTGGTAGATGAAAATATCCTCCGACACCGGAAAGACCATCTTGCCGCCTTCACGAACATTGCCGCGCACCGATTCGAGGATTTTTTCCTTGGGGACCGAGACCCTGGGCTCCAGCGTGGGTGCGCAGAAGGCGCAGGCGCGACCGCACCCGCGCGTCATCTCCACGATCCCATAGGTGCTGCGCCGTTTCGGCACCACGATTTGTTCCAGCGGCGGATCCGGCGGCCGGATCACACGGGGAAGGGGCTCGCCGCGCACCGCCTTCAGGAATATGTCTTCGATCACGGCGTCGCCTCGTCCGATCACCACCGTGTCCACACCCAGTTCCTCGAAGGCGTTCATTTTCTCGATCTGCCAGGCCCCGGCTCCTCCTACGATGACCCGCGGCCGATACTTTTTCATCACGGGGTGCAAGAACATAGCCCGTGACTCGAGGGCGTTCACCGGGTTCGCGGTCGAGCCCATGATCGAGCTATAGACGCCTGTGGAGAACGACTGGCCGATAGGATTGTGAGCCGCGACTCCGACGACCCGGGTTTCCGGACCGACGAACTTGTCGAGATTGTGCGGGTGCGTGACGGCGATGTCTTCAGCGGGGAAGTGCCGCAGCAGAAGTTCCTCTACAATCCGCAGGCCGTAAGGAACTGCGGAAGCAGTGCCATCCGCATAGTCGTCGGTCAGAAGATCATCCTGATAGAACCGCCGCTTGATGTACTTCGCCGGTATCGACGCATACATCATCTGGCGCCAGGGAGAAAAGCCTTTCTCGGTGCTTTCAGTCACGGGTGCGGTCAACACGATTTTCTTGCCTTGCGGCATCCGGAGCCTCCGTAAAACGACAAATGCAATCCCTTCACTGCTTCTTACCTCGAAGCAGCTCTCAACGGGAACCCGACCTGCACAATTTGCGAGATGCTAGCATGGTAGTTTGTTAATGCCAAGAACTTGTCTTACATCCCTGATTCGCAGAGTCTTGGGGTCTCTGCCGTCAGTTAACAGAAACACCACCATAGCAGGGCTCAGGGGCCGCGGCCGCAATCAAAGTGGCGGCCATCCGCGCGCGCCGAAGCGGTCAGCGGTCAGCTGTCAGCGTTCGGGATTACCGACTCGAGCGTTTTGACTTCCGTTACATGACGATCGAGTCGAACATCTTCCCTGGCGATCGGATATCCGCAAACGGGCATGGTCATTATAAGCACTACTAAGTGAGCACGACCAGGCTTCGAGAAGTCAACGTCCTGGAGTTGCCAGCGTAGAACATTGTCCTACAACACGAATTTACAGGTGTGTAATACAACAAGCCAAAGATGCGAGGTCCACCGGCAGCTATTGTGAAGTCGCGAGGGGTGCTGTATAAGACTGACGGCGATTTCCAACCCAATCTTTGAACGGGAGATCATTCTTGTGATAAGCCGCCGGAAGTTCTTGAGAGGTACCGCGAGCCTGGCCGCGACTTCAGCCGCGGCGGGGCCCTTACTGACCAGTCTTGAGGGCGCCACCAAAAACGGCGCGAGGGAGTGGCGCTGTTACGGCGGAGATCAGGGTGCAAGCCGGTACTCCCCTCTCGACCAGATCAATCGCTCGAATGTCAAAAACCTCAAAGTTGCCTGGGTGTATCGCAGCGGGGATGCCATGCAACGACCGGCGACCACGATCGAATGCACTCCGATCGTGGTTGAAGGTGTGATGTATTTGACCACAGCGCAGGTACACGTGCGCGCGTTGAATGCGGCTACGGGCGCGGTTCTGTGGACTTCCGATCCCTTTGCCGCGAAACGGGGTCGAGGTTCGCCTGGCGTCAATCGCGGCGTCTGCTTCTGGCAAGACGGGTCGGAGCGGCGAATCTTTCTGATCGTCAGGGATCAGTTCTTCAGCCTGGATGCAGGGACTGGCAAGCTCGTTCCCGGCTTTGGCGAGAACGGCGTGGTCGATCTGAAGGAGAACTTCGACCACGACATGACCGGGCTTTCTTTCAGAAGTAGCAGCCCTCCGGTCGCCTATCGCGACCTGATTATTGTGGGCGGGGGCGGCGGTGAGGGCCCATACCCCGAAGCTCCCGGACATATTCGAGGGTACGACGCCCGCACTGGAAAGCGCAGGTGGATATTTCATACGGTCCCCAAGCCGGGCGAGTTTGGCAACGACACCTGGGAGGGAAACTCGTGGAAGACGGCCGGCGGCACCAACAACTGGGCCGGGATGAGCGTCGATGAAAAGCGCGGTTTGGTCTTTGCTTCGATCGGGTCGCCCTCATTCGACTACTACGGGGGAGATCGCAAGGGGGCCAATCTGTTCGGCAACTGCGTGCTCGCGCTCAAGGCCGAGACCGGCGAAAGGGCCTGGCATTTCCAGACCGTGCATCATGACGTCTGGGATTACGACCTGCCCGCCCAGCCGGCATTGATTACGGTCAGGCAACGTGGCCGCCGCATAGATGCCGTGGCGCAAGTGACCAAAACCGCCATGCTGTTTCTGTTCGACCGCAGCACGGGGAAACCCCTGTTCCCGATCGAAGAGCGGCCGATTCAGAAGTCTGACGTTCCGGGCGAGGAGTTGTGGCCGACTCAACCTTTTCCGGTCAAACCGCCTCCCTTCAGCCGCCAGGACTTTTCCGAGGACCAGATCACCGACATCTCTCCCGAAGCTCACGAGGCCGTCAAGAAGATCTACCAGGTCTCACGAATAGGAAAGATGTTCACGCCCCCGAGCAAGGTAGGGACCGTCGTACACCCCGGTTTTCGAGGAGGCGCGTTATGGGGTGGCTGCAGTTTCGATCCCGCGCTGAACCTGCTGTTCGTCAACTCCGATGAAAACTCGGATCGGATTACCCTGGCCGACGCCGCCCCGGACCAGCCTTTTCGTTACGCCCTGCCGGAGCGCCGCCGATACGTGGACCCGGAAGGCTACCCCGCGATCAAGCCTCCCTGGGGCTATCTCACGGCCATCGATCTCGACAAAGGGGAATTTGCCTGGCGGGTCGTGATCGGTGAATTCCCGGCGTTGAAGGCGCGCGGCATTCCCAAGACAGGGACGCCGACGAATGGAGGTTCGATCGCCACCGCCGGCGGGCTGGTATTCATTGCGGCCACGTTCGACGAAAAGATCCGAGCCTTCGATTCCAAAACGGGAGAAATTCTCTGGGAGCACCAGCTCAGCGCCGGCGGATACGCCACCCCTTGCACCTATGAAGTCGACGGCCGGCAATACCTGGCGATTGCGGCCGGTGGTGGAAAAGGCTTCACGAAGCCGGGCGACGAGTTTGTAGTCTTCTCGTTGTAGTTCATAGTGCCAGGATGGGAAGGCGCCAGGAGATCTCATGCTGACTGCAAGTTCCTGGGCATGTGCTTTGGTGTTCTCGGTTCTTAGCTCCTTTCTCTCCGACGAGAAACCAGCGCCGCCTCAGCCGATCCCCTTCAGCCACAAGACCCACGCAGTGCTGGGCGTGAAGTGTCTTTACTGTCACTCGATCAAGGATCCCGGTTTCAGCGCGGGTTTGCCCGAAGAGGCCCTGTGCATGTCGTGCCATGAGAGTATCAAGACCGAGAGCGCGGCGATTCAAAAGCTCGCCCAGCATGCCAAATCCGGCACGGCGATCGAATGGGTGAGAATCTACACGGTTCCTGACTATGTGTGGTTCTCTCATAAGTCGCATCACCGTGGTGCAGGACTCGAGTGCGAGACCTGTCACGGACCGGTTGCCGAGCGCGAGGTTATCGTCAAGGAGAAACCGACCTCGATGACGGCCTGCATGGACTGCCATGCCAAGCGCCGCGCGTCAAACGACTGCGGCTTCTGCCACAACCCGATGTGATCGAAGCTTTCAGCGAAACAGCAATAGCTCACTGATCGCCGAAGGCACGAAGAAGCGTCATGAAATCTTAACTCTAGAGAACCTCGGCGCCGCGGCCCTGCTGCACCAGGGGCATATAGGTTTCAAGCTCCTGCTGGGTTCCCGGATCCAATAAGTCTACCGTGCGCCGCGATTCGGCGGCCATGTAAGCTGCCATGACCAGCCTGGTTATCTCCAGGCCATAACTCCAGGGGAGAAATCCGTCCCGGCCGGCGTTGAAAGCCCGGAGCGCATCTTCATTCTCGTCGGTATAGCCGTACAGGTCAGCCTCGTTATACTGCACGGCTATCAGCCCGCGCGTTGCCGTGGCCTTTTCGAGCGCGGCCTCGGCATCCTTGATCGCTTCAGCGGCCGCATCGCCGATAAAGAGGGTCGAAGGCGAAACCAGTGTATTCACCTCGAAGGCGTAGCCCGGCCCCATGCCGTCCATGAACAGGCGCAGCCCCTGCTTTTCGAACATCCAGGAATTTGTAAACTGGGCTTTGACCTTTTGCCCGGTCTCGGGATTCCGGTAGGTGATTATTCCGGTGGCGAAGTCTTCAGCCGGATGCTTTGAGTAATCGATCCCGCGTTCATTGAGCAATTTCGCTCGCCAGTTCGGCTGTCCCCATTTCAGGAGCCCGATCTCCGCGGAAACGCTCACAGGCTGCAGGAAGGTTATTTCCTTGCCGGGCGGGTTGAGCGCGAACCAGCTCGCCGCGATGCTGTGACACCCCATGTCGCTGAGCACTCCGCCCCCCTGGCGCGTGGGATCCCAGAACCAGGCCTCATGCGGCCCGGCGTGCTCTTCGGACGATCGGACCAAAGCCAGAGGACCCATGGTTCGCTGGACCGGTTCCAGCTGCGCCAGCTGTGTGCGGATGGGCTTCATGAAGACCTGGTTCTCGAAGTAGGCCGTGCGAAGATTCACCGATTGAGAAAGTTGGATCAGGCGCCGGGCTTCCGCGACCGTACGTCCCAAGGGTTTTTCGCAGATGACCCCCTTCAACTCGGCCCCGGCTTTCACGGCCGCCACGATCTCTTCCATCACCGGAATGCGCGTGTAGTTCGGCGAGAAGATGGCCACGCAGTCGACCTGCCTGGCCATTTCGTACACGCTGTTGAAGACCCGGGGTTCGCCCAGTCCGAAGTCCCGGGCCATCCGTGCGACGGCCGGTGTGCCTTTGCGCTGGGTGAGGGCGCAGAATTCCATGCCGCGCACCTGCTTCATCGCTACCGCCTGGAAGCGGGTGATGAATCCCGCTCCCACCACTCCGACCCTCAGGGGATTGCGGGTTGCGGATTGCGGATTAGGGATCTTTTCGATTGCGGATTGCGGATTGCGGATTGCGGATTTTCTCGATTGCGGATTGCGGATTGAAGGCATGGCATCAATGGATACGCAGGAGGCTCAAGAAAGTCAATCTGTATCTGGTACCCGCTCCCGCACCTGTTTCCCGATTGCCTGGAAGCGGGACCGATTGTCATTTATGTCTAATGACAGATGACCAATGACAAGACCAATGAGAAAATCGGATTTCGGATTGAAGGCATTACATCAAGGGATACGCAGAAATTCGACAAGGTCAATCCGCAATCGTCAAATCGAATGGTTCTGGAATTGAACCCGCAACAGTTTCTTGTCGAATTTTCCCACGCTGGTCTTGGGCACCGACTCAATAAACACCACGTCATCCGGGAGCCACCAGCGCGCGACCCGCGGCCGCAGGAATTGGAGCACGTGTTCTTTGGTCAGCGTCCCCTTGTACTGCGGCTTGGGCACGACGCAAGCCAACGGTCGCTCCTGCCACTTTGGATGCGGAACAGCGATAACGGCGGCTTCCAGAACCTGAGGATGCGCCATGATGGCAGTTTCCAGATCAACACTTGATATCCACTCCCCCCCGCTCTTGACCAGGTCCTTGGTTCTGTCCGCGATGTGGATATAGCCATTCTGGTTGATCGACACCACGTCGCCGGTGCGGAACCAGCCGTCCATGAAGGAATCGGCGCTTCGCGGATCGTTGTAGTAGCTCCGGATGATCCAGGGCCCTCGCACCTGAAGCTCGCCCAGGGTCTTGCCATCCCAGGGGACCTCCTTTCCGTTCTCGTCGACGGCGCGGATCTCCACTCCGGGCAAGGGCGCTCCCTGAAGCGCGAGGACGCCGTACTGCTCGTCTTCAGGCCAATTCTTCATGAAGCCGCGAAGCTTCGAGACGGTTCCGAGCGGAGTCATCTCGGTCATTCCCCAGGCCTGGCAGATGTTGATACCGAATTTCTTCCTGAAGCCTTCGATCATGCTCTGCGGAACAGCCGAACCGCCGCACGGGCATATGCGCAGACTGGACAAATCGTATTGCTCCTGCTCCAGAACAGAAAGGAGGCCGATCCAGATCGTGGGCACGCCGGCGGCGAGTGTGACCCGCTCCTGCTGAATCAGCTCAGCCAGGGCCTTGGGCTGGAGATTCGGACCGGGAAAAACCTGCTTGGCCCCCACCATCGTGGCGCAGTAGGGAATTCCCCAGGCGTTAGCGTGGAACATCGGCACTACGGGCATGACCACATCGGTTTCGCAAATGCCGAATGCGTCAGCCATGGCATGAGCCATGGAATGCAGATAGACGGCGCGGTGGCTGTAAACCGCTCCTTTCGGGTTTCCCGTGGTGCCGGAGGTGTAGCACATCGCGGCAGCCGAATTCTCGTCGAGCTGCGGCCAATCGAATTCAGAAGAGGCCCGGGCCAGCAGCTCTTCATAATGAAGAATGGGTGAGAGTGAGGTGACGCTCCCGCCGTCTTCGTTCATGACCACAATGTGCCGGATGCTTGGCACCATAGGGCGGAACTGCTCGAGGAGTGGAAGCAGGTTCTGATCGACAAAGATAACTGCGTCCTCCGCATGGCTGGCGATGAACCCGATCTGCTCGGGAATGAGTCTCAAGTTCAGGGTGTGCAGGACCGCTCCGTAACAAGGAGCGCCAAAATAGATTTCGAGGTGACTAAAGGTGTTCCATCCGAGCGTGGCGACACGTTCTCCCGGTTTCACGCCCAACTCCCGAAGCACGTTGGCGAGGCGGCAGACACGATGGTAAAAATCGGCATAGCTGTATCGGTGAGTTTCCACGGCGCCTCGGGTAACGATCTCCTGCCGGGGAAAAAGCTGCCGGGCCCGTTGCAGAATCATCGTTAGAGTGAGCGGAAAATCCATCATCAGGCCTTGCATGAAACCTCCTGGCGAAAGTTACCGGCCGTCTTTACGCGCTGACCTGGGAGACACATAGGCTATGAATATAACAGACCGCGTCCAAGAACCTGTTTCATTCCGGCGCCGAGATCCGGGTATTCCGGTTGCCAGCCTGTCGCCTGTTTGAGTTTCGTGTTGGGGCAGTTAAACGAGATTGTGGGAAGAACACCCATCACCGGTCCCAGCAGCGGACGCGCCAGGAACTGGGGCCAGTGTCTTGCCGGCTTTGCGCCGAGCAGGGCGGCTATGGTGTTAACGTAGTCCTTGAAAGCAAGGGGATGGTCGTCTACCACGAAGAACGTTGCTCCCGGAGCGGGTCTCTCGAGCGCCGCAACGAAGGCGCTTCCCATGTCGTCGACGTGAATCACGCTGATGACGTTATTACCCGAACCGAAGATCGGAAGCCTTCGTTTTCGAATGGCGTCCAGAAGCTGCCGGATCTGAAGACTCTCCGCGTGGTAGAAAAGTCCGCCCCTGAGAATCATCGTGGCCAGCCCGTGATGCTCATTCGCGCGGCGCACGAGTTCTTCCATCTTGGCTGCGGCAAAGAACGGTGATCCCGGGGGCATGGGCAGGGTACAGGGGGCATCATCCCGAAGAACCCGAGCATCCCGTGTCGCCGCCAGGAATGCGATGCTCTGTTGAAGATAGAGGCGCGCCCCGGCCTTGCGAGCAGCCTCGAGAAGCTTTGCCGTGCCTTCCGTGCGCACTCGGTCGTTCTCACTGAAATCCCGTAGCGAGGGCCGAATCTTATTCGGGATCTTGGTCGCCAGGTGCAAAACCGCCTCCGAGCCCTCGACCACACGCGCCAGAGCCGGCATGTCGAAAAGATCTCCCGCGGCGGGCTCGGCACCCAATTGGCGTATCAGTTTCTCGTTCTGCGCCGACCGGGAAAGGGCTCGAACAAAATGTCCCTTTGCGACCAGCCGCGAGACCACGTTTCGCCCGAGAATACCTGTGGCGCCGGCTACGAATATGTTCATGGTGCCGGATCCAGCGCTCTTGAGAATCTGCTGAACAGTCTAAGGTTCGTTCGGGGACTTCGCCCCGAACGAAGGCCCCTGGTGAACGACCACATATTGGTTTGAACGTTTCACTAAGCGCCTAAGGAGAAGAGGCATCGGCCGTCAGTATCCTGATGAACTCCTCGCGAAGTGGTCTGCCCTCTTACATCCGTTGCTTCTCGAAAATAACAATGTGCTGGCGTGGCAGCAAATCCAGAGTTTCGATATGGCGAAAGCCCATCGGGACAATCTCTTCCAGGACCTGCCGCTTGGTCATCTTGTGCAGCGGCTTGATGGGTACCGAGGGGTCCTCGGCGCGGTATTCAACCAGTACCAGCCGTCCCGTGGTTTTCAATGCGGCGCGTATTTTTTCCATCATCGCGGCCGGCTGAGAGAATTCGTGATAGACGTCGACCAGCAGGGCCAGGTCAATACTGTTGGGCAAGAGGTTGGGATCGGTTTCGGTTCCCAGGATCGTTTCGATGTTCTGGAGACCCTCGCGGTCCCGAGAGCGGGCCAGGTCATCCAGCATTGCTTGCTGGATGTCGACCGCCAGAACCTTGCCCGTATTTCCAACCCGCCGCGCGAGGCGCAAAGAGAAGTACCCTACACCTGCGCCAACGTCGGCAACGACGTCACCCGGGCGGATTTTCAAGGCTTCGAGCAGTCGCTCCGGCTTTTCTTCCTCTTCTCGTTCGGGCCGGATCAGCCATGGGGCTCCACTCGCGTCCATGACCGGCGCCGGCGTGCGCCGGATTTGTGGACTCGGGGCTTGCTCGGAAAAGGTTCGGGTATGGCCTGCCGCAAGCAGAATGGCGACAAGGAACCATCTCTGGTGAAGCCCGCCCGCCCGGCAACTCATGAGTCATATTTAATCACAAAGGCTTGCCTCGACGGCAAGGTTCTTCGCGTTTTAGCGAATTGCCCCCACCGCCAGGACGCCTAGTCCCAAGGTTCCGAGGCTTGTTCATCGAAGGCGGAAATGGTAAAGTCGGACTCGACAAGGAGACTTGCAGGTCGCTGAGTGGTCTGCGAGAAATTGAGCCCGCCTACACCCTCCCAGGAAGGCGACCTCACTCACGTTGTCTGACTCCTTTTGGGTTGGCGACGCCGGAAGAACCTGCCAGCCATGATACGTGTGGCCAGCTGGCAATGATTCATCCGAGCATGAGTCAGGGCGCTCCAGATTCATATCAAGGAGGTCATTGGAATAATGTCGTTCTTTGGATTCCCGGTCGGGGGAAAGCGCTTGCTTTCGACCGCGCTGGTATACTTGCTGTTCTGGCAGACCTGCGGGGCAATGCCGCAGGCGCAGGTTGGTCCTCAGTCAAAGCTGAGGGTTGTCATCCTGGAAGGGAACGAGGCGGTCAATGATCTCGGAGCGGGCACTGCGGTCGAACCGGTTGTTCGGATCGAAGATGAGAGCGGCCAGCCGCTCGCGGGCGCCATGGTCGTTTTTACCTTGCCCGAGACCGGAGCGGGGGGAGTGTTCGCGGACGGCTCCAAGAGCCTGATCGTCCACACCGACCTCAAAGGCCTGGCGGCCGCCCGAGGGCTTCGGCCGAACAAAACGGAAGGCCCCTTCGAGATTCGGGTCGATGCTTCCTTCCAGGGACTCACCGCAAGCGCCTCCATCTCTCAGACCAATGTCGTTCCGATTGTTGTTCCGGCGGCGGCGGCTAAGCCTCCATCGAAAAAAGGCTTGCTTTTCGTGATTATCGGCGGCGTTGCTGCCGCTGCAGGGGTTCTCGCGGCCTCGGCCGGAGGGGGTGGAGGGGGTGGAACCCCACCGCCGCCTCCGACAACACGGTCTCGTCGGGCAGCCCAACCGTCGGGCCTCCATAGTCCGTTACGGAGCGGTCATGAGAATTCGGTTCGCGCTACAAGCAAGCAGCGGGATATGAAGGCGCAGCCCTTGCCTGGAGATTGGCCATTTCGCGAGTGCGCGGCAGCTTGCTACCGCCTTGGTTTGCCGGAGCTTGCGTTCGACATAACCGAAAACACGCGGGGATTGAAATGATTCAACGAGATCTCGCAGGGCGGCTGTTTTCGCCGTCATCCTTATTCTGGCCCCGACTCTTTCCAGGGGGCAGACCGGTCGCGAGGGAAACAGAGAAAGCGAAACCAGAAGCCGGCCGTGGAACGAAACCAGAGACCGTGCGTTACCGTTAAATGAGGAGAATCCGGCCCCTTCAACCGGCGTGGCTGGGCCGGGTCTTGGGACGATATTCGACGCCGCTCGAGGCGGTCTGCGACCTATCCTGGGATTGCCGGGAGCCGCCACCGTAGGCGGCGTTCTTGATCTGGGTTCGGAATTCTCGCTGGGCTGGATTTCGCCTCGACAGGAGTATGCCCTCGGACGACTCAAGCAAGGGGCGGACCTTGTCCTGGTAAATCTTGATCGGGACCAGATTTCCGTCGACCCGCTTCCCGGAGCCATGCCGGGAGTGGACCGGGTAGCCCTCAGTCCAGCCGGGGCTTCAGCGGTCTTGTACGATGCTGAAAGCCGTCGTATGCAGCTGATCAGGGGCTTGCCGCGGGCGTACTCCGTTGTCGCCGAAGCGGATATCTCAAACCTGGCGGGCGCGGTGGGCGCCATGGCCGTCAGCGATGATGCCGGCGCAGCTTTGTTTTTCATTTCAGAAGGTGAATCGGGAGCCGTTTATTCGATTGCGGCCGGCGGTGAACTGAAATGGGTCAGCGCGGCCGAAGAGGTTTCGGCCATCTCTTTCTTGACTGATCTTCCCGACGCGCTGATTGCCGACCGGCGGGCGAATACCGTGCTGCTCCTGCGCGACGTCGCGGGCGCCGCCGGCAAGACGCGTGTTAGCGGCCGAACAGGATGGAATTCTGAATCCGGTCGCCGCTCAGATTTCGGATGATCACCGGCGAGTTTTCGTTGCCAACTCAGGATCGGCCACGGTTTCGGTTCTCGACCTGACTGGCGGCCCGATGACGCAGGTCCCCTGTTCAAGGGTTCCCTCGGGCATGTACCGTCTGACAGGCAGTTCCGTGTTTCGCTTGACTGAATTCTCTGAGGCGCCGCTCCTCTTGCTGGACGGCGGCGCAGACGAGCCTCGCATATTCTTCATTCCGCCACCGGTCGAGGCTCGCTCTGAAACCGAGGAGCCCGCCGAGCCTCCCAAGGCTGAAGCGCATTAGCACGGGGTCTTCGGGCGCGTTGGGCCGCATTGTTAACCTAACTCATAAAGTCACTGGACTGGGGATCGACAGAGGTATGAAGCGAATTGGAATACGGCGCGCGCTGGAAGCCGCTTTCGTGTCGCTGGGAGTATGGGTAATTGTGATCTGCTCGGCGATTCCAGCGCGCGCTCAGAGCCCTTATCAGCAGTATCAGTCCGAACTCAGGCCTCGCCGGAGGCCCGGCTTTCACCCTGACAGTCAACGGTTCGGGATTCAACGGTCCTATGCAGTCGGGAGCAGATTCGCAGGTCCGCTGGAACGGGAGCGCTCGAACTACGACATTCGTCAGCGTGACCAGTCTCACAGCGACTGATTACCGCCGCCGACATCGCCACTGCGGGCACGGCCACCGTTCAGGTTTTCAACCGGGGGGGGCGGGCTTCAAACCCGGTAACCTTCACCATCAATAATCCGCCGCCGGCAATTTCGAGCATTAGCCCGACTTCTGCAATAGCCGGAGGTGCGGCTTTCACCCTCACGGTCAATGGTTCAAATTTCATGAGTGGAGCGGTCGTTCGCTGGAACGGGTCCGATCGGACGACGTCGGGTAGCGGCGGCAGTCAACGTACGGCCTCGATTCCGGCGAGCGACATCGCCGCGGCTGGTACGGCCAGCATTACGGTCGTCAACCCGGGCGGCGGTACCTCAAACGCAGCGACCTTTACGATCAATAACCCGTCCCCGACGCTCGCCAGCATCAGCCCTAACTCTGCAACAGCCGGAGGTGGGGCTTTCACCCTCACGGTCACTGGCTCGAATTTCGTCAATGGTTCGGTGGTTCGCTGGAACCTTGGAAACCGTATCGACGACGTTCGGTAGCGCCACGAGTCTTACAGCCTCGATTCCGGCGAGCGATATCGCCGCGGCAGGAACCGCTTCGGTCACGGTTTTGAATCCGGCTCCGGGGGGCGGGGCGTCGAGCGCCGTAAACTTTACCATCAATAACCCCACGCCGGTGATTTCGGGCATCAACCCGAATTCGGCTCTCGCCGGGAGCGCGGGTTTTACCCTTACGGTCGATGGCTCCGGTTTTGTCAGTGGCTCCATCGTTCGCTGGCAAGGGGGCCGATCGGCCCACCTCGGGTAGCGGCACGAATCAACGTACGGCGACGATACCGGCCAGCGACATTGCCACGGCCGGACCGCGCACCGTAACCGTGTTCAATCCAGGCCGGGGGGCGGCACTTCAAACGGCGTGACGTTTAACGTCACGCAGAATCCCACGCCGGCCATTGGCGGCATCGCTCCGAATTCGGCGACGGCTGGGGGCGGAGATTTCACCCTGACGGTGGGCGGCAACAACTTCATTACGACCTCGGTGGTTCGCTGGAACGGCGCGCCCCGGCCTACAACTTTCAATAGCAGTTCGGAGCTGACGGCCGTGATTTCGTCCGGCGACATCGCCGCGGCAGGATCGGCGAACGTCACGGTCCTCAATCCGGCTCCCGGCGGAGGGACGTCGAACGCCGTTAGCTTTGCCATCAACAATCCCTCCCCTCAAATCTCGGCCATCAACCCTTCCTCGGCCACTGCGGGCGGCGCGGCGTTCACCCTTACCGTAACCGGCGCCGGCTTCGTCCCCGGCTCCGTAGTCCGGTGGAATGGTACCGATCGATCGACAAGCTTCGGCGGCAGCAGTCAATTGACGGCATCGATTCCAGCCAGCGATATTGCCGCGGGCGGCTCCGCCGCGGTCACCGTCGTCAATCCTGCCCCCGGGGGTGGCACCTCGAACGATGCGCCTTTTACGATCAATAACCCGGCCCCTACCCTCGGCAGCATCAACCCGACCTCGGCAACAGCCGGAGGTGCCGGCTTCACCCTCACGGTCAGCGGCTCGAATTTTGTCAGCGGAGCCGTCGTTCGCTGGAACGGAGCCGACCGGACGACCACGGGCAGCGGCACTCAGCTTACGGCAACGATACCGGCGAGCGACATCGCCACGGGCGGCACGGCCAGCATCACGGTGGTCAAACCCGGGTCCGGGGGGCGGCGCTTCAAACGCAGCGAGTTTTACGATCAATAACCCTGTCCCCGTACTGGCGAGCATCAACCCGACTTCTGCAACAACGGGAGGGGCGGCTTTCACCCTCACGGTCACGGGCTCGAGTTTCGTCAGCGGCGCCGTGGTTCGCTGGAACGGAGCCGATCGGCCGACCACGGGCAGCGGCAGTCAACTTGCGGCAACGATACCGGCGAGCGACATCGCCGCGGGCGGCACGGCCAGCATCACGGTGGTAAACCCGGGTCCCGGGGGCGGCGCCTCAAGCGCAGCGACGCTTTACCATCAATAACCCCGTACCCGTGCTTGCGAGTATCAACCCGACTTCTGCAATCACGGGAGGTGCGGCTTTCACCCTCACGGTCACGGGCTCGAGTTTCGTCAGTGGATCCGTGGTTCGCTGGAACGGAGCCGATCGGCCGACCACGGGCAGCGACAGTCAACTTACGGCAGCGATACCGGCGAGCGACATCGCCGCGGGTGGCACGGCCAGCATCACGGTCTTCAACCCGGCTCCGGCGGGCGGGACTTCAAGCGCAGTGAGCTTTACCATCAGCAATACTCTGCCAACCATCTCCGCTCTCAATCCGGCCTCGGTGATAGCCGGGGGGCCGGCTTTCAACCTCGCGGTCGCCGGTACGAATTTTGTCAGTGGATCTATCGTTCGCTGGAACGGGGCCGATCGGCCTACAACGTTCGGCAACAGTACCCAGTTGACGGCAGCGATCCCGGCCAGCGACATCGCCGCGGCAGGGACCGCCAACATAACGGTCTCCAATCCTGCTCCCGGCGGCGGCGTCTCCAGTCCCGCAACACTTGCGATTACCAACCCGACTCCCACTATCACCGGCATTGCTCCGAATTCAGCGATAAGCGGTGGCGGGCCCTTCACCCTGGTGGTGAACGGAACCAATTTTGTCGGTGGATCCATTGTCCGATGGAATGGGTCGGATCGATCGACCGTCTTTGGCACCAATAACCAGATCTCGGCATCGATTCCGGCCAGCGATCTTGCAACCGGAGGAACTTCAAGCGTCACTGTCTTCAATCCCGGTCCGGGAGGAGGGTCTTCCAATGCAGTAAGCTTCCAGGTCAATAATCCGGTGCCGGCTATCAGCGGGCTCAGCCCCGGTTCTGCAACAGCGGGAAGCGGGGCGTTCAGCCTCACGATCAGCGGCACAGGTTTTATATCCGCCTCCGTGGTTCGCTGGAACGGAGCGGAGCGGCCGACGACGTCCACCAGCGCCACGCTGCTGACGGCGACGATTCCGGCCAGCGATATTGCGGCTCCGGGCAGCGCAGTCATAACCGTATCGAATCCGGCCCCGGTTGGAGGGACTTCGAATGCGGTGACGTTCACGATCACGAGCGGGAACCCGCTGCCGACGATCACCACCCTCAGTCCGAATTTGGCCGGGGCTGGAGGCCCCGCCTTTACCCTTACGGTAAACGGCACCGGCTTTGTCTCAAACTCCGTGGTGCGCTGGAACGGGGCAGACCGAACGACAAGTTTTGTGAGCGACACACAGTTGAACGCGGCGATTCCGGCCAGCGACATCGCCACGATCGGTACGGCGAATGTGACGGTCGTCAGTCCAGCACCCGGAGGAGGTACGTCGAACGCAGTCACGTTCTCGATCGTTGCGGCGAACCCCGTGCCGGCGATCACGCGACTCGATCCGGCGTCGACGCCAGCCGGCGGGCCGGCTTTTACCCTGACCGTGATTGGAACCGGCTTCGTCAACACATCCGCAGTTCGCTGGAACGGCGCGGACCGGCCCACGACCTTCACTAGCGGCACGGAACTGAGAGCCTCGATCCCGGCGAGCGACATTGCCACCGCCGGCGTCGCAACTATCACTGTCTTCAGCCCCTCGCCTGGCGGGGGGGCTTCGAATGCTCAGAGTTTCACGATTCTGGGCGCCGGCGTCAGTATCAACGGCCTATCCGACACGCTCGAATCTCTCCAGCAACCGAGTATCAACCTGACGGTTGCCACGCCGCGGCCGGTCGCGGTCTCAGGCCGTATGGTCCTGGTGTTCACGGGTCCTACCGATGACCCGGCGGTCCAGTTTGAAGGAGGAGGAAGGACGGTCAATTTCACGATTCCGGCTAATGCCACGCAGGCAATATTCTCCGGCAATGCCACCAGCACTTCGCTTCAGACCGGAACCACCGCCGGAACCATCACCCTGGAGGCTGTTCCTGACGGCATGCTCGGTTCCACTCGGACGGGAACGGTAAGCCGGCGTGCTCCCCGAATTACCAGCCTCACGATAGGCTCTCGAACGTCCTCGAGCTTCCAGCTGGTCATGGTCGGATTTTCCAACATCCGAAATCTGACTCAGGGGGTATTTCGCTTTACCGGAAGAGCGGGAACCAATCTGCAGACCAGCTCGCTGACGGTCGACCTTAGCAGTGCGTTCGCCGCCTGGTACCAGAGCGCAGCCTCCGCGCCGTTCGGAAGCCAGTTCAGGCTGGTGCTCCCCTTCAACGTGCAAGGTGATATAAACGCCATCGGCTCAGTTTCGGTGACGCTGACCAATGCGGAGGGAACCTCCGAGCAAGTTACCGTCAACTTCTGACCCGCAAAACAAATACCACCAAGACACGAAGACGCGAAGAAACACTAAGGTTCGTTCGGGGACTTCGCCCCGAACGAAGGCCCTTGTGAACGAAAACATGTTGGTTTGAACGTTTCACCAAGCACCTAAGAATCAGCCAAAACTCTATCAACTGCGTCGGCCACGTCTCCCAGCGCGAAGGGTCGCGACAAGACAGCTGCCCAGGCAAAATCCCGGACCAGCGGGTCATTCAGCTCCAGAACGCTCGCGAGCGCGATCACCGGTATCTTTGAATCAGTCAGCGCTTCCAGAGCGGAAGGGGTGAGAACCTGATCGCGCAGCTCCAGGACGATGGCCCGGGGCTTACGGAGGTCAGAACCCTGGACCGCGGCCATAGCCTTGTCGAGTTCCAGAAAACCGACGGCGTCGTACCCGCGTTCGATCAACTCCGCTCTCAAGCAGGCGCGCGGCCACTGCTCGCTATCAACGATCCATACGATGACTTCGTGTTTCGGGTGCATGAATCGGCTGTCGGAGCTTCCACGGTCGTGGCCGCAGAGACCCGAAGTCTCGTTGCGCGGGCTCACTTGAACATGTTAATGCAAGCGGTGATGATGAGCGCGTTGGTGAAGTCTATGAAGAAAGCGCCCACCATCGGAACGACAAGGAAGGCTCGAGGGGCCGGGCCAAAGCGCTCGACGAGAGCTTCCATGTTGGCCATGGCATTAGCCGTCGTGCCGAGCATGAAGCCGACAAATCCCCCTCCCATCACTGCCGCGTCGTAGTCGCGTCCCATCAGTTGAAATATCGGCCAGAAACAAACCAGGGCTACGATCGCGACCTGAACCACCAGTATCAGGAGCAGAGGGATGGCCAGTCCGGCGAGCTTCCAGAGCTCGAGGGTCATGATCGCGAGAACAAGGAAGAGAGAAAGCGCTACATTGCCGATGTCGTCGATGGTCCGCTGCGAAAGATTGATCCAGTGGGTAAGATCATCGAAGTTGCGGATGACGGCGGCCGTCAGCATGGCTCCGATGTATGCGGGCAACGTGACGTTCATAGACGCAAACCAGCCGCTGACCCACGAACCAATCCACATTGCGATCAGGATCACGACCAGATTCTTCAGGAGCAGGTAGGATTCCTTGTCCTCGCCTGAAGGAGCTGCGGTCGGCGCTTCCGGCGTCTGGTTTTCGACTATGTTTTCCGCCGTGGGCACTTCGAGATCGAGCGGCCTGGCCCGAGGTTTCCTCAGAGTGTGGCGCTCGATGAGAAAGGTGCCGACCGGGCCGCCGACCAGGCCTCCCGAGATGATGCCTCCCATCGCGACCGCAACCGCAACGGTAGCGGCACCCGGCACGCCTGCTTGCTCGAAGAGGGGAGCGAAAGCCAGTCCGGTCGCCGGACCGCCGGTCAGCGTGACCGATCCGGCCAGGATGCCGAAGAGAGGATGCAGCCCGAGCGGCAGGGCAACCAAAA
Source organism: uncultured Acidobacteriota bacterium (assembly GCA_963827655.1). Taxonomy (GTDB): domain Bacteria; phylum Acidobacteriota; class UBA6911; order UBA6911; family UBA6911; genus CAWHCF01. The sequence continues at coordinate 37,174 of CAWHCF010000040.1, forward strand.
CACCGGCCAGGTTCTGCACGATGGCGAAAACAGTTGCCGCGAGGAAGAACAGAATCACCTGCGGTCCTCCGATGCGGAGCAGCGCCAGGCTGGCGCCGAAACCGATGGTGGTAAAGAAGGCGATATTCAGCGGATCGCGCAGGGTGGTATCGAACTGAAAGAGTGAAATCTCGAACCGTCGCGCTATCAGGAGCGCGACGGCCACGAGCAGGCCGCCGATGATGGGGGCCGGGATGTTGTAACGCGCGAGCGGGCGAATCGCGCGCCGGACTGCATAGCCGATAAAGAGCGCGACGCCCGCAAAAGCCACGGTATGGACCGAGTTGAGTGTAAGGATAACTCCTCCTGGGTAAATGCTCTGATGTTTACATTCGATGTACTTCGAAGATCCTGGATTGTATTTCTGGCTTGGCAGCGCCAACAATCCGGAGACGCTACGGAAGTGAGTTGTCGCTCGTAATTTCATCGATTGCGTCCCGGGCCTTCTGTTCAATCTCGGCAGAAGTCTGGTCCTGAATTGGGTGGGGAACATAAACGGGGTCATAGTCCGGCCTTCCGAGCGCGCTCCCCTGAGCGCGCGCAGCGGTCGTGAACTCGTCGGTGGCAACTGATACCGTTGGTATGCCGAGATTCTCGAGCCTGATGGCATCGTGCAAACTGCACGTCGTGCAGGATCCTCAATCGGCCAATGCCTCAACGACTGCGTTCGGACGGCTGCTCAGCAGCCGTTGAACCATTTCATCAGGCGCCGGCCTGGTAAACGTCGGCTTGGTTTCTCGGATGACTCGTTCGACATGATGGCGCTCCTTGAGCAGCCGCTCGATGGCATCGAGAAAAACCTTCCCACCCGGCTTGCTGATATCCAGCAGCGCGACAGTCTTTCCGCGCAGGCTTTCCAGGCGAGGCGCCGGACTTGACCGCGCCCGCCTGGTTTCGTCCATCGGGTTCACCAGGATTGTCTTCATGGTTTTTGTTTCCTTCCTCCGATCATTACGCCGCCAGAGCAACGCCAAAACCGCCAAGGCACGACGCGTCTCTGGGCCGCAGCCAAATAACAGCCACGGATTACACGAATTTCACGAACTCTAGAATTGGCTCGGTGAAATTCGTGTAATCCGTGGCAGATGCTTTTGCTCCCTGCTTGTGGAAAATCTTGCCCAGACAACAAGATGTTTCCCCTTGTTATACGAAGCCCGCGCGGTCACTGGATGGGATACGTGACCATTTGGCTCCCGCGAGGCCCCGTGGCCCAACTTCCGATCACAGCCGAGAATTTGCCGGCCGTTCCGCCGGCGACGACGATCTTGATGCCATTGCGCTCCCGAAACTTTCGATAACACGGCTCGCCGTCGATCGTGATCCGGTCGTAAGATTTTATGGACTGTGTCCCCTCACCGGTCGACTCGGAGAAGGCCTTCTCGGAGAATCGCGGTATGCTGGAAGAGATAGTCACGCACATCTTCCTTGGTGAAACCGTCTCGCTCTAAGGTCTTGACGTGTTCGGGGCAGAGCACCACGATGGCTTCATAGCTGGAGCAGACCAGGTAAGTCCCTATGGTGGCCAAAGTGCGGGAAATCGCTTTCAGCACATCCCGGCCCCGGCGGGCGTTGTGTTCACTTACGCCTCGCGGAGGCTCGGCGCCGAACAGGGTTATTGTGCTCTGGGTTGCCTGGAATCCGAGATCGACGTGGAAAGGCGGCCAGGGGCTCTCCTCTTCGTTTTCCGCGATACAGTATGAAAACTTACCCGGGTTGCCGAGTGTGGACATGTCGATCTCGCCCGGACGGGCGCCGCCCAGGTTGACCAGGACCAGTTGCAACGCCCGCCCGAGCGTGCTGTTCGCCCGGGCGACGTTGCTCAAGACGTTGCTGCGACAGGCAAAGCCAAGCTCATCGCGAATCGGACCATTGACGATGACGAGCGGCGCAGCAAAATGGGTTGTGGCCTGGATGCCGTGCAGGTTGAGTCGCTCGTCGCAGGCGGCCCTGATCGTCGGGAGCAGAACGCGCATCATTCGGGGATCACATCCGGCCATGACGGCGTTGGCGGCAATCTTCTCAACCGTGGCAGCGCCGTAATTCGGAGGGACGTGGCCCACGATCATATCAGGGTCAAGCGTGGTTGCTTCGAGCATGCGCTCGACTCGCTCGACCGTCGGGGGCACCACGGGAAGAGGATCACCAAACGTCCTCATGCAGTACTCGTAGGGATCGATCGCATCATCCAGCTCGAGCCGCGTTGCCCGTGAGCCGCGGGTCACATGGAAGGGCAGGGTGGCCGGATCAATTTGCGGGAAGTGTCTGGAGCCTGTCTGCTCCAGATGACGCGAGGCGCAACCCGGCTTGCGATCCGGCGCCCCGTCATGAGCCGATGCGATCGTCACAGGCCTGGCCCCCAGTTCCTGGCACATCAACGCGGCAGCGGTGTTCAGGCCCTCTTTGTCGAAGCCGACCAGGGAATAGGCAAGTCTTCCGTCGCGATTCACCAGATAGAGTGCCGGGACTGAAACGGGGTTGTATTGCTGCGAGATAACCAGCTCGGTGTCGAGCGCGACCGGGAACCGAACCTGCGCCTGCTGTATCAGGCGGCGTGTTGCCGACTCCCCATCCTGGGAGATTGCGACAATCCTTTCCGAGTCATTTCCGAGCGCTTGCGCCAGACGCATCAGATAAGGAAGGGTGAGCTGGCACGTCGGGCAATCGGTTTCAAAGAACAGGAGGAGGGTTGGCTCGCCGGCCTTGCGCTCCCAGGTACTTCCATCGAGGCGCGGAAGTGAAAAGGAGGGCGCAGGATCGCCGAGCTGAAGCATCGATTTCTTTACCTCTTTGCTCTAAGAGTTCGTGACATGGTCTTTCAGCGCACCGCTGCGCTCGGGGGTTAAAATAACACCAAGACGAGAGGGCACAAAGCAATTCCGAGGTTCGGGCCAGATGTCCGACGTGGCGAAGCAAGCTTCGCCCTGGAGATTGGACTCTTGGGTATCTTTGATCGAGCTTCAGAGTACTGTTCATTCAGCGCGCCGAGGGTGTGACACCCGAACCTCGAGCAAGGCAACAGCCGTCGACGAGCCCGTGCACGACCACGTCGACGTCCACGTTGCCTCAAGGCCCGGGGTAGCAAGCTTCCGCCCGGGTACAAGTACGCAAACCACGCTGGATGGAGTTCAGACGTCAACTACTGCATTGCGATTTCCCCGCGCGAGTGACAGGCTGCTTTCCTTCCTGGAAAGACGCGAGAGACGGTAGGTGAGCCTTTCCTGCCATTTGCCATAATGCTCGGCCGTGAGACGGCGCTGGCGCAGCGCCGCTTGCAAAACTTCCAGGGCCTCGCGAGTAACGGCGGCGGCGCGTTCGGGCTCGCCGGCGCGGTGCTCGTAGTAAATTGCGAGCTGCTCGTAGGCATCGAGTCCATCGATATCCTCTCCCAGAAGCTCCTTCCAGAGCGACGTTGCGCGCGCATAATCGCGCTGCCGCTTGGCAAGAAGCGCGAGTTCTCCTCGAGCGATGCGGTCGATCGCCTCAGGGAGCCCACAGCTAAGCGCGCGCTCGTAGAGAGAACGAGCCGCCGGACCTTCGCCGCGCCGGCCAAGCAGCCTCGAAAGACAATAGAGATCGAGGGCATCACCCTCGGCTAGTTGCGGCTGCTCGAGGATGGAGAGGATGCGCGCCGCCAGCGCAGCCAGTCCACGCAGGTCCGTCTGGTTATGCCGGAACACGTCGGCCAGCGGCTCCACGGGTCCCCCTCTGAGGAACCCGAAATACCGGTGAGGAATCAGCTCTGCAGGAACGTCTTGACGGCGCTTCATTGCCAGCACCCGTGACTCGAGCTCAACCAGCCGGACCGAACCCAGCCGAAGCCGCCAGAGCTGCCTGGCCGGATAGAGGAGATCAAAATGCGCCAGAGGTTGGGGAAGCGCCGCGGCCCGCGTCATCCGGTAGCGAGTTTCGATCAGGGGCCAATCGAAACTCTTTCCGTTAAATGTAACCAGGATGCGCCGCTCGCACAGCCGTTCAGAAAGCGCGAGCAAAATCGAAGCCTCCTCGCGATGATCGCGCATGAAAAGCTGTTCCACGATGAGCGAGCCGTTTTCCCACCAGGCCATGCCGACCAGGAACGCGTAGGTGCCGCTGCCGCCGGACAGGCCCGTGGTCTCGACGTCAAGAAGGAGCCACCGGTGGAGTTCCACAGCCTCTTCTCCAGCATCGGGGACCAGCAGACGGAGCGCGCGAATTCCAGGCTGGCAGACGGGAGGGTCGCTAAATTGGCTGCGCACGAGCAGGTGCTCGCCAAGGTGGTTGCTTCGGCAGGCGCCGGCGACCAACCGGGCGAGCCGCTCGGAATGCAGCGGGGACCCGCCGGCGCCGGGACGAATTGCGGGAGCAGCGGGGCGCAGCGCAGCCAGACGCTGAAGTTTATCGCGTAGTGTGAGCATCCGAGGACAAGAGATTCAGGATAGCGAGCGCAACTTCCTTGGCGTGCTCGCGCGCTTCGCCGGCCGGCCCCACGCAGGATGGGCATCCTCTCTCGCATGCGCAAGCCGCAATCAAATCGCGTGCCTTTCCAAGCAGCAGCTCGTGCATGGCGAAGAGGGGTTCGCTAAAACCGATACCCCCCGGATAGGCATCGTAGAGGTACAGGTTCGGTTCAAAGAATTCTCCCGACGGCTCGCGCGCTTCGGAAGATTGCGGCGCGGCGCCGGTCGCGATCGGAGGCGCGCTTTCCCCGATGGTGGAGTCAAGATCGCGCCGGTCGCACATCAGGAGCAGGGTGGCAATGGTTTCCAGAGCGTAAAGCAACCCGAACAGACCGGCCTGGCGCTCCGACCGGGAGAAAGGGAGCGATCCCAGAAGCGAATGCCGCAGCGTCAGCCAAAAGGCTGTTGTGTGCATTTCATTTTCCGGCAAGTCGAGCTTGCCCGACCCGATATTTTCCAGCGTGAAGAATTTGATCTTCTTGAACCCGACCACCCGGGAGCGCACCAGCACGTCCCCGTGCGCCTTCATTGCGGGACCCGGTAGTCCGGACGCGGCCGCGAGCTCCAGCACACGCACCTCGGTGTAGCGCACCGCTTGCGTAAAATGATCCACCCGCACGCGGCGCACGTAGGCCTTGCGCTGCTCGAAGTCCAGCCGTTCGACATGATACTGTTGGCCCTCGTGAATGTAGATTGCCTTGGGATGGACCGAGGAGAGCGCGCTCGAGAAATCGACTTCGCCGATTACCCGCGGGGTTTCGGTTTCATCGATGATAACAAAATTATCGGACGTTACGGCGCGCAGGCTGATGGCGTCGGCCGGATACGACTCATTGGTCCAGTGCCAGAATTCACCACTGCGGTGAAGAAATCCAGCCTCAACCAGGTGCTCATAGATAGGCGACAGATCCATGTCGCCGAAACGCTCGCCCGAGGCGAGCGGCAGCTCGAACGCCGCCGCCTTGAGATGATTCACGAGGATTTCGAGATTATCCGGCTGGATGAAAGCATGCTCGGGAGGGCTGCCGAAAAAGTAATCCGGGTGATTTATGATGAACTGATCGAGCGGCAACGACGAGGCTACCAGAACGGCGCACGACGCGCCCGTGCGGCGCCCCGCGCGTCCGGCGCGTTGCCAGGTTGACGCAATGGTGCCCGGATAGCCGGCCATCACCGAGACGTCGAGCGATCCGATATCAATGCCCAGCTCCAAGGCATTGGTCGCGACCACACCGCGAATGCTTCCCTCACGAAGACCACGTTCGATCTCCCGCCGTTCCAGCGGCAGGTAGCCGCCGCGATAACCGCGAATGGTGTCGGGCGCGCCCGGAGCCCTGGAAGCGGCTTCCTGCAGGTAGGTGAGGATAACTTCGGTATTGAGACGGCTGTTGGCAAACGTGATTGTTTGCAGTCCCCGGATGAGAAACTCCCTCGCCACCTTGGCGCTTTCATTGATGTAACTGCGTCGAATACCAAGATAACGATTCACGACCGGTGGATTGTAAAAGACGAAAAACTTCTCGCCCGCCGGGGCTCCATTGCGGTCGAGCACGGTGACATCCGCTTCCAGCAACCGCCTGGCCAGATCGTCGGGATTCGCGATGGTCGCCGAAGAGCAGATGAACTGCAGTTCTTTCCCGTAAAAACGGGCGATCCGCCGCAGTCGCCTGAGCAGGTTGGTCACGTGGCTTCCGAAGACGCCACGGTAGGTATGAAGTTCGTCGAGAACCACGTACCGCAGGTTCTCAAACAAACGGGTCCACTTCGTGTGGTGCGGCAGGATTCCTGTGTGCAGCATGTCGGGATTGGTGATCACGATGTGGCCTTGCCGGCGGACGGCCTTGCGAGCGTCTCCAGACGTATCGCCATCGTAGGTGTAGACTCCCAATCCGGCGTCCAGGCGCCGACCAATGTCGTGGAGCTCCGCCAGCTGGTCCTGTGCGAGAGCCTTGGTCGGGAAGAGGTAGAGCGCGCGCGTGTCGGCATTCTCCAGAATGGCATTGATGACCGGCAGGTTGTAACAAAGGGTCTTTCCGGAAGAGGTGGGAGTAACTACGACGATGTTTTCGCCCCGCCGGACGCGCTCGGCCGCCTCGGCCTGGTGGGTGTAGAGGTGCTTCACTCCTTTATCCCGGTAGGCCTCGGCTAGTTCGGGCCGCACCCAGGCGGGCAGGGGAATCCATTCGGCCTCGCGGGCGGGAATATGCCGAACGGTTGTGACCTCATGGGGTTGGCCCGCGGAGGCGAGTTTCTCGACCATCTCTCGTAGACCAACGAGCGAAACATGTCGATGGGACACCGTCGAAGGGGGCATGGGGCTTCACCGTTTATTCACCGGGAGACTAACACGATTGGCGCGGCGAAGCAAATACCTCTAGGACGCAAAGGCGACGAAGAAACACCAAGAATCTTTGCAAAACCCAAACCTAGTGGTAGCGCAGTTTGTCGTGACTGTGCTCGTGAGGTTCTGGTTGGGCAGGCTTCGTCTGTTCGAGCTCTTCGGGCGTCAGGGCGGGCAAGTGCCTGATGAACGAGACCAGCTGCCAGATCTCTTCGGGACTGTCCTCTCCGCCCCAGCCGGGCATGCCGGTGAAGCGAATGCCGATCGAGATTATGTAAAAGAGCTCACCATCTGAACGCTGCTGCGTATCAGGTGCAGCCATATCGGGCGCCTTGGGATAGAGGTTGCGTCCGATGGCCTCATACCCCGGCCATCCGGACCGTGACAGACTGCGCAGTGGTCTTGAAAATGGCCGCCGTGACGCGCCAGGCGCCGGATCGCCGGCGAGCGGGTTCGTCTGATTCTTTACGCCGGCCGGTATCGACAGGCTGTGGAGCCGTGTCGCGATGAATTGTTCGAAGGCGCTGGGTTGGGCGCGCAGAGAACCTCTCCGAGCCATTAACCACCGCTGCCCGCTGCAACGACAAAATGTTACCGATAAAATGAATGACAAATGACCAATGACGAATGAATTGGTCATCTCATCATTTCTCATTTGTCATTGAGACCGGGCCAAGACCAAAGGACTCTATTTCAGCTGTTCTTTCGCTGCCCGCGCAACTTCATCGTGCCGGGCAAACCAAACGCCTTTCCTCGACTTGATATGCTGGACCAGTTTATCGAGTATGACGATGCGCGACCGGTGTCCGATGACATGAGGGTGCATCGTGAGCAGGAAGAGAGTTCCTTCGTCGTATGCGAGGTCAAACTCTTTCTTCCAGATGTCAAAGACATCTTCGGGGGAGATGTGAGGCCGGACCGTGGAGAAGCGGCTCATGCCAAAGTAGGGGTAGTCGTCCAGGATCCATTCCACTGGAAGCTCGATTACGCCGGTTCGCTTCCCTTCGTGCAAAACTTCATAGGGACGGTCATCTGCCATCAAGCTGCTATCGTAGAGCAGTCCGAGTTCGCGGATGATCTTGATCGTGTACGGGCTGTAGTCCCAGGAGGGAGTGCGCACGCCCACGGGGTGCTGGCCGCTAATCTCCGCCAGCGTGGCCGCGGCCTGCTTCATCAACTGTCGTTCCTGGTCTTCGGTCAAGAGTGAATTGCGCTCGTGAATCCACCCGTGAATGCCGATCTCGTGTCCCCGGGTTGTGATCTGCTTGATAGAGTCGGGATAGAGTTTGGCTACGATAGCAGGCACGAAGAAGCTGGCCTTGATCTGGTACTTGTCGAGCAGCGTCAATATTCGACCCAGGGCTACGCGACTGCCGTACTCTCCCTGCGACAGCTCCGATGGACTCTGGGCATTGTCCCGGAGCGAGGGGGTCTCGTTGTCGAGATCGAAACTGAGCGCGACTGCCACCCGGTTATTGCCAGGCCACGTTTTCGGTGTCAGGTCTTTTCCCGCTCGGACCTTGCCAACCACGCTCTGAACCTTTTCCCAGCTCCACTGCCAGGGCGGAGGCTCTCCCGTTTGGCCGGGAGGCGGGGTTTGGGAGAATGCCAGAGCAGTCGAAGCGGTCAGGGCGATGTATTTGATCATGGGTCTCCTCCACGAAGAGATCGAATTTCAGGGCAGGCTGATTATACGCAAGGTTCATGGTATTGCTTAGCGCCTTCGCGGCTCTGAAAAAACTATTCTTCCGCCAACCTGAAACAGCACGAAACGCTTGATCTATCCGATCATCGGGACTACCCTCCTCCCTGCGATGAAGGAGAACAATTGATGGCCGAGGAGACAGGCAGTCTGGCGGTGTTCATCGATTTCGAGAACCTGGCCCTTGGGTTTCGCGGAAAGAAGAAGCGGACGTTCGAGATCAAAAAGGTCCTGGAGCGTCTGGTGGAAAAAGGGAAGATCGTGGTCAAGAAGGCCTACGCGGACTGGGGGCGTTTCTCGGAATACACACGACCCTTGCACGAGGAAGGGATCGAGCTCATTGAGATCCCGCACAGATCTCAGACAGGAAAGAATTCGGCCGACATACGGCTGTGCGTGGATGCGATGGATCTGGCCTGGGCGAAAGAGCACATCACCAGTTTTGTAATCGTCTCCGGCGACAGCGACTTTTCTCCCCTGGTTTCCAAACTGAAAGAGAACGGGAAGCATGTCATCGGTCTGGGGATGAAAGAGTCGACGTCGGATATGCTGCGCGATAGCTGCGATGAATTTATTTACTACGAAGACATCGAGCGAGGCCGAACGGCGCCGGTCAAACTGCAGTCCGAAGGGCTTTCAGAGCGGCAGCGGGAAGCATTCTCCATTCTGATGGAATCGATCGTGGCTCTGATCCGCGAAAACAAAGAAATACTCTGGCCTTCCATGATCAAGAGCACCATTCGCCGAAAGCGACCGGTTTTCGATGAATCGTACTACGGATACCGCACGTTCAGCGCTTTGCTGGAGGATGCCCAGAAGCATGGCCTGATCGAGCTGCGCACGGATCCGCGGCGCGGGTCTTACGTGGTGCCAGATCTGGGCAAAGACTCTCGCGAACAGGAAAGGTGATCGCTGGCAGCAAAGGCGTCAAGGCGTAAACGAAAGGAGCGTCATGAAAGTGTTTGGGAAGCTGGTATTGCTCGTCGCTGTCGTTGTCGTGTTCGCTCCGGCAAGTTCCTCCCAGGGGGAACAGAAACTGCTATTTCTGACTCATTCCGCCGGGTTCAAACACGCCGTCATTCCGCTTGCAGAAAAGATCATGCCGGAGATTGGGAAGAGCCTGGGAGGCTTCCAGACTACTGTCACGCAAGACTGCTCGGTGATCAATGAGAGCAACCTGAGGAATTACAGCGCAGTGATGTTCTATACCACGGGTGAACTTCCCATCAGTGAGGAAGGAAAGAAGGCGCTGCTCGACTTCGTCAAGAGCGGAAAGGGGTTTGTCGGTGTTCACTCGGCCACGGATACTTTCTACAAGTGGCCCGAGTATGGCGAGATGATTGCAGGTTATTTCGACCGACATCCCTGGCACACTGACGTGACCGTCCGGGTCGAAGATCGGTCATTCCCCGCCACGGCTCATCTGGGAGAGTCTTTCAAGATCAAGGATGAAATCTATCAGTTCAAGAACTGGTCGAGAGAAAAGACTCACGTCCTGCTCAGCCTGGATCCCAACTCCGTCGACCTGAATGCCAAAGACGTCCATCGAACTGACAAGGACTTCGCGCTTGCCTGGGCACATCCATACGGGAAGGGCAGGGTCTTCTATTCCGCCCTGGGGCATCGCGACGAGGTGTGGCAGGACGAGCGCTTTCAGAAATTTCTCGTGAATGGCATCTTGTGGGCGATGGGGGTAAAGAAGAGCGAAGTCAAGATCGGAAATCCTCAGCCGTCGCGCTGATCTCAATCTGAACCAGTGGCTCCCCCAACATACTCTAGATAAAAGTACGAGGCGACTACTCCTATGCTCAAAGGCCGGATTTCTCGAATTCTGTTCTTTATACCGCTGTTCTTGCTGCTACGCTCGTTTCCCCTCTGGGCTCACGGCGACAAGGTGATTCCGCAAGTGTTCGACGGGGGCGGGGTTGGTCGCACCAAGTTCGATCTCACCAATTTGAGTCCCGAGTTTCCCATCACCAAGGTAAGTGTTCTGTTCTTCCGCCAGGATGGCAGCCCCTGGTCCGTAACCACCAATCAAGGTACCGGGACCAGCTTCAATCTGAACATCGGTCCGTTCCAGACGATCCGAATCGAGACCACGGGCGCGAGCCCAAGCTTGACGGTCGGGTATGCGATCGTTCGAAACACGGAGCGCACCACACAATTTGCCGAGGACTTCGAAGTGGCTATCACGGTGTTTTTTGAAATTCTCAATGGGCCGAATGTGGTCGACACCGTCAGCGTTCCGGTTGGTCAGCCTACCGTTTCATTCGCATTTCCCGTGGAGATGGACAATGCCGTCAATCTGTTCACGGGGTTCGCCATTGTGAACCTCACCGACGCCGACAACAACGTCGCGCTCACGCTCTATGAGTCCACGACCTCCGGAAGCAGCGATCCCTCCGCCCGATTCGGGAATGGTGAATCTCACGCTGAACTCGCGACAGCAAAGAGCGCAGTTTCTCAACGAGAGCAACCTCTTCCCGACCAGGACGAAATTCAAGGGCATGTTGCTTGGCTTTGCCTCCGGGCCGGTTGCCATTCTTGCGCTGCTTCAGACCGGCACGCCCTTTGGTGTTCAGTTCGCCACGCTGGTGCCTGCGTATCAGGATGCCCTGCGGCGGAACACGCACATGTACCTGCAGCAGGGCCTCCCGCTCGATGCGGATCTCCCGATATCGGACTATACGGGCAACACCGAGGACAGCGCACCATGGGATATCCTTTACGAGACCCTGAATCCCACGACGCGGCGGCTTGCCCCCCAGGGGAGCGCGATGGTTGCCCCGATCGGCTTGCGCAGTGACAACCAGTTCGACAACGAAGTCACTCTGGAGTTCCTGCAGGGGCTGACATACAGCTCGACGCCCATCGATATGAGCAACGGCTCTCCGAACCTGGCAAGCGGCTTTACCTTCGCCATTCAGACCGGACTGAAGCGCTTTGTCAAAGTCCGGGTTTCCGTGTTCGTTACACAGGTGAATGACCGGCACCTGGTCCTGGAGATGGAAGTGTACCGGTAGGATTTACGATTGACGATTTACGATTGACGATTGAAATAGCGGAGTCCACAATCATCCGCTTCAATCGGCAATCGTCAATCGTAAATCGTCAATCCTAAGTCAGCCGGCCAGGTTTTGGAGATGGAGGTTTACCGGTAGCGGATTTTACCATTGACGATTTTGGCGGGCGGTTATTGTCGACTCTGCAGTTCAATCGTCAATCGTCAATCGTCAATCGTCAATCGTCGTCGGCCAGGTCGCGAAGGATCGATGGCGTCAGAAGCCATACCATCGTGCCGCGGGGTTGGGGAATCAAAGTTTCAAGGTCTATCGCGCAGCCTCCCCCTTTCTTGAGCTCAACATAACTTTCCGCCGAGCCCCAGGCGATCTCGCCGGCTATTTCTCCCAGAGAAGGCTGGTGGCCTACAAGCATCAACTCGTCTTCGTCCTTGAAGGACTGAATCGCTTTGTAGACGTCAGGTCTCTTTCCTGAAGGTGAAAGCGCCTGAAGTTGCTTGAGGTTGGTTTTCGAACCGAGAACTTTGCCGACGATTTCGGCTGTCTGCCACGCTCTTGGCAAAGGGCTGCTCAATATTGTCCGCGGCGTGATCCCCAATTGGTTCAGACCCGCCGCAGCCTTCTTCATTTTTTTGATGCCGTCAGGAGTCAGGGGCCGGTCATTCTCCGCCACTCCGCTGGTTCCGTGAGGGACCGCGATGGCGTGGCGGACGATGTATAGTCGCATGCTATCCCTCGACCTTTTGAGTCGGCTCGGCCTCGACGGAAACCGGAGAGGATTCATCGGTTTGAAGCATCGCCCGCAATGCTGCTTGAAGCTGGGTCAGGGCGGGCAGCATCTTCTTCCTTAGTTCGGCCCTCTGATCTTGCGCCTGTGACAGAAGCCTGCCGAGTTGAAAGGCCAGATGAGTAGTCTCTTGTTTCGTGAGCCGGCGAATTTCCTTCTGCAGGGTCTCACGAAGGACAGACCAGTCGTGGTAATGACCACCGGCGTCCTGCAGCGCTCGCGCGAGCGCGATCTCCTTATCCAGCCCGGAAGGAAATGCCGGACTGAAGATCTCTAACCCGTAACGAAGTTTCTTGGCGGCGATTCGCAGGTCGTGAAGTTGCTGATCCGTGGCCCCGCGGAAATCGTAACGCGCGCGGAACGAGAGGATGGGAGCCGAGAGTTCTTCCAGGACACGCCGGCCTCTTCCGGTCGGCTCCTGCTGCAACCGAAACAAACTAAGTTGAGGAGCATTGCCGCGCTTCGCGGCAGGCCGGCCGCCGGCGTTGGGGAGCGAACCTTCAAGGTCCTCGAAAGGACCTAAGTTTGACAAAAGGAATTGGGTCTTCGAACGGAGCTCGCGCAGATTGATTTCACGTAAACTCTTTTTGAGTTTCCGCTTCCGTTTCTGGAGTGTCTTTTGAAAGCGCTGTTCCAGATACTCGCGGCAGAGGTTTTCAGCCATGTCGCCCGAACCGGTTTGTTCCTTCAGGAGGGACAACGAAACCTCGGTTTCCCGGGCTTTCCCCAGAGCCTTCGTTACCTGGCGCGCGCGGCTGTAGACGGCGTTCCAGGGATGAGGAGGAAAAAGGTCTTTGAAAGCTTCCAGCGCCGCTCGCATCCGGCGTGATTGGACGCGGGTGTCATGAATCGATTCTTCGTCGGGGCGCCGTTTGAGGCGGGTCAGTTCTTCGACCAGGGAACCCATGCGCTCACGCAAGATCATGCGCGCAAGAGCCTCCTCGAGTTCTTCCGGGAATGGTTTCATGTTCAATTCACAAACGTGAAAAAGTCTTGTAACATCATCGGTGGCTGCTGACAAGAAAGTTTCGTGAAATAAAGAGATTTTTAACCTTTCTTTCGCTTTTGCGGCTATTCTACCTTCGAAACGGAAAAAACATGAGAGTTGCAGCTATCGATCTGGGATCAAACTCCTTCCACATGCTTGTGGCGGAAATCCTGGGACCGAACTCGTTCGAAACCGTGCTGCAGGACAAGATGATGATCCAGCTGGGCAAAACCGCCCTGGTAACCGGACGGCTGGATCCTCAAGCCATGGAGCGGGGCCTGCGCTGCCTCGACGAGTTTCGGCGCATGGCTCTGGCCCGCAGGGTGGATCGCACCCTCGCCGTCGCTACCAGCGCCATCCGTGAGGCCGAGAACGGAGAGGAATTTCTGCGCCGGGCGCGCGAGGAAAGCGGACTCTCGGTTCGTCTGATCTCGGGTCGGGAAGAGGCGCGCCTGATCCACCTGGCGGTTTCACGGCACGTGGATCTGCGTGAGAAAGCCTTGCTGATCGACATTGGAGGCGGGAGCGTGGAGCTGACGGTCGCCGATGCCTCCAGAATCTACTACTCCACCAGCGTAAAACTGGGCTTCTTGCGTCTGCAAGGAAGGTTCGTGTCCTCCGATCCAATGACCAAGCGGGAGGGTCGGGCGCTGACATCATTTGTGCGTGACTCGCTGCAGCATCCGTTCGTGGCCATCCGCAAGCACTCGCCGGGTTTGGTGGTCGGCACGAGCGGCTCCATCACCTCGTTGCTCCGGCTGGCTCAGCAGCGGCGGGGCGAGTCGGCAGGGGCGAGCGGTGGATCGTCCGAAGTAACCCGCGACGAGTTGAAAGCAATCCTGGCGGACCTTTTAAAGCTTCCGGCCGTGGATCGGGCCAGAAAGTTCGATCTCGATCCGCTCCGGTCGGAGTACCTGGCCACCGCTCTGGTCTGCCTGGATGGGATACTGGAAGGGGCCGAGATGAAGGCTCTCCAGGTGTGCCAGGTGGCTCTGAGAGAGGGCCTGATCTACGATTTCATGAGTCGCGCCACACCTGTGTCGGCGGCGCCGCGCGCCGATGGCGATCTGCGCTTTCGCGCCATCGTCGATCTGGCCAGCCGCTGCGACTACCCCATCGATCACTCGCACCGGGTGGCATCGGTTGCGGTGCAGATCTTCCGCCAGACGACCCATCTCCATGGTCTGGCGGAAAAGGAAGAACGTCTGCTCGAGTACGCTTGCATCTTGCACGACATCGGCTACCACATCGGTTATTCCAAGCACCACAAGCACGCCTATTATCTTGTCATGAATTGCGATCTGCGCGGGTTCAGCCCTGAGGAGAGGAGCATTCTGGCAAATCTGGTGCGTTATCACAGGCGAGCCCAGCCGAAGAACAAGCACCGTGCTTTCGCCGATTTGCCCGCCAGGGCGCGAAAGATCGTGAAGTATCTCACGTCGATTCTCCGCATTGCCGACGGCCTGGACATGAGTCATTTCTCGGTCGTGGACGAAATCAAGTGCACGGCGGCGAGAAAGAAGATCAATTTTCAGTTGACGGCGAATGCAAACTATTCCGACGCCGAGCTCGATTTATGGGCGGCCAAGAAGCACGCGCGTTATTTCGAAAAGTTGTTCAACGTGGAGACCCATTTTGCCGCGCGCACTCCGGCGCGGCGCGTCGTGGCCGAACAGCGCCGCGTTTCGTAGCGTCTTCGTGTCTTGGCGGTGGATGTTGCGTCAGTCGCTCACCGCCAGAATGCCAGCGTGAGATTCAGAATCGATGACAGTTTCCAATAACACTCTGGTGGCGGCGATCGACATCGGATCGAGCGCCATTCGCATGGATGTGGCCGAGGCGCGGCCTGACGGGTCCCTCCACGTCCTCGACTCGTTGAAGAAGGGAGTTCAGCTCGGCAAGGACGCCTTCACAGAGGGTCATCTGAGCGAGGAGTCCATCCGGGCTGCCTGTGCCGCGCTGAAGGACTTCAAGAAGGTTCTCGACAGCTACGGGGTGCTTCGATATCGAGCCGTTGCCACGAGTGCCGTCCGCGAGTCGAGCAACAGCGACACGTTCCTGGATCGAGTACTGATGAGCACGGGTCTCGACGTGCAGATCATCGACGGCTCTGAAGAAAACCGCCTCACCTACTCGGCGGTGCTCGAATCTCTCCGAGGAATGCCTGAGATCGAGAAGGAGCCGTCGCTGCTGGTAGAAATCGGCGGAGGGAGCGCCGACGTCACCCTGTTGAGCAAAGGGGAGCCGGTTCAATCGGGAACCTTTCCGCTGGGCTCCATACGCCTGCGCGCTTCCGTGGGTTCGCCCACCGGGACGCACGATCAGCAGGTCCGTCTGCTAAAACGCCACATTTCCAATGTGCTTACCAACGTCAAGCGGTCCATTGCCGTCAAAGAGGCGAGGCACTACATCGCAGTCGGAGGCGACGTGCGTTTTGCTGCGCGGGCCATCAAAGGCGCCACCGAAGACAGCCGGACCTGCATCGTGGCGCGAGACGCCTTCGCGGAATTCGTCGACTCGGTGACGCGCTTGACGGTCGATGCGCTCGTGCAGAAGCATGCGCTTTCCTACCTCGATGCCGAGACTCTGGGGCCGGCTCTGTTGGCCTACCAGCTGCTGCTGAAGGAGACTGAGGCTCCGCAGGTGATCATCGCGGATGCAAATATCCGCGCCGGGATTCTGCAGGATCTGACTCCCGCGGAAACAGGGAAGCGACTGAAGAAGCTGGCCAATCAGATTCTCTCGGCTGCTCGAAGCCTGGGACGAAAGTACCAGTATGATGAAAACCATGCTGAACGCGTTCGGGAGTTGGCCGAGCTTGTCTTTGACGAAGTCAAAGGCGAGCAGCGCTTGACCGACACGCATCGCCTTTACCTGCAGGTGGCGGCGCTGCTCCACGACATCGGGCTCTTTGTCAGCCCCAGGGCCCATCACAAGCATTCGCAGTATTTGATCGCGTCATCGGAACTCTTTGGACTGAGACAGCGCGAGCTCGAGATCATCGGCAACGTTGCCCGGTACCATCGCCGGGCGCTGCCGCAGCGGACCCATAGTTCCTTCGTTTCCCTGGAGCGCGATGAACGCGTCGTGGTCTCCAAGCTTTCCGCCATTGTCAGGGTTGCCAACGCCCTCGATAAAGGACACCTGCAAAAGGTGACGGATTTGCAGTTACTTCGTGAAGGGGATCAGCTGGTTCTGGTCGCGCAGAACGTAACCGATCTGACCATGGAAAGAGTTGCTCTCGCAAGTCGCAGTGAACTCTTTGCCGAAGTCTTCGGCAAGAGGATTGTCTTGCGGGAGGCGGCCAAAACCGCATGAGCTCCCAGCAGCCCCAGGCTCGCTTGTTCCTGAACCGGGAACTAAGCTGGCTGGAGTTCAACAGCCGCGTTCTTGAAGAATCCCGCAATTCGAGAAACCCGCTTCTGGAGCGACTCCGCTTCTATTGCATCTTTCATTCCAATCTCGATGAGTTCTTCATGGTGCGAGTGGCTGCTCTAAGCCGCCAGATAAAGGAAGAGGACCATGCCTCGGATCCTGCCGGGTTCACCCCATACGAGCAGCGGGAGCGAATTCTTTCTCGTGTGCGAGATCTGGAGCACATGAGTTATGCGCTTTACAATACGAAGCTCCGTCGCGCCCTGGCTAAGGAAAAGATAAGGATCCTTCAGGTCGAGGAGCTCAATCCGGCGCAGCAGAGATACCTGGATGACTACTTCGATCAGCAAGTCTATCCGGTTCTGACCCCGCTGGCCATCGAGCAAAATCAGCCCTTCCCGCCGTTGCTCAGTCTTTCGGTGAACCTGGCGGTAAGGCTGATCTCCTTGAGGACGACTGACGAAGCCCCGCGGCTTGCCGTGGTTCAGGTGCCGGGAGGGTTGCCGGGGCTGTGCCGGCTCCCGCACGGAGAAGAGCTCGAGCTGTGCTGGCTCGCCGACGTGATCCGCCGAAGGCTGTCCGGGCTTTTTCCGGGTTACCAGATAGTCGAAGCCGCAGGATTCAGGCTTACTCGCGATTCCGAGCTGGAATTGGACGATGAAGGCCGCTATGACTACGTGCGCAACCTGGAATACGAATTGAAGAAGCGCCGTACTGCGGATCCTACGCGCCTGGAATTCCAGGAGCAAATGACGCCGGAGCTCCGGCGGCTTCTCCAGGAAGGGCTGGAGGTCGATGATTCCGCGATGTTGCCCGTAAAGAGGCCGCTCGATCCCCGTCCTCTTCTTTCCCTGGCGGACATGCCTGGTTACGACAAGTTACACTATCCGCCTCAACCTCCGATGATGCCGGCGGTCTTCGAACAGGAGCGGAACCTCTTCGATATCATAAGCGATGGCGATATTCTGCTCCATCACCCCTACGATTCTTTTGATCCGGTGGTCGAGTTTATTCAATCTGCGGCCGAAGACCCGGATGTTTTGGCCATCAAACAGACACTCTACCGCACGAGCGGAAAGGGATCGCGCCTCCTTCGGTCTTTGGTTGCTGCGGCGGAGAACGGAAAGCAGGTAACTGTTCTGGTAGAACTGACGGCGCGTTTCGACGAAGAGCGCAACATCGATTGGGCAAGGGACCTCGAGGAGGCGGGGGCTCACGTGATCTACGGCCTGGCCCGCCTGAAAGTACACGCCAAGGTCGCTCTGGTCGTGCGTCGTGAGCCCGCCGGAATTCGCCGTTACTTGCATCTGGCGACTGGAAACTACAACGAACGCACGGCTCGATTCTATACCGACTTCGGCCTGCTCACGGCATCCGATGCGTTCGGTGCTGATGCCTCGGGTTTTTTCAATTCCCTCACGGGTTACTCCGAGCCTCCTATGTTTCAGAGACTGGTCGTGGCACCCCTCGGACTTCGTGAGCGAATCGTCTCGCTGATTCGGAGGGAGGCTGATCGCGCCCGGTCCGGCCAGATTTCGGGCATTCTTGCCAAAATGAACTCTCTGGTCGATCCGGTGATCATTCAGGAACTGTCAGCCGCGAGCACGGCTGGAGTTTCTATTCGGTTGAACGTTCGTGGCATATGTTGCCTTCGACCCGGGTTGCCCGGCGTGAGCGAGCACATCCGAGTTATCTCGATTGTAGATCGATACCTTGAGCATGGCCGCGCTTTTGTGTTTCGCAACGGAGGTAACGCCGAAGTGTATCTTTCCAGCGCGGACTGGATGCCGCGTAACCTCGACCGTCGCATCGAGCTGATGTTCCCTGTCCTGGATGAATCCGCCAAGAGAAAGGTGATCGAGGCCCTGGAGGCGCAGTTTGCCGACAATCAGAAAGCTCGTTTGTTACTCCAGGATGGCAGCTACCAGCGGATCACTCCGGGTCGATCCGACCCGGTCCGGGTCCAGGAATATCTTTACCGGCAACTTCTGGAAGAACGGGAGCGAACTCGAGCCGTGACTCCGGTCCGTTTTGTTCCGATCGAAGGATCGAGGACTTAACGATTTACGATTGACGATTTACGATTGACGATTGAATCGCATTTGGGATGGGTCCTGCTCGTTTCACCTTGACCGGGCCATCCAGGTGCGCTAGTTCTGGCGTCTTTCCATCAGTAGCGCTCGCAGTTGCTCGTAGACGCTCCGCCGGGGACCAACAAAGACGATATCAAGCGTGCTTCAGTTGTGTATCGAACCCGAAAGGTCTTCACACGGGGCCACGACCAAACACGGCTTCATGGGTAACCCACTGTCCCGCCTCAGCCTGTTTCAGCGAGCGCCGAAGGGAGCGCATGGCTTGCCGGTCGCTTAGAATTTCGATTGTTTCCATGAGTCCTTCAAACTGATCTATGCTCAAGAGCACAGCCGCCGGCACACCGTCCCGGGTAATTGCCACAATCTCTTGTCTCGACTTCAGTCCGCGAATCAAATCGAGCAACCGGTTCTTTGCCTCCGTAACTGACACAAACCGATCCACGTGTGGCATCTCAATCTCCAATGGCTTTTTTGATGGTCATTATACTGGCCAGCGAGTGCTGACGCAAGGAACCGGAGGGAACAGGGCCCGATCCAGTTGCGGCGGTTCCGTCGCTTCGACTGGGGGGGCGGTGTGCTCAGGAAGGCTTTTTTGAGTCTTGGCGTCTTTGCGGTAGTTTTTGTCAGGGAATGATCGCGATCTTGATGTCGCCATTCCGGTTCAGCAGTCGTTCCAAAACGATGCGCAGCGCGGGGAGCCGCTCTTCGCCTGTAATGAATGTCCGGGCGCGAAACTCGCCGCGATGGATGGCTTCGAGCGCCTCGCGAATGTGACGCGGCGTGTGATGGAAGCTGGCTTTTATCGTGATCTCGGAATAATGGATGAGGGTCGTGTCCAGCGGTATGTGCGTTCCCGAGGGGCAGCCGCCAAAGAGATTAATGGTACCTCCGCGCCGGACCATTCCCATGGCTTGCTGCCAGGTTTCGGTTGTGCCCACGGCCTCCACAACCACATCCGCGCCGCGCCGTCCGTTGGTAACGTTGCGGACCTGCTCCACGATATTACTGTTGGTAGAATCCAGGACGTAGTCGGCCCCGATTGCTCCGGCCATCGCGAGTTGCTTCGCCCTTTTGCCTACCGCGATGACGGTCGTTCCCAGCTTCTTGAGCAACTGGACGAACATGAGCCCAATAGGTCCCATGCCGATGACGACAACCGTGTCCCCCTCGATGATGGCGGTTTCTTCAATAGCGCGCAGAACGCAAGCTAATGGTTCTACCAGGGCCGCCTCTTGAAAACTCAACTTGTCCGGAAGAATAAGCAGATTCTGACGCACAATCCGTTCGGGAATTTTTATGAACTCGGCGTAGGCGCCATTGATGAATTGGAGATCTTCACAGAGATTGGCCAGGTGTCGCTCGCAAAAAAAACACTGGTTACAGGGACCGGAATTCGCAGAAACCACGCGCATGCCTGGAGTGAAGCTATCGACTCCTTCTCCTATTTCTTCAATCACGCCGGCCAGTTCGTGCCCGAACACGGCCGGAGGGACGATCATGCGCGCATGGAATCCCTGGCGGTAGACCTTCAAGTCTGTGCCGCAGGTCAGGGCGGCTTTTATGCGCACCAGAACTTCGCCGGGGCCGATGCGGGGAATGGGGATTTGCTCGATCCGCACATCTCGCTTCCCATAGAGCACGGCCGCGACCATTTTCTCTGTGGTGACCTTGATGAGATCTCTCATGGGCGTATCATAACCTTCAGCGAGCCCTGGGAGGGGTGGGCCGCCAAATGGATACCTTCCAACACCCGGTCTAAGTCGAACCGGTGCGTCACGAGTCCTGCCACCTTTACAGTTCTCGAGAAGATGAGTTCGGCTGCCTTCGCTTGAAGCTCGATCGACGCGCTGTAGCTGCCGATCAGTTTTTTTTCTTCGACGCAGATCCGGGAAAGGTCCACCGGAATCGTCTCGCCGGGTATCGTTTGCGCGAAGAGGAGAACTCGCCCGCCGCGCCGAACCAGGCGTTGGGCCGAGCCGATGGCACCGGGGTCGGCGGTCGCCACGATGGCCAGATCCGCTCCGCGGCCGCCGGTCAGGTCTCCTATCTCGCGCTCGATGTTCGTCCGATCGGGGTTCAAAGCCAGTCGCGCGCCCAGCCGCCGCGACATCTCGAGTCTGGTCTCGAGAAGATCGAGCCCTATCACGTCGGCCCCTTCGCAGGCCGCCGCCTGCAGGAGAAGAAGCCCGATGGGTCCCTGACCCAGGATCGCCACGACTTCTCCTCTTTCCATCTGTGCCGTTTCAAGAGCGCGGAGACATGTATTCAGGGGTTCGAGAAAGCTGGCTTCCTCGAACGTAACCTGGTCGGGTATCCGGACGGTCCCATCATTGACAATCCAGTCCATGACTCGGACGTACTCGGCGAATCCGCCGCCGGCGGGCTCAAAGCCCGCGGTTGTTCCCGTACGCCGGTAAAACTCGCATTGAGAATAGAGCCGCTTCCGGCAGTAGAAACATCGGCGGCACGGGATGTGGTGATGGACCGCAACACGATCTCCGGGAACGAATTGCGTTACTCCTCTCCCGACGGAAACCACGGTTCCCGCGGTCTCGTGTCCGAAGATCCTTGGAGGCTGAACCAGGCCGTATTCAATCTTCTTGATGTCGGTGCCGCACACTCCGCAAGTCTGGACCCGGACCAAAAGCTCTCCGTCACCGACCTCCGGTACAGGCACTCTCTCGAGCGCCAGCTGATTCTTTCCGCGATAGACGGCCGCCCGCATGTCTCCGGAAACGGAGAAGCTCTTTTCCTGGTGTTCGAGAATTGCGGCGTCCATTCGTTTCATAAGACGAGCTAGGTTCGGTGTCTGTTCCGGGCGAGCTGCGTCGTGTCTCCTGGTCCTTGAGTCCTCAGCGGTTAAATGGTTTTCTCGCGCAAGTCGGAAATCCGGTCTTGAGCCGAGTCAGGTCTCCAATGGTACCGAAAGTAGTCCACGGCTTCCCTGAGGGCTTGTTCCACGGGCCTTGGGCTGAAGCCAAGCTCCCGGCGGGCCTTCTCGCTGCTGACATACATTTTGTAGCGAGCCATCTTGACCCCTTCCAGCGGAATGATCGGTTCGCGTCGCAGGATGGTTCCCAGGACCAGGTTGTCCATCCAGCCTGCCATGAACGCGACGATCCAGGGGATTTGGACTCGCGGCGTCCAACGGCCCGAGATATGAGCCAGGGCGTCGAGAATCTCCTCCACGCGCCAGTTTTCTCCGCCGAGAATGTATCGTTCCCCAACCCGGCCTTTTTCTTCTGCAAGCAGGTGTCCGCGCGCTACGTCTTCTACTCCCACGATATTCAATCCGGTATCCACGTAAGCCGGCGCGCGTCCTTTGATGAAGTCGCGGATCATCTTTCCGATGGGCGTGGGCCTGATATCCCCCGCGCCCACCGGCGTGGTGGGGTTGACAACTATAACCGGAAGCCCTGAGACGGCAAATTCAAGCGCAACCTGCTCGGCGATGAATTTCGATCTTTCGTAATGACCGATCATGTCATCGAGAGCGATTGGACTGTTCTCGTCGGCGGGTTGGCGATTGTTGCGCGTCCCTATTGTGCCGGCCGTGCTGGTGTACACAACCTTTTCCACTCCGGGCCTCACAACAAGCCGAGAGCAGGTTTCGCGTGCCGGCCACGTTGCTGTCATAGATGTCCTGAGGATCCTTTGCCCAAAGACGGTAATCGGCGGCGACGTGATAAACGCGACGGCATCCCTGCACGCAGCGCAGAAGAGACATGGCATCCTTCAGGTCGCCGATGACGATCTCGCATTCCAACCCTTCGATATTCGCCTTGCGGCTCGAATTACGGGCCAGGATTCGGACCCGGTCACCGCGCAATCGAAGTAGCCGAACCACATGGCTGCCTAAGAACCCCGTTGCTCCGGTAACGAAAGTCAAGTTGTCTGCCATGCCGCCATCCGGAAAGTATTGCCCGATTTTCGATTGAGACCCGACCGTCTCCTTGATTGCGGTCGCGTTTTCTCCGTCAGGGCCGCATCCTTTAGACGCGAGATTGCAGGGAAACCAGAGGAGAGCGCGTCCTCCGGATCCGCTTTTGCTTCGGTACGTAGCCTCTGATGGAGGCGGTCACAAGACTGGAGATTTCATTGATATGATTCACGCCCGTCACCAAACCGACTGCAATCCGCTTACTGCGCCCGCCGCAGGTATCGAACGTGCCACCCAAATGCGGATCTGCGAGTATATCCGAAATGACCGGGCTTTTCCACAATCGGACGGGGCACTTGAGCGTTTCGGGGAACCGTGCTCGTTCCCGTTCCCAGGGTCAAGTTCCTGGCGTTTCTTCCAGTCTTCGTGTCCTGGTGGTTGGGTTTTGTCCACCGGCACCTTACCACGAAGATTGCGAAGATACTAAGAAGGTGGGACTGGGAACGGCTTGGATCATGCGCGCGTTTTTTCAGTCACCCGGACAAGCTCGGGCGGGAGGGCGAATTCAACGTTCTCTACGATGCTCCCGACCGTTTCCACTCGAGGAAAGCCGATAGAGTTCAGGTAGCAGATCACGCGGTTAACCAGCTCTACGGGAGCCGAAGCGCCCGCGGTGAGACCGATCACCTGTACACCGGCTAACCATTTGTCCTGGATGTCTTCTATATCGTCGATCAAGTATGCCGGCACTCCCGCGCCCTCGGAAACTTCCGCCAGCCTGCAGGAGTTAGAGCTGTTAGCCGAGCCAACGACCAGGATGACGTCGGATCTCTGGGCCAGCTCGAGCACGGCGCGCTGTCGGTTCTGAGTTGCGTAACAGATGTCTTCGGAGGCCGGTCCCTGAATCAGAGGAAACCTTTCGCGCAAACGCTCGATGATCTCGCGCGTATCGTCGAGGCTGAGGGTCGTCTGGGTTAGATAGGCAACCCGACTGGGGTCACGCACCTGAATTTTGTCGACTTCGCCGACATTCGCGACGACGGTCATCGCGTGGGGGGCCTCGCCTGCCGTTCCAATCACTTCATCGTGATCCTGATGGCCGATCAGAATAATCGAGTAGTCTTCGCGAGCGTATTTTATGGCTTCGGAATGGACTTTGGTGACCAGAGGGCAAGTCGCATCCAAAACTCTAAGCTGCCGGGCGGCTGCAGCTTTTCTGACTTCAGGGGATACTCCGTGGGCGCTGAATATTACCCGGCTTCCGCGCGGGGCGTCATCGAGCTCTTCTATGAAGACAATCCCTTTAGCGCGCAGCTCGTTGACAACATACTTGTTGTGAACTATTTCGCGTCTCACGTAAAGAGGGGCGCCATAGACTTCGAGCGCCAGATTGACAATATCGATCGCTCGAACCACGCCGGCGCAGAACCCACGGGGAGTGGCCAGCAAAACGGTTCGTTCCAGCCCTGCTTCTCCAGTCTTCATATGAGCCAAATGATAGTCTTCGAACTTCACTGCTGGCAAGGGGTTTCGCCCTCCCCGGTTGCCGAGCGTCCAGCCGGCACGCGGAATGGTTTCGAAGACCGTGGCGACACCGCAAGATCACGAAGCCTCGGTGCCGCGGTGTTGCAGAAGGGTAAGTAACGTAACCGAGGTTACCAGGATGATTCCGCCGAAAAGCTGCGAGAGCGTCAAGCGTATGTCGAGCAGAAGCCAGTTTGTGATAACAGCAGTAACAGGAAAGGCAAGCTCACCGATGGAGGCCAACGATGCTTTCGTGGAATGCAGGCCAGCGTAGTAGAGGAGCAGGGCCGCGAGTCCGGGTACCAGGGCCATCGCTGCCAGGCTTGCGCCGGCGGAGAAATCGGCGGGCAGCGATTTTTGATCGGGATGCTGTAGCCAGAAAAGGGCTACCAGCGCAGGTAAGGCAATGACAAACCTCAAGCTGGTAAGGACGAGCACAGGAAGCCTGGCGATAAGATATCTTCCGAAAACCGTGGACGTACCCCAAAGAGCCGCGGCGCCCAGGGCCGCAATCAGATTCAGGGGCTCGTCGGGATTGATCGCGAAGCCGGACCGCCAATCAGGTACGGAGACCAAGTAAGCGCCGCAAAGTGCTGGAGGCAGCAGGCGCCAGAACCATATACCGGGACGCTCCTGCAAGAACCAGCGTGCCAGAAGCAGCGTGAATAAAGGCTGCGTCTTCTGGAGCAACACGGTCACGCTCGGGTTGCCATGCTTGATTGAGAAGGTGAAAAGACTCGTGGCGGCTACGGACCCGCCCAGGGCTATGAAGACCAAACAGACCCACTCTTTGGGACTGAGGCCGATTATCTTTCGGCGAGAGCCGACGATTACCGGCAACACCACAATCGAAAGAATGCAGTGTTCCAGATAAACGATCGTGACAGGCGATAGACTGCGGGTCAGGGGGCGCCGGAAGAGGGAGTCTGTGCCCCAGAGCATGGAACCAAGGACTATGAGGAGAACGCCGTATTTTCTCAAGCATCACCCGATCGAGAGTGGCAGATATTAGCATAGCGGAGCCTCTGGATTTTCGCGGTTAGTGCCGCTCTTGCCGAAGAGAACCAGCGCGGAGACGCGACGACACGCGGAAAATCGCCGCCCTTGGGATTCGACCGGCGTTGACGGGGAGTGTTAATCCAGCTTCGCGTTTTCCTTGATCAGCAATATCCTCTTATGCGACTTCGGAAGCTTCACGACGTGGAAAAAGTGTTGTCCTATGCAGCCGCCGCCGATACGCTCTTCTCCGTCCTTCACATGCACAACGAGCCGATCTTCGGTTTCAACGATTTTTGAAACTACGACTGCTCTTGAGCGCCCTTGCCCCGTGATACCGCCAACATGGAATGTCCCGACTGCGATCGCCATTTGATTCGCAAAATCTGGTTTTTTGGAGGTACTCAGCCCACCCCGGAATATTTGACGGTCGCACCTGCAGCCCAACGCCTCCACTGTTCGTCTGCTTTGATCACCAGGACGGGTAATGGTCCTGAATCGCCGGCTTCACGGTCGGCGTCCGTCATGATGAACTCCACTTCTCGACCGATGACCTCGAACTGGAGCTCTCTGGCCGCATCTTTCTCCATCGAAGCCATGACAAGACTGGCTAGCATCAAGGGCCCGCAAATCAAGCCTGGAAATCTGGTTGTCACAAGGCATCTCCCTTTCGCTTAGTCATGTGCACTAGACGCCTTCGGAGCATCGACCTTGCAGACTATTTTAGCGCGCCACGCAGTTTAGACCTTCGGGTGGACGCGCGGCCCAACCCTTGCGCCGGACTCCTCAAGATTCTCTTCATAAACCGCGGAGTATCGGAGGACAGCGGTTTGGTTGACGGTGCGGGAACAGCTTTGGTAGTATGTGCACCCGAATTTGGATGGCGCTATCGTCTAGGGGACTAGGACGGGTGGTTCTCAGCCATCAAACCAGGGTTCGAATCCCTGTAGCGCTACCAAGACTTACAGGTTTTCCGAAATCGGCAGGAAAGAGCCGGAGCGCCTTCAGGGCCTGTTAACCGCTGACGCGCCTCCCGCGTTGTATCGGTAAATCTCGTACATGCGAGGAGAAGCGCAGATGGGTCCAGAAATCATCATCGTGCCGGCGGCGTTCCTGCTGATGGGCTACGTCGTCTTCACAATCGTCGACGGCATCCTGCGGTGGCGCAGGCTCAGAGTATCGACCGAGTTTCAGGGGAAGCTCCTGGAACGGATCGGCTCCGCCCGGGAATTCGGCGAATTTCTCAACACCGAGGGGGGCGGCCGGTTCATCGACGTCATCGGGACGGAGAGAGGTGGCAGCGCGCACGCACGTATTCTCCGCGCCGTGCAGATGGGAATCGTCCTCGTCGTTCTCGGTGCGGCGCTGTTCCTGTTCGTCAGGTGGGTCACGCTGCCGTACCCCGTTCCGGAGAACCTGGGGTTTCTCGCGACTGTTTCGACAGCCATCGGGGTCGGACTGTTGCTGTCCTCCTTCGTCTCGTACCGTCTCTCGAGAAAGATGGGACTGATCGAAGATCAGGCGCACCGTGCGCCTCACGTGACAACAGTGTCGTGACATGCCTGAGTTCACGGAGCTTGCCTTCGGCGAGTTCTACCGCCGTCATGCGCGGGCACTGTGGTCGTACGTGTATCGGGTGACCGGCAACGCCGCCGATGCGGACGATATCGTTCAGGATGCGTTCTGCCGGGTCTTCTGCGCGGAAGTGTCCGATCTCAGCGATGAGGACTGCCGGCGATATCTCTTCCGCGTCGCCGGCAATCTGATCACGGATCGATGGCGGCACGCGCAGCGCGAGCTGTCCTGGCTCGCTCGCCTGCGCCCGCCTCCACCCGAGCCGCCGCCGGCCGGGCACGACGAGGAGGTGGCCCGGACGTTTGCGGCCTTGAAGCCACGCGAGCGCGCGTTGCTGTGGCTTGCGTACGTCGAACAGCAGGACCATCAGCAGATCGCCGACTCCCTCGGCCTGGCCCGCGGCAGCGTCAAGGTGCTGCTGTCGCGCGCACGAAACAGGCTCCGGGATCTTCTGAGTTCCGTGCGAATCGTCGCGAGGGCATGATGTTCGAGCTTTTCAGTGGGAACCTGACGCCTGAGGAAGAGGACGCCGTCGCTGCCTTCATGGAGCGCGTGGCCGTCCTGCCCGATGCACAGCGGGCGCCGCTTCCGGACCCGACCGTGCTCTGGTGGAGGGCGCAGCTCGTGCGGCGATGGAACAGCGAGCGGAAGGCGCAGGCGCCGCTCGATGTGATCGATCCGATTCAGATTGTCGCGGGCCTCATCGCCGCCGGACTGCTGCTGGTGTGGACACTGCCGTCGGTCGTGCGCGCATTTTCTTTCATCGGCCTGTGACCTCAGGGGACTCCGCATTAACGCGCTGTCGCCGTCAGAGCTTTATCGAAGATCCGTCGTGACCCTGATGGAATCAGAGCCCGTAGTGTCCCACGACTCGGCCAACTACAAACACGGCACGTGTTGCATGATCTAGACTGCCTCCGTGCTCCACGTGGAAGCCTTTCAGCTGTTGCCCCCTCGTCCTTACCGGCTGGCTGAATCGCCGGGAGCGCTTGACGGTGGACACTCCAAGTGTTCACCACGCCGACCGCTTGGGACAGCGGCCAAGGCGTTCGCGTATAATCCGCCCGCGCTCCGCCAATCTCTCCTGCGGTAGAGGAAGCCGACTGGAGGTATTAATGGGGCATTAGGGCACTCCCTCGCGGTAGGATTCTTCCGCAAAATCTCACGATTTCACGGCTAGGTTCTTCGCGCTTCCAATGCACCTGGCGTATAATCCGCGGAGTCGGACTCATCCAGGACCGACGAACATCGCGCAAAGTTAACATAAGGCCCGTTCTCAGAGCCTGAGTTGCCCCGACTCGAGCCGAAAATGACGCTTGTTTCTCTTATCCACTTACATCGTCAAGGTGAGCGGAAAAGGATGAGGGACGAGCGGTTGCAGAAGAATTGGAGGCGCCGCCCGGATTTGAACCGGGGATGGAGGTTTTACAGACTTCGTCGGGTTCTGCAAGTTGTTGAATGGTCTTGCTCCTGGTCTCTGGTACTCCTCGCGACGCTGCCCGCCGCGCTCATCGACCTCAGGCGAGGTGTCTGATACGCTGACCGCGAGGATCATCAAATGAAAAGTGCTCCGCTCGTGCTCGCGGGTCTCGGCGTTGTCATGGGCGTTGCTGTCGGGGCGCAGCAACCGGCCGCCCCGGCGAGGCCGCTCACCATGCCGGCCGTCAACTCGCAGATCGGCGGCGCCTATCCGATCGACGAGCTGGAACATACGCTCACCTATACGCTGGAGTCAGTCTCGATCGCGAGCCGCTTCGCTTCCGCAAACTCCAACGTCGTCGCTACCGGAGGGAAGCGCCTGTTGGTCATCACCTCGAGCCTGACCAATATCCAGAAGTTCACGTATCCCCTCAATGCCCAAGCGGTGATGTTCAACGTCTTCAACGAGTCTGGAGAACGATTCCTCAACTCCCTGCACAGCTTCATCCTGCCGGGCCTGACGTCCTTCCCGACGGATCTCAAGACGAAAGAGAAGCTGCGGTACGTCGCGGTGATGGAGATTCACGGCCAGGGACCAATCACGCGCCTCGCCGCCGTCAAGGGCGACCGCAAGACCCGCCGCGCGTGGTACGACGTCGAAAAAGACCTGACGATCGCGCCGTCGGTATTCGCGAGCGGTAACGGACTCGTCGATCGCGCCGAGACACGGATGGGGACGACGTTCGACCTCGGGGCGTTCGACATGACCGTGGAGTCGGCGGGTCCGGTAGCGAGCGCCGGCAGCTACCAGTCCTCGTCGTCAGGCGAGGTCTACGCCGTCACCGTCAAGGTCACCAACATGCTGAAAGCGCCGGAGAAGTTCGGCTGGCAGTACGGGAAGGCGACGCTGACCGACACGTCAGGCAAGGACCTGAACTGGACCAGCGACATCATCGATACGGCGACCGGCAAGTCCGTGGTCGGCGAACTGGTCGCCGGGCAGCCATACGTCGTCCAATACGCCTTCAACGCCGAGCGCGGCCGCGCGCTGAAGACCTTCACGCTGGCGATGAACGGCGGCCGGACGATCGTTGTCGATTTGAAGTGATGTCGCCTGCTTGTTGCGGCCGCGGGCGTAGGGCGGCGCCGAGCGTTTGTTGGGCCCGTACACCAGAACGTACATCCGAAGGGCAGCCCGGTGTTGGCCCGGCTTTCGTTTTGCCGTTTCGTTAGAAAAATTGGAGGCGCCGCCCGGATTTGAACCGGGGATGGAGGTTTTGCAGAGCCGTCCCCGGTCCTTTCTCATCGATCGGTGACTCGCGCGATCGCGCTAGAAATCAAATCGCGTCAATCAGTTGCTTCGATCGACTATTCACCGCGATCGCGTGACGCGTTGCCTGAAATTGGGTGCCGCTGGTTTGCCGCGGGCACAGTTTGGGCACACCTCGGTAGCTCGCGGGCGACCGAAAAGCCATCCGACCGACGATGGCCTTCATCGATTGATATGGCTCAGTCGAAACGCTAGACTGCGTCTTCGGTGGTCATGCAAATCGAGGAGTGCTACCAAATCTTGGAGACTCCGGCGAAAGAGCACAAGGTTATCGTTGTAAGCAAAGGAGCACCGACCTATACGGTCGACATCGATGGCACAGCCTATATTAATTCGACCGGCAATGCCGGACTTGCAACCGCCGGCTCGGGCGACATTCTTGCTGAGATGGTCGTGGGGACATTGGTCCAGATGCGGGACCGAGCGATCGATGCCGCAACGATCGGGACGTACGTTCATGGTCTTGCCGGCGATCTGGCTGCCCAGGACCAAACACAGATTGCCATGATCGCGACGGATGTGAACGGATATTTGCCACAGGCATATAAAGCACTAGGGTGTAGGTGATATGGCTAAGAAACCTGAACCCAAGACGAGACCGACCGAGGTAAGCCCCGAGGATTTCCTGAACGAGATCAAGGACGAGCAGAAGCGGCAGGATTGTTTTGAAGTGTTGGAGATGATGAGATCGGCTTCAAAGATGAAACCAGTGATGTGGGGGCCCGCGATCGTTGGGTTCGGTTCTAAACCGATCAAGTATGCGAATGGCAGTGAGCTCGATTGGCCGATGATGGGGTTCTCGCCACGTAAAGCGAACCTGACGCTCTATCTCATGTCGGACTTCCCGGACTATGAGAAGCTTCTTGGAGAGTTAGGGCCACACACGGTTAGCAAGGCCTGCCTGTATATCAAGCGGTTGAGCGATATCGACAAGAAGGTGTTGAAGCAGTTGATCGCCGAATCATTCAAAGCTGCGAAAAATAGCTGATACGTCTCATGGCAAAGAAAGCTGAGATCAAGACAAAACAGAATGAGGGGAGTGTCGAAGACTTTATCAATTCTGTTGGCGATGAGCAGAAGATAAAAGATGCCTTTGAAGTGCTCGAGATGATGAAGAAAGCGACGAAGCTGGAGCCAAAGATGTGGGGAGCGTCTCTCATCGGTTTCGGGAGTAAGGTCTACAAATCGCCGGCGTCGGGCCGAGAGGTCGATTGGTTTCTCGTAGGGTTCTCGCCACGTAAGGCGAACTTTAGTTTGTATGTACTCAATGGCTTCGAGAAGCAAGGCGAGTTGTTGGGCAAGCTCGGAAAGTACACTACCGGTCAAGGCTGTCTCTACATCAAAAAGCTGGAGGACGTCGACAAGAAGATCCTCAAACAGATGATCGAAGCATCGCTAAAGAATATCAAGCAACTACCTTAGTCGAGTATTCGAGATGGTAAGCTCCTGGGCAGCAGTTCTTAGAAAGGATCTCCTTGCCATTGCGATGTTCCTGCTTGTTACCGTCGCCATCGTTCTCTTTTCTCTTCCCGGCGAGCAGATCGCGCCAAGCATGATCAGCGCGCTCTTCTGGATCGCTCTCTTTTTGGCGCCATGACGGGCCTCGCCCGCAGCTTTATTTCCGAAGAAGAACGGGGACGTCGTTCCTGCTCCGTATCCGCGGTAGAGGAAGCCGACTGGAGGTATTAATGAGGCATTAGGCAGCAGGCACTCCCTCGCGTAGGCTTCTTCCGCAAATCTCACGATTTCACGGCTAGGTTTTTCACGCTGCCAATGCACCTGGCGTATAATCCGCAGAGTCGGACTCATCCAGGACCGAGGAACATCGCGCAAAGTTAACATAAAGCCCGTTTCTCCAGAACCTGAGTTGCCCCGACTCGAGCTGAAAATGACGCTTGTTTATCTTATCCACTTCCTTCCGTTGTAGTTTAGCCTTATCAGGGAACGACCGAATGACACTCGTGTGGGTGCGGGTTGGAGATACCTGGAAGATTACGCACGAACCCGGCTCCCTGTTGAAGGCACGTTAGAGCAGAATGGCCTCCGCGCGAATCGCCGCCGTGGCGAAACCCTGCAAAATTTCATCCCAGCCTAAAGGTTTTGGTCTATGATCGGCCAATTGGATGCCGCACAACGGTCGGGGCCGGGCGCTCGAGTTGACATAATGTCTGCCGATCGGAAAGTGGGCCGACCCCGCAACCGGGGGGACGCGAGGAAAACGGCTCTTGTTCGGCCTCAGGCAGAGCGGTGAAACGCTTTAGATTAGTTGACCCAAGGGAAAGGGACACGACATGCGGGCACTGTGGAGCGGACTGGTTCTGGTTATGTTGACTGCGCTGGTAATGGCACAGACGTCGTGGTCCGATTGGAAAACGCCATCAGGCGCGGACAGCAATCTTGAATACAGGTGGCGACGGACCGCGGCGGTGTGTCCAGCCAACGGCTGTTTCAAAATCTTGCAGTTTCGAAACACCGGTCGCAACACATTAAGTTTTGATTACACCGTGTGGTCGAAGTCGATTGGCGACGGCAGCGACGACGTAAAGGACACAGGATCGGCCACAGTCCGTCCGGAAGCGACAATCGACAGGACCGCCGGCAGCGGTGGTAACCTGGTTCGCGTTGATGCGGATATGCGTCGCTAATAAGCGATGATCGGACACTCGTCGATGCGCTCGTTCAGGGAACGGAGATGCCCCTCGATCGCCGCCATCCTATTCCGGTCCAGTATCCATGCGGGTCCAAGCGCATCCTTAGGGAATTGAGCAACTTGTCAAAACATGCCCGATAGGGATTCCTGAACCGTGGGCGGGTGTTCGAGTCACCCCAGGCGCACCACCACCGCGCGATCGAGTGCGGCTCGAGCGACTCTGCCGTTACTGCGCTCGCCCCGCGGTGGCCAACGAGCGTCTGTCGGTCTTGCCGGATGGCCGGCTATTGTACCGCCTCAAGCGGCGCTGGCGGGACGGAACCAGCCACGTGATTTTCGAGTCCATCGAGCTTGTCGAGAAGCTCGCTTCCCTTGTTCCGCCCCCCCGGTTCAACCTCGTCAGGTATCATGGCGTTCTTGCCCCTTCCGCGCGGTGGCGACCGAGCGTCGTTCCTTCTCACACCGCTGCCGGGGATATCGTTTCTCACCCTGGCTGCGCTGCCAAGAAACTCGATCCTCGTCCCGAGGCGAAGAGTTCCCACAAGCGACGCGGTTGCCACCCTCGGAACTACTCATGGTCCGAATTGATGCGCCGAGTGTTCGCTGTGGACGTTTTGGAATGCCCTCGCTTCATTAATACCTCAATACCTCCAGTCGGCTTCCTCTACCGCGGGAGAGATTGGTGGAGCTGAAAATGACGCTTGTTTCTCTTATCCACTCCCGCCTGCATCCTGATGAGGGCGCTGCTCACGCCTCAAACAGCTTCGGATAAAGTTTCCGATAAGTTGCAATATATAGGTTGCCTACGACACGCACCTCAAACCGGAGATGCCTTAGATACCGGAACCGCATGCGGGTCTGGGCACACGCCTCCCTTTATTGCAGCATTGCGGCGCGAGGGCTAGCCAATCTGAACTTGACTCGCGTAATCTCGTCGCCGTAAGCTAAGAATTCTTGGTATGGGACGCAAGGCGCAAAAGAACGATTCGTTGCCCGGTTCACTGGACATGTTGATTCTGCGGACGCTGTCGCGGCGCGACCTCCATGGATACGGCATAGTCCAGTTCATTCAACAATCGTCCGACAACGAGCTCCTCGTCGAGGAGGGCTCGCTGTACCCCGCTCTCCAGCGGCTGGAGCTAAACGGCTGGATCGAGGGTGTCTGGGGCGTGACGTCGAATAATCGGCGGGCGAGGATCTACAAGATCACGGCGGCTGGCCGCAAACAGCTGGCCGTTGAAACCCGGAAGTACGCCAAACTCACGCTGGCGATCGCGCGCGTGATGGGAGCGGAGTGACGGACGTGTTACGACGGCTGAGGTATTGGATAGAAAGCGCCAGGCGCAGCGAGGCGCTGCGTGAGGAAATGGAACTCCACCTTGCGGAAAAAGCCGCGGAACTGGAAGCAGACGGTATGACGGCGGAGCGCGCCCGGGCTGAAGCGCGCCGGCGATTTGGCAACGTCGGACTGAAGCACGAAGAGTCACGGGAGATTTGGATGACACGGTTTTTGTCGGAACTTGGCCAGGATGTCCGCTATGGCTGTCGCACCATGACCGCCAACAAGGCATTCAGCGCCCTGGCGGTCTTGTCGCTGGCGCTCGGCATCGGGGCCAATACTGCGATCTACAGCTTCATGGAGTCGATTCTGTTGCGCTCGCTGCCGGTGGCCGATCCCGAGTCGCTGGTGGTCTTGAATTGGCATAGCCGGCCGCCCCAGGACGGCAGCAAGGAATGGGTCCACGTCGTGCACGGGGTACAAGGCATTCTCTGGCCGGGCGACAAAGGCGCCATGGTCAGCGGGATGTTCCCGTACGGCGCGTTCGAGACGCTTCGCGAGGAGAATCCCGTCTTTTCCACGCTCTTCGGATACTTCAACGGACTAAACCGTAACCTGGCCGTCCGCGGGCAGGCCACGAGCGCCAGCACGGAGTACGTCACCGGCGAGTATTTTCGCGGCCTGGCAGTGTCGCCGGCCGCGGGACGTCTGATCGACTCCGAAGACGACCGTCCAGGCGCAGCGCCGGTCGCCGTAATCAGTTTTGCTACAAGCCAGAATCGCTTTGGGGGACCGCCGAATGCGATTGGACAATCGATTCTCGTCGATAACGTGCCCTTCACGGTGATCGGCGTCGCGCCGCCGGAATTCTTCGGAGTCGACCCTGCGGCGGCGCCGGACCTCTACCTTCCGTTGCACACGAATCTGCTCGTGGACGGTGCCGGAGCGGCTCGTATGTATCGCGACGGAAACTTCTACTGGATCGAAATGATGGGCCGTCTGCGTCCCGGCGTAAGCATGGCCCAGGCGCAGGCAGCGCTGGCTCCTCGTTTCCATCAATGGGTTGCCGCCACCGCGAAGACCGACGGTGAGCGCGCCAAACTGCCCGCGCTGATTCTGAATCCCGGCGCCGCCGGTCTGGGTAGCTTGCGCCGCCAGTATTCCAAGCCTCTGTACGTGCTCCTGACGATGGTGGGATTGATCCTGGCGATCGCGTGCGCGAACATCGCCAATCTGCTGCTGGCAAGGGCCGCCGCGCGACGCCGCGAAATGGCTGTCCGGCTCAGCCTGGGAGCGGGACGGTTCCGCGTCGTGCGGCAGTTGCTTACCGAGAGTGTGATGCTGGCGTCGCTCGGCGGAGCATTAGGGGTCTTGTTTGCGATCTGGGGCGTGCGATCGCTGACGTTTCTGCTCTCCAAGGGGCAGGAGAACTTTACGCTGCACGCGGAATTGAACTGGAACGTGCTGGGCGTGACGGCGGCGCTCTCCGTGGTTTGCGGCCTGTTATTTGGCCTCGCTCCAGCGATTCAGTCGACGCGTCCGGACGTCATGCCCGCGCTAAAGAATGGCCGCGGGGGCGGACCGCGCCGCCGCGCGCAGCACGTTCTGGTGGTCGCCCAAATCGCGATCTCTTTTCTCATCCTGGTCGCCGCGGGTCTGTTTGTCCGGACACTCAACAAGCTGCACTCCGTCCAACTGGGATACGCCCGCGAGAACATCCTTCTGTTCTCGTTGAATGCGCGCCAGGCCGGGCATCGCGACCCGGAGATCGCCACTTTTTACGCGGACCTGCGCAAGCGCTTCGAATCGATCCCCGGAGTGAGCAGCGCGACGCTTTCGCAATCCTCGATCATCAGCGCCGGCCGCGCCGGGCAGGCAATCAGGGGGCCAATGAAGATCGGCGCTGTTACCATCGAAGGCGCACGCGTCCTGGCCGCCGGACCGCGTTTCCTCACGACGATGCAGATTCCGATCCTGGCCGGGCGTGAGATTGACGACCGCGACCAACCGGGCTCCACGCCGGTTGCAGTGATCAGCGAGCGGCTGGCGCGGACTTACTTCGGGAACGAGAATCCGGTGGGCCGGCGCATCACGTTCCTGGACGAGAAGCGCGATCTCGAAATCGTCGGCGTGTCGGCTAACCTGCGGTACGGTGGTCTGAAAAATGAAGAGGAGAGTCCAATGACCGTGTTCGTAGCGGTCAGCCAGATTTCTCCGGACGGAATGACCTACGCGCTGCGCACTGCGGGTGATCCGCTGAGGTATGTCAAGAGTGTGCATGAGATCGTGCGGGAGGCAGATTCACGCATACCCGTCACAAACGTGGTCACACAGGCTGCGGAAATCGATCGGACGATCAGCCGGGAAATCACGTTCGCGAAACTATGCACGGGTTTCGCGGTTCTCGCTCTCCTGATCGCGTGCGTGGGACTCTACGGGACGATGTCCTACAGCGTCGCGCGGCAGGTCGGCGAGATTGGAATCCGTATGGCTCTGGGCGCGCAACGCGGCGCCGTGGTATGGATGGTTCTGCGCCGCGTTCTACTACTGGCGGCGGTGGGACTCGCGATCAGCGTGCCTGCCGCGTTGAGCGCGTCCCAGCTTGTCAAATCGTTTCTGTTCGAGACCCAGCCCAATGATCCGGGAACCCTGGCGCTGGCCGGTGTCGTCCTCCTAAGCGCCGCGATTCTCGCTGGCTATGCGCCGGCAAGGCGAGCGTCCCGAATTGATCCGCTGGCGGCTCTGCGGCACGAGTAAGACATGGTCCTTCGTGCCGCAACGAAGGATGAAAATGTTCCGGGCCCGCGTACGTCAATCACGGTAGCCGCTCGCGATAGATGCCGAGCTACTCTGGCGCATTTTGGCAGCGCACGAGTATGGCCGGATGCTGCTGACGCACAACGATGGTCGCTTGGCTAGACAGGTTGACAAACCTCGCTTCGTCGGTCCGCACTGAAGATGTTGGCACCGCGGGGTGTATAGCCCACGACCAGCAACCGGGCCTTATTGGACATTCCGATCGCCAGGTATCGGTCTTCCGTTCCGGAATGCTCTTCGTCGAAGGTTTCGATGCGTCGCGAGTCAGCGAAGACCGTAACCGCTTCTTCGAACGATACGCCGTGCTTCCTCAGATTCTCCGCAGCTTTATCGTCGTCCCACTCGAAACCATATTCACCCATGCTGCGGATAATTAGCGGATAATTATATGTATAACACGATCGCAGTCAATCAGGCGTTCAGGATAGGGAAGTTCTCGAACCTGGTGACCCAATGAGCAAGGCGAAAGCTCCCGGAATGAGTACAAGGCCATGCGGATCCTCCAGGCCGCCGGCTGCCGCGAGCCAGAGCCCAGCCCAGGATCAGCGATAAAGGAAAGGAGCCCGCGAGAGCGGCGCCGAGCTCGAAGTTATTGTAGGCTAACGACCAGCCTCCCAGGAGACCTCGACTGTAAAGAATCTCCGGCGCGCTTTCAGAGTCTTCAGCGTAGTAGGCGTCCGCCACAATGCTGTGAGCGATGGCCCAGACAGAGACGATAATCATGAGCGTGGTGACGAGCAACGATACGTCCGGTATCTGCACACCAAAGAGTCCCACCGTCCAGGCCACAAGTTTCTCAGCCAGGAATGCGCATGACACGCAGGTGCCCAGGTTGACAGTGACCGAAACCCACCATCCTGCTCGGCGATAAAACCGGGGCAGTCTCTTTCGTGCTTCTTCCCTGCGTTTCCGCTCGGCCTCTCGTTTGGCTGCCCACTCCTTCATCTGGGGCGCTTGCCGCGGTAGGTTTCTTGGCCATTCCTACGCCTCCCATGCTACGGAGGGTCAATCAAAATGAGTGAACCGATGCGGAGTGTTGAGTACGAG
>CAWHCF010000041.1:0-231917 GCA_963827655.1 uncultured Acidobacteriota bacterium
GTTTAATGAGGCAGTAAACGGCCATCGTTCAGACGGACGGCCAATGAATGAATCGCTATTGGCAGCGAACGATGTCACCGGCTGGTCGCCCAGTCAAAGGCGATGCGCGCCACACTCGCGAGCGTGGCGTCCCGTGTGGTCTCCGGACCGCGCGATCCTTTCAGAAAGGCCGCGATGACAAGATGGCCGCGCTTCTCAGGTAGCGTCACGACGGCCGTGTCGTTGTGGGCGGCACGAATGCCGTCCGTCTCCCCCGACGTGCCGGGCCGCAGCGTCACGCGCGTGCCCGGCGGCAACCCCGCGCGGAGCCGCGTGTCGCGCGTATGCATCTCCGCCATCTCGTCGAGCAGCCATCGCGTGTGCTCCGCGTTGAGGAGCTCCACCTTCACCAGACGCGCCAGCAGTGCAGCGAACGAATCCGGACGCGCGGAGTCGCGGCGGTCTTCGAGATAGTCGCGCGCCGCGCGGCGCCGCGTCTCCGCCGGCACCTTCTCCACCGCCTCGAGAAATCGCTCCAGGCTGTACGGCCGCATGCGCTCGAGGCAGCACACGCCGTGATAATCCGCGGCGAATTCGAGCTCGTAGCGGTTGATGTCGATGCCGGGAAGGACGAGTTCGTTCAGCGTGTCCGCCACCGCGCGAGGCCCCCCGGCAGCGCGCAGCAGCGCGTCGGACGCGGTGTTGTCGCTGATGCGCACAATCGCGGAAATCAGCTCGCGGATGGAGAGTGTTTGAGGGCCCTTTTCGGCGATCGTGCGCGCGAGCGGTGACAGCCCCGGCCGCCTGTCGGCAGCCGTCAACCGGATCGGCTGCGCGAGCTGCAGCGTGCCGCGTTCCACCCGCCGCAGCGCGTGAATCGCGATCGGCAGCTTGTACACGCTCATCATTGGAAACCACTCGCCGCCATTGAGGGACGCTCCCTCGCCGGATTCGACATGGAGCACGCGGACGCCTAACGTCCCGGGCGCTGTTCGGGCAATGTCCGCAAGGCGGCGGGCGAGATCCGCAGCGGGTGGTCTGGTCTGCACCGCGACCCGCGCGCCACTGGCACGGTTGGCACTCAACCCTCGCCGCCGGCTGGCTCGAGCGGGTAAACGAACGAAGCGATGAGCAGCAGGGGTATTGTCAACTTGGGCCATTCGTTGCGTTTTGACCGCCCACAGAAACCCTTAAGTTGTTGATTCACAGTGCGAGAGTTTGACGACTTTGTCTCAAAAACGGGAGATTTGGCCTCAAGTTGACAGTACCTCCGGAGAGTATATGAAGTCCCTTCTGCAACCGTGGCAACTGTTGGTCCTGATCCCGGCGGCTCGGCTGAGTTTCTTTACCATACGGCTTGCCAGCACTCGCGACGACGTGATCAGTCATGCGCCGGCACAGGCAGCTAAGCGACGATCTTTCTCCTTAACCTATTGACCTCCCTTTCAAGACGGTCAAGGCGCGATTCGGCTTCCACATCGGTCTGCAACCCCTTCTTCAAAACCGGTTCAAAAGCCTTTGGTATGGCACGCCTGTCTTCGCTGCTTTCGCCCGTAGAATATCCAATGTTTCCCGGTCAACGTTTATGGTGATCTTGACGGACTTGATCGCGGCCATTCTACGACGAAGCTCCCGAGTACCCTTGTCGTCGATTTCGACCTCACTCAGTTTGGGTTTTTTCATTGGAAAGCCTCCCGAATTTTCGCCATGATGCCGATCCAAAAATTCGGATAATACTTCCGCGCCGCGTAAACCGCGTCGTGAGTATTTTCCCGGATCCGCACCCGCCCACCGAGAAGAATCTCGCCTCGACTGCCGAGTGTTTCGTGTCCCTCAACTGAAACCCATCGGGATCGGAAAATGTCTCTACAGCCTCCACAAAAGAAATCCCATGCCTTCTAAGATTCTCTATCTCTTTGGACAAATCCCATTCAAACTCCACGACACCACGAATACCATATTTATACGTATGAAGCCATATTTCTGTCGGTGGATCAGGTAGATCAGGATGTCAGCCAGTTCCTGGGTAGCCTTGTCGACGGTGGCAGACGGGAAGTCCCGACTTTGTCTCTCGGTGAGCCACTGGAAGTGCTCGACCAATTCGCCGGCTTCAACGATCAGAGCCATCGAGAGGTTCTTTGGAGAGTGGAACTGATCCCAGTCCCGTTCAGCAGCGAAGGCCCTGAGCCGGTCTCTGTGGGGTTTAGCGATCCAGCCTAGTACTGGCCCTAGCCTTGTCTAGTATTCTCTCAGTTGCGGAGAGACGTCTGTCCAGCTATCGCTTAGAACTGCGCCAGCCTTCCTCAGGCAGGCTAGCGGACTGCGCCCGGCTTCAACTTCCGGATGGCGCGTGATCCGAGCAGCACCATCGGTGCGAGTGCGCTCGTGATACCTTTGGGCTATTTCTTCAACCCCGCCGTCCAGTTCACCACCACCGTGGCTGGCTGCGAGGCTGCCTCTTCACCTTCTGTGAGAATCAGGAAGCGCTGCCCATCGGCCTTGACCGCGTAAACCGTATAGAACAGGCCAGGTAGGATGGCCGCACGCGTTGGGAACAGCACCCTGGGATTACCCGCCTCGAAGCGGCCGGTGACGGTCTTCACTTCCACCGCCATCAGCCGGCGTTCCGGCCCCAGAAAAAACAGCTCCTTGTCGCTCCG
Organism: uncultured Acidobacteriota bacterium; assembly: GCA_963827655.1. GTDB lineage: Bacteria > Acidobacteriota > UBA6911 > UBA6911 > UBA6911 > CAWHCF01. The sequence continues at coordinate 2,640 of CAWHCF010000041.1, forward strand.
CCAGCGCGGCTGCTCGCCCCCGCCGGTCGATACCGGCCATTTGCTCGTTCCCGCAGCCCCACCTGGCGCAAACGCGGCACGTAGATTTCGTAGCGCCCCGACTCGTTCGAGTCATAGGCCACCCACTGGCCGTCCGGCGAAAACTGGCCGTTGCGCTCATAGAACTCCGTCCGCAACCATGGTCGCGGCTGGGCCTGCGGCTGGCGCCCGTCCAGCGGCAGCACCCACAGATCCGATCTCGTCTTTGGGTCCTGGTCCGCGTAGAGGAGCCAGTCCCCGTCGGGCGACCATCCGCTGGAGAATTTATTCGCGGGCGTCTTCAGCAGCAACTCCTCTTCGCCCGCCCCGTTCGCATCCTTCTGGTAGAGATTGAATTCACCCTCGCGGGCTGAGCGGAACGCGATGCGGAGGCCGTCGGGCGACCACACGGGACCGGTATCCAAGGCGGGATGGACGGTGAAGCGGCTGCTCCCGCCGCGCGCCAGGTCGAACAGCCAAATATCACGATTTCCCGTCTGCGGATCACCGCGGTCAACCGCCAGCCGCCGGGCGTCGGGGGAGAGGTCCACGTTGCGGTAGTCTCCCGGCGGGCCAACAGTCTCCAGCGCCTTGCCGTTGCGGTCGAACCACTGTAGCCGGCGGCGGGCGCTCCCGCCCGCATCATAGACCAGCACCCCCGTCTCGGAAAGCGAAACCCGGGTATGGAAGACGCTGACGTCGACGCCCACCGTCTCGGCTACCGGAAACGTGTCGCCCGCCAATTGCAGCTTGCCCGCATCGAACCGCTGCGCCACCAGCAACGCCGACTCGCGCAGGAACAGCAGATGCCCCATCCCATAGGCCGCGCTGGCCGGCGAAGCAAGCAGGCGCGTCTTCTCCTTGGAGTCGAGCGAGCCCGCGTAGATACCCTGATGCTCCGGCTGGCCGCTCCAGATGAAATACAAGAAGCGGTCGCCGTCGGGCAAGAACTGCGGCCAGCGGTGGGAGATTTCCTGATGCGAGGCCTCCAGCTCGGTCACCGGCTTCGGCTCGCCCCCAATGGCAGGGACCTGCAACAGCGGACCGTAGTTACTCGCAAAAAGGATCACCCCGTCGCGATTCCAGGCGCCCCCGCCGCCGACAATCGCGTTCGCGAGCGCCTGCGGCGGCCCGCCCGAGACCTCCACCTTCTTGAGCTTGCCTTCGGCGAAGAAGCCGATCCAGCGCCTGTCCGGCGACCAGAAGGGAAAACTCGCGCCCTCGGTTCCGCCCAGCGCCTGTGCCGCCAGCGCATCGAGCGGGCGCACCCAGAGCTGGCTCTTGCCCGCAGCATCCCGCGCCGTGAACGCCACCCGGCGCCCGTCCGGAGACATGGCAATATCGCCAAAGCTGGTCTTCTCGGGCGGCAGCAGCGCGAATCTCACCGCCTGCTGCTCCGGCGGCGTTCGCGGAAGTGGATCAGCGCCAGCACTACCGCGACCGCCGCGAACAGCGCAGCGGCGATCATCCACGCGAGCGCCTGCGGGCGCGCGACTGGCAGCGGAACCGCTGACGGAGCCTCCTTCAGCTCCAGACGTGCATCAGCGATGTCGTGCAGCCGCTCCGTCCGGTCCTTCTGCAAACACCGCCGCAGCAGCATCCTGACATTGGCAGGCGTGCTCTCCGGCAGCGCCCCCCAGTCCGGCTCCCGCGTCACCACCGCCCCGATCGTGTCGGCCACGTTCTCCCCACCGAACGCCCGCTTCCCCGCCAGCATCTCGTACAGCACGCACCCGAACGCCCAGATGTCGGTGCTCTTGTCCACCTTGTTCCCCCGCGCTTGCTCCGGACTCATGTAGGCGGCTGTGCCCAGGATCACTCCCGCCCGCGTCGGAGCAGCCGTCAGGGTCGGCGATTGCGAGGGATCGGATTCCCCGGAATCTTCGTTGAACGCCTTCGCTAGCCCGAAGTCGAGTACCTTGACCCTCCCCTCCGGCGTCACCTTGATGTTGGCCGGCTTTAGGTCCCGGTGGACGATCCCGTTCTCGTGTGCCGCCTCCAGCGCCTCGCAGATCTGTTTTGCGATGGGCAGAGCTTCGTCCACCGGCAGGGGCCCACGCAGCGTCTCCCCCTCCACCAGCTCCAGCACCAGGAATGGCACGCCCTCGGCCTGCTCCAGTCCATAGATGGCAGCAATATGGGGATGGTTCAGCGAGGCCAGCACCCGCGCCTCGCGCTTGAAGCGGGCAAGGCGTTCGGGGTCGGGCGCGAAGGCCTCGGGCAGGACCTTGATAGCCACCTCGCGGCCCAGTTTAATGTCGGTGGCCCGGTACACCTCACCCATGCCGCCCGCACCGATGGCAGCCAGAATCCTATAAAGCCCAAGCTGCTTGCCTGCCGCCAGCATCATAGAACCTGAACGATTCTACCTTGGCGAGTGAACAGCGTGACTAATCTGACGCCACTGGACGAATCGTCGGCCATCCGGAAGTGATCCACTTCATCCGTTCCAGGTCCCGTGGTCAGCTTTCTGTTCCGCGGGTCCGTAGAAACTCGGGGAGCTCCTCCAGGAACAGTACTCCGTTGTGGGCGAGGCTGACTTACAGTCGATGGCGGAAGTACCGGCTGCCGCGCTGTTTGCCGTCAGGCGTCTGACGGAGACCTACGGGAAGGGACTTGAACTATCTCGACCGCTGATCAGCGGTGAAGGTCAATGCGAAGAGTCGGCTCGCCGTGACGGCCCACTTACTGAACAGCAATTGCATCGTAGTGAATTCGTTCCTTCCCGATGCCTTTAGAGTTTAGCACCTTCACCACTTCGCGCACCATGATTGGCGGTCCGGCGAGATAGGCGTCGGCATCCGACGGCGCCGCGATGTGCTTTTCGACGACCGAGTGGATGAAGCCGGTTTCCCCATGCCAGTTATCTTCGGGCGCAGGACTCGACAGCGCGGGAATGTAGCGGAACTTTGTTTTCGTCCGGGCCCATTCCTGAAAGCGTTCGTGCCAGAACAGGTCTTTTCGGCTGCGCACGCCGAAGAAAAAGTAGATCTCGTTGTTCTTGTCGAAACTGTTCTCGAACCAGTACTCGAGCAGCGAGATGAACGGCGCGGCTCCGGTGCCACCGGCGACGATCACAATCGGACGACCCGTGTCCTTTCTCAAATAGAGACTTCCGGCCGGCGCGCTGAAGTGCACCACATCTCCCGGCTTCAATTGCGCGTGGACGTAGGTCGTCGCAATTCCCGGCGGAACCTCTTTCCCCGGCGGCGGTCCTGCGAGCTTGATCATCAGGTCGAAGCTGGGCAGCCGGCTCGAGCCGCTGGCAAACGAGTACGGCCGCGTCACCTCTCCGTGAGTGGTCCCGTAGCGCGCATTCCACTGTTTGACGTAATCGTCAGGAACCTTCAGAAACGTGTACTGTCCGGGAGTGAATAAAAAACCCTTCGCGTCCAAAAGGCGGAAGCGGATGCGTTTGGTGTCGTGAGTCAGGTCCTCGATCTCGATCACCTTGGCGCGATAGGGATAGCTGTCGGCCAGAAGATTGACGCTGCAGCCGAGCCACAGCGCGAATAATCCGAAGGTGCGGCGATTCAGCATTCGCTCTGATCAGACCGGCTTGCGCCACAGGATGGAAAGATCGTCCTTCGGCCGGAAGCCGAGGACCCGCTTGGCTTTTTCATTGATGAACTTCCCGTGCGGCATGTCGGAGAAAACGAAGAAAATCTCGCATCGCGACGGCAGCTTCGCCAGGTCGATCTCCAGGCCGAGCCGGAATATTGCACCCGCATCTCCCCATGAGACCGAAAACGGTGTTGCGTCCGCGCCCGGCGTGAGTTTGCCCATGTCGAGAAGCGAGAAGAATAAATATTCCTGGACGTAAACATCATGGTGTTGCGAAAAAACGCGGCAGATCTCCTGACCGAGCGACTTACTCAAACCATACAGATGGGTGCCGGGCTGCGGCGGTTGATCCGGCCCTACCCTGAAATCGAACCGTTCGGATGGCGGACCCGAGACCACCAGGTGCGGTCCGGTATTGATCACTCGTCTGATATTCTGCTCCACGGCCGCGAGCATCATGTTGTAACAGCCGCGCGTGTTCACGTCGAACGCCAGCTTGCGGTCGTTGCGCAAAACCGAGAGGTTCAGGATGGCGTCCATGCCCCGGGCCGCTTTGCGGACTTGCTCGATCGACGAAATGTCCACGTGCATGTATTCGTGACGCGTCTTCTCCGCCGGCGGTCGGATGTCGGTGATGCGCAACTCGTGTCCCGACTCCAGTGCCTTGACAACATGTGGACCAAGATACCCGTTTGCGCCAAGAAGCAGTACCTTCATGCCGCCCTCCCTGTCACCATCGAAATCGCGGTCGATATACCAACGCTGTCTGGGCACGCTTGACCGAGAATCGCGCGCCCGGCGAATCCGATTGGATATGGAAGACCTGCCAAATATTCAGCTTGGCGCTGAGAGCGCATGAGACCGCGTGCACTACGTCGCCCTCGTCCACCCAGAGAGGGTCGGGTGGTTGGTCCTTGACCTCGTCGGCTCGTACTACTTTGCCCAGACGCAACACAACGATTTGAGTTTTGCCCTCGCGCGCGAACTCGCGACTGACGTACTCGCCCAGGTGCTTCGCCAGAACGATCGTCGTCATTGACGGAAGCGGCAACCAGTTCTCGCTGACGGTGTAGCTGGGCTCATAGCCCGTCATCATTTCGAGGGTGCTCAGGAAAACGATGCGCGGCACTTTTCCCTCGGCCGCCGACCACAGCAGGTTGTAGGTGCAGCGAGTCAGAGAATCAATCTGTTGTTCGGGCGTTTCCTCGGGCAGAGGTTCGGCCACATGCACGATCGCTTCCACGCCTCGAACCACCTCATCGGTTGCGCTGTCGTGACCAAGGGTACACTGGACAAACTCGTGCTCGGTGCGGATCGGCGCTCGCTCGGTCAGCCGGATCGAGTAAGTTTCCTTCAATCCGGAAGCTAAAGCCTGCGCCAACCTTCCCCCGCCGGAGGTGATGAGAATCGACTTCGCCTTAGGCGCTTGCGCCGAAACGAGCGGCGCGGCTCCGGCGAGGCCGCCTGTTGCGAGAAATCTGCGACGGTTTATTCTCAGTGACTGCTTCATTGTCACGACCCAGGAGAGGGATTTGAATCCGCGGACAGTGCGATTTTGATCTTATACCAACAGTACCCTCAAATAGCAACACGCGCCTATCCCGCCCGCTACTCTCGGGGTTTCGCGTCCTTGACCAATCTCACGCCGACATGGTTGGTGGCGGTGCTGACCTCGCCCTTGCCGCGCGTCCCGACCATGTAGCGCGTGCAGTACTGATCGGTACACAGGAACGAACCGCCGCGATGCACCCGCTTCTTGGTGTCGGGCTCGGCGGGATCGAGTGGCGATTCGGGTCCGCGTGGATTCCGCGCAACGACGCCCGCTGAGGCGAGTTGCGCGTAGTAGTCAGGTCGATACCAATCACTGACCCACTCCCACACGTTGCCCGCCACGTCGTAGAGTCCATAACCGTTCGGGGCAAACGACGCCACTGGTGCGATGCCGCCAAAGCCATCGCCGCCTGTGTCCTTCACCGGAAACGATCCCTGGTAGGTGTTCGCCATCGCCTTCTCAGCCGGACGAAACTCATCTCCCCAGACATAGAGTTTTCCGCTCAAACCGCCGCGGGCGGCGAACTCCCATTCCGCTTCAGTCGGTAACCGCTTGCCGGCCCACTTCGCGTACGCCTCCGCATCGTCATAGGCAATCTGGACGACCGGATATCGCTCTCGTCCGTGGATCGTGCTCCCTGGCCCCTCGGGCTGGCGCCAGTTGGCGCCCTTCTGATAACGCCACCACTGAAGGTGATCATGCAGGGACACAGGCTTTGCTGCCGGCGTGAATACCGTCGAACCCGCAACCAGGTTCTCGGGCGGCGCCCCCGGAAACTCTGCTGCCGTCGGCGTGCGTTCGGCGATGGTCACGTATCCGGTGGCTTTCACAAACCTGGCAAAGTCTTCGTTGGTCACCTCGGTCGCATCCATCCAGAAGCCGTCGATATAGACTCGATGCACCGGTAAAGCATCCCCGGTCAAGCCAGGCAGAGCGCAGAGAGATTCGCTTTCAGCATGACTACCCATCGAGAACTCGCCGCCGGGAATCCACACCATTCCCTGGGGCGCCGGACCTGGCGCGTTTGCCGTATTGGCGATGGTTGGGGCGAATGACGCCGGACCTGAGGATGGTTGAGCTTTACTGGAGGATTCGGAGGAATCGCCGGTTTGCGCGGGCTCGAGAGACCAGAACGCGCTCAGGATGAGGGCCACCGAGGCGGCAGCCACGAGCAGGCCGACCGCCAGCAGCCAACCGACCTGAAAACCCAGCAGCCGCCGTTTTCGTGCGGCGACGGGAGAGCCTTTCTTGTGTTTCTTCGATGTCATGGCTTACTTACGGCGAATTCCTCCGGCGTTTCGTCCAAGGGGTCATTGTATTCCAACCTCGGACATCAGAGGGGCCTAGAGTTCCTCGAGCTTTTCGCGGTCGTGCGCGGGGCATCGCTGGACGCCGAAAATTGCGCAGTGGATTCCATGCTGGCACGAAGCGCGACGGGTAGTCAACGGTTCTTGCATCAGCCGGTCATCTTTGTCTGGCCCATTGCCTGCGCCGTCAAGCGCCTCAACTCGCCATGGTCTTCCGAGCTGAATTTCGGCAGCGCGTAGACATGGAGTCCCACGAGTTGACCGGAGTCGCCACCTCGCTCTGCCACACCCAACGCCGACCATCCGCGTTCAGGAAGCTGAATTCGAGTCCGTGGCCGGTCTTGCGCCATGCGCGCGCAGCACGGTAGCGAAGTCGGACCAACCGCGGGCGAGCGCTCGATCGAGGAGCGTCTTTCCCTCTCGGTTCCTTGCGTTAAGGTCGGCGCCGTACGCGGTCAGGAGCCGGACCATCTGTTCAAGGCGCGTCATCTCGGGGTGCAGGTAAAACACGAGCGGGTTGCCTCCATCATCGGCCGCGTTCGCCAAAGAAGGATCCTGCTCTAACAGCGCGGCGACGCGCTCGACTCCGTCGCACCGCAGCGCGTCGAAGATGTTTGCGAATCTGAACAGGTAGTCGACGACATGCTGTTGTTGGCCGTGATAAGCCCAGCCGATCGGCGTGGAGTGGTAGGTGGGATCGCAAAGGCTGGGATCGGCGCCTAGCTCGAGAAGGAGCTTGACCATCTCGAGGTTGCCTCCGATGGTCGCGCTGTGAAGCGGACTCCGATCAAGACCCGAGTTGGGAACCATCCCGTTGACGTCGACCCCCAGCTCGACGATCAGGCGCACGCCGTCGGGCCGGCCGGCATCCACAGCTCGGTGAATCAAGTCGACCCGGCCGCGGTGGCCGAGCTTCTCCAACATCGTGGGATCGTCCGCGAGCTGCGCGAGAGCTTCCGCACGGCGACCGGCAATGCAGGCCAGGGCAAATCTCTCGTTACGATCGAGTTCGATCTTCTTCGCGCCCCGCTCCAGCAAGTATTCCGCAACCTCATGATTGCCTGCCCGGAGTGCCTCTTCATAAGGCGTGCGGCCGTTGCGAAGACCCGGCGTGTTTACGTCCACGCCGTGATCGACCAGCAGCTTCACGCGTTGAGGAAAGTTGTTCTTCGCGGCACTCCACAACTCTTCGACCAGCAGCCGCGCCGGACTCTGCGCCCGGTCGCCCAGCCGTTTAGACCAGGGCCCGCCCTTGTCGTGCCCGAGGCCATAGGACAGCAGCAGCTTGAGGTGATCGTCGTCTTCACGGAAGTGCCGGTTGTAAAGCGTCTGTCCGTCGTTGGGATCAGCTCCCGCATCCAGCAGCAGCCTTGCCAGCGCGTCGCGATGCGGGTGTGGCGGTTGATTGATCCCGTCCTCACCTTCTCCGAACGCGCCGGTCAGCGCGGTGAAGACGTAGGTTCCGCCCCACAGAAATCCGGCGTTGGGATCGGCGCCATGCGCCAGGAGCAGGCGCGCCACCTCCAGCGTGGAGCGATTCGGAGCAGTGCCGTCGATGCGCGAATAGCACGCATAGAGAAGGGGCTCCCATCGAAGCGGCCCTCCTTTCGCTTCGACAAACTCAGGGTCGCGCTCGATCATCGCGCGCGTGGCGGAGACGTCGCCCGCAGCTGCGGCGCTGTAGATGCTGGCTTGGGCGAGCTCCGGATGTTCGGTCAGCAGGCGGCGCGCCTTCGCCGGATTGGATCGATGCCAGGCTCCGTAATTCAGGCACGCCAGCTTGATGAAGACGTCAACGAGCGGCCCCGGGTCATCTGCGGGCTGTGGTGGATTCCAGACGAAGGGCTCGATGGCGGTGAGATACTGTTTCAACTTCGTCCAGCTCGCGAATCCGTAAGAACGCGCGGTGACGAGCTGGGCATCACTAAGCGAGAAAAGGGTAATCGCCTCGTGCGCGCGCGGGTGAAATTCTCTCACTTGCGCGCCGGCGCCGGCGTCACCGGAACGGACTGCCTTGCGCAGCCGCTTGGCTTCTTTCCTGAGATGCTCGAAAGACGGGTCGTTCGGCAGCGGACGTATCGACATAGCAACCTCCTCGCCCACGCTTGGCGGGCTGACGGCCTGTGGTCCGCAGCATCAGGCGAGGAAGTGGCTTGCCTCGAAATGGTCGGACGATCGGGCGGGCTTGGCCCTTTCCGCGGACTGGAGGCGCCCCGAGCGCGCACGGCCACTCTAGCAGATCAGATGAGCTATGTTCTAGAAGTTCTGAAGCAAGTCTCGCGAAGATCGATTGCCGCCAAGGTCAAGCAGGCGAAGATGTAGAATCGCATCGGCGTCCCTGCTGTAATGGTTTGAGGAGACACTCGCCGACTGGCACAGGAGGGATTGATCGGCATCCATGGCATGAGCTGCGGAGGCCGGCCCAGTCGTGTGAAAGCTGAGAAAACCGAGAGGCTCACGCGGGCGCGATGAAACCTCTCTTCGAGTGAACCTGAGCGTCAAAACGAGATTGGAGAGAGATCATGGCGACGATGCGCGTGGTGCAGGTCTCCCGCCCAAACGGGCCCTTCGAGATTGTTGAACGTCCGGTACCGGAACCGGGCACCGGATCAGTCCGGATCAAGGTACAAGCTTGTGGCATCTGCCACAGCGATTCGCTCACCAAGGAAGGAGCTTACCCCGGAATTCAGTACCCGAGGGTACCCGGCCATGAGGTCGCCGGAGTGATCGATGCAGTCGGGGGCGGCATCGTAGAATGGCATCCGGGCCAACGCGTGGGCGTTGGGTGGAACGGTGGATATTGCGGACGTTGCGACCACTGCCGCCGGGGAGAATTCTTCGCCTGCGTGACCGGTCAGGTCACCGGCGTCACCTACGACGGCGGCTACGGCGAATACCTGATTGTTCCCGCCAGCGCGGTCGCGCTGATGCCGGACGAACTTCCTCCTGTCGAGGCGGCCCCCCTGATGTGCGCCGGGCTCACCACGTTCAATGCGCTGCGAAACAGCGCCGCGCGGCCGGGCGACGTCGTCGCCGTGCTCGGTTTGGGCGGGCTGGGCCACCTCGGGGTTCAGTACGCCGCGAAGATGGGCTTTCACACGGTAGGCATCGCGCGCGGCAAGGACAAGGAGCCGCTTGCCCGGCAGTTGGGCGCATCAGTGTACATCGATAGCGAGGCGCAGGACCCAGCGGCCGAACTCCTCAAGTTGGGCGGCGCCAAAGTCATTCTGGCGACGGCCACCAGCGGCGAGGCTATGAGCGCGGTGCAGGGCGGCCTGGCTGTTAACGGCACGCTGTTGGTTCTCGGGGCGGCTGCCTCGTTGCAAGTGTCCCCCTTGTTGCTGCTGTCGGGATGCCGCTCGATCAAGGGTTGGTATTCGGGGACGTCGATCGACTCCCAGGACACGCTCGCCTTCAGTGCCCGCAACGGCGTGCGGTCGATGAATGAAATCTTCCCGCTGGAGCGCGCCTCCGAAGCCTACGACCGCATGATGAGCGGCAAGGCGCGTTTTCGAGTTGTTCTAAAGATCGGGGGCTAGCGTGCTGTGTCTTCGTGGTTAGAGCTGGGAAACAAATACCACGAGGATACAAAGACACGAAGAAACACCGACTCCAAAATTCGTGAGCCGAAGGGAACGCCTGGGCTAGGTCGCGCGCCCGAACTCGTAGAGAAACTCGACGAAGGAAAATGTTGCGCCGGCCATGCCCTGGACCTTCGGATTCTTCGACTCAATCACATAGTATTCGTCGGGTGCGTGCGCTCCGCCTCCATGGCCCAGGCCGAAATGGCCCGCCGGCAAGCGCAGGGGCTCGCCGGTGAAAATGTAGCCCGGCCAGGAACCCGCGCTGCGCGGCATCATCACCGGGCTGATTCCATGATTGCGATAAACGGCGATTGACGCGCGAATGATGGCGGAGTCAGCCGGGGTGCTGGTCGGATCGTAGCCGCCGGTCATGTTGACCTCGATATCGCCAAACCCGCGCTTCGCCAGATGCGCTTTCAGCGCGGCCAGCGATTCGGCTGCGGTCATGTCCGGCACAAGGCGCAGGTCGAGTTTCGCCAGCGCCTTGCCGGGCAGAATGGTTTTGCCGCCGGGTCCGGTGTAGCCGCCGACCAGTCCTTCGATATTGACCGTCGGCCGCGAGGTCAGCATTTCGAGCGCTTCCTGCCAGCCGACGTCGCGAATCCAGCGATCCACGCCGAGCAGCTTCTTGGAGCCCTCCTCGCTGATGCGGCTCGCGGCGTCCGCAATCATTTTCTTTTCTGCAGCAGAAAGCGGCTTCGCTTTCGCGGCGAACCCTTCGATCGCCGGATCGTTGCCGTCGGATGAAACCAGCGTCGCCAGCGCTTGCACCAGATGCCACGCCGGACTATCCACGCGCGCTTTGTTGCTGGAGTGGATGTCCTTGCGCGGGCCACGTCCCCAGCGCGCGCCGCTGGAAACGAGTTCGCATTCGATCACACCCTTGGCGCCCAGCGCGACCGTCACTTGCCCTTCGAGATCCTGCGCAGCTGACGGCATGAACACGCTGGCACATTTCTTCAGCGCGGCCTGTGCTTCGGGAGCGCGCGCTACCTGGGGAAAATTCGGCGAGCCGATTTCTTCCTCGCCCTCGCCGACAAAAACCAGATTGACCGGCAGCTTGCGGCTCGCGCCGCGAATCGCATGCAGCGCGGCGAGAAACGTTGCCTGAGGTCCTTTCTGGTTGGTTGCGCCGCGGGCCATCAGCACTTTGCCCAGGCCCGGCTTGTCCACGATCGCAGCATCGAACGGCGGCGAAGACCACTCCGCGGGATCGACCTGCTTCACGTCATACATGAAATAAATCCCCAGCGTCCGGGGCGCTCCGGCATCGAGCGTCGCGAAAACCCCCGGATGGCCGGCCGTGGGCATCTTCTTCACGCTTTCGAAGCCCGCTTCCTTCAACATGCGCATCATGGTGGCGCAGCCTTCATTCATGCCGCGATTTTCCGCGGCGATGGAGGGTTCGCGGACCCAGGCTTGCAAGCGCTTGACCGCTTCGTCGTGACGCTTTTCGATTTCGGCGCGGATGGGGTCGAGTTCGTTGTTCTGCGCGCGCGTCCAGCCCGGCATCGCCAGCGCGGCCGCTCCTGTGGCGACGACCCGGGCAAAATTGCGCCGGTCCATCCGTCTCCCTGGCGCCGTCGCCGATCGCAAACCGGTTTGGCTCGCGGCGGATGAAGATTTTCTGTGATTGTTCTTTGAATCGCTCGTCATCGTTTCCTCCCACACCGAGAAAAGGCGGATGGCCTCTCGCCAGGGCGCTTCGGCCATCGACTGCGCACCACCGGCACACAATAGTATCATTGCCAAGATTCTTGGTGTTCTTCGTGTCTTTGAGTCTTAGTCGTGTTTGTTTGACAGCTCTAACCACGAAGACTCGAAGACACGAAGAAACACCAGGGGCGCTTCGGTTGCGGCCTCACGGCTTGCCCCGAGCCAGGGCAGGATTAAAGGAAGATGATCGACGCCGGGCTGCCGACCGGGGTGTACCGATCGGCAAACCTCAGACGACGCCCGTCTTCCTCCACACTAAAGGTGGTGACGGCGTCGCTTCTCTGGTTGCAAACATACATGTACCGCCCGGAGGGATCGATATTGAAGCTGCGAGGATAATCGCCGCGCGTCCACTCTTCATCGACCAGCTCCGGACGACCGGCCCGACCGATCCTGAAAATCGCGATCGTGTCGTGGAGCCGGTTGGCGGCATAGATGAAGTTCCCATTGGGCGAGACCATGATTTCCGAAGTGAAATTGGTGCCGACGAAGCCTTCGGGAAGCGTGGATATTTCGTCGACGAGCTGCAGGGAGCCGTTTGACGGGTTGAATATCATGAACGCAAGCGTGGAGGATTCTTCGTTCAGCAGATAAAACCATACACCGTTGGGATGGAACGCAAAGTGGCGCGGGCCGGCGCCGACAGAAGTCGGAAATGTTCTCGGATTCCGAAGCGTGCCGTTCCTGGAATTGAACCTCCAGACGATTACGATATCGAGCCCCAGATCCGTCGCAATGGCAAAGTCACCGGAGGGATCGGTCTCGATCATGTGGGCATGGGGCGCTGTCGTGCCCGCTTCTGGCGAAACTGCCGGGAGGCGCCTTCGCGGCCATGTTGGGTCCAACAGGGCATGGACTGGGTGAACAGGTGTCCACGTCCATCTCTACGTCCGTAGCCTCGCCGAGGGATCCGCCTGCAGAGGATGGGAAGGACCGCGCAGTTGCCGCCGCCGTAATTGGATACCAGGACATTTCTGCCGGAGGGGTCCACGCTCAGGTGAGCCGGTCCGCCGCCTTGCGAGCTGACGGTGTTCAGGAACGTGAGCTCGCCATTCGACTGATTGACCGAAAAAGCGCTGACCGCGCCGGTCGGCGTGTTGTTGAAAGTTGCCGATTTCATTGGCGGCATACAGACGTGTCTTGGCGGGATTAAACGAAATCCAGGAAGGATTGGTTGCGGATACGCTGCCGGGAGAAAGATTCGCTGTGGTAAAGACTTTGATCTGGGTAAGTTCGCCGTTTGCTTCCACCCGGAACAGATAAATTCCGAGACCGTTGGGTGTGTAACAGCCGACATAGGCCAGGGTTGTATCCCTGCCTCCCCTCTGGAAGCCGTATACCGGCCGTGATGCCGCTAAGGCTGCCGCTCCAACTAGTAAGTCCCGACGCGTGACCCCGCCGAGCGAGGCGCGCCGTGATGGTGAGTTCTGTGAGTGCATCTCTTCCTCCCTTGAGTAGTTAAACAACAGGCTCATACATACCGGGGGGGAATTTTGTCGTTTCACAGCTGGCAGGATGGAACGAATGGGAAATCGCCACGGGACCTCCCTTCCTAAGACTCGTCCCACGGCGGGCATCAGCCTACTGCGTTAGCACGCGAAGATCAATAGTTCTTGCAGCGCATGATCAAGCAACGGAAGCTTGCCAGGACCGAAGTCCTCAAGACCACCAGGCGGATGGCCGCTCACGACTACGGGTCGCAACGGCGCGCCTGGAGTTTGGCGATTCCGTGGCGCGGCAGCAGGCTGCCGCAAACTTGGTCGAAGTGTGAACTTTGCGCACGACAAGAGAACCTAGAGCGGTACCGCGTTCGCCCGCACGTACTCCTCGAGGGGAGATTCTTCCGGACCGATGTAGTGAAAGTATTCGGCCCATTCCAGCCCGTGGGCCGGACCCCGGGCGCGGTCGCGGGCAAGTGCAAAATACTTGGTGTATTGCCGGTTGGCGGTCTCGGCATCGTTTCCGAGCAGCGGCAGGCGCTTGCCCTCGGCAGCCAGACGCCGCCGGAGGCGGTCACCGGTCTCGCCCGCCGGGCCCTGCGTCACATTTGCTATGTTAACCCACGCCTTCTTATCGATGTAGGCGCCGATGTCCACCACGCGGTTGACTAACTGGGGCCCGCGGGAGAAGTAGTAGCGCTCGCGAACAGGGTGTGGCTTCGCTCCCGCGTAGCCGAATTCAGGGTAGTCCCATGACATGGCGCAGATACCCGCAGCCCACTCGACCGCCTTCGCGGTGACATAGTGGTCGGGGTTGCGCTCGTAAAGGCCGCTCGGGTCGTAGACGAGAATGGTGTCTACCTTGAACTGGCGGAAGAGAAACACCAGGCGAGCCCGGATCTCGATGATGGGCCAGGCGTCCAGGTTGTGATTGGGATAGTTCAGGAAGATCGCTTCCTTGAGGCCCATGCGGCGCGCAACCTCGCGCGTGTCCTTCTCGTTCTTCAGCACGACTTCGCCGTAGCCCGATCCGGAACCCGCCATCGAATCGTCCGAAACCGTAATCAGAATACCTTCGTAGCCCTCATCGATGAGCTTCAGCACGGTGCCCGCGGCGAAGATAGGAATGTCGTCGCAGTGCGGCTGAATCGCCGCGAGCATTTTCCCCTTGTGCGGTTTGCCCGTCTGTTGGCGCTCGATGATAGTCTTGACGGTGTAAGACACCTCGCCGGCGCCGCTCGCGACTTTTTCGTTGGCGGGCGGCAGTGGGATTTGCGCAGCCTGTGCCATCATGGCGGTGCCTAGAAAACTTCTTCGGTCCATCGTTACCTCCTGGTTATGTCAGAGTCGCTTCAACTTCGATCGGAACTTCGCCGATACTTCTTCGTAGGGAACACGCGGGCGGTTTGCCAGACCGGAAGTCTCCGGCCCCCGCACTCGCCTCAATTACTGATCACATTGACCGACGGCAATTCAATCATCGTACTTCTGGCCGGCAGGCACAAGAGTCTAGTCCGCGCGACACTGCCCGCTCAAATAAGGAGTTTTCTGCGCGTCTGGCTGGAGGGCAAGACGGGCCGGTAAAACGAGGTGTTCGGTTGCGGTCAACTTTCGGCGGATTCTTTTTGTAACATAAGGCTGGTGAACAAAACCGGCATGAAACCACGTGTCGTTTCCGAACCCTCGGTTTCAGGCATTCGGAAGGGGCGCTTCGGTTAACCAGAACGGATTTTTTATATTAAAGTATTACATTATTAATCAACTACAAATTATTATTAATCAGATTAATTATATATGATTGCTCATATCGAGTTTCAAGCCAAGCGGTCGAACCTTCACGTTCAGCGCGCTTGGAGAACCTCGCGAGCCGATTGCTCGGCATCATCGTCACTTTTATTGCCGAGCGCTTCGCCCCCGGCTGGTCAGCTCAAAGCCGAGATGCGTGCCACCCCCGAGCGCTTGTGTCTACAGCGTCCTCAGGAACGCGATCAAGGCCTTCTGCTCTTCAGCCGAGAGCTTGAGTCCGAACTCGTGTCCTTTCACGGTCCGAGTCTTGACTCCGGCGCCTTTCCATCCAGTCGGCACGTAATCATCGCGCAAGCGTCGCGGATCGAACCAGTCTTCGAGCGTGGCGACCGAGCCGTTGTGCTCAAACGGTCCCCGGTACCACACACCTTTCAGCGACGGGACCTTGTAGTAACCGGTCCCCCGTCGGGTCGTTAACGTCAGTGTGGGATCGGTGCCGACTGAGAGCGGAAGGATGTCGAACCGGGTTTGATGATCGTCAGGCACCTTGAATCCTTCAGCCGGGGTCAGTTTGTTGTTGGTGTATAGCGGCGGCGTGTGACACGTGGCGCAGCCCTCGCGGCGAAAAATTGTTTCGCCCCGCGCGGTCAGCGGCGTTCGCTTGTTCGGATTGGACGGCGGTGTGAGTGAATAGATGTAGAGGGCCAAGGCGTACAGTTGCTCGTCGCTGTAACGCGACAGCGTGGAAGGATCGGGCAATTTGCCCGATACAACCTCGATCGGTCTGAATTCACCGTAACGAGCCAGCAGGTCGCCATCCTGATTCAGAGCCGCGTAACGCATCAGATCGTCGATACCACGGTTGACAACGAGGCCGCTGTGATCGAGATAACGTCGCTCCCAGACGCCGATCAGGTCCGGCACTTGCACAGGAGAGAAAGGACTCGTCCCGTTACGAGCCAGCACCCCCGGTGGGATCGCGTCGTATATGGAAATGATCTCTTGAAGCGGCATCTGTTCGGCCCGCGCCTGTGGATCAGGACTCAACCAGGGTGCGGCGAAGAGCAGCCGGATGAAACTACGTTGCGAGTTCCTGGCGCTTCTGTTCGGGCATTGGAGATGTCCGCTGGAGGAAAGCAATCACCCGATCGAAGGGAAAATTCCCTTGGGCGCCTTTGACCAGGCTTCCATCCGGCATCACACGTGTGTGGCACATCCCACAGGAGAAGTTCCCCAATTCCACTTGTCCCTTTTTCCGGATCACATAGCGTGTGAAAGGGAGCACGCCGTCCCGGGCGGTGGGCATACCGGTTTTTTTGTACCACTCGGGATTTCGTACATCAGAAACCCGGACGATCCCCGCCTGCCCGGCATCATAGGCAATCGGCGCATCGAAGACGAGTTCACCGGCCCTGATCCAGTCGGCTCCTGTCTTGAGCTTGCCCGGATCGAAGACAACTTCCGGTTCATGCTGCTCGAGGCTCTCGAAATAACCGGGCGGTTCTTTGCCGGGGGCGTAGACGGGATAGCTCTTGTAGACGGGCCGCACCGGCATACGGTAGTAGTAGTCAGCGGAAACAGGAACGGGTGAGGCGCCGGCTTCCGCAAGTGGCACTGCCAACCGGGCGAGGGCCTTCTCGTCCCAGGTTTTGGGAATAACGGGCGCAAAACTGCTGCGATTTTTTTGCGCCTGGCTGCGACCGATCAGAGCCGTGATGGTAAACAGCGCGCAAAGAGCAAGCGCAAGAATCTTGATGGCTGCTTGTCGCATTTGAGACCTCCTGGTGATTTCGGGCCTGCGCTATCCGTCTTGAAAATCGGCCACGGAGCCTTACCAAACTCGACCGGCCTTCAATCCTTCTGCGGACTTCACGCGCTTGCCGATATCAATAGAGGCGCCATCGGATTCGCAAACCTGTCATCCAATGTGATTCTTTCGGTCGCCGAAATGAAGCTTCTTTGCGGTGAGCGCCGTGGGAAGGCTCGACGAGTAAGAAGCAGCGAACCTGGCAGGGTTGACTACGAGTTGTCCTCAAGCGCGTACTCGACGGCTTGCGTCAACGACATCGCCCGGCCGTCGGATAATGCAGTCTGAAACGCGCTATCGCCCAGGGACTCCTTTGCTCGGTCAAAGTACGAATCGCGAAACAATTTGATTGAGGGTGGTAAGGCTGAGCCCACACTTTCGAGCAATCCGTCCGAAGCTCCCCACAAGCGCGCCGCACGCGCGGCCTCGCTTTGGGCCGCTTCCGCCGCTGCAAATGATTCCAAGCACCAGGCCGTGCCGCGATGGTCGGATAATTCCTGGTTGAGCCTGATCGCTTCGGCGCCCAGGTGTTTGGCCACAGTCATAGTGTCCCTGCAGTACTCGGAGCGCGGCGACGTTGCTCAGCGTCATGCCGATAGTCCATTTGTCTCCCGTTCGGCGATGCCGTACCAGTGCCTCTTCGTAGAGCGGGCCGGCCCGCTCGTAGTCACCCATGTACTGGGCGCACAGCGCAAGGAACATGAGCGACCCGCCCTCGAGCCATAGATGTCCGCCGGCAATTGCAGCGGCGTGAGCCTCAGCTGCAAGCTTTGCGGTCCCTTCCAGGTTGCCGCCCGCCATTGCCAAGGCTGACTGCATGAAAAGTGAGAACGAGACGGCCCACATATCTTCGGCTTGCCGGCCAAGAGCCAGACTCTCTTCCAGATACGTCTCGCGTGCCGGCGTAGTCGCCCAGGAAGAACGTCATGTGACTCAGTCCGATGAGCGCTTTGGCCCGCAGCGCTGTGGATCGTCTGGTGTCGACCGACAGTGCGCGCGCCAACCATTGGCGCCCTTCGCCGAAGTAGCCACGCTTGGTCCAGAACCAGAACAGTGCGGCAGCCAGTTCCAGACCCTTTTCGCCATGTCCCGGGGCGGCCAGACACCAATCCAGAGCTGCGCGCAGGTTGTCGTGTTCCAGTTGCAGCCGGTTCAGCCATATCACCTGATCCGGTCGTTGCAGTTCCGGTTCTGCGCGTCGAGCCAATTCGAAGAAAAAGGCGAGATGGAGTTCCCGTAGTCGTTCGGCTTCACCCGAGCGCAGCAAGCGCACCTGTCCGTACTGACGAACCGTCTCCAGGAAGCGATACCGGCGGTTTCCGGTGGCATCCTCTTCAACATTGACCAGCGACTTGTCGACCAGGCGCGACAGCAGATCCAGCATCTCGTCCCTTTCAATCCCTTCGCCGGAACACACGTCCTCCGCCGCTTCCAATGTCCATCCCCCTGGGAAAACAGAGAGCCGGCACAACAGACGCCGTTCCATCTCCGAAAGCAGGTCGTAGCTCCAGTCGACTGTCGCTTCGAGCGTCCGCTGCCGCGCCCCGGCGGTCCGGCTGCCTCCGGTGAGCAGACGGAACCGATCTTTCAGCCGGACATTGATCTGCTCCACCGACAACACCTTGATTCGCGCAGCGGCCAATTCGATCGCCAGCGGGATACCATCAAGTCGATGACAAACCTCAGCGACTGTCGCCATGTTGGCCTTGGTGATTGCGAACATGGGTTCCACCGCGGCGACCCGTTCGACAAACAGCCGGACGGCCTCATACTCGAGCAGCGCTTCCGGCGAGAGCGCCTGCGCCGGCGCCGGCAGCGAAAGAGATGGGACATGCCAGACCGTCTCGCCCGAGATGCCCAGCGCCTCGCGGCTGGTCGCGAGGATGTGCAGGCCCGTGCCCGCTCGCAGCAGCGTCTCGGCCAGTTCCGCACAGGCGGTGATCAGGTGTTCACAGTTATCCAGCACCAGCAGGAGTTGCCGAGGGCGGACATAGTCGGAAAGCACTTCGACCAGGGAGCGATTCGGTCCTTCCTGAACCTTCAGCACGGAGGCGGCCGACTGAGGGACCAGGTCCGGCTCTGAAAGAGGCGCCAGATCCACAACCCAAACGCCATCCCGGAACTGTTCCAGCAGATCCGCCGCCACCTGCAGCGCCAGCCGCGTCTTGCCGCAACCGCCCGCCCCCGTCAGTGTCAGCAGTCGTGTGGATGAGAACAGACGCCGGATCTCCGCAATCTCCCGCTGCCGTCCGATAAAGCTCGTCAGCTGTACGGGCAGATTGTGACGGCGAGCTTCCGGACCGCGGACTGCGCATCTGTGTTCTGTTTCAGATTGCGTAAGTCCACCAGAACATCCCGCGCCGACTGGTACCGCCGCTCGACATCTTTCTCCAGACATTTGCCTATAATCCTCTCCAGTTCCGAAGGCACGTTGTCGTTGATGAGGGCAATCGGTTCCGGCTGCGCGTTCTGGATCAGATCCATGGTCTCGGCCCTCGTAGCGCCCACGAAAGGCAGGCGGCCCGTTGCCATCTCGTAGAGGGCGATGCCCAGGCTGAAAATGTCACTGCGGTGGTCGACCTCGCGCCCCAACACCTGCTCGGGACTCATGTGCGGCACCGATCCGACGATGATTCCTGCCACCGTCTTTGATCCACTGCTCGTTTCGTTCGTCAGCGTCTGACATTCCGTCGCGGCCATCTTCGCCACTCCGAAATCCAGTACCTTCACCTGCCCTCGCGCGGTGATCATGAGGTTGGCGGGCTTGATGTCGCGGTGTGTGATTTCCTTCGCATGGGCGGCTTCCAGCGCATCGGCCACCTGTCCGCCGATCTCTACAATTGCGCCCGTATCCACAGGCCGGCCGCCAATCTTCTCCGCCAGAGTCTGGCCTTCCACGTATTCCATGGCGATAAAGCATACTCCGTCATCCTCTCCAACATCGTAGACAGTGGCCACGTTCGCATGATTCAGGGCCGATGCCGCTCGCGCCTCACGCATGAACCGCTGCATCCGGTCCGCGTCCGATGCCATATCCGGCGGCAGAATCTTCAGCGCCACCTTCCGGTCGAGCCGCGGGTCCTGGGCCAGGTAGACTTCTCCCATGCCGCCGGCGCCCAGCAACGAAAGAACCTGGTAGTGACTGAGCTTCCGTCCCACCAACCGGATGTCCGGATCCTCGATCAAGGTCGTCGCGGCTACTTCGATGGCCGGCGCCTCCATGAAGGGTTCGGCCTCCTCCTGATAAGCCAACAGGGATTGCACTTCCCTGCGCAGCGCTTCGTCCCCTGCACACGCTTCGTCAAGAAAGACCGCCTGCTCGACCGCGTCTTTACCCAGCGCCGCCTGATATAGCTGTTTTACCTTCTCCCAGCTCTCCATGATTCAAACCATCAGAGGACGCTTGTCAGGCACGGATTACAGGCATCCGCACGCGCTGCCCTTTCCAATGTAGGCGCCATTAAACTCGAAAACCTGTCATCGGACCTCATTTTGCTATCGCGATGACCGACGTCAGCGGGGTGCTATAATCCGCGATCAGTCGTTCGACTCGGCAGCCAGCTTATGACCGCGCACCCTCAACCCGACGTCACTGAACTCCTCCTTGCCTGGGGCAACGGGGATTCATCTGCCCTCGAACAGTTAGTTCCCATCGTCTATCAAGAGCTTCGCCGTCTGGCGAAACACTACATGCGGCAAGAACGCCAGGGCCATACGCTCGAAGCAACCGCGCTGGTTAATGAAGCCTATCTGCGACTGATCGACCTGAACCGGATCCAGTGGCAAGACCGCGCCCATTTCTTTGCGGTCGCGGCGCAGACGATGCGGAGGATTCTGGTGGAATTTGCCCGCCGGCGCAACCGGCAAAAGCGTGGCGGCCATGGGCAACAGGTGGCGCTGGATGAAGCAGCGGCGGTCTCTCGAGACCAAGGAGTGGATCTGGTCGCCCTGAATGAGGCACTGCGCGGCTTGGCCGCGGTTGATGCCCGCATGAGCCAGGTGGTCGAGTTGCGATTCTTTGGCGGGCTAAGCATCGAAGAGACGGCGGAAGTGCTGAAGGTATCGCCCGAAACCGTGATGCGGGACTGGAGAACGGCAAAGGCATGGCTGCTCCGCGAGCTCAGCCGCTCAAGATCCGCGGAAAGTAAACGCTCGTGAGATTCAGGTATCCGTCTCCTGAACCAGTCGAAGACACGTCGCTACCTGTTGGCTGGAAGGTTCATATTCTAGTTCTACCTTAAGAGTAAAGCCTAAGCCTTCTATTCCGCAATATTAATTGTAACTTTGTTCGGTTAGGCACCGGAAGCTAGAAACCAGAATTTCCCCAATAAATCCACCGAGCCGTGGAATCCAGAGTCCACCGCGTTCGCGTACGTTGCTATGATCGCTATAACCTTCGGATGTAAAGCACCCAATCATTGGCGTCCGGCGCCGTGAAAGTCGGTCCCCCGATGGCGGGCTGCGCCACCCCACTCCGCGGGTTGAACCACGTGGCTATGTACTGTGTGGGCAGGTTCGAAACTGTCGTGCTCCCTCCCGACATCAGATATATGACGTATTCGTCTCCGGTTCGCGCGTAGCACCACCCGTTCGTGACCAAATTGTCCGACGGAACCATCCCGACTAGATTTACGTTCAGGTCCATTAGAAATTTTCGCGTGTAACCGACGTACCGCATCCCGTCAGCAACATCTTGCGAATCCAGATCAGCCTGCTTCCACATCGCAAAGTGAAAGAAGTCCAAATGCCCACCGGCCGTCAGAACCCCCCAAGCCTCGTTGCGCCGATAGGTCGGTGTAAAGACTTCAATCGACGAGTCGTTATTCGCGATTAAAGGCTTATTCCATGAGTGAGCCGACACCATATCGGAATGGGCAAGGCGCACATCCGGATACAAAAAGTAGCCGGGCGTATTCTCATGGTTTGGTATGTCCCGCGGCATCACCAGGTGTGGCGTGAACCCCTGCGATTGCTCATATGAGGTGATGTAGGACGCCATTGCAAGCTGCCAGGGCATCCCTCGGTTTTCGGGGAACGCCTCGTTGCAAACCTCCCAAATAATGTTCGGAAAATTTCCCAGGGTGTCGATCACCTTGGCGACGAGTGCTCTTCGGTATCCTTCCGCGCGATTGTTGTTGTACCATTGGGTCGCGTTGGTCACATTAACGCCATTGATATTGTTGTTTTTCACGTAGAAGTCGTGCTTGAGCCCCCACTCGTGCTGGAGGTCGCCGTTATTTACGACCACCCAGGCACCGCCATGCCAGAAATCGAAAATGCTCAATTGAATGACAATCCCTCTCTCGAGGGCGTATTCCACAACCTGCCGAAAGTAATCGAAGTGGTCTTGATTGAACTTGGTCAAATCAAACCGGGGCCGGCCATCATTTGCTAGCCCAGGGCCCGTGCGCTGGTAGGGAACCCTCAGATCTCCATAGGGCTGTCCTGCACTAAACCAGTTGCGGAACGAGTTGATACCGTTGGCTGCCTGCTTATCCATCAAGGATTGATAGCGCGAGGCAATCGGGTTCGCCTGATCGAGCAGCATGGCAAGCCCAGGGGTGTATCCGGCTAGATACCACGTCGACGTGTTCACGATGAAGCGGTGCGGATCGTTTGGATGAACCCGTGGTACGGAGGTTTGCTGGCCGTAGACCGACGCGAGCGAAAGTCCAACCGCAAGAAACACAACTCCGCAAAATCCTGTAACGTTCTTCATTGGCCACCTCCTCAATTGGTTTCGCCAAATGGCCCTCATGCTTTGACATGACCCATTTCCCTCGGAGGGTCTCGAGTTCGCATCTAGCCTCTCATTCAGCATAAAACTGACGCGGCAGAAGCTTAATGTAAACTCAACAGGTGCAACTGTGCTGCTCGCGGATAAGGACCGCCAGATTCGCGGTAAGCACGAGCCCGATTTGAGATCGCTAGATGGACACATGAGACATAGAATGGCGGCTAACAAATGTGTCACAGACCGGATCGCATCATAAGCGCCCCAAGATGAACCATGAGTGCGCTCAATATACCAGATTGTCTTCCGGGGTGGTGCTTTCTCTCAGCGGGACATGCTTGGGTCATTTCGAAATGTGAGACTGAAAAGGAGCTCTGCGATGAAATCTCGGTTTCTCGGACTCTTCTGAATAGCCATGACCCTCACGGTGCCTCAAGCCATCGAATTACAAGGTCGTAACTGCTTTTTTTTGGCAAAGATTCTTTGTGTCTTTGGTCCTGGTGGTATTTTGTTTAACAGCTCTAACCACGAAGACACCAAGACACGAAGAAACACTAAGAGTACTTGGATTGCGGCCATCCGGCCGCGCTGTGCACTCGTGGTAACCGCGGTCTCCACCTTTCTTCTTGACTGAATGCTCGCTAAGCTCTAGCTTAGTGCCACCTCCCGGCTCAATACTCGAAGGGTTGGCCGGCTCGATTTGCTCGAAAGATCAACCGCCCTGGCACTAGTTCGGAGTGAGTTAGCGGTGCCGGTTTGTGCTGGCGCCGCTTTGCGAGGTTTGAATGGGCTACCCCGCCTGGATCTTACTATCTCAACTTGAGGGAAAGAGCATGTTCAGACGGAGAGATGTTTCGAAGTTTGTGTTTTTGATGATTCTGATGATTGCTGCGCCGCTGTACGCGCAGTTCGACCGAGGCCAGATCTCAGGTTTCGTGAAAGATCCATCGGGACTGTTCGTGCCCGGGGCTACGGTCGTGGTGCTCAACGAGGCTACCAATACCAGCCGATCCACCATCACGGAAACCGGCGGGTTTTACATTGTTCCCGGACTCGACGTGGGCTACT
Source organism: uncultured Acidobacteriota bacterium (assembly GCA_963827655.1). GTDB lineage: Bacteria > Acidobacteriota > UBA6911 > UBA6911 > UBA6911 > CAWHCF01. Next base: position 26,175 of record CAWHCF010000041.1, read on the forward strand.
ACACCGTGAGCGTCGAGATCGCGGGTTTCAAGAAGTACGTCAAGGAGAAGGTCAAGGTTGATGCCAATGCAAAGGTGGCGCTCGATGTTGCCCTGGATATCGGCGCTCAGAACGAGGTCGTGACTGTTTCCTCCGAGACCAGCGAGCTGCAAAGAGACACCGCTCAGCTGGGCAGAATCATAGACTCAGGTCAGATCGCCAACCTCGTCGTGTTCGGCCGCAACCCCCAGAACCTCGTTCGCCTGAAAGCCGGCGTCGTCCGCAGCGGAGCCCCGGCGAGCGGTGAATCGAACACCGATGGCGGCTTCAATATCGCCGGCAGCCGCGGGGACGAAAACGTGGTGATCCAGGATGGCGCCATCCTCACGCGAACGCGTTCGGCGGGGCAGATCGCCGGGCCGTTGAATATCGACACCATACAAGAAGTGCAGGTATTGACTACGGACTACGCCGCCGAGTACGGGCGCTCCTCCGGAGGCCAGATCCGGTATGTCAGCAAGGGCGGCAGCCGGGATTTCCACGGCGGCATTTTCCACAGCTTCCGCAACGCGGCGCTGGACGCCAACACCTGGACCCGTAACCAGAACCCCGACATCGAACAGAGCCGCCGTCCGTCGCCGTTTCGCTACAACCAGTTCGGATTCGACATTGGCGGGCCGGTCCTTCTGCCAGGCGGGTTCAACAGTGGAAGAGACAAGCTCTTCTTCTACTATGCCCAGGAATGGATCAGGAGACGATCCGAGGGCTCGAGAACGTGGACCGTTCCATCGGCCGCCATGAAAAGAGGTGATTTCAGCGAACTTCTCGATCCGGCGAACCGGTTAATCAGCAGAAGGTTCGAAATCATCGACCCTCAGACCGGAAGCCCTTTTCCGAACAATGTGATTCCGTCCAACCGTCTGAGCCCGAACGGAACAGCGCTTCTCAGGTCCTATCCCGACCCGATTCCGGGCTTCACGCCTGCGGGATCGACGCAGAACTTCTATGAGGCGGTTCCCGAGGTGTTCGATTACGCCAAGGAATTGCTGAAGATCGACTACCTGCCGAACGCCAGGCATCGGGTATCGTTCCGCGGCTCGTTGTTTCAATGGTTTCAGCTCGGTAGAACCGAAACCGCAGATCGCCCGAACCGATCCGCCACGCTGAGCTGGACCTGGACCGTGAGGAACAACTTCATCAATGAAGCCAACGCTTCGCCGACGGTCGACGTCGTCAACATCGACCTTGCGCCGGATCAGCTCGAAAAGTACCAGAAACGATCCCAGTACGGCATCAACTACCCGTATCTTTTCCCGGGAACCAAGGTGCGGGACGACAAGATCCCCACGCTCACTTGGGATCGACTCACTACGAATGACGGCAGCCGCCTGCCGCTCGCTTCTTCCGGTCCGATCTACCTGTTCAGCGACACCATGACCTGGATCAAGGGTACCCACATGTCTCAAGTGGGGTGTGGTCTTCGAACGCTCGGGAGAGAACGATTACGACCAGATCAACGTGTCGACCACGGTCCCGGGGGCGACCAACAATGCCAACGGACAATTCGAATTCAGAGACAGCCGTGTGAACGGGACCGGGCTTGCCATCGCCAACGCGGCTCTTGGTCTCTTTACCAACTACGGGGAGGTTGGCCGGCGGTCGTATACGCCCTGGCGCGCCACGGCGATGGACCTGTTCATCCAGGACAGCTGGAAGATACGCCCCAACTTCACGCTCGAATACGGCGTCCGCTACGTTCTCTGGCCGCCCTGGCACAGCCTGTGGGGAAATATCGCCCAGTTCGATCCGCGTTTTTATGACGCGGCCAATCGGGCAGTGGTGGACCGCGCGGCTGGTTTCATCGTCAGCGGCGATCCCTACAACGGAATCGTCCTGCCCGGCGACAGCTGGCCCGATGCTGCGCAGGGTAGAGTCGATGTCGCGGCCGACCGCTCCTTCGACCGGCTCTTCCATGGATTGCCCGACGGACTGGCTCCAACCCACAAGAAGGTCTTCGAGCCGCGGCTCGGCATGGCCTGGTCCTTTAATCAGCAAACCGTGCTGCGCGCCGGCGCCGGGATGTTTCACAACCGGACGCTGCTCAACGATTCGACGCTGTTAGGCGGCAACGCTCCCATCCAGCCGCTCTCGGGCGTGAGCGACGGCCTCGTCGACGCCCCCGGCGGTTCGATCCAGAGACAATGGCCTTTCCTGATCACGGCCAATCCTTACGATTTCAACCACCCGACCGCGTGGGCCTGGAACCTGACCGTCCAGCGCCAGTTACCCGGGGGCATGACGATCGAATCGGCCTACGTCGGGCGGCGTTCCTATCGCCTGCCGCGCGAGCGTAACCTCAACCAGTTGCTCACCGGAGCCAGGCAGGCGAACCCCGGAGCCAATACCGACTTCCTGAGGCCGTACACTGGGACTGGGAATCATCCGGATTTCCGAGCATGTGGCCTCGGGCTGGTACAACGGCTGGCAGAACGAAATCAACCGGCGTTTCAGTAACGGCCTGGGTCTCGGGATCGCGTACACCTGGTCGAGAACAACCAGCAACGCCGACAACAAGCGCACGCTATTGCCGGACGCCTACGATGACTCGAACATGTGGGGTGTCTCCAACCAGCACCGCAAGCATTCGTTCATCGGCCACTACGTGTACGATCTTCCCTTCCTGCGAAACACCCGGAACTGGGTGGGCACGGCCTTCGGCGGCTGGCAGGTTTCGGGCATCACGGAATGGCAGTCGGGAGGCCCCATCAACACGGGAGACCAGATTTTTGGCGCCGGCTGGCGTACCTGGGACCAGGCCGGGGTCGGAAACGGCAGCGGCGCCCAGCCCTACAACCTGGCGGGAAATCCGTTCGTGGCCGATCCGAAGTTTTCCGTCGGGGTGGCCTACGACCAGAACTTCTTCTTCGATCCTGCAGCCTTTGCGCCACCGGCGGCGGGAACCTACGGCAACGTGGGGCGAAACATCATCATAGGTCCGAATCAGGTCAACTGGGATCTCTCGCTGGTCAAGCAGTTCAACTTCATGGAGAATAAGTCGTTCCAGATCCGAGCCGAGTTCTATAACTTCCCCAACCATCCTAACTGGAACAACCCGACGGGCGATCCCAACAGCTCCACCTTCGCGCGTGTAACGGGAAAGGGCGGCACGGCGAGTACGACGGGGGGTAACCGGCAGATCCAGATCACCACGACCTTTCGGTTCTAGCGCTCGGCGTCAGCGATGGTCACGATCCCCTGTCTCCGCCCCGGGTTGTGCGAGTCGTCCACGACCCGGGCAGTGCGGGTCGCGACCCGGGCCGGCTGCACCAACGCCGTGGCCACGGATTCCACAGAAATCACAGAGCTGACATTTGCTGAAATCCGGCCCTGCTTGAGGTTCTTGCACACTGCTTCTGACTTGCCTCACGAGACTCCCCCTTCCCTCCGCCGGCACCTTTCGCCTGACGATTCGAGATCAAGCACCGCAATGACCGCGCACAGCTGCCCACGGCGAATATAGACATTTGTATATTTCTCTCTTGACAAATAGACAATTGTCTATAATGTTTGTTCTAACGGAACTCGCGGAACTTTAAACCGGAGACGAACGAGCATGGCTGGACTCAGACTGCCGGAAGCCGAACTGGATGTGCTGGCGTGCCTCCACAAGCAGGGGAAAGCGACGGCGCGCCAGATTCGCGAGGCCCTGGCACGCGTCCGTCCGATGACGCACGGTTCGGTGGTAACCCTGCTGCGCCGGCTCGAATCGAAGTCGCTGGTGCGAAGGCAGAAAGGCGACAGCGGAAAGGCGTTCATCTACGAACCCGCCCGGGATCCCGCTCCGACCTACCGCAATCTGGTAAGGAAGCTTCTCCAACGTGCGTTTGGCGGCGACAGCCTGGCGCTGGTTACGTCCTTGTTCGAGACCAAGCCGCCTACGGCGGAGGAGCTGGTGGAACTCGAGCGGCTGCTCGAGCGATTGCGGGCGAAAGGAAAGACTCACCGGAGACAGCAATGACGGAATTCCTGAATCAGACCGGATCGGCATGGTGGTATTACTTCGCGCAGGCGGCATGGCAGGCGACGCTGCTGGCTCTGCTCATTCTGATTGTCGTCCGGCTGCGTCCCCGCTGGCCCGCGCGACTGCACTGGGGATTGCTGATGATTGCGGTTCTCAAATTCGCGCTCCCGCCTCTGGTGCCTGTCCCGGGGGACATTCTCGACCGGCTCCTGCCCGGTCTTGAGCGGCCGGAGCAGCCTTCGCAAGCGGCGCCACGCGCCGGGCTGACGCGCGCGTCGGAGTCGGCCGGAACCGGTCCGGCAAGGGCTCGTCCAGGCCAGGAATCTGCATCCGCTATCGTTGCCCATCTCGATTGGAGGGCGTGGCTGATGATGCTGCATCTCGCCGGCGCCGGCTTGCTCCTGGGCCTGATTGCAGCGCATCAAAAACGGCTCATGCGCATTCGAGGCGCGGCGCGGCTGGTGGGTGAGGAGGAGCTGGAGAGCCCCCTGGCCGATCTGATTCGCGGCGACGGAGTCCGGAGAGGACCCGAACTTCGAGTGTCGGAGAACGCGGGCCCGCTCGCCATGGGAATTTTTCGGCCGGCTATCGTGATACCACGCGCCCTGCTCGAGCGTTTGCCGGGTCGCGAGTTACGAATCGTCCTCGCCCACGAGCTTGCGCACATGAGGCGGGGGGACCTCTGGACGCAGGTTCTCACGATCGCCCTGCTCGCCATGTGGTGGTTTCATCCGCTCTACTGGGTTCTGCTCTTCAAGGTGCGACGAGTGCGCGAAGACTGCTGCGACGACGACGTGATTGCGCGCGGATTCGCCACTCCCGACGAGTACTGCGCCGCCCTGCTCCACACCTCTGTCGCCCTGGGCTCGAATCGATTCAATCATGGGCGCGAGCCTCGCTTTTGCCGAGAGCCTTCACCCGATCGCCGGAAGATTGCGCCGGATCATGGAAGAGGACATCCCCCGCCCCGCTCGAATTTCAACGCCCTCGCGTATTGCTATCGCCGTGACTGCAGCGCTCGTTCTTCCCGGAATCAGGCCGGCGGGAGGCAGGGCGCCCGGCAACGGCGGAACCCGGCAAATATCGGAATCTGCCGGCGTCACCGCACAGGAACGATCTGCAGTTGCGGAGCTTCTTTCCAACGACCCGATCAGCAGGGCCTCGGCTGCATGCAGGCTTGGACGCATGCAGGCCGTCAACGCAATTCAGGCGCTGAGCGCGTTGCTGGCTGACGAGACTACCGTGCCCGACCAGCGCTGCTGGGAGCTTTACGCCTCCTGGAGCCCGGCCTTCAATTCCTGGAAACACTTTTCCCCGGGTGAAGCCGCCGCCATCGCGCTTGCCTCACTGGGAGGCACGGCGGCCCACTCCTTAATCGCGGCTCTGAATCACCCGGATGCCGCCGTTCGCCGCAATGCCGCTTGGGCGCTGGGCGAACTCCGGAATCCACGCCTCCCCGGCAATCCCGAGGTGGAGCCCTTGATTCGCACCCTGGCCGATTCCGACGCCTGGGTGCGCCGCACGGCAGCCTGGGCCCTGGGCGAGACGAAGGATGGCCGGGCCGTCGATCCTCTCAGCAACATGCTCGAGGATCCCGAAGCCGAGGTCAGGAAGCAGGCTGCGGCCGCCCTGGGCGAAATCCGAAGCGGGCGGGCGACTGTGGCTCTCGTCCATGGACTCGAGGATGGCGACGATCGCGTGCGCCGGCAGGCGGCCTGGGCGCTTGGTGAAATCGCCGATCCGGCATCCGTCGATCCGCTTTCGGCCGCCCTCACGGATCCCTCGCCGCCGGTGCGCGCCATGGCGGCATGGGCGCTTTCTGAGATCGGTGATCGCGGGTCGCCTGGGATTTCCTGTCTCGCTCCCCTCCCTCCCCATCCCCGTCACCATCTCCCTCACCCTCTCCTCGGCGAGGCATAAAACCGTAACGGAGCCACCATGAACCGTCAGCGTTTCCTAGCCGTATCGGTCGCCTTCTTCTGGCTCGGCTTCCCGGGCGCGCTTACGGCGCAGAGGAAGGCCGGAGAACTGAAACTCGAGCCCTACTCGTTCGATGGCGGCCGGGGAGAAAAGGTGGATGCGGAAATGGGGCGACTGACCGTGCCGGAGAGCCGAACCAGGCCCTCCGGCAGATTGGTCGAGCTGCGCTTCGTTCGGTTCAAGAGCACCGCAGCGGCGCCGGGATCGCCCGTGGTCTACCTGGCCGGAGGGCCCGGCGGCTCCGGGATCGCGACCGCGCGCGGCGGCCGATTCCCGCTCTTCATGGCGATGCGACAGGTCGGGGACGTCATCGCGCTCGACCAGCGAGGCACCGGACTCTCGGAACCAAGGCTGGTTTGCCCTGAAACCCTGGACTATCCGCTCGATCGACCGGGCAACCGCGAAGAGATGCTGCATCTCATGACCGGCAAGGCCCGCTCCTGCGCCGAATCATTCCGGAGCCAGGGAGTGGACCTTTCCGCCTACAACACCAGCGAGAGCGCCGATGATCTCGAAAGCTTGAGAGCGGCGCTCGGGGCTCCAAAGATCAGCCTGTGGAGCATCAGCTACGGTACTCATCTGGCGCTGGCCGCGTTGCGCAGGCATGAGAAAGGCATCGACCGCGTGATCCTGGCGGGTGTGGAAGGACCCGACCACACGGCCAAGCTGCCGGGCAATATCCAAAAGGCGCTCGAGACGGTGAACGAGCTGATGAAAAAAGACCCCGCGGTTACATCGAAGATCCCGGACTTCATAAGCCTGATCCGCCAGCTCGGAGCTCGTCTCGATCAGGACCCGGTTACGGTCGAAACCACCGAGCCGAGGACCCGTGAAAAGGTCAAGGTCACGCTCGGCAGGTTCGACCTCGAATTGGTCCTGGCTCAATCGCTGGGCGATTCGGGGGCGGTGCTAGCCTATCCCGCTGTCGCGTATCGCATGTCGCAGGGGGACTTCTCCTTTCTGGCTCAGCGGGTTCTGCAGCTGCGGCGCTACCCGTTGGGTCTCATGATGTCGTACACCATGGACTGTGCTTCCGGAGCTTCGCCGGAACGAACGGCCCGAATTCTTCTCGAAGAGAAACAGACCCTGCTGGGGCGACTGATAGATCTGCCGTTTCCGGAGATCTGCCGGGCATGGGGCGTGCCGGATCTGGGCGCCGTGTTCCGAAGCCCCGTGAAGTCGCGAGTCCCGACGTTGTTCATCAGCGGAACCCTGGATGCGCGAACCCCGGTGAGCAATGCCGAAGAAGTGCGGCAAGGATTTTCCGAGAGCGCCCACCTCATCATCGAAGGGGCGGCCCACAGCGACGATCTCTTTCTGTCTTCGCCTCAGATCCAGCAGGTCATGCTGGAATTCATGAAGGGCCAGAAGCTCTCGACCACCCGCATCACACTGCCTCCACCCCGGTTTTCGACGATACCGTAGCCTTAGCCTAGCCTAGTTCTTCGCGAAACCCGACTCCACCGGTTGCTGAGGCCCGAAGGGCCGAGAAAAATAAGCCCGGGGTTTTCAGAGCGTAGACATCGAGCCCAAGGGGCGACACAAAATCCTTGCGCGACTTGGCTTTTGTGCCGCCCTTTCAGGGCTCCATTGTTTTTGCCGCCTGACCCCGGGCTCACGCCCGGGCTATTCTCGTGCCGCCCCTTCGGGGCTCGGGCTGCAGGAACGCCGGATTCCGCAAATTCTGCGCCTGCGGCAACGTCTGGTGTATGATTCACAGGCTTCGGGGAGCTGGTGCAGTCTGCACAAGTCGCCCTCACGAAGCAGCCGATCACGATAAGACGGCGCCTCGCTCTTGTCCGACGGCGCCGAAAGAGAGGATTCATGGTCGAAGCTCCATCACGCGATCAGGCATGGCCGGCCCTGCCGCTCGAAGCCTGGGCTGACGCGTGCGCCACGCTGCACATGTGGATCCAGATTGTCGGCAAGATCCGCTTTCGCGCCAGCCCGCCGATCAATCATGGCTGGCACTCCACGCTGTACGTCACGTCGCGCGGGTTGACGACATCGCCCATTCCGCACGGGCTGCGGACGTTTCAGATCGACTTCGACTTCATCGACCATGTCCTGGTAGTCCAGGTGAGCGACGGGGGGACGGCCCGGGTGATGCTCGAGCCCCAGACCGTGGCCGCGTTCTATCGCCGGTTGATGGAAGCTCTGCGCACGCTCGGGATCGAGGTGCGAATCTATGGGAGGCCGAACGAGGTGCCGGACCCGATCCCGTTCGAGCGCGACGAGGTCCACCGGGCGTACGATGCCGAGTACGTCCACCGCTTCTGGCGCGTCCTGGTTCAGTCGGATCGAGTGTTCAAGGAGTTCCGCGCCCGCTTCATCGGCAAGTGCAGCCCCGTGCATCTCTTCTGGGGCGCCCTCGATCTGGCGGTCACGCGCTTTTCGGGACGGCCGGCGCCGGAGCATCCCGGCGGAATCCCCAACCTTCCCGATCGGGTGACGCGTGAAGCGTACTCGCACGAAGTGAGCAGTTGCGGATTCTGGGCCGGCAGCGGCATCGGACATCCGGCGTTCTACTCTTACGCCTACGCGGAGCCGGCCGGATTTGGCCAGGCGCGCGTCCGGCCGGACCAGGCCTTCTACAGCGCCGACTTCCGCGAATTCATCCTGCCGTACGACATTGTCCGACAGGCGGACGATCCTGACCGGACGCTGCTCGAGTTTCTGCAATCCACTTACGAAGCGGCGGCAAACCTGGCCCGATGGGATCGGGCAGGGTTGGAAAAAGCAGTAGGCGGTCGTCCGTAGGCAGTACGCAGTAACAACTCGCCTGCTTACTGGCTATTGCCTGCTGCCTTACTGAATTATGAAATCCGGAGTCAAACAATCGGACCTGGCCGCAGACTCTGATGCAGCCGGTGGCGAACACGGCAACTCGTGTCCGGCTTGCCAAAGCGCGGCCTCCCGCACCCTGTTCGAAGCGACCGACCGCCTTTACCGCACCACCACCAGGAATTTTCGAATCATCGAATGCCGGCAATGCCGGCTGATCCGCCTTTTCCCCCTGCCAGACGCCGGCGAACTGCGCGCGTATTATCCCGACGATTACTGGTTCACTCCCGAGGCCGAAACCGTCGATCACCTGGAGGAACTCTATCGCCGCTTCGTCCTGCGGGATCATTTGAACTTCGTGTGCCACGCTCTCGGATCTTCGCAGGCAGACGGCCCCGTCCTCGACGTCGGATGCGGGGGCGGGCTGTTCCTGAGGATGCTCGCCGAGCGTGGATACCGCGTCGCCGGACTCGACTTCAGCCCGGCCGCCGCGAGACTCGCGTGGAAAGGCAACGCTGTGCCTGTGGTCTGTGGAACCCTGTCCAACGCGCCGCTGGCCCCGAACAGTTGCTCTGCCGTCACCATGTTTCACGTCCTGGAACACGTCGAGGATCCCTATGCGTATCTCGCCGAGGCCCGCAGGCTGTTGAAGACAGGGGGCCGTGTGATATTGCAGGTACCGAACGCCGCTTGCTGGCAGTTTCGTCTGCTGGGAAAAAAATGGAGCGGACTGGATGTGCCGCGTCACCTGTGGAATTTCCGTCCCCGCAATCTGGACCTGCTTCTCGACCGCAGCGGGTTTGAAGTCGTACGGCGAAAATACTTCTCTCTGCGCGACAATCCGGCGGGGCTTGCCACCAGTCTTGCACCCTGGTTGGATCCAATGGCACGCCGGATCCGCCGTGTCCGTGAATCTCAACCGATGCGATTGTGCAAGAACCTGATTTATTTCTGCCTTGTGCTCGCCTGCCTCCCCTTTGCGGTCCTCGAGGCCGCCTGCCGCGCCGGTTCAACGGTGATGGTGGAGGCGCGCAGAAAATAATGAGATACGGCACACTCCCGCGTTTGTTGCCACGCTTCATGCGCAACTACGTGCTCGACTTCGAATGCTCGATCGAACGCGCAGTATCCGCGTTTGCGGCCGACCTCCCCTCCGGCGCGCGGGTCCTGGATGCGGGTGCCGGCGAGGGAAAGTACAACGGTTTCTTTCGGAATCACCGCTATTGCGGCGTCGATTTTGCCATGGGCGACGCGAAGTGGGACTACGGAAGCCTGGATGCGGTTGCCGACCTTCTTGCGCTCCCTTTCCATGATGAGTGTTTCGATGCCTGTCTGAACATCGTGACTCTGGAACATGTGCGCGAACCGGCCTGTGTGCTCGGAGAGATCGCAAGAACCCTGAGGCCAGGCGGCCGACTGCTGCTGGTTGTGCCGCAGGATTGGGAAGTGCACCAGCCGCCGCACGACTACTTTCGCTTCACACGCTACGGCGTCCGCCACCTGCTCGAAAGCGCCGGCTTCACAGACATCAGCATTCAACCGGCCGGCGGATTCTTCCGTCTGCTTGCCCGGAGGCTGCTGAATGGGCTGCAGTTCTTCCCGCCGGTTTTGGTCCTGCCGGCCGCTTTGTTTCTGGTTCCGCCGGCGCTTGTGCTGCCGCTGTTCGATTTCCTCGATCGCGAACGCAACTTCACTCTGGGCTACGTGTGCGTGGCGAGGGGGCCCCGCTGACCTGCGCCGCCTCCTGCGCGCCGGGAACATCTTGCCCGCTACCCAGACCGTGCTCTATGATCCAGCATCAGGAGCGCGAGGTAAACAGGTCGAAGGTCCGCTCCGACGTGTAGCATCTTCGGCGCTCGTTGCCAAACCTGATCTCTGTCCGGGCGAACAAATACCACGCAGGACATCGAGCTGACCCTGAAGGGACCGGGAAGCGAAACGTGACAGCTGACTCGACTTCGCTTCGCAACTGAACACTGGAGTGGACAGCATGTGGATTCGTCAAAGGCAACTGGATCTCCCTTGCACATCCGGGCATTGCCCGAAGCGTCGTCCTGGGCGTGGCCGTGGCGGTGTTCTCGTCTGCGGTGAACCCGGTACCGGGATTCGCGCAGAGCCATACCTTTCCCGGACGGCTCGACGCTTACCTGAAAAAAACGGTCCGTCTGACCGATCAGGAGCGCAGCATTCTGGTGGGCGGCGCTCCCGTAACGAAGCTCCTCGACTCGGATCCCGCGACCGAGGTCGCGGTCTTTGGCGCCGTCTGGGTGGCTGCGCCTCCGGAACTCTATGTGCGAGCCGTGACCGACATCGAGAACTTCGAAAAGGGCGAAAACTTTCGTATCACGAAGAAGATCAGCGATCCGCCGCGGCCCGAAGATTTCGCGCAGCTCGTCCTGCCGGACGACGATATCGCGGACCTGCGCGAGTGCCAGGTAGGCAACTGCGCAATCAAGCTCAGTCAGAACGCGCTCGAGCGCGTACGCAAGGCGGTCGACTGGTCGAAGCCGACCGCCTCGGCGGATGTGAACGCCCTGGTCAAGCAGCTCGCCCTGGAGTATGCGAAGGCGTACCGTGAGGGGGGTAACTCGCGTCTGGCGGAATATCGGGACCAGGATCGTCCCACGTTCGTGGCCAAGGAATTCGAATCCATGGTGAACCGGATGCCGGAGCTGACCGAGTACATGCCCGACCTGCGGCGTTACCTGCTCGAGTACCCGAAATACACCATTCCAGGTTCGACGTTCTTTCTCTACTGGCAGGAGGCGGTGTTCGGGCTCAAGCCGACGATCCGCATCAACCACGTCGTGATTGCCGAACGGCCCGAGGCCGTCGCCGTCGCCTCGAAGCAGATTTATGCCAGCCACTATTTCTGGACGGCGCTCGAGCTCCGCGTGCTCGTTCCCGACCCATCGCGTGGCAAGGGTTTCTGGTTTATAAATGTCAATCGGAGCCGCTCGGATGGTCTCTCCGGTTTCGTCGGCCGCATGATTCGCGGCAAGGTCCGCAGCGAGGCGCAAAGCGGCATGGAAGCCGTGCTGAAAATCACAAAGACGACGCTCGAGAAGCAGGCGCGGTGATCACTTGTCATTGGTCATTGGTCATTAATCATTTGTACATGTCGAATGACGACAATGACTAATGACCAATGAGAAATGAGTCAGTGTGTTTGTCTTTTGAAGATCTCAGGTTGATCCAGGACAAGACCAGATTCGCCAGGTTGGTCATCGCCAACTCCAGGTTCTGATCGAAATCGGATGGCGCAGTGCTGCCGGCGGTATCCGTAATCCCTCGAATCTCCAGGAAAGGCACCCGGCTGAATCGACACGCCCGGGCTCCACCGGCTCCTTCCCAGGCTACTGCCAGTGCCTTTGTTTGCCGGCAGAGAGCCAGTCGTCTTGCATGATCGACAACATCTTCGTCTCCACTCGCTACCGTTCCGAAGTGCACGCCAAATGACTGCTGCGCCGAGACCAGCCGCAGTTCGGCGATCGCCGCCGGCGCGCCTTCGAATCGGGGCATTGGCCGAGAATTGAACTTGTTCTGATAATCGTGTTCCAAGGTCACCGTGGCCACAATCACGTCGCCCACGGCCACATCGTCCGCCAGGGCCCCGGCCGCGCCGGCGCAAATAACCAGGCCCCAGCCAGAATCCGTATCCAATAGGTGCTGCGTCTGAAGGGCGAACTGGGCTTTCCCGGTCCCGCCAGAAGCAAGCGTCAGACCGAGATCGGGCAGGCGGACCACCTGCAAGCGGCCAAGCGGCGACCGAAGCGCCCGATGTCCAAGCCTGGTGTACGCCCCCAGGACGAACTCGAGTTCCTTGCGCAGGGGCATCATGACAAGTGTTTCAGCTTCTCTGCTCCGGGACATTTCGGTCAAGGAACCATCGGCGCTTCGACGCCGCTCGCCGGCACGCGACGCGGGACGGCGACTCGCGGTGGTAAGAGTAAAAAACCACGGTTCTATCGTCGAGCCAGGTCATATAGCCGGTTCGAGAATCCCGCCATCGCCTGAGTCAACGGCTTGTAGTAATTTCCCCACGGATCCTGCACGCCGGAATGCTGCTTTTCCTGCTGCTGCGCCTTCAAGCCGTCGATCCACCCGCACCACGTCCAGCCCACAAAGTCACTCCGGGCGAAGGCGTGCTCACCGAATTCCAGGAACCGCCCTGCCCGCTCCTGCTGGCTGGCGCAATGCGGACCATAAGGATTGGGCATCTGATCGTAAGGCACTGCGTATGACGAATCGCCGTTGAAGAGAGCCTTGCCGGTGAGCCGCGACCAGGCGTCGAGTTTGGGCTTCTGCTCCTCCCAGAAGCCGTACATCTGATAAAACACGAGGTCCGCGTGCCGCCCGGCCAGTCTCACTATCGAGTCCGGCGTGTCGGTATTGCCGTTGAGCTTGTCGCCCAGAACAAGATGATTTGGATCGTAGCGGCGAATCGATGCCACGGCCACCGCGTAATAGCGGTCGACGACGCGCTCCAGAAAGAACAGGTTGTCTCTGGTTTCGAGGGCGTTGTTTGCGTCCGTCTGCGGCCTCCAGTTCATCGCGTGCTCAAGCGCCTCGAAAGAAGAGAATGCGGTTCCGTAGACGACGTTGAACCGGGTAATGTCTCCGCCATACAACTCCCGCATCGCCGCGGTGTAAGCTCGTTTCCCGGGGCTGGACCCTTCGAGGTTCCTCAATACGCGCGGCCAGGTAGGCAATCCCTTGCGAACGGCGCCGTACACGCTGTTGCTCCGCGGCGCGGCGTCCAGATCGGTGAAGACCGGGCAGTCGGTCATGAAGTAGCCGATCAGCCAGGCATCGTCTTTTCTCGGCAGCACTTCGGACTGCGCCACACGGTCGCAGTGTGACTCGAACGCGGGAGAGAACACATCGAGGAAGTCGGATTCGGAGGGAGTCATGTAATGGCAGATATCGACGAAGCGCGCGGTGTGGATGTAGGGAACTGCGCCGGACGGGAGGTCGCGCAACGACGAGTGAACGCCGAGCGTGTTCATCCCCAGAGCGGCAAGATCTTCCCGCACTTTCTGCGCGTACCCGGCGGCAAACTGGCGGACATCGGAAGCGTCCCGGGCGCCGAAGGTCTTCGTCCAGTGGTCGATGCACTGCGGCCGCCGCAGCAAACCAGGGGTGACGTGATTCAATCCGAAAGAAAGGAATGCGTTGCCCTCCGGCGTCACCAGCCACCAGCGGTCCTTCTTTTCAAGCCGGAAAAAACCCGTTCCATTGAACCGGACATCCGGACAACCGCCGAACTTGTCTCTTAAGCGGGAAGGCGGCCGGCAACAGAGCCAGCCCTTTCAGAAAATCGCGTCGGAGCAAAGTCCTCATTGCCATCCTTATAATGCGCCGAACAGACTATCGCCAGACTACGCGCCCAGCGCAACCCAGGCGGCCAGGGTAGCCATCTTCTCCTCGGCACCCCAGGGTCGACCCGCGGCACGGCCCAACTGCGCTATGGCTTCCTTGAGGTCGTCCGGCGAACGGCCGAGTAGAGCACCCGCCTTGGCGTAAGCCTCGCTCTCCACCAGGATCATCGATCGAGCGTCACAGGCGGCGGCTCCCGCCTCGAGTACTTCCCGGAAGAGCCGGCCTTCTGAAGCATGGGCGCGGATGTGGGGGTTGCCAAGTTTACCGGGATCGCGATCGCTCCCCACGACCAGGCCGACTCCATGGAGCTTGAAGCCGCCGGCTCGCAACTTGCTTTCAAGGTCGCGTACCGCGCGATTGGCTATCGCCTGCACGGCATCTCTGGCGCGTCCCACGATTTTGGCTCCCGCCTCTTCAGTGAGTTCCAGCGCCGCGTGATAAGGCTCCCTGGTCTCGGGAAGGTCAGGATCCCACAGCTGCACATCGCGCCGCTCCAGCAGGCGCGGCGCTTCGACAGGACCGGCCAGCAGCACCGCGATAGCGCGTGCCGTCTTGACGCGAAAGCCGATGGTTGCCGGGGAATCAGCCGGTCTCTGACTCATCGTGTCCGATATTGCCCGCAGTTGTCGACGAGCCACCGCAGCTCGACTGCCTGTCAGTATCGCGCGGAATTTCCCGTTTGGGCAAGAGGGGTCTTGGCCGGGCGCGCCGAAAAACGGTATCCTTGGAGACTGCCGGGAGGACACTATGTCTGCGCCCGAAAAAGTCTTCCACGAATCGGCTCTTGGATCGACGCCGATCCGAAATCTGGGACTTACCCTGGCGGGCACGCCGCTGGAGCCTGTGCTGGCCGGTTTTCTCGAGGAGGTCCGCAACGCGGGAATCGTTCGTCTGAAGCCCAGATTCTACCTCTCGACTGAATGGGGAGTTCCCTTTGACACGATTGCCATTGCGATTCCATTCTATCTGGCGCGGCCGGAGCTCACAGCTATCCATGCGGAACGCGCGGGATTGGTCGAAGGGAAAAGCCGCACCGATATTCTGCGTTATCTGCGCCACGAGATGGGTCACGTGGTGAACTACGCCTACCAGCTTTACAACAATCAGGACTGGGTCAAGATCTTCGGGTCGATTACGCAGCCCTACGTCGAAGAGTATCGTCCAGAGCCTTTCAGCCGGCGTTTTGTGCGGCACTTGCCCGGATGGTACGCCCAGAAACATCCAGACGAGGATTGGGCCGAGACCTTCGCCGTGTGGATGACCCCGGGACTGAATTGGCGCGAAGAATACAAGGGCTGGCCGGACGCTCTGGCCAAGTTGCAGTACTGCGACCTCACCGTAGCAACTCTCTCGAACCAGGACCCCAAGGTCACAGCCGATGAACTCGATGAAGACGTGGGTGAGGTCAGCCATTCAATCGATCAGTTCTATAGTGAGTTGTCCGAGACTGACGTGGAGTTTCCCCACGGGCTGGACGGGGCCTTGCGGGCTATCTTCGAAGATCTCGGCCAGCCCGAGGACACCGCACCCGATCTGCCACGGAAGGAGGCCTCGGCCCTGATCTTCAAACTGGAACGGGACCTTACGGCAAACGTGTATCGCTGGACCGGTCACTTTCCCGAGCGCACCCGCCTGCTACTGCGTCACCTCGCCGGGCGCGCCGACTCGCTGCGGCAGGTCTATCCGGAAAACCAGGAGGTTCAGGCCGCCACGGCGCTTACTACCTTGATCACGGCGCTCGCCATGAATCATGTGCTGCGCGGAACCTACCTGCCTTAGCGCTTAGCGAAGCGTTCAAACCAACATGTTGTCGTTCAGAAGGTGGCTGAACGCAGTCCGCACGAACCAATACCCCAAGACGCTAAAACGCAAAGAAGCACTCAGGAAATCGCTCAGCGACTCGCCTTACCGACCTTGTAGCGGTCCAGCGCCAGGTCCACAATCTTCTGGATCAGGTCGGGAAATTCGATTCCCGCCGCGGCGGCGGCCATGACGAACTCGCTCGATTGCTCGAGGTAGCAGCTTGCGTTGACCTCGAGGACATAGATGTCACCGGTATCTGTGAGCCGCAGGTCGACACGGCCGTAATCGCGCACACGAAGGGCGCGATACGCGTCGAGTGACACCTTGTGCAACTTTGCCTTCAACTCGTCTGGAATGTCGGCGATTACCGATTTGGTTCCCTTGTATTCGGCGCTCTGCTTCTCCCACTTGGCTTTTGTGTCCAGGACGCGTACGGCCCCTTCGGGAAGACCGGAAAAATCTACTTCGATCGGCGGCAGGGCCAGCGGTTGTTGGTTGCCGAGTATCCCGACATAAAACTCCCGCCCTTCGATATACTCTTCGGCAAGCGCGGCATCGTCACATTCTTCATGAATGGCGACTACTCGCTTCATGAGCGCGACGGTATCCGTGACCAGGGCCTTCCGATCAATACCGATTGAAGCGTCCATCCGAAGCGGCTTGACAAAGAGCGGCATGCGCAAATTGCCGCCGGTTTCCAGTTCCGCCTTCCTGGAAAAGACCGCGAACCGCGGAAACGCAATCCCCTCGAAGGCCAGGATCTTCTTGGCGAGAGCCTTGTCTTGCGCAAGGTACAGTTCTCCGGGCCCGGATCCGGTATAGCGCAGCTTCATCAGAGTCAGAAGGCCTGCGGCCGCGACATCGCCCGTAACATCATCGCCGAACATTTCCATCAAATTGAAAACCAGATCGGGCTTGAGCCGTCTCAGCCCGGAGATCAGTTTCCTGAGATTTGAATTCGTCCCCAGAACCGAAACCTTGTGGTTGTGTTCACGCAGGGCCGAAGCCACCTGATCTACAACGAGGTCGTAGTCCTTGGAGTTTTCTTGTTCGACGTAAGTCAGAACCGTTATGTTCATCGAGAGATTCTGGGGTTCGGCAACCGGAGTTTCCTCGACTCCAGGCGGCTTCATGACGTAGCTTACTGGGTCGGGAATTCCAACGGAACACCTTTCTTCGACGACAACTATGCGAGGAAATGCTGAGAAGCCTCCCAATCACGTGCCAGGAACCAGGCGCCCGCGTGTGCCCGCCCTGGTTTCGGTGCTGGTTGGGATCCTGATTTTTTTATCCTCGTGCAGCCAGGCGAGACGGGAACCGGTCGTGATCTACGTCTCCACCGATCGTCCCTTTTCGGAACCGGTGCTTCGCGCCTTCGAAAAGAAGAGCGGAATCTCTGTTCGAGCCGTCTACGACGCCGAGACGAACTCGATCGGCCTGGCCAATCGCCTGTTGGCCGAGAAAGTTTATCCCCAGGCAGACGTGTTTTGGAGCGACGAACCGCTTCGCACACTCATCCTCAAGAAAAACGGCGTCCTGGCGCGATACAGGTCGCCCGGCGCGGACGCTATTCCAGCCGGCTTCAAAGATCCGGAGTCTTACTGGACGGGCTTTTCGGCGCGCTGCCGGGTCATACTCTACAACAGCAGTCTGGTCCAGGAAGTGGAAGCTCCGAAATCGATCTTCGATCTGACCGATCCGAAGTGGAAAAATCAGGTGGTGATCTCCGATCCTCGCTTCGGCACCATGTCGTTTCATGCCGCCGCGCTCTTTGCCGCCCTGGGCGACGAAAGGGCCGTACAGTTTTTCCAGGATCTCAAGCGAAACGAGGTGACGGTAGCGGCCAGTAAGTCCGAAGTAAGGCGCCTGGTTGAGACCGGCGAATTCGCAATCGGGCTCACCGATACCGATGACGCCAACCTGGCCTTGCTTTCGGGCAACCCGGTCGTTGTCGTATACCCCGACGAACAGGGGCTGGGCACGCCATTTATCCCGAACGTGGTCTCGCTGATCGCCGGCGGACCCAACCCCCAGCAGGGCAAGGAGCTGATCGATTTTCTGCTGAGTCCGGAAGCCGAAGCAATGCTGGCCGAATCCGCGGCCGTTCAAATGCCGCTGCATCCTTCCGTTCCTTTACCGGCCAACGTCCGCAGCCTCAAGAATCTGAAACTGCTTCAAATCGACTATGGAGCCGCGGCCGATCGTCTTGACCATGTGATCAAGGCACTGCAGCCGATACTGGGGCTATGAAGACAGGATTTAGGATTCAGGGTCCAGGATTTGTCCGGATCCTGGTTCACCTAAATCCTGGATCCTAAATCCCAGATCCTGTGTTCAACGGGAGCGTGACGGTAAATTCCGTTCCTTTCCCGACCTGGCTCTCGACCTGAATCTGTCCTTTATGCTTTTGAACGATACTGTGCGAGATCGATAAGCCGAGTCCCGTACCGATTCCCGTCCCCTTGGTGGTAAAGCCCGGGTCGAAGATCCTGGGAAGATTCTCTGGCGGGATTCCCCTGCCCGTGTCGGCAACCCTTATGAAGGCGCTGCCGGCATCGGCGCGAGTCTTGATTGTAATAGTCCCGTTCCCCTCTAGAGCTTCCACGGCATTGCGGAACAGATTCAAGAAGAGTTGATTCAGCTCATTCGGATAACAAAGCACCTTCGGAATCT
The DNA here is from genome assembly GCA_963827655.1 of uncultured Acidobacteriota bacterium. Classification (GTDB taxonomy): domain Bacteria; phylum Acidobacteriota; class UBA6911; order UBA6911; family UBA6911; genus CAWHCF01. The sequence continues at coordinate 44,797 of CAWHCF010000041.1, forward strand.
CGCCATATTCCTTGATCAGCGTGGCTTTATTCTTCAACTCGTATTCGATAAGGTTCAAGGTGCTCTCGATACCTTCGTGAATGTCGGCCCATTGCAGTTCGGCCTCATCGAGCCGGGCGAAGTTTTTCAAGTTGCGCACGATGCGAGAGACTCTTTCCGCCGCGCTCGCTATCACCCGATTGTTCTCTTTGAGGAGCGCCATCAACTCCTGCAAGTACGATTCATGTTTCAGACTTTCGATGGACTCGGCGGCTTCGATAAGCCTGAACACCTTGTTCAGGCCGCGATCAGACAGGTCCGCGGCGCTGACGACGGCGCCGATCGGCGTATTCACCTCATGGGCTACGCCGGCCACCAGTGCTCCGACCGACGCCAGTTTTTCCCGAATGATGAGCTGGTTCTGCGCCTCCCGCAACTGCGACAGCGTTTGTTCGAGCTGTTCGTTCTTGGACTTCAACTCTCTGGTGCGTTCGTAGACCCTGTCTTCAAGCGCGCGGCTGTATTCCTGCTGCAGTCTCTCGGCCTGCTTTCTCTCGGTGACGTCTCGAAAATTTATGACGATACCGGATACATCCTCGTCCTCGAGCAGATTGTGAGCTACCGACTCCAGGTAGCGCCACTCTCCATTCCGATGTCTGAATCGAAGGTCAGCCGATTGAATGACGCCGGGATGGGCAACCGTGAATTCGTGGATCCGGGTGAGATAGTCCAGGTCATCCGGATGGACATACTCGGCCGCGCGCTTGCCGAGCACTTCCTCCGGAGTGTAGCCCATCACTCTCTCGAGCGACGGGCTGGAATAGACAATGGTCCCATCCCTGTCGATGATCTCAACCGCGTCCAGCGCGTTCTCGATCAGGGATCTGAACCGCTTCTCGCTCCGCCGCAATGCCAGCTCGGTCCGTCTACGTTCGCTCGCTTCGATGGCCAGGGAAACGAAGTCTCCAATCGAGGCAGCGAAGTTCTGCTCCCTCACCGTCCATCTTCGAGCAGATCCCACGTGCTCGTGGCATACGACTCCGCGCATTCGCCCCTCCACCCGCACGGGGACGTCGAGCATGGCCGCGATTCCGAGAGGTGTGAGATACGATGTCCGGAATTCCCGAGTCCTGCTGTCGGAACGCGCGTCGTGGGCGGCGATCGTGCGATCTTGTTCGAGGGCGCGGAAGTACAAAGGATAGTCGGCCGCTGCCAGCTCCTGCCCCTGCGAGTGGCGGCGGGCGCTTCGCTCGTAAAGGTCGAGACACTGGATTTTGGAGCGGTCCTCGGTGAAGAACCACACGCTCACTCGCTCGGTGCCCAGGATTCTGGCAGAGATCTCGGTTATTTCGCGCAAGGCCGTGGCTAAATCGCCCCCGCCCAGGCTGTCGCTCTTGGCGAGCTTGAGAAGCGCGCGGTTCTGCAGGCGAAGGCTTCTCTGTCGATCACGCAGCTCCACAGTCTCCGCTTCGACCCCGCCGGCCCTATTCACGCTCCACATCCTTTCACTGTCATGCCTTGACTTCGGCTCCATTTTACCGGGTCGGAGGCACATGGAAACGTGAAAACTGCGCACACATCGGTATCCTTAGCCTAACAAGTTCATTGTGCCCCCTCGGAAGCGGGACGGGCTTGATAGCCCGTCCGCACATGGATCGGGAGGTTTTGAGACAGTCTCTCACCCCGGGCCCACGCACTGCCGGCCCCACGGGCCTTGGCGAAGCTTGCGCCTTGTGCGATCACAGTTTGCCCACCCCCAAAACCACGTTTCGACAAATCCCATTTGTGCCTCGAGCCCTGCGCAGGTAAATTGAAAGAAGCAGTAGGCGGTAGGAGGCAGGGAACGGCGCGGAATGCAAAGGAGATGAACCAATGACATTCAGAACCGATGCAGAACAGGCGCAGGTTGAAACCAAAACCATGATGGATCGTTATCAGGATGTGCGCGGGCGAACCATGGAGATCGTTGCGCCGCTTGAAATCGAAGACTACGTAGTGCAAACGGCTGAATTCATGAGTCCGCCGCGGTGGCATCTCGGCCATACCTCATGGTTCTTCGAAACGCTGCTCGAGCGCTACTTGCCCGGATACGAAGTCTACTCAACGGAGTTCCTCTTCTTCTTTAATTCCTATTACGAGGGCTTCGGACCCAGGATCGAGCGTGCCCGGCGCGGCACCCGCTCGCGCCCCACCGTAGCGGAAACCGTGACCTACCGGAACCATATTGACCGATCGATGCTGAAGCTGCTGGCTCACATCCAGGAATCTTCGGAAGCCGAGACGGTCCTACCGCTGGTAAGGTTGGGGCTGGAGCACGAAATGCAGCACCAGGAATTGCTGGTCTATGACATCAAACACTTGCTCTGCGATCAATACGGGCCGCCCCGTCGGGCCCAGATTCCGCCGGCCAGGGCCGTCCGGGGATCTGCCGAGGTTGAGGGCGGATTGTTCGATCTGGGCTATTCCGGGAACGACTTCGCCTTCGATAACGAAAAGCCGATGCACAAAGTGTACCTGCATGACTTCGCGATCGATCGCGCCCCGGTCAGTAACGGCGAGTTCCTGGAGTTCATCGACGCCGGCGGCTACCGTGACTACCGGTGGTGGTACGCCGAAGGCTGGGATTTTGTGTCGCAGACAGGCTGCCAGGCGCCGCTATACTGGGAACAGAATGGCGCCGAGTGGATGATCAGGGACTTCTGGGGTCTTCATCCGGTGAGCGCTAAAGCAGACGAGCCGGTCTCTCATGTCAGCCACTACGAAGCGTCCGCTTTCGCAAAATGGTCGGGAGGTCGTCTGCCGACCGAGGGAGAGTGGGAAAAAGCGGCCTGCTTTGATCCCGCCCGTGAGCAAAAACGGTGTTTCCCCTGGGAAGATAGCCGTACCGTAGATGACCCCGAGAAGGCTAATCTGTTCGAAAACCAGGTGTGGGGTGTCGCCCGGATCGGTTCCTTTCCCGACGGGCGCAGCGCCTACGGTTGCCATCAGATGATCGGCGACGTTTGGGAGTGGACCAACTCGGATTACGTTCCCTACCCCGGGTTCAAGTCTGAATTCGACGAGTACAACGACAAATGGTTTGTTAACCAGAAGGTGCTGCGCGGCGGGTCATTCGCCACGCCTCGGTCCCACCTGCGCGCGACCTACCGGAACTTCTTCCATCCCAACGAACGTTGGATGATCTCGGGCTTTCGCCGCGCCCGGATCTATGACCACAAGACTCGAAGACCTAACGCAGCCGTGGGTCGCAACCGAAGTGCTCTTAGTGTTTCTTTGTGTCTTCGTGTCTTTGTGGTTGAGCTGTCTAACAAATACCACGAAGACTCAAAGACACGAAGAAACACCAAGAATCTTGCCAAAAACGCAAGAAGTTATTAGGAAACCAGCGAACCAAGCGTAATTCTGAAACAAGAAATTCATATTGCGACAAACTCTTTTTCACTTATCCTCGTCATCATTTTCAAGAGTGACTGATTCACTCCGAGGATGTTGTCACGTCAATGCCCTCCCCTCCCTGAGGAGTTCCCTATGCCTGCAATGAGAATCCGGTCCGGGTCAGGATCCGCGCATCGCATTTTTGTGCTCATCGTTGGTTTTATTTTTCAGCAGGGCCTCTATGCCCAATTCGAAACTGCTTCCGTGCTGGGCACAGTCAAGGATGAAAGCGGCGCGGTGCTGCCTGGCGCCTCGGTCACTCTGACCCACAACGCGATGGGAATCTCAGCCAGGACGTTTACCGACGAAAACGGCAACTATCAATTCCTGAACGTCAAGATCGGAAACTACCGAGTCGAAGTCCAGATGGCCTCGTTTTCCGCGGCGGTAATCGACAATGTGCAGGTCGCGGTGGGAGCCCGCCAGAGGGTCGATTTCAGCCTCAAGCTTGGCGAATTGAACACGACCATCGAGGTTGCAGCCCTGGCTGCCTCGGTGCTGGAAACGGACACGAGCGATCGGGGCCAGGTTGTCAACCAGAGGCAGATCGTGGAGCTCCCGTTGAATGGCCGCAATTACTCGGATCTCGCGCTCTTGACCACCGGTGTGCGCCGCTCCGCTTACGCCTTCGCCAATCCTCCGCGGGAAGGGGCCTTCAATGTAAATGGGCAGCGCAGCATCTTTAATAACTTCTTGATGGACGGCATCGACAACAACTCTTACGGAACCAGCAACCAGGGCTTTTCTAACCAGGTCATGCAGCTGACCCCGGATGCCGTGGCGGAATTCAAGGTTGTCACCAGCCTCATGAGCGCCGAGTATGGCCGGAGTTCCGGCGCCGTGATAAATGCTTCGATGAAGAGCGGCACGAACGAGTTTCATGGCACCGCGTGGGAATATCTCAGGAACACAAGTTTGAACGCGGCCGGGTTTTTCCGCCCCGCCACGGGGAAGCCCGTGTTTCAGCGCAACCAGTTCGGATTGACGTTCGGCGGACCCATTGTGAAGAGCCGCGCTTTTTTCTTTACCGACTATGAAGGCTTTCGAGAGCGGCTGAAATTCCCCGAGTTTTCCAGTCTCCCGACTCTCGATGACCGTCAGGGCATCTTTCCGGTTGCAGTCAGGAACCCTCTGACTGAAGAAACCTTTCCCGCGAATACCCCGATTCCCCAGGACAGGATCACCCCGTTCGCCCGCCGCGTACTGTCGGAGTTGCCGCCGCCGAATACAGGCTCCGGGCGAGGAAACAATTTCGTCAATCTGAGGCGCGACACGAACAATAATGACAAGATCGATCTGAAACTGGACGGGCAGATCAGCAGCCGCTCGACCACATTTGTCCGTCTCAGCCACCGCAAGAGCAATATCTTCCAGGCTCCCACGATCCCGGGACCCTCCGGTGGCGGAGGCAACGGGTTCATTCGCGTTCTGAATCAGCAGATGGCCTCGGGTTACACCTATACGCCGTCAGCGCCCTCGCTGCTGGAGATCCGGGTCGGCTTATCCCGGACGCGCGCCGGCAAGGAACCCCCCGGACTTGGCGGCCCTAGTATGCGCGAGCTCTACGGAATTGCCGGACTCTCCGAAGATCCCCGGCTCACCGGGGGCTTGACGCCGCAGGAGGTCACCGGATTCTCGGCGTTCGGCCGGCAGGCGACCAACCCTCAGTGGCAGCATCCCTTCGTGACGAACGCCAAGGCAAACTACTCCTACATACTCGGCCGGCACTCGTTGAAAGTGGGCTACGAATATCAGCGCATTCATACCGAAATACAGGATGTAAACCCGCTCTACGGGCGCGACATCTACAATGGCCAGTTCAGCAGGCCGGCGGGAGGCGCAGCAGATTCTCAGACCCACAACCTCGCCGATTTCATGTTCGGGGCGCGAAGCGAGTATCAGCTGGTGAATTTCTACATCGCTCAATATCGTCAGGCCATGAACTTCGCTTACCTGCAGGACGACTGGAAAGTGAATTCCCGGCTGACGCTGAACCTGGGGGTCCGGTACGAGTATGCGACGCCCCAGTGGGAACGCGACAACAGGCTCAGCAACTTCGATCCCGTCAGCAACCAGTTGATCCAGGCAAAAGAGGGATCGGTCACCGACCGGGCGCTGGTCAACCCGGATCGCAATAACTGGGCGCCCCGCTTCGGCCTGGCCTACAGCATGGACAACAGGACCGTGATTCGATCCGGCTACGGCATCAGCTACGTACACTTCAACCGGGCCGGCGGAGGAAACATCCTCGGGATCAATGGTCCGCAGGTCGTGATTGCCGCGATCGCGCAGAACCCTGCCGGTCTTGACTTTCGTCCCACTCAGCAGGGATATCCGCAGGGGCTGACGGATCCTGACAAGTTCAATCCGATTCTGGCCAACATCTCTTATATACCGCCTGACTCGCCCTCCGGGTACGTGCAAAACTGGTCCTTTTCAATCCAGCGCGAAATTTTCCGGAATACGATTCTGGACCTGGCATATGTCGGGAGTAAATCGACTCACCTGATTCTCTTCGCGGATTACAACGAGGCCCGGCCGAATCGTCCCGGTGAAAGCCTCTCCATCCAGGCGCGGCGGCCTAACCAGGCTTTCGGAGCCATTACGGTGACCTGGCCTGGCGCCTTTGCCAACTATCATGCGCTTCAGGCGAAGTTCGAGCGGCGTTTATCGAGCGGCTTCTATTTCCTGAACTCTTTCGTCTATTCGAAGGCGATTGACAACGTCGGCCAGGCGCTTGAAGCTCAGGGGAGCGGCGGCCGGTCGAGCCCGCAGAGCTTTTACAACATCAGGGCCGAGAAGGCCGTCTCCGATTTCGATCAAACCTTCAATAACACCACCAGCATCGTCTACGAACTTCCCTTCGGCAAGGGTCGCCGCTACCTCTCGAGCGCTGCAACTGCCGCCGATTACTTCCTGGGAGGATGGCAGCTCTCCGCAATCAACAACATGTGGAGCGGCGAGCCCCTGAACCTCGCCTATAATCCACCCGCGGCCTTTCAGGTCTCACAGACTCTTCCGGACTGGAGGGGTGGCATCAGCTACCGTCCCAATCTGACGGGCCCGGTCATAACGCCCTCCGATAGCCGTTCGATCGACAATTATCTCAATGCGGCCACCGTGGTAGTCCCCACCGACTCGAGCCAACCTTTCGGCAACGCAGGACGCAATGTGGCGCGCAGCTACTCTCTTTACCAGCTTGACCTGGGAATGGCGAAGGCGATCAAGCTTTCCGGTGAGTCGGTATCGCTGCAGTTTCGCGCCGAAGCTTTCAATCTCTTCAATAACACGAATTTTCGCAACGCAAACACCAACCGCTCGGTTGCCGGCTTCGGGCAGGTGCGCACTACCTTCCCGGCCCGGCAGATCCAGTTCGCGCTTCGTCTGATCTTCTGAGCCGCGGTTTATTCGTGTCTTCGTGGTTAGAGCTGCGAAACCAATCCCACGACACAAAGATACAAAGAAACACCAGGAATCATTGCAATACAGCAAGAAAGTACTTATATAATGTGCTTCCCATTTCCATGGAGGCGCCAATGATTCGAGTATACCTTCTCGTCTGCGCTCTGAGTGTGAGCGTGGGCTTCTTCGTTGTTCGCACAAGGCGGTGAGTCGACACAAATCCTCGGGATCGTCGAGGACAGCACGGGAGCAGTGATCCCGGGAGTCGCCGTGACTGCAACTCACATGGCCACCGGCCAGACCCGGAAAACCGTTACGGGAGATTCAGGCACGTATGTGTTCCCATTGATGACTCCGGGCGAGTACACCGTGCGCGCCGAAATGCAAGGCTTCAAGACCGACGTCCGAACCGGGCTGATTCTGCAGCTGAATCAGAAGGCTCGCGTCGACTTCCAGCTCCAGGTAGGCGCCGTCAGTGAATCGGTGGAGGTCAGCGCAAAAGGCATTATTCTTCACACCGATGACGCCACCATGGGCAATGTCGTCGAGCAGAAGCGGATCATCGACCTGCCCTTGAACGGACGAAACTTTGCCAATCTCGCCGGTCTGATGCCGGGGGTGATCAAGGGCATCTCGTCGAACACGAACCAGTATGGCCGGCGCGATACCGCCATCGCCATCAGCGCGAACGGCATGCGTGAAAACCAGGGGCAGGTGCTCTACGACGGAGTCAGCACCGCCTGGAACATCAATAACGCGACATTCTTCAAGGCGTCCATCGAAGCCATCCAGGAGTTCAAGGTGCACGCCGGCACTTACACGTCGGAATACGGTCACAATGCCGGCGCGCAGGTCGAGATCCTCACCCGGCCTGGAACGAATCAGTTGCACGGCGCCTTCTTCGAATTCTTGCGCAACGATAACTTCGATGCGCGAAACTATTTTCGTCCAGAACCGCTGAGCAAAGACGTGCTGCAGCGCAACCAGTTCGGCATGGTGTTGAGCGGCCCGGTCTACATTCCTAAACTGTACAACGGCCGCGACAAGACGTTCTGGATGGTCAACTACGAAGGTCAGCGGGAGAAGAATGAGGCCGCCTCGATCGCGTCGGTGATACCCGTGGATTTCAGGCGCGGGGATTTCAGCGCCATCACGACTCAGCTGCGTGACCCGACCGGCGGTGTTTTTCCGGGCAACATCATTCCGGAAAGCCGGATCGAGCCGATCTCACGCCGTTATCTGGAGATGCACCCGCTGCCGAATCTTCCGGGGATCGGCTCGAACCTGGCGGGCGTCGATCAGCAGCTGAACAATATCAACCAGCTGTTCACACGCGGCGACCACAGCTTCAGCGACAAGGACAAGCTGTTTGCCCGCGTCGCCTTCTTCAAATTCGACTTCCCCACGATTCCGATCAACTATTTCTCGACCATCGACAGCAGAATCAAAGCGAGCAACGCGGTGCTCAGTCACACCCACATCTTCAGCCCGACACTGCTTAATGAGGCCAAGATCGGCTACAACCGCAACTGGATTCTGCGCAAGAACCCCCGCACCAACACGGATTTCGATCCGGAGTCGGTCGGGTTGAGGGGCATCCGCGCCGGCGCAGGCGCAGGTCAGTCGCGCCCCCTGTCGCCGCTGGAGACGGGATACCTGCCTATAACCGCCGCCGGATATCTGACCATGGGTGACGGCGACCTGCTCCCTGATTACAACATCAGCGAGACCTGGCAGTTAGTGGACAGCATCACCTGGAACCGCGGCGTCCACACGTTCAAGGCGGGCATCGACTTCCGCAGGCTGCGCATGGATCGTGCCGGCGCGAACGTCCCGCGCGGAGCGTTCCAGCACAATGGCCAGGTGACCGGCAACTCGGCGGCCGATTTTCTCATCGGCTATCTGTCGCAATCGCAGTCACCCGAAGGAATCCTGCCGGTCGAGTTTCGCCAGCACACCTACGCCTGGTACATTCAGGACGACTGGAAGGCCGGGCGCAAGCTGACGCTGAACCTCGGCCTGCGATATGACTATGTCGGAACCGTGGACGAGATCAACGGCATCCAGCGCGCTCTGCGGCTCGACCAGCCGGGCGGCTACCTTTACCCCGAGACCCCGGGCCCGCGCGAAGAAGTCATTCACCTATACACCGCCGAGAAGAACCGCTTCTGGCCGCGAGTCGGTCTCGCCTACCGCCCGGCGGATGGCTGGGTTGTCCGGATCGGCGGCGGCGTCTTCAACAACGCCAACCAGATGAACAATCTCACCGTGTTCTCCGATCCCGAGCGGCGCGCATCCATCACCTTTGTCGGGGACCCGTTGAACCCGTCGGCACTCACGTATGCGAATCCCTTCCCGATCGGCCTCGAGGCCGCGGCGCCTCCGATCAACGTCGTCTACATCGCGCCCGACCGGGTGAATGCTTACAACGTGCAGTGGAGCGCCTCGGTACAGCGCCAGCTTTCGGAATCGACCGTCCTGGAAATGGCCTACGTGGGCAGCCAGGCGTCGCATCTCGACAATAGCCGCAACCTGAATGACGCGCCTACGGGCACGGGCGCCTTCCAGCCGCGGCGGCCTTATCCGCGCTGGGGCACGATCCGCTACCTGGCGAGCGACGGCAAGTCTTACTACCAGTCGATGCAGCTCCGTGCAGAGCGCCGCTTCAGCCGTGGCTTTTCTTTCCTGTCAAGTTACACCTGGGCGCACAATATCGACCAGGCGTACGGGACCAACGAGTCCCTGCCCTTCACGCCGGGCGGCGTCCAGAACCAGGACTGCTTCGCGTGCGAGAGGTCTGACTCAGGGTTTGATTACCGCCATCGATTTACCACCAGCTTCATGTGGGATGTGCCGGCGCCCGCCGCATGGACCGGTTTCAGAGGGGTTCTCCTAAGGAACTGGTCGCTGAACGGCGTCGTGGGATATCAGACGGGATTTCCGTTCACGGTCACCCAGCAGGGCAATCGTCAGGGAACGAGCTCGGCCACGCAGCGGCCCGATTACGTCCCCGGACAGAATCCCAAGCTCGACAACCCGGATCCCACGCGCTGGTTCAACACGGATGCGTTCCAGTTCGCCAATCTCAAGTACGGCGCGGTAGGGCGCAACACGCTCAGGCAGCCGGGCATGAAGGTGTGGGACCTGGGACTGTTCAAGGAATTCCCGATCACCGAAGGTCAGCGTATCCAGTTCCGGTATGAAGTGTTCAACGTGTGGAACACGCCCCAACTCCGCGCGCCCAACGCGCAGCTTGGGGGGCCCTCTTTCGGTCAAATCACTTCCACCTGGCTCGACAATCGCCAGATGCAGTTCGCGTTGAAGTACCTGTTCTGATTCGTGTGGTTTGTTGCGCCGTCTCAGCGAAGCAGACCGGCGCTGGAGTGTGGCGCGCGAATTAGCCCCGGGCAAGTGACGCGCAGCCCGGGGTTAGGCGGTTAATAGTCAATGCGACCTGGAGGGGCGCCGGAGCAACGAAGGGCAGCGTCCAGCGCCCCTCCGGGGCGCATTGCTTTGCTTGTGCCGTGACCGTGGGGCCGCGCTTCTAGCTTGCCACCGGCTAATTTCCTTCGCCCATGTCAGGGCGCGAAGCTGACGTAACCGATTCGTTCTGGGCCAACTACAAGCATGCGTTGAAGCGTTCTGAGCTTGCCAATCGCCTTAGGTTGGCGAGGCTTGCTTCGCCGGCAAACGCAAAATTGAAATTTCCGGAGAAATAGAGAAATCATGCGTAAGATCCTTGCGGCACTCTTCGCGCTGGCATCGTCCCTCGGCGCGCAAACCCCCACCTACGATCTGCTCCTCAAGGGCGGCCATGTCATCGATGCCAAAAACCAGATCAACGCGCCGATGGACGTCGCGGTAACAGGCGGAAAAATCGCGCGCGTGGCGCCGAATATCCCGGCGGCGCAGGCGCGGAAGACAATCGACATCGCCGGATTGACCGTGGCGCCCGGATTCATCGATATCCACGTTCACGTCTATCCACGGCCGGAGAATACGTCGATGTCGCGGGACAGCAGCGTCCAGCCCGATGCCTTCTCCTTCCGCAGCGGCGTGACCACCGTGGTCGACGCGGGGACCTCGGGATGGCGCACGTTCCCCGACTTCCGCCGCCGCGTGATCGACAAGGCGCAGACACGGGTGCTCGCGCTGCTGAACATCGCCGGCGTGGGTATGGGCACGGGCAGTGAGGATGACCTTGCGGAACTCGACGCCGACGCGGCGGTCAAGATGGCGAAAGCCAATGCGGACGTCATCGTCGGTTTCAAGTCCGCTCACTTCGCCGGGCCCGGCTGGGAGTCGATCGAAGCCGCGGCGAAGGCAGGAAAAGCCGTCGACAAGCCCGTGATGGTCGACTTCGGGTATCTGAACCAGGTCCGCAATCTCTCCACCCTGCTGCTTGACAAGCTACGGGCAGGAGACATCTACACGCACTGCTACTCCGGTCATCGCGAGGAGCTGCTCGAGACCGGCAAGGTCAATCCGGTTATGACCGGCGGCCGCAAGCGGGGCATCTTTTTCGACATTGGTCACGGCTCCGGGAGCTTCTACTGGTACGTTGCCGTGCCCGCATACGAACAGAGTTTCTATCCGGATTCCATCTCGACCGACCTGCACATCAGCAGCATGAACTCCGGGATGAAGGACATGGCCAATGTCATGTCGAAGATGCTGAATCTGGGTTCGCCCCTGGACCAGGTGATTCAAATGTCGACCTGGAATCCGGCCCGGGAGATCAAACGCCCCGATCTGGGGCATCTCGATGTGGGCGCGGAAGCAGACGTTGCCGTGGTGCGCGTCGACCGCGGCAAGTTCGGATTCATCGATTCGGCCGGCGCCGCGAATGCCGGGGACCGGTTGATCGTCTCAGAATTGACCCTGCGCAAGGGCCGAGTCGTGTGGGATCTCAACGGCCGGGCGAGCGAAAACTGGAAAGCATTCCCGTACGAAAAAAAGGCCTGGAAGAAGTAACGCGAATTTCCCCACCTCAATTCGTAAGATCAGCTTCAAACCAAACTGCACGATCCGCGGCAAGTTGCCCTGCGCGCTGACGACGCCGTATTGAGCGTTACCGAAGGCCTGGTTAGGCGGCGCGAAGCGTGGCGTGTTAGAGATGTTGAATACTTCGGCGCGGAACTGGAGGTTCCAGCGCTCGGCAATGCGCGTGTTCTTGGTAAGGGTGAAGTCAACCTGGGAAGTTCCGTCGCTGCGACAGCCGTTGAACGTGCGGGGCGCGTTGCCGAAGGTATACGCCGGCGGGTTGGAAAACGGCGCGCGATCCAGCCATTGATCAGGTGTTGGATTCGCCGCGCACGGGTTCTGGCCGTCCCAGTTCGGGCGCTGGCCGCCGCCTTGCGAGAAAGTATTGTTCACGTTCGAGTTTACACCGAGCGGTCCGCCGGAAAAACCCACCCAGATTCCGCCCACTTGCCACCCGCCCAGCGCCTTGCCGACGGCGCCCTTCGAGTTGCGGAGAAACGGCAGTTCATAGACGGCGTTGAGAACATAGCGGTTCGTCTGGTCCAGCGTCGAGCTGGCCCATTCAGCCGCAAGGTCGTTATTGTTCTGGAACGCTGCCCCGCCGAGCGTTTCGCCGGCAAAGGTCCCGATGCCATAGTCCATCAGCTTCGAATACGTGTGGGAAGCAATCAGGATCAGTCCTGACGCGTAGCGCTTCTCGACCCTGGCCTCCAGCGCGTGGTAGTTCGAGGTGGCCCAGGAAGCCAGGTTGGAGGTCACGCTTTGAAAGTGCGGGTAGGGCCGCAAGAGTTGGGCGCGGGCAACCATCGGTTGAGCGAGCGGCCCGACTTGAATCTGGCCGAAGAAGGGATTGGCGACCTGAGTGCGGAGACCGTCGCCGAGAGCGAGAGCGGAGTCGGGAAGCTGGTTCAACTCGCGGTTTTGGGAGAAGCCGACGCCGCGACTGCCGGCGTAGCCCACTTCGACCACGATGTTCTTGGGCAGCTCATACTGGATGTTGAAATTCCACTGGAAGCTGTAGGGCGTGTAGTTGCTCCGATCGAAGAAGCTCACGCTCTGGCCCAGCAGAGTGGCGGCGCCGAGGCTATTACCAGTAGCTTGATTGAATCCGTCGGGATAGGGATTGGACCAGCTGAAGACGGGGGTGACGCCATCGAGACTGGTGACGGCTTGCGTGCTCGCCTGGAAGCCGGAAGTGCCAAAGGCCCCGGAGCCGGTGCCCACACCGGTGGTGGACGAGTAGAAGAGACCCCCGCCGGTGCGGATCACGGCTTTCGGCGTCAGCACGGTAGGCGATGCCGACGCGGGGAGCGATGTTGTTGCGGTCCGGAACGGCGTTCTGGCGTGGAAGCCCGCCCACACCGACGAAGGTGAGCGCGCCCTTCAAGTCGAAGCCAGGAGCGGTGAGAGGAGGCGCGAGGCCGTAGTCGAAGTTGGTGAGCTGGTTGAAGCGGTCGACGCGCGGCGATTCATAATCGTAGCGAATTCCGAGATTGAGCGTGAGTCTGGGGGTAACGCGCCATGAGTCCTGCACGAATGCCGCCCAGTAACTGATCGATTGGGCGAGGGCGGGCGCGGGCGTGACGCCCCCTCCGCCAATGCCCAGCAAGAACGAAGCCAGCGCCGAGCCGGCGGTGGCGGTCGACTGCGCAGGGTTGGGCCCCTGGGTCCATTGGGGCGTAAAGCCGAAGGTGGTGCTGGTGTCGCCGGTCTGCTGGTTATTGAACTGGATGACTCGGAACTCGCCTCCGGCTTTCAGCGTGTGTTTGGTGAGATTCTTGCTCAGGTTGGCCTGGGCGGCGTGCGAGGTGTTGCCGAGACGGATCAGGTCGGTTGCTCCCACCAGCCCTCCGACGATAATGTTGGGGATCGATCCGGTCATGTTGAATCCGGTAATGGTGATCGCGGGAAACGCCTGGGGGTCGCCGATCGCATCCTTCAGATAGGCCGGCAGGCCGAGCTCGGTGATATCGAATCCGTCGGAGTAAGGACGGCGGTTGTTGACCAGGCGTGTGACCGAATAGCGGAAACTGCCCAGTAAAGTCGGCGAGAAGGTGTGGGTGTCTTCGATGACGGCGTTGCGGCGCGTGAAGACTTGCGGGCCGGCGGTCGGCGAGGCTGCCAGCGCTTCGGGTGTGGCTTGACCGTAGACCGGGGCGCGGCGGAAGGGCGTGTCGTCGTAGGAGTAGCGGCCGAAGATGCGGTTGGAGTTGTTGATGCCGTGGTCGAGGCGGATGCTGTAGCTGTTCTTGTCGACGATGTTGCCGTCGGTGCGCGTGAAATTCTGGACGCCCGTGATCGGGTTGCCCTGCCGTGTTGGGCCTCTGGAAATAGCGCATGATGTTGCGTGCAATGGGGTCGATGCGCGTGGCGGGAATGACGTTTCCCGGGAAAGCGTCGCGAATGAAGCCCGTGCCGCTCGGCCTGGTGGTGGCAGGGTCGTAAATGATGATGGGCTGATTATTGGCATTGCGCAGACCGCTGAAGTCACCGGCGAGCTGGCTGGGATCCGGAGTGGTGCCGGTGAAGGTAATGCCCTGGACGAAGCGGACGAGTTCGACGTTAACGAAGAAGAAGGTGCGATCGCGGCCGTTGTAGACCTTGGGAAAGACGACCGGACCGCCGACGGTGCCGCCAAACTGGTTGAATCTGAAGGGAGCGCGCGGCTGGCCGCCCCGGTTGGCAAACCAATCGTTGGCGTTGAGCTTGTCGTTGCGGAGAAACTCGTAGAGGGAGAAGTGGAGATCGTTGGTTCCGCTGCGGGTGACGACGTTGAAGACGCCGCCGGCCGAACGGCCGAATTCCGCGCTGAAATTGTTGGTCTCGACCTTGAATTCCTGGACCATGTCGGGATTGGCGTTGATGACGGGCTGGTTTTGCGAGGGAGCGGAATTGGGAGCGCCGTCAAGCAGGAATTCATTCGCGCTGGCGCGCTGGCCGTTTATCGAATAGGAGACGGTGCTGATCTGGTCGATTACCAGGTTGTTCACGCCGAAAGAGGGTCGTACCGCAGGAACCAGCATGGCCAGCGCATAGGTGTTGCGCCCCAGCAGCGGCAGTTCGCTTACCTGGCGGTTGCCGATCACCTGGCCCACTGTGGAGCTCTCGCTGTCAAGCAGCGGGGTCTGCGCCTGCACCTCGATGGTCTCGCTCAGCGCGCCGACTTTCAGGGTGATATCGAGACGCACTACTTGCTGGACCGTGAGTTCGAGGCCGGTCTGCTTCACCGGAACAAAGCCCTGTTTGGTCACGTTCAATTCGTAGTGGCCGGGCGGCAGCGCCGGGAGCGTGTAGTAACCCTCGGAGGTTGTCTCCGTGGTTGTCGTGAGTCCGGTATCGGTCGCGCGGGCGGTGACCGAAGCCTGCGGGACCACTGCGCCGGTCTGGTCGGTGATGCGGCCCGTGAGAGTGGCAACCTGGGCGAGCGCGGCCGAAGCGCACAATAGAAGGACAAAAGCGAGACGGGTCATAGCGGCTAAGGCAACGACAGGTGTGAACAAAACGCCTCTAATCAACATGGGCTCTCCTTCATAGCAACCAAAGTGTTCTTGGTGTTCCTTCGTGTCTTCGTGACTTTGTGCTATTCGGATCTGCTGCTAACTCTCACCATTCAACCAGCGCTTCAACCAGGCATGCACTTCCTGATAGAAAAATCTGCTGTTTTCTCCCTTCAGAATCCAGTGGTTTTCCTCGGGAAATACAATCAGCCTGCTTGGTATCTTCAGGCGTTGATGAACACTCCAGTTCTCGATCGAGTTGTTCATCGGCACCCGGAAATCATTTTCGCCCACGGTAATCAACATTGGCGTGCGGAACTTGGATGCGTACCGGATCGGGTTCTGCTCCCGCCAGACCGGGCCTTGCTCCCACACGGGGCCACCGTTGTTGACTTCGCGCGAGTAGATCGTGTCGCTGGTGCCCCACTGCGACTCCAGACTGACCAGGCCGGCGTGATTGATCAGGCATTTATATCGCGTCGTAGTCGCCTGTAACCAGCTCGACAGATGGCCGCCATAACTCGCGCCCCCAGCGGCCTGCCTTGACGCGTCGATGAACTTGAACTGTCTGATCGCTTCATCAGCGGCTTCGTTCAGTTCCTCGCCTGGGCCTTTGAGAGGATCACCCTGAATCTCCTGAGCGAACTTTTCGCCGTATCCGGTCGAGCCGGTGTAATCGGTCATCAAGACGATGTAACCCGGCTGGGCGAGCAAGTGATAGTTCCAGCGAATGAAAAACTGGTCCCGGGTCATCGTGTGAGGCCCGCCGTGTATGAAGACGAACAGAGGGTACTTCTTGTTCTCGTCAAAGCCGGGCGGCAGGGCGATGAGGCTGTGAATCCGTTTGCCGCGCTTACTCGTGAACCAGAAATGACGCAGCGGCTGCCATTCAATCTGCGCCACCCGTTCACCATTAAAATCGCTGATCGGCTTATGGGTCCGGGTCCCGAGATCAACCCGCACAACTTCAGCAGGATTTGTCGCACTCTCCCAATCGGCAAAAAGCATTGCTGATGGCGCCGCCGACGGAATGGCCAGATTCGTATAAACCCCGCGGGTCACATCCATGGCCGGCTTGACCTCCCCGCCACTGGCTGGAACCGAATAGAGTTTTTCGTTACCCGCCTCTTCGGCAAGCAAAAAGATGGTCT
Organism: uncultured Acidobacteriota bacterium; assembly: GCA_963827655.1. Classification (GTDB taxonomy): domain Bacteria; phylum Acidobacteriota; class UBA6911; order UBA6911; family UBA6911; genus CAWHCF01. Next base: position 61,244 of record CAWHCF010000041.1, read on the forward strand.
TGCTGTCCGGCGTAACCGCGAAGCCGGAAGGCGCGCGGTCGAAATTCGCGGTAAGCACTTTTCGATCGCCCATTGCCGGCCAGGTAAAGCTGACAATTCGATTAAGGTTGTAGACTCTGTCCGTATTCGGCACAAAATTGCAGTAAAGAGCTTTCCCATCCGGGCTGAATTTCGGTCCATAGTGGCTGTCTTTACCGGCTGTCAACCGCTTCGGCTCCCCGCCGTTCGAGGAAACTTGGAAAAGGTCGGTATTGGTTTCAGAGTAAGCCGCGGCGCTGCGGTTGGTCATAGCGACAAAGACAACCGATTGGCCGTCGGGCGACCAGATCCCCTGCAATTCATCACCCCCTGGAGTCGTGGGTCCTGAAAATCCCGGCTCGGCGACGAGCTTGGTTCCCGCCAGCAAATCTTTCGGTTTTGCGCCGGGTTCCAATGACTGGACAAAGATGTGCGTCTGCAGTTCATCCAACCAGCGATCCCAGTTGCGGATCGGGAAGCCATCATAGACTCGCGCGCGATACTTACGCGCCTTTCGTTCGGCCGCGATCTTCTTGTTCGCTTCGTCGTCGATCGCGCCCGGATAGACACTGCTCGCGAACAGAATTGCTTTGCCGTCCGGACGCCACTGCGGGCTTCGCGCCCCGGTTGAAATCGAAGTCACGCGGGCCGCCTCGCCGCCATCAACTATGTCGATCACATAAATCTGATTGACTTCATCACCTTCACGCCTGGCAGAAAATGCTATGCGACGACTGTTGGGGCTCCAGACTGCTCCGCTCTCGGCGCCCCGGGTTGCCGTTAACCGGCGTGGTTTCGCGCTCCCGTCTCCCGGCGCAATCCAAAGATCGGATACCTGGTCTTTTTCGTCGTAGGCAGGTTCGATTACCGAAAAAGCCACCCATTTGCCGTCGGGGCTTGGCACCGGCGCTCCGACGCGTTTCATCAGCCACACGTCTTCGTGAGTGATCGGGCGCCTGGTTTGCGCGAGCGCCGTAGACGAAACGAGCAGCCCGAAGAGTGCGATGAAGATGGTGCGAGGCTTGAACATATAGAACTCCTATGTAATGCGAAACAAATACCACGGGACACGAAGACGCGAGGAAACACCAAGGGTTCGCGCAGAAGTTCGCATTCTGCTGGCAGGCCCCAGGACTGCTGGCTAGGCGCGAGCGACGATGCGTACCGGTGCGGTACGTGAGAGAGCGAGCAACAAAGCCAGCGGGCCTGCGGGCCGCAGCTCGAAGGGGCGCGATGCTCAGCGTGCTTAGCGAACAGAAACCGGTTCATGATTGACCGTCGGCTTTCGCGCCAGAATGTGAAGTTATTTCTGAGCGAGCCCTTAGGGCCCGCGCAAAAATAACTAGGCATATATAATCGTACATTGGTCATATCGACTTGGGTGCCGTTGGACGATTTTCAAGCTAACTCGACTCAGTTTCCCCTACTAGCAAGTATTTCCTATACGCTCGCCAAGTAGACAGGGCGTGTGCTGTTCTGTTATAGTTCCGGCTCGGAGGCCGACTCAATCGGAACTATAACATTATGAGACCATCGTCTATTGCCGCCAGCGCTATTCGCCAATTAGTCGTCCGCAACCAGATCGCCGATCTCCGGGAGCTTAAGCAGGCTCTCGGTACCTCGGTGGATGTCACTGTGTTTCGGAAGCTGAGACAACTGGATTACCTTTCCAGCTACTCTCACCGCGGTCGCTATTACACGCTCCCAGAGATCGCTCACTTCGATGTCAATGGTCTTTGGTCCTGCCAGTCCGTATGGTTTTCTCGTTACGGCACTTTGTTGACTACCGCCGAAGCCTTTGTCAATCAATCCGCGAAGGGTTACTTCGCCGAGGAGTTAGCCCAGACCTTGCATGTGGAAGTGCATGACGCGCTGCTGCAGTTGGTGCGGCAGCGCAGAGTCACCCGGCGGCAGGTCTCGGGGTTGTATCTCTACACTTCCATGACTCCTGACCTCCGACGCCGGCAATTATTGGCCCGGCGCCAGTCTCAGACTGTTCCCATCGCGACCGATATCACGACCGTGGAGATCTTGCCTGACGAACTCAAAACCGCGATCATTCTCTTCTACAGCTTGCTTGATGAACAACAACGTCGGTTGTACGCCGGCCTGGAATCCTTAAAACTAGGTCGCGGCGGCGATCCCCAACTGGCCGAGTTTCTCGGCTTGGATCCGCACACCGTCGCCCGAGGACGACAAGAGCTATCGGACCAGAAGGTCGCAATCGGTCGTGTGCGTCGATCCGGCGGCGGACGAAAGCCCGTGGAAAAAAAACGCCCAAAATAGTCACCGCCATCAAAATCCTTCTCGAGCACGACACTGCAGGCGACCCGATCACCGGATTGAAGTGGAGTCGCCGAACCACCGGCAAGATCGCTTGCCTTCTCGATCAGGTAGGAATCTGTGTTTCCCCGAATACCGTCGCCCGCTTGCTGCACCAAATGAAATACTCTCTCCGGGTTAACCACAAGATGCTCGCCACCGATTCCAGTCCCAACCGCAATCAACAGTTTGACTACATCTCCGTATTACGCACCCGATTCCAGCGCCGGCACCTTCCCATTATCAGTGTCGATACCAAAAAACGAGAACTCGTCGGCAACTTCAAAAATCCCGGAGCCCGCTGGGATTGCTCTCCTATACTCGTCAACGATCACGATTTCCGAACCGATTCTATCGGCGTAGCTATCCCCTACGGGATTTACGATCTGATAGCCAATCGGGGCTCCATCTTTGTGGGAGTTTCTCATGACACTCCACGCTTCGCAGCTCGTTCGATCGCCCGCTGGTGGTACCGGGAAGGTATCTCTCGCTACCCTCATGCCAGCCAACTCCTCATCTTGGCCGATACGGGTGGGAGCAACTCGTGCCGCTACTTTGCTCTGGAAGACGGAGCTCCGAAGACAGCTCTGCAACCGCTTTGACCTTACTATTACAGTGGCTCACTACCCCACCGGAGCCTCCAAATGGAATCCGGTTGAACATCGCCTGTTCTCAGAGATCTCCAAGAACTGGGCGGGTGAGCCCTTAACCAATTACGAAAAAATCCTTAAGTTTCTTCGTACGACCGAGACTTACACTGGCTTGAAAGTAACCTCTTATCTTGATCGCTCTTTTTACCCAACCGGTGCCGCACCCACTACAGAACAGCTTCACCGGCTTCGCCTACGTCCACACAAAAGGTTGCCAACGTGGAACATTCACTATCGCACCCAATCCGTGAGATCATTACCGCTGCGTCACGGACCGCAACCATGCGAACTTGAAACTTCGCGCGGCCCCTTAGATGGCGATATTTTCCGGATCATGATCGCCACCGATGATCCGGGATTCCTGCCGGGAACGGCCAGCCAGTGCGCGTACATTATATTCGAAATAGGCGCGTTGAGTCGGGACATTGCGCTCATAATCCATCAAATACTCTTTGGGCTCCGGGCTCTGATTCGCCGATTGGATTTTGGCGAACCGACAGGTCTAGGAGACTTCTCTGAGAACTTCACTTCCCGACAGCGTGTGGTATATGATTCAAAAACAATTTGGCTCGCAGAAGTTGACATAAGATTCCCGCAGCCACAAGAGTTAGGATAGACTGCTTCAACCCCCCAGTGTGTTAGTCCGGCTATCCACTCTCGCTGGTCTGCGGCGATTCTCGCACTGACCCGGTGGGTAGCGACCCAACCATCAACGTTATCGAAAGCAGGTAGCCGTGGGATCGGCAGGGCAGAAGGAACTTTTTGTGGCTGGCCTCACAAGTGCGTTGGTGTGCATCGGCTACCTCTGGGTCTCGTGGTATGGCTTCGATTTACTCGAAGAGGGCTACTTTGCGACCCACTCTCGACGAGTGCAGTTAGGCGGTCTGCCCTACCGCGACTTCTCCACGCCTTATACGCCCGGGATATTCTATCTCGGGGCTCTACTGATGGACTGGTTCGGTACTGACGTCGTCACGCTGCGGTTGCCGCAGGTCATCAGCCGGGTCGTACTCAGCCTCGCTCTGTATTCGGCGGGGCGGCACCTGATGCCTCCGTTCTTCGCGGCCCTTCCTCCAGGACTCATTTTGATGCTGGATCCGGTGCCCCACCGTTGGAGTCTCCACCCAGGCTGGATCACCGCGGCGGTTGCCACTCTCGGAGTTTTGGCGATGGCTCGCTATCTGCAGACCGGGCTGGGCCGTTGGCTCCTGGTTTCCGGCCTTGCGAGCGGCGTGGGCTTCGCGTTCAAGCAGAACTTGGCTGCCTACGGTTTGATGTCCGCGCTATGGCTGGTTGTCGTCGCCGAGCGCCACATGCCGCTTGTTCCGGCGCCTCGCTCGTGGCGGTGGTTGTTTCCGTTGCGGTTCATTCTGCCGGCAGCAAGCAACACCCTTCCCTCCAAGCAGAGTGAACCTGGTGGGCGTCGGCTGGGACGCGCCGATGCGAGTGGAGAGCTCGGGGGGATCGCGTCGCAGGGAAAGGCCCGCTTCCGGATTGGCTCTGTGGCCAGCCGACTGCGGATTGGCCATCCAAATGGCGGCGCTCGCGCTCTTGCCGTTGACGGCAGTGGTGCTGGTGCGCTCGTATTTTTCGACCGTAGTGGCAGGGCTTCTGGTTCTGCCGCTAGCGGCGGTTTCGTGGGCTGCCGCGACAGGCGTGGCATTCCGCGGCCACGCTGCGGTTGGGAACGCATGCCCAGGGCCGCGTCGTGCTCACGCGCGAGGCAAGCTTCTACGCCCGTCCTCTCCTCTTGATGATCGGCTTCAGTGCGGTGACCGTACCCTGGCTAGTCCTGCTCATCAAAGCACTCCAAGGGAACGTCGCGCTTCTGCGTGGCTTCGTGGGAGATGTCGATCTGACCGCCTATGTCCTCCCGATGCCGCGACTGAGAATGACAGACCGCGTGCTCCTCGTGGCGGCGGTGCTGCCCCCTCTGCTGCTGGTCGTGCGCTACAGCAGCAGCTGTGGAAGCGGCGTGGCGCAACGGTAGGATTGTGCGTATGCGTGGGGTTGCTCGCCGTTTACGTGATTGAGAGTGTCTCGGTCCGATGCCTCCAGTGCGGTCGTTCTGGGCGTGTGGGGAGCCGCCGGTCCTGCCTGGAGCCCTTATGCAGGCACCGGCGGCGACAACAGTGGCGTGCTGTTTCTGTACCTGCCGACGCTGGCCTTCTGGGCAGCGTTCGCGAAACTGCTACTCACGCTGCGTAAGGAACAAACAACACTGACGGGCGGGACGGCGCTCCGCCTATGGTATCTCACCGCCGGATCCGCGCTGCTCCTGAACCAATACCCGCGCATGGACGCGGCGCACATGGTGTGGTCAGGTGGGGTGCTGCTGGTGGTGGGCGCAGACCTGCTGCACGTCTGGTATCAGTTTCTGCTGCGACAACTGCCCACGACCTGCGGTGGGCCGGCCGATCGGTCGTGGGGCTGAGCGTAGTGCTCCTGCCGATCATGGCGGCAGTCCCTCAGGCCTCGGATCGCCTCCACGGCTTGAGCCTGTTCGCGATGAGTCAAGCTGCAGCGCTCTCTCCCAGCAGGCTGGGACCTGTGCAACGCTATGTGCAACTGACTCCGGCGCGGCGCGGGCGCCTCCGTCTGGGCGCCCGCCGATCAGGCACGTCCCATCCAGGAGGTGGTGGACTTCCTGCGGCAACATACAGCGCCCGGCGAGCCGATCTTCACCTACCCGGCCATTCCCGGCTTCTATTTCCTGGCGGATCGACCCAATGCGACGCGATTCAACCACCTCTTTGGCGGCATGGCATCGCGGAGAGATCAGGAAGAGATGGTCACTCAACTCGAAGCGGTGCGTTACGTCGTGTGGGATGACAGAGGCGCGCACATCGTGGGTGGGTCCCGGGGACAATGCGCGTCTCACCGAATACATCCACGCGCATTTCCGCGTGGAGCGCGTGCTGGGCATTTACACCATCCTGTCGCGCCACGCTGCAGGGCCGTCGTTACTGGAAATTATCGGCCGAAAGAGAGCGGGAGCGCCTGTTCCCGTTGAGTATACCTGCTGTTTCTTCCGCCACCCTTAACTCCAATCGCGAGGACGAATCGGTCGAGGAACTACTGTTCCGGGCCTCGCACTCATTGACCCGAGACCTCCACTGACGGAACCCTACCTCCTCTCGTATCTGCAGCGCCTCGGGAAGTTTGATCCACAACCGATTCTAGAGAGGATCCGACAAAAAGAATTCGACGTTGTAATTACTTCCGTGCATCCTGGAAGTTGGCGGGGTATAGATCACGTTGCACCCGACCTTCGTAATGCGATAGCGGCCTCGTACAGACCTCAATGCATCCTGCGCGGGATCCCTCGTGCATTTGCCCCGTAATCCGGGTCCTGTCAGCAGCGCTTTGGCACAGGACTTGGCAAACATCGGTTGTGTGCCAACTCCGCCAGAGTAGATGGCACCGGTCCTTCTAACTACTTTTCAACCGGGCGCGAATGAACATCTGCTTGCCGAACGGCTTCCAGCGAAAAGACAAATACATCCGGATGAGGATGGGTGAAACGGGCAGGCTCGATTTCACGGTGAGCGGCAGAAAGCGTGGCCGGCACTCGATTACCTGGTAGCCGTGCGCGTCAAGGAAGTCGGCGATGCTGATATGAGTGTAAACCGTCCTGTGGGTGTAATCATCGAAATACTCACGATACGCGTAGTAGTAATTGGGCTGTAGGATGTTCAGCGTACCGCTTCTGACCAGCGCTCTCTTAAGCTGACGCAAGACAGAAGCAAAATCCTCCTGACTTATATGCTCGAACACGTTACTGGCGAACACAAAATTCACCGACGAAGGTTCAAGGAACGACAGGTCGGTCACGCTGCCGGTTCGGCTTTCGATTCCGGGTTGCAGATAGTTGACGAACTCATCCCAGGAATCCAGAGCAATCCTTCTTTTCGCCGCGACCTGGTTGATGAAGTGGCCGTACCCGGCGCCAAGCTCGAGGACACAATCGCTCTCCGAAACGAGTCGGGAAAAGTGGTAACGCCACAATGCCCGCCACAGCACTTCCCGCCGCGCGTCGGGTGCGAATCGTGTTCGAAAGTACGCTTCCGAACTCATTTCAAATGCCAGCCGAAGCACAACCCTGCGATCATTCTGAGCCCGACGCGAAGCGCACGAAAATTGTTGACGTTGCCGCCCTTGCTGACGCCGACCCTGGGGTGAAACGTGATCGGGCATTCAACGACTCTTTCACCGATCGCCAGCGCAGTATCCAGAAAATGAGCATTGAACTCTAAATTGATTTCCGGGTTGAGCACGGGCATCAGCCGTTCGAGACTTCCTCGGCGAGCGAGCTTGTACGTAGTGCCCACGTCGGTGAACGTGCCACGCCCAAGATGTTTTAACTCGAGTAGCTTCCCGACGAAGAAATTGCCGTAATACATGAATGTCGAGAGCTGCGTGGAGTATTCGCGCAACTGCTCCACAATCCGCGTGCCGTTTACAATATCGGCCTCATCAATGTACGCAAGCAACTTTTCGAGGTCCTTGGCGCGGAAAGTCATGTCGCCCTCGCAGAGCACGATCAAGTGTGCGGCTTCGTCCGCCAAGGCTTCCTGGAAACAGCGATAAACACACCTTCCGTATCCGGACATAGTCTCGGTGACCACCATTGCCCCGGCGCTGGTTGCGATAGCGCATGTCTGATCCCGGCTGTTGTTGTCGACGACGATTACGCGGCGGACAAGCGGATGGTTGCGAAAATCAGCAACCGCATCGCCTATGCTTTGTTCATCATTATAAGCCGTAAGGGCGACCACGACTTGCCGATCAAAAACTCGCTCCGGAGGTTTGCGTCTCAAACTCATACGCTTGGCCGGGAGCAGAAACGCAAGGTCCAGGGCCGCCAACAGCAGTCCGAGTGTGCACGGAACCCCGCTGTACCAAACAACCGCTTCATTCCAGGTTCGATATGGTTCTCCGAGGCCCAGCAGAAGTCGAAAAACCGAAAATACCATACCGAAGAAATAGAGGGCTAAGCCGAAGAGTCCCAGCAGGACTCCAAAGAAGAAAAGAGGAATAAGACGTGTCCGGCGCATTGTGGAAGTGTTGGCCGCGACGGCGCCGGCAGGTGTCGCAGTTTCTTGACGCTCGAAGAAGCGGCTTCATTTCCGGCTTCATTTCCGATATACGATCGGCCACATACCGCCGGGGGCATGCAGGATCGGGCAGTCTATCACGTCGTCCCCGGCTCACGGTCGTCCAAGGGCAACGGCGTCGTTATCGGCTGTTCACGACGGCTCCAGACACCGTCCTACGGACGGCGACGGGAGAGTCTGAGCTTTGTCGACGAGGTTTCGTCGTCGGGATCGTAGTAACCCTGAACCGGCAAAGCGCTTCCGCTGAGGCGGTAGCGTGTCTGCGCAATTGCACCAAGTGCGAGTCCTCGCCGTAAGGGATGGAGGGCCGCGCTCACGCTTGGCTGAGCTATGCCGCGAGCACGGATCCGGTGCTTTCGGGCCGCATTATTCGCCGGAAGGTGGTCCAATATATCGCCCGATGAACATCGCCGTCGTGATCGAGCACCGCGCTCACGTCTCGCCAAAGAGCACATTGAGTCGAAAAAGCCTGCGGCCAAGCGAGTCTGGAAACGGTCGCGTTTCCGCACAGCCGTCATTCTACCTCAATGCACACGAAGCGGGAAACATCGTGCCAGGAGATCGAGGCGTCGTTAACTCCGACCGCGTCGTCCCAACGTTGACTATCACTTCTCGATTTCGTAAACAGTCATGACGAGGCGTGCGACAGATTTGGGCTGGGTTTCCAGCAAGGCTGAACGAGCCTGACCGTGCTTCCGAACTCTTGCCGGCGACCACGGAGCAGGCCGCATCAGTCGAGCGATAATCTCAAAGCCTGCCTTCTCGATTCGAAACGGATGCTCTCTTTGAGAACCGCGCTCAACGCGTAAGATTCGGATACGGATTTCCGCTCACGACTGGTTCCTGGCGATCCTGGATCAGTCCGCCGTCCGGAGACTGGAGAAACTCAAGTAACAGGCACTAAATGGCGGCAGCTTGGTGCCGCGTCGCGAAATGGCCAGTCTTTTGTACGCATGTCAAATGCAGACCCTTGGGAGGTGAGATCGCTGATTGACGGGTCAATCAAACGGTGATAAAGACGATTCTATCTGACTGTGCGTCTAATGATAATCGAATTTGCGCGGGCGAAGTCAAAGCTGGACAGCCGGCAGCAAGCTTGCGCACTCCGAGTCACTTGCGATCTTTTCGACGCTGTGAGGAGAAAGGTCATGAGGCTACGTTTTTGGGGAGCTCTGGCGCTTGGGCTTGCCGCAAGCACGGTTTCTGTCGCCCAGCAGGAAGATCTTTCAGTTGTGGCCCGCTACATCGCCTGGACTGACGCGCCCAACTGGCTCCAGAAGCATCTGAATGCAATCGCCTTCAGTCAGCTTGCCGCGCGCCGAGAGCGCATCGGCAAGCTAAGAACGGCTGAGGATTGGAAGGCCCGCCGCCAGGAAGTCCGGGATGCTTTGGCCAAGGTCGTGGGGCCGTTCCCCGAACGCACTCCGCTCAATCCTCGCATTCTCGGCACGGTCAAGAAAGAGGGCTACCGGATCGAGAAGGTGGTTTTCGAGTCCCAGCCGAAATTCTTCGTCACGGCCTGTCTTTTCATCCCGAATCAGCTGAACGGAAGGACGCCGGCGATCCTCAACGTCATCGGGCACACCGGTATCTCGTTTCGCGCTCCATCCTATCAGCGACTGCTCCTCAACCTGGTTCAGAAGGGCTTCATTGTCCTGGCCATGGACCCGATCGGGCAGGGTGAAAGGCTTCAGTACTACGATCCGGCGCTCAAGACCTCGAGCGTAGGAGGGAGCACCGCTGAGCATTCTTACCTGGCCAACCAGTGCTTCCTCGTCGAAAGCTCCGCCGCCCGCTACTTCACCTGGGACGGAATTCGCGCGATCGATTACCTGGTCTCGCGCCCCGACGTCGATCCAGCCCGGATCGGCGTTACCGGCCTTTCCGGCGGCGGCACCCAGACGGCGTATATCGCCGCCCTGGATGATCGAGTTGCCGCGGCGGCGCCGGCAAACTACATCTGCGGCTTGGAGCGGCTGTTCGCGTCGATCGGGCCGCAGGATGGGGAGCAGCACTTCAACCGCGGCGTCGCGGAGGGACTGGACCACGCCGACCTTCTCGAGGTCCGGGCTCCGAAGCCCACTTTGATTGTTGCCACTACCCGTGATTTCTTCAGCATCCAGGGGGCGCGCGAGGTCTTTGCCGAAACCCACAAGGCCTTTGAGGCCCTCGGAGTTCGCGAGAATGTTGAACTGGCCGAGGACGACTACGAGCACGGCTATACGGTCCGGACCCGTGAGGCGATCTACCGCTTCTTTCAGAAGCATCTCGCTCTGCCCGGCCAGGCGGCCGACGAAAAGGTCTCGATGGTTGGGCTCGAGGAGTTGAGGGTCACAGAGACCGGTCAGGTAAGCGATTCTCTCGGCGGCGAGACCGTCTTTTCACTCAACCGCGCCCACGCGCAGCGGCTGCTCGAGCGGCTCGAGCGTTCCCGCGCGGAGCTCGGCACGCATCTGCCGAAAGTGAAGACTGCAGCCCGGGAACTTTCCGGGTATCTCGCCCCGCGGGAGACCGCCGGCCTCGTCTTCCGGGGGCAGTATCAACGAGATGGATACACGATAGAAAAATGGGCGATGGCGGGCGAGGGGGAATACATCGTCCCGTTCCTCCTGATGATCCCTGCCGGTGTCTCGAATCCTCCGGGCGTCCTCTACCTGCATCCTCGAGGCAAGTCGGCCGCAGCCGGCCGCGGCGGCGAGATCGAATGGTTCGTCCGGCAAGGTTACGCCGTGCTCGCCCCGGATCTTCCAGGGGTGGGTGAAATCGGCCCGGCCGAGGCGCCGGCGGGACGGCGCAGCCTCACGGCGTTCCTCGGAGCGCAGACCGGCCGCAGCATCGTGGGAATCCGGGCCGGAGACATCGCTCGCTGCGTGCGCTATCTCGAGTCGCGCCCCGGCATCGACGGGCGCCGGATCGCGGCTGTCGCTCGGGGACCGATGACGATTCCGCTGCTTCATGCGGCCGCCTTCAACGATTCCATCGGAAGGATTGCGCTGATCGAGCCGCTGGTCTCGTTCGAGTCGGTCGTGATGAACCGTTTTTACAACACCGATTTTCCCGACACCGTCGCGAACGCTCTGACCGCTTATGACCTTCCCGACCTTGCGGCGGCGCTCGCCCCTCGGCCGCTGCTTATCGTGGGCCCTCAGGACCAGCTGGGCGCCCCTGCCGGAAAGGATCAGGTGGAGCGCGAGCTTCGGGTCGTCCGCGCAGCATACGCGCACTCGGGCGCTGCGGCCAGGTTCAGCACGACACGCTGGGAAGCATTCCAGGGCCCCGACGAGGTGCTCGGCGAGTGGCTGAGAAGCGACCAAAAGCCGCTGAGACCCAAAGAAACACCATGAACGAAATTGAGAAGCGCCGTCTCGACCAGGACGGATATCTCGTGCTCGAAAACTTCATGTCGCAAGAGTTGCTCGACGAGATTCGACGCCGCATCGAGGAAATCTTCATTGAGGAAGGAGACCGCGCCGGTTCCGAATTCAAGCAAGAACCGCAGACACGCCGGCTGGCAAACCTGGTGAACCGGGGTGAGATTTTCCAGCACGTGATCGCGATGCCGAGGATTCTCGAGTGCATAGCTCACGTCCTGGGACCGGAGTTCAAACTCAGCAGCCTTAACGCGCGCTCGGCCAATCCACACTCCGACTGGGTACAACCGCTCCATTGCGACGCGGGGGCTATCCCGGACGCTCTCGGCTACTGGGTGTGCAACTCGGTCTGGCTGCTGGATGATTTCACGACGGAGAACGGCGCCATCCGTATGGTTCCTGGTTCGCATCGCTGGGGCAAGCTGCCGCAGGAGGTCCTGGCCGACCCTGTGGCGCCTCACCCGGACCAGGTCCTGTTAACGGGCAACGCGGGCGATGTCGTTATCATGAACACTCACATGTGGCATGGCGCCACCGCGAACCGCACGGCGGCGCCCCGTCGAGCGATGCACAGTTTTTATTGCCGCTGGGACAAGCCCCAGCAGCAGCATCAAAAAGTGCTGATTCACCCTGACGTGCAACGACGCCTGAGCCCCTCGCTGCGCCGGCTGCTTGCCCTCGACGATCCTTTGAATGACGAGCTCAGCTCGAAGGACAGCGGGCGAAGCGGATTCCTCAAGTGATCGCGGCGGAAAAAACCAACCTCCAAGACACGAAGACTGTTGGGGGTGTTCGAATATATAAGTAATAAAAGGCCGACGGTTCCCGGCTCAGGATCGACGACCCCGATCTGGACCCGATCTGGGAAGCAGTGCGCTCGACTAAAGCTCCCCGTGTTCATTCACACAGCCGATCCGCAAGAGTTCTCTCAAACCGATCGACTACACGAATGAGCGCTGGCTCGAGTTGGCCCTCTTTCCCGAACGGCGGTATTCCTCCGGATAAGATTCCCGCCGTTCGAAACGCTGATGACCGAGCGCGACAACTTGTTCGTCGCAAGCTCGAACACGATATTCGTGGCTGCGCACATGGGCTGGCACGCAAACGATCTCAGCGCGGCTCGGCAGGATGATGGACGAAATGCCGAATCTGTAGCCGAGGTAGGCGCCGTACTCTACGATATCGGACGCCAGCCGCGCGCCGCGTACGACTTCTTCATCAAATACCAGGACCGCATTCTCTTTGGCAAGGATGCGTTCCAACCGGAAGAGTATCCGTACTACTGGCGCGTTTTCGAGACGAACGACGAGTATTCTCAGTGTCGTCGCGTCTTCGTGGTTAGAGCTGTCTAACAAATACCACTAAGACTCAAAGACACGAAGAAACACCAAGAATCTTTGATCCTGTCAGCTCAGGTCGAGCGCCATGGCAACTTTTCGATCGCGCACATACAGTCTGGTCCCGACGAGCGACGGAGCAGTCCAGGCATTACTGCTCAGGAGGGCCGCCTTGGCCAGCACTTTCACGCCTTCGGGAGATACCGTGGCTAGCGCCAGATCGCCATCCTCCTCGACCATGATCAGCTTTCCATCGGCATAGACAAAACTCGTCTTTGAAAACGTCCGATCCTGCCACGCGATCTTTCCGGTCTTGATTTCGATGGCGCACAGGAACGCGGGGCCAAAATCGCCGCTCGACCCATAGACATAGTCTCCGATTCGAACCACGTTTCCGATGTGCACGCGCATCCGGTTGTTAAACCAGAGTTCCTTGGGAGTTGTCTTGCCGCCGGTACGATTCAATTGGATGACCCGGCTGCCCCCATCGTATGCCGAGCTGACAAACAACAGATTACCGTCGCTCCAAATCGGCGTGGTGATATTTAGACCGTATTGGGTCTTATGGGGATGCGTCCACAACAGATCGCCGTTATCGGGATCCATCCCCGCGATTTCATTCGCCCCAATCATGACAAGCTGGTCCTGCCCGTCGACGTTTATGATGATCGGCGAAGACGGCCCCCACTCGAGGTCCTGTTTCTTCCAGGCCACGGTTCCGTCCTTTTGATTGAATGCCATCATGAATTGTCCCGGCCCGCCTGCCGGAACAATGACCGTGTTCCGGTATGCGAGGGGGCTGCTGGAGTAGCCCCGGCCGCGGACCGGCGCGTTGAATTTTTTCTGTAGATCGATCGACCAGAGTACTTTTCCACTTCCCTTATCCAGGCAAAGCAACACTCCCATCACCCCGACAGTAAAAAGGCGATTCCCGGCAACAAGAGGAGTCACATGGGGTCCGGGCCCGTTTTCCATTTTCATCTTCGGGTCGAAAGGCGCGTCATAGCTGTACTCCCAGAGCGTCTTGCCGGTGTTCGCATCCATACTGATGACAACATCCTGATCCACCTTCCCTGTTTCCTGGGCGACGCGGCGATACATGGTGTAGAGTTTGCCCTGCTCTACAGCAATCGCGGAATAACCGTCGCCGAGGTTACGGGTCCAGAGCCGGCGCGGTCCGTTAGCCGGCCAGGTGTTCGCCAATCCCTTCGACTCGGCCGTGAAGTTCCGGCTCGGCCCTCCCCACTGAGGCCAGTCTGGCGTCGGGGAGGCGCCTGCGTATACGAGGAACAATCCCGTGATAACGACCAGAGAAGCGCACGCGAGCCAGCGGCGAACTTCGGAATAACTGTTTCCTGCGCGGATCCATGCAATCATGAGAAGGCTCCTTTAAGTGCGGCCCAGGAAGGCCGGCCGAAAGCTTAGTACGTCTTCGTGTCTTCGTGTAGGGCTGCAAAACAATACCACCAGGACCCAAAGACACGAAGAAACACCAGGAATCTTGCCAAAAAAGAAACGACCGCACCCGCTAGTGATATGGTTTTGAGTTCTCGGTCATTGATATCCGATGCCTGACTGAAGATACTTGTTCGGCATTCTCGACGCAAGTAGAGGGCCACCGTGGCGAATTAAGTAGACTACTTAGGCCGGAACGGCGATGACCGTATCCACCAGACGCCATAGATCGAATTGCACATGCTGAAACGCCAGAAGTCGGGAGCTGTTCTTTGCCGTTCTTGTGGAAAGCTGGTCGGCGTGAACGACGAGAAATGTTTGAACTGCGGCCATTCGAACCCGGCCCTGTGGGGTTTTGCGCCGGCCCTCCGCCGCCTGGGACAAGACCTCGGGTTCGTTGCAATCGTGATCGGCGGATGCGCCGCTCTCTATACCGCGACACTCCTTGTAGATCCCGAAGGAATCCGCACCACGGGTCTCTTTTCTTTCCTTGCTCCCAGCACGCGCGCTTTGTTCATGTTCGGCGCCAGCGGCGCGATGCCCGTATTCGTTTACGATCGGTGGTGGACGGTGCTGAGCGCTGCCTGGCTCCACGGTGGTTTGCTACACATCATCTTTAACATGATGTGGATCCGCCAGCTCGCTCCGGCCACGGCTGAACTGTACGGACCGGGGCGCATGGTGATCATTTACACCGCCGCCGCGATCAGCGGCTTTGGACTGAGCACTCTGGCCGGCGCTTTCTTGGGGTCCCTTCCTCTTCTCCTTCGAGGCGCGCAGTTCACGATCGGAGCCTCAGCGCCCCTCTTCGGTTTGTTGGGAGCCCTGGTACTCTATGGGCGTCGAAGCGGAAGCAGCTACATTCGCGCTCAGGCATTCGGCAACGCGGTCGTCCTGTTTGTGTTCGGTCTCGTGATGCAGGGAATCGACAACTATGCCCACCTCGGCGGGTTTGCGGGAGGGTACCTGGCGGCAAGATGGCTGGATCCCCTGCGCCCTGAAAGAGTCGAGGACCAGATCGCCGGCCTGGCCTGCCTCGGGCTTTCGGCAGCGTCCATCCTCGCGTCCCTCTTTCATGGATTTAACCTCTTTCGATAAGCAAAGAGGGCGCAAGAGAGACCCCGGAATCTCACGACTTGCCTGAAGCTTTCTTGCCCCCTTCCCGCAGCAATTGCTTCAACTGCTTGATTGTCTCGGCATGCTTGGAGTCGTTGGCCAGGTTCTTCAATTCACGCGGGTCGCTGTCATGATCGTACAACTCGGTCCCTTTTTTCCCTTCGTCCCATTCCGTGTAACGCCAGCGTTCGGTCCGCACGCTCTTTCCCATGAACCTCTCCTGCGCGGCCCCGCGAGTGACCTGCGTAATAGCCGGCTCGTCCCACGCTTGCTGGGGATTGTCGAGTAGAGCCCGCAGGCTCGTTCCTTCCAGCGCCGGCGGAGCCGCCAACCCGCACAAATCCGCCAGAGTCGGGTAGAGATCGACGAGCTCAACCGTGCGCGGCGATGCCTTGCCGTTTCCTTTCCTTGAGGGCGCCGACACGATGAGGGGAACCCGCGCGGACTCTTCGAACAGGCTCATCTTCTGCCACTGCCCATGTTCGCCCAGAAGCCAGCCGTGATCCCCAAAAAAAACGACGATTGTATTGTCAGTCAGCTTCAATCGGTCAAGGGCATCGAGTACCCGGCCAACCTGGGCATCCATAAAGCTGATGCTGGCAAAATAGGCGCGGATAAAGAGGCGAAGCTGATCCGGGGGGACGCCGTAGTGGGGCGGCGTAACCGATAACGCGGCGGATGGCAAGGCACCCAGGTGGTCCGCAGGCTCCTGAGGCAGTACGATCTTTTCGAGCGGATAGAGGTCGAAGTACTTCTTGGGCGCGACGCAAGGCACGTGCGGGCGATAGAACCCCGTTGAAATGAAGAAAGGCTTGTCTTTGTTCTCTTCAAGCAGGCGGATCGTCTCGCTGGCGACTTTGCCGTCGGTCTGCTCTTCGTCTGTGCCCTCGGCCGCAAGCCAGCAAAGAGCCGAGCCCAGCCCGCGTTGCGGAGTGTAGTTGGTCAGCTTGTCCTCCTCATCTTTGTCGCGCCCGCGCGGATTGACCACGAGGTTCCACGATTTCTCGTCGTCAAGTCCGCTGGTGCCTATCTGGCCTGGAACGCCATAGTGGTAGAGCTTGCCGACGCGAGCCGCAAAGTAGCCGTTTTTCTGAAACAGCTGCGGCAGAGTGGTCGCCTCGGGCACGTTTTGACGGAAATGAGTCATGTTCTCGTAGACCTTGGTCGTATCGGGCCGCAACCCTGTGAGGAACGAGGACCGACTCGGGTTACAAAGCGGAAACTGGCAGTAGGCACGATCAAAGCGAACGCCCCTGCGCGCCAGCCGGTCGATATTGGGCGACTTGACCAGCCGATGCCCATAGGATCCCAGCGCATTGTTTAGATCGTCCACTGCGATGAACAGAACATTCATTTTTCTCGAAGGCTGCTGCGACTGGGCTGAGAACTTCATTCCAACGACAGTAAAGGCGGCGGCTAGAAAAACAAGAAGCGCGAATAGTCGGCGACGCATCGAATTCCTCCTTTGGCGGCTCGAAAACAACCCGGAACGCGCATTGTCATACGAATGGGGTGGCCGGATCAATCCACTTGACGTTCCCGGCGTTTCTTCGTGTCTTCGTGGTTAGAGCTGTCTAACAAATACCACTAAGGCTCAAAGACACGAAGAAACACCAAGAATCTTGCCAAAAAGCAAGAAGTTACGACCCTGTAATACGAAGACTTGAAGACACCGTTTGGGTCACGACACACCATGAGACTTCAGGTTTATACTGTATGATCTGATCAGAAGAAGGAGAGACGCCCATGGAACCAGAGATATCCGATTTGCGCGTGATGGCTCAACGGCTCGAAAAGCTCGAAAGACAAAACCGGAGGCTCATGCAGGGGGGAGTTCTGGCTCTGGCCGTCTTGTTCTCCATCGTATGGATGGGACAAGCTCCTCCTCCTCGCAAGCTCCGCCCCGTCGAGGCGGACAGATTCATTCTAAAGGACCCGACCGGAAAGAAACGGGCGGAACTGATGATGGAGGAGACCGGCCCGGGCTTGGTGTTATATGACACCGCTGGGAAGCGTATCGGCCGATTTGGAGGAGTAAGCAACGGGGCCGGGCTCAGCCTGCAGAGTGTCGAGGGGGGGGCCAGACTCTCGCTCGTGTCTCAGCCCGAGGGC
The DNA here is from genome assembly GCA_963827655.1 of uncultured Acidobacteriota bacterium. Taxonomy (GTDB): domain Bacteria; phylum Acidobacteriota; class UBA6911; order UBA6911; family UBA6911; genus CAWHCF01. The sequence goes on from CAWHCF010000041.1 coordinate 78,742, forward strand.
CCTTACCTGTTGCTCTTTGACGCCGAGGGAAAATTCAGAACTGAATTGGGAGCAGGCCAGAGAGGGCCCTACATGCTGCTTCATGACAGTGATGGAATCCCGCGTGCGGCTCTGGCCCTGGACAACGAGCAACCCAAACTTCACCTCTCCGATAGCCAAGGGTTCACAGCGATCCTGGGCAGCAACCCGCTCGTGACGGCGAATACTCAAGCCGTTCAGAAGACAAATGCCGCCTCCCTCCTGTTCTTTGGCAAAGACAGGGAGATTCTCTGGCGGGCCCCCTAGGGTCGGCGCAGAAACAGGTCTGATCCAGGCCCCGAAGCGGCGCGAGTGGACCTGCGTACGCGGGTACGCGAGGAGCGAGCAATATGGCCAGGGCGGGCCAGCCAGACGCAGCCCAAACGGGCGCAACAAGAGGCTTGCCAGGCTGTAGCGCTGGCGTGAACACCTTTAAAGAGAGGAAAAAATCCCTGATTTTTACTCCCGGCCATCGGGGAAAGAAGTCCGCTGTTTATCTCCAAGTGGTTGATATTTCGATTTGTAAATACCAAGCTTGTTTCTTGGCACGGTGATTGCAGTTGGGTTATGATGCAAGGGCTGTTAAACATCTTAAACTGAGGAGTTTCTTAGCCAGGAGGGGATTTCCATGAGAGATTTCGCAAACCGCCAGCTGTACTTCGCGCTGGTTGTTGCTGTCGTGCTTGCGATTGCCTTACCCGCTACAGCACAACAGAGCACCGCCAAACCAGACGCCCAGAAGGCGCAGCCGACTCAAACCCAGGCGTCGCAGCCGGCCGCAAAAGCAGAGCCGACCGGTAAGAAAATCGAAGTCAAGGGTACAATCGTGAAGCGGGACGCTGATACCTTTACCCTGCGAGACCAGCAGGGCCAGCAAACCGTGGTAACGCTTAACAACGAAACAGAAGTCAAGGAAAAGAAGAGCAATCCGTTCCGCCGCTCCAAGAACTACGCAACGACGCAAATCATGCGCGGTCTCGTCGTGGAGGTCGAAGGACACGGTGATACCGGCAGGATTACGGCAGACGAGATCAGGTTCACCGACGTCGACTACAGAATGGCTTCCTCAGTAGAGACGGCGGTGGTCCCAGTCGAGGGTCGCCTGACTCAGAGCGAGACTCGATTGACCCAGGCGGAAACCAACGCGCAGCGGCTTTCGGGTCAGGTTGACGAGCTGAGCGCCGTGTCGAATGCCGCCAAAGGCGGCGCCAAGGCGGCCCAGGAGACTGCGGATGCCGCCATGGCAGGTGTCAACGAAACCAAAACCCAAGTTGCCGCAACCGGCGAAAGAGTGAACCGGACCAACGAACGGATTTCGTCACTGGACGATTATGATGTCAAGCAGAACCTTGTGATCAACTTCAAGGTCGGCAGCGCGGTTCTTTCGAAAGAGTCGCAAGCCCAGCTCGATACTCTGGCCGAGCAAGCGAAGACCGATAAGGGGTATGTCATCGAGGTCACCGGGTTTGCGTCCGCCGATGGGAATGAGGATTATAATCGCCGCCTGAGCCACAACCGCGCCGACGCAGTGGTCCAGTATCTGGCGGAAAACCACATGATCCCGTTGCGGCGGATCATTACTCCCTTCGGCTACGGGGAAAAGCAGCCGATCGCCGACAACGCGACTCGTGACGGCCGGCAGCAGAACCGCCGCGTGGAGGTCAAGATCCTGATGAACAAAGGGCTGACCGAGACAGCGAAGGCATCTGCGCCCACCGGACCCTGACTGATAAAGGCATGAATAGAGTTGTTCTTTGACCGGGCGGCTCGCTCCCAGTCGGGGCGAGCCGCTTTTTTTTCTACCAGCATTCTCGAGGGGTGGGGTGATCATGCAAGCCAAACAAGCGATAATCAAGCTTGCTCTGGTTTCAATCCTCTCCGTTCCCCCCTTCTGCACGGTTCAATCCCAGACGCTTCCGGGCCAGACTCCCGTCATCCGCGTCAACGCGAACCTTGTCTCCGTTCCGGTATCCGTGACAAACAATGCGGGAGAACCAGTTCAGAATCTGCGAGCCGAAGACTTCAGAATCGAAGAAGATGGAAAGCCCCAGACCATTTCGAACATGGGAGAACCGGGCGAGGCCCGGATGGAGCTGGCTCTGCTGTTCGATGTCTCAGGGAGTCTTTTCCCCAAGTTCGACTTCGCCAAGGAGGCGGCCTCACGGTTCCTCCAATCAATTCTTCGGCCCGTGGATGCGGTTTCCATCTACACCATCGGTGCCACGCCGCGACGCGTTCTCGACAGGACCATGGGCGCGAAAGCCGCACTGGAGGGCCTGGCAGCGATTAAACCCAGTCGCGAGCAAACGGCCTTCTTCGACGCTGTGATGGCAGCCGCAGGTTCCGTGGGTCAGGGCGCGGCGCCGGATGCGAGACGCGTGGTCGTGGTCCTCTCGGATGGCGAGGACAACAACAGCGAGTCCAACAGGCTGGCCGGCACGCTTCAGGCGCTGCAGCGCGCCGACTGCATCCTCTATTCGATAAACCCGAGCGGTCCCTCGATTTGGCTGAACAAGGTCAGTCTCAAGGGGCACGAGGTGTTGAAGCAGCTGGCTTCTCAAACGGGAGGGTCGGCGTTCCTGCCCGATAAACTGGAGGACCTCGATGCGATATTCACGCGCATCGCGGCCGAGATCAAGGCCCAGTACCTGCTGGGTTACTATCCTCCCGACAATCCGATGGACGGCTCCTTCCGGCGCATTGCGGTACACGTCCCGAAGAGGCCGGAACTCCTTGTTCGCGCGCGCCAGGGGTACTACACTTCTAAACCGTGACTCGTGTCCCTGGTGTTTCTTCGTGTAGTCTCATGCTGGTTGAAACCTCTCGAAGCGTCCCTATGAGCTTCCGCTCTCTATCATCTATCGTCCTATCGCTTGCGTTTCTCGCAGCCGCTGCTCGTGCCGGGACGCAGAATCAAGATCTCGCACCGCGGCCCGATCCGACGACTTCACAGGCCGAACCCGGGCTGTCCAGATCGGACGTTATAAGAACCGCCGAAGAGTATAAAGCCAGCCTCGAAAGGTTGATCCCTTTCCAGGAAGCCTTCATCAAACGTGCCGCAGAAATGGCGGAGAAGCGGGAGATGCTTTTCGCGCAGGGTCTCATCTCGAAAGTCGAACTCGAGCAGAGTCAGGCCGAGCAAGCGGACGCTAAAGCGAAGCTGGAGGAGACTCTAACGAAGATTTCGGAATCGGCCAACCTCATTGCCGAAGCCAGGCTGGAGGAAGAGCTCGGGCAGGCGAAACCGCCAGACCCTGACGTGGTAATTCGCTACACAGGCCCTGAAATCTGGTCGCTCTCGAAACTGGTCAACATCGAGAGCTTTTTCGCCGCTCGATTCGGCCACACGCTGCCTGTGAGCGCTTTTGGTCAGACGGCGCTGCACGACCGCCTGGGTTTCATGCACGGAGAGGCCATCGATATCGCGCTGCACCCCGACAGTCCGCAAGGCCAGGAGTTGATGAATTACCTGCGCAGCGCCGGTATATCGTTCATCGCCTTTCGCACGGCCGTGCCGGGATCGGCTACAGGCGCGCACATCCATATAGGAAAGCCGTCGCCCAAAAGCATCGTCGACTCGCGGCGTGTTCGCAACTTCATAAGTAGCACCTCCTGACGAAGTCCACCCTCCTGAGACCCGCCCGGCTTCATGAATCGAGTGAGCAAGTCCGTCCTCTGTCACCGTACCAGGAAGCGTCAGGTTCGACTGACTTCGGGCCAGTGCTGATTGCCGATTACCTATCTGGATGCGGGCGTGTTCGGAGCTTCGACCAGAATCTTGCCGGTAAGCAGGTAAGCGAGGGTCTGGTTCAGGTCACGCTCATCTGTGGCAGCCAGAACCAGCCCTCCCGCATCGCGGACCGCGTTGAATCGATCTGCCTTGATATCGAACGCCACGAAATAAATCGAGGCGCGATCCTGTTCGCGCTGCCGGGCGATCGCTTCCGCGACATCGCCCGGCGAATAACCGCGGGTATTCTGCCCGTCGGTAACGACCAGGATGTGGCGGCGCGAGAGACGGGTCGCGTCCAGGTCGCGCTTGGCTACGATCATGGCATCGCCGATCGGAGTTCCCCCTTCGGCCTTCAGGCCCTTCAGCGCGGTCTCCGCCGCCCGCAGATCCGGTGGCCCCAGCGGCACGGATTTCCGGCAGTGCGGCCCTCTATCGCGGGAACTGAATTCGTAGATGCCCAGGCTTATCCGGCGATCTTTGTGCTCGATGGAAAACTTCTCGAACTGACGTACCAGCTCCAGGACGGCACGGCGCGCAATCTGGAGTTTAGGCTTCTTTGCTCCGTCGGCATCCTTAACTTTGTCCTTCATGCTTCCCGAAGTGTCCAGCACAACGATTGCGGCAGTGCCTTCCTGGAATTCGATGTCAGGCGGCAGGCGCAGTTGTTCCTCGACAGGATTTGCCGGCGCCGAGCCGGATCCACCAACCTGACGGTGGGGCTCGCAACTTGCAGCGAGAAAAGCGCTCAGGGCAACCAGCGCCAGACTCCAACCCGGCCCAGCCAGAGGCTTACTTTTGTTCGGGCGGAAAGACACTGATTTCTACTCGCCGATTCAGAGCGTGATTGGCGGACTCACCGGGATCGGCCGGCTGATCCCACCCTTTCCCCTCGATGGTGAACTTATTGGGATCGAACTTGAATTTCTCGATCAGAGAGCGCTTGATCGCCTCGGCGCGGGCGAGGCTGAGGTCGCGCACCGCCTGCACTGGAACGCGCCCCTTCATGCTGGAGTCGGTGTGCCCTTCGATCAGAATGACGGCTCGAGCGAATTGTCCTGCCAGGCGCGCCACCTGCTCGAGCGTCGCGCTTACATTTGGATCATATAGCTTGCCGGCAACAGTGGAGCCGCTCTCATCGCGCGCAGGCTCGTAAGGGTTCGCCGAATTCGGAAAGAAGTTGATCCGAATGGTCTGGGTCAGGATCGGAGCTTCTGCGGTGATCTTGCGAAAGCTGGCCGGCGTAAAGGCGGCGACGCTTTCGTCCTTGTGGTGCGCGAACATTCCTTTCTGCTGGATCTTCTGGACGAAGGTAAAATCCATCACCTGGTCGAACGACGCCGGAGCGTTGATTCGACCCAGCTCGCGATAGACGTAACTTGCGTTCTTCCACGTGCGCTCGAAATTCGTCGGATTGGAAGCATTCAGGAAAAACTGGATATTTTCCGCCAGGTTAGTCAGGTGCGCGTCGTTGCGCATCTTCATTACGTCTTCGGGTTTCATTCCAAAAGCATCCGCCATCCAGCGGGCCGCCTCCTCCGGTTTTTCCTTTACCAGATCCATCCCTTCGAAGATCCCGGCAATCAGTCCCTCAACCACCTCGGGATGATCGCGCACGAAGTCGGCGCGAACTGCGTAAACATCCGCAATCAGCTTGTTGGCGTCAGCCGTACTCGACAGGATGCGCGTCCCGGCAATACGTTCGGGGATATTGTAGATATCCGGCGCCCACGAGACGCAGGCGTCCACTTTCTTGTCGGCCACGAATGCGGCCGCGGCTTCGAACGCCGTGGCCGTGTATTTCGGGTTGATATCGGCAGGGCGAAGCCCCGCCGAGAGAAGCAGCGAATTCAAGTAGTATTCGCTGGGCGAATTCTGAGCCAGCGTGATGGTCCGCTTGCGCAGATCCGCGACCGATTTGATGGAGCTGCGCACCACAATCCCATCGCCGCCGTTTGACCAGTCAATCTGCTGAAGGATGCGGGGAGCGGTCCTGGAATCGCGCTGTAACTCAGGCGCAAAGAGGGTCATCATGTCCACCGTTCCCCACAGCGTGTGGACCTCGCCGGCGGCGAAAGCATCGCGCGCCGCGACCGGATCGTCCATCAGGACCATTTCCAGACGAAACCCGTGTTTCTTGGCAAACACGCTGTCGGGGTTTGGTTTTGTTCCCCGATTGGCCGCAATGACCGGAAGCCAACCGCCCCAGACGTTGTAGGAGAAGCGAAGGATCTTCTCGTTCGCATTCCATTTATACTGGCTGACGCCCTTGACGGCGGGCAGACGATCGGCCGGGACGTACTTGTATTCCTTGACCGTAGTGACTCCCGACGTATCGGGAGCTTCGGTTTGCGGGCCCTCCGCTCCGGGAGTCGCAGCCGAGCGGGGTTGTTGGCTCTTGCGCGCGACGATAATCGCGCCGGCCACAATCAACCCCACGATCAGCAGGATCGAAAGAAATTTACCCAAGGTCGTTAACCGGGCTCCTTCATTAGCCATGGTTCTCTCCTCGATTGCAGATTTCGGATTGCAGATTGCGGATTCTATCGATCTCGGATTGCGGATTTAAGAACTCGTCAACAATAGAAATCTGCAGGTCTGTCAAGTCCGCAATCCGCAATCCGCAATCCGCAATCCGCAATTGTTAGGTCTTCTGGGCAGGGCCAATCTCCTTGGCCGCGGACGGACTCTCAGCCGACGCGGGCGCCTGAATTCCCTGGCTCGCCAGAAACTCGGCCAGGGCGGCCTGTTCCAGCGCTTTGCGTTCGTTCTCTTTTTCCTGAACTTTTTCGATATCCACCAGATCTTTGGCGACACGCGCCTTGCCGGCAGACCTCTCGTAGCGCTTGGCCAGGATCTCTTCCACGCTTTTCATCGTGTCTCCGAGATCGCCCACGCTGAAAGCCGCATTTCCCAGCGCCGCCGCAGCCTCGGCCTGCGCTTCCTTGATCTGGACCTGCGAAAGCTGTTTTTCGAGTCTGCGCACCTTGTCCCCAAATTCCTTTTGAGCAAGCTTTGCCTGTCGCAGGTTCGCCTGATAGGCCTCTTCGGTTTCCTGAAGTTCCTGTGTATCGGTGACCAGATCCGCTTTCAGTTCCTGCAACTCTCGGGCGAGGCTCCCGGCCAGTTCGCTGTTACCTGCCTGATGATTGGCGAGGATTCGCCGCTCGAGTTCCTGGGCCCGGCCGGTTTTCCCCTTCACCTGGTTTTTCAGGCGTTCGGCGACCCCGGCCATTCGGGCCAGAGCCAGATTGTACTGCACCATCTTGGCGCGAAATTCCTGCCGGGCGGCTTCCATCAAGGCTTCAGGATTCCGTTCTTCAATGCCGCTGATAAAGAGGCTCAGGAAGCCTCTAAATAGTGTTCCAATACGAGAAAACAACGCCATTGCGTTCCTCCCCTCGTAGATAGAAGACCCCGCGGTTCCGGGTGCCAGCCCCATGCGACCGCTACGACTCCGGCGCGTCCTGGAGCGTCTTCTGTGTCTGGCAGATTACACTCGTCTCAGGGAAAAATTCGGCCCATTGTAAGTCTTTTTGACATAAAAGAGCTCGCGCAGAAATAAGTTCGCATTCTGCTGCAGGCCCGAAGGCCAAGCATAGCTGGCGGTATGGCGCGAGCGGAAGCTGGGTCGCAGGTAGGCCCGCGTAGGCCGGTAGCGTCAGCGAACGACCGAGGTCAAAGGCCGGCCGGTCGACCTTCGGCGCTCCCGCAGGCTACCCGACGGGCCTCGCGGCCCTTAGGTGCCAATACTCACCGAGCAGCTAACAGAAAACGAACCGGTTCATAATTGACCAGCGACACTCGCGCCAGAATGTGAAGTTATTTCTGCGGGAGCCCTACGGTTCGTCCGCGGTGGTGATTACCGGGCGATCGATGAGATATCCGATCGCCCAGGCCAGGTCCCGCTCTACGGCAGCCTTCTTCTGCTGCCACTGGCGCCAGTGCTCCTCATCCTGCGCCGCTTCCCTGCGCAAGCCATCGAGTTCTTCCTGGAGTGACCGGACCTGGGATTCCAGTTCCGACGTTTTTCGGGCGCGCGCGGTGTTGCGCTGTTCCATCTTCCTGGCGGCGAATCCCTCGAATGCATCCAGCGCCTGGTCGCGGGCCACAGCATCCCTCACCACCTCCTCGACCGCCACCTTTTCATTCGCCAGGATGTTGAGAATCGCCTTTTGGACCTCCTCCCGATCCTTCGACTTGAATTGCTCCGTCTTCAGGAGCTGTTTCAGCCGTTCGACCGTCCAGCCATGAGCTGCGGCCTTTACGCCCGCGGTCGCAAAAATCTGCTCGACCGGAACGGAGAGTTCAGCCGGTAGTTCGGCCAGAGCGCGCACTTCCTCCTGCCGAATCTCGATCAACAGGTCCTTAAGGCTGACAGTTCGGGTCTGGATCTTGGCGGGACGACTCGGACTCGTGGCCGGCCTCATTTCGACAATTCCGAGGCGATCGCCTACAGCACGCAAGAGGTCGATCAGATTCATCGATAAACCCGGGACGTCCCTAAATAAATTTTCTCAACTCACCGATTCGTTGTTCCAGATACTCGGGGGTCAGCTCGCGGTATCGAGGAGGCAGGAACCTCGAATCCGTGCACTCTTTGACCGCGACCAAATCCATGTACTCGAGCTTGCGGGTGTGTGCGCTGGGGCGAACCTCGTGGAAGACGTCCGCCAGGATCTCTTTCAGTGATTGGCGCGGCTCGGAGGCCAGCTCGTACGTCCGCAGGGCGCGAACCAGTACTCCTTCAATCTCGTTGCCGCCCAGCACCACGCTTTCCTTGAGGTCGGGAAGATCCGCCTCGGCCAAGGGAAACTTCAGCTTGCGGGCAATTGCCAGAAGCAGCGCGCGCATCTCTTCCGGAGTCTCCGGTGGAAAGAGAGGTATGTGCACATCGAGCCTCCCCTGGCGCTTCAAGTCGACTTCCAGCAGGTCGGGTCTTGAAGTGGCAAAGACCCAGATAATCCTGCCGCGATTTCGCGTGTCCGACATCTCTTTCGCGAGCATGGAATAGACCCTGCCCGACAGGCCGCTGTCTCCCTCTCCCCCTTCCCGTTTTCCCGCCGCCTGGTCCGCTTCATCCACAAAAACCACAACCTGGCCCAGGGCGCGGAGCACCGAGAAAATCTTCTCGAGATTCGACTCCGTAGCCCCTACCCAGCGGTCCCGGAAATTCTTGAAGACCACGCAGGGTATCCCGAGTTCGCCGGCCCAGCATTGCACCAGGAAGGTCTTGCCGGTTCCGATCCGGCCGGCAATCAGGTATCCCATCGGAAGCGCATGGAGCGCTCCGCGTTTAAGAAGCTGGGTGTCCTCCCGCAACCAGGCTTTGACCGCATCGTGACCCGCGAGATTGTCCAACGTGAAGGAAGATTCAACGAACTCGAGCAGTCCCTGGCATTCTTTTTCGATCATCTCCTTTTTCATGCGAGTCAAGAACGCCGACGTGACGGTTTGGTTCTTCTTGAGAGCGATCGAGAGGACTGTGCGCGCGCCGATCCGGCTCAATCCGGTCAGGCGACGCGCGAGGTTTTCGATAGGTACTTCGCACTTTGAAGGCAGATCCGGAAACTGCGAAGTCACGAGTATTTGAAGATAGTCGAGCATCTCCGTCTCGCTCGGCAGCGGAATCTTCAGAACGGCGACATGCGGGTTGTCGACAACCAGATCATTCAGATCGTGCAATCCCTCTGCAAGGAGCACGGTCACGATGTTCGACTGGAGAATGGCGGGATCGTTTGCCCAGCTCAGGACTTTGACCACATTGGCGCTGAACGCACCGCCCAGCGCCAGGGGATCGCCGCGCGGAACGACGAACTCCGCGAAATCAATCACGATCGCAATCTTGCGTGAAGGCGCCTCGCCTTTGCGAAGAGATTGAAGATTCAAGGTCCGGAGTAAATAGCGATCGAGGAGCTCAAGAGCAGGCCCCGGGTCACGCGTCTGGCCCAATGTGAATGCCTGTTCACCAAGAGCCTGCTTCAACCACTCCCCCCAGTCCTCGGATCCCCGGCTTAGGCGTATCCCCTTTCCTCGATCGTAATGCATCACGATTTCGTAGCTTTCGAACATCACCTCGTCCAGGAACGTCTTTAGCGGAACGAGCTTTCTTCCGGAAGGACCCGGCGCCGGGACAATGTCGAAGAGGTTTCCGTGAATCAAAAACTGAGCGACGGATCCCGATTTGAAGAGGTCGCGCATCTCCTCGGCCCACGAAGGGAGTTCGGAAGTCACTGGCTCTCCTTGGTCCGCGCCGCTGGTGATTGGGGGCGGCTCCGCGAGCAGATCCTCCATGGCGCCGTAAATCTGCTGCTGCTCCCTGATCCACTGAGTCGTTCCACCCAGGGTCGTCGTGATCTGATCGATGCGTTCAGAGAGTGTTTCCGGGTCGGTCGACAGAATGGCCTGTTCGCGAATCAGCTCTACCTGTTCCTGAATCCGGGTCAACTCCGCGTCCAGGAATGCGAGCTTGTCGCGCGCCTCGCTCCTGCGCTCGAGACGCTGTCGTAGAATCTCGCTCTGGCTCGACAGACTCTTGCGCAGCTCCTCGGTCAGCGAGTCTTCCTTCAGCCGCGCTTCGAGCTGCCCGATTCTCTCCTTCAAACGCGCCGAGTCCTCTTCCGCACCGGTTGATTCTCGCACGATCCGTTCAATCGACTGGCGGGTGAGGAGGAGGCGAAGGAAGATCCAGCTCAGACGCCCCAGCCCTTCTCCCTGCGTATCAATTACGGGCGCTGAGAGCGAACTCCGTGATTGCTGCTCCAGAATCGACCGGCACCGATGTTCGAACAGGCGGTACCGGCCCTGGTCCGCTTCGCCCAGTTGTCTGATCAGGCTGTTAAGTCTGGCCTGCCAGTCGCCTTGATTCCTGGCCAGCCGCGAGGCTACGACTGTTCGCTGAAAGCGCGGGTTGGTTGCGAGGAAGCCGAGATAACCCAGTTCAAGTCCCGCGCCGATAAGCCAGAATCCGGGATTCAAGATCCCTAGGAATCCGAAGAGGCCAAGACCGATCCAGTTGGGAGCGACAAACATGCCCACCGGACGAGCATTGAAGGCTGCGCGGATGTAATCGCCCAAACCGAGTTTCATGTTCCCTCTGCTGACTGCCTGCTGCTTTTGTCCACCCGGCGGAAGGCTTCTGTTACCACCGAAACTGCTTTCTTAAAATCAGGCCGTTCCTGTGCCACCAGCGGGGGTATCCCGGCCGAAGGCGGAATATTGTCTCGAATATCGTAGGCAATCTGGCCTGGCGCGTGACTAAAAATCCAAACCCGTTCGCCAAGGTAGACCGCCTCGGTCACACTATGGGTGACGCACAAGATCGTAGGATGTATCCGGTGCCAGAGTTCAACCAGGAGTTCTTGCATCTCAAACCGCGTTGGCTCGTCGAGGGCAGAGAAGGGTTCGTCCATGAGAAGAATCTGGGGTTCCATCGCGAGTGAGCGCGCTATGGCAACCCGCTGCTGCTGCCCTCCTGAAAGCTGATGAGGGTACTTGTGCTCATGACCCGACAATCCAACCTGTTCGATAAGATTGCTGGCGCGGTCGCGGCGCGCATTTTTGTCCAGATTCATTTCAACTCTATTGATCTCGAGGCCGAAAAGGACATTACCCAGCACGGTAAGGTGCGGAAAAGAGCTGTACTGCTGGAAGATCATTCCGCGCTCGCGACCAGGACCCGCTACCGGTTGCCCCTTGATCAGAACCGCGCCTTCCGTGGGACGCAAAAAGCCTGCAATCAGATTCAAGGCCGTACTCTTGCCGCACCCGGAAGGGCCGATGATTGTAACAAACTCTCCCCGATCCGCCACATCCGGGATTGCAAACGAAAGATCAGTAATTGCGGTAAATGCTCCGAATCGAACCGTTACACTGCGAAACTCCACGATGGGCGCCGGAGATGTATCAGCGTTCACGCGCGGCTCCGCCGGTACGGAAAGAGGCGACTGCCGAGTTGTCCCCAAGCCTGATCGGCAATCCAGGAAATCAGCGAGATCACTATGATCGTGAGGTAGATGTGTTCTCTCGGGCCGCGCCGTCGCGAAATCTCGATCAAGTAGCCCAGTCCATCGACCAGTACGACGACCTCAGCGAGCACGAGATAGGTCCAGCCCACGCCGAAGGCCAGGCGCATCGAATGCCAGATGTCGGGCAAGGCAACCGGGACGAGCACCTTTCTGACTATCTGGAAGCGCGAGGCGCCCAGCGTGAAGGCTGTTCGCAGGTAGACGTCGGGAACGGCATCGATGGCTTTGGCCACAAGTGGCAAGAGGTAGATTCCAAATGCCATGGCCAGGAAAATGATTTTTTGCAGCTCGCCGGTACCGAACCAGGACATCGTGAGAGGCACCAGCGTCGCAATCGGAACGTACCCGCTCGCGGTCACAACGGGAGTGAACGCCGCGCTCGCGCTCCCGAAAGCGCCCATCAGAATCCCAAGGGGGAAGACGATCGCCAGGGCAAGGAGGTAACTGAGACCAACACGCTGCAGGCTGGCTCCGATATGGAGCAGGAGGTTTCTGTCGGTCAGAAGCTCGGGCACGCTCTGAAGAACTTCGCCCGGACTGGGAAGGATCGTGGGTGCTATGCTTCGCTCTTCCGCGGGTCCCAAGGTCAGGATCCACCACAGCAGAATCAGCAACGCCACCGGTACCGCGCCGAGAAGAATCGCCATGCTGCGGGGAACTTCCCCTCGAACCGCGACAAACCATGCAGGTATCATAGGTTTGACGACCTTACGCAAGTCAGATCCAGCATGTCAATCGTTCTACAACGAACCGTGGCGAGCCGCCCGGCACCCAATTAATTCCGGTCACGAGATTTCACGGAGCCCGATTGGATTCATGAGAATCGCGGAACCCGCGAGCGCCTGGTTCGTACACTAATCTTGTAATTTTGCATTATTCAATGGCAATTCTAGACACAATACATAAAGAACAACTGAAACCGAACCGTTGATCTCCGGACCGCATCGCTCAACACCTGACAACAAATACCGCCAAGCTCGACTGCATCAGTCCAAGTGTAACGTGCCGACGCCTTTTTATTCGGGGCGGAGCCTGGCTGGCGCGGAGGAGCACGCAGCAAGCGTGCGCACTCCAAAGGAGCGCCTTGGAGTGCGTTCGGCTTGCTTCGCCTCCCGCGACCGCGGTTTGCAAACCTGCTACTGAGATGTGGGCTTGATGTTTTGGTTGAGCCGGAAGAAATTCGTGCCGTCGTACTTTGCCTTGATCTCGAGGAGTCTGCCATAGTTCGAGCCGAAGCTCGCTCGAGTGAGACTGTCCGCGTCGTGCTCTTCAAGACCGAGATAGTTTAGATAAACTGCGCCGGTCGAGTGCGGCGCGAGGCGGTTCCACGCCTCCCGCACCCACGCGACATGCCGGGGTGTACAAGCTTCTCGGTGATCAGCAGGCACCACGACTCGGCCAAAGTCCTGCGTCAATCCAGCCGGGAATGTGCGAGCCGATCCCTGGGTCTCGCAACAACATCACTCGCCGCGGTGAGGTTCGCGATGATTTCCTTTTGCCTTCGTTTATACCAGCGGATTTGGGGCGAGAAACCGGTCTCATTCGCGACACGTTGGTCGCGTTCCGGTCATGTGGTCTTGACCACCGCCTGCGCTTGAATCCGAATCGAGCCAACCATCGGCCCAGTGACTGTTGAGCCTTTCTCCCCGTTATCACTGTTGAAGAAACTTGCTCAAAATTGACAATCCAACATTCGGGGGGTGCAGCTTCTCGTCCTAATTGGCGGCCGTGTAGATATAGTCATTCGATTGCCATACGCCGCTGATCTTCGACCAGAGTCTCACATAGAGCGTGCTCCCATTGGTCGGCAGGCCGGAAACTGTTACCGACAGGCTTGCTCCTTGGGATTGAGTGTAGACCTCGTAACCTCCAGGGCTCGTCCCTATGTACACCCAGTATTCGGATACTCCACTACCGACACTCCACGTGAAGGTGACTACGGAGGAGGTCAGAGTCGATCCGGGCGTCGGGCTCGTCATCTGCGCCTTAGTCGCGTTACCTCCCGCCGTGTAGATATAGTCATTCGATTGCCATACGCCGCTGATCTTCGACCAGAGTCTCACATAGAACGTGCTCCCATTGGTCGGCAGGCCGGAAACTGTTACCGACAGGCTTGCTCCTTGGGATTGAGTGTAGAACTCGTAACCTCCAGGGCTCGTCCCTATGTACACCCAGTATTCGGATACTCCACTGCCGACACTCCACGTGAAGGTGACTACGGAGGAGGTCAGAGTCGATCCGGGCGCCGGGCTCGTCATCTGCGCCTTAGCGCGTACCTCCGGAAGCCGCCGTGTAGGTATAGTCATTCGATTGCCATACGCCGCTGATCTTCGACCAGAGTCTCACATAGAGCGTGCTCCCATTGGTCGACAGGCCGGAAACTGTTACCGACAGGCTTGCTCCTTGGGATTGAGTGTAGAACTCGTAACCTCCAGGGCTCGTCCCTATGTACACCCAGTATTCGGATACTCCACTACCGACACTCCACGTGAAGGTGACTACGGAGGAGGTCAGAGTCGATCCGGGCGCCGGGCTCGTCATCTGCGCCTTAGTCGCGTTACCTCCGGAAGCCGCCGTGTAGGTATAGTCATTCGATTGCCATACGCCGCTGATCTTCGACCAGAGTCTCACATAGAGCGTGCTCCCATTGCTCGACAGGCCGGAAACTGTTACCGACAGGCTTGCTCCTTGGGATTGAGTGTAGAACTCGTAACCTCCAGGGCTCGTCCCTATGTACACCCAGTATTCGGATACTCCACTGCCGACACTCCACGTGAAGGTGACTACGGAGGAGGTCAGAGTCGATCCGGGCGTCGGGCTCGTCATCTGCGCCTTAGTCGAGTTATCTCCGGGAGCCGCCGTGTAGGTATAGTCATTCGATTGCCATACGCCGCTGATCTGCGACCAGAGTCTCACATAGAGCGTGCTCCCATTGCTCGACAGGCCGGAAACTGTTACCGACAGGCTTGCTCCTTGGGATTGAGTGTAGAACTCGTAACCTCCAGGGCTCGTCCCTATCTCCAGCCAGTATTCGGATACTCCACTACCGGCACTCCACGTGAAGCTGACTACGGAGGAGGTCAGAGTCGATCCGGGCGTCGGGCTCGTCATCTGGGCAGGAGCGGTGGTGCCGGTATTGTGTAGGTAGCCGTAAAGGTGGTGTTGGTAGCAGGAGTGGCAATGTTGTGGGCGGCCGCTCCTCCATCAGACCAGGAGACGAAAGTCCAGGTCGTGCCATTCACGTTTTGCGGTGAAACGGCTTCGAGATTTCGCATCAGTCCGGCCACGCCAACGAAGGAAAACGGCGTCGTGACAGGCTGGCCATCGAGCTTCATCTGCAATCCAGGCGGGATGGTTGCCAGACTCACGGTTGAGACGCGCGGGAGAATGTCCCGGAACGAACTGTGGGTCAGACCGCCCGAATCCTGGACCGTGAGGTGAATACGGTACCAGACATTGGGACTCGTCTCGCCCGTGGTTGGAATTACAAAAGAGCCTGTTTGGGATCCTGATGTCGGCGGGACAAAAGGATGGAAATGATTGTCATGATGAAAATCCACTCGCCACGTGAAGGCTGAAGCTGGAAGGGTACCGTCCTCGGAATCCGTGCCGATGCCGGCGTAGCCGATAGTGTTACCGGCTGTATAGATGGTGCCGGCCGTCGGTTGCGTGATGCTGCCGGTCGGGGGACTGTTGCCGGTCACGGTGAGGACGGCCTCATTACTTGTGGCGCTTCCGTAGGAGTTGGTAACTACACAGCGGAATAACGCGCCACTATCCGAGAACTGGGCCGCGATGGTATAGCTGGACGAACTGGCGCCAGAAATGTTGTTACCGTTCCGCTGCCACTGGTAGTAAAGGGGTTGGGCGCCTGACGCGGTCACCGAGAATGTCGCTGGTTGGCCGACAGAGACAGTCTGGCTCGCAGGGTGTCTTGTGATGCCAGGCGTGGGATTGGCAGTATAGTCGATTCTGAAAACACTGCCCAAGCCGAACGCCAGATAGTACAAACTACCATCAGGCCCTACCTGAAGGTTCAACGGGTAACCAACATCGGTGGCAAACTCGACGACCGAACCGTCGTTAGGGTCAAGGCGATTTATCCAGCCGTTGCAGAGGTCCGAGAAGAAGTAATTGCCGAGATATTCGGCCGGAAAAGTCGGGAACGAAGGATTATAGAAAACGCCGCCGGTAATTGCGCAGCCTGAAGGGGTGCCTCCATGCGAATAGGCAAAAAATGGTGTCCTGTATTGCGATTCATTGGTAGGACCTTCGGTGTCGGGCCAGCCGTAGTTCGATCCTGCGATGCCGTCGTTGATCTCCTCCCAGGTCTCGTTTCCCACATCGTTGATGAACATTCGCCCGGTGCCGGGCTGGAATGCGAAGGTAAAGGGATTGCGAAGACCCAGGGCCCAAATCGCCCGATTGTTGCCCGTGGTCGCGGAGTAGAAGGGATTGTCCGCGGGAATAGTGCCGTCTGGATTCAAGCGGAGTATTTTCCCGAGTAGATTATTCAGCGTCTGGGCGTTGGGCCCGAAGGCATTCTCGCCCACAGCGGCATAGAGCTTCCCGTCGGGACCGAAATGAATGGCTCCGCCGTTATGGGCTATGGCGTTGCTCAGGTTGTCCAATTCCAGGATCACGACTTCGCTTCCCGGCACGGCCACATCGCCGGCGGCAGTGAACCGGCTAATCCGGTTGTGGATCGCCGGTGTGGTTGCAGTGTAGTAGACGTAGAGATACTGGTTGGACGTAAAATTCGGATCGACGGCGACACCCAGCAAACCAGCCTCGCCATTCGTAGGAAAGCTCACTGCGAGGTCCACGAACGACGTGGATAGCAGGGTCCCGTTTTTGATGACCCGCAAACTTCCCCATTGTTCGCAGACGAAGATCCGCCCATCGGGTGCAAGAGCCATTGCGGTCGGATTGAAGAGACCGGTTGCAATCTCTGTTTCGGAAAATCCACTCGGAAGGTTTGCGCCATAGAGTGAAGCTGAACTCAGCCACGCGACAACTATCAAACCAATATACCGATTCATGGGTGGTCCTTTTCGCAGCGCAGTGTTCGACCCACGCACTTTGCGAAGCGGTTCGCCTTCGCTGCCTCACCGTACCTAAGCGGAAAACAGTGGCTTGAAAGAGCACATCGATATGCACCCACTCGGCCAGGTCGCGATTGTTCCGGATATAACGAGGAGCCGGATCGAAGCGATCCGATCCGCGCTCGTGCCGCGCGGACCTCGACCCAGTACGAAACCAGGTAATCATCGTCAGGTACGACGGTGCGGATCTGCTGGCTGATGGTTTGGGCGCCGAAGGGAACATCTTCCCACAGAAACTGAGAGATGTAAAGGCCGGCGACAGGCGCCGGGAGTGTTCCCTCGGAATAAGGTCGCAGGAGTCGACGGCACGGCCTTCGGTCCACGGAAATCAGAGAATCGCGACAGATCAGCTGCTGCGGCCTGGGTGAGAGGATTAGCGCCGTAATCGAGGTAATTCACGTCGCGGGTCAAAAGCCTGTCAGTAGAGTTCGGCAATCTCACCGGCTTCCTCGGCACTGTCAAAAGCCGGCGGTGGCTTCATCGCGAGGTGATGGGAGTCGGATCCTTCAGCTCGAAGGGCAAGCGCTGCCAGGGGATTACAAGAATACTCCGGCTAGAGGTAAGCCAACGATTCGTCGGAAAATGGCCAATGTCTACCTCACAGCTCATTGGATGTTGATCCGCGCCGGGTTGGCCATCTGCGCGTCGACGGTGAGGAGCACGTCTATCTCTCCGCGGCCGGCCAAGCTCCGCGGAAGCAGCAACTCTACTTGATCAATCCCAATGGAGTCCGGCTGCGCTTCGGTGGAGATCACTTCGGCATACGCACCCCCGATCGTGGCAATGACGGCCGAGAGTGAACTGCGGAACCGGATCCCGGTCCCCGACAAGATCAGGTGGATTCGATCGGTCGCGGCACCCAGATCGATCGGTCGCGGGACGAATTTGTTTTGTTCCGCATCGAACGACGCGATTGGCTCATCAAGCGACGAGCCGTCGGCGCTAAGCCGACGCACCACAGCCGCCGCCACGCCCCGCCCGTCACCATTGGCCGTAAACAAACTCGGAGCGACTGTGTGGATCAGCGACACACCTGTGGAGACTGTTCCATCGCCGCTGGTGATGGTGACGGTCGCGGCGCCCGCGGCCGTTCCAGAAGGGATTTGGTAGCTGACTTGTGTCGGGGAGACGAACAAAAGTGGGGCGAGGCGTTCGACACCAGCGCTGTCTGTGACCTTGACCGTAGTGCCAGCGAGTTGCACCGGCGGCGGGAGAGTGTCGGCTCGGATGCTCGCAGTGGCCAAGCTGTTGCCGAAGCCAACAACGACGCCTTCGGGCGCCAGTCCCATGATCCCGTAGCTGGCGGCCGAGACACTCGTGACCGTTCCTGACTGCGACTGCCCGAGGTCGAACAGGTCTGCGGTATCGAGCGTATTGCGCCAGTCGCAACAGCTTCCGTCGAAGCCTCCCACGATCAGGACTTTGCCGTTCGGAAGCAACGTTGCTGAATGAGCTGCGCGGTTTCTGCTGAGCGCTGTCGTAGCGATCCAGGTTTCCGTGGCCGAGTCATAAAGCTCTGCGCCAGCTACAGAGAAGTCTTCAGCATGACCCCCTGTCACCAAGACCTGTCCGTTGGCGAGTAGCGTCAACGTGTGCCCAGAGCCTACTAGGGTGGGAGCAGGTGTAGAACTCCATTCCCCGGTAGCTGGATTATACAAATGCGCTCTTCCGCCTCCCGTCACCAGGACCAGGCCACTTGCGAGCGGCGTCGCCCTCGTTCGGTCACCCTGACCAAATGCACAGCTAAAAACGGGAGAAGACGTGCTAGCGCTCCAGCGGCCTGTGGCAGGGTTGTACAGTTCCGCGACTTTGGTGCAATCCTTATTGGCAATGTACGCTGAATGGGAGCGGAGGCCAATGGTCAACACATTCCCGCTGGGAAGCAGCAAGGTATCATGAAAGGCCGGCGGCGTAGTAGGAGCTTCAGCATTGCTCCACGTCTCCGTAGCCGGGTCATATAGCTCAGCGCTGCGCACATAATAAGGAAGACCAGTTCTGCTATCTCCGCCCCGGGTTCCTCCCACGATCAGCACGCGGCCATTCGGGAGGAGCGTCGCCGTGTGACCACTGCGGGCCGTGATGAGTCTACTGGTTGTACGCCACCTCCCTGTGGCCGGATCGTACAATTCCGGGTTACCTGTTTCACTGCCTCCGGTAACCAGGACTTGGCCGGTTGGCAGCAGCGTCGCTGTGGTGCTACGAGAACGCGCTACGTTAAGGCTGCCGGTCGAGTGCCACGTTAATGTGTCCGGGTCGTAGATCTCAGCACTTTTTTTGGGGCCGGTTTGCCAACCTGCATTCCCGAAAATTTCCCAAGCCTCACCCCCTATCACCAGAACTCGGCCATCAGGCAGCAGCGTTGCTGTATGATACTCGCGGCCTGTGCTGAGTTTGCCGGTTGGAATCCAGCTAGGCACTCGCCTTGTTGGGCGAAGGCGTTGGGGAATGACGAAGTAACACAACACCAGCCCAGGACACAAAATCGGATGGACCAGCGGAACCGAATCAGGATGCCCAGCATCTTCTTGCCTCCTTCCGCGTGCGGAGCGCATCGGAACCGATCCGGCGCCTGCAACAGTTAAGATAATTATACAACGGCGCGAGAGTTCGGCGTGGCCATTGGTTTTTTATACCGTGCGCAAACGTTCCGTAGCCGGCCTGACCGACGCGAAGCAATGGCCCACGCATTCTCATCCGAAGCTCATCGAGGTCCGCTTCGTCGATGACGGCCTTGCTGCCGGACGTGGTGGCGATCTCTATCATTCGATCATCTCCTTAGCGTTCTGATGGGCTGGTCGGTGGCAGAAAACGGCCGATGAAGTCGAGGAGATCGTCCACGGAACGAAACTCTGAAGCCTCTCCGGAGACCACGTGCTCCACCAAACCGGAAATCTCTCCAGCATCCAGGTCGACGCCGCGATAGAGCCGGAGGATGAACGAGCGATGAATCGAAAGCGCGTCCGGCTCTGTCATTCTGCCTCATTGACTCTTTCGTGCGATTAACCTCGGGTACCTCATGCGGTGCGCACTATACAAAACAGTGGTTGGCAAAGATCCAGGTGAAACTGTGTTCAACCTCATTCGGCTCTTCAGGCGTCCTTCTCCCAGAGGAAAAAGGACGCCCCGGCAGAGAGCCGTGAATTCACGGCGCCCAGCGAAACTCGAGGTGGTTCTCCGCCAGCCATCCCGCAGCGGCGCGGCCCAGGGCCAGCCCGCGGCTGGTTGCTCGTCGGCTAGAAAGTGGCCTACACTTTTCGTCCCCGTTGATTCCCTTTGGGCTGCGACTACAGTACCGGCATCCCCTGCTGGAATATAAAGGCCGCCTGAAAAACCCAGGTGTGCTCAGGGCCTGGAAGGGGACCGTAGGTCATGCCATCGATGTGGTAGACCAAAACCACGTGAACCTGGAAATTTTCCAGCCAGCAAGGCCCTATGCTTCCCTCGCCCGAGAGGGGTCCTGCCGGATTTGTTACCGAAAGCTGGCCTTCGCCGGCTTCGCTCGCGGTAAAGAAGTTCTGGATAGGATCGAGCCGACCGGCCCCGCCCCAGGCAATGAGCGGGGGATCAGTCGGGGCAAAGATGAACAACCACACAGTGTAGACACCTTTCGGGACGAGCCCGCTAAAGTGCACAGTGGTTTTGGTCCCCTGGTTGATGCAATGGATCCCGGCCCTGCCTTCAGGAGTCAGGAATTCGCCGAATGTCAACTGGTGGCCGTCGGGCGCAAGGACCGGTAGTCGGACGCCCATAGGGTCGGGGCTACTATTAAAGATGAGGGTGCCCGCAGGCGTAGACATGGTAATAGGATTACCCATCCCGTCTACGATCGTTCCCAAGCCTGTCCCCAAGACTGGCTTGAGGTTGTCGTTGCGGATCGGAGCATCGGCTCTTATTGCCAGCGGAACCAGCATCAGAGCTGAAAGCATCACGACGGCACTCAGGTTCGCGATAGCGCGCTTTTTCATAGGGTCTCCTTTTTGGTGATGGCCGGGATCTGGCCCGGCCGATTTCATTTGATCTTGTAAACACTGCGTCAAGACAACTCTGCTTCTTTGAATTCGATTTGTTTCCACGGCATGAAAGAACCGAGATGTCCTTCCGGCCATCTTCGAAACAGCGCCGAATTGCCCCTCGCTGTCACACTGTAATGGTGATGCCGTCGAACCTGGTCAGCGAGAACCCGCCGAATTGCTCGTTAAACACTGCGCTGTGATCGGTCAGGACATTGATGGCAACGGCTTCGCCCAGCTTGAGCGACTCGGCATAATCGGAGCGCCAGTGAATGCCGGCGGCATTGCGTCCCATGGCAATGTTTGCGGCAAGTTTGTTCAAGCTCGCCACCGACCGTGAGGCTCGGCCCGCTATAAGGAACCAGCCCGAGCACCATCGGCGGTCGGGACAACCGGATTGGGAATGACAAACGATTCATCGAACCACGCCTTCAGAATCGTCACGCAGGCGCCCGCCACAGTGGCATGGCCGGCGCCGTAGGCGGGATGAGTGGGCGATCCTTCCGGAAAGGCTTGCGGTAAGAGATAAGTTCCGTTTTCTAGAAAGACGGCATCGAGCGCCGCCGAATTCAGGATATCGGAATGGATCGGGTAGGTTGCGGCGCGGGTCACGTGGTTATGGATGCGTCCGCCGAAGGCCTCGGGCCGAAGACGCCGGTGCACGGACCACTTCTGATACCAGACGGACTTGAGCGCGCAGGTCGCTACGGCACAGACCAGGCTCGCGATGTGCGGGCCGCCGAAGGTGCCAAAGCCGATCTGGGTGCGTGAATTCGCGTACGGATTGCGCGCGTCAAAAGGTGCTCCCATGCCGAACAGAATGAGCATGGCATTGAAGTAGGCCTGAAAGAGCACATCGATATGAACCCACTCGGCCATGTCGCGGTTGTTCCGGATATAGCGAGGAACCGGATCGAAGCGATTCGATCCGCGCTCGGCGCCGCGCTGAACCTCGAGCCAGTCGTTGTACGAAACCAGGTAATCATCGTCAGGAACGACGGTGCGGATCCGCTGGCTGATGGTTTGGGCGCCGAAGGGAACATCCTTCCAGAGAAACTGGGAGATGTAAGGGCCGGCGACGTCGCCTGGAGTGTTACCTCGGAATAAGGTCGCAGGAGTGACACTGCCGCCGGCCTTCGGTCCACGGAAATCAGAGAAGAAGCGACAGATCAGCTGCTGCGGCCTGGGTGAGAGGATTGGTGCTGTAATCGAGGTAATTCACGTCGCGGGTCAAAGCCTGCCAGTAGAGCTCCCCTATTTCGCTGGCTTCCTCGGCATTGTCAAAGGCCGGCGGAGGTTTCATCGCGAGATGATGGGAATCGGATCCTTCGAGTTCGAAGGCGAGCGACGCCTGCGGATTGACGAGCTTGACTGTCCCACCGAGAACGATCGCTTCAAAATCGGAAGATCTGCCGGTGGTCAAGGCTCGAAGCAAGGAGTTGTAAGCATTGAGATCAACTTCTCCGAGATTGTTATGCGGCAGAGCCTTGGAGTAACTGGCGATCCGGTTTGGATAGAGTTCTTCGTCGCCATTGGTTGGGTGGTCGGGAAGCGGCAGGTTCTTGTGGAAAAGGGCGGCCTCGTGGCGAATCTGATAGGCGCTATTGCGGCGCTGCTGCGGATTTTCGGGACCGATTTCCGCGGCCTCGGCGGCTCT
The DNA here is from genome assembly GCA_963827655.1 of uncultured Acidobacteriota bacterium. Classification (GTDB taxonomy): domain Bacteria; phylum Acidobacteriota; class UBA6911; order UBA6911; family UBA6911; genus CAWHCF01. Next base: position 101,289 of record CAWHCF010000041.1, read on the forward strand.
TGTATCCAGGAGCGCTGGCAAGCCTACAGTACCGGCCCCCATCGCAGCCGCAGTAAGAGCCACCGAGCCGACCAAGGAATCGACGCCTTGTGTGTTTGCGAAAGGGAAAAGCGGATGCGCGATCAACCGCTGGATCTTCCCGGTAAGACTGCGTGTTTGCTGGCGGTTTCAGATGAGCCGTTCTCGGATTCATAGGTACCCCCTTATCGTGTTTCATGTCTGCACTGATATCATTGAAAAATCTCGTTAGGACGAAGCCAGAAATCCTGCCTCACCGCAGCGCGGTCGACGACGCCGCTGTGAAGCGCGCGAATAGCCGGAGGCGGTCTGAAGTCTGGCGATTCTGGTCTCTCACCGTTTTCCTTGTGCAATACTCTCGTCGAATCGTTTAACACGAGGGACGGGTGAAGTCCTGAGGCAGTTCTGAAGAAGTTCTGAGAAGTTCATGCGCCGTGCGCATGAACTTGACGAGACATGCGAAAGCCACGTTATTTTGTGTTCGAACCGTTCCGTCTCGACGTGCTTGACGAGCGGTTGTGGGAGCGCGAAAAGTGTGTCCCACTAGGGCACAAGGCGATTGCGGTACTGGAGTGTCTGCTTAGCCAGGCTGGCCAGCTGGTCACGAAGGATGACCTTCTGACGACGGCGTGGCCGGACACGGCGGTTGGCGAGGCGGTCCTGACGACCGCGATGCGGGAAATCCGCCAGGCGCTCGGCGATCAGGCCCGGATTCCTCGCTTCATCCAGACCGTCCACGGCCGCGGCTATCGCTTCATCGCGGCCGTCACTGAGACCAGCGTTCCCGCGCTCCGTACCAGGTCGGCCCGACTTGCGACCGAGGCCCACCCCCTCGCAACCTTCCATCATCCGCACGTGGCCGCCTCGAGCCTGGTTGGCCGTGAAGCGGAGTGGGCGCAACTGCACGAATGGTACGCGACGACGCTCGAGGGGAAGCGCCGGATCGGATTCGTCGCGGGCGAAGCCGGCATCGGAAAGACTGTGCTGGTGGAGGCGTTCGTTTCTGAAATAGCGGCGCAGGGAGAGGCGCGGGTCGGCCGTGGGCAATGCGTCCAGCAATACGGCGCCGGTGAGGCGTACTTGCCGATCGTGGAGGCTCTCGGACGGCTCGCACGTGACGGCGGTGCGCCCATCGTCGAACTCTTCCGCCACTATGCCCCAAGCTGGCTGATGCACCTGCCTTCGCTGGCGCCCGGCGAGGAATTCCAGGCGCCCACTCCGGTGACTCCGGAGAGAATGCTTCGGGAGCTGGCGGACGCTCTCGAGTTTCTCACTGCGCGCGATGCCCTGATCCTCGTCCTGGAAGATCTTCACTGGAGCGACACAGCGACCCTGGAATGGCTCGCCTACATCGCCCGACGCCGTGATCCGGCGCGTCTGATGATCGTGGGCACCTACCGTCCGTTTGAGGTCCTGCTCCACAAGCACCCGCTGCGAAGCCTTACCGCCGAACTCCGGCCCTATCCGCAGTGTCCCGAGCTTGTGCTGGACTATCTCTCGCGCGAGGCGGTCCATGACTACGTTCTACAACGATGTGGCCGGATTCCCCGGATGAACGAACTCGCGGAAGTGCTCCACCGCCGGACGGGAGGCCACCCACTGTTTCTAACAACCATCGTGGACGAACTAGTACTCCAGAAACTCCTGGCGGGGGCTGATGGCGCCGGATTTGCAGGCGTTGACCCCCAGGCGATCGCAAGTGTGATTCCGGCGAGTGTGCGTCAGTTTATCGAATACCGCTTCGAACAATTGTCCAGTGAAGAGCAGACCATTCTCGAAGCGTCGAGCGTGGCGGGAGACCCTTTCTCCGTCGCAGCCGTGGCCGCCGCCACATCCTTGCCGGAAGAAACCATCGAAGCATGCTGTGAGGCCTGGGCGCGTGCCGGCCAGTTTCTGACCGCCGGCGGCACCGTGACGTGGCCGGACGGAACGCTGGCCGCGCGCTATGGTTTTCGCCACGACCTCTTCCGCGAGGTAGTATACGCGCGTATCTCTCCGGAGCGGCGCGCGCGTCTACACCAGCGAATCGGCAGTCGTCTGGAAAGCGCCTACGGGAAGCGAGCGGCCACGATCGCCGCCGAGCTCGCAATGCACTTCGACCAGGGTCGCGATCCCGGAAGCGCTGTGTTGTATCTTGAGCAGGCCGCCCGGAACGCCCTCGACCGGTCGGCGTATTCCGAAGCCGGCCGGCACCTCAACCGCGGACAGGATCTGCTGAAGGCGCTTCCCGAAGGCCGCGCGCGCCTCCAATCCGAGCTCGAGCTGTCTTTCCTGCTTGGCAAGGTACTCATGGCGACAAAGGGTTGGGGCGTCGCGGAAGTTGAGCGCGTCTTCGGCCGGACACGCGCCCTTTGCAAGGAGCTCAAAGACGAGTCCCGTTACCTCCAGGCGACGTGGGGATTAATGTGGTGTTGTGGGCGAGCCACGTTCGGGAAGACACAAGCAATGTGCCGGGAGATGCTCGCTCTGGCGCAGAAGCGGCGGGACCCGATCTTCCAGGTGGTTGCCCATATGGAACTCGGCGGCACAGCCTACACGCTCGGGGACCTCACCCTCGCTCGCAAGCACTTCCAACAGGCCGATGTCCTCTACAACCCGCGCCAGCACCCATCCTACATCGCTCGCGTCGGTGTGGACGTAGGGCTGTTTTCCCGCAGTTGGGAGACTCATTTTCTATGGCACAGGGGCTACCCGGATCGAGCTCGCGCCAAGGCCGAGGAGACGCTGAATCTGGCCCGTCAGCTCTCTCATCCCCTCACTCAGGCGATCACGCTGGCGTACATGACGATGCTGAATCAATTCCAACGGGATGTCGTTGAGACCGATCGGCTGGCGCAAGCCACGATCACCTACACGACCGAGCACGGATTTCCGTACTATCTCGCGTGGGCGGAGGTACTACAGGGCTGGAGCGTTGCCGTGCGAGGTGCTTCTGAGGAGGGCATCACAAAGATTCGGCGCGGCATCGAGGTGCTGCAAACGATGACGGGTTTGCGGTTGCCATATTATCGCGCTCTGCTCGCCGAGGCCTGCGGATGTAACGGTCGGATCGCCGAGGCGCTTGAGATGCTGGCCGATGCATTTGACGAAGTTGAGAAAACCGGGGATCGCTGCTGGGAGGCCGAGCTTCACCGGCTTCGGGGAGAGCTACTTCGGTCCGAGGTGATGAATCGGGATGACGAGGCCGAGGCCTGTTTCCAGACGGCGATCAAGGTAGCTCGCGGTCAACAGGCAAAATCGCTTGAATTACGCGCGGCGGTCAGCCTCGGACGATTGTGGCGCGACAAAGGCAAGGGGGCCCAGGCGCGTCAGCTGTTGGCAAAGGTCTATAACTGGTTTACCGAGGGGTTCGAGACGCACGACCTGAGAGATGCGCGGTCGCTTCTTGCGGAACTCGAGTCTTAGGGCTCGCGCAGAAATAACTTCACATTCTGGCGCGAGGGTCGGTGGTCAATCATGGACCGGTTTCCGTTCGACAAGCACGCTGAGGATCGCGCCCCTCCGGGCTGCGGGCCTGGGTGCTGCAGCAGGATGCCGAACCTATTTCTGCGCGAACCCTTAGTCCCGCGTCGGGCGCAGAAGCTTGCTTGCCCTTGGTTAATCGCTGAAGGCGGCAACCCTTTGTGCAAGCTTCCTGGTGTTTCTTCGTGTCTTTGAGTCTTGGTGGTATTGGTTTCGGGGAGTCGGGCCGCTATTCCTTCTCTGCCAGCTTCTCGTTTGCTTCCCGCAAGCGGCCTGTCAGAAGGCGGATGATGGCGTTCATGATCTGCGGGTGGCCGCTCATCACCTCGAAAAAGTCTTCCTGAGTGACTTTGAGCAGAGTGGTATCTTCCAGCACCGCTGCATCGGCCGAGCGCGGCGCCTGATCGAGGACAGCCATCTCTCCCAGACACTGCCCCTTGCGCAGCACTGCCAGTTCCTTGCCCCCCTTTTGGATGCGGACAACACCGGCGGCCACGATGTACAGACAATCGCCGTAGTCTCCATCCGAAAAAATGGTGGCATGCGCAGGGAAAGACACTTCCTCGGTTATTTGCGCGACACGGGACAGGGTCTCCGCTGGAATCTCGGCAAATAGACTGACGGATTTGAGCAGGATCGTCTTTTCAAGCGTCGAATACATCGTTCGGACCTCCCTCTCGTGTGCGAACCGGCTCACCGGCACCACGCCGCTCAACCCAGCATCGCCTCGAGCCACGCGGGACACCAACTCACAGGTCAGCGGCGATACCGGAACCTTCTGCCAATCGATTGTCTTTGGACCTGCCTTGTCTCTCGTGCGAAATAGAAAATCCAGGGCAATCACAGATTCCCAGTCGTTGGCGGAGTAGGCCGCCTCCTCCAGGACGGCATACTGTTCTCGCGGTAAGTCGTCAAATAACTGGCCACCTATCTGGCTGCGTTGTTCAACCGACAGAGGTTCAACCAGGGGGCTGATTCGCCGCCGATCCTCCATGGGCAAGATTGTCTCGAACAACTCCAGGACAAAGGGCAAGCGCGCCGGATCCTTGGAGCGAATGGTCTGAATGCAGGTCTCGATCGGCGCGTCCGGAGTCGAAAGAACCTGGAGTTTGAGCAAGGGCAGGAGACTCAGATTAAACTCGTTGGTGAAATGGTCGCGAAGCAAGCGGGCATCGTCCTCGGGGGGAAGCAGGTGTAGTTTCTGGTTCATCACGTAGGCCTTGCGGGTAAGTTTGTCCGCCTCTTCGGCTGCCTCGCCGGCTACCTGGCTGGGGATCGGGTGTCGCCGGGAGACCGCGAGCAGCGCATCCACGGTCTCCTGGTAGGCGCTGCGCTCCCGTTGTTCAAGCGACCGAGACAAAAGTCTGGCAGTGGCATCCCCTGGGTAACTCTTGAGCGTGCGCAGCATCCCGAGTTTCAGCCCTTCGGAAAGCCCGGGTTCTTTGAGCCGCTGCTCGATTTGGGCAATCACCTTCGCTTGAGGGAACTGGTTGAGAACGGAGCGGGCCAGCAGCGCGGTGCCGGGAATCGCAAGACTGGAGATAATCGCAGGCAACAACGCTTCGTCGCGGCGGCTGGCCGCGATGGCCAGGGCGGCTTCCCGAACCTCCGGTGTCCCGCTCTCCAGAAAACCGATGAGTCGGGGGCCGGAAAGCATGGCAAACTCCTGATCCAACTGTTCCAGCGCCAGCGCCTGCTCACCGCTGGGCCCGTCGAGCATACCGTTCAGGATCGCCCGGGCTTCTTCCACGGGTCCTTGTCTCAAGCGTAAAATGGCAGCCGCGGCCGCAGCCCTTAGCCGCGGATCGGCTGCCCCAAGGTGCATCTGTAGCTGGGGAAGGACGGAGTGGAGCCGTCGTTTCCCGGCCACGGCCATGGCGGCGCCGGCGATCTCACTTTGCTCGCCGATCGCCTTGGCCACAACTTCATCAGAGAGAACGACAGGGTCGTCGGACGCAAGCGTCAGAATACGCCGGCGCACCTCCTGGGAACCACTTGCGAAGAGTTCCCCAAGGGTATGGGCCCAGGGTCCATGGGGCATTCGGTCGATAAGCTCCAGCGCAAAGAGTCGCTGAATTTCGTCGTCACTCCGGAGCGCCTTGTCGATGCTGGCCACGATGACAGAATCGTGCGCATCCAGCGCGAGCTCTTCGGTATCGAGCCCATGTTTTTCGATCGCGACCTCTAAGGCGCGCACATAGTAACCCTTCAACCGCATAGCGGTGAAAATCCAGACGGCGCAGGCCGCCAGCGTGAGAATGCTCAGGTACTGGAGCGCCAATACCTTGACCAGAAAGAAGCAGACGACACCCGAGGCTCCTTCCGCCACTGACTTCATGGTGCCGCTGATCAACGGCTTGAAAGTCTGCCGCCTCTCGGGAGGCACCGGGAGCCAAAGCAGCTCAAGCGAAGAATGGTGAATGGTAAACTTCAAACTTTGGTCGGAAAATTTCGCCAGCACCGCGCTCGCCAAGACCGGCGCCACCAGGACTGCGGTCGCGCCCGCAATCGAGGCCAAGGGCAAGATCAGGAGCCCTGCAAGAATTCCGATTTGCGAAAGAACGAAACCTGTCAGCAGAAACTGCACCACGAGCGTGCTGGCGCCGGTCAGCGCGTAGAATTGTCCGAAAAAGCCTACCAGGTCTTCCTCGCTGGCGAACGACTCGCTGGCAATCATCTTGAACTGGTAGTCCACCACCATGGTCACAATGGTGGAGGCGGCGATCACGACAGCAATTGACACCAGATAGGCATCGAAGGTCCTGGGCTGCCTGACAGTTCCCCGGCGCGGTCTTGATAGTATCGCCGGCGCGCGTTCGAAACGGGCGGCAACCTGGGATACGACCCAGGCGGCGACAATGAATCCGGCCACAACCAGGAGTAGCGACTCCGAACCAAACGCGCTGACAAATGGTTTCAGCGCCGAGCCCACAACAATCGCCGCCACCGAGCCGCCGGCCGCAATCAGACCAAACAGCCGTTTCGCCTGCCGGAGGTCAAACAGGTCGGCGGCCAGCAGCCAGAATTGCAGCCCCATGATCACGATGATGATGTTCATCCAGACATAAAGAAAGGGGATGGCCCAACCCTCCATACGCAGGCGGATGGCGGGCAGCGAAGCGGCGAACACCAGGTTGGTAAGGGTGAGCAGTTGCCCGGGCGTCAGGCGCTGGGAAATCCGCCCGTAAAGGTTAACAAAAATGGCGACCGCCACGGCGACCGCCACGAACATCAAGGGTAGCAGTGACTTGCTGTAGCGGCTCAGGAAATAGGCGTCGCTCGCAGATTTGCCTCCGATGGTAACCGCTACGACAGCGAAGTAATAGCAGAACAGGGTTAGAACCTTGGGGATTTCTTCTCGACGGACGGTGGGGGCGGTCCGCAGGAACCTCATCTAGGGCTCACGCAAGAATAACTATACACTTTGGTGGCCGCCCGCCGGTCAGGCGCGGAGCGGCTCGCTCCTTGGACGCTCGGCGTGATCGCTCGTAACAAGAGGTTCCGAGCGACCGTGATGACGAGGGGCCCGAAGCCCGCGTTGCGCCCCGTTGCACCTGCCGGCTGCGCGTTCGCGCCAGGGTGCACGTTTAATTCCGGCGCCGGCCTGAGCAACCCGGTTTTACTATGGCAAGGTAAACCAGCTAGCGCAATGCGACCCAAAGAGTGCGGTCACTCGTGAATGAACAGATACTCTTGCATTCCATGTGTCAGGAGAAACGAATTGTGCACTCGAAAGCCGACCATCATGTGAGTGAAGTCGCGTGGGGTGTGACGAGGAGAAGGTCGCATTTGCGAAGACTCGAATATGTACATCAGGGTCTGCTCATCCAGAATCTTAAACTGGGTGGGCCGGGCCGGGATCTCCTTCAGCCGGGAACTCATGGCGAAAAGAAGTGTTCCCGGCCGGCAAAAATCGTTGAGATACCGGATGAGCGCTCGAATGTCTTCGCTCTGAAGGTAGTCGAGTACATTCCAGCTCAGGATGATGTCAAAGCGGGTATTCTTCGGAAAGGGAAGCCATTCGCCGAATGGGGGCTCCTCGACAAGCTCGCCATTCTGGGCTGCAACCCGCGATGAATCGAGGGTCGAGTACAGATCTTCTATGTAGATCTTGCTGGCGAACTCAGTCAGGAATTCGACGTTAATCCCAACCGAGGTTCCAAGGTCCAGAACATGACATTTGCGATCACTTCGCAGCTTCTGGACCAAGGCCCTCAGTCCGAGCGACCGGTGGGTTTCAACTCGATCAGGAGACGCCTGAACTCGCTCTCCTAGTTCCTTCGGACCGCGTGAGAAACCCCAAGTCATTATGTCCTCGAGGTAGAAGACTCGGTTTTGAATGGGGCAGCGCCTTTCGCCGCCTCACTGGCCATCTCGCCCTTCTGAGGAGCGTCACTCCGATGCTTGCTCTCGGCCGTCACGCTCTGCGGGCGCAGCTTGTCAGAGCTCTTCGGCTCCATGTCGATGCTGCCCTTGAACTTGGAACCGTCTTCCAAAGATACCCGAGGGGCAACGATGTTTCCCCTGACGCTTCCGGACTGCCGCAGCAGGATCTGTTCTTCGCCGTACAGATTTCCCTCGACTTCCCCTTCGATGGTGATCAGCCTGCCATAAATGTCGGCCTTGATGCGCCCGCTCTTTCCCACTGTAACGTTATTCTGCTTCAAATCAATCTTGCCCTCGACCTGACCCTGGATGATCAGATCCTCACCGCCCGTGAGGTCGCCTTTTATCGAAATCGAGGGCCCGATCGTGGCTCCCTCCTTCCGCGACTCGACGGGATTGCTGCCGCCGCTGCTGCTGCTGCTGCTGCTGCGGGGGGGAGCCGGGGTCGCCGCCGGCTCAGGCTGCTGAGGAAACTCATTCTCTTTTTTCCACATAAGAAGTGCTCCTCGAAAAAGGTTGATTTTGGTTTAATCTATTGGCTCAACCCTCGGAAGTCAAGCCATTAGCCAAACCCGGCCTTTGGGGAGTCTTCGGGCGACGAGGACTCAAGGACGTCATAGAGACGCAAAGGAGCAATTCACCGAGCTTTAGAATGGTTTATTCTGGCGCAATGAAATCCTCGCCCATCCGACGCTACTGGAAGGAAACCAGACGCCCGATCTATTCTGCGGCACTGGTACTCCCTTTCTTTCTGATCTACCATTCGGGCACTTTTCTGCTCAAGACAACCTATATCAATGGCGCCGACGCCCTTATCATACGAATCCTCAGTGCTTTCTCGGTCCAATCGATGTTTGCTTCCGCCCTCCTCCTGCTCACCTGTTTCCTGGTCTGGCAATGGAGGACCCGCGGCGGCTGGCAAATCGACCTGATGAAATTGCTCTCGATGTTCGGAGAAAGCTTACTGTTCGCAGGACTACTCTTCTTCTTTTCGGGCTGGCTATCGGTGTACCTGAATCGTGCCGTCCTCTTAGACAGCGATGCCACGACTACTACCGCATACGGCCGCCTCGGCTTGCTGATACTGTACTGCGGCGCCGGCGTCTACGAAGAGCTGCTTTTTCGTGCGATTCTTCTGGGACTGTTGAGCCTGATCTTTAGCCGAGTCTTGCAGATGAAACCGGTGCCTGCCGCGGCCTGGGCCATGACGACTGCCTCAGCGCTCTTTTCTCTTTTTCACTACATCGGACCCGCCGGAGATCCGTTCTCTACCAGCAGTTTTCTCCAGCGCACGTTCGGGGGGCTTTACTTCTCCGCCCTGTTTCTCCTGCGCGGCTTTGGCGTAACCGCTGCATGCCACGCGTTATACGACATCTTCGTCGGCCTTCTCGTCAATTGACGATTGACGATTGACGATTGACGATTAAACTTTGTAGCGACAAATGGCCAAGTTTTCAATCGTCAATCGTAAATCGTCAATCGAATGCGCATCACCCATGTGATCTATGATCTGGACGGCCTGCTCCTCGACACCGAGCGCTTCTACACCGAAGCTACTCGGGACATCGCGCGGCGCTACGGCAAGACCTTCGATTGGTCGATTAAATCTCTGGTAATCGGGAAACGAGCCTTGGACTCCGCAACCATCCTTACCAGGTCACTGGAGTTGCCCATCACTCCCGCTGAGTATCTGAACGAACGGAACGAAGTGCTCGACCGCCTGTTGTTGCAGGCCGAACCGCAGCCCGGCGCCGTTCAACTCACCGAGCACCTGCACCGCCACCGGATTCCCCAGGCCATAGCCAGTAGTTCGGACCAACGCACCTTTGAGATTAAGACCACGCGTCATCGAGATTGGTTCAGTCTTTTCCACTGCGTCGTGCTCGGAGATGACCCCGCAGTCGTGCATGGGAAACCGGCGCCTGATATCTTCCTGGTTGCGGCAAGCCGGCTGAACGCAGCGCCCGAGCAATGTCTCGTCTTCGAAGACGCCCCGTCCGGCGTTCAAGCCGCGCTGGCTGCGGGCATGCGAGTCATTGCTGTGCCGGACCCCAACCTGGATCGACGCGCCTTCGCGGGTGCGGACCAGATATTGAACCAATTGACTGAATTTGATCCATCCGCGCTCGGGTTACCACCCCTGATTTTTTAGCGTCTTTGCGCCTTCGCGGTTACGCGCTTCTCTTGCTAAAGAGAAAATCGGCGATGCGCCGGGCGGCGATCGCCGCTCCTCCGTTTGCCATCGTCATGACCGGCTCCGGCTGATCCCAGAGCGATTCCAGTGAATCTCCGAGCTCGCCCCGGTAAAGGCGAACCGATGGAATTTCCTGCTGCTTCAGGTATTTCTGGATCGCCTCGACCAGGATGCGGCACTCCGGGAAATCCGGACGGTCGATATAGAGCAGAGGCTTCCGGTTGACCACACATTCGGAGACTATGCCGAATCCAGGTTTGGAAACCACGCCATCCACCGAAGCCAGGACATCGGCAAACGGAACGCGAACGCGGTCAATGGTGTGGATGTTTTTGCGCTGCCAGGCCAGTGGGAGAACCGTGAAGAATTCATAGTCGGTCAGACTTTCTACGTTATCCAACGCCTCAGGCTTCCACTCGAGTGTGGCGAACGAAAGAAGCACCCATTTTTTCTCGGTCCGGCAACCGGAAAGCTCCGCGATCTCCGCTCGCCGATTCCTGCCGGGCAAGGCGACCAGCGGAATGTCCTCAATGCGCGGAAATGCGGCCATCGCTTCGCTGAAGGGCAGTCGCAGCAACAAATCGGCCTGGGAATAACCTTCAGCAAAGTACTGCCGGAGAGTCTTCCAGCGATGGTCGCTCTCGACGTAAGCCGAATAGATCCAATCCCAACCGAAATTGCCCACCGCAACTCGCGGAATTCCAACCCGAGCTGCAGATTCCAGCGGAATCGCCGGAATATCGACAACCACGAGCCCGATGCCCCCAGCCTTGAGAAACGACACCTCGGCCGCAGTATGGACCTCCCTGCGCGCATAGAGCGCTTCCACCTTGCGCAGGGTGGCGGGAAGGTCGATCCGGACCGAGTCCAGCTGCACCATTCCGACATCGAATGAAGCCGCTCGGAAGGAATTCCCAGCCGCAGGCAGGCGGTTCTTCAGAAAAGAAACCGGAAGATCGCTGACGATAATGACCGGCACCTCGGGATAACTCTGGTTGAAAGCGCGAATGATGTCGGACGAGCGGACTCCATGCCCAAAGCCATGGGCGCTCACGTAGTAAGCCAATGCAGTTTGTTTGGGCGGCATGGGTATCAAAGGCTTGTCTGACGCTTTGCGCTTTCGTGATGAGAGAGTGTCGCCGTCTACTTTTCCCAGATGCCCTCGGGGATTGGCTTGGCTTCGACAATCTCGACCAGAACCTCATTCGGTGCGAGGACGAAAAAGCTCTTGAGTTTGTAATCCTCGCGCACTGAGATCGGCTCGACGATTTGAACGCCGGCTGATTTCATTCGCTGAAAGACCGGCTCTATGGACCGGAAAGAAAAGGCGACGTGATCGATGGCTCGGCCCCTGGTCGGCGCCAGAGCCTTGAGCGGCGGATCGGGCCACCAGGGCGGGACGGGCTCGGTGTCAGGCTTTCCAAAGATGATAAAATTCACATTATCGCAGCGGAACGCGTTGGCCCAGACTCCGCGGGCGGCAACCATGTCTTTGGGCTTCGGCACGTCCCGAGTTCGTAGTGGAATCCCCAGGTGGTCCGCGTACCAGGCCGCCGTCTCGTTGACGTCATTTGCAAACAGGTGGACGTGAGCGAAGCGGTGATGCCCCATGGTATTGATTTCCACCAGTTCCTTGTCGGGGCCGCTGATGTACATGTAGTAATTATCGGGACCGCGCAGTGGAGTCAGGGGCGTGTGGAAGGTGACGCCCTTCTTCTTGAGCCACTCGTACTCGTTGGCGACGTCGACTCCGCCCCAACCGATGTGCCATATGCCGCTGCGCAACTCGCTCGGCGGCGGGGCTTCAACTTTGTTCAGAAGAATAAAGGAGCGTTCGGTAAAAAGCGCATCAGAAACGCCCTGGAACTTCGTGGGAGTGGCGCCAAAAACGCTGGTGTAAAACTGGATGCTCTTTTCCGGGTTGGTGACATTCAGGTGCACATGGTGGAAGTGGGCTCGTTCGTCTTCGGCCTGCGGCGAACTCCGGCCGGCCAGGGCCAGAACGGCCAATATCAGGAGCCACTTCTTCAGCTTCATGACATCCCTCCTTGATCCACCACAAAGACTCGAAGACACTAAGTCATTGGTCATTTTCATTGGTCATTGGTCATCATGAAAAATGACTAATGAAGAATCCCGCTGTCGGTTCATCCCATTTTTATTCCTCATGATTCCTCATTTCTCATTGGCACTAAGGTTCGTTCGGGACTCTGACGATTGCAAACAGCGCCAATTGTCAATCGTCAATCGTCAATCGTCAATCGTCAATCGTCAATCGTCAATCGTCAATCGCTCTTGACACCTCCAAGTCGCGGTGACTACAGTGAACCAGGGAGAAACCGAAGTGAACCTGCGCGGCCTGCTATCTGTCGTTTTCAGCATCGCAATGGCCTGCTCCTTCTCCCTCGCTTACCAGCAGAGTTCGGAAGAATTCTTCGAAGCGCGCGTCCGTCCGGTTCTGGTGAAGAACTGTTTTTCATGCCACACCAGCGCCCCGATGGGCGGCTTGAGGCTGGACTCGGGGGAAAGTCTGTTGAAAGGGGGAGACAGCGGACCGGCTATCGTAGCAGGCAATCCGGACCAGAGTCTCTTGATTCAGGTCATCCGCCACTCCCACGAAAGGCTGAAGATGCCCTTCGGGCGCGACAAGTTGAGAAACGAGGAGATTGCCGATCTGGCAGCCTGGGTCAAGAGCGGCGCCGCCTGGCCAAAAACCACGGCACCGGCCGCAGCCGCAACCCGGAGTGGTGAGTATGTCATCACGCCCGAACAACGGTCGTTCTGGTCGTTCCGGCCGGTTCAGAAACCGTCATTGCCTCAGGTCAAAGACACGAGCTGGCCCAGGTCTCCCATTGACTTCTTCATCCTGTCGAAGCTGGAGGAGCGTGGACTTACGCCGGTGAGAGCCGCCGACAAGCGAGTCCTGATTCGAAGAGCTTACTTTGATCTTACCGGGCTGCCGCCTTCGCCGGAAGAAGTCGACGCTTTCGTGCAAGACTCGTCTCCCGAAGCCTTCGCCAGACTGATCGATCGTCTGCTGGCATCCCCGAGATATGGCGAACGCTGGGGACGCCACTGGCTCGATGTCGCGCGGTATTCGGATGACAAGCTCGATCCCACCGGTGAAACCCCTTACGAGAATTCATTCCGCTACCGGGATTGGGTCATCAAGGCTTTCAACGACGACATGCCTTATGACCTCTTTGTGAAAGCGCAGATCGCGGGAGACCTTCTCGGAGGCGAAGAACCCGAGAAGCTTGTACCCGGTCTGGGGTTTTTTGCCCTCAGCCCGCAATTCCAGGACGATCGCGTCGATGCAACCACGCGCGGCTTTCTCGGGCTGACTGTCGCCTGCGCTCAGTGTCACGATCATAAATACGATCCTATTCCCACGCGAGACTTTTACTCCCTTCTCGGTATCTTCAAGAGCACCGAGTCCCACGACTTTCCCCTGGCCCCGGCTAACGTGGTGGCCGACTACGACAGCCTGCAGAAAAAAGTGGACGCACAGGAAGGCGCCATCAGGGAGTTCGTCCAGTCACAGAGCAGCCAGTTGAGCGAAATCCTGGCGGCCAAGACGTCCCGCTACCTGTCCGCTGTGTGGAGGGTCCTGGGCGAACCTAAAATGGATGTCCAGCTTGTGGCGGATGTGGAAAAGCTGGACAAGGAGACTCTGGAGCGCTGGATTGAGTATGTCAAGAAACCGGAAAAGGAACATCCATTCCTGAATAAGTGGAACGAGCGGCTGGCCGGCCCGGACTCACCCGAGCGGGAAAAACTGGCCGGCGAATTTCAGGATCTTGTCCTGGCCGTAGCGGCCGAAAAGAAGGCGATCGACGAGAAGAACAACATTGCGCTGGGTGGCAACAAGGACCGGAGGTCTCTCACCAACGCCAATCTCCAGTCGCTTGAACGCGACCGCTATTTCCTGTGGCGAGATCTCTTCAGCGAGAGAGGAATTCTCTACTACGGCGATCGAAAGCTCGACCGTTTTCTTAGCGGCGAGTGGAAGAACCACGTCGATTCGCTGCGAGCCGAGCTTGCCAGGCTCAAGCAAGCGCTGCCACCGAGGTATCCGTTCCTGCACGCGATCCGCGATATCGACAAACCAGCGAACATGAGGGTTCAGCTGCGCGGCAACCCTGAGACGCTGGGAGATGAAGCGCCGCGCCGTTTTGTTGCGATTCTGTGCCCGGACGCCCCCGCCCCCTTCACCAAGGGGAGTGGCCGGCTCGAGCTGGCCGAAGCGATTGCGAATCGGAGCAACCCTTTGACCGCGCGCGTCATGGTGAATCGACTCTGGCAGCACCACTTCGGCCAGGGAATCGTGCGTACTCCGAGCAATTTTGGCCAGCTTGGAGACCGCCCGAGTCATCCCGAGTTGCTCGATTATCTCGCTCACCGCTTCATGGAAGCTAACTGGTCCATCAAAGCGATGCACCGGGAGATCATGCTCTCAAACACCTATGCCTTGAGCGCCGAGTATTCGGCTCGAAACTATTCGGTCGAACCGGAGAACCGGCTGCTCTGGAGAGCGAATCGGCGTCGCCTCGACGCCGAAGCCTTGCGCGACGCCCTGCTCCAGGTATCCGGCAATCTCGATCTGACGATGGGAGGAGCGGCTGTCAAGATGACGGATCAGCACAAGAGACGCACCGTTTACGGCTTCGTCAGTCGAAAGAAACTCGACGGTACGCTGGCTCTATTCGACTTCGCCAATCCGAACAACACCAGCGAGAGCAGGATTGTAACCAACGTGCCGCTGCAAAAGCTTTTCTTTATGAACAGCGACTTCGTAGCGCTTCAGGCCAAGGGCCTGGTCGACCGGCTGAGCTCGCCGGACGGCTCCGATGACACGTCAAGAATCAACCAGGCGTACCGGATTCTCTTCGGGCGTCTTCCAACAAAGAAAGAGTTGAAGCTTGGGTTGGATTTCGTACGAGAAGACAAAGGCGCCTGGCGGGAATACACTCAGGCGTTAATGAGCTCCAACGAGTTCGTCTATCTCAATTGAGGCCGTCTTCTTATCAGAAGACGCGAGGAGACAGGATGATTACTCGACGCGACGCGCTCCGAACCATGGGCAGCGGCTTCGGAATGCTTGCGCTGTCAACCCTTATGAAGGGCTCGGAGTCCAGAAGTCCGCTGGCAGCCAAAGCGCCTCACTTCGCGCCCAAAGCCAAGCATGTCATCTTTCTCTTCCTCAACGGCGGGCCGTCGCAGGTTGATACCTTCGATCCCAAGCCGCTGCTTACCAAGCACCACGGCCAGCCGATGCCGACGCCTAACCTGAAAACCGAGCGCAAGACCGGGAACTTGCTGTGCTCGCCGTTCAGTTTCAAAAAGTACGGCCAGAGCGGAATCGAAGTGAGCGAAATATTTTCGCAGGTGGGAGAATGCATCGATGACATCTGCGTCATTCGTTCCATGCATACCGAACGGCCCAACCACGAGCCTTCGCTTTTCATGATGAACTGCGGCGACAGACTCCCTGGGCGCCCTTCAATGGGATCATGGCTCACTTACGGGCTGGGAACCGAGAACCAGAATCTACCTGGCTTCGTTGTGCTCTGTCCCGGTCTACCCGTCATCGGACCGCAGCTCTGGAGTTCCGCTTTTTTGCCCGGAGCCTATCAGGGAATTCACCTGCCGAATAACGAGAAAGAGCCGGAAAAGCTCATCCCGCACATCCGCAACAAAGACCTCGCGCTGCCCGAGCAGAAACGCCAGCTCGATCTGCTGGGGAGGCTGAATCGATTGCACCTGGCCCAGGAGGGACCGGATCCCCAGCTGGAGGCCAGCATTCAATCCCTCGAACTTGCTTACCGCATGCAGAGTGAAGCGCCCGAGGTTTTCGACCTTGCGAAAGAGAGCGAAGCCACGCGGCAGCGGTACGGCGACGGCGACTTCGCCCGCGGCTGTCTCATGGCTGCCCGGCTGGTCGAGCGGGGCGTCCGCATGGTGCAGATCTACTTCGGTAACGGCCAGCCCTGGGACAATCATGATGACATCCAGATTCACCGCAAGCTCGCGGCTAAGGCGGACGGAGCCATTGCAGCGCTGATCAAGGATCTGAAGGCGCGCGGCCTGCTCCAGGAAACCATCGTGCTCATCGGCGGCGAGTTCGGCCGGACCCCGGTGGTCGAGGTCAGCGGTCTGGTCAACGTGCAGAACGGACGCGACCACAACAGCCACGGCTTCTTCATGCTGCTCGCAGGCGGCGGGATAAAAGGGGGCATCACTTACGGGGCAACCGACGACTTCGGCTTCAAGGCCGTGGAAAAACCGGTTCACCCCCACGACCTGCACGCCACCATTCTGCACCTTTTCGGTCTCGATCACACCCGTCTCACCTACCGGTACAGCGGCCGAGACTTTCGATTGACGGATGTACACGGCCAGGTGATCAAGGACATTCTGGCGTAGCGCGCTTTAACGCCAAGACACGAAGACACTGATTCGAACTTAGAGTCCTGGCGTCTTTGCGGTGAATTGACTGCTAATCTATGCAAATAAGAACTCTGTCACTGATTGCAATACTGTTTGTTACGGCCCCGGCTGCTCGGGCACAAATCCGAGCCGGCGTCGGGGAGGGAAACATCACGCCGCCTGCGGGCACACCGTCGGCCGGCTACGGAAACCGCCTGGGACGCGGAATGACGGGCGTTCACGATCCTCTACTGGCGCGCGCGCTCGTGCTCGACGACGGAACCAAGACGATTGCGCTGATTGGGGTCGACCACCTCGGATACAACTCCGCGATGGTGCAGGCCGTCAAGAAGGCGGTGCGCGAGAACCCGGCAACCGCGCGCTGGGAAGTCTATCTCGGATCCTCCCACACGCACGCCGGCGGGGGTGCCTACTTGAACCTGCCGGGGTTGGGTGAGCTCCTGGCGGGCAAATTTGATCCGGCAATCCTTCAACTCTATGTCGAAGGCGCGGCCAAGGCAGTCTTCGCCGCCGCCGCCAGACTCGAGCCGGCCAGAGTAGGGGTTGGGTACGGAACCGCCGAAAGCCTCAACCGCTACCGGGGAGACTGGCCGCCTAACGTAAAGACACTCGACGATGTGGCGGTGATCAAGGTAACCCGGGCAGACGGCTCTCCCCTGGGAGTCTTATTCAACTTCGCGGCCCACGCGACGGTTCTAGGCGGTTCGAACATGGAATTCTCGGCCGACTTCGTCGGTTACGCGCGCAAGCACACCGAGGCCCTGATCGGCGGAGGCGTAAGCTCGGTTTACTTCAACGGCGCCCAGGGAGACGTCGCGCCCCGCGCGCCCGGCAGCGGCGACGCTTTTCAGAAATGCGAAGCCATGGGAAAGGCTCTGGCCGAGGCGGTCAAGCGTACCTGGGATGCCACGGAGGTTTCCAGCCAGCTGAAAATCAATTCCGCGCATCACACCTATGAGCTCGAACCGAAAACCACCGGAACCGGCCAGGATATTCGCATCGGTTCGCAGTCTACCGAAGTCAACGCGATTGTATTCAATGACCGGCACGCGTTCGTGACCATTCCGGGCGAGCTGAGTTGCATCTATGACGCCGATATCAAGCGCTTTGGCGGATGGCTCGGCTTCACACAAGTCTCGATTCTCGGATTGACCAACGACGCCCACGGCTACATCATCACCCCCGAGTCGTGGCGGCACCAGACCTACGAATCGTCTTTGTCGTTCGGAGGTGAGTTCTACGGAGAGCGATTGAAGGATGTGGTGTATGCGCTCTTGCATGCCCTCGAGCCCGCCGGTGCTTACAACAAGGATAAAGCCAGGCGATCTTCAGTCCTCTCAGTCCCAGTCCGATAGCGTGTCATCCTTCCCGGAAAGCGAGAAGCCATGAACAAACCCAAGACCGTACTCATCACCGGCGCCGCAGGGAACCTTGGAGCCAAACTGCGGCAGCATCTGGAAGGACGGTATAGACTGGTGCTGCTTGATATCGATCCACGTGGCGACGGCGCGATCGTCCAGGCTGATTTGAGCACCTGGACCAAAGGCTGGCTCGATCTATTCCAGGGGGTCGACGCCGTAGTTCATTTTGCAGCCGACCCGACGGCTTTTCAAACCTGGCCGAAGTTGATCGCCCCCAACCTGGATGTTCTGATCAACGTTTATCAGGCTTCGGCCCAGGCCGGCGTCAAACGCATGATCTACGCCAGCTCGAACCATGTCATGGGAGGCTACCAGAATGTTCCACAACCGGCGGGAATCACCACCGACATACCCCCCAGGCCGGGCACGCAATATGTAGCGGATGGACAAGCGCGCGACTCAACACCATACGGGTCGGCCAAGCTGTTCGGCGAGCGGCTGGGCAAGTGCTATGCCGAGAGTCATGGACTGTCAGTGATTGCCGTGCGCATCGGGTGGGTCAAAGCCGGCGACAACCGGCCCGCGGACCTTCCTCTCGAGCGCGGTCCGTGGTTCCGGCTGATGTGGTTGTCGAATCGCGATTTCTGCCATCTCATGGAACGCTGTGTCGAAGCCGATGTCGCAATGCCCTTCGCGGTTATCAATGGAATGTCGGCCAACACCGGAATGCGCTGGGATATCGAGTACACCCGCAAGCTGGTGGGGTACGAGCCGAAGGACGACGTCACGCGCGGCTAGCTCCGCGTCCCCTTCGTGTCTTTGCGTCCTGGCGGTATTTGTTGCTTCAGACTTTCACAAACCAGCGGCGCCGGAACATCACGTACGAAACCGCGAAAAACAGCAAGACGTAGGTCAGAGCGTAGAGGAGCGAAGCATTTATGGGAGAAGCCAGCGGAGCGTAAATCCGGTCGAAAATAAATCGGCCGAGCGTCAGGCTCGTGCCGTCGTTTCCGGCAATCCTGATCACGCCCAATGTCTTCGCCAGAAGTCCCGCGAGTACATAGACGGCAATCGCGTTCATTCCATAGATGGCGAAAGGCATGGCCCATCGCTTGTATCCCTTCACATCCGCAAGCCAATAACAGAATCCAAATATTACGGAAGCCATCCCGGCCATGAATACTGCGTAAGAACTTGTCCACAGGTTCTTGTTTATCGGGAGCCACACACCCATCAGCAGCCCCGCGGCCAGCAGCGCGCCCCCCGTGATGAGCAGCCCTGCGGTTTTCTCTCCCGGGCTTCTCTGAGAGCGCAGCAGGTGACCGGTAAGGATGCCAAAAAGTGTGGTTGCAATAGCCGGAAGCGTGCTGACGATACCCTCGGGATCCCAGGTCTTCGTGGCGGCCCACATGTGTCCGTTCAGAAACAGTCCGTCTATGTACTGGGCGAGATTGCCTTCTCTATCCAGCACTCCCGCCCCGTAACCCGGGACCGGGACAAGCTTCATCAGAAGCCAATAGACGAGCAGCAGCCCTGCGGTCCAGAATGCCTGGCCGCGAATGCTCGTCGTGAGATAAATGACCGCCCCAATCAGATAGCACACGGCGATCCGCTGCAAGACTCCGGGGATCCGAAGAGTCGAAAGATCGTAATAAGGAAATCCGTTAAGAAGCAAGCCGAGGGCGAAGATCAGCGCGGCGCGGCGAATCGTGTGCAGCAGGAGTATCTTCCGGTCGGCTCCCTGTGCTAAACGCCGGGCAAACGACAGGGTCATCGCCACGCCGACTATCCAGAGGAAAAACGGGAAAATGATGTCTGTGAATGTCCAGCCGTGCCAGATCGCGTGGCGCAGCGGAGGATAGACGGCATTCCATGTGCCCGGATTGTTGACCAGCATCATGGAGGCTATGGTTGCGCCTCGAAATACATCGAGCGAGAGGAGCCTCGGCTGAGCGCCGGTATCGGGCTCCGGTTTACCCTGCCGGGACGCCCTCGTTTCTAGTTTCGGACTGATAATCGTCGACATGTTTCGCGCCCCTTAGGGCTCGCGCAGAAATAACTTCACATTCTGGCGCGAGAGTCCGGTGGTCAATCATGAACCGGTTTCTGTTCGCCAAGCACGCTGAGGATCGCGCCCCTTCGGGCCGCGGCCCGCAGGCCCGCTGGCTTTGTTGCTCCCTCCTCACGTACCGCGACGGGTATGCGTCGCCACTCGCGCCTCGCCAGCGGGCCGGGGGCCTGCAGCAGAATGCGAACTTATTTCTGCGCGAACCCTTAGCGGTCAGGTTGCTCCAAGTTAGTTTCTTCGAATTGCCCCGTCTTCCGGTTCTTCCTGACCCGATCCCAGTGAAAGTATCTGCCGTTCATCGCTATGTAAACACCGGGCGAGAGGCTCTGAGCGAACGCCAGGGCGCTTCCTAAATTGAACAGACCATCCGAGCTCCCGAATTTGTACGGAATCATAGCTCCGGTCAGAACGATCGTCTTCTGACGGACGGCCTTTCCCAGGACTTCGGCCGTCTGCTCCATGGTATCGGTTCCGTGCGTGACGATGATTCTGGACTCGCGCGAGTTCAGACAATGCTTCAGTATTGTGCGCCTGTGCCGGTCCGTCATCTCGAGACTGTCGATCATCATAAGGGTTCGAACTGAAACCTTCAACCTGGAGCGCCCGAGCGCCAGCATTTCCGGAACGTGAGTGTCTTTAAAAAAGAGCGTACCATTCAGTTCGTTGTACTCTTTATCAAAGGTCCCTCCGGTTACAAAGATTCTAATCGCCGTTTTGGACATGACTCTTGCGTATGCCTCATCAACCACAAAGACACGAAACACGAAGAAACTCCAAGAATAACGTCATCTCACGGGAACCGCATTCTTCGCCACATAATCTTCGAGTTGATCGCCAGGTCCGATGTGGTGATAAGCCTCGGCATATTCAAGTCCGTATTTCCGTCCGACCTGCCGATCGCGCTCGCGAAACCTGAGATTGACATACTCCCGAATGGCAGCGTCGTCATCCCGTTCGAGCGCCGGAAGCCGCAGATTTCTGGCGGCCAGACTCTGTTTGAGCTGGCCTACCATATTCTTGATCATCGTCCTGTTGGCGCGGATCACCGACATCTTCTTGTCAATCGTGGAGGAAATGTCGACCACGCGGTTCACGAGCTGGGGACCGCGGGCAAAATAGTATTTTTCTTGCACGCCGTGCGGCTTCAGCCCGGCTGCAAAATGCTCCGGGTAATCCAGCCTGCCGCCGGCCATCCAACATGCCGACTCCACACACTGCGCCGTAACATAGTGGTCGGGGTTTTCTTCGTAATGACCCCAGGGATCGTAGCAGAAGATCGTGTCCACCTTGAGCAAGCGAAAAAGAAAGAGCAGACGGGCCCGCATTTCGACTCGGGACACATCGTCCATTCGATGGTTGCGATAGTTCAGGTTGAAGACCTGTTTGAGCCCCAGCTCCTTCGCCATCGCCTCTGTTTCCCGCTCGTTCGCCAGCACGGTTTCGCCCATGCTGAGGTCGAATGAATCCTTCTCATCGTTGCTGGTCCGGATCAAGTAGCCGGTATAACCTTCGTTCAGGAGTTTAGCTATCGTGCCGGCCGCGAAAATCGGGGCGTCATCCGAGTGAGGTTCTATTACGGCGAGCACCTTGCCGGTGTGGGGTTTGTCTCGCGCCGGGCGTTCGATGACCAGGTCGCCGCCCTGGGTGACGTCTCCGGGCGCAGTCTGGCGCGCAGCCTGGCCGGCTACAGCTTCATTCGCACCCGAAAGGGCGCTTCCTGCGAGCGTCGCGCTGACAAATTCACGTCGATTCATCATCATCCTCCGATTACAATTCCTTGATGGGTGTCTTCTGCATTTCACCAAGACCCGAAGACGCTAAGGTTCGTTCGGGACTTCGCCCGAACGAAAGGACCCCTTGTGAACGACAGCATGTTGGTTTGAACGTTTCACCAAGCGCTTAAGAACCGCTGAGCGTCACACATCATAATCGAATTTGGAGCCGCGATGAATGGAGCCGAGAGCCTGATCCGAACAGCCGTTGCCGCCGGAGTTGAAGTTTGCTTTGCCAATCCAGGAACCACCGAAATGCCGCTGGTGATCGCTCTCGATACAGTTCCCGGAATGCGCGCCGTGCTTGGACTCTTCGAAGGAGCTTGCACCGGCGCGGCCGACGGTTACGGCAGAATGTCGGGAAAACCGGCGCTGACGCTTCTCCACCTGGGTCCCGGATTCGCGAACGGCATTGCCAATCTACACAATGCGCGGCGCGCGCGGTCACCGATCGTAAACCTGATCGGCGACCACGCTACGTGGCACGTGGGCTACGATGCGCCTCTTACCTCGGATATCGTATCGCTGGCTAAACCCGTATCCGCGTGGGTCCATACCACGCGCACCGCAAGCGAAACCGCCAGGGATGGTGCAGAAGCCATAGCGGCTGCGCTTCGCTACCCAGGACACGTCGCGACCCTTATCGTACCTTCCGATTGCCAGCAGGGAGAATCCGGGGGGCCGTTGGCCCCTCATCCCCGCCAGGCAGCCGCCTCGGTGCCTGAGAGCGCACTGTCCGATAGCGTGACAGCGCTGAGGAGCGGGAAACCCGCGGCGCTCCTGCTCGGCGGGCCTGCGCTGCTGGAACGCGGGCTCCGCGCCGGAGCGACCATCGCAGCCAGCACGGGCTGCCGGCTTCTGTGCGACACCTTCCCGGCTCGATTGGAGCGCGGCGCGGGGTTGCCGCTGGTGGAGAAGCTTCCCTATTTTCCGGAACAGGCTATCGAGATGCTCTCCCGATTTGCTTTCTTGATCCTGGCCGGAACATCCGCACCTGTATCCTTCTTCGGCTACCCAGGGATTCCGAGCCGGCTCACCCCGGCAGAATGCGCTCCGGTCGTCCTGTCGCGACCAGACGAGGACACTGTGGGCGCGCTCGAGGCACTGGCCGGCAGGCTGAACGCCGGCAAGGACAAAGGGATTGCGGTTCCGGCCGGGCGACCGGCTCGTCCCGTGGGCGCGCTTACACCCCGGAGTCTCGGTGAGGCCGTCGCAGCCCTTCAGCCCGAAGGAACGATCATCATGGACGAAGGAGCCACGTCGGGGCTTCCGCATTTTCTGGTTTCGGCGGGCGCGCCGCGCTTCACCTATCTAACCATCACCGGGGGCGCCATTGGCCAGGGACTGCCGTGCGCGACGGGGGCTGCCGTGGCCTGCCCGGACCGAAGAGTGGTGGCGCTTCAGGCGGACGGAAGCGGAATGTACACGTTGCAGGCTCTCTGGACCCAGGCTCGCGAGGGACTCGATGTCACGACGATTGTGTGCGCCAACAGGAGCTACCGGGTCCTGCGGGTCGAACTCGCCCGCGCCGGCGTGACGGAGCCCGGGCCGCAGGCTGTCGCCCTTACCGATCTTACGCGGCCGGTGATCGACTGGGTCGAGCTGGCGCGCGGTATGGGCGTACGCGCCGCGCGGGTCGAGACGGCCGACGCGCTCGTGCTTGAATTCGAGCGCGCCTTGGCCGAACCGGGGCCGAACTTGATCGAGGCGATCCTGCCGTGAAGTCGAGAATCTTCGTGTTTTTAGCGTCCCGGTGTCTTCGTGGTTAGCGCTGGAGTACAATTTCGCGATGAGACGAGAGATCTCTGCAGGATGCGTGATTTACCGGAAAGAGGCCGATGAGATAAAGGCCGTGCTCATCCGCCCGCGAGATCGGGATGCGTGGGCGCTCCCTAAAGGGCTGCTCGATCCGGGCGAATCTTCCGAAGCGGCGGCCGAGCGCGAGACCCGGGAAGAAACGGGATTGCATGGCAGACTGGCTGCGAAGATCGACACGGTCAAATACACTTACACGGCGAAATGGGAAAATCCCCCCTCCAAGGTATTCAAGATCGTCACTTATTACCTCATGGAGTATGTCGATGGAGATGCCTCGCAACACGATTGGGAAGTGGAGAGAGTTGAGTGGTTTCCTATCGACGAGGCGATCAAACTGGCCAGCTACCCGTCCGAAAAAGCTGTCCTGAGAAAGGCTAAGAGCGCGCTGTTGTGAGCCGTTTCGTTACCCTGGTTTACTCCAAAGAGACCGTCTTTGGTGAATGACAATGCCGAAATTGTCACAAGGCCCCACGAAGAGCACCCATGGACAAGAGAGATTCTCCTTGCAGGAAGAACCCTCCGCAATCAGCTTGGCGACCGAGCCGTCATCGAATCCGACCCATCCCGTTCTATCTTCTATTGGCCCGCTGAAGCAAATTCCGATTGGTCGTATGACCCTGGTGAGTCACTCCTCGCCCACATTCGCCTCGACACTGCTAATGTATGCGCCTCTGACGTGCAACACATGAACTCTTCGACCTTGGATCATAAACAGCACACGATAGCGTCCAACGATCATTTGCCGGATTTCTTCCTGGAACTCATCGTTCTCCGGCGCCAGCGGACAACCGGTTGGAATAGTTGTGAGCTGTTTCATCATCGCGGCGCGTAAGTCGCGTACCCACTTATGCGCTTGCGCCTTGCCCCAAACACGACACCCCCAGTCATAGGAGCGCTGCACGTCTGTCTGCGCCGGCTCCTCAATGACCACCTGATACTTTTTCATCGCCGCTCAGTCGAGCTTATTTGTGGAGAAGAACTCGGCAAAGAACTTATCGGCTGGCTTACCACGTTTTGCCTTCATGCTTTCGAGACCACTCCGGATGCCTTCAATTGCTTCCAGGCGCTCTTTGGCCTCCACAAGTCGCTGGTAGCTCTCGGCATCCTGCACGACCAGCGCAGCTCGCCCGTTTACCGTCAAAACCATCGGCTTCTTGGTCCTTCTCATTTGGCGCATGAGCTTGGCTGTATCGCGCTTGAAAGTGCTCAGGCTCTGAATGTCTCGTGCCAGTTTCATCTCAGCGGGCACCAGGCTGGCATCTCCTCAAGACATCAATGCCAGGTCAGGCCAATGGTTCGGTCACCGCCGCCACCGTGCGTTCGATTAGTGGCCAGCCGAAAATCGGCAACTTCTCGACCTGGGCCGCTCTTGGCCAGACGACGAGGTCCTCCCACTTCTCGACGATGAGCCTCTGGCCTCCCGCCAAAGACGGAGTCTTAAAATCGACGTGATAAACCGCAGTAGACAAACGATCAGGATCGAGACCGGAAACTAAAAGGGTCCCATCCTCACACGAGGACAAATCGCGCACGCGGGCAATGTTATTGGCGGGGGGACCCAGCCAATTAGGCATCGACCGCTTTTTATTGATGCAACTCATAACCGAGGCATGCGTGGCACACGCAAACCCGTCCTTTCCGTACATCCATAGGAAGTACGGGTCGACTGCGATTCCACTGTAAGAAGACATTGGAATTGGCACGTCGGCTTGCATGTTGCTTTGAAAAACGAAGATATCCTTTGAACCTTCAAGTGTTCCATATATGATCGAACCATTCTTCAAGAGGCCTTCCGGCATTTCGTCCTTATCAGGATCATCGGGTAAGATCGATAAAGGCATTGCAATACGAACCTGCACCATCTTGGGCCCTGTAACAGGCCTCCAATTGATCCTGTCGAATTTCTTGGGGGCATCCTTATTCCATGTGTACGCCTCCAGTGCGCCGCCTTGCTGCCAATCACGTGTGCCGTAAACCGTGAACGTGTTGCCGGCACCCGGGACCGGCCACCAGTCCGAGAACAGGAGGCCAACGGTTGCGTCCTCGGGGCCCACATAATACGCGTCAAACGTCAAAGCAAGTTTCTTAGTGTCAAGCCTGCTATAGTATGAGTATTTGCCCGAGCCCGAGTCCAGAACCCAGATGTCGTATTGAGCCGAAGGGCTGTTTACGCCTTCCTTGGGTCGGGTTATCGACATCTTCCGGCAATGACCGAAAAGCGTTTTTTCAAATCGGTTTTCCTGGAAAGCCTTTGGTCCGGTGGCAACGTGTACGTAGCCGCCGCTGTAAGCGATGACGAACACCCCCCGCTTTCGGGCCACCGGCACGACTTTCTTCAGGAACCCTGCCGTTTGCGTGTTATTAACTTGTAGATTTTCAAACTTGACCTTTACTCTTCGCTGCAACTTTGCCCACTTCTGCGACTTCGCTGGATCCGGCGTTGGATCCCCGACGTATTTCTTGATGCGTTTTGTGTCATGCGCATAAAGGTTCTGCTTCGTCACTGCGAGCATCAAGTGCATATACACTTCGCAGTGAAGATTTAGTATCTCAGGCCAACCGTCCAGATCTTGATTTCCCGCTTCCAGGAGCCAGTTGCGCACTTTCCTGATAGTCGTTACGATGTTACCCTCAACGAGGTTGACCTTGTTAAGTTCTTCTGCCAGCAGGTCCGGATCCTGGACCCCTCCCCCTTTGGGGGGCTTCATAAACCTGTCGCAGACCTCTGCATAAACCTTGACTGCATCTCCAGCCGCGCCAACTTCGCTTTTCTTCTCTTCGGCGCCGAGATCTCTCATGAGTTTTTCGATCTGTTCAAGCAGATCCGGGGGTTTCGGGGCAAAGAAATTGAGGAGCATCGAGATCATGGAGAACAAAGCCCCCAGCACCGCGCCCGGTGGGCCGCCCGCAGTCGACAGGCCGCTCAAGGCAGACACCAGACTCGAGCAGATATCCATGACCGCTGCACTGCCGGCGATTGCATCGGGTGGCTGCTGTCGGAAGGCTGTGACGGCGGCTAACGTGCCCTTCGTTATGCCAGGCAGGCCATTGGCCAGCGCTGTCTGGTAGAGCGCAAAGGCGCTCTTTTGCTCGGGTGTCCCGGACTTAGCGGCCTCCCGGCCTTCTTCGTATTCTCTCCTGAGGTTCCCGATCTCCTCCTTGAGTTGTTGGGTTTCGGCACCCACGTCCCCTATCCCTGTGATTAATGTGTTCAGATACCGTTCGATAATTTTGTCGTTGTCTGGCATGTTACAGCTCCTTCAACAAGGATTTCCATTCGGGTTGTCCGGAACGAGCCGATGTTGTACCAACGGGCGCGGTTGCGGCGAGTTTCCTCGATCCGGGTCAAGCCATCTGCGATCGCCACCAGGGGGACTCCACCGCGATCCTCGTCATCAACAAGGATGGCCAGCCGATTGGTCGCGCGCTTTGCAGGAACTTCTATCACGGATGGATCGGCAGAACGAGCGAATTGTTCCCATTTGGTCGAGCCGATCGGCGGCACCGGGGAGCTAAGTCGGGACTTCGATGCCCTGGAAGGGAACCTTGGGTTCCATTCTTGTGTCGGGTCTTGTGTCGGGCAGGGCTGTTGTAGAAAAGGGGGCGAGCCAAAGAGCCGAGGACCGAGTACCAACCAGGGGAGCTGGCCTGGAAGCGAGCCTCCTCCGCGCTTGACTATCTGCCCCGCTGGGACGACAGCTCGATGCCCGCGCCAACGCCCGCGCCAAAGAGCAGTCCCTCTATCGCGCCCAATGCGATCTGCGTTGTCCCGCCAAAATGGACTTCACCGAAAAAGTACGCCACCGGATCCATCGTTATCCTGGAGTCGGCGAATGAGTGAGCCATGACTTCCAGGCTCCCGCTGAAGAGATTTCCACCAATAATAGCCAGGACGACGCCCGCAGCCATGGCCCCGACGGCTGCCCCGCAGATTCGCCACAACGATTGAGCACGAGAGATCAAGACAAAACCGAGGGCTGTACCGAACCCTATGACGGCGCCTTCAAAGGCGCCGGTCACGCCCGACGGATTCTGTCCGAACAGAGCCTTCAAGGTATCGATGCCCAGGATCTTGGTGCTGCCGCCGATGACAGCCCCTCCAGCGGCTCCTCCCGCAACCATCCACAAGCGGCTCAAAGGATAGGTCAGGCGCACGGCGCACATTCCCAGGCTGACTCCAAGGCCGCCCAGCGCGCCCACAAACGTCCCCAGGCTTGCCAGTACGAGGATCAGAGATGCCGCCTCGTTTACAGGTTCGCGCCGAGCCGCTGTGAGCGCCAGACTCAGAAGAAAACTGCCGACCAGGCCGGAGATGGCTCCGCCCAGCATTCCGCCGGTTCCCTGCCGCACGATGTCGCGCCCTCCACTCCGCAGCCGAAGCCAGGCTCGTCCTAAGGAGACAAGAAGGGCGTCCGTCAGAGAGAGTTGATCCGCCGATGCAAGGCGCGGGTCGTGATCCCGGATGATCGCCAGAGAAACGGCGCGCCGCCAGAGACTGGGCGCCTCGCCTTGCGCAGCCCGCGAGAGAAAGCCGATCGCGTCGGCCCCGAAACGGCCGGCGAGCGCGATGCTGGCCGCTTTTCTCACCCCGAAATCCGCGTCCCACAGGGCCAGTCTCACAACCAGCTCCTTTCCTTCGGCCGCGCCGGAGAATCGCCAGGTCTCAACCGCGCCCAGGCGGACTGATGGCGCTTCGTGTTGCATCGCGCTTCCGATGGATCGCGGCGCGGACGGTGAGAGCTGGAACAGCCAGGAAGGAACGCGCCGCCCGCGGGCCAGACTACTTTCGGTCAGAAGGTCGCATTCCTCCCCGGCCAATCCCAACTGCTCGCCATAAGGGAGAAGCAGGTCGAGCGCGTCGGCATCCAACAGCAATCGATGGGCCCGATAGTTCTCCAGCGCGCGCTCCACAACGGCGCGCGCCCGCTTCAAAGAGCGATCCTCCGCCGTCAGCCACTGCGACACTTCGGCCAGCAGGAAATCATGCGCCAGCTCGAGCCATCCTTCGCCGTCCTGGTTCCGCCTGCGCATCACCCGGGCCGCCACCAGATCTTCGACAACCCGAGCCGTGTCGGCGGCCCGGACGCCCGTGAGAAGCGCGGATTCACGAACCACGCGCCGCTCGCCCCGATCGGAAATGAGTGCCTTGAGTATCTCTCGCGCAAGCTGAAGGTCGGTGGAGTTGAAATGACTCAAGACCCTGCTCAAATAGCCGGTCAGGATCCTCGAGGCGCCGCCAAGCTGCTGGTAGGTTTCGAGGGTAATGTTGCCTGATGGGCCCCTGAAGTCATAAAGCGTGTCGCAGACTATTTGTAACTGCGGCGGGTCGACGCCCTCCGGTTCGTTCAAGTCCGCCAGAAGTCTGGTCAGCAACACCCCTTCAAGCTCGCAACCTCCGAGCCTTGCGGGTTCGACAATGGCGCGCGCAGCTTGCTCGAGTCCGAAGCGCTGCAGGCGATATTCATGATGGAAAACGTCGGGGATCGCCGCCTTGAGCCGGCTCATCTCGGCCAGCAAATCCTCGCGCAACACGAAGACTGCGCGCAGCGGAATCAATTCACGGGAGAAGAGAGCCCTCAAGGTTCCGACGAAGCGCTGTTGAGACTCCCCGGCGAGAGCGGAAAAAAATTCCTCGAACTGATCGAAGACAAAAATAATCAATTGCGAACCATGAGCAGACCGCTCGATAAGATGTCGCAGCGTCGATTCCGGTTCGAGAACCCCCTCCGGTACATCCCCGAGCGCCTCCGTCATCTGGCGCAGCGGATCTGTGAAGCAACGGATGGCAAAAACCAGATGGCCCTCCGCTTTCAGCCTGGGCATCAGTCCTGCGCGCACAATCGAGGTCTTGCCGACTCCGGAGCGGCCATGGAGAATGAACGATCGATGCGAAACAACGCGGGAGCGAATGACTTCAACTTCCGCCTCGCGCCCGAAAAACATGCCGGCATCCTGTTCCGTATAGTAATCAAGAAACTTGTAAGGCCGGACTCTTGCTGCGCGCGGTGCGGGAGGAGAAGGTGCAGACGCGGCCGGGAGATCCTCGGCTTGAACCCCTTCTGCGATGAAGATATACCCGTGCTTCGGAACGGTCTTGATATACCGCGGGTTCGCCGCATCGTCGCCCAGCAGCTTTCGTATGTCTTTGATGCACTGCGTCAAGGCAGCATCGGTCACAAAAATCCCGTTCCAGACTTCATCGAAAATGCGCTGCTTCTCGACCAGCCGCCCGCGCTGCCTGACCAGCAATAACAGGACATCAAAGTATTTCGAATTGAGAGGAAGCTGCTCGCCCTTGTGCCAGATCCGCCGGTTGGTGGCATCGAGAGTGACGTCACCGAAACGATAAGCTTCCACCGGGGACTTCGGTGCATTCATATGGTTTCTTTATCATAATGCCGGCAAGACACAAGTGCCCTGCTCATTTCTCACAATTTTCTCACCTTTCCCTCACGCAATCCCGGCCCGGGAAAAACTAAGCTGGGCGGGTCACGATCAAGTGATGGAAAGGACAGAAACAATGAGAAAAGAACACAGAATCCTACTGATCTCAGTGCTGTTGGCTTTCGCGGCCTGCGGCAGCCTCAACCCGGACACACCCCTTACGAGTGCAGCAAGTCAAAACCAGATCGCAGAAGTGCAAGCGTTGCTTGCCCAAGGCGATGATCCAAACGGGAAGGACAGTCATGGCTGGAGCCCGCTGATGTGGGCGGCGCGCAAAGGGAACATTTTCGTTGTACGAGCTCTTCTCAAAGCAGGGGCGAATCCTGACTTGCGAGACAGTTATCGCAACGGCTGGACACCTTTAATGCACGCCATCCATAAACATCAGAACAAAACGGCCCTGGCCCTTCTGGACGGCGGAGGCGACCCGAATGTCAAGGCCCCCGATGGAGGGACGGCATTGATCATGGCGGCGGGAGACGGAAACTTCGAAATGGTCCGCGCCCTGCTGGCCAGAGGCGCCGATCCAGCCGCCGAGACCTCAGCAGGGGTAACGGCGCTGGCGATTGGAGTAGCCGGTGGTGCGTTTTCAGACATTGACCGGCCACTTCTGGGCAACTGCCATACCGAGATAGTGAGAGCGTTGTTGGAAAAGGATCCCGGTTTGAAACTCAAAAACAACCTGGCCGGACGCTATGCCCGGTTTTTTGCGAGATTGAAAGGGTGTTCGGAAGTCAGCGCACTAGTAGGCAGCAGGGGCCGCGATCACTGATTGCCATCTGCTTAGGGCTCGCGCAAAAATAACTTCACATTCTGGCGCGAGAGCGGTGGTCAATCATGAACCGTTTCCTCACGACGCACCCTGAGGATCGCGCCCCTTCGGGCTGCGGCCCGCAGGCCCGCTGGCTTTGTTGCTCGCTCCTCACGTACCGCGTCGGGTACGCATCGTCGCTCGCGCCTCGCCAGCGGACCTGGGGGCCGCAGCAGAACGCGAACTTATTTCTGCGCGAACCCTTAGCTTTGGCTACGGCTTACTGCTTGCCCACTGCTTTCTCCACTTCCTCGATTGTCTTGGGAACCCTGGCCGACAGGTTCTTGAGACCAGACTCGGTCAGCAGGAACGAGTCCTCGATCCGGACCCCGATATTCTTGTATTTCTCGAACGCGGGACGGACCTTTTCGATGAAAGCGGCGTTGGCAGGTGTCTTGGGAAGGTTCTCCAGGGCCCCTTCACGGACATAGATTCCGGGCTCGATCACAAAGGCCATTCCGGGTTGCAATGGCCAGTCATTGTCACCGACGTCGTGGACGTCCATCCCGATGTAATGGCAGGCCCCATGTGTGTACCAGGTTCGGTACTGGTCGCTGGAGGCGTCGGTAATGAGGCCCAGCCTGAGAAGTCCCTCCTTTATCACCTCGACGGTTTTCTGGTGAATCTCCGTGAGCTTCTTCCCGGCGCGCGCCAGCTTTATTCCTTCCTCCTGCGCGGACAGGACGACACGATAGATCTCCTTCTGGGTTGGAGTGAACGCCCCGCCGACCGGGTACGTTCGAGTAATATCTCCAGTCAGGTACTCATAGCTGGCCGCAGCATCCACCAGCAAAAGATCATTCCCCTCCATTTTTCGAGTTGATTTGTTGTAATGCAGAATCGTGGCGTTGGGACCGCTGGCGACAATGGAGGGATAGCCCCATCCGAGCGCGCCTTTCGATTTGTACACGTGTTCGATGGCCGCTTCGACTTCATATTCATAACCACCCGGGCGAGCGGCCTTCATTCCGGCTATATGCGCGTCGCATGAAATCGCTACGCTTCGCTCGAGGATTTTCTGCTCATAGGGTGTCTTGATTCCTCTCAGGTCGCGAAACAACCCGGTTGCATCCTGGACGGAGAAACCGACAAATCTTTCCTTAAGCTGGTTGGCGAATTCCAGGTTCGGGCTCAACCGTCTGGAAAGCTGAGGCCTTGGGTCCAGAACCAGCGCCAGGCGCGCCTTTCCGCTCCCGAGAGCATTGAAGAAAGTCTTGAATTCACTGGAAGCAGCGTAGCGGTCGACGCCGTAGGAGCGTTGGGCGAAGATCTCGCTGACAAACGACTCGAACTCGCCCGCAAGATAGACATGGCCAATACCGCTCTGCGCGGTTGCTTCTTCCTTGCTCAACAAGCGTCCCTGCCAGTGCTCGCGCACCGGATCTCTCGGCTTGATGAAGAGTATCTCTTTGCGTGTCGCATTGCCGGGCATCAGGACAAGAATTGTCTCTTCCTGATCGATCCCCGTCAGATAGTAAAAATTGCTGTCCTGACGGTATTCGTAATCGACGTCTCGCGAGTAAATCTGAACCGGAGCGCTCCACACAATAAGCATGGCCTCCGGCCCGAGGCGATCCATGATACGTTGACGGCGAGCGCGAAGATCATCCTGAAACTCCCCGCCGAGTCCAGGAAGCGACATCAGGACAAAGAAAGCGATAAAAACAAAACCCTTGCGCAAGACTTCCTCCTTCGATTACGATTCGATTGACGATTGACGATTGGATGATGAATCACTTCAATCGTCAATCGTAAATCGTAAATCGTCAATCACTATTGTCTGTGCTTCAGTTCCCCTTTCAGGTTCATATTGCGGATCAACCGATGGAGATAATTCGGATTCACTCCCAAGAGTTTCGCAGCCTCAGTGTAGTTCCCGTGAGCCTGTTCTACAGCCTTGACGATGATCTCTTTCTTCTTCTGTTTGACCGCGTCGTGATATCGCGTGATAAAACCGGATGTCGATGCTTCAGATTCAAGGACATTCTCAGGCAAGTCTTCCGGAAGGATGATGTCTGTGGAACCAAGTACAACGGCGCGTTCAATCGCATTCTCCAGCTCGCGCACGTTACCGGGCCAGCTGTAGCGGACCAGGCAGTGACGGGCTTCCGGAGAAATCCCGGTGATACGGCGTCCGCACTTCTGGCTATACTTGGCGATGAAGTAGCTCACCAGCAAAGAGATGTCCTCGGTACGCTCTCTTAGCGGCGGCATCGTAAGCAAAACTACATTGAGCCGGTAGTAGAGATCTTGACCGAAACAATCCTGACCGGATCGCCTCTTCCAGGTTCTTGTTGGTTGCGGCGATCAGCCGCACGTTGATCTTGATTGGCCGCGTTCCGCCAACCCGCTCGAACTCGTGCTCCTGCAGGACGCGTAGCAGCTTCGCCTGGAGCGCGAGCGCGAGTTCGCCCATTTCATCCAGAAAGACAGATCCACCATCGGCTACTTCCAGCTTCCCTTTCTTTTGCGCGATTGCACCGGTAAAGGCTCCTTTCTCGTGACCGAACAGCTCGCTTTCCAGCAAGCTCTCGGAAAGAGCGGCACAGTTTATGGCGACAAAAGGCTTTGCCGAGCGTGGACTGTTCGCATGAAGCGCGCGAGCGACCAGCTCCTTGCCGGTACCACTCTCGCCGCGAATCAGCACAGTCGAGTCCGTGGGGGCAGCCTTCGAGATAAATCTGTACACCTCGCGCATTCGAGGGCTCTCGCCGATCATATTGTGCTCGATACTAAGGTCTTGTTGCAGACGCTGATTTTCGCCCTCCAACCATTCCATCCGGCGAGCGGTATCGAGGGCGAAAGCCGCGATGCGTGCGATGGCCGCCATCAACTGAAGATGATCTTCATCGAGCTGTGTCTCGGGATCGCTCGAATCAACATAAATCACACCGATGACCTTTTCGAATAGCGGCAGAGGAACACAGACGAGCCACCGGATCTGAGAGGCAATCAGGCTGTCAGCTCCGCTGAAGGCTTCATTGTCGAGCACGTCGTTACTGAGAATGGCCACTTTCTCCCGCAAAACCCGGTGCACGATTGTTCGACTCACCTGAACCGCGCGGTTCACACCCCGGTTGCGTTCCCAACCCTGCACGGAGCTAAATTCCAAACCTTCTTCTCCGAGGAGAATGGCTCCGCGATGCGCCGGAATCACTTCGAGAATTGATTCAAGCAACTTCAGCTGGAGTGCTTCCAGGCCACGGATCGAGTTGATCCAGGTGCTGATTTTGAGCAGTGCGTCGAAATGGCGAGCCAATCGGGCCGTCCCAGGAGCCTCCGCCAGGAATCTCTCGGGATGAAGGTAGAGGGCATCTTCCCATCGGAGCTGAACCTCGGAGCGCGTGACCAGATCCGTATCCCGAACCTCGACCAGCCCGTGAGGCGGAACCAAATCGGTTTCCTGGAGGAGGAAAAGGAAAATCGAATCGGCAATCTTGACCTGATCCCCATGTTCTAGCAGCCGCTCTTTTACGGGGACACCATTGATGAACGTGCCGTTTCGACTGTTGAGATCCGTGACTCGGAAGCGCTCTCCCTGTCTGTCAAACAGGCAATGACGGCGCGACACCGACAGCTCGCTCACACAAATCAGATTCGCGGACTCCCGGCCCAAGGAGATAGACGTTTCATTCAACGGGAATACTTGACCCTTCAAAGGTCCAGTGATGGATACCAATCGCGGGGTCATCAGCGTTTGCGTTTCTCAGTCGCTCGGCGAAACGTTAAAACATGTTGTCGTTCAGAAGGGGCCTTTCGTTCGGGGCGAAGTCCCGAACGAACCTCAGTGTCTTCGAGTCTTGGTGGTTAGAAAATACCGGCCAGTGACACGGTAATTCACGCGCGAAACCTTAGTATACAACTAGAAGGGTCAGGATCAGCCCCGACCTTTCAGGATCCTTTTGGATACACCACTATCCGAACAGATAGAACCAGTTTCTCGGGCGGAAGTTCTCTTCTGCCGACCAGGTTTTCGGCTACTCCAGACAACGTTAGCCGATTCAATTACTTCCAACACGACGAGCTCACTCGTCAAATCTATTCTCCCGCTGGCACAGGAATTGCCATAACAATGACAGCTCGCGCATTTCAAGAGTCGAAAGCGAGCGCGGAAAAAGGGTGGAAATAAACGAGCGGCCGGCTTTCCGAGTCGCCAAACACTTGCGAAAGGAGCTTCTATGAAGAGAACTGGTTTCCGCGTCCTGACGAGTCTGATTGCCGTTGTCATACTGGGGATGCCGGTGATTTACGCCGGATCTGAAGAGAACGTAAGCGCTACGATCCCGTTTGACTTTATCGTCGGAAAAACGACACTACCCGCCGGCCAATACACAGTGTCGGCGCTCAGTCAAAGGGGCCTGATAGTTCGGAGTGAAGATGCCAAATCGGCTGTCATTGTACTCACGATGGGAGTGCAGGCCAAGTCGGCGAACAGTCAGCCCAGATTAGAGTTCAATCGCTACGGCAACACGCATTTTCTCTCCAAGGTCTGGAGTGGTTACGACAACGCAGGGACGCGCCATCCACAAGTCCAACCAGGAGCGTGAAATCGCGCTGAATCAGAAGAGCACCAGCGTGACGCTTATCGCTCAGGCGCGGTAATCCGCTTCACACGCCTCAAATCACACTCCAGCTCCGGCAACCCGAAGCCCCCCGCTTCGGGTTGCCTGCTTCACAGATAGAGCGATCACTGACCCGCGCTGCGCAATGCCTCTTCACGCTTCGCCTTGAATTCCGTCCCTGGTTTCCACTCCGGGAACTTGTCGTCTTGGGCAACGCGGTAACCAACTCGAAAAAGCAACTGCAGGTCTTCGACCGCACCCGCCATATCCCAGTCTGGCTTCACTTCGTCCGACACTTTGTGATAGTCGCGTTCGGTATACTCGTCCCGTTTCTGCTGCGCGTACCGTTCGGGTTTTCCAATGAACTCAGTGCCCGAATCCGGGTAGAGGGCCGGAACTCCTTCCTTGGCAAATTCGAAGTGGTCCGAACGGTAGAAGAATCCCTTTTCAGGCTCGGGATCCGGCTTGACTACGCGACCCTGCGGCTCCGCTTCGGCTTTCAAAACATCATCCAGGGTCGAGTTTCCCAGTCCGACGATTACGATATCTTTGGTGCGGCCCCACTGATTAAGACCGTCCATATTGATGTTGGCCACAGTTCTAGTGAGAGGGTAGAGCGGATTCTTCGCGTAATACTTGGCTCCCAGCAACCCCTTTTCCTCGGCAGTCACGGCAAGAAAAAGGAGGGTGCGCTTCGGCGGCGGGTTTGATTTCGCGTAAGCCTTCGCGAGCTCGAGCAGCCCGGCGGTCCCCGAGGCGTTGTCGAGTGCGCCGTTGAACACCTGATCTCCCTTCAGCTTTCCATCCTTTCCCAGATGATCCCAATGCGCGGTAAAAACGACGTATTGTTCCTTGAGCTTGGGATCGGAGCCATCCAGTCGCGCGATAACATTCCTTGACTGCACCTCGCGCAAGCTGTTCCGGATCGTGAAAGTCGCTTTGGCATTCAGAGGCACGGGCCGGAAGTCTTTCCGGATCGCCGCCTTCTTGAGCTCATCCAGATCTTTTCCGGCGATTGCAAAGAGTTTTCTCGCCTTCTCAAGGGTTATCCACGATTCGACTGCCGCTCGTTTCGCACTCCCACCCTCTGATTTGATATCGAAGTTTTCACCCGACCAGCTGCCTGATACGACTTCATAGGGGTAACCGGCCGGGCCGGTCTCGTGAATGATGATGGCTGCGTCAGCACCTTTTTCGGCGGCGATCTCGTACTTGTAGGTCCAGCGGCCGTAGTAGGTCATGGCAGCGCCCTTGAACATTTCGGCGTCGAGTTTAGCCGGGTCGTTCGGGTCTGGTATCGCCGGATCGTTGATAAGCATGACGATGGTCTTTCCCTTGACGTCGACTCCTTTGTAATCGTCCCAGCCATATTCGGGAGCGACGACGCCGTATCCGACGAAGACAACGTCGGAGTCTTGGACTTTAATCTCGGGCTGCAGACGGCGTGACACAGCCACGTAATCTTCAGGGAAACGCAGCTCCAGCCGGTTCTGACCCGACGTCAGCAACGCATGTGGTTCGGCCTTCAACCCGACCAGCGGAACATTCTGTACAAAGGTGCCGTCTGGGTTGCCAGGACGAAGGCCCAGCCGGGCAAACTGGTCCGTGAGGTAGGTGACCGTCAGTTCTTCGCCTTTCGTTCCTGGGGCTCTGCCTTCATATTCGTCCGATGCCAGGACCTTGATGTGCTTCAACAGGTCTCCTCCGGAGATGGCTTCCATGGCCGGCTTCAAATCAGGAGCGCTCGCCGCGCGCCTCTCTTCGGGCGAATTGCTGGTCGCGCAAGAGACAAGCATGGCAAAGAGCATACCGGCGGCAAGCGATGGTTTTTTCATTTCGGATCTCCTCCCAGAAAAAAAACAAAACAGCTTCAAGATTCCCGGCGTCTTCACGGTAAAAGCCGGAGAACCGCATCAATCACAAAGACGCGGAAGCCGCCAGGAACGCTCAAGTAACTCCGGGGGCGTAATAGCGCTGAGTTCTCGGCAGCCGGCCGCGCAGGCCAAGCCGGAAAAACAGCGCCGCTAAAGTCACGAAGACGGCGAGCCGCAGACGACCCAGATGAACCTCGGACAGGCCGAGTGGACCGGCAAGCCGCCAAACCCCCCAGATCGCGATTTGAGCGGGCACCACCGTCCACATCGCGGTATAAAACCAGGCCTTCTCCGCGCCCTCTTGATAGGTGGACCGGCGGGCTCTCGGCGTCCAGTTGAGGGCCGTTGCGATTATCACCACCAAGGCAAGAGGATAGTACAGATAGTCGTATAGCTTTTCCAACAACCACCGTCCGGTGATAGCAGCCATGCTCAGACCGATCAGATTCAGAGAAAATGGTACCAGGATGCTGATCCAGGCGGCGGTATAACAGATGACCCGATATGGAAGGTTCGGAAGATCGGCCCCGTAGTGCGTGATGTATGGCTGCGGTTCCACGCCTGGAAGACGACCGAGAAGCCCTCTCCAGGCGCAAATAGCTCCGACCACACCCAACCAGATCCAGTGGCGGCGGTCGGGGCCATGAACATAAAGATCGTAGGTCCAGTGTCCGGGTAGAATGAAGAATACCCATATCCATATGGGTAAATGCAGCACCCGGTAGTACGTCTTATTCTGCTCGCGCTCGACGACTTTCTTCATCTCTCCTTGGCGCTTCCGCGCATCTTTGCCTCTTCGTGGTTAATTCTGTTGAGCCGTCTTAACCACATAGACTCGAAGGTCACAAGCTGTCAGCTTGCAGGGTTGCCGAGTAAAGCGACACGATTCTGCAGTTCGCTGGCGATCACGGCGGGATCGTCCTTCGCATCAAAATGCGCCGGCGGCCCCATCGTCACCTTGACAGTCCCGGGGCGCGCAACCTTTCTCCCGGCTTGTTTCAGCTCGAACAGCCCGTCAATTCGGATCGGGATCACCGGCACACCAAGATTCTTGACGAGCAATCCGATGCCGGTACGAAAGGGCGCCATCGCGCCGTCCTCGGTGCGACGTCCCTCGGGAAAAACCAACAGACTGAAACCCCGGTCTATGGACTCGCCCGCAAAAGCGAAGCTCTCGCGAAAACCGGTTTGCTGCGGCAGCGGAAAAACGTTAAAGAGCGCCACAACCAACCCGTAGTTTAGCTTGCGAAGCCAACGTCTGAAAGAGCTCAAATGCAAGGGGGGCCGGCGCATGGCCTGCAATCGTTCTCCTTCCATCGCCACGGCCAGGCGGTGGCGCAGCCGGCTCGGAAGCGCCGCCAGAATGAAGCCGATATCGACGCTGGCAATGTGGTTGGCCACGATCAGAACCGGCTCCTTCACTCCGCCAAGTCTTTCGCGGCCAAGAATCCGGGGACGCGCCATCAGCATAGTCGCCGGCCATACGAGCAGGTAATAGACCGCCAGACGAATCCAGGTTATAGGCCAGCGCTGGGTCCAGCGCGGAAAGCTGTAGTCGGAGCGGCGCGGGCCGCGTTCTCGCAGCATTTGCTCGAGTTCTCCCAGGGTCGTTGCTGAAGTGAATCTGGTTTCATTGAGATCCACCTGGTAACGGTCTTCGATGGCGCTCATGAGCGCAACCCGGTCGAGCGAGCTGAGATTCAGATCAGCTTCCAGATTCGCATGTTCAGAGGGGTCTGCCGGCGCCCGCCCCGTAACCCGCTCAATCAAATCAACCAGCGTCCTGCCTCCCGGACTGGCTCTGCTCTCCCCTGCTATTTGCGCCTGAACCCTCTCTTGAATCACGCTGGTTCGAGGTTTCAGCGTCGAGGTTCGAGGAAAATCCTCTTCGGGCCACACAAACCACCGGCGAATGTGCTGATATTCGGCCAGTGACTCGTTGGCGCGCGCGACGACATTTTTGACATCTTTGACTCCTTCCGCCAGGATCAGGACGGCGCAGGGTTCTGCATTACCCTCGCGCGCGATGCCGACCACGACGCAGTCGCGTACTTCCGGTTGCCCACGCAGCGCAGCTTCAAGATCTTCCGGATAGACGTTCATGCCCTCGGGCGTGACGATTACGTTTTTCTTTCGACCTTTGAAGTAAAGGTTGCCCTGTGCATCGAGCTCTCCCATGTCGCCGGTATGAAACCATCCCTCCTGACCGAGACCTGGTCTCAATTCCGTCCCCTGCCAGTAGCCCGCTGCAATATTCTCGCCGCGTACCAGAATCTCGCCGCTCTCGTCCAGTCTGATTTCGCGCCCCGGCAAGACTTTGCCGATCGATCCCCTGCCTAATTTGAATGGATGGTTGACGCTTACCAGCGAGGTTGTTTCGGTGAGGCCATATCCCTGAATCACGGCAAATCCCAGCCGTGCCCAGAATACCTCGGTTTCGAGATCCAGCGCCGCACCGCCGGAGACAAAGGCCCAGAATTTCCAGCCGAACCTGGCATGCACGCGGCGAAACCTCCACCAGCGCTTGATAAAGTGCTCCCCCATGGCGGTTTCCAGCTCCTTGCGAAACCGGTCGAGCGTGCCCTCCGCTTCGAAGTCGAGCTCGATCTTTTCCTTCAAGGTCTCGAGAATACGCGGGACCGCCACCAGCACCGAAATGCGCTCGCGCTTGATAACGCGGATTACCTCCGAGGGATTCAGACTCTCCTGGAACACCACGATGCCTTGCAGCAGGTGAGGCACGAAGATACCGAGGAATTGCCCGAAAACATGACTCAGCGGAAGCAAGTTCAAGAATCGTATCGGGTGAACGATTCGTTCGTATTTCAGGTATTTCTGAATTTCGATTTCGAGGGGCTCCAGGTTCGCCAGGATGTTGCCGTGCGAAATAACCACGCCTTTGGGTTCTGCTGTCGTTCCGGAAGTGAAAACTATCTGCACCGGATCGTCACGCCCCAGATCGGGCTGGGAATAGGGCGTCCTGGAATCCTGGGCCGAGTGCTCGGCCAGGCTTTCGAAAAAAAGCCTGGGGAGGGCGGGATCGAGCTCCGGCTGTGTGCCGGAACAGACTACGAGTTTTGCATCTACCTGCCGGGCGACGCGCAAAGCGAAGTCGGGCGACGCGATGCGGTCCATAGGAACAACGACAACGCCTTGAAGCACGCAGCCCAAAAAGGCTACGACCCACTCCGCACAGTTATCTCCCCAGATCAGTACCCGATCCGCTTTGCGAATGTTAAGCTCGGCCAGCCGGCGCGCGAACCCATGGGAAGAATCCGCAATCTCGCGATATGTCCAGCGCGACATCCGATAACCACGGGGGTGGAGGTACGCAGTCTGTGAACCCTGCGCGTAAAACCTGTCCACATATTCCACAAGGGTCCGGCGTCGCATTCAAACTCGCAAAGCTCTCGAACATCCGGCCGACAGTTCGGCTTTTTTCATTCGGCTGCTGCGTCATGCGCTTTTCGCGGACTTACGGCCATTAGCCTATGCGCTGTCGGTCCGTAGGTTTTTCCTCTTCTTCGTCCTAGGCCAGCCCGCACTGTCTGAATCGCAGAAAAATATTGTCACAGTCCGGGCCGGATCGTACACCTCAATGATAAACTTTAAAGCCACGGCTTTTCTCACGGAACGGAGCTATTCGTGGCTTCAGCCAGAATCCTTGACGCGTCGGAAAATGGGGCCCTCGCCGAGGCCGCCGAAATAATCAGACGGGGCGGATTGGTGGCGTTTCCGACTGAAACGGTGTACGGGCTCGGAGCCGATGCCTGCAATCCCCTCGCGGTTGCTCGCATATTTGAGGCAAAGCGACGCCCCAGGATGGATCCGATCATTGTCCATGTCGCCGATTCCCAAGAAGCAAGTACTTATGGGGAGTTGTCCGCAGAGCCGGCCCGGCTTCTCATGGAGCGTTTCTGGCCCGGTCCCCTCACTCTCGTGGTACGCAAGAGGGACATCGTTCCCCCGATTGTAACCGCCGGCCTTGAAACCGTGGCTCTGCGAGCGCCGGCTCACCCTGTGGCCATCGCGCTGCTCCGGAACGCGGGAAGGGCCATAGCCGCGCCGAGCGCCAATCTCTTTAGTTACGTAAGTCCGACGGAGGCGCTCCACGTGGCAGAAGAGCTTTCCGACAAGGTTGATCTGATCCTTGACGGAGGGAGAACTCCAATCGGTATAGAATCCACAGTTGTCGACCTGACGGGCGTGCGCCCATGCCTCCTGCGAGCTGGTGGAACGCCGGCCGAGGAACTGCAGAGAATTCTGGGTGATCTGGATCGGTCCACAGGAAGCGCGGGTCGTCCGCGGGCGCCCGGCCAGTTGAAGCGGCACTACGCCACGCGAACGCCGCTTGAGATTGCCGGCGGCAGTCCGGACGATCTTTTTCTGAAGCCCCACGAGAAGGTAGGAGCATTGATCTGGAGATCGCTGGGCCATCCCGAACGATTCGCGGCCATCGAAATACTCTCGCGCTCAGGAAATTTCCGCGAGGCCGCCGCCAATCTCTTCGGCGCGCTTCGAAGACTCGACCATCTCGGCCTGGACCGTATCGTCGCCGAGCCGGTCCCCGAGACAGGATTGGGAATCGCGATCATGGATCGGCTGCGGCGCTGTTCAACGCCGCCCTAGACAGACTATTAGTGTTTCTTCGTGTCTTCGCGTCTCAGGGCTCGCGCAGAAATAACTTCACATTCTGGCGCGAGAGTCGGTGGTCAATCATGGACCAGTTTCTGTTCGTTAAGCACTCTAAGGATCGCGCCCCTTCGGGCTGCGGCCCGCAGGCCCGCTGGCTTTGTTGCTCGCTCCTCACGTACCGCACCGGGTACGCATCGTCGCTCGCGCCTCGCCAGCGGGCCTGGGGGCCTGCAGCAGAATGCGAAC
The DNA here is from genome assembly GCA_963827655.1 of uncultured Acidobacteriota bacterium. Classification (GTDB taxonomy): domain Bacteria; phylum Acidobacteriota; class UBA6911; order UBA6911; family UBA6911; genus CAWHCF01. The sequence goes on from CAWHCF010000041.1 coordinate 143,390, forward strand.
TTATTTCTGCGCGAACCCTTGGCGGTTGATTTTGTTGGGTGGCTGCTGGACATCACCATCCACGCGGGGTATATTGCGCTTCGATGGGGAGTAGCCCCGGGGCACTGCTCCGGGCCGCGGCCGTCAGCACGATTCTTGGGAATCCGGTCCGGTAACGCATATTCTGGCGGGGGCGAGACCATCGCTGTCGAAGTGGAAAGCTTCAGCGGCGACGGTGTCGCCCCCGTTTGCGTTATACCTGTCAGGTCAGGCGGGAGTCGCTTGGACGAGACTCACGACGACAGCGTCTGTTTCTTGGATCATCGCTGACGGTTGTACGAGATAAAGGAGAAGTCATTGCCTGAAAGCGTCGCAAACCCCTTCTTTCTGTTAGGATTTCTCGTAGTTGTCCTCTTTCTCCTGGCGCTTGATCTTGGGGTGCTTCACCGCAAGGCGCACGTCGTCGGTTTCCGCGAGGCTCTTTTGTGGAGCATCGTCTGGGTCATTCTTTCTCTCTCGTTCGGCACGTTCGTTTACTTCAAATTCGGTCCAACCAAAGGGCTCGAGTTCTTCGCCGGCTACCTCATCGAGTATGCCCTCAGTGTGGACAACATCTTTGTTTTTATTCTGCTCTTTTCCTACTTTGCCGTGCCGCCAAGGCTCCACCATCGGGTTTTGTTCTGGGGAATCATCGGCGCCCTGATTATGCGGGCCACGTTCATTCTCGCAGGCGCGGCGCTCCTGGAGATGTTTCATTGGATTATCTATGTCTTCGGGGCCTTCCTGGTCTTCACCGGTTACAAGATCCTGAAGCAAGGGGAAACCGAAGTGCACCCGGAACGGAATCCGGTCGTACGCTTGTTCCAGCGCTTCGTTCCCCTGGTGGCCGACTATGGGAGCGAACGGTTCCTTGTGAAGCTGGACGGCAAGACGTTTGCAACCCCCCTCGCCCTTGTTCTGGTGACGGTCGAGACCACCGATGTCGTCTTCGCCGTGGATTCGATCCCGGCTATTTTTGCCGTCAGCCGCGATCCTTTCATTGTTTACACTTCGAACGTTTGTGCGATTCTCGGGCTGCGCTCGATGTACTTCCTTCTGGCGACTATTGTGGATCGCTTTCCCTATTTGAACGTAGGGTTGGGATTTGTGCTGATGTTCGTGGGCGTGAAAATGCTGTTAGCAGATGTTTATAAGATTCCGATCGGCGTCTCCCTCGCGGTGGTGGCTTTAATTCTGGCCGCTTCAATCGCAGCTTCTCTGATCCGGCCTCCGAAGGGCCCCCCGGCCAAAACTTCAATTCCAGAACCCCCTCTGGTAACATCTCGTCGAGAAGATTCTTAACCTGCGACGGAGGAGGATCTCACGTGCCGATTTATGAGTATGAGTGCCGCAGTTGCGGAGCGCGATTCGAACAACTATTGCTCAACAGCCGCACGGAAGTCATGTGTCGAGAGTGTGAGAGTCCCAATGTCGCCCAGCTTCTCTCTACTTTCGCGGTCGCCGGCGCGAGCGACCGAGGAACAGCGGAACCGGGACCCTGCGGAGCGTGCGGCGCGCCAGAGCGCGGCTCATGCTCTTCTTAGGCGCTTAGTAATCCGTTCAAACCAACATGTTGTCATTCACGAAGGGCCTTTCGTTCGGGGCTAAGCCCCGAACGAACCTTAGCGCCTTCGTGGTTAGTGGCTGCGAAGCACAACCACGGAGACACGAAGACGCCAAGAAAGCCTAACTTGTGACTGCGCCGCGGTAAGCCGGGCCTACCAGGGCCGAGTACTTGGCCAGAACTCCCCGTGTGTAGCGGGGTGCCGGAGGGATCCAGGTGGAGAGCCTGCCGGATATTTCTTCCGGTCCGAGTTTAACCTCGAGTTTTCCGTTTTTGGCATCGACCAGGACCGTGTCCCCGTTGCGAAGAGCGGCGATGGGGCCTCCGACAATCGCTTCGGGACCGACATGTCCGACCATGAGGCCCCGGGTAGCCCCGCTGAATCGCCCATCTGTGATCAGAGCCACACTCTTTCCCAGTCCCTGTCCGTAGAGTGCCGCGGTCACGCCTAACATTTCCCGCATGCCGGGTCCTCCTTTCGGCCCCTCATAGCGAATCACCACCACGTCACCGGGCTGAATCTCGTGCCTCTGAATCGCCGCAAAACAATCCTCCTCACAGTCGTACACCCTGGCCGGACCCTCGTGGACAAGGTTCTCGACGCCTGCCACCTTGCAAACCGAACCCTCCGGAGCCAAGTTCCCGCGCAGGATGGCAAGGCCTCCCGAAGAACTCAACGGGCGATCGACTGAAACGACGACCTTCTGGCCTGCAACTGGCTTCACTGACACAAGGTTTTCCTTCATGGTCTTACCCGTCACCGTCAGGCAATCTCCATGAAGCAGCCCCGCGTCGAGCAATGTCTTCAAGATCACCGGCACTCCACCGGCCTTGTGTAGATCCGCCATCACGTACTCTCCACCGGGACGAAGGTTAGCGATGATGGGTGTGCGGCGCGATATCTTTTCGATCTCATCCAGGCCAAGAGCAAAGCCCGCTTCATGAGCGATTGCGGGCAAGTGAAGCGCGGCGTTGGTTGAGCCGCCGGTCGCTACCACAACGGTAACGGCATTCTCGAGCGCCTTGGGCGTGAGAATGTCGCGGGGAGTGATTCCCTCCTGGAGCAGGCGCATCACCGCCCGGCCGGCATCCTCGGCGAACCTGTCGCGGGCCTCCTCAACGGCTGGAGGGGACGAACTTCCAGGAAGCGCGATACCCATCGCTTCCGCGGCGCACGCCATGGTATTCGCCGTGTACTGGCCGCCACAGGAACCTGCGCCTGGACAGGCATGACACTCCAGCTCGTACAGATCCTCGTCCGTCATCTTCCCATTCGCGTGGGCTCCGACCGCTTCGAAAACATCCTGGATGGTCACGTCCCGCCCTCGAAAGCTTCCCGTGAGGATTGTTCCGCCGTACAGGAATACGCTCGGCAAATTCAAGCGGGCCATTGCCATGATTACCCCTGGAAGGCTCTTGTCGCATCCGGCTATCCCGACCAGCGCGTCATAGCAATGCGCGTTCATCATCAACTCGATCGAGTCGGCAATAGTCTCGCGGCTCACCAGCGAAGACTTCATGCCCTCATGTCCCATGGCGATTCCGTCGCTGACCGAAATGGTTATGAACTCTCGGGGCGTTCCGCGGGCCGCGAGAACTCCTGCCTTGGCCGCTTGGGCCTGCCGGCTAAGCGAGATGTTGCAGGGAGTCGCTTCATTCCATGTGCTTGCTACTCCCACAAACGGGCGGTTGAGAGCTTCATCGTCGAGTCCCATTGAACGCAGATAGGCGCGATGAGGTGCGTGCTCGGGGCCTTTAGTCACAGTGTGGCTGCGCAGTTTCCCGGCCAAGGTTTCAGTTGCCATGATTCCTCTCCTGATCAAAGCCACGATACTATACTGATGATCGGCAACTGACAACCCAGCAGTAGGAGAGGAGCCGCGATCACCGACTGCCAACTGCTTACTGTCTACACCCTGCTGCTATAATGCATCAGTCTCTTGATGCCGGAGGAACCGTTATCTCAATGAATCCGGAGTCTCAATCCTCGTGGGCGATTCGTTGCCGCGGGCTGCGCAAGCAATACAAAAGCCGCAACGGCAGTGTCGATGCGGTGAACGGGCTCGATCTAGAAATCCGCAGAGGAGAGTGCTTCGGTCTGCTCGGTCCCAACGGCGCCGGCAAAACCACCACTATCGAAATCCTCGAAGGACTCCTGAAGGCTACGGCCGGGGACGTCGAGGTGCTGGAAATGCGCTGGGGTAAGGATGACAACGATCTGAAGCAGCGCATCGGCATCTCACTCCAGGAGACCCGCTTCTCGGAAAAGCTTTCCGTTCGCGAAACCCTGGTTCTATTCCGCAGCTTCTATAACTCGGGAAGCGAGCCCGAAGAAATCGAGGCTGCCGTCGGCCTGGAAGAGAAGACGAAATCGTGGGTGGGCAAACTCTCCGGAGGCCAACGGCAGCGTCTGGCCGTTGCTTGCGCATTAGTGGGTAACCCGGAGCTCCTGTTCCTGGACGAGCCCACGACCGGATTGGATCCGCAATCACGGCGGCAACTTTGGGAAATAATACGAAGACTTCGAGACGAAGGGCGCACCATCCTGATCACAACTCACTACATGGACGAAGCTGAGCGCCTTTGTGACCGCGTTGCGGTAATAGACGGAGGCCGGTTGATCGCGCTCGGCTCGCCCAGCGAGCTTATCGCCACGCTCGGCGGCGAACACGTGGTTGAATTTGCCCTGACGTCCATGGGGCATGAGGACCTGGCAACGGAAGAGTTCGAAGCGTTACCGGCGGTCACCGAGGTTCGCAAGGAAGCTGCGGGAATCGCACTCACAGTCACTGAACCCCATATTGCATTGCCCGCGCTCCTACAGAAGCTTCAGTCTGAAGGACAAACACTGGCGCGGCTGACGACGCGGCACGTGAGCCTGGAGGATGTATTCGTTCACCTCACTGGAAGACACCTGCGCGATGACGAGACACTATCCCCTTAAAGAGCTCTTGCTGACTCGCCTGCGCGAGTTTGTACGTGAACCACTAGTCATCTTCTGGGTCTACGGATTTCCACTCCTGCTGGCCCTGGGACTGGGAATCGCCTTCCGCAATCGCCCGGTGGACCGGGTTTTTGTCGATGTGCAGGAACACCCGGGCGCACCGGCGGCGACGGAGGCTTTACGAAGGCATCCGGAATTCATGGTTGAGATTCATTCGCCCCAGGAGTGCATGACACGCCTGCGACTGGGCAAGTCCTCGATTGTTGTAGTGCCGGGCCCGCCGTTCACTTTCCTGTTTGACCCTACCCGCTCCGAAAGCGCTCTCGCGCGCCGTCAAGTCGATGACGCGCTGCAGCAATCAGCGGGGAGGCAAAACCCGGTGGCAACACGCGACCAGCCGGTGACCGAACCTGGAGCGCGCTACATCGATTTTCTCGTGCCCGGCTTGCTCGGAATGAACTTGATGGGAGGGGGTCTATGGGGTGTCGGTTTTCTTATCGTCGACATGAGAGTGAAGAAGCTCCTCAAACGGCTTATGGCGACTCCTATGAAGAAGGCGCATCTTCTCGGGTCCATGATCGGCGGCCGGCTGGTGTTCACCATCCCCGAAGTGTTGATCATTCTCGGAGCGGGAGCTCTCTTGTTCAATGTCGCAATCATCGGTTCCTGGGGAGCGATCTTCTGTGTTTCCCTGTTCGGAGCCATCGCTTTCGCCGCCCTCGGCTTGCTGGTTGCGAGCCGAGCCCAGCGCATTGAAACCGCATCCGGGCTGATCAATCTGATCATGCTTCCCATGTGGTTGCTCTCCGGAATCTTCTTTTCGCCTGACCGGTTTCCGGCCATACTGCAGCCGCTGGTGCAGGCGCTACCTCTAACGCAATTGAACTATGCCCTTCGCGCTGTGACCCTGGAAGGTGCGTCGCTGGTTTCGCAGAGTTGGAGACTGGCGATCCTTGCAATGTGGGCGTTCGGTCTCGTTCGCTTGCGCGCTGCGCTGGTTTCGGTGGCACTGAGCCGATTGCGGATTGCAGATTGCGGATTGCGGATTTGTCATAATCTGTAAGGCTCAGCCAAATCCGAAATTCGCCAATCAAGTTAAGGTAGAGACTCGCAACCTATGGTCAATCCGCAATCCGAAATCCGCAATCCGCAATCGCTAGAACCAATCTCTCAGTACTACTACTCGCACCGGCTCAAGTTGCATTTCTGGGACTGGATGGACAACGGCAAGCCAAATCTGATTCTGGTCCACGGAAGCCGAGACCACGCGAGAAGCTGGGACCTGATCGCGCGCGCCTTCTGCGACGATTTTCGGGTAGTGGCGCCAGACCTTCGAGGACACGGAGATAGCAGCTGGGCGACGGGCGCGATGTACAGCATTCCCGAGTTTGTCCTGGACTTGTCCGCGCTAGCGGACATCCTGGGAAGGTTTCCAGTGTATCTCATCGGGCATTCACTGGGCGGAGCGGTGGTACAGCTTTACAGCGGAATCTATCCCGATCGCGTGAAGAAGCTGGTGTCCATCGAGGGCTTTGGACCGCCTCCCGAGAAGCTCGTCCCGCGTCCGGCGCCGGAACGGCTGAGAAAGTGGATCGAAAACATGCGCGACTATGAGAATCGCCAGCACCGCCGCTATCCCAGCCTCGAAGCTGCGGTGGCGAGAATGAAGGAAGCAAATTCCTACCTGAGCGACAGCATGGCGCGCCACCTTACACTCTTCGGTTCAAACTGGAATCCGGATGGCACGCTGACCTGGAAATTCGATAACTACGTCCGCGCCATTTCTCCCTACGGTTTCAACCTGGAGGATGCCCAGGAAATCTGGAGACAGATCTCCTGCCCCGCACTTCTCTTTCGGGGACTGGAGAGCTGGGCCGCGGATCCCGAAAAAGACGGGCGTATTCAAGCGATTCCCCGGTTCAGGTTGATCAACGTTCCCGCCGCCGGTCACTGGGTGCACCACGATCAGCCCTCTGTCTTTATCGAAGAGACCCGCAAGTTCTTTGAGGAAGATTGATGCCTATGAATCCCGAAGATTTGATACGCGCGCCGTCGCAAGCTGCTCTTCGCATGTCAGTGGTTAATGTTGCGGAACAAACCCAACCACGAAGACAATAGCATCTCCGCCGGGAGGTTAGCCTGAGCGCACAGCCTGAATCGATGCCATTACTGCAGAGCGCTGCCGCCGAAGAGCCCTACCCGCGCCCGGGATACGCATGGTACGTGGTGGGCGTGCTGACGTTGCTCTACGTATTCTCGTTCATTGACCGGCAGATCCTGAACTTGCTGGTGAGGCCGATCCGACGTGATTTAGAGATCAGCGACACGGAGATGAGTCTGCTGATGGGCTTCAGCTTTGCCGTCTTTTACACCTTCTTTGGCATCCTCCTCGGCAGGCTGGCAGATTCGAGGAGCCGGCGCGTCATCATTTCAGCCGGAGTCGCGGTATGGAGCCTCATGACGGCGGGATGCGGCCTGGCCAGAAATTTCCTCCAGATGCTGCTGTTTCGGATGGGCGTGGGCGTGGGCGAGGCGGCGCTCTCGCCGGCAGCTTATTCGCTCATCTCCGACTATTTCCCCAAGCAGCGTCTCGCCACTGCGCTCTCCGTATACTCGATGGGTATTTACATCGGGTCGGGATTGGCTTTCTTCCTGGGCGGCGTGGTAGTCAGCTTTGCCGCCAGCCAGGCCACCTGGCATGTACCGTTGATCGGAGCCACACGCCCCTGGCAGGTGATCTTTTTCATCGTGGGTCTTCCAGGAATTCTGCTTGCGATCCTCGCCTTTACCATTCGAGAGCCTGCGCGTCGAGGGGTCCGGCTCGCGAAAACGCGGGATGGAACCACAAGGCCTGTACAGGTGCCGGTGCGCGAGTCCATTGCATTTTTCCGACAGAACTGGCACACCCTCCTTTGCCATAATGTGGGGTTCGCTCTTCTCTCTTTTTCATCCTATGGGTCGAGCGCATGGATACCGACATTCTTCGTTCGCAATCACCATTGGACCGAGGCTAGAGCCGGCATGGTTTATGGAACGATCGTCGCTATTTTCGGAACCCTCGGGATTGTTGCCGGGGGGCGACTCGCCGACTGGATGGCAGAACGAGGTTATCGCGACTCCAACATGCGGGTAGGCTTTATCGTCTCGCTGGCCTGGATACCAACCGGAATGCTCTATCCCATTCTTCCAGACGCGCACTGGGCGGTAATCCTGCTCATCCCCACGATCTTTCTGACCAGCGCGCCATTCGGAGTGGCCCCGGCGGCTATTCAACAAATGATGCCCAATGTCTTGCGCGGGCAGGCCTCGGCTATTTACCTTTTCGTCGTCAACCTTATCGGCCTCGGACTCGGTCCCACGGCCGTTGCCTTGATGACCGATTACGTATTTCGAAACGACGACGCAGTGCGCTACTCTCTGCTTGCTGTCGGCACTGCGGCTCATTTACTGGCGGCTGGTCTCCTATGGAATGGCCTCAAATCATTTCTGGTCAGCCTGGAGCGCCTGAAGCAGTGGACCGCCGCTCAAACTTGATGGGGAGTTCTTGCCCACGGCAACGTTACTCAAGGAGAATATCATGAGGAAAGTTATTGCAGCTTTGATACTCGTCACCTGCGGGACGCTCTCGACGGCGTCTGCGCATGACCCCAGAACCACGGCCAAGGACTTCTCCCACGGCTTGAAGATTGCCGGAGCGGGGGAGCTGTCGTTCATCTACAAAGCCATGCACTTCAACGAACCGACTTACAAACGGATGCAATCGGAAGCAACGTTTCGCGAACGAATGAACGCCAACGTATGGAGTTCCATTGGATCCGTAGAGGCCGCGTTTGACGTGGTAATGGGAGATCAAACGATTCCGAAAGGCAAATACACGCTGGGTCTGAGCATCGAGCCCGCTGACGCCTTCTTTCTCGTCCTGAAAGGTGGAGATAAGACCCTGAAGGTCCCGCTCAAGATGACGTCCGAGACCACGGATGTTGCTTACCTGACGTTCGCGATTTACCCGACGGAGAAGCCTGATACTTTTGTCTTGGAGGGACGCTGCGGAAAGTTCCGCGGCACGGCGGATTTCAAGGTTCCGTACCTGGGGGAGCACTCGCATCCGGCTTCGAAGAACTAGCCTTCCGCGTCCTTGCGTCTCAGCGGTCAGAGCTCCCAAAACCCAGGCCTCCGCCAAGACGCAAGGATGTTGACGATCGTCAGGTCAAACTGGAAACCTTGGGGGGCTTGGTCACTACCTTCTGTTTCTGCTCATCGAAATAGAGGACGCGCCCCTCACGATAGGCTTGCACAGCCAGCGAAATAGTCACCTGCGCTTTGTAGGCCGTAAGCGAATCCAATACCGGTTTCTCGCGCGTCCGCATGCAGGTGAAGAAATTCTCCATGTGGCTCGGGCGCTTCTCCGTCAGGATCTTGACTTCGTCAGAACCCCACTTTTTCGCCCACTCTTCTTTGTAGATGCTCTGCGGAGTCACGGTGATGGAGTCCACACGGGATTCGAACTGCCCGCCTGGAACCATCACGATCGTCCCTTCATGTCCGCGGATCAGCCCGGGAATGTGCGTGTTGTTGGCCATGCAGGCGCTCAGGCAGAGAGTGTGCCCGGCTGCAAAATCGGCTGTCAAAGTGAATGTGTCAGGAACCTCACGCTCGTCCTTGAATACGTAGATCCCGCCGTTCGAGCTCACCCGGTAGGGAAACTGCGGTTCGCCCCAGCAGATATTCAAGGGAGCCATAACATGATAGAAGAGATCGGTCGCGATGCCGCCCGAGTAATCCCAGTATTTGCGGAAGCGGAAGAAACGGTCCGCATTGAAGGGGCGGCTGGGCGCCGGCCCGAGCCACATTTTCCAGTCAATGTAGTTGTCACCGCTCGCCGTAGGCCCCGCTTCGGCATCGATCTTCCCATTCCATTCGCCTCTCGTGGAGTTTCGGTGGTAGGAGCCCTGGCTCATGAGAAGCTTGCCGATCATTCCATCCTGGATGGCCTTGCGCGCCTTCCACCATTGGTCACTGGACGTTGTCTGGGAGCCTACCTGCAGGATTCGCTTCGTTTTCACGACGGTGTCGTGGACGTCCTTCGCCTCCTCGATGGTATGAGTCATCGGCTTTTCAAGATAGACGTCCTTGCCATGCTCCATCGCCTCGATGGCCAACTTGGCGTGCCAATGATCCGGGGTCGCAATGAAGACTGCGTCGATGTCACTGCGAGTGAGCAGCTCTCGATAATCCAGATATCCGTCCCCCTGGGCCACTTCCTGGGCCGCCTTCTTTCGCTTGGCGTAGACATCGCTCACCGCAAGAATCTGAATCGAACTGGTCGACTCCTGCAGTCTTCGAGCCTCCCGCAACAGACCCATTCCGCGGCCACCCACACCGACGAATCCCACGTTGATACGATCGTTCGCGCCAATGACACGCGCTTTCGCAGGAAGGCTGGCGACAGCAGCCCCCAGAGCAACCCCGGCCCCAACGGCCGTCCTGACAAACTCTCTCCGATTGACTTTCAACCCATCCATCATGGCACCTCACCTCGCAGTTTTCTGGCCCCTTGGCGGGCCGATTCGAAGATAGAAGACGCAGGCTAAAGAGTCAAGGAATGCGTGCGTCCTTTCGTCGTTGTGTCGTTGCAGCTGGCGCGTCAGCACAAGATTACACGAGAGGCTCACTTTATCATCGGAAGCCCGCGGTCGCGCCAGGTTTTTATTCCGCCCGCCATCGAGTGAACCTTGGTGTATCCCATCCTCTGCAGAGCGTCGGCGGCGAGGGCGGAACGATAGCCACCTCCGCAATAGAGCACGATTTCACTATTCTTCTGGGGAATTCTATTCTCGATATCACGCTCGATAATGCCTTTCCCAAGGTGAATCGAACCCTCGGCCCTGCCTTGCGCCCATTCCGAGTCCTCGCGGACATCTACCAATACGAAGGTTTCCCCGAGTTCCTGTTTGGCTCGAACCTCATCCACGGTGACTTCATGAATCCGTGCCTTGGCCTCGTTAACGAGTTTCAAAAAGCCTTCACTGTGATCCATAGTCTCCTCATCGGTTTGTCAATTGTCGATTTTGCGGCAGCAGGCCGCCGCAGCACAAGGCGCAAGCCAAAGATTTCTTGGTGTTTCTTCGTGTTTTGGGGTCCTGGCGGTAAGCCGGCTAACCACCGAAGACACCAGGACCCTAAGGCCACCAGGGCTTCGGGAAATTGGATCGCTGTAACATTAACCGTCATAAAAGTTTACGTCTTGGTGCTTGACTTATCGACAAACTTCCCCTAATAATAACTGGCAACTTTAGACCGGCGCTCGTAATCGGCTCTAAGTACTTTAATATTAATACGTTAGGTCTGTTCAATGGCAGGCGCTTCCGCTGGCAAGAAAAGGATTGGGGCTAAGGCGCGTAAGGTGGCCAGACCCCGCAAAAAAGCCCCCTCGAGACGGGCTGTCAAGGCGAAATCCTCTCCGCGAAAAAAGCTTTCCAGTCCTGGAAAAGCCGGCGCAAAAAAGTCAAAACAGAAACTCGCTGGCAAGACTAAGAAAAGGAGACCGGTTAGTGTAAGAGCCCGGAGGCCATCGACTACTGTAGAAAGCGGAAAAATGACGTCCGCAAGAAGAAAACAAATATCATTCGGCGTCCCTACGCCCCCGCCAGAAAAGCCCCCCCCTCTACTGAAGGACTCGAGGAATACTTCAGCTGCTCTGGCCTTATTGGAAAAAGGAATCAAGCTCATCTATCAGAAGGAATTCAAGAGAGCCCGGGTCGAATTCAAATCAATTGGCGAAACCTACCCCGGAGAGCCTGAGATCACCGCCCGCGCTCTCAGCTACCTTCAGATTTGCGATCGCGAGGAGGCTGCGCATCGAAAGCCGTCGGTCACGCAGGACCAGCTTTACGGCCTGGGCGTGATGGAGCACAACCGTGGGAACTACGATGGTGCAATCTCCTATTTCCGGCAGTCTCTCGACAGAAACAAGGACGCCGACTACGTCTACTACTCGTTGGCAGCTTCGCAAGCCCTGAAGAACGACGTCAATGCGGCGGTAGAGAACCTCCGGAAGGCAATCGAGCTCAATGAGGACAACAGGGTTTACGCCAAGAATGACCCCGATTTTGATCCCCTCCATGCGCAAAAAGAATTCACCGACCTCGTTGGGTTGAATCCGGCTCCGCTCCTTGAATCTACGCAATCATGAGCCGTGCCAGGAATCTTGTCAGCGTAGTCTCCCTGGGAGGGGGCAATGGGCTGGCGTGTCTGCTCAAGGGCCTGAAGCATGGCGTTCTCGAACCGTCGCTGATTCAAAGGCCCGCATCGAAAGCCTGGATCTCGCGCCTGACCGCGGTAGTGACGGTCACGGATGACGGGGGCAGTTCCGGAAGACTCCGAAACGAACTTCAGGTCTTACCGCCGGGGGATATCCGAAACTGCCTGGTGGCCCTGAGCACGGATGAATCGCTCCTGTCTCAACTATTCCAGTACAGGTTTACCGGCACCGGGGCGTTACGAGGACACAGCTTCGGCAATCTCCTGCTCACGGCCCTTACTGGGGTTACCGGTGACTTCCTGAAAGCCATACGGCTCAGTTCTCGCGTACTCGCCATCCGCGGGCGGATCTACCCGTCGACCTTGCACGACGTTCGTCTCGAAGCATATCTTACCAACGGTGGTCGTGTGCGTGGCGAGTCGGCAATTTCAGGAACCAGCAGCCGGATTCGCAAAATCGCCCTTGCTCCGCGTAACTGCCGCCCCGTTCCGGCGGTGCTCCATGCCATCCGTACTGCCGACATAATTACCGTCGGGCCCGGCTCACTCTATACGAGCCTGTTGCCCAATCTCCTGGTACCAGGTATTGCCGACGAAATCCGCAAGGCGCGCGCGCTGAAGGTGTTCATTGGAAACTTGATGACTCAGCCTGGTGAGACGCAGGGTTTCACCACTTCCGATCATCTCGAGGCCATCTATTCCCATGCGGGAAACCACCTTTTCGACGCCATCATTCTCAACAACAAACCGATAGCGAAAACCATCCTCTCGCTCTACAAAGAGCGGGGATCGACTCCGGTCGTCACGGACTTCAAGCGCATCCGCGACCTTGGGCTTACGGTCCTGAAAGGGGATCTGCTGGCGCAAGAGCGGGCGATCCGGCACGACCCCAAGCTGCTAGCTGCGGCGCTCTTCGTGGCTCACAAACAATGGACGACGTCTGAGCTTCTTGCTCGCGCGAAACCGTCACTGCCCAGTCTATGAAGAATGTCCGCGCTTTGATTCTCGCTGCCGGAAAGGGAACGCGCCTGGTCAGTAATCGGGCAAAAGTCCTGCACACCCTGTGCGGAACACCAATGCTGCGGTTAGTCTACGCCGCCGCGGCCGGGCTTGACCCCGAAGAAATACTTGTGGTTATCGGCCAGGACGCGGCACGAGTCCGTGAATCTCTCGAAGGCCATGCCGCAAGCTTCATACTTCAAGCCGAACAGCTGGGCACGGGTCACGCGGTCATGGCCGCGCGTCCTCAGATAGCAAAACATGAAGGGGATCTGCTGGTACTTTTCGGAGATACTCCGAGAATAACGACAGCAACCTTGCAGAAGCTTCTTGATCATCACCGCCGAAGCGGCGCCGCTACTACATTGATCACTACCCGAACGCCCCAACCCTTCGGCTACGGACGAATTCTGCGCAATGCTCGAGGCGAGATCGATGCGATCGTGGAAGAAAGAGACGCCTCTCCGGAACAACGCAAGATCGACGAAATCAACCCGGGGTTCTACTGTTTCCAGATTCCGCCCCTTATAAAAGCGCTGGGAAAGCTCTCCAACAACAACGCTCAGAAAGAGTATTACGTCACCGACCTTATCGAGATTCAACGCCGGGCGGGCGACAAGGTCGAGACCGTGCTTCACGACAACTTTGAGGAGCTTCGTGGAATCAACACGCGCCACGAGCTGACGGAGCTGGCGCGCGCGCTGAGCCGGCAGAAGAATCTAGATCTCATGGCAGCCGGTGTCACGCTGATCGACCCCGAACGAACCTATGTCGACCTGGACGTAACGGTGGAGAAGGACGTAACCCTCTACCCGATGGTGACGCTCGAGGGCAAGACCCGCATCGGGGAGGGGACGCTGGTCCGATCCGGAACCCGAATCGTCAATTCCGTCATCGATGCCGGCGTCGAAATCCTGGATTCCTGCCTCATAACGGATTCCGAGGTAAAAAAGGGAAGCACGATCGGGCCTTGCGCGAGATTGAGGGAGCGCACGGTCATCGGCGAGAATTGCCGGGTCGGCAATTTCGTCGAGATCAAGAACAGCGTGTTGGGCAAAGGGAGCAAGGCGGCTCATCTCGCCTATCTGGGAGACGCAAGAATAGGGAGCAACGTGAACATCGGGGCCGGTACCATTACCTGCAATTATGATGGCGTGATGAAGAATGATACCATTATCGACGATGATGCTTTCATCGGAACCGATTCCCAGCTGGTAGCCCCGGTGCGCATCGGCCGAGGAGCCTACGTGGCAGCCGGGAGTTGCATCACGCGTGATGTGCCCCCTGACGCATTGGGAATTGCGCGCGGCCAACAGGTGAACAAGGAAGGCTGGGCCCAGCGGCGAAAGAAATCGGGATGATCAACTGCAGGAACTGCATCAACTGGGTAGACGAGAACCTGGTTGAAATCGAGCTTGACAGCAGAGAAGAGCCTCACATCTTCATGGGCTGCAGAATCTTTGGCTACGTGGAGAACAACACGGCCCTGGAGAGTTGTCCCCACTACATTGCCAGCGAAAATCTTTTCACCCTGTGCGCTAACTGTCATCTCACGGTACCAAAGGTTTGTATCTCGCTGGGCGAATGCGTAAATTGCACCGACACCGACCTCTTCTGCGTGGATCATTGCATTGGCGGTGATAGCCGGAAATTCTGCTCTCATTTCGTGCGACTCCACACGGAAGGCGCGCACCTGATCCACGAAAACGAAACGTTTGATCTGTTCCCGACTCTCGGGATGCCCGGGCAGCAACCCTCCGGATCGACGCCGGTCGAGGATCCAATTCCCGAGCCCATGAAGGTCAAGCCGCTTATCCCCAGAGGCTCGCCATCTACCGTGAGACGCCGCCGGAAAAACTAGCCAGCCACGGGCTGCGCCCTTTGATATTCCGCCAAAAGCAGCGGGATAGAAGCCAGGAGTAAAGAATCCAGAATCCAGAATCGCCAGGTAGTGCCAACCAACTTCTTGCTCCTGACTTCTGACTTCTGGCTTCTAACGTGCCTCGAGCACGATACCTCGGCTCTCGCCGCAACCAATCCGCGCGAATCCCTCTCGGCAGCAATAACCCTGCATAATAACTTCGTCGCCGTCGTCCAGAAAGCGGCGCGACTCGCCATTCGGCAGCTTAATCGGGTCGGTGCCCCCTCGCGTCAGCTCGAGTAGACAGCCCCAGGATTCCTTGGTCTCACCGGAGACCGTGCCGGTGGCTATCAAGTCTCCCGGCCGGAGATTGCAACCATTACTCGAGTGGTGTGTGATCATCTGAGCCGGGGTCCAGTACATGTCTCTGAGATTGCTCCGGCTCACGTGAATAGGCCCGAGACCTCGATCGCGCATCCGCCGTGATGAAAGAAGAACCTCGAGAGTAACATCGATACCGCCGTGTTCCGCATCCTCAGGGGACTCGAGGTAGGGCAGAGGCCGAGGATCGGCGTCAGGACGCCGGAATGTGGGAACTCGGAATGGCGTCAACGCCTCCATCGTGACTACCCAGGGAGAAATCGTGGTCGCGAAGCTTTTCGCCAGAAACGGACCAAGCGGCTGATACTCCCACTTCTGAATATCGCGCGCCGACCAGTCGTTGACGAGGCACAAACCGAAAATGTGTTCCTTGACCTCATCGATACGGATCGGCTGGCCAAGACTGTTTCCGGGACCGACAAAGAACCCAACTTCCAGCTCGTAGTCCAGACGCTCGCTTGGACGGAAGCTCGGTTTCTGGCCCGATGGGTCCTCAATCTGACCGCTGGGACGGAGTATCGAGGTGCCGCTGACAACCACGGAGGACGCGCGCCCATGATAGGCTACCGGCAGGTACTTGTAGTTCGGGAGCAGCGGGTTTTCAGGACGAAACATGCTTCCCACGTTGGTAGCGTGGTAAATGGACGCATAGAAATCGGTGAAATCGCCGATCTCGACCGGCAACAGCATCCTGGTCTGATTCATTGGAAAAAGGAATTTCCGCGCAATTCTTCTATCCGGCTGCGAGGAACTCTCTCTCAGCAACTCACTCAAACGTCGACGCAGGGCTGACCAATGTTTGGGACCCAGCGCCATCAATGGATTGAGGACGGGACCCAGGCATTCCTCGGCCGCTTCCCCGGCAAGGTCCTCAAAGAGACCTGCCTGATGGCACGACCCGACATCCAGGACTTGATCTCCTATGGCAACGCCGACGCGAGGGCCTCCTGAACTCTGAAATACACCAAACGCCAGATTCTGGATGGGAAAGTCACAGTTCGCCCGGTTCGCCGATTCGACCCAGCTCCGGAGATCCGGGTCATGCGTCCCGTCAAGAGAATCGCTCATGCAAGATTCCCGCGTTTTCCGCGCCTCGGTTATTTGTGGTTGATCCGGCTTCAGAGCAGGCCGAGCGTTCTCAAATCGTCGATCGGCTCCTGAAAAGAACAGGAACCAAACGCGATGGCAAAGTTTCGCGCCTCGCGGAGCTGTTCGTTTCGGATTTGATGATTGCGCCAGGAGATTCCCTCGCGCTCGAATCGAAACGCAGCGCCAGACTGTTCTTCCATCAACATGGATGCTTTCTCGCAACTCAAGCCTGCCCGGATGAACAGCGCCGCGACAAAGAGATTCAGAAAACCGTGCATGATTCCTGAGGCACTGTCGCGGTCGTAGGTAAACTTCTGCACCGACCGGACCGCATGATGGAGCCCGGCAGTTGCCTTGAACGGAACGTTCGCGTCAGAGCAGGTCTTGATGAAGCGAACCAAGTTTGTCGTAGCCGGAACCAACTCCGCGCGAGTCCCCCCGGTCCGCACCTTGGCCCGCCCTCCGGTGATGCCGATTTCTGCGACTTTGTCGCGTGGATCGCTAACAACCGGAACCTCGAAATAGACCACGATTCCTTCGGGAACGAGTTCCCGGGCCGGGCCGATCTCCTCCGCCTCGCGGATGTTTATCTCCATGGCGTCGATAACCATATCTGCCGATTTCGAGTGACGCAGGTTGAAATCCAGGACCTTCCGGACGTCCACTTCCAGTTTGGGGCTGCACAGAACACTCACTTGCCAGGGCCCTGCGCCGGAGTCGCACGGCAGGAAATCCTGCGCAATCCGCTCGAACTCTTCCAGCCTCGCGATCGGCGCAATGAATCGCCCCAACGCCCAGGCATAGTCGCCGCTTCGATACGAAACGTAGTTGCGCACCGCTGATTCCATGTCGAGTTCTGCCGGGGGAAAGAGGCCGGCGTAGTCGATGAGCCCCGTCAGAAAGATTTGAACCGATTCCAGGACTCTAGGCCCGGGTCCATTCACGCCGATCGTCCTCGTTTCGTTGCGTCCTCTCGCTGAGCAGCGGAACCGAGAACGGTCGCGAAGACGCCAAGGCTCTAAGGTTAGACCGTTATGTCCGAGCTTATGAGAATTTTGTTCACTATTAGAAGCCAGAAGTCAGAAGTCAGGAGCAAGAATGTGTTGGTAAAAGGCGTTCATGGAATCCTTCCAGTTGGTTGGCACTCTGAAAAAATAACCTCGCGAGACGGGGTGATCTCATGCAAGCACAGCGGCCAAGCGCAAAGACCTTCCGCGATCTACTGGTATGGCAGAAAGCTCATGAATTTGTGCTCGAGCCGCTACTGATTCTGGCACACGACCTAGGTTACGGCGGACCTCAAGAAGGAAGGATGAAATCTCCTGGAGGAAGTCAGCCGCCAGCTGAATGCATATGCAAAGGCGATTCTGGCTTCTGGCTTCTGACTCCTGGCTTCTATCCCGCTGCTTTTGGCGGGATATCAAGGGCGTAGCCCTTGCCTGGTTCGGGGACTTCGCCCCGAACGAAAGGCCCTTGCGAACGACAACATGATGGTTTGAACGTTTTGCCAAGCGCCTAAGGATTGTGAATGAGGAAGGAAGGCAACTCAATCTACGGGGCCGACACGAGACACCGGCCAGTAACGGAACACCGCCTTGCCGTAAATGTTTTCTCTCGGAACCCATCCCCAGTTCCGGCTGTCGTTGCTGGAGTTTCGGTGGTCTCCCAGGACGAAATAGTGATCTTCGGGAACGACGGTCTTGGGATAAGAATCGTGGTCTTGAAACTCCCGTGTCAGGTAGGGCTCGTCTTGCTTCGCGCCATTTACGTAGACCGCGCCATTGCGAATTTCCACTTCATCGCCCGGGAGCGCCAGTACCCTCTTGATGAACGACTTGTTAGGGTCCTTGGGAAACCAGAACACGACAACGTCGCCACGGTCGATCTCGGCAAAGCGATAGATGAACCGGTTGACGAAGATGCGCTCCTGATCCACCAGGTGCGGCTGCATGCTGGTCCCCTCGACTTTGACAGGCTGCACGACAAAGATCACGATAAAAATGGCCGTGACAAAGGCGAACAGAATGTCCCGGAACCACGACTTCAGCTCGTCGAGCACTTTGGACTTGGAGACAGGGGGTTTTCCCTCGGTAGGTTCCGGCGGGACTTGAACAGCAGGGGTGAACTTTTCTTCCATTTCTATCCGTTTCACTACCCGGCTTAAGTTATTTCAGACAATTAAGAAACGTACCAGACGGCCATCCAAAACTCAACTGCTTTCCCTGGGTTCCTGAATGGTTAGGTCCTCCGTTAGCATTTCTTCGTCAGTCCGTTTTCGAGTCTTGGTCGGTTAGCTTTGTTCCGGCAGGTCACTAACCACGAAGACTCGAAGACGTGCCGAGAAACGCAAGGGCACGGCCGCAGGAGCGCGGCAAATCGCAGCATCTGGGCCGCGAGGTTGTAATTGCGAGACGAGTTGTTATAATCGAGCACGCTGTCGATTCGAACGTCCGGCCGGGCCGACTCGACAGGACCAGCTCAGGATGTCGCCTGGCCTCTATCGAGAGCGACCTGATGAGAATTGTGGTTCTAAGCGCAAGTCGACATAGAAACTGCACCCTGAAAGATGTCGCAGGAGGCTTCGGGACCGTTTTTACGGTCGGCAACTCCCCTTTCGCGAAGCTCCTGGAGGTGGCGAAGCGCCGAATTGCATCCATTCCGAATGTTACTCTGGCGTACCTCGACTCCATTCTCTCCGCGCATGGTGCACAGGTTCACGTCCTGGACGTGCGCAGCCTCGAGCAATTAGTGCCGGCCGACCTTTACCTGATCTCCTCCTCGATTGTCGATTGCAGCTTCGAACGCGAGATCGGTCTGGAAGCCAGGCGGCGCCTGGGCGCGAAAGTCGGTTACTTTGGGGCTTTTGCCTCGGCGGTGCCGGAGTTTTTTTCTGAAGCAGCCGATTTCATCGTAAAAGAGGAAATCGAAAACATCGCTCCCGCGCTCGCCGAGGGGGTAATCCCCGAGGGGATCGTCTCGGCAGGCTTTGTCGCGAACCTCAACGCTCTACCCTTTCCCAAATGGGATCAGTTCGATATTCGACGCTTTCGATATCAGATAGTGACGGCACACGGGATTACGCTACCGCTGCTGGGAAGCAGAGGCTGTCCATACACCTGCAACTACTGTCCCTACCTGGTGAACTCGAAATACCGCGTGCGGAAATCAGACAACGTCGTCGATGAAATCGATTACCTGGTAAAAAAGTACGGAGTCCGGGGAATTTCGTTTCGAGATCCAAATCTCACGTTCGACAAGAACAGAGCGGAAGAGTTCGCCGACGCGCTATTGACGCGCAAGCTGGACGTTCGCTGGGGGATGGAGGCCCGCACGGACCGATTGGATCCCAAACTGATCGACATTCTGTACCGCGCTGGCCTGCGCAGTGTCGAGGTAGGAGTCGAATCTTCAAATGAACAGACATTGAAGGGAAATTTGAGGAAAGCAATACCCAAAACTCAGCAGGAACAGGTGATCGATCATTGTCATAAGCTAGGCATTCGCGTAATTGCGAATTATACGCTCGGCCTGCCCAACGACACGATCGAGGGCATACTCGATACCATTCGATATGCCAAGAAGCTCAATACCTTTGCGATCCAGTTTACTGTAACGACCCCGTATCCGGGCACGCAGCTTTACCAGAAAGTAAAGCATCGGATTTTCGACCATAACTGGGAACACTTCAATGGCTGGACCAGCGTTTTCCAGCACCCGAGTATCAATTCGGAAGAACTTCACCGGCTGCGAGAATTTGCTTACGTTTCCTACCATCTGCGCCCGCGGTACGTCTGGAGATTTCTTCAATCCACTCTGCTTTACCCGGTGTTATTCCCTGAGCCTCGGGTCTCCTGAGATTCGCGTCCTTCGCGGTGGAGGCGGGCTTGCCGACCCGCTGCGGACACGGGATGAGACATTGAAAGCTATTCCGTGGCGGTTCTTGATTATCTGCTGCGTTTTCTTCCCGGTCTGGGCAACCACGGCTAAGACTCCCGTTTTCGTAACCGCCAGCCTCATCGACAAGAACAATTTATTCATCGAAGATCTGACACAAGACGAAATCCAGATTCTGGAAAACGATCAGCCGCGCCCGATCGAGTTCATGGCCAAAGATGAACTTCCGGTCGTCTACGGTATCGTCTTCGACCGCGCCATGCTTCCCGATTTCGAAGACATCGATCGCTCCCGGCGGGCCGGCAAAACCGGGGCGGTCAGCGGACGCGATATTGCTTACGAGCTCATCGATAAGCACCTGGGAAAGCAAGTCATTTGGGTCGGGACCTACGACCGCGATCTGGAGGTTGCGCTGGACTTCAGTCCGGACGGATTTCGGGCCAAGGAAGCGATACAGCAACTCCGCGGCGTCCGGCGGAATGAGGAGTCATTCTTGTACGGCGCCCTGTTCAAGGCGGTAACCAAGATGAATCAGCGCTCCGAAAAACGCCGGATTCTGCTGCTGCTCCTGGACGCGATTGACTCGCCGAGCGCAGGGAAAGCCAAAGCGCTGAGGAACCTCCTCTCATCGACCAACATCGAACTGTTCATCATCAGCTTCGCTACAAAAATGGGTGGTAGCCGGTCGAGTATGCCGTATAGCATGAGCGAAGCGGTCTTCAAAGACCTGGCGTACGCCACCTCCGGGGATGCTTTCTCCAGCGTATCTTACGGCGATCATCTGGAAGACCTGAGCCGGCGCATCTACAATCACATCCGGACCTTTTATACTTTCGGCTTTCAATCTGAAGCCTCTCCTGACAAACCCACCAAACTCAGCATACGCTGCCTTCGCCCAGGGGCGAGGGTGAAGCATCACGCTGCGGTCGCCCCCTGAGCCATCAATCGGCAAGATTCCTGGTGTCTTCTGGCGCGCTTGCCTCGACGCGACCTGCGGCCGCAAAAAGGGCCTTTGGTCCAAGCCGACAGCTGACAGGCTGATGGCTCCGCTAAGATACGAAGAACTCCCTTCCAGGACTTTCCGGCGTCCGATAGAATGAAACAGATTTTACTCCCTGGCTCGTGGGCAACTGAGGAGGTAATCCGATCATGACGCATTCAAAACCAATGCTTGTGGCAGTAATTCTAAAGCTGGTCGCGCGGATGCCGCTCCTGCTCGTGTTTGGAATCTTGGCCCAGCAGGGGTTTGCGCGGCCCGAATATTTTGCCCGGTATCGCGCCTTTCCCTTCGCTCGGCCTGATCTGAAGACTTGCGGCGTGTGCCATGAAAGTTCTAAAGGCGGCGGTCCCCGCAACGAATTCGGGCAGGCTTTCTCGCGGGCCGGCCGCGAGTTTACACCGGAATTGAGAGCGGAATTTCCGGACCGCTTCCTCCAGGATCGAGCGATCCTGCCGGAGGGCGTCGAGGTCGTCTTCGAGGATGCCGCAAAGGGTACCCTTCTCCTGAAGCGCGGCAACGTCACCTATCGAGTCACTCCCGCCACCAAAGATATCGCGAGAGTCGACGCCGCCCCCGCAGAAAAAGCCGCGACTACGCCGGAGGCGGGGTCCGCTGATGGAGGCGGCTCGCCCGTGTTCGACTACCATCTGGGAAACCTTCGCACCGGAAACGTGGCCGACAAGGGGGAGTTTCACTTCCGCTTCTCGCATCGATTCTCCTCAAACATTTTCGACCAGAGCGGCCGCGACTTCGATCTTTTCGGACTGGACAGTTTCGCTTTTCCCGGTATCGGTGTAGGTTACGGGTTTACCAACCGCTTCGCCATGAATTTTTACCGCCAGACATTTGACCGCAAAATCGAATTCAGCGGCGACTGTCCATTTTTGATGAGAATGAGTCCCGCAGCCCGATCTCGGTAATGGCCCGGGCTGCAATCGAAGGGCGCAACGATTTTGCCGGCCAGGGTCACAACGGGCACTATATCCCTTCGATTGAGTTTGTTCTCTCCAGGAACCTCTTCAACCGGGTTGCGTTAAACGTCAACCCCACGTTCGTATTCAATCTCGACCGGCCGCCGCTCCCAGCGATCGAAAAGAACATGGTGGCGATCGGGCTCGGGGCAGCGTTCAAGATCCGGGAGAATATGGCAATCGTGGGAGAATATATCCCTCGGGTCAGCGGCAATCCGCTGCAACCCGACTTCGTCCACGACAAGCCCACGGTCTCGTTCGGATATCAGTTCCGTACCCATCGGCACGTTTTTGCACTGGTGATCTCGAACTCTTACGAGACCACGATCGCCGGATCTGCTCTCGGGGGACCGGATGAGTTTCACATCGGATTCAACATCCACCGCAGGATCCGGTAAAGCGTCTCCTGGCGACTTCGTCTCCGCGCCTGGGAATTCGTTTTCGAGGATGCGCCGCGAAGACGCGCCGGCTCGGAGAAGATCCCGGCTCCTCGGTCTTGCGGCCTGGCTTATTGCGGGCGGCTTTGCGTGCGCCTGGTCCCAGATCCAGGACTATCGCATCGGAGTCAAGGTAGAACTCGTGAGTCTGTTTGCCACGGTTCAAGATCGATCGGGCAAGCTGGTAACCGGACTCAATCGGGATGATTTTGTTATTTACGACAACGGCGTGCCGCAGATGATAAGTCAATTCAGCCGCGAGTACATTCCCCTGAGCGTGATCATTCTTCTCGACACCAGCAGCAGCATGGATTCGGGAAGGAAGCTGGACAATGCCAAAAAGGCGCTGGTTCAATTCTTGCGGCGGCTGCGCGCCGGAGACGAAGCCATGCTCATGACCTTCCGCACCAGGGCGCGCGTGGTTCAAGGCTTCACCCAGGAACTCGCGAAGCTCACGCATGAACTGAACCGTCTCGATGCTAACGAATCCACCGCTCTGTACGATGCAATTCTGAGCGCGCTGAGGGAGGTTCAGGGCGCGCGCAACCGCCGGCGCGCCCTGCTCCTCATCAGCGACGGAGTGAACACGTATGGCAAATCTCAGTTGCGCGAGGCGATCTCGGAGTTGCGAAGAGGCGGGGTGGAACTCTTTGCGATCGGGCTCGAGAGCGGCCTTCCGGAAGATATGAAAGAAAGGGTGATAACGAAAGAAGTCCTCGATCAGCTGACGCGGTCGGCGGGGGGAGAGGCTTTCGTCGTCAGTGAACCCAAACACCTCGCCCGGATCTGCGCCACTATTTCCGATCGCATGCACAATCAATACGCCTTCGGCTACTATCCTTCGCGCCAAGAGGATCACCAGTGGAGGAGCATTCGGCTGGAGGCCAAGATCCCTGGATTGAGGGTGACACCCTCCAAGACGGGCTACTACCCTGCTGCCGAGGCTCGACCGCAGTAGAAAGCGAGAAGGATTTTGGCTGGAAACAAGCTCTGGGGGGGACGCTTCGCCTCGGGGCCCGATCGCCTGTTTGCCGAGCTGAACGATTCACTCTCTTTCGATCGAGAGTTGCTCGAGGTCGACATTCAAGGGAGTGTCGCCTACTCTCATGCGCTCGAGCGCGCCGGCGTGTTCAGCGGCAAAGAAAGGCGCCGGGTTCAAAGGGCCTTGCGCAGCATCCTCGACGAACATCGTAGAAACCCGGGACTGATCGAGCGCAGTCGAGCCGAAGACGTCCACACTTACGTCGAGCAGGCGCTGGCTGCGAAAGTTGGCGATCTGGCGCTCAGACTCCACACCGGACGCAGCCGAAATGACCAGGTTGCAACCGACCTGAGGCTTTACCTGATCGACAAGGTCGGTGCTTTAGAGATCGCGCTCAATCGCCTTCTTGAAGCTCTCGCGGATCTTGCCCAACGAAACCTGGCCGCCGTGCTGCCTGGTTACACGCATCTCCAGCGAGCACAGCCCGTTCTCTTCTCCCACTACTTGCTGGCTTACGGCGCGATGTTTCTGCGTGACCGCGACCGGCTGAGAGAAACTGCCGCCCGGACGAGAGTTTGCCCGCTGGGTTCGGGCGCGATATCAGGGACGATATACAAGATTGATCGCGAGGCTCTGGCCCGAGAACTGGGTTTCGACACCGCTTCCGATAACAGCATGGACGCCGTCTCCGACCGGGACTTCGTCCTCGATTTTCTCTTCTTTGCCAGTGTGCTGATGGTTCACCTGAGCCGCCTATCCGAAGATCTGATTCTCTATAGTTCGGTCGAATTCGGATTCTTGCAGATGCATGACTCCGTTTCTTCCGGCAGCAGTCTCATGCCGCAGAAGAAAAATCCCGACGCGGCAGAGCTTGTTCGCGGGAAGACCGGGCGTGTGGTCGGACATCTGGTCGCCCTGCTTACGGTGATGAAAGGACTGCCGATGGCGTACAACAAGGATCTTCAGGAAGACAAGGAGGGACTTTTCGACACAGTTCGAACGCTTGAGAAATGCATCCCCTTGATGAGTCTTGTCCTGCAGCGACTCGAGCTCCATTCTGATCCCATGCGCCACGCAGCCGCAAAGGGTCATTTGAACGCCACCGAGCTGGCCGATTTTCTGGTCGCCCGCAACATGCCTTTTCGAAAGGCGCACGAGCTGGTGGGCAAAATCGTTCTTTACGCTTTGGAGCGGAACTGCAGCCTGGAAGACCTTCGCTTAAGCGAATTTCGCAGGTTTTCACGCCGCTTTACGCCCGAACTGTACCAGTGGCTTCAGGTCGAACCGAGCCTGGCGCGCCGCCGCGAACGAGGCGGAACCGCCCCGGCCCAGGTCCGTCGAGCTTTGCAGAAATTCCGCAGGCAAATCGGAGAACAAAAAACCAACCGCTAGGGTTCGCGCAGAAATAAGTTCGCATTCTGCTGCAGGCCCCCAGCCCCGCTGGCGCGGCGCGAGCGACGATGCTTACCCGGTGCGGTACGTGAGGAGCGAGCAACAAAGCCAGCGGGTCTGCGGGCCGCAGCCCGAAGGGGCGCGATCCTCAGCAGTGCTTAGCGAACAGAAGCCGGTTCATGATTGACCACCGATCTCGCGCCAGAATGTGAAGTTATTTTTGCGCGAGCCCTAAGACTCGAAGACTCAAAGAAAGGCCAGGAACAACAACCAACCACTAGTGCCGTTCCGACTTGTTGTCTCTAAGCATCGAAAGCGAAGAGGCGAGTCGGTGTTTCAGGTAGCGGCCCTCCCTTGCCAGTCTTCAGAAAGCGCTCCCGCCGAAAGGCATCGTCGGGGCTGAGGCACGCTTCGTAGTAGATCAGCTTCAGCGGCATTCTGTGCGCGGTCGACTTTACACGGCCGGGCACGGTGAAGTGTCATTCGTTCTCGCAGATCACTCGTCGCTCCGGTGTAGAAACGTCCGTCGGCCTCGCTTAACAAGACGTAGGTGTAGTGCACCGGCCTCCTCCCATAGCGCGAAACCGTTGGAACGGCACTAGTCTTCGAGATAGGTGTAACTTTCGAGAGTGGATCGAAAAGAATCCATCAGAGACTCGCGCTCGTCGGCGCTTGTGCGGGACTGAACCTGGACGGCATTAATCGCTTGCCGGAATCCGTCGAGCAGACTCTGCGTGTCATAGCCGGCCGTGGTGAGGACGTGGCCCAGCGACTCGCCTCGAATAACTTTGTCGAGATGTGGACGTCCTGCATCATCGACCAGGAAGTGCGCTTCGTTCACGGAGCCAAGCAGATTGTGATTCATGCCAAGTGATTCCTGGTAGGCTCCGATCAGAGTCATGGCCAGGAAATACGGCTCGGCGTTCACGCCGTGCAGCTCAAGCGCTTGTTTGACGTCTCGCAAGTCGACAAACTTGTCGATCTGTCCGTCCGAATCGCACGTGATATCGCAGAGCGTAGCGCGCTCGGTGGGCTCTTCGTTCAGCCGGGTTACCGGTATGATGGGAAACAGCTGATCAAGAGCCCAGGTGTCCGGCGACGATTGAAACACAGAAAAGTTGCAGATGTACTTGCTGGCCAGAATGTTCTCCAGGTCGGCAAACTCCTCGGGCCTTTCCTTCATCGAGCGAGAAAACTTGATGGCCTTGCGGCAGATTTCCCAGAACAGCCACTCGCCATGGGCCCGGTTCTGGAGATTCAGATAGCCAAGATTGAACAGCGATTGGAGCTCTTCCCGGTGTTGCAACGCGTCGTGATAGTATTCGCGGAAATTTTTCGGATTGATGTCCTTGTGCAGGTCCATCATTTCCCGAACCACTTCGGAATCTACTTTGGAAGGGCTGATCTCGGTTCCGCCCAAGCCAGGGTTCAGGGTTCGGATCACGTTGGTTATGAACATTGCGTGATGGGCGACGACGGCGCGTCCGCTCTCGGTGACAATGGTCGGCGGAGGCACGTTTTCCGAAAGGCAGATTTCATTGATGGTGTAAACAATGTCGTTGGCGAACTCCTGCACGCTGTAGTTCACGCTGCAGTCGGAAGCCGTTCGGCTGCCGTCGTAGTCGACTCCCAGCCCGCCGCCTACATTCAGATATTCGACCGGGTAGCCCATCTTGTGGACTTTGGCATAAACCCGAGCCGCCTCCTTGATAGCGCTCTTGATCCTGCGAATATCGGTTATCTGAGAGCCGATATGGAAATGAAGCATCTTGAGTTGCTGCGTCAGTTGCTGATCGGAGACCAGCTTCAAACAATCCAGGAGTTGAATGGTATTGATCCCGAATTTCGAGGTCTCCCCGCCGGACTCCTCCCATTTTCCTGCACCGCGGGAAAATATGCGGACGCGCACACCCAGGATCGGTTTTGCCTGCAGTGAAGTCGCCACCTCTATGATCTTTCTGAGATCCGAAACCTCCTCCATGACGATCACCGGATTCTTGCCGATTTTCGCCGCCTGCATCGCCCACTCCAGGTAGCGACGATCCTTAACTCCATTGCACACCAAAAGCGCATTGGGATGCATCGAAACGGTGAGAGCGGCGGCCAGTTCGGCTTTGGTTCCTACTTCGAGGCCGTATTCATAGCGATGGCCGGCTGAGACCAGACGTTCGACTACGCTGCGTTTCTGGTTCACCTTCATCGGGAAGACTCCCCGATGACGCGCCCCGTAATTGTACTCGGCGATGGAGTTACGGAAGGCTTCGTGAAACTCTTTGATCTGAGTATCCAGAATCTGAGGGAAGCGCAAGAGGAAGGGAGCGGGGACTTTACGCTGGGCAAGGGTCTGCAACAGCGCGATGATCTCCACTCCCATAAGCGGGTTGCGAGTGGGATGAACCGTCAGACATCCTTGCTCGCTGACCCCGAAGTAACCGGCTCCCCAATTCTCCACGCCGTAAATCCGGTGCGGTATCTCGCTCGGCGTCAAACGAAGAGCCTGGGTCAGTTCTTTCATTTATGACTCGCTCCGCCTGGGAAGTGGGAAGACCTGCGAATTTCAAATCCTGCAAGTTACCAAACGCGTACCCTTAAATCAATTGACGATTTACGATTGACGAATTGAGGCTGAGTCTGCGATTAGCCGCAAGCTTGTGCAATCGTCAATCGTCAATCGTCAATCGTCAATCAGAGCTAGGTCTTCACACGTTCCAGGTATTTCCCACCACTGGTATCGACTCGAAGAAGCTCTCCCTCGTTAATGAAAGGAGGCACCTGGATGACGAGTCCGGTTTCCAGCGTGGCCGGTTTATTGACGTTGCTCACCGTGGCCCCGCGCAGGGCAGGTTCTGTGGACACCACTCTCAACTCGACCGAGGCCGGCAACTCGACCCCGATGGGTTTACCTTCGTAAAACTCCACCTGGATCTTGATGTTCGGAACCAGGTAGGAAACACCGTCTTCGAGCAGTTCCTTGGGAAGATGCAGTTGATCGAACGTCTCGGTGTTCATGAAATAGAAGTCCGAGCCATCCGAGTAGAGATACTCCATTTCGTGGTTCTCGAGGTACGCTTGTTCTATTCGGTCTTCTGAACGAAACCGGTGCTCGATGATGGAACCGGACTTGATGGATTTCAGTTTGGTCTGAACCATGCCGCGCCAGTTTCCAGGGGTGATGTGCTGGAAGGAGAATACGCGATACAGTTGGCCGTTGAGTTTGATGGTCATTCCACGCTTGATCTGAGTTGCAGCAATCATAGTAACGCCTCAAGAATACAAAGATGTGATTTTAGCGGATTAATGCCTTGGCGGCGGATTTTTGTTTCGGATCAGCCTGGGTCGCGAACGGCGACCGACTTTTCTCTTCGCTCTGATCCGGAGCGCCTCGATGATGGCGGGAAGAATCGAAAGGAAAACGACGACGGCAATTACCACGTGAATGTGCCGGTTGATGTCCGGGACCAGGGAACCCAGCCAGAATCCGCCCAGCAGCATACTCCAGACCCAGAGGATGCCGCCCAGTACGTTGTAGGTAACAAAGCTTCTGTAGTTCATGTTCGCGGCCCCGGCGACCGCGGGAGCGAAGGTTCGGATTATCGGAACAAAGCGAGCGATCACGATCGTCTTGGCCCCGTATTTCTCATAAAACTCGTGCGCGCGCTCGAGGTGCCGTTTTCTGAAGATGAGAGAATCTTCGCGGCGATACAGGGCGTGACCTGCCTTGCGGCCGATGAGGTAGCCAACCTGATCGCCGACAATAGCGCACAGCGAGACCAGCAAGAGAAGCCACCAGAGGTTCAAATGCCCTGCGGCGGCAAAGATCCCCGCCGAAACTAGAAGGGAGTCTCCGGGAAGAAAAAAGCCGACAAACAGGCCCGTTTCGACAAACACAATGCTGCAGATGAGGAAAGTACCTCCCCAGCGTATCAGACCCTCGACGTCGTAGATGAAATGAAAGGCGTCTTTCAGAAACTCTATCATTGGCGCAAGCTATGAGGCAGCTTCCCCTCAATTTCAGCGAGAAGCTCCTTCTCGGTCAAAACGCGGTCGGAGGATTTGGCTTTGGCGAAGATCCGTTCGATCAGCTCGTCGCTGGCTGGAATTCCGCGCTTTTCCAGCCAGTAAACCACATTTGATTTCCCGCTTACGGGGCCGACTTCGATGCGCTGTTCCAGGCCGAACCAGTGAGAAGGAACACCGGAGTACACCAGATTCGCCAGTTCGACATCTCCTTTTTTCAGCGCTTTGATGACTGCGGCCGCATGCACGCCGGTTCCGGTGCGGAATGCATCTTCCCCCACGACAGGATAGTTGGCAGGAATCGGGACGTCCGTGGCTTCCGAAACCGCCAGGCAATAGTCTTTCAAGCGGGAAAGGTCTCCCGCAATATAGCCCATCAGCCGTAGATTGACGAGGAGAAGATCCATGGACGTATTCCCGACCCGCTCCCCGATGCCCAGGCCCGAGGCGTGAAGCTGATGAGCGCCCGCCTCGAAGGCCGTAATCGCGTTGATGACTCCCAGCCCGCGATCACCGTGCCCGTGCCAGTCGACTCGAATCTCCGCGCCACTGGGACGAATTACCTCATCGAAGACGAACCGGATGAGACTCCGGACGCCTCCTGGAGTCGCGTGCCCGACTGTGTCGCAAACCACGACAGCTCTCGCGCCCCAGCGGATCGCCTCCGAGAATACTTTCCGCACTACATCCGGACGCGAACGAGTGGTGTCTTCGGTTACAAACATTACCGGAAGTCCCTCGTGAACCGCAAAACGAACCGCCTCCTCGCCGTGTCTTAGAATCGCATCCAGGTCCCAATCTTCGGCGTACTGGCGGATGGGGCTGGTGCCGATGAAAGCGGCGACCTCAATTGGATAACCGACCCTCTGGGAAATCTCCACGATGGGCCGGATATCCGCTATCACGGTGCGGGCAGCGCAATAGGGATGAATTCGCATGCGCTGTTCAGTGATCTCCCGCGCCAGTCTCATCGTATGCGACGCCACATGCGGGCCGGCGCCGGGCAGACCAATGTCGGCCACCTGGATGCCCAGCGATTCCATGAGATGAAGTATCGTCAGCTTTTCTGAAATCGAAGGGTTTCTGACCGATGGTGACTGCAGACCATCTCTAAGTGTTTCGTCGGCGAGTGAAACCGAGCGACGAGGCACCGCGTCCTCTGTTCTTGAGTTCCAGTCATAAATCAAATCAGACTCTTGGCTCATAAGGAGTCTAGATTTCGAGGATCTCGGCTTCTTTTTTCTTGAACAGCGAATCTATCTTGGCTACGTAGTCATCGGTAAGATCCTGCACTTTTTTAAGACCTTCTTTCTCCTGGTCCTCGGAGATTGTTTTATCTTTCAAGAAAGCCTTCAACTGATCATTGGCGTCATGCCGCACCTGCCGCACCGCCACGCGGTGCTGCTCGGCGATGTGCTTGATAGACTTCGCCAGCTGTTTACGGCGTTCTTCCGTGAGCGGCGGGATCGGCAAGCGCACAACTTTACCATCGTTGGTTGGGGTCAGTCCGAGATCCGATGCAAGAATGGCCTTTTCTATGTTCGAGATGGTCGAGGTGTCCCACGGCTGAATTACAATCAGAGTCGGATCCGGCGTCGAGAGAGAAGCCATTTGATTCAGCGGGGTAGGAGTACCGTAGTAGTTTGCCTGAATGTGATCGAGAATACTGATCGACGCCCGCCCCGTCCGGATCGTGGCCAGGTCACGCTGCATGTCTTCGACGCATTTTTCCATTCTTTTTCTCGTAGTGTCGAGTACCTGTCGGATCATGGGCTAATCTCCTTTTCGAGCGACGAGGATCGCGCGCTATCGCACCAGCCGGAAGCCAATCGCGTTAGGCTCGGATGACAGATCCCACACGGGAGCCCAGAACAACATTCTTGATATTACCATGGCGGAGCAGATTGAAAACCACGATGGGCAGCTTGTTGTCCATGCAGAGAGTAATGGCGGTCGTGTCCATGACTCTGAGTCCCTTTTCCAGTACCTCAAGGTAAGTCAGATGCTTCAGCAGCTTGGCCGACGGACTCGTGACTGGATCCCGGTCGTAGATCCCATCAACCTTGGTCGCCTTTAGAATTACGTCGGCGCCGATCTCGACGGCCCGCAACGCTGCCGCCGTGTCGGTGGAAAAGTAGGGGTTTCCAGTCCCTGCGGCAAAAATTACGACTCTCCCTTTTTCCAGGTGGCGAATAGCTCGCCGCCTGATGTAGGGTTCCGCGACCTCTTTCATTTCGATCGCCGATTGGACCCGGGTATAGACGTTCCTTTTCTCGAGGGCGTTCTGCAGGGCAAGGGCGTTTATGACGGTGGCAAGCATACCCATATAATCGCCGCTGACTCGATCCATGCCTGCGGCGCTTACCGCAATGCCACGGATTATGTTTCCACCGCCAACAGTCGCTGCCACCTGAACACCCAGGTCATGAATCTCCTGAATCTCGGCTGCGATGCGACCGGCCATCAGGGGGTCGACACCGAAGCCCTGTTCCCCGATAAGGGCCTGCCCGCTCAGCTTCAACACCACTCGATGATATCTCGGCTTATTGGCCTTCACGCACCCCCCAAATCAGTGGTCAGCCTCTAACCACGAAGACTCGATCCCGTTTCATTCACCCAGTCGGTAACGGACAAATCGGCGGACCCTGATATTCTCGCCGATCTTGCCGATGTAGCTCGCGATGTGCTCGTTTACGGTGATTCCGGGATCTCGCACGAAAGGCTGGTCCAGAAGGCAATTCTCGGAGTAGAACTTCGACATCCGCCCTTCCACAATCTTGTCCAGAACGTTCTCCGGCTTGCCGGTCGAGCGCGCCTGCTCCCTGTAGATCTCCCGCTCCTTCGCCAGGATCTCCTCGGTTACATCTTCTTTGCGGATAAAATGCGGATCACTGGCGGCGATGTGCATCGCCAGGTCTTTTACCAGCGCCTGAAAATCATTGTTGCGGGCGACAAAATCAGTCTCGCAGTTGACCTCGACCATTACGCCGATTTTGCCGGTGTGCACGTAGGCGCCGATGAGACCTTCCTTGGTCTCTCTTCCCGCCTTTCTGGACTGGGCCGATAGACCTTTTTTCCGCAGTACGGTGATGGCGGCTTCCAGATCGCCATTGGTTTCCTGGAGCGCGCTTTTGCATTCCATAATGCCGACGCCTGTCTTCTCGCGAAGTTCTCTGACCTTCTCCGCCGATACACTCATACTTCTCTTGTCCTTTCTTTCTTTGGGCAGCAAACCGACCACAAACGACGCCAGGAGGCGACGAAACGCTTGGAGGATTGCTGCTCAGGTTTGGATTGGCGGGTGAGTTTGGACCTAGCCGCCGGAAGCTTCGTGACCGTTCGTTATCTCGGAGCTGTCGTCCGGG
Organism: uncultured Acidobacteriota bacterium; assembly: GCA_963827655.1. Classification (GTDB taxonomy): domain Bacteria; phylum Acidobacteriota; class UBA6911; order UBA6911; family UBA6911; genus CAWHCF01. Next base: position 175,564 of record CAWHCF010000041.1, read on the forward strand.
GTGGTAACGAGTTTAGAGTCTTCCTCGGCCTGGGGAGTCGCCGGAGCTTCGAGCGGTGCATCAGTCTCAGGCTTCTTCGACTTGGGCTTCCGCTGGAGCGCCTTTCTGACCGTAGTCTTGGGCTTGGCCGTCGGGTCTCCCTGAGCAGGAGCAGCTTCCGAAGGCGCAGCAGCTGTTTCCGCGGTTCCCTTCCCTTCGGCGGCTTTCCGCGCGGCAGCTTCGGCCGCCGCCGCCGCCGCGGCTCTGGCCGCCGCTTCACGCGCCACCTGTTGGGCCTGGAGCTGACGCTGTCTTTCCAATTGATCGGCCAATTCCTTTTGCTGGGCCTCGTAGACAGCTTTTCCTTCCAGGTATGCCTGAGCGATCGTTCCGGCTATCAGCCGAATCGCCCTTAGCGCGTCGTCGTTGCCTGGAATGATGTAATCGATTTCGTCGGGATCGCAGTTGGTATCGGCAACTCCGATGATCGGAATTCCCAGTTTCCGAGCCTCCTGTATGGCGATCGATTCCCTCTTGGTATCGATCACAAATAGCCCATCAGGTAGGCTGGCCATGTCCTTGATGCCGGACAGGTTCTTCTCGAGCTTCTTGCGTTCGCGCTCGTATCGGGCCACTTCTTTCTTGGAAAACAGCTCGTACTGCCCGTTGGTTCGCATGGCTTCCAGTTCGCGGAAGCGCTTGAGGCTTTTCTGGATCGTGACGAAGTTTGTCAGAAGCCCGCCCAACCAGCGTTGATTGACGTAGAACATGCCGCACCGCTGAGCTTCTTCCTGGATGGCATCCTGGGCCTGGCGCTTCGTCCCCAAGAAAAGAATCGTCTTTCCGCGCGCTCCAAGCTCCTGAACAAACTGCACGGCATTCTTGAACAGCTTCAAGCTTTTCTGAAGGTCGATGATATAAATGCCGTTGCGCTCTCCGAAGATGTACTCCTTCATCTTGGGATTCCAGCGCTTGGTCTGGTGGCCAAAGTGGACACCAGCCTCCAGAAGTTGCTTCATGGTGATAGAAACCAAACAGACCTCCTCATTCTACCGCTTGGAGAATTGGAACCTCTTGCGAGCTCCCTTTTGACCGTATTTTTTTCGTTCTTTGATCCGGGAATCACGCGTCAGCAACCCCGCACGTTTCAGCCTCGGCCGTAGCTCGGCGTTGAATTCGAGGAGGGCCCGCGTAATCCCCAGACGAATGGCGCCCGCCTGCCCCGAGACGCCCCCGCCCATCACGGTCGCGCGCACATCGAACTTGGCGACATTGTCTGTGATGGTCAAGGGGTAACGAATCACTGTGCGCTGGGTTTCATTGCAGAAATACTTGCTCAGATCGCGCTTGTTCACGTTCATCTGGCCCGTTCCGGGAATCAGATAGACCCGCGCCGTCGAGCTTTTGCGTTTTCCAGTCCCGTAATATTGAACCACTGCCAAGATCGCACTCCTCCTAAATGGAAAGATCCCCAGTTCGCCAGGGTGGTGTTTGACTGGGGCTTTGCCTACAGAGCAAGATTTGTGGGTCGCTGAGCTTGATGTGGATGATGAGGACCGCGGTACACTTTCAACTTCCGCCTCATTGCACGACCCAGCTTCGTCTTGGGAAGCATTCCGCTCACGGCTTCCCGCACCAGTTTTTCCGGGTTCTTGGCCAGCAAATCCCCCGCAGCGATCTCGCGCAGGCCACCGGGAAACCCCGTATGACGGCGGTACATCTTTTCGGAGAGCTTCTTTCCCGTGAGCTTTACCTTCTCAGCGTTGATGACGATTACGTGGTCACCCGTATCCAGAAAGGTCACATACGTGGGCTTATCCTTGCCGGTAAGCAAACGGGCCACTCGACTCGCAAGTCTCCCCAGCACTTTGCCCTCGGCATCCAACACATGCCAGTTACTCTGAATTTCACTCTTTCGAGGTACGTAGCTCTTCATACAACGCCTAATTGCGTGACAACACTGAAAAACAATCCTTTAGGCTAGCCAACGAAGTAATAGCTGTCAAGCACATTATCCCGCACGCCTGGCGCGTCGCGGACAGCCCACTATTCTTGAGTACAGGCCGGAGCTGAGGCTGCCGGGCTCGCGCGGCTGGACAGCGGCAATAAGTTACATCATCGCAATAATTTAAGTCAACGCGCACCTTTGCCGGTTCACCTCTGACCAATCGCCATCAACCGTTCGCGACAATGTCCTTGACAAGGCGCTCCTCACTGGTATTAGATTCCGCGTCCCTCACAGAGATTGCCTTCCCTCAAAGATTGTCCCTCCCTCACAAAATGCATACGGATTTTTGACTCGAAGCCGGATGTCCTGTCCTGATGGCGCTCAGTTTCCTGAACCGCAGCCAGCCACTTGTGGGTCTGGATATTGGATCCAGCACAATCAAAGCGGCCGAGCTGCGATCGCTGCGCGATGGAAGTTACGAGCTGGTCAATCTCGGAATCGAGGAACTCCCTCCCGACTGCATTGTCCACGGCGTGATCACATCGAAGGCTCCTGTATCGGACGCGATCAATCGCCTCTTCAGCGAGCAGAGCATCAAGAACATGAGGGTTGCGACTTCGGTCTCCGGCCACTCGGTAATTGTGAAGAGAATTTCACTGCCGTCTCAGAGTGATGAAGATCTTGCGGAATCGATCCGATGGGAGGCCGAGCAACATATTCCCTTCGATATCGCGGACGTCAGTCTGGCCTACCAGGTACTGGCAGAAAGCGCCAGCGTCGCGAACCTGGACCTGCTGCTGGTTGCGGTCAAAAAGGAAAGGATTACAGATCAAACCAGTGTGATTACGACGGCCGGGAAGAATCCCGTCGTCGTCGATGTCGACGCGTTCGCGCTACAGAATGCCTACGAGATCAACTATGACCCCGCGACCCCCGCTCTCATGGCTCTGCTTGATATCGGCGCGAGCATCATGACGATCAACATTATTTCCGGGACCGACCTCCTTTTCACGCGTGATGTGGGCGTGGGCGGCCATCAGTACACCGATTTCATACGCAAGGAGTTCAATCTCACCTTCAGCCAGGCGCAGGCTCTGAAACACGGCCAGCCTCAGGGAGGGATTGAACCCTGGCAGGCGCGCCGCGTCATCGATTCCGTCACCGAGATCATTTGCCTGGAGATCCAGAAAACCTTCGATTTTTTCAGGACCACCACGACGTCCGGGCGTATTGATCGGATGCTGGTAAGCGGCGGCGCTGCGCATACTCCAGGGTTGATCGAAACCCTGGAACGCAAGTTCGAAATCCCGGTCCAGAAATTTGAAAGCTTCCGAAGAATCGCCCACGATTCGAAACGATTCTCACCCTCCCTGCTGGCGGAACGCGCCCCTGAACTGGCGGTCGCCATCGGCCTGGCTCTGCGCAAAGACAAGGAATAGTCATGATCCGGGTAAACCTTCTGAAGGACCACGGGGCCGACGCCAAAAAGCCGGCAGCCGAACCGCGGGGCTCTCGCATGGGCCTGGCGCTGATGGCCTTCTTTATTCTGATTTTATCCGGGATGGGAACCTCGTGGTACTACCTGGAAAACCAGGTCAGGATTCTCAAGGAACAGCGCGACACACTCAGGACCGAGAATGAGCGCTTGCAGCAGTCGAGAAAACAGATCGATGAATTGGAAGAACTGAAACGCCTGCGTCAGAGCCGGATCGAAGTCATCGAGAAGCTAAGAGACACTCAAACCGGCCCTGTGCTGATTCTGAATCACGTGATCCGGAGCATGCCGCGCGACGCGGCTCTGTGGTTGACTGTACTCGATCAGAAGGCGGATCGAGTACAGATCAAAGGATACGCCATGCGCGGCGAATCGATTCCAGATTTCATGAGCAACCTGTCCCAATCGGGATATTTCACAACCGTTGATCTGGAGTTGATCGAAGTCGAAAAGAATGCCGCGCGGTTTTCTCTTGGATGCAGCACGCTGCGTAAGACTCCGTCGGAGTGAACCCATGGATTATCATGTCGAGAACCTGCCCGGTTCCGGGCAGGCCGTAGTTTTCGCCGCGCTGGCGGCCGGCCTGGTGGCTGTCTTCTACGTTTTCTATCTGCGCGGCCCCCTCGAAGAGCGCGAGCACCTGCGCGACGAATTGACTCGGCTGGAGCCGGCCATCGCTCAGGGAAAGACCGTCGAACGCCAGCTGAGCCGCTGCAAGAGCGATCTCGCCCGGCTCGATCAACGGTTCGCAATCCTGCGCAGCATCCTGCTGCCCCCTGAGGAAACCGCTGTCGTCGTCCGGGCCGTTCAGCAGATGGCTAGCGCGAGCAATCTTAAAATTACCCGGTTCACTCCGCAGCCGGTGGTGCCGCGAGCTTTTTATTCCGCCTGGCCAGTCATCATGGAGGTCGAGGGAAATTACCACGCACTGGGTCTCTTTTTCGAGAAGGTCAGTCGACTCGCTCGCATCATTAACATAGACCACATGACGATTAAAGGCATCGATGGCTCAAGCGATTCCTTCCGCACGCTCTCGGCCGTCTTCACTGCCACGACCTTCGTCCTCAAGGAAGTCCCCGCGTCAACCAGACCCGATCTGCCATGAAACAGAGCGGTTGCCATTGGGCTCTAGTCGGAACGGCTCTTTATCTGGTTTTTGCCTCACAGGGCTTGGCGCAAACGGGTGGGCGCGAGCCGAGCAAACCCAGGAAGGACGAGCCGGCAGAACCTGCGGCCGCCGTAGTCCGGTACCAATCTGCTGGTCGACGCGATCCGTTTCTTAACCCGCTGATCCTGGGCAAGAAATCCGACGACGAGGAGGAGAGTCGGGGCGAGCCACCTCCCGGAATCGAGGGAACATACCTCGAGCAGGCTGTACTCGTGGGCATCTCCCGGAGAGAGGGAGCGCGGACTGCGGTTTTCCAGGGACCCGACCGGCGGGCGTATTTCCTCCAGGAAGGCGACCGGATGTTCGACGGCTATGTAAAGACGATTCAGGACGAGTCGGTCCTGCTGATGCGCGAGACCCGTTTGAGATCCGGCAAGGTTTTGACACAAGAAGTAACCAAAACGCTGAGATCGCGCTAGCGGCCGGCGAGGAGGGCGGCTATGAAAATCAAGTCGATCAGACATGCGGGCTTTGAATCAAGGAACGTGCGCCGGGTCGCAAGTGCGTCGATCCTGGTTTCCCTGCTAAGGTTTGCCGAGAGCCCCGCTGCACAGACGCCCCCGTCTCCGCTTCCTTCTTCCACGGCGACTTGGGACGGAAGGTTCTCTGGTCATCCGTTGACTCTCGACCTCGTAGACCTGCCGCTGGTGGATTTTTTCCGGCTCATGGCGCAAGAGGGCGGAATCAACGTCGTCATCGATCCGGAAATCAAAGGAAGCATCTCGATCAAAGTTGTCAAGTTACCCTGGGACCAGATCTTCGAAGCTGTGCTGCTCAACCACGGTCTGGACAAACACGTCGAAGGCAACCTTGTCCGCATCGCCACAAAACTGACTCTGCAAGAGGAAGCGCAACAGCGAGAGTCGCTGAAGACGGCAAACCTCCTGGCCGCCGACCTGGAAACCCGAATCAAGCGCTTGAACTATGCCAAAGCCGCGACCTTCGTCGCCGCGCTGACAGACCAGAAAACCGTTCGCGGAACCGTGGTAGTCGATGAGAGGACAAATTCGCTGATCCTCACCGATATTCCGCCCTCGCTCGATAAAATGATCGAGCTGGTAGAGTCGCTGGACATACCACAACCTCAGGTGGAGATCGAGGCGCGCATTGTTTCAGCGTCGCGCGACTTTGCGCGCGATATTGGAGTGCAATTTGGATTCGTTCAGGGAAATTTGCAGCGGGTCAGCGTCGGTGGCCCGAACACCTTTGGAACCATTGGAGGCACCCGGCCGGCGGCCACGCCGATCACCACATTCGCCGGCGGGAATGCCGCGAGAGGACGCGGCTCGCCTGACAGCATATCCAGTCAGTCGGCCGGAGTCAGCACGGGCACCGGAAATCAGAATGCGGGAAATCTCAACCTCAACCTCCCGGCCCTGAAGCCATTCGGCGGGATCGGCATTTCGGTCGGCAACATTCTCGATACATTTCTTCTGGACGCCGCAATTACGGCAGGGGAAAACAACGGCCTGGCCAAATTGATCTCTCAGCCGAAAGTCACGGCTCTGAACAATCACGCCGCCAGCATCACCCAGGGGCTCCGCTTCCCGGTTCAGATCGTCGCCAACAACACGATCGCTGTGCAATTCCAGAACGCGGCCCTTAACCTGACGGTGACGCCGCAGATTACCGTCGAGGGGAACATAATCCTCGACCTGAAGATCGAAAACAATACGCCCGATTTCTCGCGATCGGTAAATGGAATCCCCTCCATCCGCACGAGCGAATCCGTGACGCGAGTCCTGGTGAGCGACGGCGGAACCACTGTCATCGGCGGTATCCTGGTGGAGGATGAGACGACCCAGGAGGAGCGAATTCCGGGTCTGGCTTCTCTGCCGCTCATAGGAAATATCTTCCGGCGCTCCGCAGTTGCACGCAGCGTCCAGGAAGTTCTCTTCTTCATCACCCCCAGGATCGTGAAGTAGCCCAACGCTACGGCACCTCTTCGCCTTCGGAGACCGGCCGCCTACTTCCACGTGATCTCCATGCCGAAGAAGTGCATGAACACCTGTCTATTCGGGCGATTTTTTGGATTCTGCTCCGGGCTTCGAATGTAAAAATCGATCTGCTGTGTCGCCGGATTGGTTTCGCCGCCCGGCAGTTTCTTGTTTGCCATCGGATAGTTGACGCGCAGGGACTTCCGGTCGCGAAGCCCCTGCGTTACCATGAAGTGCATTTCGTAGTCCCGGTAGAGGGGCTTTCCATTGAGCGTTGCGTGCCCGAACCCCCAACCCGCCAGAAAACCGACCGTCTTCGGCCAGTTGTTGTCTCCACACCCCGAATCAGTTCCGTGCTCGTGGATGTACGCGACGATGCCGCCGTTCTGACACGGGCTGAATTCGTTCCACCTGTCCATTGCCAGCACCAGTTCGCCTTCGGGAATCTTCAGTCTAGCTTCGAACGTACCCGTGTTCCGGATTTCGTTCACATCGATCTCGGCCGTCCCGGCAACAGGACGCACGTTCTTCGCTTCGTTGTCCAGATGGTCCCAACCGTCAGGATCATTCAGGCCTCCGACCATGTAGATGCGATTCGCTGAAATCACGAAATGCCCGTCGTACAAGTCGTGTTGTTCCGGCGCGTAGATGTGGACCAAAGCGCCCGGCTGCTGCCGGGGATTGGGTCCCTGCTGCGCGCCGACTGACGCCCCCAGGACCAGACTCAATATCAGCATGCCCCTTCCCATAAAGCCCTCCTGTTTCCACGTGCTCCGAAACGAAAAAGGATTATACTGAAACGACTGTTACAAAGTAAAACGCGTGACGGACGCGCGTTCGCCGCTGCCGATGCGGCATCGGCGGTAAAGGATCGGTATGATTGCCTCCCATTCACAGCGGGACCGTTTCGCGACCGCGCGACCCGCAGCCGCCTCCCGCCGTTGGCTGCTGTTTGTGCATCAGCTTCCCCCGAACCCTTCGAACCTTCGCGTTCGCACGTGGCGCCGCCTTCAACAGATTGGAGCGCTGGCGGTCAAGCAGGCAGTATACGTGCTCCCGGATTCGCCCAACGCTCGCGAGGACTTCGAATGGTTGAAGACGGAGATCGAGGCTAACGGCGGGCAAGCGAGCGTCTTTGCGGCCGACACGGTTGATACCTGGTCGAACGACGCGCTGGTTGAAGAGTTCCGGCGCTCGCGCGAAATGGCGTACACCGAGTTGGCACGCGAGGCTGAACGGATACTGGCTCGGACAGGTGCCGGCCCGCGCCGCTCCAAGCGCATGCTTTCACGCCGCACCGTGCAACGACTGCGAGAGCGACTCACGGCGATTGAACATGTGGACTTCTTTGGCAGTGCGGGCCGCGACCGCGTGCTCGTGCTCGTCCGGCAGATTGAGGAACGCGCCATCGGAACGCAGCGCGGTGGCGGCGAAAGCGCCATCGGGCGACGCGCCGACGTCATACAAGGCACGACTGTGGGTGACTCGCCCGCGTCCGGGCGTCGACCGCATGGCGTCGGCATGGCTCGTCCGGCGCTTCATCGATCCCGAAGCGCGTTTCGCCTTCGCCGCAGATCGAAACGCGGTGCCTGATGATGCGATTCCGTTCGACATGTTTGGCGTGGAGTTCAGTCATCAAGGCGAAGGCTGCACGTTCGAGACGCTATGCACCGTCTTCGGCATCGAGGAGGCCGCGGTCAAGCGGCTTGCGCCGATTGTTCACGATCTCGATCTGAAGGATGCCCGGTTTGGCGCACCCGAAGCCGCCACGGTAGGGGCTGTCATCGAGGGACTGCAGCTCGCGCACGCCGACGATGACGCGCTGCTCGCGCACGGCATCGTGCTATTCGACTCACTCTATCGAGCGTTTGAAAAGTCAGCGCGGTCGGCGGGGCCGCGGGCTCTTGCGAAGCCCCGACGGAAGGAGTCCAAACATGCCCGGGCGTCACGGCCCCGAGGCAATCCATAGTCGTCAGGTGTGACCCATGAGCTCACCCCCAGCGGCCAGCCGCAGCTCCGAGATCGCTCACGCGATAGCGATCGCCGAGGAACTCCATTCCGGTGCGGCGCCGTCGCATTGATTCGTCTGTGTGCAGCCGGCTTCGTCGCGTACTGCAGCTACGCGATCTGCAGGACGCCGTTGCTGCCCCTGTTCGCGAGTGAACTGGGCGCTGGTCCAGCATTGATCGGGTTCGTGATGGGCGCGTCGACCCTGACGGGCATCGTGGTGAAGCTACCGGCCGGCGCCTTGTCTGATGTGTTCGGGCGGCGCCGGCTGCTCATTGCAGGTGCGCTCGTCTTTGCCAGCCTGCCGTTCACCTACCTCCTGGCAACCGCGTTGTTCGTGCTCGTCCTGCTGCGATTCGTGCACGGCGCAGCAACAGCCATCTTCGGGCCGGTGGCCTCAGCGAGTCTCTCTGACATTGCGCCACCGGCGAGTCGCGGCGCCTGGCTCAGCGCATACTCCACCGCTCAGGGCGCAGGCCAGGCGCTGGGGCCTGTGCTCGCCGGGTACCTGATCGCGGCCGGCCGCTTCGATCTGGCGTTTCTCGCGTCGGGTCTCATCGGTGTGGCGGTGCCTCTCATCATCGCCGGCTGGCGCACCACGTCTCCCGCACGATCGAATCGTGCGCCATGGCAGGAATTCAAGCGTGGCGTCGCCGAGGTCGGACGCGATCGGCTCGTCCTGGTCACGAGTGGCGCACAAGCCGCACAGTTTGTCTTGAACGGCATGCTTAATGCCTTCTTGCCGCTTTACGGCCGCGATGTCCTGGGACTGACGGCCGCGGAACTGGGCTGGCTGTTCGGTCTCCAAACGGTCACGACGCTGGCCATCCGTCCCGTCATCGGTTTCGTGTCGGATCGAGCCGGCAGGCGATGGGTCATCGTGACCGGCCTCATGATATGCGGCGCAGCGGTCCTCCTGGTCTCGATCGCCACAAATCGGGCCACGACCGTCACGGCGATTCTCATGTACGCCGCTGGGGTGGCGACGACCACTGCCGCCACGACCGCATACATCACGGACGTGACACGCCGGGCACGCTATGGAGCCGCGCACGGCGTGTTCGGGACCATCTACGACATCGGCGACGCCCTCGGCCCGATCGCAGCCGGGCTACTCGTCGCGGCTGTCGGGTACGCGCGGATGTTCCAGGTTATGGCAGCGGTTGCGCTCGTCATGGCCGTCGCATTCGCCATCACATCAAGGCCGGTGACCACCGAACGAGTATCCCAGGGCGCGTGATGCCGACTGGCCGTAGCCACAGAGAGAGGAAACCTCTCATGAAAATGGCCAGGTTGTTACTGCCGCTCGTTGCGTTTGGCGCGACCCTCGTTGTCCATGCGGCGAGTCGAAGAGTCGACTTCTCCGACGACGCCGTGGGGCAGCCGCCGAAGGGCTTTGAATTCGGTCACACGGCCAAAGCAGGCGCACCCGGCAAGTGGATCGTGCAGGCTGAAGGCACGAACAAGTATCTGGCACAGGTGGACGCGGACAACACGCGCGCCCGGTTTCCAGTGGCCGTCGTGAGCGACATCAGTGCTGCCGATATCGATCTGTCCGTTCGGTTCAAACCCGTGTCGGGCCGTGTGGACCAGGCCGCGGGCCTCGTGTGGCGCTTCCAGAACGAGGACAACTATTACATCGTCCGCGCGAACGCGCTCGAAAACAATGTCGTGCTGTACAAGGTCGAGAAAGGTAACCGCACCGATCTCCCGGTCAAGGGAGAGGGCCGCACGTACGGCAAGAAGGCGCAGGTCCCGTCGGGGCAATGGAGCACGTTGAGAGTGGTGGCCGCCGGACCTCGCTTCGAGGTGCATTTCAACGGGAGCAAGCTGTACGAGGTGGAAGACACCACCTTCAGTCAGGCCGGCAAAGTCGGCGTGTGGACCAAGGCCGACTCCGTGACCCAATTCGACGATTTAACGGTCACCACCAGGTAGCCGATTATGCGTTCACCGTGTGGCATCACCCTCCTTCACCTCGCGACGGCCGCTCGTCGTCACATTGGCCGGGTGTCGGTCGTCCGAACCGCCCCGAAATGCCTCTCGGACCGTCACGATCTATGTGTCAACGGATCGCGTCTTTTCTGAGCCGGTGCTTCGCGAGTACGAACGGCGCTCCGGCGTTCGAGTCAACGCCGTGTACGACACCGAAGAGACGAAGTCGACGGGGTTGGCCAACCGACTGCTCGCAGAGAAGGCCCGGCCTCAAGCCGACGTGTTCTGGTCGAACGAGCCCGTCCGCACGCTGGTGTTGAAATCACGCGATGTCCTGGCATCGTATCGATCGCCCAGTGCCGACGGAATCCCTTCTCTGCTCGTCGACCCGGACGGGTACTGGACCGGTTTCTCGGCGCGCATGCGGGTGCTCGCCTACAACACGAAGATGGTCAAGGCGGAAGACGCACCCGGATCCATTTTCGACCTGGCGGAATCGAAATGGAAAGGACAGGTCGCGATGGCGGATCCGCGGTTCGGATCGACATCGTTCCATGTCGCCGCACTATACGCCCTGGCCGGCGACGACAAGATGGATGCCTTCTTCAAGCGACTCAAGGCCAACGATGTGCGCATCGTCGATGGCAACTCGGTCGTGCGAGACCTGGTGGCCCGCGGTGAGGTCAAAGTGGGCCTCACCGACACGGACGATGTGAATGTGGCGATCGAGAACGGTCAGCCGGTGGGTATGGTCTTGCCGGACCGGGATGGACTCGGTGTGCCGGTCATGCCGAACATGGTTTCGCTCATTGCCAATGCGCCGCATCCGCAGGACGCGAGACAACTCATCGATTACCTGTTGTCGGCAGACGTGGAGCGACAACTCGCGCAGTCGGAGGCCGTGCAGATCCCGTTGCATGCCGGCGTCCCCGGTCCGAAGAACATTCCGCCGATCAACAGTTTCAAACCCATGACGCTCGACTTCGCAAAGGCGGCCCGTCGAGTCGAGGACGTGACGACCCGTCTCGCGACGATTCTCGGCCTGTAAGGAGTCGATCGTTTACAACGACATGTGGCGATGGCAGTCCAGCCGAACCCTGGTAGTTGGTATCGCGCTTGTCATGTTCATTGCGTGCTGCGTCATGCCGGTCGGCCATCTGCTCGCGGTGTCGCCGGGCGGCGTGGGCGCTTACACAGTCGGTGATGCTGGATACGCGCCAGCGCGGGCTTCTCGCCAACAGCGCGCTTCTCGGCGCCGGGACCGCAGTGCTTGCCACCGCGATCGGCGCCCCACTGGGTCTCGCGCTCGCACGCATCTCCCTGCCACGGAAAGGTCTGCTTCGCCTCGCGCTCGCGGCGCCGGTCCTGCTGCCGCCGTACATTGTCGGACTAGCCTGGACATATCTCGGCAGCGGCAGTGGATGGCTGGCGAGAGTTGTCGGCGCCGATCTGATATCACTCTGGACCTACAGCCTTCCGGCGGCCATCCTCGTTCTGAGCCTCGTGTTCTACCCGGTTTCCATGCTCGCCACAGAAGTGGCGCTGCGGCAGATCGACGGCCGACTCGAGGAAGCCGCGCTCGTCGTCGCTTCGCCCGCTCGCGTGCTGGGGCGCATCACGCTGCCGCTAGCCCTGCCGTCAGTCCTCGCGGCGACGCTCCTGATCTTCGTGCTCGCGGTATCCGAGTTCGGCGTCCCTGGCCTGCTCCGGGTGCGCGTGTACACTACGGAGGTCTTCACGGCCTTCGCCGCGCTGTACGACTTCACTCGCGCCATCCTCCTCACCGTTCCACTCCTCGTTCTCTGTTTGGCCGTTGCGTCCGTCGCCGCCCTCATGGGAGGGCGTCTTCTGGTCACGCGCCGCAGTGCCGGCGTCCGTCCGCTTATGTTCGACGCATGGCGGCAACCAGCGACAGCCGGCGCGATCGCCGTGCTGGCGATTGGTCTGGTACTGCCGCTCGCGATCCTGGTCGGCGAGGCATTGGGCGCTCGATCGCTGTCTACCGTGTTCGCGGGGTCCGGTGAAGCCATTTCAAACAGCCTGGTGCTGGCGACCGCAGGTGCCACGGTGGTCGTTATCGTGGCGGCCGTGCTCGGCTACGGACGAACCAGGGTCGGCGCACGAATCGGAGGGATCGCCGACGTTCTCTTCGTCGTGCTCTTCGCGGTGCCGAGCACGATCGTCGGCGATCGGTTTGATCAGTCTGTGGAATCGACCGGGCCCGCTGGGCATGGTCTACGGGACAGACGCGATGCTGCTTCTGGGATATTCGGCGCGGTTCCTTCCGGTCGCAGCGCTCGCGGTCGCCGCGAGCGCCCGCTATGTGCCTATCTCGCACGAGGAGGCTGCCGCGGTCAGCGGTGCCGGATGGTTTCGCACGATGTGGCGCATCGTCCTGCCGCAGATGCGCATGGGTCTGGCTGCAGCGTGGGTCATCGCGTTCGTTCTGGCATTCGGCGAGCTCGGCGTGAGCATTCTCGTGGCGCCGCCTGGTGAAGCGACGCTGCCGGTTCGCGTCTACACCCTCATCGCGAATACGCCTCCCTCGCACGTAGCCGCCCTGGCACTTCTGCAAGCCGGCGTTATCTTTGCCCTTCTCGCCGCGCTCGCAGCGGCCGTTTCGTTGCGGGAGGGCCGATGAAGGGGTCGCAGCTCTCCATCAAGAACGTCACCAAACGCTTCGGCGCGCATCAGGCGCTCAACGATGTCTCCCTGGAGGTCGCAGCCGGAGAAGTCGCCGTGATTCTCGGTCCGAGCGGCTGCGGCAAGACAACGCTGTTACGCTTGATCGCGGGGCTGGACCCGCCTGACAGCGGCGAAGTGTGGCTGGCCGGGCGTCAAGTGTCTGTTCCAGGTCGAACCATGGTATCACCGTATGATCGCGAGATCGGCTTTGTCTTTCAGGACCTGGCGCTGTGGCCACACCTCACCGTCCGGAGGAACCTGGAGTTCGTCCTCGAATCCGGCCAGGTGCCCAGGAGCGACCGGCTTGTACGCGCGCGTGACGCCCTCACCCTTGCTCGTGTCGACGGGCTCGCGAACCGATTTCCGCACGAACTGTCGGGCGGTGAGCAACAGCGCGTGGCACTGGCCCGCGCCCTCGTCGGTCGTCCGCTGCTTCTGCTTCTCGACGAACCGCTCTCGAGTCTCGACCCGGAGTTGCGGGCCACGCTTCGGACCGAACTCGTTCAGCTTCAGCGGGCATCCAACGATGACGACGGTGTACGTCACGCACCACCGGGAGGATGCAAGCGCGCTCGCCGACTGCCTCATCGAGATGCAGGCCGGCAGAGTCGTCTCGACGAGTAGGACCGAAAGACTGGAGGCGCGTGCATGAGAGTGGCTCTGCTTGTCGCCTTTGCGCTACTGCGCTCGGTTCACGCGATGGCACAGGGCACACCCACATGTCGACTGCTGTGCGCTCCTGAGTTTAATGTCGAACCCACCCTCACCTTCACGAACCTGTTCGGATCTCCACGCATTGCTGACGACCAGGGCACCGTCAAGCGAGAGTCGCGCGAACGCGAATTCGAACTGATCCTCTCGCTCGCGCTGCCCACGCGAACGTCCTGGCTGGAGTTCACGGTGGAAGCCATTTTTCTTCCATTCGAGCGCGAGAGCACACCGGAGCTCGAGTTCGAGACCAACCTGATCTGGCTATCCTCGGAACGTACCCGCGGCTGGCTGAGCTCCCACTTCGACATCGTGGACAAGTTCAGCGCGGCCGAACGCCCGACGGATCGCCGCGCGTACACGCACAAGCTGAATTTCGAGCTCGATACGGGTTTCGCGCTATTCAACTGGTTGCCGCCAGGCCGCTGGCTGCGCGGCTTTGAACTCGAGGGGTCGCTCGACTACGTCGCGACGGGATTACCCAGGGCCGGTGACAGCCTTGGCGGCATTCGCTTCCTTGACCATGCAAGCCCCTGGTCGTTCTCCGTGGTGTTTGTCCTTCCCATTGCCCCTTGGTGATGGCGTATCGCAAACGCCCTCCTTACAGTGACTGCCTCCCGGTCCTGACGATTGCATTCTGTAACGAATATGTTTTAGTATGTAACAGTCGTTACACAATCATTTTGGGAGACGAACATGCTCGAACTACTCCACGACCTCCGCCAGGCGGTGCGTATGGTGGTTCGCTCGCCCGGCTTCGCGGCGCTCGCGATCATCATTTTGTCAACCGGCATTGGTGCGGCCACTCTCATGTTCAGTCTGGTGCACGCCGTCCTCCTGCGCACGCTGCCGTTCGACGATCCAGATCGCGTCGTGTGGATGTACAACCTTCGAACCGAACGTGGACGCGCGCCGCTGTGGATTCCTGATGTGGAGGACTACCGGCGAGCGTCGACGACTGTCGCCGGCCTGGCCGCCTTCACCAACTGGACGCAAACCTGACCGGCAGTGGGCCGGCCAGAACGGCTGGAAGGCACGCGCGTGTCTGGAAACTTCTTTCAGTTGCTCGGTCTCCGTCCGCTGTTTGGACGCCCGCTCCAGCCGGACGATGAGGACCGGGAAGGGCGCGTGGCCGTGTTGACTCATGGGCTGTGGCTTCGTGGATTCGGCGGCGATCCAGGAGTGGTCGGCCGTAGCGTGTCCTTGAACGGCGCCAGCTACATCGTGGTCGGCGTGCTCCCTCCCGGGTTCATATTCCCGTTTCGCGAGGCGGAGTTGGCCGTCCCCTCAGCCTTCGCAGCGATCCAAGGCGATCGGATCGCGGCGCAAATTTTCTTCGAGTCGTTGCCCGACTCGCGCCAGGCACGACTTTGCAGCAGGCCAAGGCGGACCTTGACGCGATCGCTCACCGTCTTCAGCGCCAATATCCGACCGAGAACGCCCGAAAGACGGGAGTGAGTCTCTATCCGCTGCACGCCGAGATCGTCGCAGACTACAGGGCCATCCTGTGGACACTGTTCGCTGGCGTCGGGATGCTGCTCGCGGTTGGATGCTTCAACGTCGCGAACCTGCTGTTGGTGCGCAATACCGGGCGGCAGACCGAATTTGCCATCCGGTTCTCACTTGGCGCATCGCGCGGGCGGCTCTTCCGTCAGCTGTTGAGCGAAGCCACGGTACTCGCCGCCGCTGCCACAGTGGGTGGGATCGCATGGGCCGACATCGGGCTCTCAGCCTGGCGTGCGTGGGGACCGTCGAACTTTCCGCGCATGGCGGAGGTCACGCTTGATCCGAACGTCCTGATGTTCGCCGTGTCGGTGTCGTGCCTCACCGCCCTGGCGTGCGGGGCGTTGCCGGCCTGGTTCGTATCGCGCAACACGGCGCATGCGCTTCGAGGCGCCACGCGAGCGATGACGATCCGGCGTGGTGACGCCGTCGTCCGGCGCGCGTTCGTAGGACTTCAGATCGCCGCCTCGACGGTGTTGCTCGTGGGGATGGGACTGACCGCTCGCGGGTTTGCGCGTCTGGAACGTGTCGCCCCTGGATTCACGCCCGATCGGTCCTGGTCGATCCAACTCTCGCTACCGCCAAACGTGTACGGCAACCGAGGCGCGCTCGTCCGCTTCGCCGAGGCGCTTCAGGATCGACTCAGCGCGATCAGCGGTATCGAGACCAGCGGCATGGTGTCGCTCCTGCCGCTCAGCGGGCTTCTGTCGGCCATGGATATTGCTTTCCCGACCGCGCCGCGCCGCCGCCGGATGAAGTCCCACAAGCCCATTTTCGCGTGGCGAGTCCCGGGTACTTTGCCGCAGCCGGCATCGCGGTGATCCAGGGCCGCGAATTCTCCGGTCACGATCGCACCGACAGTCAGCCCGTCGCAATCGTGAGCCGGACCTTCGCGGCTCGTCATTGGCCCGATGAACAAGCGATCGGGAAAACGGTCCAGCTGGTGCAGTCCACGCGGTCGGCGCAGCTCGAGGTGGTGGGTGTCGTGAGCGACGTCAAGCACTTCACGCTGGATGATCCGTCCACGCCAGACCTGTACGTACCCCTTGGCGAGATGCCCGTCTCGAAGGCCCCTATGCTGGCGGCGCGGATGTTCTGGGTCGTGCGAGGCCGGCTCGCGCCGCGGCTTTTGCAGCTGCGGTCCGCGAGGCGGTTGCGCAAGTCGACCCTGGGGTTGCGGCCTCCAGCGCGCGACCGCTCGAATCCGTCGTGTCGACATCACTCGGCCCTCGCCGCGTGAATGTCCGTCTGCTCGAAGTCTTCGGGCAAATCGCGCTTGTTCTGTGCGCGATCGGCGTGTATGGTCTCGCCGCATTCTCAGCCCGGACGAGAGGCCGGGAGCTGGCCATTCGCGCTGCATTGGGAGCGCGAGGACGCGACCTCGCGACATTGATGCCTCGCAGCGAGTTGTGGTCCGTCGTAGTTGGGATCGCTGCCGGCCTGTCGGTCGCCAGCCTCACGGCGCCGCGGCTGTTTGGCACGCCGTTCGAGACGGATCCCAGGGATGCCGTCACGTACGCCGGCGTGGGGTTCGTACTCCTCGTCGTGGGGGCGCTCGCGAGTTATGCCCCGGCTCGGCGCGCCGCTGGGACTGATCCGGTCGACGCTCTCAGGGCTTGATGAGACATGATGCGGCATCCGGCGCGAACCGTCCAGAGTCATTCTCCATGAACGATAGCTCGTCTGCAGGCATCGGTCGAACACCTGTCAAACGCTTACCGTGGTGCGTCTGGAGGCGCCTCATCGCGGGAGAAACTTCTCTGGTGCCGGACCTGCTGTACCGGTGGCAACCGTAGTTTCCGCCCGAGCACTTACTTTCGCCCGAAACGATCGGCAGCGCCGGCCAGACGGTAGATCTCCGCGGTGCGATCAAAGGCCGCATCCTGCGCGCCGATGAGCGTGAGCTGACGCGGCGCCAGGCATCCGAGAGCCTCAGGAATATCGAGCACGCGCAGCACGTTCAGTAGCGCCGGGCCATACTCCTCACCGGGCGACCTCGGACGATGCGAAGCGGGCGGATCGACGGCAATCACGCCCTCTATGGCGGGTTGATACAGAGCCGCATACGCGGCCAGAATGCCCGAGCGTCCACGACCTGCCGCGCGCCAGTGGATGCCTGCGCCGGTGCGGCGACCGGCAACAGTCAGCACGTCCCATACGCGACCGCCGTCAATCGTCCCACCCAGCAGCGCCATCGAGCGTTCAATCGGATGGGGAAACTTGTCCCGTGTCCACGCGCCCGGGCCCATGCCCCGCGTGCTCAGCAGGAGCGCGGGATTTTCTCCTACTACGCTGCCCGCCCATTCCGGCAGTTTCGCCGTATCTTCCTCCGGATTGAGCACGATGAGCCAGCGTACACCGCCCTGGTCTTTGCCCGGGAGCCAGCGCCAGTAAATATCGATCCCTTCTTCAGTAACTTCTCTGTCCGCCCTCGGCTCACTACCCAAAGCGGGCACGTAAACCACAGGGGGGGTTGCCGGCCAGGCCGCAAACGCGGCGAGGCGCAAACGATTCAACAAGTCCTCCCTCCACGGCCCGAACTTACCGGAGGCAGGCAACCCAGGCTTTGCCGGCGCGACGAAAAGCTCATCAATCTTGACGTTGATACGATCCTGAGGAAAGTCGGCATCTTCAGGGAAAACCCGCAGCGCTTTCAATTCGACGCTGGGGCTGCCATCAGGTCTCAGGCCGGCATCGTCATCCATGACGCGCCCCGCATCGCGTTTTAGATGCCGGTTAAAGAATTCAAAGACGGCTCGCCGGATGTCGGTGCGATAGCCGTGTCCTCCCACGCTGATGACAGCGTCGACCATATCGCTTGCGCCGAACAGCGAATAAAGTCTTTCGAGCCGTAGGATGATGCGCTCATTGTTGGCCATCGGAAAATAAACATCATTGTTGGAATTTACGAAAAGCAGTGGGCGCGGGCAGACGAGCGAGCAGATCGTGGTCCAGTTCCAGCGCGCGCGGTTGTAAAGAAAGAAGCAGTCGCAATGGCGGCTGATGCCATCTTCTCCGGCGTAGAAAGTCACATCGCCCATCCCGCTCACAGGCGCTGCCACTTTTACGCGGTCGTCGACCGCTGCTGATCCAGAATGTGCCAATCCCGCCACCCGAAATGCCTGTGGCCCCGATTCTGCTGGCGTCTACCTCGGGGCGCGAAGTCAGATAGTCAATGGCGCGCATCGAATTCCAGCACTCAACGCCGGCCGGAGTGTATCCGGCCGAATGCCACCACCACCGTCTTTCCCCCAGCAACCCCCGATGCAGGCCAGCAATTTCACTCAGTTCGAGCGTGTCCATAACCAACGCGACATAGCCGTGCGTTGCGAACCATATGCCATGATTCTGGCAGTCGGTGGCGGCTTTGGCGCCTTCACGCCGATCGCGGTTGTAATGGCCGCACTGGTACAGAATCGCCGGGTGACGTCCTTGCGCCAGCCGAGGAAGATAGAGATTTGCCGTGACGTAGAGTCCAGGGAGGCTCTGAAAATGAAGCTTCTCGATCGTGAAATCTGATCGTTCGATCCGCCCCGTGATCTTCGCTTCGAGCGCAGTCCTTTCGGGCATCGGCTTCAGCCCAAGCATGTCCAAGAGGTCGTCACGCAACGATGGGCGTATCTTCTCGAAATCGGCAGCGGTCGTGATTCCAGGCAAGAACTCACGTTCGAGTTCGGCGGCGCGGAGTGCAAGATATCGGCGGATCGACTCTTCCCCAGAAAGTCTCTGAGGCGAACCTGCCGGTAACGGGCCGGCCAGAGCACCCTCCCGCGAAAACTTCGAGGGATAGAAGGCCAAAGCCGCGAATGCAGCGCCCCGCAGCATCATCTCTCTTCTGGTCAGGAGCATCCTAGTGTTTCTTCGGCGCTTAGCGAAACGTTCAAACCAACATGTTGTCGTTCACAAGGGACCTTCGTGTCTTCGCGTCTTGGTGGTTAATCTGGTAGAATCACGGTTTTTCTCATCGGTGAACCATGAACTCTTATCCTGGAACCACCACCGCAGGATCCGGAAAATTGCGACGTCTTCGCCGCAACCTGGAGAACCTTGGGCTGGAGGGGATTATAGTCTCCCATCTCCCTAATCTTCGTTATCTTTTCGACTTCACCGGCAGCACGGGTACCGCGCTGGTCACGCCCGGCCAATCCTTCCTCTTTCTCGATTCGAGGTATATCCTGCAGGGCCGGGCCGAAACCACGGGTTGTGCTATCGAAATGGCGCATCCCTCGCTAGAAGAGGCTTTGGCGCAAAAGGTGCGGTCGCTCGGCCTTCGTACATTGGCCGTTGAAGAACACTACGTCAGCCTGCATCGATACCGGCTTCTGGCCAATAAACTGCCCCGGACCATCGATCTCAAACCCGTCGGTGGGCTGGTCGAAGAGCTGCGAATGGTGAAATCGATCGAAGAAATCGAGGAGATTCAACGAACCCTGGATCTCACGGTCCAGGCCTTTGAGTCCATCATTCCCGACGTCAGGCCCGGTATCCGCGAGATAGACCTGGCTGCAGAACTGGAGTACCAGTTACGAAAGCGGGGCGCCAGGAAAACCTCTTTCGATACGATTGTCGCCTCGGGCTGGCGTTCGGCCATGCCCCACGGTGTCGCGTCAACCAAGACCCTCGCCCAGAATGAATTCGTCGTTTTCGACTTTGGCGCGTACCGGGAGGGATATGCCAGCGATATGACCCGAACCCTGTTTCTCGGAAAGCCCGCGAGCGAGCAGAGAAAAATCTACGCGACCGTACTCGACGCCGTCCTGCGCGCGGAGGAGAAAATCCGTCCAGGACTCAGCTGCCAGACGGTGGACCGCCTCGCGCGAAGCCACATCGAAGAGCGAGGATTCGGGGATTACTTCGGGCATGGGACCGGTCATGGGATAGGACTGGAGGTCCACGAAGCTCCCCGCATCGCCCCCGCACAGAAGCGAAGAATCCGGCGGAATATGGTTTTTACGATTGAACCGGGGATTTATTTGCCGGATAAAGGGGGCGTCCGCATCGAGGATGTGGTCCGGGTAAGCCAGTCGGGCTGTGAGGTTATGACGCGCTATCCGAAGGAGCTCCTGGTGCTATAGCCGAGTTTCTACAAGGTCGCAATCTTGTTTTTTGGCAACGATTCTTGGTGTTTCTTCGTGCCTTTGAGTCCTCGTGGTATTTGTTTTGCAGCTCTAACCACAAAGACACGAAGACACGAAGACGCCAGGAACAAAGAGCGAAGAGGAACCTCAGGAAGCACTCTATGAACATGAAAGAAGTGAAGGACCTTATCCAGGAGATCCTTCAAAGCGACATAACCGAGTTCGAATTGGAGCATACGGGCACCAGGGTGAAGCTCAAGAGAGGCATGAAAGGCCCCGAAGTCACTCAACTTTCGGTCACCCGGCCCTCCGTGGCGCCGTCACATCCATCCTCGTCGGCCCCTCCCGAGCCTTCACCACCGGCTATCAAGCAGGAGGACCTTTCAGACAATGGACTCCATCTCATTACGTCCCCCATCGTCGGGACTTTTTTTCGCGCGCCATCACCGGGAGCGGCGCCTTACATCGAAGTTGGCGACGTAGTCGAGGAAGGTTCGATACTGTGCGTCGTTGAGGCGATGAAACTCATGAACGAGATTCCTGCGGATATTACGGGCGAGGTGGTTCACATCTATGTAGAAAACAGCCAGCCCGTGGAGTTTGGCCAGAAGCTGTTCGGGCTTCGGCCCCGCAGGTAGATCCCGCCAATTATGTTTCGAAAAATCCTCATCGCCAATCGGGGTGAAATCGCCCTCAGGATCATATGCGCCTGCAAGGAGCTGGCGATCCCGACCGTCGCGATCTATTCTCAGGCCGATCAGAATTCGTTGCATGTCCGCTTCGCCGACGAGGCGATCTGCATCGGACCTCCCGAGAGCAGCGAAAGCTATCTGAACATTCCCGCGGTTATCAGCGCCGCCGAGATTACCAACGCCGAGGCAATCCACCCGGGTTACGGATTCCTGGCGGAGAGCGCGTACTTTGCGGAGGTCTGTGAGGCCTGCGGACTGACCTTTATTGGTCCATCTCCCGAAGTAATCCGACTCATGGGCGACAAGGACGTGGCCCGGCAGACGATGAAAGCGGCCTCTCTCCCGATCCTTCCTGGCACCGAAAAGATCAAAGGTCCGTCGCCGGAGCTCCTGCCCATGGCAGCGCAGATCGGCTATCCCCTGATTCTGAAGGCAGCCGCAGGGGGAGGTGGAAAAGGAATGCGCATTGTTTCGTCCGAGTCCGAATTCTCAGCCGCGCTGGAAATCGCCCAATCCGAGTCTCAGAGCGCATTCGGATCTTCGGAGCTTTATCTGGAAAAATATCTCCCTTCGGCCCGGCACATTGAGTTTCAAATCCTCGCCGATCAACATGGAAATGTAGTCCACCTGGGCGAAAGGGAGTGCTCTATTCAGCGGCGTCATCAGAAACTCCTCGAGGAAGCACCCTCGACCTATCTGACGCCCGAGAAACGCGAAGCGATCGGCCGGCTTGCCGTCCAGGCGATGCGTTCTGTCAATTACACCAACGCAGGCACCATCGAGTTCATCTTCGATGATCAGGGAGACTATTACTTCATGGAGATGAACACGCGGATCCAGGTGGAGCATCCTGTCACCGAAATGATCACCGGCATTGACCTGGTGAAGGAGCAGATTCGCATCGCCGCCGGCGAACGGCTGGGCTATTCTCAGAGCGATGTCACGGTGCGGGGACATGCCATGGAGTGTCGCATTAACGCCGAGTGTCCCGACACTTTTCTCCCGTTCCCTGGAAAAATCACGGCTTTTCATCT
This sequence comes from uncultured Acidobacteriota bacterium, assembly GCA_963827655.1. Lineage (GTDB taxonomy): Bacteria > Acidobacteriota > UBA6911 > UBA6911 > UBA6911 > CAWHCF01. The sequence continues at coordinate 197,733 of CAWHCF010000041.1, forward strand.
TCCAAGCGGATTGGGTGTTCGAATCGATACCGCGGCTTACAATGAGTATTTCATCACGCCTTACTATGATTCCCTCATCGCCAAAGTGATCAGCTACGGCGCCAACCGCGAAGAGGTGATCCGCCGCATGGACCGAGCCCTGGAGATGACCATCGTGGAAGGGGTCAAGACTACCATTCCTCTCCATCAACGCATTCTCGAGGATCCGGATTTTCGCGCCGGACGCATTACCACGCGGTTCCTGGATCGCTGGAGCCGCCGCGGTTGACGATGTCGCTCCGCTTGCCCCCCATCTACCCCATAACGGATAAGAAACTCTCCGGACGCTCGACTCATTTATCGATCCTGAAAGAGCTGGTGCGAGGCGGGGCGCGGCTGGTCCAAATTCGAGATAAGGACACCCCTGTCGCTGACCTGCTCGTAGACCTGAGGAGATGTGTCGAATTTGCTTCGAAGCATGACGTCCGAATCCTGGTTAATGATCGCTGCGATCTCGTTATGAGCAGCGGCGCTGCGGGAGTTCACCTGGGCCAGCAGGATCTTCCGCCTTCGGCTGCGCGCAGCCTTTTGGGACCGGACAGGATCATTGGGTATTCGACCCACTCGATGCGAGAGGCGGACAAAGCGCTTGACGCGCCAGTGGACTACATCGGGTTCGGTCCGGTCTTTGCGACCACCACAAAAACCAACCCGGCCAGGGTAGTCGGCCTGACGCGCCTCAAGCGGGTCTGCGAGCGCTCGCTCAGGCCGGTGGTAGCTATCGGCGGAATCGGACTGGCCCAGGTGAGCGCCGTGCTCGATGCGGGCGCCGCCAGCGCGGCGGTTATCTCCGGTTTGATGTGCGCAAAGAATCTTGCCGGCGGGATGGAGGAGTTCCTGAAGAGAGCCATGGAGAAGCCATAGAGCGCGAATATTGCGGATAAGCCTCCAGAACCAGGTCGGAACCGACGGGAAAGTTTCGAGCGATTCTGAATCGAGGCGCGCTCTCGACCGTGTTGAATCCCTCGCCGCCGATCGAGGGAATCGACCTTTTACCTCCCAGCACGAAGGGAGCCAGAATAAAGTAGAACTTGTCCGAGAATCGCCGGGATATAAAGGACCAGTGGACTTCGCTTCCGCCCTCAACCAGAAGTCCCAGGACTTTCCTTTTGGAGAGCTCAGCAATCACGCGCTTGAGGTCCAAGCCGCCCGTCACCCTGGGCACAGAGATCACTTCGGCCCCTGCCTTTTCGAGCCGGCGGCGAGCTCGAGGCGGCGCCTCGGGCTGGCAAAAAATCACCACGGGTGATGCATCCGTAGTGTGAAACACGCGGGCGCGAATCGGCGTCCGGAGCCGGCTGTCAAGAATGATCCTGATGAGCGGTCGATCTTTCACGCCTTTGCCCCGATAGGTTAGCTCTGGATCGTCGGCCAGGATTGTGCCCACGCCGACCAGAATGGCATCCAGTTGGCGCCGCAGCTCCTGGCCGAATTCGCGGGCCTTGGGAGAAGTAATCCAGCTCGTCTCGCGAGCTGCGGTTGCGATCCGGCCATCAAGTGACATTCCGGCCTTGGCGACGATCAGGGGGCGTCCAGTCGTTGCGTAACAGGCAAACGGTTCGTTGAGCCTCAGCGCCTCCATTCGATAGAGCCCGGTTTCTACCCGTAGCCCCGCACTTCGCAGGCGATCGATCCCGTGGCCGCAGACTTGAGGATTGGGGTCGATCATGGCAGCGACCACGCGCCGCAGGCCCGCTTGAATCAGCGCTTCTGCGCATGGCGGAGTTCTGCCATGATGCGAACATGGTTCCAGCGTGACATATGCCGTGGCTCCGCGCGCGAGTACGCCAGCCTGGCGTAACGCCTCGATCTCCGCGTGATCCTTGTGCGCGTATCGGTGCCACCCCTGGCCGACGATTTTCCCCTCCCGGACGACAACGCAACCTACGGTAGGGTTTGGACTGGCTTGGCCGACTCCTCGCGCCGCAAGCCTGAGCGCTTTTCGCATGAAATGTCGATCTTTTGCGTCTGTGATCAAGGTCAATCCGTTTCTTCGTGTTTCTTGGTCTCTTCGGGCCTGGTGGTTAGCGCTGCGGAACAACCGCCACAAGACTCGAAGAAACGCTAAGAACCTTGTCGAAAAAACAAGACAATCCGACTAGAGACACAAAGCCCCTTCAGTTATCATAATCCGGAAACTTTGGGTGACACCGTGAAACATCGCTTGAAGAGTGCCGTCGTTGCTGCGTCCTGGTCTCTGCTGGTTGCCATGGCCCAGGCCCCGCCGTCGGGGGCTGGTCTGGGACGCGAAGAAGCAGGCGCAGCCAAGTTAGCAGGATACCTGGTCAAGGGAAAGCCTTGTCTTCCGCTGAAAAGGTTCGCGGCCGACGCGGGGTTCAAGACGAATGTCAGCCCCAGTCGACAGGCTATTGCGGTTATTGTTGGAAGCAAGATTTCGATGGTCACCGCGAGCGGAACGGCATTAATAGACAGTAAGGAAGTACCACTCTCGATGCAACCATTCCAGAGAGATGGCGATGTTTACATCCCATTGGAGTTTTACGAGAAAGTCTTTCCGCACACATTCACTTACGATCCCAAGAGCAAGACGGTAAAAGCAGAATTTCGGGGACGAACCCTTACGGCGCCTCTCTCAGATTTGCCCGCCAAGCCCTGAGCTTCGCCCCGGCTGGAGGAGTTTTTGAAAACTCTCATTCGCAAGGGCAAGATCGTGACTGCCCAGGATAGCTATCAAGCAGACATCCTGATTGAGAACGAACTGATCACGGTCATCGGACGAGATCTGAACATTGCCTCTGACGCCATCATTGATGCTTCCGGTCTGCTGGTTCTTCCCGGGGGGGTGGACGTCCACACTCACATGGATATGCCTTTCGGCGGAACCACAAGTTCGGACGACTTCGAAACCGGAACCCGCGCCGCCGCTTTTGGCGGAACCACCACGCTGATCGATTTTGCCATTCAGTTCAGGGGGCAGAATATGCGTTCTGCCCTCGACACGTGGTTTGCCAAGGCAGATGGCCGCGCCGCGATCGATTACAGCTTCCACATGATCGTGACCGATCTTCCGGAGGCCGGGATCGAAGATATGCAGTCGCTCATACGCGACGGGGTGACGAGCTTCAAGCTCTTCATGGCCTATCCCGGGCTCCTCATGGTCGACGACGCGACTATATTCAAGGCCATGAGAACGGCAGGACGGACCGGAGCCCTGATCTGCATGCACGCTGAAAACGGCAGCGTCATCGATTTGATAGTGAAAGAAGCGCTGGCCCAGGGAAAAACAGCTCCGAAATACCACGCGTTGACTCGTCCGACCACCGCCGAGGCCGAAGCTACGGGACGGGCGATCGCCCTGGCCGAGATGGCCGACGCCCCGGTGTATATCGTTCATCTCAGCTCGGCCGATGCGCTCGAAAAAATACGGGAGGCGCGCGATCGTGGCCTTCCTGCCTATGCCGAAACTTGTCCTCAGTATCTGTTCCTGTCCATTGACGACTACGATCGTCCCGGCTTCGAAGCGGCCAAGTACGTCTTCACGCCGCCGCTTCGGGAAAAATGGCACCAGGCTGAGCTCTGGAAGGGGCTGGCAAAGGATCATCTCCAGGTGATCTCCACCGACCACTGCCCATTCTGTTACAAGGAACAGAAGGAATTGGGAAAAGCGGACTTCACCAAGATCCCCAACGGCGGCCCGGGCGTGGAGAACCGGTTGTCGCTGGTCTATGACGGGGGAGTCCGAAGCGGAAAGATCACATTGAACCGGTTTGTCGAGCTGGTTTCGACGGCGCCGGCCCGAATGTTCGGACTGTATCCACGCAAGGGAACCATCGCGGTCGGCAGCGATGCGGACCTGGTTCTGTTCGATCCCGAAGCGGAAATGACGATTTCGGCCGCCACGCACCATATGCGCGTCGATTACAGCCTGTACGAAGGTTGGAAGGTAAAGGGGGTTGCGAAAAAAGTGTTTTCGAGAGGCAACCTGATCGTGGACGGCGACCGGTTTCTGGGACGACCCGGGGCGGTAGCTTCGTGCGCCGGGCCGCCTACTCCGGACTATGAAGGTGTCTGAAAACTCGCTATCCTGCAACCGGGGCGATGTCGCGGCTGGCGGAGTCCGTGCATCAACCCTCGGACATCTGCGGCAGATGAGCGCTGGCGGCGCATCCAGACCGTGAGATGATGAAGCTGGTTGAGTAGATGGGTAAGAGGCGGAAGGTTCACAAAGGAGTCCATCCATGAAACGGAGAGAGTTTCTTGCTACGGCGGCTCTCGCCGCAGCCGGTCACCGTGGCGGCGCGGCCGTCCACAGCGCTGACCAGAGTCAGCCGGTGCGGCAGACGCCGCTGCGGGCCCGGCGGTTCGGCCCGCTCTACTACGATGAGGCGGAGCAGAAGGAGGTCGCTGACGTGCTCGCGTCGCGCCAGCCCTACCGCTGGTACGGCGACGGCAGGGAGGCGCCGGCGAAGGTCCTCACCTTCGAGCGGGAGTTCGCAGCCCGCATGCAGACACGCTACGCCCTGGCCGTCACATCCGGCTCCGCGGCTCTCACGACGGCCCTGGCAGCGCTCGGAATCGGTCCGGGCGACGAAGTCATCCTGCCGGCCTGGACCTGGTACTCCTGCTACAACGCCGTGATCCACTGTGGCGCCCTCCCGGTGTTCGCCGAAATCGACGACTCGTTCAACGTCGATCCGAAGGACCTCGAGGCGAAGATAACCCGAGCGACAAAGGTCATCATGGCAGTCCACCTTCTGGGGGTTCCCTGTGACATGGATCCCATCCTTGCGCTGGCGCGAGGGCGCGGCGTAAAGGTGCTCGAGGACTGCGCACAAGCCGTCGGCGGAAGCTATAAGGGCCGGCCGCTGGGCTCGCTCGGCGACATCAACATCTACAGCCTGCAGATCGCCAAGACTATTTCGGCTGGCGAAGGGGGTGCCGTTGTGACAAACGATCCGGCGCTCTTCGAACGCGCCGCACGGTACCACGACCTGGGAATCCTGCGACCGCCCCACCAGAAAATATTAGGCGGCGCGCGCGACGGCATGCTGCCTGGGAATCAGTATCGCATGAGCGAGTTCACCGGCGGCGTGCTGCTCGCGCAGCTGCGGAAGTTGGACCGTATCGTCGCCGACGTACGCGCCGTGGCCCGGCGCATCCATGAGGGAATCCACGACCTGGCTGGGATGGAGCTCCGTCGCATCCCGGATCCCGAGGGCGATCTTGGCTCGTCGGTCTTCCTCAAGTTCCGCAACAAAGACGAGCGGGACCGTTTCGTCCGCGCGATGGACCAGGAGAACATACCGGCAGGTCCGCCAGGCGGCTCCGTGGTGCTGCCGATCCAGCCCCACATCGAGCGAAAGGTCACGGTACATCCGGCGTGGCCGTCCTTCGCCTCCGAGCGGGGCCGCTCAATCCGTTACGGCGCCGATTGCTGCCCGCGCACGAGCGAGATCCTCGACCGCTTCGCCGGCGTGTCTCTCGATCCGAAGTTCACGCGCCGCGACGCCGATGACATCGTGGCGGCGATCCGGAAGGTGTATCCGGCGGTGACCCGAACCTGACCGGCGGTCCCTGAGTCGACGGATATCAGACCCGTCGCAACTATCGTCGATCGGGACGGATTTGGCACTTAAAGAGTTCTTTTCCTGTCAGTCGTAGTCATTCTGTCATTTGTCATTTCATGAGGGCCACAAGGCCCGCGGTAGTTTGGAGCGTCTAGACCCGGCACCGCAGCACGCCACTAATACAAATGACAGTTAAACAGATGACGAATGAGAACTGACCGACGAGAGCTTATAGTGCCGCCACGGGGGCCGGGGACGGGCTTGATAGACCCGTCCGCACATGTCATTGGCGGGTTTTGAGACAATCATCTTACGGACCGGCACTCCGATTGTGCCGCACCTTCGGCGCTCATGGTTGTCCCGAGCGTAACGATCGTCGGCAACATGCACACCAGGCGGGGGCCGCCTCGATGACTCCGACAGTCGTATGACAAGCAGCGCCGAGCAAGAGCTTCTGGCGGTCGCCGGGCGCGAAGTGGCGATCTCGAATCCGCGCAAGGTTCTGTTTCCCGAGCCGGGCTACACGAAGCTGGACCTCGCGCGCTACTACCTTGCTGTGGCAGAAGGTGCGCTGCGCGCCGCGGGCGGACGGCCCAATGTACTGGTTCGTTATCCCAACGGCATCGAAGGCGAATTCTTCTATCAGAAACGCGCGCCCCAATCGCGACCCGCGTGGCTCGAAGTGGTCGCGTTGCGCTTTCCTTCCGGCCGCAGCGCCGAAGAAGTGGTGCCGCGCGATGCCGCCGCACTTGCGTGGATGGCCAATCTCGCCTGTCTCGAGCTTCACTCGCACCCGGTGCGGGCGGAAGATCTCGACCACCCGGACGAGCTGCGCATAGATCTTGATCCGGTGCCCGGGGTCACGTGGAGTCAGCTCCGCGACGTCGCGCGCGTGGTTCGCGCGGCCCTGGACGACTTCGGGCTCGTCGGCTGGCCGAAGACCTCCGGCTCGCGCGGCATCCACGTTTACGTGCGCATCGAGCGGCACTGGACCTTTGATGAGGTTCGCCGGGCCGCGCTCGCGCTGGCGCGCGACGTCGAACGGCGCGCGCCGGATCTGGCGACCAGCAAGTGGTGGAAAGAAGAGCGCCACGGAGTGTTCCTCGACTACAACCAGAACGCGAAGGACCGCACGATCGCGAATGCATACTCTGTGCGGCCCACGCCTGACGCGCGCGTGTCGGCTCCACTGACATGGGACGAGCTCGACTCCTGTGAGCCCGGAGACTTTACCCTCGGCACGATGCCTGCGCGCTTCGCCGAGATCGGCGACCGGCATGCGGCAATGGACCTGCATCCGGGCTCGCTCACGGGCCTGCTCGAGTTGTCGGCGCGTCATGAACGCGATGGCCTGGGCGATGCACCCTGGCCGCCTCACTACCAGAAACAACCCGGTGAACCCGCGCGCGTGCAACCGTCGCGGCGGCGAATACCGAAGCATCCGCTCATCGAAATCGGGCGCGCCCAGCGGAAAGAGGATGCGCTCGCCGGACTCGAGCGATGGAAGACGCGTCATCAGGAGGCTGCCGCTCACCTGACGGCGCCGGACGTGCTCGTCGATTCCATGCGCGGCCGATACAAAACGTGGACCCGCATCCGCGTTAACCTGCAGCACGTTCCGGATGCGTTACGACCCGCGCAAGAAGCGCTCGATCCGGATGACGCTCCCGGGGATTGGACTGGAATCAGCGCTGACGCCCCACCGCGCCGAAAACCTTCTCGAGCTCGTAAGCCGTCGTGACCTCGAGCTGGTCATAGCGGCAGTCGCCCGGACTCTTGTCCGGGCGCCAGCGGAGAAAGATAGCCGCGTGGCGAAAGCGCGGCCCCTGCATGTGGTCGTACTTGACCTCGCACACTCGCTCGATGCGCAGTGGTTCCCAGGAGAGATCCTTGCCGGCGCTCCAACGACTCTGGCCCCCGGGCATGCGATGATTTTCCATCCCCTCGGCATCGGCCCATGCGCGCCACGGGTGCGCGTCGATGGCATGTTCGCGGAGAGGCGCAAGTTCCTGCGCCAGCTGCTTGCGTGTCGCCATTGTGAACGACGATGTGACGCCGACGTGTTGCAGAGCCCCCTGGTGGTCGTACAGCCCGAGCAGCAACGAGCCCACGAATACGTGCTTTCCGTTCTTATGCCAGCGAAAGCCGGCGACGACGCAGTCGGCCGTGCGGGAGTGTTTGACCTTGATCATGGCGCGCTTGCCCGGCTCATACGTCCCGAGCTCCGGCTTTGCGATCACTCCATCGAGACCGGCTCCCTCGAAGCGCGTGAGCCAGTCTGACGCCAGCGCGGCATCGCGCGTCATGGGGGTAAGGTGGATCGGCGCTCCGATATCGGCCAGCGCCTGTTCCAGCAAGGCTCGGCGTTCGCCCTGCGGCGTGGCGCGCAGGTCACGGCCGCCGATGGCAATCAAATCGAATGCCACGAAGGACGCGGGCGTCGCTTGCGCCAGCTTGGCCACGCGCGAGGCGGCTGGATGAAGCCGAAGCTGGAGCGCGTCGAAATCGAGTCCGTGGGGGGTAGCGATCACGATCTCGCCGTCGACGACACAACCCTGCGGCAGATTAGCCAGAAAGGCCGCATTCAGCTCGGGGAAGTAGCGATCGAGCGGCCGCAGCTCCCGGCTCTGGATGAATACGTCGGATTCGCCGCGAAATACGATCGCGCGAAATCCATCCCACTTCGGCTCGTACAGGAAGGCTCCACTAACGGGGAGTTGCTCGGCGAGCTTCGCGAGCATCGGCTCGATCGGGGGCGCGATTGCGAAGTTCGAGGGCGGTTTGCGGGACGCCATAGGTCGGATTGCAATTCCTCGTGTCTTCGCTCCCCTTAGAGGTATTTGTTCACTCGTAAATCGTCAATCGCCTCTGGCAGGAGGATGCGCATCTTGTGCAGGCGCTTGCGATCAGCGTCGAGGATCTGGACGTGCAGGTCCTCGAGGTCGAATTCCTCGCCCGGAACCGGAACACGCCCGAGGTGCGCCACGATGAGGCCGGAAACGGTAGAGCAGTCCGTGTCATCGAATTTCTTGCCTGAAAGCTCTTCAAGGCGATAGAGCTCGACGCTGCCACGAAGAATGTAACTGCGTGGACTCTCCTCCACTACCTCGCTCACATGGGCCTGATCTTCATCACGGATTTCACCGACTATTTCCTCCAGCAGATCTTCCATCGTGACCAGGCCCGCGACTCCTCCGAATTCATCGATGACGATCGCGGAGTGATCGCCGCGCGCCTGAAGCTCCTTCAGGAGGGTGGAGACAGGTTTCGTCTCGGGAACGAACAGCGCCGGATAAACCAGGGTTCCAATCGGGTCGGATTCCCTTCCCTGAATGAAATGCGCCAGCAGTTGCCGGATGTGCGCGATCCCGATAATGTGGTCGAGATCATCCTGATAAATGGGAATGCGGGAGTGGCGATGATTCACCATGATATTCTTTAACTCCCCGATCGTGGCATTCTCCTCACACCCGATAATCTCCGTGCGCGGAGTCATTACCTCTCGCACCAGTGTATCGCCGAACTCGACGACAGACTGGATCAGCTTGGTGTCCTCCTTCTCGAGTATGCCTTCGTCCTCGCCGATATCCAGATAAGCCTGAATCTCTTCCTCGGCTTTTTCTTCACTGGCGGGCCCTGTTACCGGCTTCGGCACTCGCTTGAACACCCTCAGGACACTGGAGAGCGGCAGGGCGAGCGAGCGCAACATCCGGTAAATCGGATAGAAAACACCAAGCAACCATACCAGTTTCCTTTCCGGATCGTTCTGCGTAAGAAGGCGCGGGAATAGCTGTCGGAACAGCAGGGACAGAACGAAGATGATCAGGAAGGCAAATCCGAGTCCCCATTCGGACCAATGGCTCAAGCTGAGGTGAGTGGTCAAAATAGCTATTGTTATGAGCGAAACCTGCGTACCCAGGTGCAGTGGAACGAGAAGGTGCATCTTGTTGTCAAGCACGACCGGCAGGAGCGCCGGCGGCTTCTCGCGTTCCAGCATCATTCTCAATGCAAGCGGGCTGGACTGGGTGATGGCCCCTTCGATCGAAGAGAGAAAAACCAGAAAGGCCAGGCAGAAGGCTATCGCAGCGAGCTCCAGAGAGACAGGCGTCATGATGGATTCCTCAGGCTTGCAACTGGAGCGGAGTCGCGGAATACCGGGCTGCGGATTATTCTCGACTGAAGGCGGTTCATCTCGCCCTGGTCGGTCTCATGATCGTAGCCGACGAGATGCAGGATTCCGTGCACGAGCAGCTTGCGAACCTCTTGCTCCCCGCCCCCGGAAGAGTTGCGGGCGCGCGCCCAGGCAACCCCCGGCGCAACAACAATCTCTCCCAAGAACGGGATGCCGTCGACGGTCTCACCCGGGTAGTGGAAACTCAAGACATCGGTAGGATAGTCCCTGCCGCGATAAGTCGTGGTTTATCGCCTGCATTGCCTTCGGGCCCACGAAAGTTACCGATAGAGCCCAATCCGTCTTGCCGAGCTTCTGCAGAAGTCCGGAACAAAACGATTCAACGGATCTGCCGTATACCTTAAACCGCCTTTGCCGGTCTTGAACGTACACTCTCGACGGAAGCTCTTTCGGGCTCGCTGTCGACATTCTTGAAGTCATATCCGGGATAATCGATGCGGCGATGGTAGATGCCGGTGAGAATCTTGAAAAAGCTCTCCTTTACAAGACGTATATCGCGCAGCGTGATGTCGCACTCGTCGAACTGGTTGTCCGCGACAATGGCATCGACGACTCGGTTAATCATGCCCTGGACCTGGGCGGGAGGCGGATTGGACAGAGTCCGGGAAGCTGCTTCTACAGAATCGGACATCATCATGATGGCCGCTTCTTTGGTCTGGGGCTTCGGGCCAGGATAGCGAAAATCCGCCTCGATCACTTCCTGATTCTTGGAGGCTTCCTTCGCCTTCTGGTAAAAGTAGGTCATGATCCGCGTCCCGTGATGCTGCGGAATCATGTCGCGGATTCTTTGAGACAGGCCTATTTCTTTTGCCAGCTCCAGCCCATCCTTCACATGGCTTGCAATGATCAGGCAGCTCATGCTTGGGCGAGAGGGTTTCGTGCTTGTTGATACCGAAAACCTGGTTTTCGACGAAATACTCCGGCTTGAGCATTTTCCCCAAGTCGTGATAGTAGGCGGCGACGCGCACCAGCAGCGGATTGGCCCCTGTCGCTTCGGCCGCGGCTTCCGCGAGAGTCCCGACCATGAGACTGTGATGGTACGTCCCGGGCGCCTCCACTGAAAGACGCCGGAGGATCGGCGCGTTCAGGTTTGAAAGCTCCAGCAATCGGATATCCGTCGTGATCTTGAATAGTGATTCCAGGGCCGGAAGCAGCATGGATGCCAGGGCCGAAGCCAGCAGACCGCTGAGCAAGGCAATCGATATTTTGAAGAAGGCCGTCGACGATGTCAGAGGAGCCTGGCGCAGGAAGCCGATTCCCAGCAGACCCAGCGCGTTTACAATCCCGATCGTCAGACCCGCCTTGAGCACGGCCGCTCGTTCCTTGTATTGCCGGATACTGTAGATTCCGGCCAGGCCTCCCACCATTACGTAGGTGCCCAGGTAAATGTCGCCGTAAAACAGCCCGGTGAGAATACTCAGCGCGATCGAGACCAGGAACCCGACATTCGTGTCGACCAGCAAGGTCACGAGCACCGCAGCAAAGGCGAACGGGATCGCGTAGTAGAGATTCAAAGGATCCCGGAATGCCTCCACACCCAAACGTCCGCTCAGGAGGTCAGCCAGCGCTAGTCATCAAGCGCGTCACGCCGAGCGCGGTGACCAGGATTACCAGGATAAGGAGAACATGGTTGCGGATCTTCCGATGACGGCTCTGATAGTGAACAAAGTAGCGCCAGAGAGCATAAACGAACGTCACGACGAAAAAGAAAAAGCCAAACAATTGTTTGATAAGCGACCTGGGCCTTTGGAGATTCTTCAGTGCAGTCAATTGCGAGACCGTGTTTGGAGTGATCTCGTCGCCGGTTCGAAATATGGTCTTTCCCTTCCTTATCTCCATCTCAACCGGGACCACCTGAGCAACCGCGGTTTCCCGCCGTTTCTTTGTCTCCTGCTCGTTGAACACCAGGTTGGGGACAAGCAGAGTCTCCAGAAAATCAAGTACGGTGTCGCGTTCGCGAACCGACAAACCTGAAAAGTCCTGACGAAACTGGCGCAGATAGTCCCTGGCCGCGACCAGATCACGCGCGATGTAGGCTTCTGTAAGCGGCTGTTCGACAGAGGTTGAAGTTTCACGTACCACCACCCCGGTCCTCTGATCGCTGAGGAATTGAGCTCGATTGGCCACCACTCCTGTCCGTAGCACCGTATCCAGGACCTTGATCATCTGGCCTTCCAGGTCGGGATTGAACCGGTGTTTCAACAAAACGCGGATAGGATCCGGCGGGAAAATCTGACCTACTTCTTGCTGAAGATCTTTGAGGATTTCGCGCTCGAGAGAACTATCAATGCCACCTTTTGGAGGAACCTTTTTCCTTTCCAAGAGCCGCCGGGCGGTGTCGAAAGCCTTGGAGAGCTCGCTCTGACGGCGCTGCATGAGACTCGTATCGAGATCGTAGCGCGCCGCCGTGCCAATCCTGGCGGCCCGACGTTTCGACTCAGTCGCTGCACGATCTTCGAACGTTACGTCCTGGATGGCCCGCAGATCCTGCTGGGCTATGTCGCCGATTTTGTAGTCCGGGACGGCCTGATACCGAAAGTCGAGGAGAAGCGCTGATATCAGGAATGCCGCTCCGCCACCGACGAAGAGATCCAGCCACCGCACTTCACTGCGGAGATTCTCCAGCAGCCGCATGAACCAGCCCTGCTTAGAGCGATCCCGGATTCTGGGTATACTCGCCATCGAATTCCTTCTATGAGTCGGAAAGTATAGCACAGAACCGGGATTTGAGGACCCGGGCGGGGCAACACTAGCGGACGATCCCTTGTCTTATTAATAGTTTAGCGCTTGATTCCGCTATCAACTATTAATCACGAAGCCCCGACGACACGGGGTTGAGCTCTCCGGTCATTGCGCCTTGAGTTTCCGGACTTCCTGGGCAAGGGCGGGCACTATGGTAAAGAGGTCGCCGACAATGCCGTAGTCGGCAAGCTTGAAAATAGGAGCCTCGGGATCTTTGTTAATCGCGACAATATACTTGGAGGAAGACATACCTGCCAGGTGCTGGATGGCCCCGCTGATGCCACAGGCAACGTATAGCGTGGGAGAAACTGTCTTCCCCGTCTGTCCGACCTGGTGCTGATGATCGATCCAGCCCGCATCGACAGCGGCCCTTGACGCTCCCATGGCCCCGCCCAGAGCGTCCGCCAGATCCTGGACAATTGCGAAGTTCTCGGGCCCTTTGAGACCTCTCCCGCCGGACACGATGATATTCGCCTCGGTGAGCTCCACCTTTTGCCCCCCTGAAGCCTGCATTCCCGTGGCCCGGGCGCGAATTTTACCGGGAGAAAGATCCGGAGCGAAGTCTTCCGGCTCGGCGCGGCGCGAGGTCTCGGGTGCGCCCAGCGAAAACACATTGGGCCGGAGGGTCGCCATCGACGGGACCCGCGTCAGGCGCACACGGGCGAAGGCCTTGCCCGCATAGATCGGCCGCACGCACTCCAGCTGCTGATCGACGATTCGGGCTTCGGTGCAATCCTGGGCGAGACCGACACGCAGACGCGCGGCGACGCGTGGGAGGAGATCCCGTCCCATTGCGCTCGCCGACCCGAGGATAATGCGAGGTTGAATCCTCTCGGCGGCCTGCGCGATTGTGGATGCATAGCCTTCGGTGGAGTAAGCATCGAGAAGATCATGCCGCGCCCGCAGCACTTTATCTGCGCCAAAGTGCGCCAGCTGCTCCAAAGGACCGTCCGCTCCTATGCAGACGGCCGTAGTCTGTTCTTGAATCGAATCGGCTAGTTTCCGGCCGGCTGAGAGTGCTTCCAGTGAAGTCTTCTTGACCGCCCCCTGGCGGGCTTCGATGAAAACCATCACTCCGTTAGCCATTAGCACCCTCGATTTACGATTGACGATTGACGATTGAAAGCCAAGTGTCGTTCATTCGGAGCGATTGAAAGAACTAGTTCTTGCCATCACCATTGGCCATTACTTGGTCGTGTTTTTCAATCGTCAATCGTCAATCGTCAATCGTCAATCAAATGACTTTGGCTTCGTCGTGCAGCAGTCTCACTAGTTCCGGAACTGTTTGAGAAACATCACCGGTCAATATCTTGCCGGGAGGCCGCGGCGCAGGCAGTGTAACCTGCACAACTTCGACGCGAGATTGAAGGTCGTCTGGAGAAAGTGCCAGGGAATCGAGCGAGACCACGCGGATCTCTTTCTTCTTCGCCGCCATGATCCCTTTGAGCGAGGCGTAGCGAGGCATGTTCAAGCCCTTTTGAGCAGTGAAGACAGCCGGCAAACTCCCCTCCATAACCTCGTGGGCTCCTTCGATCTCCCTTTCGGCGCGAAACGTGCCGTCCTTGATCTCGAGTTTCACCACCACGGATACCTGCGGAAGATCCAGAAGTTGCGCAACTACTGCGGGAACCTGGCTATTGTCCACACCGATCGCATGCTTCCCGAAGAAGATCAGATCAGGTGCCAGGCCCCGGCACACTTGCGCCAGAGCCGAGCCGATGAGAAAAGGGTCGGCATTCTCCAGGGAATCATCCCGGATAAAAACACCCGAATCGGCGCCCATCGCCAGGCAGGTGCGCACACCGGCGGTGGCCCGTTCGGCGCCGGCGCTAACCACGATGACTTCGCCTCCCATACGCTCCTTGATCTGGAGCGCTTCCTCTACGGCAAATTCATCGTAGGGATTGACGACAAACGACACGTCAGCCAGATCGAGGCTCTTGCCCTCTGGTGCAATCTTCACCTTAAGAGCGGTATCGGGGACGTATTTTACACAAACCACGATCTTCATTTTGATTTACGATTGACGATTGACGATTGATTCTCAACTGATTCACCCCGGGTCCTAAGCTGACGACTTGCAATCGACGATTTCCTTTTAAATCGTCAATCGTCAATCGTAAATCGTCAATCCTTTAAATCGTCAATCCTCAAACCGCTTCAGCAATAGGCAGGCATTGGTGCCGCCGAAGCCGAAGCCGTTGGAAAGGGCGTATCGAATCCTGGCCTGGCGCGCCACGTTGGGCACGTAATCAAGGTCGCAATCGGGATCAGGAAATTCCTGGTTGATGGTCGGATGTATGGTTTGCTCGCGAATCGTCAAGGCAGTGACCCCCGCCTCGACGGCTCCAGCTGCGCCGAGAAGATGGCCGATCATCGACTTCGTGGAGCTCACTGCGAGCTTGTAGGCATGTTCGCCAAAGACAGCGCGAATGGCGGCGGTTTCCGTCCGGTCGTTTTGCGGCGTCGATGTGCCATGGGCATTTATGTAATCCACCTGTTCGGGATTGATACCGGCGTCTTTCACGGTTAATCGCATGGCGCGGATCGCCCCGTCTCCGTCGACAGATGGCGCCGTTATATGGTAGGCATCTCCAGACATGCCATAACCCACGATTTCCGCATAAACATCGGCGCCTCGCTGCCGGGCATGTTCCAGCTCTTCAAGGATCAGAATTCCCGCTCCCTCGCCCACGACGAAACCATCGCGCTCGCGATCAAAAGGACGGCTTGCCTTGGTCGGTTCGTCATTGCGCGTCGACAGCGCCTTCAGGGCCGCAAATCCTCCTACCCCCATTGGAGTGATCGCCGCTTCACTCCCCCCGGCGATCATGACATCCGCGTCACCGCGCTGAATAATTTTGAACGAATCCCCGATTGCGTGGCTCCCTGCCGAACAAGCCGTGCAGGGTGCGGAGTTCGGGCCGCGCGCTCCGAATCGGATCGAAACCTGGCCCGCAGCCAGATTTACGATGCTTGAAGGAATAAAAAAAGGGGAGATCCGCTTTGGACCTTCCTTGAGCAGCACTTCGTGTTCGCGTTCAATAATGGCAAATCCGCCGATTCCCGATCCAATGATGACACCCGCTCTTTCGCTCTCCGATTCGTCAATATCGAGTTTGGCGTCCTTCAATGCAAACCCTGAAGCGGCGAGCGCAAAATGGATGAAGGTGTCCATCTTCTTGATTTCCTTCTTCTCGACAAAAAGAGACGGATCGAATCCCTTCACCTCGCCCGCGATGGTAGTAGGAAAGTCAGTTGTGTCAAACCGGGTGATGGGTCCTATGCCCGACTCACCTTTAAGGAGAGCGAGCCAGGTTTGCTGGGATCCAACCCCGAGGGCGGTAACGAGGCCCACGCCCGTAACCACAACGCGCCGTTTCAACATTCGGCCTTCTTTATCTCTAGCTGCCGTGAGACTGGATGTAGTCAATGGCATCCTTGACGGTCTTTATCTTCTCAGCATCCTCGTCAGGTATCTCGATACCGAACGCTTCCTCGAATGCCATTACCAGCTCGATGGTATCCAAGGAATCAGCGCCAAGATCGTCTACAAAAGAGGCGGCTGCCGTGACCTCCCCTTCATTGACCCCCAACTGGTCCACAATAATCGACTTCACCTTATCTTCCACCGATGCCATACCATTCTCTCCTTTGCGAATTTTTGCGCGACCAGACCTTAACGCCGGGCACAGAAAGCGTCACATTTTAGCATCCGAAAAAGCAGAAGCAAGCGCTTCAATGCCGCGAATTCCGTCCGCGCTGCCGGTCTGCGCGCGAGGGACGATTCGCCTTACCAGGCCACTTAGCACCTTACCCGGACCCACTTCCACAAAGCTCTCGATCCCCGCTTGAACCATGTGCTGGATGCTCTCCTCCCAGCGAACTGGCGCGCAAATCTGGCGGATCAAAGAGTCTCGAGCGCTACTCCCCTCCCGGATCTCGCGAGCGTCGGCGTTGTTTATCAGTGGAATCCGCAGATCCCTGAAATCCATCGCCTCGAGTTCCGGAGTCAAGCGATCTCGCGCGGGCGCCATCAACTCGCAGTGAAACGGTGCGCTCACCGCGAGGGAGATAACCCGTGTGGCGCCCTTCTCCTTCGCGTTGTCGCATGCTTTCCGCACAGCGTCCGCCAGGCCCGCAATGACGATCTGGTCCGAAGCGTTGAGGTTCGCCGGAGCTACAAATCCGATGGAGGACGCTTCCGCGCAGGCCTCCTGCACCTTTGTCAGATTCAAGCCGAGCACCGCTGCCATTGCCCCCCGGCCCGGCCCTACGGCTTCCTGCATGTATCTCCCCCTTTTGCGAGCAAGGATCACAGCGTCCGAGAAAGCAATAGCTCCGGCACAGACAAGCGCAGAGTACTCCCCCAGGCTGTGACCCGCTACGTAGTCCGGCCGCACCCCTCTCTCTTCGAGAACGCGCGCAATCGCAATACTGACCGTGAGGATAGCAGGCTGGGTATTCTGAGTGAGTCTTAGCTCTTCCTCAGGACCTCCGAAGCAGAGCTGGGAAAGCGGAAAGCCCAGAATGCTGTCGGCCTCGACAAACACATCGCGAGCCGAGTCAAACGCTTCGTAGGCTTCTTTCCCCATCCCGACATACTGCGATCCTTGTCCGGGAAAGATAAATGCAAGTCTGGCCATCCTGCCCTAAACCCAGGCGCTGCTGTTAGATCCCGCAGTCGCATTCAACTGGCTCAACTCAGCCTCGAGCTTCGTATTGACCTGGCTTTCCGCGTACTCCTTGGCAACCCGGATCGCATTCTTGATGGCATTACTGCTGGATCTGCCGTGACAGATGATGGTCACGCCTCGCAGACCTATGAGTGGCGCGCCTCCGTACTCCGAGTAATCGAGCCGCTTCTTGAGGCGCTTGAAGGACTGCTGCGTCAGGAGAGCTCCCACTTTCGCCTGCAGATTGCTGGAAAGTTCGTCGGCCAGTAACTTCAATACTGCTTCGATCAGTCCCTCGCTGGTCTTCAACGCCACATTTCCGGTGAAGCCATCGCACACAATGACGTCGGCGCGGCCGTTGTAAAGGTCTCTTCCTTCAACGTTTCCGATGAAGTTCAACGAAATCTTCTTCAGGTATTTGTGTACCTCTTTTGTCAGCTCGTTGCCCTTGCTCTCTTCTTCCCCGACCGACATGAGCCCGACGCGGGGAGAAGCAATACCGACGATCTTCTTGCTGAACAGATGCCCCATGATCGCGAATTGAACCAGGTGATGAGGCTTGCACGCGATGTTAGCGCCGACATCGAGCAGGACCGCATGCCCGGTCAGGGTGGGCACCACCGCCGCAAGGGCCGGCCGGTCCACGCCCTGCAACACACCCATGACTGTCTTCGAGATCGCCATCACAGCGCCTGTATTTCCGGCGCTCACCAGACCGCTGGCCTTTCCTGCGCGCACCAGTTCCGCCGCAACCCGAACCGACGAATCTCTTTTCTTCCGAAGCGCCACCGCCGGCGGTTCGTCCATGAGGACGACCTGGCTCGCATGATGAACCTCGATCGCCAGCCCGTCCCCTCCGTTTTGCTTCAAAAGGGGAGTGAGAACCGGTTCCTTGCCGACCAAAACGATACTTACGGCCCAGGCGCGGGCGGCCTGCACGGCACCTTCTACTTCACTCTGGGGAGAGTTATCGCTCCCCATAGCGTCCACGGCAATCTTGATCATGGGGCGAGAGGGTTTCTCTGGGTGGATCGGTTCAATTCACAGACTTGCTAGATCTCTTCTTCTCCCTCTACAACCTGCTTGCCTTTGTAGTAACCGCATTTTTGGCATGCCTGATGTGGCGGTTTTGGTTCGAGGCATTGCGGGCATATTCCGGGAGTGACGGACTGCAGGAAGTCATGCGCGCGACGCTTGCCTCTGCGTGATTTCGAATGTCTGCGTTTTGGATTTGGCATACTGAAACAGCTCCCCTCGATGCTACTGATCCATTTTCTTTCGAAACTCCCGAAGAACAGCCAGACGGGAATCGATATCTGAGGCCTTGCACAGACACGGACTCTCATTCAGGTCGGCGCCACAATGGACGCATAGTCCCTTACAAGCCTCCTGGCAGATGAATTTCATAGGCAGGGCAAGCTCGATCTGTTCCAATACCATCAAGTCTACGTCGAACCTGACCCCGTCATAAAACCCGATCTGCATATCATCGTACTTCAGTTCGATCTCCTGGTCGACGCTCGGGGCGGGCTGCGGGAGATACAAGAGATCGAAGCTCGTTGCCAGCCTGCGCGATGATTCTCGGAGGCAGCGTGCGCACTTATACCGCACTGAGGTCTGCAGAGTTCCCCCAAGGCGCAGATCCTTATCCTTGTGATCCAGAACAAACTCAACGGACACCGGTTCATCCAAAGCCGCGTCAGCGTGCGCGAAATCCAGATCTTTCACACCGTAGAGGTGATGAACATGCACAGGCTCCGTTTTGAGATCTTCAATTTCGATAAACACTTCGGTCTCCCGCGCGAACGAAGCTTGAATTATAGTCCGGCGAGCTTTTTTGTCAAGGATAAACGCCCTAATTTACAATGACTTACGGTTTTTCTCACGGGCCGGGACGATCCACACGGTCGTGTCCAGGTCAGGAACTAAGGTTCGGCTCTACCCGGATCCTTGTGGTCCCACCCTGATGAAAGCAGGGCGCTCAGGATCCTGCCTGCCACCGGCCTCCCGTTTCCACAAGTTGGGTAGGGTTTGTCACACTCTGGTTCACGGCAGGCAAGATTCAATCTCATGCCGGTCCAGCCCTGCAGCCTCGATAGTAAGGTTTTAGTTCACGTGGGCGGGATTGCCACGACACGTAACAAGCCCAGGGATCTCAGTGTCGGATAAGGATGGCGTGGGTTCGCGTCTGTCCAGGTAAGGAGCCAATGGCTCCGAAAAGCGATGCTTCACCGACTCTGATCACCGGGCTTTCGGGCCGATGATGTCAGTCCTGGGCGCCGGCTGACCCGCTCCCGAGGCGGTCGAGCTCCTGAACGATAAGTGGTTGAAGTGAGCTTCCGGTGGCACTATCCCGAGCTTCCCGCAGAGTCTTTACGGCGTCCTCACGTTTTCCCTGCGCGAGGTACGACCGCGCTACCTCCAGTTTAAGGTCTTCTTTGGGAAGCTCGCACTGGGGATCTTTGATCATGCCCTCCAGGATTTCCTGAGCTCCTTTGTAGTTTCCTTCTCCCATGTAGTGTTTCGCGAGGACTTTTTTTCCCAGATAGGCGATCGTCCGGTCCCTGGTGTTGTTTCGCACCGCTTCCAGCGATTTTACCGCCGCTTCCTTTTGATTCAGGTGCAGCTGGCAAAGTCCTAGATAATATTGGGCTATCACAGCTGCTTTAGACGAACCATATTTCTCGATTACCGACGAGAACTCTTTGCTGGCTCCTTTGTACTTTGCCTCGTCGGTGCGAAAAACCGGATCGGGGCCCTTTCCATAAGGATCGTCCAAAGCAGCGGGATCGAGCTGGGCATGGTAGAGGTCCATGCCCCGGCCCAGCTGCTGTTGAGCCGACATTTGCCGGTTCTCCATGAATCGAAGAATGAGGTATGTTCCTATCGAAACCAGAGCAATGCCAACGATGGCTAACGCAATGATCTTGCCCCGCGACCGGACCACTTCGATGGATCGTATCATCGCGTGATGAACCGGATCCTCGGTCAGAATCTCTTTACGGGTCAGTCTTGTAGTGCCCACAGAATTTTTTCCTTAGATCATGGTTAAACCCAGCAAAATAGCACAACCGGCGTTACGGTGCAAATTCCACTTCGTCTGGCTCGCGCCTTGGTTGATTTTCGTGCGCTTTTAAAACTTCGATTGACTTCACGCCCAGCCTGGCAGACCTTAGGGCTCGCGCAGAAATAAGTTCACATTCTGCTGCAGGCCCCCAGGCCCGCTGGCAAGGCGCGAGCGACGATGCGTACCCGGTGCGGTACGTGAGGAGCTGAGCAATAAAGCCAGCGGGCCTGCGGGCCGCAGCCCGAAGGGGCGCGACCCTCAGCGTGTTAGCAAACAGAAACCGGTCCATGATTGAGCACCAACCCTCGCGCCAGAATGTAGAGTTATTTCTGCGCGAGCCCTTAGGCGCTTAGCGAAACGTTCAAACCAACATGTTATCGTTCACAAGGGGCCTTTCGTTCGGGGCGAAGTCCCCGAACGAACCTTAGCCTCTTCGTTGCTAAAGAACTGACGTCGCGCACGCTGGGAGACGAAATGTCTGCAGGCCCGAAAGTGCTGGCAGCTATTCTTGCCAGGGGTGGCTCGAAGGGGGTGAAGAGGAAGAATATCCGCTTGATTTGTGGCCGTCCTCTGATCGCGTATACCATTGAGACTGCTCTGGCGGCGCGCCACTTCTTCTATCGTGTTATCGTGAGCACCGATGACCCGGAGATTGCCGAGATCGCGCGACGCCATGGCGCTGAAGTTCCCTTCCGGCGGCCAGCCGAACTTGCGGGCGATGGTGTGCCTACCGTTCCGGTTTTGCAACATGCTGTCCGGTTCGTCGAACAGCAGGACAGAGTACGCCTGGACTGGGTCTATCTTCTTCAGCCCACGGAGCCGTTTCGAACCGTGGAAGATATGCAGGAGGGCTTGCGACTAGCCTTCGCTGGAGGCTGCGATTCGGTAATCAGCGTCGTTCAAGCATTCGCCACCCATCCCGTCTCGATGAAACGCATCGAAAACGGCCGATTGCTCCCCTTTTGCGTCGAAGAGACCGAAGGCACCCGAAGGCAGGACTATCACCCTCCGGCCTTCACGCGAAATGGGGCGGTCTACCTGACGCGCCGCGACGTCCTGATGGAGCAGAACTCAATCTGGGGGAAATCGATCCGCCCTTATGTTATGCCGCCTGAACGCTCCATCAGCATCGATACCGAGCTCGATTTGAAGCTCGCGGAACTATTGATGCAGGAGCGATTGGGAAACCTTTAAGCCGCAATAAAAGAAGGGTGCTTTACAGACTGGGGGTCTCCTCCTCGTACACGTTCCCGTTTCCGTTCCCGTTTTCCGGCGGTATCCCATAGTAATGCCGTTTACGTCCCCGATATCTCGGGCCCAGTGGGTTAGCGACTGAGTCCGCAGCTATACTTGATTGACCGGGAACGTGGACGGGAACGGGAACGGTTCTCCAGTCGGTTAAGCACCGTCGCTCCCGCGGCTCAGACGCGAAAAACCCATCAATTTCCAGGACGCCGAACGACGTTCAGGACAAAATCGGTTCCCAGCTTCTGACGGTGGGCGAGCGTAATCCACAGCAGTGCGAGCGGCTCCAGCAGCCGCGAGGCAGTCAGCGGCCCGAGGTCTATCGGGTCGAAGCCGAGGTCACGGGCAAGCTGGGCGGCGATTGCCTTGGCGCCGGCATCGTCGCCGGCGTGCAGCATCGTAACCGGAGTGCCGTAACGGGAGTCTGCCATGTTGCGGGCTCCTGTGGTGTTGAATATCTTGACCACCTTTCCCCCTTTCGCCTGCAGCGCAACCTGCTCCCCGCCCGAGGTGCTCGTTCCCAATTCCAGACCCGCAAGGTCGGACGTCAGCGGATTCGTGCAATCGAGGATAACTTTGTCCTGCAGCGTCCCGGCGGCAGCGATGGCGTCCGGAACCGCCTTCCACGGAACTGCCAGCACGACCACTTCCGCCTGAGCCGCCGCTTCTCCTACCGATGCCAGCTTTGCCTTCATTCTCCGTGCCTCGTCACGCGTCTTCGGGTCCTTGCTATCACGGACGCCGAAGATGACTTCGTGCCCCGCCTCGGCCCAGCGACTTCCCAGCGCGCTGCCGACGTTTCCCATTCCGATGATTCCAATTTTCACTGTTGTTCTCCGTTTCCCTTCTCGGTGCGCGCTGTCAGCGCACCGAACCGGGCCTGAATCGCAGAAAGACCTGAAACGAGGGACGGCGGCCATAGATAGGGTCCAGATCAGCCGGCTGATGCCGGAACGTAACGTCACCGCCGATTCCGATCCGAAGCGCATTGACCACTACCAGATCGCGAACTCCGCCGAAAGTAAAGGCGCCGACCCGCAGCCACCGGTTGAACATCTCAGCCGGGTAGACACGACCCGGCGTGGGAACATTCCCTCCGTGAAACACGATCCCGTCCGGGAGGGGGGCGGGAAGCGGCCCGCCGGGTTGGCAGACAAGCGTACCGGGGTTTGCCGAGGCGGCGATTCTGGGAAGGCCTTTCCCCGATTGTTGGATTCGTGCGCAAACGAGTCCGAGACGATCGAAGATGTTATCCTCGAACAGCCCCTGTTTATCCACGAGCTCCATCCGTGTGTACAGATGGTTCCTGCGGTTGAAGCTCAAGGTTGACTCGACGAGGTAGGCATTCGAGATGCCGTGGAGCTCGGAATTCCGACCCCAAACCAGCGAGCTCGACCAGTTACCCAGGGCCAGCGGTCGGTTGTACGTGACCGAGGAGGTAATGCGGTCCACATCGCCGGCATGAAACACATCAGGACGGGCAAGGTGGCCATAGGAAAACTGGGCGGCCCAGTTGCGCCCCGGAGTAAACCACACCCGAAAACTCGATGAATCGAGCGCTCCGAGATCGATGCGCAGACGATCTTCGTCGGGCTCCGCTCCTCGAAAGCGCGAGAACTCGAACTTGAACCGCCAGGCCGTCACTCCGCCGGTGATCACCCCGTGGGCTATGTGAGTCGAATCCTGCCAGTGGTGCCCAAGGGGGGAGGACGGGTTTTCGATTGCAGAGGACCGGTGCATGAACGCCACTGGTCCAAGGGCCGGCTCTCCGACCGGACCACCGTAGACCTGCACTGCCACGTTTTCCGTGATCGGAATTGTATAGCTTGCCGCCAGCTCCATTACGACGTCGTGCGGGTGCTGGGCATCGATGATGGGCCGACCACGGTAGCTCTCGCCGCTCTGGAAGAGTTGAGGGAAACCACCATGGGGAGCGGTCAGCGGCTCGGCAGAAAACATGCCTCGAAGCAGCAGCCGGCCCGGTCCCAGGCCGCGTTCGCCCATCGCCATCGCCCAGTTCTGAGACTGGACTTTTCCCACGCCCCGCTGCCCGCCCTGGTAGTTAAACCCCGCCTTAAGCTCGCCATGCAGCATCATCATCCAGTTGCCCGGGGTGAAGTGCCAGGCAGCCATCGGAGTCGTAGCGGGTTGCAGCGCCGTGCCCGAGCCGACAGCATTCATGGAGCGAAAGGGCCCTCCGGCAGCCGTGGCCATGTTGTGCGCCGCGTGGTCGTGGACCGCGGTTGAAGGAGCGCCGTTTTGTGCGTCGGCATGGTGCCCGGCGTGCGAATCACTGGGTGGTCGCGGCTCAGCAGGAGATGCCGGCTTTTCCTGGGGAGCGGGAGGCGGCGGCGGTTCCTGATCATCGAAGCCGAGCCCGCAGCCAATCCCGAGCTGGAGCGCCAGGCAAATCGCGAAGGAGAGGGGGTGAAGCCGCATTGGATTATTTAATCATCTCGATAGCGCCGCAGCAAGATCTCGAGCGGGTCGCATCCGATCGAAGGTTGCGGTAAGTTGCGAACCAAGTGCGCGAGGATGACTCCGATGAGGGTTCAGACATAGGACAGGTCTCTGGTCGCGTATTGCAGTTGGTGATTCCTGACAGATTATTCGCCGAAGTACTGACCGTGAAAGCCGAAAGGAATGTGGTGCGGAACTTCCGCTCTGGCCCGCCCTTCGAAAGACCTGGCATCGAGAACCAGCAAAAAAGATGTGCCTCTCTTCGCGTCCAACACAACCGAAAGGATCACGCCCTCATCTTCTGCGGCACCGTTTGGCGATCCCACAAAGACCGGCTCTCCGGGGTAACATCCTTCCTCGTTCCATGTCAGAACGGCCCCATCCCGGACATCAATCTTCACGAGTTGATCCAAAAAATTACCCTTCAGCCGGTTGCCGGTTCCGAAAACATAGCGGTGGAGTTTTGTACTCTTCCCGCGATAGTTAATCCGGGGAAGCTCTATCTTCTCCTCCGCCAGCGCTTCGGAGGCAACGTGATTCCCGCCAATCCTGACGCGATAACGCCGCAGTTGGCCGGCCGACAGATCCGACCGGCTCCTGAGTCTGTCAAGGTACAACGCGGCAATGATCGAGGGATCGGCGTAGGTCACCAGATCGAGGACGATCTCGTCTCCTTGCTCGAAGGCGTTGACGTGATGGAAGGCAAAGAATGCTTCGCCTTCAGAGCTCGCAACTATCTCTCCGCCATCCTTATTGATGACCCAGAATCGTGTCCCGCGTTCCGGGCTCCACCGGTAGTTCTCGATGAACGGCTTTCCGCTCAGCAGCAGTTCGACCGGGCTGACCACGAGTGGAAACTCGACGAGGACGATGTACCGCTCAGACATGCCGAACGAATGCATATAGGCTGGTTTGTCAATGGGAACTGTACCGACAAGCCGCGCACGCTCCTCTTCTCGACCTGCCGAGAAGACCTGATATGCGCTCTTGCGCGAAAGTCTGGTGCAGTAGTTGAAAGCCTGTTTTCGGATGAAGTCGAAGTGAGGGTGGGCGGTGGAGATCTGTCCTTTAAGCTCGTTGCCGTAATCGATGACGCCGACGGTGCGGAGGGTCTCCGGGTCGAAGACGATCGGCATGCGTGTCTCGGTCATAGCGATAAATTTACCAGCCAGCATGCTGACATTGACGTTGGCATTGTCTGTCACTCGGGGAAAGAAGAGCGACGCGACCCGGCCGAAGATTGAGCGGCAAGGATCGGTACCGAATTCACCCCTGCTGATCTTTCCCTCTTTTCTGGCTTCGGTGTAGGACTTGCTCTCAATGAACCGGTTGGCATAGGAGACGCGGCTTCCCCTGAAAGAGAACTTGTGAAGCATGGCCAGACCGTCAAACCAATGCTTATATCGCTGCTCACCGACCTCGAACTGGGCTGGACCGGTGCGAACGAGCGTGCCGTTTAACCAGTCTTGGGAAATTTCCCCGAAGCGGTAGATCATCGAGTTGAATCTCCTTGCCGAGGGTCGAGAAGCCGATTGCATACGGAGGCGAATTCATTCGGTTTCTCCTTTCTCGTACTGCACGCGTCCTGACATATCGAGACAAATTTAATCAGACTATAGGCGAAACAAGAAGCTTCTTTAGGCGGGAGGCCCCGTTGAGCTGAACTCTGATTTGGGGGATCGACGAAACAGCTTCTCGATAGCTGTAGGATTCTAAATCCTTCGGCGTTCCAGGCGAGTGATAGCCTCTAAGAGGAAAAACCCAATGAAATTCCACCCTAGACCGACCTATACATCAACAGCTCCTCAGCGCGAGTTCCTATTCGTGCCGCACGTCGGCCTTCTGGTCCGCGCGGTTCCCTTGCTGACCTAGGTATCCATAAATCTGTCGTACATTTTTAACCAATTGGCTCTGGCCTCTGTGCGCGGCGCTGCATTAGAATCGTCTCCACAGAGCGCAAACCGTGAGCGACATCTTTATCAGCTACGCCAGGTCGGATCGTGGTCACGTCAGGGATCTTCATCAGCTACCGGCGCCAGGATAGTGATGCTTATGCAGGACGGTTGTATGACCGGCTGAGCACTCACTTCGGCAAAGCACGGATATTCATGGATATTGACATGAATCTCGGCATCGACTTTGTTGACGAAATTGAAGAAAGAGTGGCCTCTTGCGAGGTTTTGATCGCGGTGATCGGTCGCAACTGGCTGGAAGTCAAAGATGACGGGGGTCGCCGAAGACTGGATAATCCAAAGGACTGGGTCCGTCTCGAGATCGCGGCTGCCCTCGAACGGAACATTCCAGTCATACCGGCGCTGGTTGGCGATGCCAAAATGCCCGGCTCTTCAGATTTGCCAAGCGTGCTCTCAAATTTGACGCGGAGACAAGCGATTGAAATCAGTCACAGTCGATTCCATCCCGACGTGGACCGTTTGATCCGTGGTCTGGAAAGAATCGTATCCTCCACCGGCACCACAATGGAGGTCCCCGAAGGCGTCTACGTCGACCCTGAAACGAAGTTGATGTGGACCATTGAGGACAACGGAGAAGACATCGACTGGTTCGAAGCAAACGAATACGCCAAGCAATTGAGGCTGGGTGGGTATTCCGATTGGCGGTTACCGACGATCGAAGAGCTGGAGCGACTCAATGATCCAAAGAGTGGAAACAGATTTGAGATCAGACAGCCATTCCAGCTAACTTCCGAAAAGATCTGGAGCTCGACGAGAGAACGCTCGCGGGCCTCTTACTTTATCTTCGGCCCCTACATCCTGGGAGATCCTGTCCCCATGGACCGCGCCGACGCACGTGCCTTGTGTGTGCGTCGTTCCGGAGAATGATGTCGACCAATGGGTCATTTGGTTATTGGGTGATTTCGAAAATGTTTTGAAGCAGGTAAAGCTTGCGTGAGCGAGGGATTCCTGGCATCACCGCTGTTTGAGATTTTTTGCACTCCACAATTCCCCTGAATCAGACCGCCATAGACACGCTTCGAGCGATTCCCAGGCGGCTGGACTCCAAGTATCTCTTTGCGGGAAAGACGCCTGACACGCCTTTCTACGACCTGAAACGGCAATTTGAGAACGCGGTCAAGAAGGCTGGCCTGGAGGGCGTGACCTTCCACGGTTGAGAACTCATGCGGATCGCATCTCCCGATGGCGGGCGTGGATCTCAGGACGGTACAGGAGATCCTCCGGCACAAGTCAATCTTGATGACCCAGCGGTATTCCCACCTCTCGCCGGCTCACAAGAAATCGCTTTAGACGCCCTGGAAAAAGCCCTGTCTGGAGCTGTGGAAAAGTCCGAAAAACACGCCTGATTACCTACGCCCTACCCACAAAGGCAAAATGCGCTCCACGGGAAGGCAAGAAGCAACCGACCTAAGTAGCTTGGAATCAATGATCTGTGGTGGTGCGCCTGGGGTGACTCGAACACCCGGCCCACGGTTTAGGAAACCGTTGCTCTATCCAACTGAGCTACAGGCGCACACTTTATAATCAATCACTTAGAGGAATCGACAATTTGCAGAAATTGCCGATTGTGCATGAAATTGTGCATACGGCATCGAATCCAGCTTCCGGGCAGCATCGAAAAGATCACCCTCGCTGACGATGTTGTACCGCTCAAAAACCGAGCGCGTTTTGTGACCAGTCATCTTCATCGCGACGGCCTCCGGGATCCCGGCGCGGACCAGATTCCGGACCGCAGTTCGGCGGAAGTCGTGTGGAATTTTCGCCGGAACACCGGCAGCCACACAGGCGGTCTTCCAGGAGCGGCGGAATTCCTTGATGGGCTTTCCGCGCCGATGAAACACCCAGGGGCAAATGATACCCCGCTTTCTCAGTAGCTCCAGCTTGATTCGTTGTTCCTCCAGGACTGCGCGCAGCTCCCGGGTAAATGGGAAATACCCTCGCCTCATCATTCTTGGTCGTACCGGGTTCCAGGCGCACAATCCCAGCAGCAAAATCAACCTGTGACCACTCGAGGAAGCGTACCTCGCTTCGGATCCGCCAGCCCGTGATGTAGGCGAAAGTTACCATCGGCTGAACGTCCGGCGAGAGGCGCTTCCGGACTGCCTCGAACTGCTCCAGGTCGAAGAACCCTTTCCTGACGTTATTCTCTTTTAGCATTGGAACGTGAGGCTTCGTCATGATCTTGCCGGCCTGGGCCGCCAAAGAGAAGGCCCGCTTGATCGCCGTAAGTTCCCGGTTGATCGTGCCGTTTGCAGCGCCTTCCTCCTGGCGCCGGACGACATATCTGCGGATATCCGCCGTTGTAATTGCCGAAGCGCGCGCTTCTCCGAAAAACGGCAGGATGTGTTTTTCAAATCTCGTCTCGACATCCTTGACCGATCGCCGGCCGTTAATCCTGTAGTCATTGATTTCATCCGCGGCCATCTCCGAGAACCTGATCTGGCCCATCCGGGGCGTAACTGGGATTCCCTTTGCAATGTCAGATTCCTTCAAGCTCAGGAGGCGCTTTGCCTCGGCCTGGCTTACACTGCCGGAGCTTTCCCGCATGTGGATCCCGTCCCGGTAATACGAAATCCACCAGGTGTTCCCTCTCTTATATGTGCTTCCCATCCTAGTCGCCTTTTTCTCTCGAGCGCGTGTTGATACCCAGTATCCATTGCTACCGAGTATCCGTCCGCTAACTCGCTTCCTTTGGGTGCTTGACCTTCGGAAGCACGATCAGCTTCCGCTTTTCGGCTTTCTCTACGTAATCTTCCAGAAGCTTCTGGGCAATCTGCTTCATCGTCTTGCCTTCCAGAACGCAGACTATCCTCAACCTCTGGTGTAACTCCGCCGGAATGTCCATCACAAATCGCTTTTTCATGATGTAGTAATGTACATGCGTCCATCGTATTATTCAAGCTCTTTTCTCACGTAATCGCCTTGATTCCTCATCCTGGAAATGGCCGGCGAGACCGATCTTGCCGCGGTCGCTGCGTGGGAGCCGGCGACAGTCCTCTTCTGCGGGCTGATGACGAAGGACTTCCGTGGTTCGGAGGAGGATAAGAACACCAAGTCCATCATGGCCGACCCAGGCAAGTACTTTACGGGTCAGCACCGGCAGCTCACGCGCGAGAAACTCAGCAAGATCCGGTGTCCGGTCATCGTGACCCACGGCGACGTTTCCGCCCTCAAGAAAATCAACTTCGAGTTCTTCTTCCCTGAGCTCATGAACGCCGGCAAGAAGGTAACGATCAGCATAAGCCGTGGCGTGCGAGATTTCTACGAGATTTCGGCAGCATGTCTCCAGTGTGTGGGAAGACCTGGTTCGCCAGAGCATACCGTGTGTGCCGTACTTTGGCAGAGAGTGGAAGGCAGCCACTTCATGGTGGGGCACTCGATTGGACCGAAGAGCGTTGGAACTAGACTTGGTGGCGGAGAGCACGGATGGAAATCTCTCCTAAGAATGAAGGACATCTTGCTCGTTGCACGTCCACTTCTGGGCGAAGATCTGGTCGAGGAGATGCGCGGGATGCTTGATTCCTCTTTTATCAAGCTTCTCGGCGGCTAACCTCGATGGCAAGCGCCAGCTACGCGCGCTGCCTCTACGATGAAGCTGGAAACCATTTCAGCCGCGCTGCAGAAGTTGGCTGTCCCTACCAGAAATTCCGAACGTGCTGTTATGATTGACCTTCGCTTATTAATTCGCCAGGGACAGGCCGAATTGTTCAGACACCAGGAAGTAGTGAAACTTATCGGTTTTCGCGATGGAGATGGGGAGATCGACGACAGCTACATTCAGAAACTCAAGACTCCCTTCGAAAGCAAGGATTTCACACCTTGGAATCATTTAGCAGTAGGCAACGTGTGATGATCAAGAGGGAACCTCTTGCTGGAATGGGAAGGGATCCTAGTCGCTCAGAAGAAAACGTTCAGAGTTGTTCTTTCCATAACACTGCTTACGAGGTCCGTTGCGGTTGAAATCGATTTTGATGACTTCATCCTAATCACTTGAAAGTATTTTTCCCTAATTAGCAAAGGCAGTGTCAAAAGGTTCGGCCCGCAAGTGCCTCACCCCGTCTGGTAATCCTTCCCCTACTCCTGTCCCTGGCGAATTCCGAATTTGCTGTCATTTCCATCCACGCATCCACTACGAATTGTCGCAATCCTACATTTTCCGATTTTCAAACGCGGCAACCAAGTGAACCCGGGCTATACAAAGGCGAACGTGATAGTCCGACGCTCTGAGCCAGTGCTCAGTCCTATTTACTTGCCTGACGCTCACCACAGTAGAGCTTCATGTCGCTATTGGCGTTTGATAGAGTCCGCGACACAGTGTGGCGACTTCGTCGAAGGTCGAGCGACGGTGTTGGTCTATGGTAAGGCGTTCTGGCGTTCGAGCAGAATGTCATCTCACAAATCCGGCACAGAGATCGACGACGTTTCCCGGAGTTGGTCTGGTAGAAGTCATGGAGGATGATACTTCCGGCATCGGCATCTCTCGACAGAGGGCATTCCCTGTTTGGACAGCTGACACTCTTCATTGTTCCAGGACCTTGTGGATTATGGAACTGATTGCTTGGAATTGAGTGCTGCCGGAGGGCAACGATCTCCAGGCCGAGGTTGTAGCGCGAACGGAAGAACGCGCTGAGGCAGGTGACGAAGCTGATAAAAAATGAAATCATGAGTTCAGATTCATAGCATAGGCGTCCGTCCCGACGTCCACGTTAAAGGCTTGAATTTGCCACCTCACGGGGAGTATCGGCGACACACAAGTCGCAGAATTGTCAATATCATGGCCAGGAAGTGTCGGGCCCAGAGGCACGGAAAGTCAACCGTTTCAACGCTGTCGCGATTTTGGCGAATGACACTCGGCTAACTCGCGCCGCCGAGATATTTCGGCAGACCATCTCGCCCAACTTATGCTATTCTCCCACCGGCACCGAAAAGCAATTTCCTATTCTTCACGACAGGCATCGACATGGCCGCGGTCGGCCCAAGGAAACGGAGTCTGCGCGCTACCGCCTGACGCCCGTCCGTCTGTCGCCGTCGGCCGTTGGCGCACACCACTGGCCTCCGATGGCGTTCAACCGGCGACCGGTCTGGTCTATTATCCGGGGCAGGCAACGAGCATGGCGTTCTCGATGCAGGAGCAGTACGACTTCAAAGAAGGTCGGTGGCGCATCGGCGCACAATTGGACCCGCCGTCACCTCCGGACCCGAAGGCTCCTCCGATGGCGGGATTCTTCGTCGCCTGGGACCCGGTGGGGCGGAGAGGCGCGATGGCGCATTCCGTTTCAGCCGAGCGGCGGCGCGCTTTCGACCGCGGGACAGCTGATCGTCGTCGGCAACAGCGCAGGTGCGCTGCTCGCGCTCGGTCCGGCGACCGCGGGACGCTGTGGCAGCACCAGATGCTGCCTGGCGTCGCCACGCCCATCACCTACAAGTTCGATGGTCGCTAGTACATCGCAGTGATGTCAGGATCGAACAACGGTCGTGTGTTTGCGTTCACGCTCGATGCATCAAGGAAACCAGTAACGGCGAAACGATTCTGCAGGTTGCTTCCGCCATGAGCCGCCCGAATGTTTTTGTCAGCTACAGCCACAAGAACAGTCGTGCGCTCAAGAGCCTGCTCCCGTATCTGGACACGCTGAAGCGAGCCAACTTCGTGGACGTGTGGACCGACAGACAGTTGCGCGGCGGGCAGCGCTGGCGCGAGGAAATCCGCGCGGCACTCGCCGCCGCGGGACGTTGCCGTCCTTCTCATCTCCCAGGAGTTTCTGACGTCGACGTTCGTCTACGAAGAAGAGCTGCCGAGCATCCTGGAGCGGCAGACGAACGGCACGCTCACGGTCCTGCCGGTGTACGTCAGTCCCTCGACGGTGACGTCTGAGGAGGTTGTCTTTCTGGACGCGAGGGGACGCGAACAGCGCATCCTGCTGAGCGACACCCAGGGCTTTGGCACGCCGCAACGGACACTGAGCGAGCTCGATCTGCCGGAACGCCAGCGCGCGTTCGTGGACCTCCACGACCGGATTCGCGGCCTGGCCACCACACGACAGACACCATTGACGCCTGCGGCCGGCGTCCGCCGTGCGGCGGCGGCGCACGCGAGCACCGACCACCGCCCGCACATTCATCATTCTCCGTTCCCGCGCAATCGGAACTTCAGCGGACGTGAGGCGTACCTGCGCCAGCTGCACGAAGAGTTGACCAGCGGCAGACCAGATGCCGGAACGCAGGCGCTGACCGGGCTCGGTGGAATCGGCAAGACACAGATCGCCTTGGAGTACAGCTACCGCTACGGGGCGGAGTACGACATCTTGTGGTGGGTCCGCTCGGAGTACGTGGACACTTGCCTGGAAGACGTCCGAGGACTGGGCGCGGCATTGGGCGTCGAGGGCAGGAGCAATGCGAAACAGGCGGCGGCCGCGGGCCCGTCAAGCAGCTGAACAGCCTCGACGACTCGGCCTCTTGCCTTTGACAACACCGAACATCCGGACGTCATTCGAGAGCTGCTTCCCAAATCTAGCCGCGGCCACGTCATCATCACCTCACGCTATCCCGCATGGGGCGCGGTGGCCCGCGTCCTCCGAATGGGCGTGTGGCAGCCGAAGGAGGCGGCCGCCTACCTGGAACGCCGCACTGGCCTCGCCATCTCAAGAGTGGCGGTCGACACGGCGGTCGCCGTCGGGCACCTGCCACTCGCGCTCGCTCAAGTCGCTGCATACGTCGAGGAAACCGGGGCCGGGTTCGAACGCTACCTCGATCTGCTCCAGAAGCCACCCCGCAGAAACACTCGGGTGGCAGGTCAATGCATCGGAAGCGAAGAAGTCGGTTGCGACGGTGTGGGACATTGCTCTGGAACGCGTCGGGGCGTCGGAGCCGGCGGGCTGTTGACCTGCTGAACCTGTTTGCGTTCCTCCCGTCGGATGGGATCTTGCGCTCGCTGCTCGTGCAGCAAGCGGATCGGCTGCCTTCACCGCTGCGGGGCACGGTCCGCAATCAGCTGGCGCTCGACGCCGCCATCGCTGCCCTGCGGCGTTACTCGCTGGTCGACACGACGCCGGACGGGTTCATCGTGCATCGGCTTGTCCAAGTCGGTGGTTCAGGCACGTCTGGACGGCACGCGCCGCGCGGTGTTCTACGACGCCGCCACCGATTTGATGGGAAAGGATCCTGAGCTCGGCGTGCCAGCTTCTGCATCGACCTCCACGCCATCGCAGGCGCCCCCCGTACAACACAAGAAACGCCGAGCCGCCGAAGATGCACCTCTGGAGCCTTCGCGGTTGTGGACGGATCGCACGATACCGTACGTGCTTTCCTCGGGTCTCACCGAGTTCGACATCACCCTCGTGCGCCAGGCAATCGCGCCATTTCGAAGAGAAGACCGTCCTGCGTTTCACGCCGCTCGACAAGCCGGATGTGGAGGAAGGCGCCAATGACGTGGCGATCGTCAAAGGCCACGGCGACTTGTCAGCCGTTGGCATGCGGGGCGGACCGCAACGGCTGACGATCGGCAGTGCCAACCTGGGGAACGTCATCCATTCGTTCGGTCATACCGTCGGACTTGGGCACGAACAACCGCCGGGCCGATCGCGACCGGTACGTGACGATCGTCTGGGAAAACATCGACCCCGGATTCCGGCACAACTTCATGATTCACCTGTCTGGTCACGAACTCATACGCCCGTACGATCACGGCTCGATCATGCATGATGGACGGCACGCATTCAGCGCCAACGGACGGCCAACGATCATCCCCAAGGAAGATATCCACATCGGCCAGCGTTCGGGGACTGAGCGAGGGAGACGTGTTTCTTATCAACGCGCTCTACGGCGCGGGGTGAGCGTGGTCCTGTGGCAGAATCGTCGGACTGAATCCATAACCGTTTGATCCCTGGAAGGAAGTCATGAAGACGGACGTTCCACATGCAAGTCGCCCAGGTAGGTTATTGGGGGCTTCCGTCGTCAAGTGTTGCTGGAATGGACGTAAAACTCTATGTGGCATGAAATTACAGGCGAATTTGACTTCAGCAGTTCTAATCTGGGTTAAATTGGACATAAATGTTTTCGACACAATTAGATGGGACTAAGCCAACAACAGCAGATTGCGGAAGCACTGAGAGTTGGAATGCGGCTCCCAGGGACAAGCCAACGAACTCACGCCGATTCATGAGCGGCCTTCCACCTCAGGGATTTTGGGACTATTCCGCCCTCGTTAGAGCGTGCCCGGTTTGGACGTTGAGCAACACTGTATCAGAACTGTACCTTCAGAGCGAAT
>CAWHCF010000042.1:0-116777 GCA_963827655.1 uncultured Acidobacteriota bacterium
GCGCGCAAGCTTGCGCCGGGTGTTGCGGCAGCTTGCTGCCGCCGCGTGACTCGGAGGTGAGGTCGGCGAGCACCTGAGGGTAGTACTTTGGTGCCCCCCCGCCTGGGCGGATGCGCCCACTCAGATCCCTTCCCAATTGGTCCTATCCGCCTATCAAGAATGGTCGCCTGCGCCGATGCACCGTCGGTGGCAACCATCTAGAATGTTCCTTCGGAACGGTCGCTAGAGTTGACATAACGACTAATTCGCCGAAGTAGAGGGGTACAGTAAGCGGGCCTCGAATCGAAGTGCAGTTTATTTCACCTCATAGGTGCGTCATCCTGAAAGAAAAATGGCGCGCTGCCTCATTACCAGTTTCGGGGACTCAAATTGATTCTGGTTGACGACGCACTGATCCGTCGTCTTGAAGGATCGCCTGTCTTCAGAACATTGACGGGACTCTATCCGGTTCGGAGGGCTCATGCCAGATGATCGGACGTGGACGAAGTTCAGACACAATCAGCCTAGCTTCGATGCTGTCGCCGCTGAGCGGGCACGCAAGGGAGAGGTTGTGCCGAGGCACAGGTACACCAATGGTTGTGTACACCTGGTGCTGGGGGCTGGAGCCTTCATCTTGATTTTCACTATCCTGGCCGGAGCGTTGACCGCATTAGTCACCCAATAGAGAACCCAACCATACCTGCATTGTATGCCTCGAACAAGCGACCTGCCTCGAACACGAAGCG
The DNA here is from genome assembly GCA_963827655.1 of uncultured Acidobacteriota bacterium. Taxonomy (GTDB): domain Bacteria; phylum Acidobacteriota; class UBA6911; order UBA6911; family UBA6911; genus CAWHCF01. Next base: position 726 of record CAWHCF010000042.1, read on the forward strand.
GAGCTGGTGGGACACCACCTCGCGGCCTGGTCGGTTCAGATGTTAAGGTAACTCTGGAAATCGCAGCCGAAATTCCGGTCGGCGCCCCGGGGGAACGTAGTCCGCACCGTGACCGAAAACGCGCGGACGCTGAAGTTTACGACCCACGGTTTCGAGACCGAATAGTTTTCTTCGCGTCTTCGTGGTTACTTGCGACTTTCACGAACCGTCCGTCGCCGACCGGGCCGATGGCGGATTGTAAGGTGTATCCGCTGCATCCACGCCTGTGATCAGTGGCACGGTTGCAGTGGAGACCGGTGAAGCTTGGCAAAAGCATTCCGGTGCAGGTCGCGGAGCACCTCTATCAAGATCGGCTTGGCCACCTCCCAGTCATCGATACGGCCGGGCGTTCCTGTGGTCTTGAATCGGGCCGGTTGCACATTCCACTGGGAGGGAGCGTTCTCATTCTGGTCGAGGCCAAAACCGATCTTGGGTCGCGCGCTGTCGCGGCTGGCAGCCGGCCAGTAGCGGTCCGCGGTGGACGAAAACAGCCAGACCGGGAAATTCGAGCACAGCCCGCCATCCACAAACTCGAAGTTGCTGCCCCGCGGCTGGAACACGAAGGGAATGCTCATGGACCGCCGCACCGCTTCGGCGACTTCCATGGTGGGATGCTGCACGGAGTTATAGATCTCCATCTGTCCCGTTTCCAGATTCGTCCCGATCATCGCCAGCGGAATCTTCAGATCGCTGAAATACACCCGCCGGTTGGCGTCATTGAACAGCTTTTGCCCGAACAACCGGCGGAGTGTGTTCAGGCATTCCTGACCTTCGAATAGCGACCCTTCAAACAAGAACTGCGTAATCAGCGTCTCTAGCGGCTCGTTCATCGCTACCGCCATCCAGACGGTGTCGGCGAATTGCGTGCGAAACGGCGCGGTGGCCGCGACTATCGGAACCAAGTCGCCGACCTGAGGAGGAGTGCGAGGATACCCGGAGGCCGTCAGGGCGGCGCCCAGCGCGGTTTTCAGCGGGTCAGTTTGATTGCCCGGTACCCTGCCGAACAATTCGCGGATCGTCAGATCACCAAGCACCGGCACATTCTTGAGACCGAAGTCCAGCACCCCATCCACCAGGCCATCGACAAGCTCAGTGCGCGATTTGATGGGCAAAGAAATCTTTGCGACTTCATCTATCACCGTGCCCTTCACCACATTCCACAGCAGCGTTGAACGCCTGGCCTGGGTGCTGACTTGCGTGGGTGAGGGAACGTCGAGAAACGACATGAAGTCAATGGGCTGGTCAATCGCCGCCGGCAGCGTCGATGGCCGGGTCGTTGGCGTAAACGCCGAGCAGAGCCACTGGATCTCCGGGGGGGTAAAGCCGCCGGCAATCATCGCGGCCGTGATCGATCCGGTCGAATTGCCTGCCACCCGTGCGAAGCCGATGGCATTATCATGCAGCACGCGAAGAGCGCCCACATATGCGGTACCCAATGCGCCACCACCCTGGAACACGCCGTCAACCATGTGGCGTGGAGCCACAGAGGGTTTGTAGCTGGTTTGCGATTTTCGGATCGCGGCGGCCGACGGATGTGCAGCAATACGAAACGGGCGGCCCGCAAGGTTAGTGAAAGCTGGGTTTCGGCTCATTTCCCCTCCATCAAAACTCAAAATGTTGTGAGATCTGTATTCTGCTGCAGAGATGACGGGGCCGGAGTCTACCCTTGTGCGCCGGAAAATTCCATCTGAAAGAAGCCTGGAGGCAACGGGAATCCCGTTCGCGGGCTTCAAGTACCATCACCCTGAAAACAAGCGGGGATCAATCTCAATGGCCGATGGCGGACCGATACTGATCTTGGGAAATAACGGATGCTTCGGATTCAGCAGGAGGTTCCTTTCCATCGGAACGATGACCGAAGGAACCGACACAACCACGTGCTGACCTTCAATCATCCACTTCGTTCCCATCTCCTGGGTTGACTTGGGCCAGGGAATTTCCTTCCAGTTCTTTGGGAGGTCTGAGTCCCGGGCTTCGAATCGGGGCACCGTTTCCGGCACATCAGCCCAACGGTATTCAAGGTTCAGCCGGGTGAGATCTGCAACCTCCGGGTCAAAGTGAACGAAAAATTCCAGCAGACAAAGGGATAGCGTAGAGCAGGTGTACACCATCGCGGTTCCGGGAAGGTTCCAGCGCGCGCCGGTGATTCTGGCCCCTTCGCCCGTGAATGCCGTGTCCCGCCGCCGCTTGCGGTAGAGGCGGTAGACCCGCATCAACTCAGGTCGCCCCAGTCGATGTGACTGAGGAGAGCCTCAACCCGCCTGGCGCCCAGGTCGGTGCTGACATACTGGAGCGGTGGAGAGCCACCCAAAGCGCGGTTAGGGTGACGTAACCAGGCCATGGCATTCTCTTCGCCGCCCAGCACATCGATCGCCTGAGACGTCACGCGTAGCAGCCGCGACAAGCGATCAGATTCGTCGGACCGAAGCCGTTTCTGAGATTTTCGGCGAATGAGGGTTCGCGGATGAATATCAATCGCCTGGGACAGCTCGCTGTCGGAAAGATGAAGCCGCCGCTTCACTGCTTCCAGGGCGCGATACGGCAGCCCTTCTTGAAGCGAAAGTACCAGTTCCTTCTCGGAAGAGACGCGGCGGCCGAGCACTCGCGCCCCGCCGAGCAGGTCAATGACTGTGGCTGCCGTTTTCATGAGGTCCTCGATAAGACAATTGTCACTACCTCACTATGCCATTTGTCGGTATGCGATTCAAGCGAGCGGAACAAAAGACTAACCACAAAGACGCGAAGGCACGAAGAGTCCTTTGACGTCTCATTCGTGCGCTGTAGTATCATTCAAGGGTAGCGCCGCTTTGGCAACGAATCGCACACGGAGACTCCAATGAAATCGTTTTCTACTCTATTCCTGGTAGTCGTTTGCGCCTGCACGGCGCTTGCCCAGGAACGTCCGCGAGCATTCACGGGCGCGCAGATCATACCTGTCTCAGGCCAGCCCATTCCGAGCGGTGTGCTTGTCGTCCAACGCGGCAAGATCGTCGCAGTTGGCCCCTCTGGCTCGACCAGCATCCCAGCGGATGCAGAACGAGTTGACGTTACGGGAAAGGTCATAATGCCCGGCCTGATCGATACTCACAGCCATATCGGAGGAGGCTCGGGCGCTGACGGGTCAGCTCCGCTTCAACCGGATGTGCGCTTGCTCGACTCGTTCGATCCCCGGGACACAAGCCTGAAGCGCGCTCGAGCCGGAGGGTTGACCACCGTCAACGTAATGCCGGGTTCGGGACATCTGCTCAGCGGCCAGACTCTTTACCTCAAGCTCCGCAACGCAACGATCATCGATGACCTGCTGATCCGCGACGCGCAGGGCACAATCGCCGGCGGCATCAAGATGGCTAACGGTACCAACTCCGTGCGCGCCGGCAGCGCGGGTCCATTCCCTGGAACAAGGTCGAAGTCGGCAGCTTTGCAACGCGAGATGTTCATCAAGGCGCAAGCCTATCGGGACAAGATTCAAAAGGCACAGGGCGACAAGGAGAAGATGCCGGCGCGCGACCTCGCCCTGGAAGCTCTGGCGGATGTTCTCGACGGCAAGCGGGTTGTCCAGTTTCATAGCCACCGGCAGGACGACATCCTGACGGTCCTCCGTCTTTCAAAAGAGTTCGGGTTCCGCGTTGTGCTGCAGCATGTTTCTGAAGGTTGGAAAGTCGCGCAGGAAATCGCCAAGGCCGGCGTGCCGTGCTCGATCATCAACGTCGACGCGCCCGGCGGAAAGATCGAGACCATCAACCTGTCCCTTGAAAACGCAAAGATACTCGATAGCGCGGGAGCACTTGTCGGGTTTCACACTGACGACTACATCACCGACTCGCGCCTCTTTCTCAGATCGGCAGCGCTGGCAGTTCGCGCCGGCCTATCGCGCGAGAAAGCGCTTTACGGACTGACCATGGCTGGGGCGCGAATGCTGGATCTTTCGCCTCGCATCGGTTCGCTCGAAACGGGAAAGGACGCAGATTTCATCGTTCTTTCAGGTGATCCATTGAGTGTTTACACCAAAGTGCTCGAAACGTGGGTTGAGGGCGTGAGAGTCTTCGATCGAAGCCGCCCGGAAGATCTCCTGTACGCCGTCGGGGGCTATGGCGCCGGCCGTGACGGCCAGCACATGCACGAAGAGGAAGGAGAGTGGAAATGATCAAGCGCTTCTCTCTGCTGCTCCTGGTTCCCGTCATTTGCATTGCAACCAGCAATCTCCTCGCTCAGGTGGCTGTGCGCGCCGAGACCATCTACACGATGTCCGGTGAGCCGATCAGGAATGGTGTGATACTCATACGTGACGGCAAGATAGAACGCGTCGGGTCCGCGGCCGCGGCCGTCATTCCCTCGCAATACCGCATTCTCACGGCAAAGGTCGTCACTCCGGGACTCATCGATGCGCACACTGTCGTCGGCCTGGCGGGATATCTCAATCAGCCGCAAGATCAGGATCAACTCGAGACGTCGGCGGCGATACAACCTGAGCTGCGAGCAATCGACTCGTACAACTCGCGTGAAAAACTGGTTGAATACCTGCGCAGCTTCGGCGTGACAACTATTCATACGGGACACGGTCCCGGGGCGCTGGTCTCCGGACAGACGATGGTCGTCAAGACAGTCGAAGGTGGAGGGGACGAGGCCGTCCTTGTGCCCGAGTCGATGGTCGCGGTGACGCTTGGCAATGCCGGTCTCGCCGGTGCAGGGCGGACGCCGGGCACGAGATCGAAATCGATCGCGCTCTTGCGTGCAGAGCTCATCAAAGCGCAGGAGTATCAGACCAAGATGGACTCGTCGCCGGCAGATAAAAAGCCGGATCGCAGCCTGAGGTCGGACACGCTCGGACGCGTCATCAAACGCGAAATCCCCCTGCTCGTCACCGCCAACCGTGCGACTGATATTCTGGCTGCGTTGCGCCTCGCGAAAGAGTTCAATATCCGGATCGTTCTCGATGGGGCTGCCGATGCTTATCTGCTGATCGACCAGATAAAGGCGGCAGGAGTTCCGGTGATCGTGCACGCAACCATGGCTCGGGCCCGAGGCGAAACAGAGAATCTGACGGTCGAGAACGCGTCCATCCTCACCAAGGCCGGGATTCCCGTGGCGCTTCAGAGCGGCTACGAAAGCTACGTGCCCAAGACGCGAGTGGTACTGTTTGAGGCAGGCGTTGCGGCAGCTAATGGTCTATCCTTTGAACAGTCTCTGGACACCGTAACGATGGGCGCGGCGAAAATCCTCGGCATCGCGAACCGCGTCGGATCGATCGAAGCCGGCAAAGATGGTGACCTCGCGCTCTTTGACGGAGATCCGTTTGAATATACGTCCCACGTCGTTGGAGTCGTGATCAACGGGCAGATAGTCAGCCAGGAAGTGAAATGAAGTCTAACCACGAAGACACGAAGACACGAGAAACAACGCCTCATTTCAATTTTCCTTCCTGGAGCAATACAACCCAGTCCTGCTGATCGGGCGGTCTGTAGTGAAACGGCATCGCCCCGTTCGGCTTCGAAAGATCCGTAAACTCACCCGTCCGTGGATTGAACTGGCGCGCCGTGTAATGGCCCCCTTCCAGCGTTAATTCCATTGAGTCCGCCAGACCGCGTGCGTAAAGCACGTACTGCTTTCCCGGCTGAGCAAGGCACCAGTAGGTGGCAACAGGAGGAATCGTTCGCTCGAATTCCTTGGCCTCCGCGCCTCGCGGAGTGTTGCACCGGATCAGCTCATCGTGCGGTTCCAGTTTCCAATATTCCATCCCGGTGAAAAGGCGCTGGATCAGGCCAATCTGCCGCTCCCAATCCTTGTTCTTCGAGGCATTGAGATCGAATGGCCCAGGGTCGCGGTGCCCTCCAAAGTAGGTTGTCCCGAAACCCGTCACGACGTAAGCGCCAGCCATCACGATGTCCCAGGTCGCGTTGCGAATGGCGGCCAGGCTCGTGCTGTTGTCCTTGTCAGGCGTCCCGTCGCCGTTTTGATCGCGCAGGTGGTAGCCATATTCGGAATTGACCACCGGCTTATTGAAGCGGCGGGATTCCAGAGCTCGGACGTGCAGGTCATGATAGTTCTGCTGATAGTCGCCGAACGACATCCATGCCGCGTCGTTGAACTCGCGCGTGCTACCGTGCGGAGTCATCGGGTGAATGCCCATCATGCGCCCCTGCGGGTTGGCTGCGCTGAGGGCGTTTCCAATCTCGATGAATTCCTTCTTCAACTCCGCTTCAGTGCTGGGCCGCGTCCTCACTTCGCCATGCCATTCGCCGGAGACCAGGAAGTAAACATCGTACGCGCCATAACGGGCCGCAACATAGCGGGCGTAACGTTTGCGGGCTTCGAGGCCGGGAAACATCCGCCAGGCAAACGGTTCCTGCTTTCGTTTGTCGGCCCACGCCACGGCCAGGCCGACCACAATGCCTTTGCTGTTGGCATAAGCAATCCGCTGGTCCACCTGCTGCCAATATCCTGGATTCAGTTTCTCGGCGGATAGATCGATCCAGGGTTTGCCGCCAGAATTGCCATCCCCGACCTCGCTCAGCATCATGCAATGGATGACGTTGAAACCCTGTGCCGCCCGAGCATCCAGGTAGCGCAGCGCCCCAACCCCATCGTACTTTTCCTCCCGGCTGTCGTGAAAAAACGCCCAGGCCGTGTCGCCCATGAACCAGAATCGTGAGCCATCCTGTCGCTCGAAGTGGTAAGGAGAATCTCGCATGGGACGAATAGTTCCCTTCCGCTTGGATCTCGCTGCCGTGAAAGCGCCTGCTTTCCCGTTCAGGCCCCCATCGCCGCTCTTGACTGTCCACTGCCACTTCCCCGGCTTGTCGGGCGAGAAACGCAACTTCCACAGCCGAGCCGCCATCCCAGAACAGCGGCAACATGCGCGTGGTCTTACCGTCCGGCTCGGTCAGGGTGGCAGTCGGCAATCAGTTCCTTGTAGGGATTAGTGTAGTTGCCTTCGGATTTCAACGTGACTTCGTGCACGCTGAACATGGGAATATCAGCGCCGCGAATTGGGGCGTGAGCGTGACCCCGAGTGCCAATGTGACAAGTATTGCGGCCGGTTTCATTTTCATCTGGCTTCCTGACCACCACAAAGACGCCAAGACACGAAGGAACACAAGATGCGTCTTAGCGGCTTCGCGGTTGAATTTGCTTCAGCTCGGCTGCGCGCCGGAAGTGCTGCTCGGCTTCACGCTTTTTTCCCTGACTCGCAAGCGCGGCGCCCAGGTTAAAATGCGCTACGGCAAGCTCGGGGCTCAGCTGGATTGCCCGCCGGTAGTGACGAATCGCGTCCTCAGTCTTTCCCGCAATGGCTAACATGTCCCCGAGGGCATTGTGCGCGTCGGCCCGATCCGGGTCGAGCCGGACGGCTTCCTCTAACTGGCCCCGCGCTTTCTCGAACATCTCCCTTTGGCCGAGCACAAGAGCGTAGTCATAGCGCGCGGCCGCATACTTCGGGTCTAACTGAATCGCCTTCTCGAAATGGTATTCCGCCGCGCGGAAATCGCCGCGGGCGGCAATCAGGTTGGCCAGGTTGGTATGGGCGGCCCCGAAATCGGGCTGCACCCGGATGGCAGCCCTGAACGCGGTTTCCGCCGCAGCTCGATCGCCGAGCTCCGACAGGCTTCCTCCGAGATTGTTGTAGGCCTGAGGCATATCGGGATCGAGCTTGACCACCTTCTGCAACGCCGTCACGGCATCAGCGACTCGCCCTTGCCTGCGGTATACCAGGGCCAGATCATTCAGCATCGTGGCATCTTGCGGCGTGAGCCGAGTCGCGCCTTCAAGCACTTCCACTGCTCGAGACAGCTGGCCCGCCTTTGCCAGCGCTACCCCCAGCTTGTGCTGAGCCGGCCGAAAGTCAGGCTTCAGCCCAAGCGCCCGTTGGTATAAAGAAATTGCCTTCTCGCCCTGGCCGCTCTCGGAGTAAGCCTCGGCCAAATCAAAATAGAATTCCGGCTGTTCCGGCCGGTGCTTTTCAATCGCCGCCTCGAGAAGCGCGACCCCTTTCTTCAAGTTGGTCTTCTGCTTCACCTGAGCCACAGCCACGTACAGCTCGCGGTCGGCGACGGAAGGGAGTTGCGGCGGGTAGTACAGGACAACTTCTCCCTTGTAGCCGGTCTGTTCCGTTTCACGTCTCTCCTCGAGCGGCGCGAGCAGATCAACTGCCGGCTTACGCCGTTGGATGTAGTGATCGGTCATGACGACGTGCACCACATCTTCGGTGCGCCGCTTGGGCATATGGCAGCCCAGACAATCGCGAGATTTGGTGTGACGTCCCGCGGCTACCAGCTTGTCGAGCGGCGCGCCATGACATCCCTGACAGACGCCCACGTAGTGCCTGGTCGCGCGCTCGCCCCGCGGCACATCGTGAGGATCGTGGCAGGTGGTGCAAGTCAGAGAGCCGGCCGATTTCTGAAAACAGGCCGATTTGCGCAGGCGATAGGCCTGATGGGCGATTTCGAACTTGTCGTCATGACCGGTCCCCTGCGCGTGGTCGAAATGCAGCATGTAGCCGGCCAGCGGCTCACCCGGACGGTAGGAAAAAACCCCGCGGTCGTATCGCGTGATGGAATAAGGAAGGCGGAAGCTGGTCGATTCGAGATGACATTGCATGCAGACTTCCAGACGCCTCTCGGGATCCAGGCGCGCCGGGTTGACGATCGAGCCTCGTATCGTTTCTACTGTCGCATCCTCCGCCTGGGCGGCCTGAGTGTGGCCGCGTCCCGGTCCGTGGCAGCGCTGGCAGTCAATCCCTTCCCGGATCTCTCCGCTGAAGACCGGCTCCATCCCACTGGCATCGGAACCCGGTGCGATGGCCGGATAGCCGTTGTGGCAAAACATGCAGCCGAACGTGATCCTGCGTCGAAAATCCTGATGATCCGGACGGTCGTAGCCCGGATTCATTCCCCAGTGCCCCCCTTTTTCGCTGTACCAGGCGACCGGAAGTTCCACGATCTTCCCGTCCTCCGTTCTGTGGAGGTAGGTTCGAGCGTGATTGCCCGATCCGATTACGAAGTGAATCTCTTTCTCGACGACGTTGGTCTCCTTGCCGTCGAAATCGGCTTGATGCCGGCGCTGATAGTATTTCCCATCCCGCTGAACCATCGTGTAATGACGATCGGAAGCGGGGTGATAAAAGGTCCGCCCATAATCCTCGACGGTGTTGGCTGGACGCGGTCGAGACAATGATCTACCCATTCCGGTCTGCCGGTAGGTCTTGTCGATCTCAGGATGACAGGCGGCGCAGACTGCGGAATCGATGTAGCCGGCGTCGGTCCCGCCGAACTGGAGGCGGGGTTCACTCGACCGGTTCCCGGGGATATCGGGTCCTCGCCGGTCCCGCGCATGAAAATGAAAAATCACGACGCCGGCTAACAGTCCCGCGACAGACACTCCCAGCAGCCATTTCCAATGCCTGCCCACAGGGCCAGCTGTCCAATTCATCGATCCAGGGCGTCCTAACCACGAAGACACGAAGACACAAAGAAACGCCAAGAACTTTTGTGCTATAGTACATCATCTTACATTGTGGTCCGATGACCAACCCGCGAGAGAAGTTCACGCATTCTCCCTTCCAGGTTCAGGTGCCTTCAACAAGGAGGAAGCATGGTTCGCCAACTGCGAGTTTCATCTTTGGTAATCTTGACGGCGTTTGTGTTGGTCGGTGCAATCCAGGCTCAGGTCACCACGGCAACGTTCTATGGAATCGTCAATGACCCGTCGGGCGCCGTCGTTCCCGGCGCCGACGTCACTCTGACCAACGAGAACACGAGTGCCACGCTGAAATCGATCACCGATGTTCAAGGTGAATTCGTCTTCAACTTCGTGCCTGCCGGCCGTTATACGTTGAAGATCGCGCTCACGGGTTTCAAGAGTCTGGAAAGCAAGAGTATGGAACTGGGCGCGGCGCAAAACGTGCGTCAGACCTTCACGCTTCAGGTGGGCGAGGTGACGGAGTCGGTCACCGTCTCGGGAGAGAGCCCTCTGGTCAATACGGCGGCTGCCGAGCAGCGCGAGAGTTTTTCGCGCCTGCAGGTGACGGAACTTCCGCTCGCCCGCCGCAACTTCTCCAATGTCCTGCGACTCGGCACCGGCGTCACGACCGGCGGGTCCGGACAGGTGAGGCTCAACGGCGCGGGGAGGAGCGGAACCAAGGTAACCCTGGATGGGACGAGCGCGGACTCCAACCCCGAGGCTCCGGGCACGTCGATGTACCAGTCCTTCAACCTGATCGATGTCATGAGCATCGAAGCCATCGCCGAGGTGCAGACGACAAAAGGAATCGTGGCCGCCGAGTACGGACATGTGCTGACGGGCAACGTCAACTTGATCAGCCGGTCGGGAACCAACGATTGGCATGGAAGCTTGTTCGAGAATTTTCAGGCGGAAGAATTGAATGCCCGAGTTCAAACGGCAGCCACACGCCCTCCTTTGACCTTCAATCAGTTTGGCGGGTCAATCGGCGGGCCGATTCGCAGAGACAAGATTTTCGTGTTTGGAGCCTACGAAGGCTATCGCGAATCCGCCATGGAGGTGGTGCAAGGCGACGTTCCCACCCAGCGGATCAGAAACGCCGCCATTGCGGCGGTTCCTGACTACAAATTGTTCTTTGACACACTCCCCCTTCCCAACCAGCCGCACGATCCCAATGGCATCATCGGCCGTTTCATAGGCTCGGGCTCTCGAACTCGCGGCGAGAATCACGCGGTCATCAAGGGGGATGTGCGTTTGTTAGGGAACGGGAACCTGGCGGCCACTTACCGGCGCGGTCGGCCCACCCAGACCACGCCGCGGGTTTCGGCGATCAACTTTCGCGGATGGGAAGGAGAAACGGAGGCATTGACGGTTACATTTGTCAACGCGTTCTCCTCCGGCTGGATGGGCGAGACGCGCTACGGACTCAACTACAACTTCATAAACCGGGTCGACGGCTTTTTCGAGATCAAAGATCCCAAAGTCGAGGAGAAGTATGTAGGAGGCCGGCGAATCCCCGATATCGGGGGGCTCGGTTTCGGAAGCGGCGGCGGTGAACTGGTCCAATACGGAAAATCACCTTCGTGGACGTTCGAACAGAAGTTTGCCCGGATCTCCGGCAAGCATTCATTCAAGTTCGGGGGCATCTATTCCCATCGCGGCGGCGGCCGTTCCGATGTTGAGAACCCCCAGGTGGCCTATGCCAACGAGGCGGAATTTCTCGCCAACATCCCGAGCAGCGTCACGATTACCTTCGGCGTCAATCCGTATACTTCAAGCAGCTACGAGTTCGGTTTCTTTCTCCAGGATGACTGGCGGCTCAGTCCCAAGCTGGTACTCAATCTCGGGATCCGCTATGACTACTTCTCGATATTCAACGCCAAACCTGTGAGCCCGGAAAATCCCGCTGCTCTGTATAACCTCGACGGCCTGCAGGACGCAGGGAACTTTATCTTTGGTCCCTTGCGCGACGTCGAAAAGCCGTTCGAACCCGATCCGGTGAATATCGCTCCCAGATTCGGCTTCGCCTACAACCCGGATGGCCGGGGCACCAGCGTGATCCGGGGCGGATTCGGGATGATGTACAGTCCCCTGATCTGGGCGACGTTCAATAATGCCGTGGGAAACACGCCGACGATTCCCTTCCGCCGTCAGTTCAGCCGGGCGGAAGCCGCTGCGCTCGGTCTGCGCTATCCGGTTTATAACGAGGACATGGTAACCCTGGTGGACCGCCTGGGCAGGATCTCCATTGCCGACTTGTTTGAACCCGACTATCTGCACGCGCCCTACACGATGAACATGTATCTTGGAATACAACGCGCGCTGACGGGATCCCTGATGATGGAGACGGCCTTCGTGGGAAACCGCGGAGTGAAGTTGTTCATGTACCGAAGGTTCAACCAGGTCAATCGCGTCACCGGACTCCGGCCCAATCCGGACCTGGGATTTGAAGGTAATTATCTGGACAGCTCGCAGCAGAGTTTCTACTCCTCCTGGCAGACGTCGCTGCGCAAGCGATACTCGAAGAATCTGGCGGGAGATATCCATTACACCTGGGGCAAGGCGCTTTCTTACACCGGCGGTGACAATGCGGCTCCCTTTAACGATGACGCCGATAACTCGATCCAGGATTTTTATGATGTGAAGAGTAATCGCGGCCCCTCGATCGGGGACACAACCCACGTCTTCAGCGCCGACTGGGTCTATGACCTGCCCAGGTTCGCAAACGGGAACGGGCTGGTCCGAAACATTCTCGGAGGCTGGCAAATGAGCGGAATCTTCCGTGCTCAAAGCGGCGGCGCCTTCAGCGTAAGCCAGAGGAGCCCGGGTGGGCCCGCCAGCCGGCCGGACCTGATTGATCCGGAGAACGCGGTCCTCTCCGATTACCGGCAAACCCTGCTTTATCTGAATCGGGCTGCTTTCGCCCGGGTGCCGCTGAGCGCGGGGTCGATTCCGATAAGGCCCGGTTCGGCCGGGCACAACGCTTTCCGGGGACCGGGCTCCTGGGTTCTGGACTTTTCGTTCGGCAAGAATTTTGCCATCACCGAACAGCTCAGGTTTCAGCTCAGGGCGGACATGTTCAATTCTCTCAATCACACCAACCTCGGAGGGCCTACCACGGACATCGACAATGTGAATTTCGGGAGGATCTTCGGCACCGGAGGCGCCCGAACGATTCAGATGAACGCGCGGCTCAGCTTTTAGGATGCAAAAAAAATACCACCAAGACTCAAAGACACGAAGAAACACGAAGAATCTTTGGGTTAACCAAGAGCGGCTGCAACGGCCGCGCCTACTTCTTCAGTTCGAGCGCTGCCGCCGAGGTCCGGTGTCAGCGGCTTTCCTGCCGAAAGAATCCGGACCACGCTCGACTCCAACTGCTGCGAGGCGTCCGGTTCGCCCAGGAACTCCAGCATCATCGCGCCCGCAAGAATGGTTGCGAGGGGGTTGGCAATTCCCTTCCCTGAGATGTCGGGGGCCGAGCCATGAACCGGCTCGAACATTGAGGGATGAGACTTCTCCGGGTTCAGATTGGCGCTGGGAGCCAATCCGAGACTCCCGGTGATCATGGCGGTCATGTCGGTGAGAATATCTCCGAAAAGATTTGAGGCGACGATCACGTCGAAGGTCTCGGGCGCCGGATCAGATCCATGCAGGCCGCGTCGACCAGGAGCGATTCCGTAACGATGTCGGGGAAATCCCGTGATACCTCCGCAAAGACTCGATCCCAAAACGCCATGCTGAATCCCTGCGCGTTCGACTTGGTCACCGAAGTCAGCCGGCGCTTCTTGTTGCGCCGCCGGGCCAGCTCGAAAGCAAAGCGAATGACCCTTTCGGTTCCTCTTCGGGTAAAGACGGCGGTCTGGATGGCTACTTCATCGGCCGAGCCGGTGTAAACGTTTCCTCCGACCTGAGAGTATTCGCCCTCAGTATTTTCGCGCACGACGACCAGGTCGATCTCACCCGCCTTTTTCCCGGACAACGGAGAGGAAGCGCCTGGATAGAGAACGGACGGGCGCACGCAGGCGTACTGGTCAAAGCCGCGACGGATGGGCAACAGCAGCCCGTTCAACGTGACATTGTCCTGCAGGCGGGGATGGCCCACGGCGCCCAGGTAAATCGAATCAAACCGGCCCAGCTGATCCAACCCATCGGCCGGCATCATGGAACCATTCTGGAAATAGTACTCGGAGCCCCAGGGAAAATGATTCCATTTCAAGGCGAAAGCCGAACCGCTCTCCCGCGGCATCAAGGACTCGCATTCCGACCGGAATGACTTCCTTCCCTATGCCGTCTCCTGCGATGACGGCCACCCGATATGTTTTCATATGGCTTTCCTTCCACGCTTGAAGTTGTGGAGAGAGTTTCCAGGGTCGAACAACCGCAACAGCCGACCACGGCCACGTGCACGACCACGTCAACGTGGACGTTGACGTGCACGTGAGCGTGGACGTGGTCGTGTGGTGTGGTCGTGGCGCAGGCCACAGCGTGTTGCGGCTTGTTCACCACCGAAGCCGCAGCGTCATCTCAATGATGCGAGGTCCCGCCTTTTCGTTGTCCTGATTGATGGTGCGGGCGTCGGTGATCTCGCCGGCGCGCGCCACCGAGATGTCGGTACGCGGGAACTGGAAGTGGGGCGTATTGAAAAGGTTCGATATTCCGGCGACATATTCCACCGTCAGCCGTTCCGTGGCGCGGAACTTCTTGACCATACTCAGATGCTGCAGGGTGTTGCCCGGACCTTCCAGGATATTGATGCCGGCGTTCCCGAACTGGCCGAGCCCGGGAACTCGAAATGCCGAAGGATCAAACCACAGCTCGACACGGCGGTCGCCGGCCGGAAGATTGCCGTCGGCCAACCGGTCGGGCAGCCCGCCGGTAGTATTGGTATTCGACGGATCGGCGCCCGAGAACACGGGCGAGAAGAAGGGACCCGACTTGAAGAAGGTGAGGCTCACGATTTCCCATCCGCCCACGATCTGGTCCAGATACCCGGGCGCGTCGGAAAGATAGCGACGGCCACGGCCAAACGGCAGCGAGATCAGGGCGTTGAAAACGAATTTCTGGCGCGCCAGTTGTTCGCGGTTCCAGTGCAGGTGATCGTAGGGGTTTTCGAGGTTGAGGAAATTCGACACGTTCGACTGCAGCGTGTAGTGCGCGTCGAACGTGAAGGCTCCGGCCCTTTTCTGCACTTCCAGTTGAAAGCCGTCATAATTGCTCGCTCCGTCCTCCTGAACGTAGGTGGTCCCTACAAACTGGGGGTAGGGACGGCGATCCTGGGTAAACCGATCCAGGCTCGGGCGCGGCTTGTTGACATTGAGCGCATAGTTCAGCCCCCGGCTGCGCGACCCGATATACGAAACCCTCACTCCGAAATCCCGGATCTGGCGCTCGACGCTCAGGTTGAACTGGTGAATCGACCCATGACTGGTCTGCAGCGGAAATCCACGGACGCTCTGCGAGGGTATCGAAGCCGAAGCCAGGCTGGTTGGAAATGGATTGGGGAAGGCAAAGCGCGGAACGCCGTTTTCAATCGCGTTGAAGTAGGTCTCGGCGATCTCGAACGGGCCACCGGACTGCAGGCGATCGAAATAGCCGACGTGTTCGGTGAACACGCCGTAGCCTCCTCGCAAAACGGTGTCGCGACCGAGACGGTAAGCAAAGCCCAGTCGAGGCCGGAAGTTGCCCAGGTCGGAATCGGGCTCCACTTCTCCGGTGACGATCTTGATATTGGCGGGATAGAGCGGGCTGACGGAGCTGAGCGCCTCCTCGGGCACGACTACATTGCCGGTCGCCGGGTCCCAGCTGTACTGGAGTCCGTCTTCGTAATAAGGCGCCGAGAAATAGTCCCAGCGCAGCCCGTAGTCGAGGGTGAGCTTTGCGCTCAATTTGAAGGTGTCCATCACATACAGACCGTGCTCGTAGCCGATCTGGGTCCGGTCGAGGCGCGGATCGAGGCGAATGCTGCGGTCCGGGAGCCCAAGCAGGAAGTCGGCATAGGGATGGCCCGTCAAGCTGCCATTGAATCGGAAGTCGCCGTAAGTGCCGGTATTGATCAGACTGGCGAAGCGGCCGACCCGCTTGAAGTCCCCGCCGAATTTCCAGACGTGCCGCCCCTTCGACCAGGTCAGCGACTCGGAGAAGATGAAGCTATGATCATCCTGGAGTACGCCCCCCGGATTGGTCTCGAGAAAGCTGAACCCGGTGATTTCCATTCTCGGAAAGCCCATGGCTTGCAGGTTTCCGGGATTGACCCCCTGAAGCCCGATCTCCTGGACCACCTGATCGCCGCGGCGCGGCGTGAAACCATCGATTTCGGTGCCGTCTTCGACGGAGTCCCACATCCAGCCGAAGCGGAAGGTGTTGACCAGCGTGGGGGAGAAGACGTGTGTGTCCGAGATCACCGTGCCGCGATGCCAGCGGACGCGGGTCTAGTCGAAGCCCGGCAGATTGCGCTTGAGGACGTACGGCGTGTAGCGACGGATGTAGCGGCCGTAGATCGAATTCTTCGAGGAGATGTTGTGATCGATCCGGAACATCGGGTAGTCGGCCCGGAACAGGTCGTCCGGATACGGGTGCTCGAACCCGAGATTGTTGACCAGGGTATCAGGATCACCCAGGTTCGGGTCCGGAATATAGAGCTGCTGCACTTTCTGGCTGAGCGGATTGAACCGCGACGCGGGCACGATATTCCCGGCGAATGGCTGATTGGTCAGCGGGTCCCTCACCGCTGAGGTAACCTGGGTGAAGTCTCCCTGGCGCATCCTCTGAGTAGGCACGGTCCCGCGGTTGAAGGAGCCGGCCGGCAGCTTCTGATGGAAGTAGGAGACGTAGAAGAAGGTGCGGTTGGGGAAAATTGGCCCGGAAACGTCCGCGTGCGCCTTGTGTTCAATGAGGACGGGCTTGCGTGGCTCAAAAAAATTGCGGGCGTTCAGCGCCGAGTTGAAGTGCGAATAGAACGCCGTCCCATGGAATGCGTTGTCGCCGCGTTTGGACACCATGTTGAAGTTCGCGACCCGGGCCTGGTCGGCCCGATTGTTGACCGCGACGACGGTGAGCTCGGTGAAGTCCATCATGTTGTTGATCAGGTTCACGGTCCCGTCATTGGTCCAGACGCCGTCCATTCCCTCGGCAACCTGAGTCGAGGCCTGTCCCGCAATCCGCAGCGCGTAAGTTCCCATGGTGCTGTCGGTGGTGGGCAAGGTTGCCATCAATGCCTGCGGGTAGTAAGTCCGCACCATCGGGCTCGCGTCGAACAGCTTCTGGGTGAAGCCGGTCGAGATCTCGGCCGTGTCGGTCGTGATTACGGCGCGTCCGGCCTCGACCGTGATCTGCTCGGCGACTTGTCCGACGTCGAGCCGGATGTCCATGCGCCGGATCTGTGTTCCCTCGAGCGCGATGTTGTCGGCCACATGCGTTTTGAAGCCGGTCAAGTTCGGCTCGCAGCCGGTAGGTGCCCGGCTTGAGGTCCGGCATTTCGAAGTTTCCGTTATTGTCCGATATGGCCGACCGCGCCAGCACATTCGTGGCGATGTCGGTCAGGGTCACTTCGACGCCGGGCACGACCAGACCACTCGGATCCGTGATGGTGCCCGCGCATCGTAGAGAGCGAAGTCTGCGCCGGAAGCGCAGCGGATAAAAACAGAGACAGAATGGGTAGCAATCTCGAGATTCGATGCATACTTCCCTCCTGTTGGTGTTTCTTCGTGTCTTTGTGTCCTAGTGGTATTTGTTTCGCAGTGCCAACCGCACTCACTGTTGTGTCCGCCCCGCAGCCAGTTCTCGAAGCGCCTGCACGACGTTGTCGACCTGCGCAAACGTGTTGTAATAGTGCGTGGAGAACCGGATCTGCTGGCTCCCTCCCGGCACGTACGTGTCGTATTTCTGCCGGAGGTATTCTTTGATCCGCTGTCCCGCTACCCCCTCGATCCCGATGCTCGTGATCCCGGCCGACATTGCGGGATCCATGGGCGTGTGCAGGCGAACCCCGGGGATCTCGGTCGACTTGCGGCGCAGGTACGCGCCCAGTCCGCGCGTGCGCTGCTCGATGCGCTGCCGGCCCACGGCGATTTGAAAGTCGAGCGTGTCCTCCAGCGCGGCCACGACCGGCCAGGGCCGCCGGCCGAAGGCTTCGTACTTGCGCGCTCCTCTGGGGGGATCTCTCCACAGGCCGATATTGGGCCAGACTCGATCTTGAACGTCTTCCTTGACGAACAGAAGGCCCGATCCGGCCGGGCCGGCCAGCCATTTGTGCGCATTGCAAGCATAGCCGTCCACACCCCAATCCTTCAGGCTGAACTGGATCATCCCGATGCTGTGGGCGCCATCGACGAAGCACAGGACGCCCTTGCTGTGCGCCAGCTGCGCCAGTTCTTTGGCCGGAAGCAAACAGCCGGTGCTCGGGAGCGGATTGGCGAAATGGATGACGCGAGTCCGCTGGGTCAGCTCACGCTCGAAAGCTGCCACGATGCTCTCAGGGTTCTTGGGCGGGATGGGGAACTTGACTTCCTTCACCACCAGGCCGTAGCGCTTGGCCTGCCTCATCCAGGTTTCGCGATTGCTGGCGTGTTCGAAGGCGGTGATCAGGATCTCGTCTCCCTGGCGCAGATCCAGGCCCTGGCACAAGGTTGTGTTTCCCTCGGTGGTGTTGCGCGTAATCGCGAGCTCATCGGCCGAGACCCCGAGAAACGAGGCGGCCTTCATCCGTATCTCATCGACGCGGTCCTGAAAAATCTGGCTGTTTTCGTTCGGGTTGACTGCCATCAAGCGCCAGTATTCGGTCATCGCATCATAAACCGGTTTCGGTGTGGGTCCGAGTGTGCCGGTATTCATGTAGGCCAGTCCTTCTTCCAGCATGAATTTCTTGCGCACCTTCTCCCAGTACCCGCCGTCGTCACGCCAGTTCTCGCGCCCGGGTTCCGGAGCATCACGCAGAGTGCTGAGCGCTTGCGCAAAGAGGCCCTTCACCTGGGTAAGGGTGGTCACCGCAGCGGCGGATCCGCCCGCAAGCCTGCAAAAAAAGCTGCGCCGCGAGACTTCAGATGCAGAGGGGTTCATGGCCGGCCTCCTCATAGAACGTGATCTTGGGGGATTATAGAACAAATACCACCAAGACAAGACAACAGAAACGGCCGCGGAGCTATCAGCTGACACTGGAAAGAGCGGCCCAATGCCGCACACGGATAAAAAGCCGAGCACGATCACGTGCACGTCAACGTGGACGTTGACGTGTCGTGCGCGTAGTCGTGGTCGGGTGCTGCGGGTAGTTCGAGAAAAATACGAAGACGCCTGGAAAGACAAACAGGATCTTTTGGTATACCATGGGTACAATTTCGATCCTTCGATCCGGGAGGTACCCATGCTTGGAAGAAAGTGGGCTTTCCCCACCATCCTCTCCGTCGTTCTTGCTTTCCCATCGACCGGCGCGACCCAGACAACGAGCGCAACACTACTCGGAACCGTCCGGGATGCTACGGGCGCGGTTGTGCCCAACGTCCAGGTAACGGCGCGAAATGTGCTCACGTCTTTCACACGAAGCGCCACTACAGACGCGAACGGGAGCTACATCATTCCCAACCTGCCCGTGGGCCCTTATTCGATTGCGGCCGAATGTCAGGGATTTCGGCGCTTCGTCCAGGAAGGAGTCACGCTCTCGGTCAACGAAAACGCCCGGCTGGATATTTCACTCCAGGTCGGCGTGGTGGCGGAGAGCGTCACCGTTACTGCTCAGACTCCAGGGGTCGACACCCGATCCTCGACCATCGGCGAGGTCGTCGATCAGACGCGGATTCAAGAACTGCCGTTGAATGGCCGCAACGCGGTCGCCCTGGCGCGCGTGGTCCCGGGAGTGATCAGCGTTTCGGCTCCCACGGTTGTCACCAACGGACGCAACGGCCCCGATATCACCGTTGCGGGCGGAAGGGATACCCAGAACGAGTTTCGCTTCGATGGCACCTCGCACCAGAATCTGACTCACAATTCGGCCCTCAACTTTCCGTCGCCCGACGCCCTGCAGGAATTCAAGGTCCTGACCAGCAGTTTCTCGGCCGAGTACGGCCGCAATGCCGGAGGCGTCGTCCTTGCGATCACTCGCGCCGGGACCAACGAATTCCACGGCGCAGTCTGGGAGTTTCTGCGCAACAAGGCGCTGAACGCGAGAAACTTCTTCTCCGTGGACAAGCCTGACCTGAAACAAAACCAGTTTGGCTTTACCTTCGGCGGACCGGTTATCCGCAGCCGGACATTCTTCTTTGGTTCGTACCAGGGGACCAGGATTCGAGAGACTTCCCTGTACGCGACCGCCCTCCCGCCCAGCGTGGCCGAACGGTCAGGAGATTTTTCGGCATCCGCCCGAAGACCGAGGGACCCCCTCACCAGTCAGCCGTTTCCCAATGGCCAGATTCCCTCCCAGCGGTTCGATGCGGTGGCGGTAAAGTTATTGGACCGATACGTTCCGCTGCCGAACACACCCGACGGCCGCTGGGTTGCTCTGGTCTCTCGCCCCACGGACAGCGACCAGTATCTCGGGCGCGTCGATCACAACATCAGCAGCGCAAACACCGTGAATCTCCGTTTTTTCCGTGAAAAGAGCAACGTGGTCACGCAGCTCGGCAATGTCTCTCCGTACGCTCCAAACCGGGAAGCGCTCCAGGTGGACAACTGGTCTCTACACGACACTCATTCATTCAGTCCATCCCTTCTGAACGAGCTGCACCTCGGCATCAACCGGGTCGACACCCGCGTCCGCAGTCTCGACGACACCCAGCTATCGGATTTAGGAGCCATTCTGCCGGGAGTCACTCCGCCGCAGCTCTCCAACATCACCGTGGACGGATTCTTTTCGCTCGATTCCGGCCTGAACTACATCGAGCACGGCAACATCTACCAGATCGGCGACAGCGCCAGCTGGTTCCGGGGCAAGCACTCCGTGAAGTTCGGAGGCGAATATCAACGCACGGAAATGATCAATCGAGCCTCGACGGCAACCAACGGTTATTTCCGCTTCGACGGCTCGATCACAGATAACGCATTCGCCGACCTTCTGATTGGCAAACCGCGCAGTCTCGACCAGGCGAGCCCTTATGACCGGGTAGTAAAGGGCTACAACTTTTATCTTTTCATCCAGGATGACTATCGCGTCTCCCCCAGGATCACGCTCAATCTGGGGCTCCGTTTTGAATTGGTCCGGCCTTATCACCATGTCCACGACTGGACCAACACGTATCGTGAAGGGCAGACGTCCACGGTGACACCGGCGGCTCCTCCAGGCATGGTCTTCCCGGGCGACGCCGGCATCAGCCGCGGCCTTGTCCCGGTGGACAAGAACAACTTTGCTCCACGTCTGGGGCTGGCCTGGGATCCCCGCGGAGACGGGAATCTGAGCATCCGGGCAGCCTACGGGCTGTTCTACGAAGATTTCCGCTCCGACATCTGGACCTACCCGGCGGTCAATCAACCCTTCGTCATTCGGGAATTCATCAACAACCCGTTCAGCCTGACCGATCCGTATCAGGGCCGCACCAGCCCGTTCCCTTATGTCTACACGCCTGGCGGGGCCAGATTCAGTTTTCCGATGGGTTTGTTTACCGTGCCCGCGCCCGTGCTCACTCTGCCCTATGTCCATCAAATGAGCCTCAGCGTCGAGCGCGCGCTCCCCGGCGCCATGGTCGTCAAGGCGGGTTACGTGGGGAAACTCGCGCACAATCTCCTGCGGATGGTGCAGAAAAACCCGGCGGTTTACATTCCGGGGCAGTCCACGACCGCCAACACCGATAGTCGCAGGATACTGATGCCCGGCATCTACACCAGCTTCCGCGAGGTCGCGACCAACTCCAATGCCGCCTATCACTCCTTGCAATTCTCGGTGAACCGGCGTTTCTCAAATGGGCTGACTTTCCTGACTGCCTACACTCTGGGAAAGCTCCTGGACTACTATTCGGCCCAGAATCTCGGGACGACCCCGCAGGATCCATTGGATCACCGCGCCGATCGGGCTCGCTCGGACGAAGACCGGACTCACGTACTGACCGGCTCCTTCGTTTACGAGATCCCGGCCTGGAAACAACAACAAGGTTTTCTCGGCAAGGTTTTCGGCGGGTGGGAGGTTTCGGGCATTGTGAGCCTGGCGAGCGGACTACCCGTCTGGGTGCGCAGCGACCGGGATAATTCGCTTACCGGGGTCGGCTTTGACCGTCCGGACCTCGTGGGCGACCCGGTCCGATCGCATTCCAGCCGCGACGACATGATCGCTCAGTTCTTCAACACCAGCGCCTTCGTGCCCAATCAACCCGGGCGCTATGGCAATGCCGCGCGCAATCTTTTCAGCGGGCCCGCGCACTCGAGTACCGACCTCGCAATTTCGAAGAACTTTCTGATATCCGAGGGAACGAAGCTTCAGTTCCGGACGGAATTCTTCAACACCTGGAACCAGGTCAACTTTGGCGCGCCCGAGGCGCGACTCGCCAATCGTAACTTCGGCCGGATCCTGTCCGCCGGCAGCCCGCGGATCCTTCAGTTCGCGCTCAAGTACATGTTTTAATTTGTTTGTTGCTTGGTGTTTCTTCGAGTCTTCGTGTCTTCGTGGTTGCTTTTTGTTAGAACTCGAACTGCAGGCCGCCAAGCGCGGTGGCCCCTGGGGTCCGAAAGCCGTTTTCGTAATAGTCGCGGTTGAAGAGATTCTCCACCTTACCGTAGAGCCGGATGCCCTTCAGATCCGAAAGCGGTATACGGTAGCTTGTCACCACGTCGGCCTTCGCGATGCCGTCGAACTCATAGGCTCGGCTGGCAAAGGTGATTGGATCGAAGACCGGGGCCAGGTAGCTGCTGGACACGGCCAGGTCGAAGTTCACAAAAAGACGTCGTCCGATGCGCTGTGTGGCAATCATGGAAAACTGGTGATCGGGTATGGCAAAGGATCGGATGATCCCGGGAACAACGGGCACACGCTGATCCGCGTTGGTGTAGGTGTAGGCGATCCCCAGGTCGAGGCTGCGGGCTGGTGTCGTTGACAGGCTCCATTCAAGTCCGCGAGCAAGGCCGCCCTGGTTGTTGCGGTATCCTCCGAACCTTCCGAATGGATCGGTTACCGGACTGATGGCGCCGGAAAAATCAAAAATGATGACCTCCTGAAGCCGTGTGTAAAAGTAAGTTGTCGAAGTGCGCAACCGGTTGTCGAAGAGTGTCTGATCGATCCCCGCATCAAATGCAATGGAACGGTCCGGACGCAGCCGCGGATCTCCGAAGATAGAATAGCCAAAACTCCCAAAAGAGGTGCCAAAGCGCTCGTAGAGGGAAGGCGCGCGATAACCGTTGCCGACGTGGCCGCGGAGCTTGGTTCCCGTCTTCCGGAAAAAGTACGCGATCGAGCCGTCTCCGGTGTAGGCGTTGGGCGGCGCTGCGAAGTCGGGACCCGGGTACGGCGACGATCCTGCGGGAACAAACTCCGGGCGGTCGAGCGAGAAAAACTGGGTGCGGAAAGACAGTAGAAGCTGGAGCCGATCGTCAAGCAGTCGCGACTGGTCCTGCACGAACAACGCGTTGCTGCGCTGAGTCACGTCGACCGAGGAGTTGGTCGCCGGATTCACCGGAAAGGATCGGTTTCGATAGTTCTCGCTCTCGAATTCGTACCCTGCGTCGACGGAGTGAAGCGATCCTATCCGAAGGTTCGTCCGCGCGTTGAGTGTGTGGATCACCCCGATGGTGTCGGTGCGGGTGTTGCCGGCAGGCTGAGAGGAGACACCGCCCGGTCCATCCAGAAATGACCGATCGGTGTTCAACCCCTGGTAAGTAACCGTGTAACCAAAGTTCTCGGTTGGACGCGACGCGAAGAATAGCGCGCCGCTGAAGAAGTGTCCGTCGCGGGTCCAGTCCGGATTGTTGGCCGCCGGGATAAAATTGGCTCCGCCCACGTTCAGCCCCGATATCGGCACGCCGCTCTCATACCGTTGCAGCTCGTCGATCGAGAGTGGGACGGCGGTTATGATCCCCGAGGGGGGAAGGGTGCCCAGGGTCTGGGGACTGGTATTGAGCTTCTGGTACGAGTGCGCGGCATAGACCCGTCCGGACAGCGTTGCTGTGGGAGAAAGTCGAAAGCCGATGCGTCCCTGGCCGTTCGTTTTCCGGGCGGCATCATCGCCGTCAATACCATCCGTGACATTCAAGTGGGCTGCGCCGGCGCTGTACTGAATCCGGTCCCCTTGTGATCCGCCGGCGGCCCGCATGCTTCCCCGAAATAGACCGAGGGAGCCTCCTTCGGCGAGCGCACTGCCGCGCAGGCGACCGCCACCTTCGTCCGTGACAATATTGATTACGCCCCCGATCGCATTCGACCCATAGAGGGACGAGCCGGAACCACGCAGCACCTCCAGTCGATCGATGTCTGTGACAATAAAGTCGGAGAGAAACCCGGAGGCATCACCCTGGGGCGCGCCGACGTCGCGAAATCGGAGCCCGTCGATCAGGACGGCCGTGTCTTCGTTGCGCAGGCCGCGTGTCTTGACCGAGACGAATGCGCCGGGACCACCCAGCTGCTGCACCCGCAAGCCCGGAACATGCCGCAGCGCCTCCGGAATAGCGAATTCATCACGCTCCTCGAGCTCTTCCTGCCGCACTACCGTGATGGCCTTGGAGACCTCGTCGGCGGATTGGGGCGCCTGGGCGGCAGTGACAACAATATCCTGGCGAACACCCTGGAGCTGGAGCGAAATATCAAGAGTCGCCTCCTCGGCTCGCCCGACCCGCGCCGGCTTTCCTGTCGTGGTTGCAAAGCCGGGAGCTTGAGCCTCGACCAGGTAGTCGCCTGAAACAAGTCGATCGAAGCGATAGGATCCCTCGGCATTGGTCGTCACGCTCATGCGCGTGCCGGTTGACCTCGCGTAGAGAGTGACGATTGCGCCAGGCACCCCGAGACCCTGAGGATCCACTACCCGGCCGGCGATGCTGGCGCCGGTCTGGGCTTCCAGCGGCGCAACAGTCAAAAGAATAAAGGCAAACAATACGGCTGTCCTTTCGTTCCTGCGCATCTTCGATATCCTTTTCTCCTCCCCAGCGGAGGATAGAAAGACACTTCGGAGGCCGGTTTCCTGACTCACGGCCGCTGAATCTTGAACGTGGCGTAAGGCTGCCGGTCAGATCCAGTTTGCGCACTCCGGTCGGCGTGCGCCTCATCCTACTCTCCGCCGCCTTCCCATCCCTCGGGACAGTGGCCCTTCGAAGCGGATTTCGTTGCCGTTCACAGTTGCGTGGGCAGTGGCGGCATCACACCGCTCTTCCCGCACACCTCCGATGTATCAGGTTGTTGGTGACTCATTGCCGTGGCGCCTGGCGCCGCAAAAGGCATTCCGAGATTCTAACGAGCAGCAGCCCGCGCGCGATTCGGATGAGGACGATTGGGAAAGGCAGGAAAGGGAGACCGGCCAAGGCCGGTCGCCAACGCCCGACACCCACCGCTCTCATGCGAAGCGTGGCGTGAGCACTGCGCGTCCGAGGCAGGTCTCCTGACTTGCAGGTCACTGCGGAGCTGGCGACCTTCCCGTTCCAGTTGGAAGGAACAGTGGCTTAGAACTTGTGCCAGCGCGCTCGCTGCTTACAGTGGCGCGACCGTGCGGGCTTTTCACCCGCTTCCCTTTTCACTCGCCCGTTCAAGACGAGCACCTCGGGACGGATGACGAAGTATCATAGCGGGATGACTCAGGTCAAGCTTTTCAGTTGGACCAGCGATTCAAAGAGTGCTCTGGCCGAGAACGAAGATGGGAAAGAGGCGGGCAAGGGGCCGACCGGACGTAGCCCGGCGGTGAGAGGCTGTCTCAAAACCTCCCGAGACATTTGTGCGGACGGGCTATCAAGCCCGTCCGGTCTTCCGAGAGGGCAATGAGCTTGTTATGGCTAAGTCCTTCGATAGTGTTACTTGCGACGGGCCAATGGCCCGTCGCCACAGGAGGCTCGGAAAGTGTCTCGGCCAATCGGCGAGGTCGCTGCTGAGTTTTGCGACGGTAACGCCGCACCACAAAAACCAAGAACTGGCGGCCAATTGAGAGCGGTTCGCTGAATTTTTTCAGACCTTTTCCGGCTCAGTATTTCTCCGGCACGAATTTCCGGCCTTCGAGCGTGGCCTGGTCGTCGTAGGCGCCCTTTTCGGAGCGCTTCGGCAGGTCAATCTCCGGGCGCGGCACCTTCTTGTAAGGAATCTGCGCTCAACAAGTGCGCGATGCAGTTGAGCCGTGCCCGACCTTTGTTATCCGAGCGGAGGATGTACCACGGCGCATGCCGGGTGTCGGTGGCTTTGAGCATCAGGTCTCGCGCCCGTGAATACTCATACCATTTCTCGCGCGATGGCAGGTCCATCGGGCTGAGCTTCCACTGGCGCAACGGGTCGGTGATGCGAGCCTCGAAACGCCGTTCCTGTTCCTTGTTGCTGACTTCAAGCCAGTACTTGATGAGCAGGATACCGCCATCGACCATGTACTCGTTCGATCTGAGGGCAGAGCTCAAGGAAGCGACGTTGTTGTTTCTCGGTGCAGAAGCCCATGACCCGTTCAACTCCGGCCCGGTTGTACCAACTGCGGTCGAAAATGACGATCTCTCCTGCCGCCGGGAAGTGCTGCATGTATCGCTGCATGTACATCTGCGACTTTTCACGGTCAGACGGCGCGGGCAGCGCGACCAACCGGAACACGCGCGGACTGACACGCTCAGTGATGGCCCGGATGGTGCCGCCCTTGCCGGCGCCATCGCGGCCCTCAAATATGATAATCACGCGCAGGCCCTTGTGTTTGACCCAATCCTGGAGTTTGCAAAGCTCGGCTTGGAGCCGGCGCAGTTCCTTCTCGTATTTCTTGCGTTTCAGCTTGGATTTATCGTCTGTTTGATTTTTAGCCATAAGTTTTTTTCTTGGGTTGATTTTGCGCGAGCATTCGCGCCTGCAATTCCAGCGGACGATTACAATTCCCCCACGCAACCTACTGATTTGACTCGCGGACTACAGAATTCCACGGCCCCTGATCGTATCGAGCGCCCGTGTGGCCCATAACTGTAAAGATTGACAGGTATCTGGAAACTGACAGGAGCCGGAAACGAAGCGCTATTCCCCTATGGCTTTCGTCGCGTCTTGGCCTCTTGGCGGCGGATTTTTTCGCTTGACAATGGCGGCAACGGGGAACAGCATCCGTTCATCACGGGCGGTTTCGAGATTAAGGCTCATGCACACCGAGGAGACGTCCGTCCCACGGCAGTTCAAGCCCTCAGAAGATTCGCGAAGTAAAGGTCGAAACAATCTGCTTTTAACTCTACGGAGGTAATCCATGGATGCCGAAATCCGAACGTTTTCAAAAGGCACTCTATTGAAATTGGCCGCGGCAGTAACCGCCCTGGTCGTCCTCGCGTCCGGTTCGCCGTTGTTGGCGCAATCGACTACGGGGAGCCTGGCCGGCGTCGTGCGGGATGTCAGCGGTTCCGTCGTCCCGGACGCCACTGTGACGGTTCGAAACATTGCGACCGGTTTCACACAAACCATGCCGACGGAAGCAGGCGGGGCATTTCTATTCCCGGTCTTGCCGGTTGGAGACTATGAGCTGCGCGTGGAAAAGCCGGGCTTCCAGTCCTATGTTCAGGCCGGTATTCGATTAAGCGTGGATCGCGCCGCCAGCCAGAACGTGACTTTGCAGGTCGGTCAGGTGACAGAACAGGTCACAGTGCAGGCCGAGGCCGAGCTGGTAACTACGCGCACGGCAACTGCCGGCCAGCTGGTCGACGAGAAGCGGATCGTGGAACTGCCGCTGAACGGCCGAAGACCGGAACGGCTGATCTACCTGGCGGCGGGAACCGTGGACCTGGGACGCAACTCCTGCCAGATCTGCGGCCACGGCGGAGTCTATCCCGGCGAGGAGACAGCCGGAGTGAACGGAGCGGGGATTTACCAGGTCAACTTTCAGCTCGATGCGACCAGTCACAACGACACCTATATCAATGTCAGCCTCCCCTTCCCCAATCCCGATTCGGTCCAGGAGTTCAACCTTCAATCCAGCAATTTTACGGCCGAATACGGCAATGCCGGCGGCGGGATCGTCAACATCGTGACCAAATCCGGCACCAACGATATTCATGGCAGCGCGTTCTATTTCCTCCGAAACGGAGCGCTGAACGCCCGCCAGTTCTTCGCGCCGGAGCAGGATGCGCTTAAGCGCAACCAGTACGGCGGCAGCGCCGGAGGGCCGATCGTAAAAGACAAGCTGTTCTATTTCGGGACTTATCAAGGCACGCAGCTGCGCAACACTCCGGCAGGACGCATCTCGTTCGTTCCCACGGCAGCCGAGCGGAACGGAGACTTCTCGTCAACTCCAACACAATTGATTGATCCTGTTAGCAGGCAGCCCCTTCCCAATAATCAGATCCCCGCCAGCCGGATCAACCCGGTTTCGAAATTCTTTCTCAACCGGATCCCGCTGCCCAATGGTCCAGGCAGGCAGCTGACCTTCCCCGGAACTCCTATTGTCCAGGACGAGAATCAGTTCATGATCAAGTCCGACTACACGACCGGCAAGCATCAGCTCAGCGGGCGCTACTACTTCACCGACTTCGACGCGCCCCCGTTCGTGGGACCGGACAACATCCTGGCTGCGAACATCGGCCGGTAATGCCGTCCGGGTACAGAACGTCTCGATCAATCACACCCTGGCGCACTCGCCCACGCTCTTGATCAACAGCACTTTCGGCATGAACCGGCAACGAGGCGGCTCGCTCTCGAGCGCCGATTTTGGCTTTGCCGACGCAGGTGCCAAAGTCCTCGGCCCGGAGAGCGTCGAGGAACTCAATTCGCCGCCCGAGCTGATCGTGTCCGTCACGGATGGATTCAGCATCAGCACCAACCACCTGGGGGACTTTGATCGCGGTGATTTCACCGTGCGCGAGGTCGTGACCAAAATTTCGGGCCGCCACGAGCTTCGCTTTGGCGGCGAGGCGGTGAATGTCCGCAACCATATCATCAATACCTTCCAGATGGCCGGCAACTTCACCTTCAACGGCCAGTTGTCCGGAAACGGACTGGCGGACTTCATGTTTGGCCGGTCTTCGCAATTCCGCCAGGGGGGCGGCGAATTCAAGGACCTGCTTGGGACACGATGGGGATTCTTCGTCCAGGACAACTGGCAGGTCAGCTCCAGGCTCACGCTCAATCTTGGCTTACGCTGGGATCCCTACCTGCCTTATTTTGATCGAGAGGGCCGGGTCGTCTGTTTCCAGCCCGCCACGACTCAACGATCCGTCCGTTATCCGAATGCGCCGCTGGGTTTCTTGTACGGCGGCGAAGATAGTGATCCGGGCTGTCCCCAGGGGGGATCGGAAAGCAACTGGTGGAATCTCGGTCCGAGATTCGGCCTGGCCTACCGGCTGACCCAGGACGGCAAGACCAGCCTCAGATTCGGCGGCGGCATTTACTACACGCCGATTCAGACGAGCAACATGAACCCCTATACCAACATCGCTCCCTTCGCCGGAACCTTCACGCTGACGGATGTCTCCTTCGATGACCCGTACGGAAGCGGAAGCCAGGCTATGGCGAATCCTTTTCCCGACAATTTTGGGCCGGATGTGCCGGGTCCCGATTTTGTGTTCGCGCCCATCAACGACATCCGGGCGTACTTTACCAAGGACTACCGGATTCCGCAGCTCGCCACCTGGAGCCTGCGGATCGAGCGCCAGATCGGCAAGGACTGGGTCGCCAGCGTCGCCTACCTCGGCAACAAGGGCACCTATCTCCAGCTGGGCACCCAGGAGAATCCGGCCATCTTCGGACCGGGCGCGACGGTCGGCAATACTCAGGCACGGCGCGTGTATCCGAATTTCGGACCCGTAGCCCGGACCGACGCAGCTGCCAACTCCAGTTTCCACGCGTTCCAGTGGAACCTGGAGAAGCGCCTCAGTTACGGCCTATCTGTCCTGGCCAATTATACGTGGTCGAAGACGATGGATAACGCTCGATGGCTCGGATCCTTACAACAGGCGGCGTGGATGGGGCCTGTCAGGGTTTGACATTCCACACAATTTTAAATTTTCGAATATCTTCGACATACCCCGAATGAATCTGAACGGAGTCGCCAGCGCATTCCTGAACGGCTGGCAGGTGAATTCCATCTTCACCTGGCAGAGCGGTTTCCCGTTCGGCGTCGGCAGCGGCAGGGACAACTCCTTCAGCGGAGTGAACGGGGATCGAGCGGATTACCTGGGTGGCGGCTCGGCCCAGCTCAGCTCAGACCGCCCCCGCGGCGAGCAGGTCTTGCAATGGTTCGACACTTCCAAATTCACGGTCAACGCTTTAGGGACGTTCGGGAACAGTGGAAGGAACATTCTGCGTGGCCCCAAGTATATGACAACGGACTTTGGGCTGCTGAAGAGCACGCTCGTGAAGGAAGGATTGAGCGTGCAGTTCCGGGCCGAGTTCTTCAACCTTTTCAACAACGTCAATTTCCGCTTGCCGAACAGCAACATATCTTCCGCCCAGGTGGGCCGGATCACCGCGGTGGTGGACGATAACCAACGCATCATACAATTCGGCCTGAAAATCCTGTTCTGATTCCTCCTGCCCGTCGTTCTCTCGCGTCTTGGCGGTGGTTTCGTTTTCATGCAACCACCGCCAAGGGTTCGCGCAGAAATAAGTTCGCATTCTGCTGCAGGCCCCCAGGCCCGCTGGCGAGGCGCGAGCGACGATGCGTACCCGATGCGGTACGTGAGGAGCGAGCAACAAAGCCAGCGGGCCTGCGGGCCGCAGCCCGAAGGGGCGCGATCCTCACCGTGCTTAGCGAACAGAAACCGGTTCATGATTGACCACCGACTCTCGCGCCAGAATGTGAAGTTATTTTTGCGCGAGCCCTAAGACGCAAAGACAAACCTGAAATGCATGTGAGAAGCTTCTTTCTCCTGGGTTGCGTCTTCCTGGCTGCAGTCTTCTCCGCCTGGGCGCAAGGACCACCTTATTCTGCTTCGAAACATGGCGGGACCTACATGTTCAACTTCTACCTCCCGCCCGCGCCCAGCACCACCCCGTGGGCTCCGAGCTGGTCTCCCGACGGGAAATGGATCGCGGTCGCGATGCATGGATCGATCTGGAAGGTGGACCCCGAAAACGGTGAGGCGTCAGAGCTGACCTACGACAAACGCTATCATTCTTCACCGGACTGCTCCCCCGACGGCCGCTGGATCGTCTACACGGCCGACGATAACGGGGGCACGATTCAACTCGAGATCTTGAATGTCCAAACCGGCCAGTCGCGCTCCCTGACGTCTGACGGGCATATCTACGCCGATCCCGTCTTCTCGCCGGATGGAAGCAAGCTTGCCTACGTCAGCACAAAACCGAACGGCTATTTCAACATTTACCTTCGCCCTATACGGGACGGTCAGTGGTCAGGCGAAGAGATTGCGCTGACGCAAGACAATAACTACGGAAAGGATCGCCCCTATTTCGGCGCGTGGGACATGCATACTCAACCTGCATGGACGCCCGATGGAGCCGAGATCATCTTGGTTTCCAACCGGAATGTTACGCTAGGTTCGGGCGACATATGGCGCATGCCGGCCGAGCCGCTCGGAGTCTTGAAAGCGAAGTCCATCTTGAAGGAGCAGACACTCTATCGGACCCGGCCCGACGTATCGATCGACGGCAAACGGATTATTTACTCTTCGACCCGCGGCGCTGCCGACGAATATAGCCATCTCTACATCATTCCCGCTGCCGGAGGCGAACCATACAAAATGACCTTCGGCTCCTACGACGACTTTCATCCCCGCTGGTCTCCGGATGGTGAATGGATTGCCTACATCTCCAATCGCGGCGGCCTGCCGCAGTTGTGGCTGCTGGAAACTTATGGCGGAGCCCAGAAGCGAATCGACATCAAGGCGCGTCGCTGGAAACGGCCGATGGGCCGGATCCAGGTGCGGGTGGAGGACGAACGCACCGGCAAGCCGACCGCTGCACGAATCTACGGGGTGGGCTCCGACGGAAAGTTTTACGCTCCGGCAGACGCCTACTCGAGAATAGCCGCTCCTCGAATGATTCGCCGTGTGGGGGAGCATGTGTTCCATACCGGCGGAGAATTCACCGCGGAAGTTCCGACGGGCAGGATGACGATCGAAGCCGTGAAGGGCTTCGAATACTGGCCCGCCGCTCAGGACATCGAGGTGAAGGAGGGTGAGGTTTCGACCGCAGTCCTCCGGTTGAAGCCGATGATCGATATGGGCGGTAAGGGCTGGTATAGCGGCTCAACCCACGCTCACATGAACTATGGAGGAAACCTGCGCAATACCCTGGAGAACATGATGATGATGGCGCGGGCCGAAGACCTCGACATCGTCAACGTGCTGGTCGCTAACAAGGACAATCGGATCCTGGATCGGGAACACTTTGTTCCCGGCGGCGGAGCGCATCCGGTTTCAAAGAATGATCGTGATCTGGTCGTAATCGTGGGCGAAGAGTACCGCCCTCTTTTCTGGGGCCACACCTTCTTTATCGGGTTGCGCACTCACCTGATCTCACCCTTCACGACCGGCTACGAGGGGACCGCCCTTGAAAGCCTGTATCCCAGCAACACCGACATGTTTCGAAAAGCCAGGGCTCAGGGGGCTGTGACAGGATACGTTCATGCCTTCGGTGGCGAGGGCGACCCGCTCGAAGGCAGTCTGGGAGGGGCGAAGGGCTTTCCGGTCGATGCGGCGCTTGGCACTATTGACGCGGTGGAATGGTCGTCATCCTCTCGTGCGACACTTCGGGTATGGCACCACGCCCTGAACAATGACCTCCGTATCGCTCCTGTCGGTGGAGAGGACGCAAACACCAGTCTGCACCGACATACACTGATAGGAAGTGTTCGGACCTACGCTTATCTCGGATCGAACTTCACGGCTTCGGAGTGGCTCGATTCAATCAGAGCCGGACGCACGTTCTTCACCAATGGTCCCCTGCTCGAGTTTCGCATCAATCAAAGCACCCCGGGAGAAACCTTGCAGCTGCCGCCAGGAGGCGGAACAGTGAGGCTGGAAGCGAAGGTCTGGTCCACCGTTCCTTTGACGAAGATTCTGATTTACCATAACGGCAAGGTCTGGAAAGAGCTCCCTCCAAACAGCGATCGCACCAGTGCGAATTTCCAGCAGGAAGCAGTTGTTTCTGAAAGCGGCTGGTATGTCCTCGCCGCCGAGGGAAGCCCGGCGAACTCTCGCGCCGATCCTTCCTACCCGCAGGCCGTAACCAACGCGATCCGGGTTCAGGTCGGCGACCAGAAGATCCGCAGCCGGGCATCGGCAGAATACTTCATGCGCTGGATCGACAAGCTGCGCGGGATGGCAAAAGCATGGGTTGGCTGGAGGTCCGAGGCGGAAACAAGTCACGTTCTAGGCCAGCTGGACGAAGCCAGAGGCATTTACGAGCGGCTCGCGCGGGAGGCGGAACGTTAGCCGACAACAAATACCACTAAGACGCGAAGACACAAAGAAACACCAAGAATCAACAGTAAGCCTTCGGATATGCAAGCCGCCGATTTTCCTTCTATGCTGCCGCGCCATGAGGTCACCTTATGCCAGGTAACAATCTTTCTTCTTCGTTGGGATGGTTCGAAAGGCTCGGGCTGGTGCTCGTCTGCCTGACCAGCCTGGAGGGACTTGTGTCAGGACAGGTGAAAGGAACGGCCACCTATCGCGAGCGCATGGCGATGCCGGCCAACGCGGTTTTCGAAGCTACTCTGGAAGATGTCTCAAAGGCGGATGCCAAGGCCGAAGTAATTGGACAGGCGCGCATCGAACAGCCCGGCAATCCGCCGATTCGGTTCGAAATCACGTACGACCCTTCACGTATTAGTTTCGAGCCACCGTTACGCCGTCAGGGCTCGGATCCTGGTTGGCGGCAAGCCGTTCTTCGCCACCGATCAGCATTACGCGGTGCTCACCGGTGGGAAGGGTAACGAAGTGGAGTTGCTGTTGCGCCGCGTAGGCTCCGCGGGAGGTTCGGGGTCGGGTGCTGGAGCTTTGGGGACCTTGCCTGCGACCTTCGCCGGCGATCTGCCCTGTGCCGATTGCCAGGGCATTCGACATCAGCTGGAGCTGTTTTCCGACCAGGCTTTCTTTCTGCGGATGACTTACCTGGGCAAGGGCGACAAGGCCGTCTTCGATGATATCGGCAGTTGGATCATTGCGAGCGATTCGCGCACGCTGGTGCTCCACGGGGGCCGGGAGGCGCCGCTGAAGTTTGCCATCAAGGATGCCGGTACGCTTCGCAAGCTCGACCTCGAGGGGCGCGAGATTCCTTCGTCGCTGAATCACGATTTGAAAAGGACCCGGGACCTGCCACCACTGGAGCCGCGGCTGGCAATGCGCGGGATGTACAAATACTTCGCCGATAGCGGACGGTTTACCGAGTGTCTGACTCGCAAGAACCTGCCCGTGGCTATGGAGCAGGACAACGCCGCGCTGGAATCCGCCTACTCCAAGGCGCGGCGTCAGCCCGGCGAAGAGTTGCTGGTGAACCTGGAAGGGCGCGTGGCGCTTCGGCCCAAGATGGAAGGCCAGGGGCAGCAGCTCACTCTCGTGGTCGAGCGGTTCATTGGAGTCTGGCCCGGAGAAACTTGCGGGGCGCGATTTGCCACGGAGCCGCTGGAAAACACCTACTGGAAGCTGACTCGCCTGGGCGACACGTCAGTGACTGTGGCTCCGCAGCAGCGGGAACCGCATTTCATCCTCAATGCCCGAGACGCGGCGGGTCGGTGGATCGGGCGGCTGTAACCGGCTGATGGGCGGTTACGAGCTGAATGGCGACGCGCTGACCTTCGGCCAGATGGCCGCTACGAGGATGGCCTGTCCGCAAGGGATGGACACCGAGAAGGCATTCCTGGACGCGCTGGGACAGGTCAAGAAATGGAAGATCGCAGGACAGCACCTCGAGTTATTTGACGCCGCCGGCAAGCTGGTGGCCCGTCTTGAAGCGCGTCACATGAAGTAACCAGATTACGGTAACAACCGAACCGACAACACGAATCTCGCCCGGCTTTGGCCACCAGTTCGGGGTTCTCGCCGTAAATCAGGTGCACGGCTCCATGCCGGGCCCCGTAGTACTAACCTGCGTCTTGACTGTCCGAGGGACTACCATATATGGTAACCACATGAGACTCCTTCTAAAAACAACTCTCTATCTGCCCGAAGCCGACTATAGAAGGCTCAAGCTTCTGGCCCGTGCCAAGAAACGGTCGACGGCGGAGTTGCTGCGCGAGGCGATCGCCGAGTATGCAAACCGGCACGCCCCGCCGAGACTCCCGCGCAGCCTCGGCGCCGGCCGAAGCGGACGCGGGGACCTCAGCGAACGCGCCGAACAACTCCTGCACGGAATGGGGCGGCAGCCGGTGATTGTCGCCGACACCGGAGCGATTCTTGCCCTCATCGACGCAGACGACCATCACCACCACGCGTTGAGAGCGCTCTTCGAGGAGCAACCCGAGACTTGGATCCTGCCGTGGGCGGTGCTTCCAGAGGTCGATTATCTCCTCGCGACCCAGCTGGGACCGAAGGCAGAGCGACTCTTTGTTGCGGACCTGGCCGCTGGAACCTACAGGATCGAGTGGGGACACGACAGAGACTTCGAGCGGGCCCACGAGATCTCGACGCGCTATCGTGCTTTGAAGTTGGGGCTGGTCGACGCGAGCGTCATCGCAGTTGCGGAACGCCTCGGCGCCGGCGCTATTGCGACCCTCGACCTGCGGCACTTCGGTTCGGTTGCCATCAAGGGTCAGCCGAAACTCCTTCCCAGGGACCTTTAAGGGCTGCGCAGAAAATAACTTCACATTCTGGCGCGAGAATCCGGGCATTTGAACCAAGTTTTCTGTTAGCTGCGCAGCCTGACAGCCTCGGGATCGCGTCTCTTCGAACTTATTTCTGCGCGATCCCAAGGTCGCTGGTGTCTTCGCATCTTCGTGGACCAAGGTTGGAAGTCACGAAGACGGGGCTCAAATCGATTTCAGATACTCTATCAGGTCGTTCTTCTGGTCATTGGTCAATCGCAGCCGGAAGAAATTGTCGTAGTGCTCGACGACGTCGCGCAGGGTCGCAAAGCGGCCATCGTGATAAAACCCACCCTTCGTGTGAGCCCACAGGCCTTTCAGCGGCGCCGTGCGGTAGCGTTCGTCCGGCGATCTCTTGGCTTGAAAATCGTCGATCCCGATCTCCGCTGCCGTGTGCATGTTCCAGCCAGGTTCGGTAAACAGCGGCGGCACGTGACAGGTTGCGCAGCGCGCGGCGCCCGTGAACACTGCTTCGCCGCGGGTGGCCGCGCGCCGGTCAAAACTCCCATCCGGTGGTTTAGGCGCAGGGATGGCGAGCTGATACAGATGCAAGGCCGCGAGTTTCGCCGTGATCAGATCCGGGTTACCCCTGACATTGCCGAAACCGTTGCGCGCGGCAATCGGGAATTTCGCCCGATCGTTAAGTCGTGGATCATAAAAAGTCCCTTTGCCATGCATCTCGAGATTGGAAACGAAGGCATTCCAGTGAGTGACACTGCCCCATCCCGTCCAGGTATGAAGGTTCACACCGGCCAGGCCGAAAGCGGGAGGAAGCAGCGTGGCCGCCGACTTGCCGCCCGGGCCAAACGCCTTTCCGTCGAGAACCAGCTCGGCATCGAATTTTCCCGGACCCCAGCTGTTGAGCACCGTTCGAATCGCTGGTTCAGGAATCCCAAGCACGTCCTCGAAAGGCTTCAGCGTGGGAGACAGAGCCACGATCGCGCCTATGTTCAGATCACGGTTAGGCCAACCATCCAGCCGGCGGCCTATGCTCGGAGCAAAGGAGTCATCCACGGTCGAGTGACACAGCGCGCATTGAATACCGAGCGAGTTGATTCTTCCCCCCCGAGAATTGCCCTCGACGCCGTCGAAGAAACCGGTGAGACCCACGACCGCGTTGAGGCGAAGAAGATCGAGGGTGACAGCAGGGTCTTCGAGATTGACCATGCCTCTCCTCAGAGCTTGAACGAGACTGGCGGGCAACACCGCCGCGTCGACCTTCAGCCCGACGGCCAGCGCCATCCTCGGGCTGACACCTTCCGCGATTCCGCCGTTGGCGGTTCCCGCCAGGGCTTGATGCAGTCGAAGCATGCCGCCCCAGAAATCTTCACTGCCGAAAGTGTCGAAGCGAAAAATCTGCCTCCCGTCGTTGAACGACTTTGATGCGTAATCGATTATCTCCCCGTCGAAACCGGACCGGGGAGGCTCACCCTGAGAGAATGCGACAAACATTCCCGGAGGTTGAGGCGACCACAGAAAAGCGATAAGGCAGATCGCCATCGCTTTCGCCCAGAACAAGACTCTTCCTTTCGTGATCATAGACACGGCTCCCCCTTGAATCGTGATTAAAGAGTCCGGCGGAGATACGATCCTCCAGGGCGGAAGGTGCTGACTTCCCCGCCGGGCTCTCTCAACGGCTTCCCTTTTATGCATCAAGCAATTCTTCTTCCGGAGAGCCGGCGGGTATTCACCTTCCGCGAGGTGGTGACGCATTTCGCCGGTTTAATAGCGGTTTAGTAGTGCTGCTTGACTCGCCCGTTGAGCGGCTTCGACGAAGTCTGGCTGGATGCTGAAGCGGGGGAAAAAATCCCCGGAGAATGAAGAGATTCATAGCCTCTCTTCGCTTCCTCGCGCTGCGATCTGGTTCGATGCTTTCAATCGAGGCTTGATCTTGAGCTGAAAACGAAAGATCATCGCGCGATCATTATTGAGCTTGGTAGAGAGGAGAGTATGAAGATACGTCGAACAATAGCAGTGGGACTGGCAATGACTGGAGGTCTAATGGCAAGCGGAGCCCTATCGCAACAACCGGCCAAGAAGTTCTTGAACCTCGAGGGTTCAAAGCCGCCAGGCTATACCCACGTCGTGACCTCGCGCCCGGGACGCATGATTTTCATCTCCGGTCAGGGAGGATCCGCACGCGACGGCAAGATGCCCTCGGATTTTTCGTCGCAGACGAAGAACACGTTTGAGAACATCGGACGTTGTCTTAGCCCTGGCAGGCGCGAAATTCGGCGACATTGTAAAGATCAACTACTTCGTCACGGATCTGTCGAACACAACCGAACTTCGACGCATTCGCGCCCAGTACCTGAATATGGACGCTCCCCCGGCCTCCACGTTGGTGCAGGCGGGGCTGGGTACTGGAATGCTGCTGGAAGTCGAAGCCGTTGCGATCGTGCCGGAGTGAATAGAATCAACCACCAACAAAGAGACGCCACCACATCGAACCATGAGAGCCTCTGTCTATTTTCCTGATCATCTTTTCCGCCGCGGCCGCCGAACACCGCGGCACAGATTCCCACTGGTCCCGCTTCCGAGGTCCCAACGGCACCGGAATTTCGAACGACAAGCATGTGCCGGTTCAGTGGACGGACACGAAGGGAATTCTCTGGAAGACAGCTATTGCCGGGCTGGGAAACTCTTCCCCTGTGGTTTGGGGCAACCGGCTCTTTCTGCAGTCGGCCACTGAGGATGGCAAGGAGCGCCTGCTCTTGTGCGTGGATACAGCCAGCGGCAAGATCTTGTGGTCGCGAACGGTTCCCGGCTCGGCGGCGACGATCAACCCCAGAAATACTCTCGCTTCATCGACTCCAGCGACCGATGGGACGCGCGTCTACGCCCTGTTCTGGGATGGCAGCGGCCTGTTGCTTCACTCCTACGATTTCAGCGGGAAGCTGGTGTGGAAGCGCGAAGTTGGAGCCTATGCCAGCCAGCACGGCGCCGGCGCTTCGCCGATTGTGTACCAGAACAAGGTCATCATCTTAAACGATCAGGATGACTCGTCGCGCTTGATGGCCTTCGATACGGCGACCGGCCAGCTTGCCTGGGAAGTTCCCCGCCCGCGTTCCGTCAACGGCACCTGTTATTCCACGCCGTTCCTGCTGGAAGAAGCCGGCAAGCCGGCGGAAATGGTTGTAGCCAGCACCCCGGGACTCAGTGCCTATGAACCGGAGACCGGACAAGAGTGCTGGAGCTGGACCTGGCCGTTTCCCGGCAAGCCTCTCCGCACAGTCGCCTCCGCGGTATACGGCGGCGGATTTATCTTCGCCGCGAGCGGCGACGGCGGTGGCGATCGACACATGATTGCCGTGCAACGAACGGGCAGCGGCACCACCGCGAAAGTCAGCCTGGCATGGGAAAGCAATCGACTGCCTTACGTTCCCACGATGCTCACCTGGGGCGAACATCTCTACTGGGTCAACGACAGGGGTGTCGCGGGCTGCAACGTCGCCCGAACCGGCGAGACTGTCTGGACGGAGCGGCTAGGCGGCAATGTCACCGCATCGCCCGTCCTGATCGACGGCAAGATCTATGCGGCCAATGAAGAGGGCGACGTCCATGTCTTTCTGGCTGAGCCAAAATTCAAGCTGTTGGCCACGAATCCGATCGGCGAACTTGTGAGATCGACTCCAGCCGTGGCCGACAATCGCCTGTTCATCCGTGGGCAGAAACACCTGATCTGCATCGGAGCGACCGCGGGCAAGTGAGGGATCAACCGCCAGGACGGAGAAGCGCAAAGACCGGCTGCAACAGCCCAAAAGCGCTTGACACACCCAACGCGGGGTAGATAATCGGGCCATCGACTGTCCGGTACTGTTTCTCGCTGGAATTGAGGCATCGTGAGGCTCTTCTACGGTGCGGCGTCCAAACCGAATCGACACCACTGAGAGCGCGAGGCACGCGACATCCAGTTCGCCCTGAGGTTAATCTTCTGATTACGAGGAACAGTCCTATGAAAACAACGAGGAGAGAGATGTTGACTACCATGATGGCGGGACCCGCGCTTTTGTCAACGTTGGCGCAGGATTCCGTCACAAAGTTCGTGCGATTTAGAAAGGGGAATTCCACGGCCTATGGAGTTCTGGCCGGCGAGACCATTCGTGAGATCCAAGGCAACATCTTTGGCGCTTTCAAAGAGACCAGCACCCAGCACAAGCTCGCCGACGTGAAGCTTCTTCACGCCTGCGAGCCGCCCAAGGTTCTGGCCGTCGGGCTCAATTACAAGAGCCACCTGGGCGAGCGCAAACCACCGGCCAACCCCGAGATCTTCTACAAGCCCATCTCGTCGCTTCAGAATCCCGAGGATCCGATCGTGATTCCGAAAGGAGCCGCAAACGTCCACTACGAAGGCGAACTGGTGGTTGTGATCGGAAAGCGAGCGAATAGAGTTTCGGTATCCGAGGCCCGCAACGTGATTTTCGGTGTCTCATGCGGCAACGACGTTTCGGAACGCGACTGGCAGGGAGGGGCGCAGAAGGATCTCCAATGGTGGCGGGCAAAGGGCGCCGACACGTTTGCGCCCCTGGGGCCGGTGATCGTGCGCGGCGTTGACTACGGCAATCTGCTGCTCCAGACGCGATTGAACGGCAAGGTCGTGCAGAAGCAGAGCACGTCCGACTTGCTGTTTGACTGTCCCACAATTGTCAGCTTTGTCAGCCAGTTTGTCACCCTCGTGCCGGGAGATGTGATCTACACCGGCACGCCCGGCAGCACCAGCAAGATGAACCCGGGGGATGTTGTGGAGGTGGAGATCGAGAACATCGGAATCCTTCGCAACAAGATCGTTGCCGCCCCGTTGACCTGATGATCGAAGGGATCGCTTTCACGCGAATACCACTAAGACTCAAAGACACGAAGAATCTTAGTGTCTTCGTGGTTAGAGCTGTCTAATGGACCAGGAAGAGTTCAGGATTCTGGAAGCGCTGGATCTCGCAGTGAGATCCGAGGCGATCAGACCCAAAATCCAGGCGATCGTTGCGCGCGTCGAGCAGAAACTCCGAGAAAGCCTCGATGACGTGATGGCCTGGGAGCCGATCCCCCTCGACTTCTACACGGCTCCTCTCCCAGAGACCATCCGGTCGAGTTGGGTTTTCATTCTGCGTGCCAATACCACGACTGGGGCCGAGCGGCACCCCAACAGCCACCAGCGCATGGTGTCGTACCGGGGCTCCGGCGATTTTCAGACCCGGCCAGCAGGCGATTGGTGTTCGCACCTGCTCACCAGTGACCCGACGGCGCCAATCGCCGAGCGGTGGATCTCGATTCCGCCGTATGTCTGGCACCAGGGGGTCGTACCCGGAGAGAACTGGGTCGTGGTGTCGTTTCAGACGGCTGCGGAGCACGAGTTGATCGAGGAACGGCCCGTGACGGAAGGCAAAGATGCCGTGCGCCAAAGAAAGTACGCTTAGGAGAGCTAGCAGGCACGCGCACGCGGTCTGGCGCAGGAGAAGGTGGTTGTCGGGGCGCGCTATTCCGGTGTGCTTAAATCCCTAAAATGTTTGTAATTCAGACTATCAGATCGAACAATTGCGTACTTCCTCAGGCACCGGGAATTGCGCGAGAGAAGTTTTTCCGAAGCCTCAGCACCTGCGACTGACTGGCACAAATCGTGTACAAAACGCACTCGTAGTATAATGTCTTCTTCTTCAGTCGAGTAAGGACAGCCGATCTTCCTCTCACTCAGACCGGCAGACAATTTGACGCTCCAGTGAAGCCTTTTTATGGGCCTAATACCGGGCTACGAGAGCGACATCTTCATCAGCTACGCTCACAACGACAATCTCCCTGTCCTCGATCTCAGGTGGGTAGACTGGTTTCATGAAAACCTCGAGAACCTGCTGATCGACAAACTCGGAGAAAGGCCCGTCATATGGCGCGACAGGAGGATCGATCAAACCGACCTCATTGAGGGGCTTCTCGATTCACGCGTCAATTCCTCCGCCTTGATGCTGGCCATCGTTTCGCCGAGCTACCTCAAATCAAAGTGGTGCGGGTGGGAGCGCGAGAAGTTTGTTGAAAATGCGGAAAGGCGCGGCGGGCTGCGGGTGGCCAACAAGAGTCGCATCGTCAAAGTGGTCAAGACTTACATTGAGAGCGCCAGCCTTCCCGGAGAGCTTCAAGAGACGCTCGGCGGCGAATTCCTGCGCCACGACCAAGCCGCCGGGAAATACATCCAGCTTGATTGGCAATCCCCAGAGTACCGGCAAGAGCTGGAAGCACTCGCAGATAGCGTAAAGAGCCTGATTGAAGCCTTCAGGGATCACACGGTGGCAGCCGTCCCGCTTACAAGAGAGAAGACCGTCTACCTCGCGGAGACCGATTCCGAGTTGGAGACTGAGCGCAACGACATCAAACGCGAGTTTGAACAGAACGGTTACCACATATTCCCGAGCGTTGATCTCCCTCTCAGAGTCCACTGCCACCGCCATTGAAGAGAAGGTGCGCGACTACCTCAAGTCCGCCCAGGTCTCCGTGCACCTGCTCGGGGCGAACTACGGCTTTGTGCCGAATAAGGGAGCGGGCCGTTCTATCGTCCGCATACAGTACGAGCTCGCGCAGCAGCACGACTCTGGCCCGGCCTTCAAACAGGTCCTATGGATTCCGAAGGGGCTGGAGGAGAGCCAGGAAAGCGAGCCTGAGCAAAGAGAGTTCATCAGCCAACTGCTGGCCAGTTCATCCGCCCTGCGTCGCGCCGAAGTGCTGCGCGGCGACATCGAGGAATTGAAGACTTACGTGCACAACTTGTTCAGGCCGACGCCCAAATCTGTGGTTAACCTCAAAGGTAATGGCAGCACGGCCAGCGTCTATTTGATCTGCGATAAGAATGATTACGAAGAAACGGGCGCGATCGAAGAGTACCTGACCGAGCAGCACTGCGAAGTCTTGCCGACACTGCTCGAAGGCGAGGCGGAACAGGTCACACAGTATCACCGCGACAGCCTGCTCGAATGCGACGCCTTTCTCGTCTACTACGGCCGTGCCAGTTACCCCTGGGCGCTGATGAAAAAACAGGAATTCCTCAAGCTGCCGGGCCTGGGGCGGTCGAAGCCTGTCGTCGCCAAAGCCTTTTACATCAGCGGCGAGGAGAATCCGCACAAACAGCGCTTCGCCAGCAGCGAGGCTATCGTGATCAAAAATTACGACGTATTCTCACCCGAATCGCTGACTCCGTTCCTCGAGCAAATCCGCCAAGTTAAGGGACTAACGGCATGATCGCCGAGAGCATTGAGAAACTGTCGAACGTCCACTCGTCCGAGAACCCTTTCCCCGGACTGCGTCCGTTCGAGCTTCACGAGAGCCATCTATTTTTCGGGCGCGAGGGGCAGAGCGAAAAGCTGCTGGCTAAACTCGAGGCCACGCGCTTCCTGGCAGTCGTCGGCACGTCGGGGAGCGGCAAATCGTCGCTCGTGCGCGCGGGGCTCGTGCCCGCGTTGTTGGGCGGGATGATGGTCAGCGCCGGATCTAACTGGCGCGTCGCCCTGCTGCGCCCGAGCAATGATCCGATCGGCAATCTGGCGCGGGCGCTTGAGCTCGCCCGAGGTCTTCGGCTCGGACATTTCGGAGAATGCGGAGAGCCAGGCACGGGTCGCTGAAGCGACGCTGCGGCGCGGCAATCTCGGGCTGGTCGAGGCCGTGCGGCTGGCATTGCAGACCGCGGACGAGAATCTGCTGGTGGTCGTCGATCAGTTCGAGGAATTGTTCAGGTTCGCGCGCGAGGCCGAGAGTACGCGCTACGAAAACGACGCGGCGGCTTTCGTTAAACTGCTGCTCGAACCCTCGCGCCAATACCAGTTGGAGCAGGAAGAACTGCGCCGGAAATTACAGTCCATCGAAGGCTTACTTCGGCACCAGAAGCTGAGTCACGAAGAAGCTCGTCGAGAGGAAGCTTCAGTCCGGGAAGAAGCCCGCAAGCGTGACGCTGAGAATTTACGTCGTGCTGACGATGCGGTCGGATTTTCTGGGCGATTGCGCGAAGTTCTGGGATTTGCCCGAAGCCGTCAACGAGAGCCAGTACCTGATCCCGCGCCTGACCCGCCATCAACTGCGCGAGGCTATCGCCGGCCCGGTCGCCGTCGGCGGCGGCCAGATCGCGCCCCGCTTAGTCAATCAATTGCTCAATGATATAGGCGATAACCAGGATCAGTTACCCGTGCTGCAACACGCGCTGATGCGGACGTGGGGCGAATGCAAGCAACGGAAGCACGACCACGTAGCCGCACCCGGTGAAATTGATGTGTGCTGTTACGAAGCAATCGGCGGGATGAAGGAGGGGCTCTCCCGCCACGCCGGCGAAGCTTACAGCGAACTCGACGCGGCGTCATCAGAAGATCGCCGAAAGGATGTTCAAAGCTTTGACCGAGAGGGGTGAGGACAACCGCGAAATTCGTCGCCCGGCGACACTTGGCGCGCTCGCCGCCATCGCGGATGCCGGCGAGGACGAGGTCAAAACAGTTATCGAAAAGTTTCGCCAACCGGGCCGGTCGTTCCTGATGCCGCCCGCCGGGACGCCGCTGCATTCTGACACCTTGATTGACATCTCGCACGAAAGCCTGATCCGCGTGTGGAAAATATTGCAGCAGTGGGTTAATGAAGAGGCCGA
Organism: uncultured Acidobacteriota bacterium; assembly: GCA_963827655.1. Taxonomy (GTDB): domain Bacteria; phylum Acidobacteriota; class UBA6911; order UBA6911; family UBA6911; genus CAWHCF01. The sequence continues at coordinate 44,625 of CAWHCF010000042.1, forward strand.
ATCGGCGACCATCTACCGCCGGTTGGCTGAAACCGCGGCGCTGCACGGCAAAGGCGAAGCCGAACTGTTGGGCAAGCTCGATCTGAAGCCGGTGTTGAAATGGCGGAAGAAGAACGAGCCGAACCCGCATTGGGCCGCGCGATACGAATCCGGCCTGCGCTACAAATCGGACCTGCCGGCGGCGCTGGCCTTTCTCGAAGCGAGCAAAAAGAACCGCGCGGACGAGATTGCCGAGCGCCGGCGGAGCAGGAGGGAGAAGGCGGAGCAAGGCCAGCGCCAGTTGGCGCAGGCGCAGGCCCTGGCCGAAGCACAGTCTCAGGCGGCGGACGCCGAACGGCAAAAGGCAGAAGAGCAGACTAAAGCGGCAAGCCGATTACGGCGCTTCCTGGCGGCATTGGTCGTTGCGGCTTTGTTGGCGCTCGTGGCTGCGGGCCTCGCTCTCTCGGCGTACCGCCGCGCCAATGCAGAAAAAGCCAACGCGAACAGACAAAAGGAGATTGCCGAAAACAGAAGAGAGGCCGAGCAGCCAAAGGGATGCACTTGATCAAAAGACCATAGCCGAGGAGAAAGACAAAAGCCGAAGACGAGAGAGGCTGAAAGCACGCGACGCGCGGCAACAAACTGAGGCAGCGAACAACGCAACTAGAGAAACGGAACGGCAAAAGCAACTGGCTGATAGCACAGCCTACATCGCAAATATGAATCTTTCTCGGTCTGAGTTCGAAAGAGGCAATCATCAAAGGGGGTTTGAGTTACTTGACGCATATCTGCCTGCAACCAACGCAGCGCAAGATCAGAGTGGTTTGCGGAGCTTCTATTGGTATTACCTCTGGCGACAAAACAATAGGGATTACACGCTCACCGGGCATGGGGACTTCTGTCTTGTCAGTGGCGTTCGCGCCGGACGGGCGGACGCTGGCCAGTGCGAGTGGGGACAAGTCGGTGAAGCTGTGGGACGTGCAGAGCCGCAAGGAAGTGGCCACGCTCACCGGGCATGGGGCTGTTGTCATGTCAGTGGCGTTCGCGCCGGACGGGCGGACGCTGGCCAGTGCGCAGTGGGGACAAGTCGGTGAAGCTGTGGGACGTGCAGAGCCGCAAGGAAGTGGCCACGCTCACCGGGCATGGGAGCTTCTGTCAGGTCAGTGGCGTTCGCGCCGGACGGGCGGACGCTGGCCAGTGCGAGTGAGGACAAGTCGGTGAAGCTGTGGGACGTGCAGAGCCGCAAGGAAGCTGGCCACGCTCACCGGGCACGGGGCTGCTGTCAGGTCAGTGGCGTTCGCGCCGGACGGGCGGACGCTGGCCAGTGCGAGTTAGGACAAGTCGGTGAAGCTGTGGGACGTGCAGAGCCGCAAGGAAGTGGCCACGCTCACCGGGCATGGGGCTTATGTCTATGTCAGTGGCGTTCGCGCCGGACGGGCGGACGCTGGCCAGTGCGAGTGCGGACAAGTCGGTGAAGCTGTGGGACGTGCAGAGCCGCAAGGAAGTGGCCACGCTCACCGGGCATGGGAATGCTGTCTGGTCAGTGGCGTTCGCGCCGGACGGGCGGACGCTGGCCAGTGCGAGTGGGGACAAGTCGGTGAAGCTGTGGGACGTGCAGAGCCGCAAGGAAGCTGGCCACGCTCACCGGGCATGCGGACTCATGTCTGGTCAGTGGCGTTCGCGCCGGACGGGCGGACGCTGGCCAGTGCGAGTGGGGACAAGTCGGTGAAGCTGTGGGACGTGCAGAGCCGCAAGGAAGCTGGCCACGCTCACCGGGCATGGGGATGATGTCTGGTCAGTGGCGTTCGCGCCGGACGGGCGGACGCTGGCCAGTGCGAGTGCGGACAAGTCGGTGAAGCTGTGGGACGTGCAGAGCCGCAAGGAAGCTGGCCACGCTCACCGGGCATGGGGATGCTGTCTGGTCAGTGGCGTTCGCGCCGGACGGGCGGACGCTGGCCAGTGCGAGTGAGGACAAGTCGGTGAAGCTGTGGGACGTGCAGAGCCGCAAGGAAGCTGGCCACGCTCACCGGGCACGGGGATGATGTCATGGTCAGTGGCGTTCGCGCCGGACGGGCGGACGCTGGCCAGTGCGAGTGATGACAAGTCGGTGAAGCTGTGGGACGTGCAGAGCCGCAAGGAAGTGGCCACGCTCACCGGGCACGGGGATTATGTCAGGTCAGTGGCGTTCGCGCCGGACGGGCGGACGCTGGCCAGTGCGAGTGCTGACAAGTCGGTGAAGCTGTGGGACGTGCAGAGCCGCAAGGAAGCTGGCCACGCTCACCGGGCATGGGGATTCTGTCTGGTCAGTGGCGTTCGCGCCGGACGGGCGGACGCTGGCCAGTGCGAGTGAGGACAAGTCGGTGAAGCTGTGGGACGTGCAGAGCCGCAAGGAAGTGGCCACGCTCACCGGGCACGGGAGTGCTGTCAGGTCAGTGGCGTTCGCGCCGGACGGGCGGACGCTGGCCAGTGCGAGTGATGACAAGTCGGTGAAGCTGTGGGACGTGCAGAGCCGCAAGGAAGTGGCCACGCTCACCGGGCATGGGGCTCTGTCTTGTCAGTGGCGTTCGCGCCGGACGGGCGGACGCTGGCCAGTGCGAGTGCTGACAAGTCGGTGAAGCTGTGGGATGGAGCTACAGACAAAGACATTGAGGACTATAAACCGAGGAAATGAGGCAAAAAGAGTCAGGAGTGGGCGCGGCCTTGGCAATGATCTACTGCGCTTTCATCCCACGTCCTTACCAAAAACTCCATGTGTCTCCCAGGATTCCTTTCAGCTCGCGGGCGCAGTTCTGGGATATGTGGCTGGTGGTGCGGGACGCCGGGGCAATGCACAAGCGATGGCCGCGAGTGTTCACGAGGGCATTTCGTGAACAGTGTAGTGGGCCGACTACCCCACCAGGAAATCCATGTGATTCTGGATAACCTGAGCACCTGCAAACCCAAGGAAAACAGCTGGCTCTCTCGGCACACAAGAATGTTCATCTCCACTACACACCGATCCACGCTTCCTGGCTCCGCCAGGTGGAGATTTGATTTAGCATCTTGAGTGGCCGCGCCCTTAGAGGAGCAAGCTTTATTCCACCTCGCCAAGTCCGGGAACCCATCGATCGATATGTCGAAGTCCACAACCAAGAGGCTACACCTTTTGAATGGCGTAAGAGATTGTTCATCAGAACCCACTCGCATAAATACTCTAGCGTTACTCAGGTACTGGCCGTGTCCTCGAGAGAATGCTCTTCGGTGTTACGGTGTTGCGCCCTCCGACACCCTCGCGTTTGCCAGTACGGCACTGGTTCTCGTTGCGGCAGCCATTGTCGCGAGTCTCATCCAAGCGTGGCCGCCGCCCGCGTCGATCGGGTCACTGCACTGCGCCTGGCGTGAGGGCCCTCAAGGCTCGCTGGCCTGTTGCCTGACCCGAGTAAGGCTCAGCGCCAAAACCTGTTTCGCGGTTTCAGTAGGCACGCCAGGCTTCCTCAATGGCCTCGATAGATCGCAAGTAGCGCCGCAGGGTTTACTAATCGCAGTTCACTTGGACGTAGTAGGCGGCTTACCGGACAAGTGGCGATTCACGTGGTGGTCCCTTCTGACCCGCCCCTGCGGTTTGGACGATTTCCAGAACTTGAGTTTAAGTAGCTCGATAGATGCACGCTGAATAGGGTCGCGGAAGGTGGAAAGGCGAATGAATATGCCGGACGCAATACTCCGGGTATCCGGGCGGCTCGCGCGGAACAGTTGAAACGCGGCGCCGGAGGTGCTACAAGTGGGTTTGTGAAAAACGGCATGAGGTCCCGCGCGGCACTCCACCTACTTACGGCCGGCCTCGTCTGGCTATCCTGGACCGGCTTCGGCCGCGCACTCGCTCCGGCGCAGAGTCCCGGTCAGGAGGTCAAGTTCAACCGGGACATCCGGCCCATCCTCTCCGACACCTGCTTCCCCTGCCATGGTCCAGATAAGTCGAAACGAATAACGGAACTGCGCTTCGACACCGAAGCCGGCGCGTTTGCCGACCTCGGGAAGTATCGCGCAATTGTTCCCGGCGATCGGGCGAAGAGCGAGATGTTCCGGCGCATCAGCGCAGAGGACGATACCGTGCGGATGCCACCCGTCCGTTCGGGGCGCCAGTTGACCCGAGCGCAGATCGAGCTGATCGGGCGCTGGATCGACCAGGGGGCGAAGTGGCAAAAACACTGGTCCTTCATCCCGCCCGAACGGCCTGAACTTCCTCCGGTGCAGAACAAGAAGTGGGCGCGCAATGAGATCGATTCATTTGTGCTCGAACGACTCGAACGCGAAGGTCTCGCGCCGTCGGCTGAAGCCGATCCGACTACTCTGATTCGCCGGCTCACCCTGGATTTGACCGGCCTCCCACCCACGCCGTCAGAGGTCGAGGCCTTTCTTGCTGACGGCTCGAAAGACGCGTATGAGAAAGTGGTCGACCGCCTCTTGCAATCGCCTCGCTACGGCGAACGCATGGCGACGCGCTGGCTCGACGCCGCGCGCTATGCCGACACCAACGGTTACCAGAGCGACGGCGAACGATTCATGTGGCGCTGGCGCGACTGGGTGATTGATGCGTTCAACCGGAACATGCCTTTTGACCGCTTCACCATCGAACAGATTGCCGGCGACATGCTTCCCCAGGCCACTCTCGAACAGAAGATCGCGACCGGCTTCAATCGCAACCACCGGGGAAATGGCGAGGGGGGCGTGATTCCGGAAGAGTATGCCGTCGAGTACGTGGTCGATCGGGTCGACACGACATTCACGGTCTGGCAGGGGCTCACCATGGGATGCGCCCGCTGCCACGACCACAAGTATGATCCGATCACCCAGAAGGAGTTCTATCAGGTTTACGCCTTCTTCAACAATATCCCTGAAAAAGGGAAGGCAGTGAAATTCGGCAACTCTCCTCCCGTGATCAAGGCTCCCACACCGCAACAGCAGATCAAGCTCACGGAACTCGACCAGAAGCTGGCCGCCGCCCGGAGCGCTTTCACCAGGCTCGAGCCGGAGCTGGTTGCGGCACAGACGCGATGGGAGAAGTCGCTTGACGCCAGCCGTCCAATCGATTGGGCTCCCGCTACCGACCTGTCGGCGCACTATCCCCTGGACGGAGATGCAGTGGATCATTGCCTCGATTCCAAGGGCAAGAAGCCTGGCGAGGGAAAGTTTGAAAACGGCCAACCGGCGTTTGTTCCCGGCCGAGTCGGGCAGGCCGGGAATTTTGACGGCCAGGGATTCATCAACGCAGGCGATGTAGCCGATTTCGGCTTTTACGACAAGTTCTCGCTCGGCGCGTGGATCCACCCCACGGGAGAACAGGGTGGCGCGGTACTGTCACGAATGACCGAAACCGACAGAGCCGAGGGATACAGTCTTTACCTGGAAAAGGACAGAATCCAGCTGAACCTATCGAAGCGCTGGCTGGACGATTCACTACGCGTCGAGGCCGAGAGCCCATTGGCGCCCAACCGCTGGCATCACGTGATGGCGACCTACGATGGCTCACGCGTGGCAACGGGCGTGAAGATCTACGTCAATGGAAAACTCCAGAACCTCAAGATCAACCTCGACGACCTGAACCAGTCGTTCAAGTCAAAGGAACCGTTTCGGATTGGCTCCCTGGGCGGGACTGACGGCCGTTTCCATGGCTACATCGACGACGTGCGGGTTTACAGCCGGGCCCTCTCGGATGAAGAAGTCGAAATGATCGCGACATCCGATTCCATCACCGCCATCGCCGCTCTTCCTCGGGATCAGCGGACCAAACGGCAGGCGACGAAGATCCACCGATATTTTCTGGAAGCGGCCGCACCGGAGGCGATCCGGCAAACGTGGCGCGATTTGGTGGCCGCTCGCGTCGAGCGCGAGCAGTTTTTCGAGACCATTCCCACGACCATGGTCATGGAGGAAATGGCAACGCCACGCGAGACCGCGGTCCTGATTCGGGGCGCCTACGATAAACCCGGGCAGAAGGTGACCGCGGGCGTGCCGGTGAGTTTGGCGCCCCTCCCTGACGGCGTGAAAAACGACCGCCTCGCTCTGGCGCGATGGCTGGCCGATCCCTCGAACCCGCTCACTGCGCGAGTCGCAGTCAATCGAAACTGGCAGATGTATTTCGGCACGGGCCTGGTGAAGACTGTCGACGACTTCGGCTCGCAGGGAGAATCGCCCAGCCACCCGGAACTTCTCGACTGGCTGGCCACGGAGTTCGTCCGGACCGGCTGGGACGTCAAGAAACTACAGAAGACCATCGTCACGAGCGCCACGTACCGCCAGGCTTCAAGGGTAACCCCGGCGCTGCTCCAGAAGGATCCAGAGAACCGGCTGCTGGCGCGCGGACCGAGGCTGCGTTTGGCGGCTGAGATAATTCGAGATCAGGCGCTGTCCGCGAGCGGGCTGCTGGTGGAGAAGATCGGCGGGCCCTCGGTCCGGCCTTACCAGCCCGCTGGACTGTGGAAGGAGCTCACCGGAGGTGAAGACTACAAGGCTGACCACGGGGAAAACCTGTACCGGCGCAGCCTGTACACCTTCTGGAAGCGGACGATTCCTCCGCCGATGCTGACGACGTTTGACGCGCCGGCGCGCGAAACCTGCGTCGTGCGCGAGACACGGACGAACACCCCGCTCCAGGCGCTCAGCCTCATGAATGACGTGACGTACGTGGAGGCGGCGCGAGTGCTGGCTCAACGCGTCATGAAAGAGGCTTCGACTCCCGCGGCACGCGTATCGCTCGCGTTCCGCCTGGTCACGGCTCGCCCGCCCCGCGACAGCGAGCTTAAAGTGATGCTCGAAGGGTTGGAGCATAACCTGGCCCAGTACCGGAGTGATAAAAGTGGGGCGTCAAAGCTGATTCGCGTGGGGGATTCGGCGCCGGACGAAAAGCTCGACCCGAGTGAACTGGCCGCCTACGCCGCCGTGGCAAGCTTGATCCTGAACCTCGACGAGACGGTCACGAAGGAATAGGCCCGAGGAGCCAAGAATGAGTCCGCTGCTTGAAAAACGGCTGCTGGTCACACGCCGGCATTTTTTTGGCCTTACCAGCCTCGGTCTTGGCACGGCGGCACTCGCGTCCTTGCTTAACCGGGATCTTCTGGCGGCACAGGGGCCGGGGACCGGTGACGGTGGAGCGCCGTCCGGCGGTCTTCCCGGGCTGCCCCATTTCGCGCCCAAAGCCAAACGTGTGATTTACCTGTTCCAGTCGGGCGCGCCGTCGCAAATGGACCTGTTCGACTACAAGGCCAAGCTCAAAGATTTTGCGGCTAAGGAGTTGCCTGACTCTATCAGGATGGGGCAGCGGTTGACCGGGATGACGGCAACCCAGTCGAGCTTCCCTGTCGCTCCCTCAATTTTCAAGTTCGCCCAGCACGGAGACTCCGGAGCCTGGGTCAGCGACCTGCTGCCGCATACAGCCCGGATCGTAGACCAGTTGAGCTTCATCAAGTCGATGCACACGGAGGCGATCAACCACGACCCGGCGATTACATTTTTTCAGACCGGCGCGCAGCTGGCGGGCCGCCCGAGTATCGGCGCCTGGTTGTCCTACGGGCTTGGGAGCGACACTCATGATCTTCCTGGCTTTGTCGTCATGGTCTCGCAAGGATCTACTGGCGGAGATCAGCCACTCTACGACCGGCTCTGGGGGAGCGGTTTCCTCCCGACCAAGTATCAGGGGGTGAAGTTTCGATCAGTGGGTGATCCGGTGCTCTATTTGTCGAACCCTCCGGGTCTCGGGGAGGGTACCCGGCGGCGAATGCTCGACGATCTGGCGAAAATGAATCAGTTGAAGCTTCAGGAGTTCGGAGATTCCGAAATTGCAACCCGCATCGCGCAGTACGAAATGGCGTTTCGCATGCAGACGTCAGTTCCGGAACTGACCGACCTGTCGAAGGAACCGGAGCAAGTCTTCGAACTCTATGGACCCGACTCAAAAAAACCGGGGACCTATGCCGCCAACTGCCTTCTGGCCCGCCGCCTTGCCGAGCGCGGTGTCCGTTTCATCCAGCTGTTTCATCGCGGTTGGGATCAGCACACGACCCTGCCCAAGGGGATCACGGCTCAGTGCCACGACACCGACCAGGCATCCGCCGCGCTTATCCTGGACTTGAAGCAACGAGGCCTGCTCGACGACACGCTGGTTGTCTGGGGAGGGGAGTTTGGCCGAACCGTCTACTGCCAGGGTAAGCTCACGGCTGACGATTACGGACGCGACCACCATCCACGCTGCTTCACCGTCTGGATGGCCGGCGGCGGCATCAAACCAGGCCTCAGCTACGGCGAAACCGATGACTACTGTTACAACATCGTGCGCGATCCGGTCGACGTGCACGACCTGAATGCCACCATTCTGCATTGCCTGGGAATCGACCACACGAAGCTGACGTTCAAATATCAGGGACGTCACCACCGGCTCACCGATGTGGGCGGACACATCGTCGATAAACTCCTGACCTAGCGCGTTTCTTATCTTGGAGTACTAGTGGCTTAGTGTGAGCGCGAACAAGAACTAACCTCCAAGACGCGAAGGCCCGAAGCAAGTCAGCGCAAGCTGAATGCCACGATCGTAGTCCCCGCGGCCATCGCAATGTACTGGTTGCCGTCCACCGTGTACGTCATTGGCCCCGCCTTCCAGCTCTGGCCGGTGTTGAAATGCCAGAGCAGTTTCCCGTTCGTCGCGTCCGCCGCGATAAAGGCGCCACTACCGTCTCCATAGAATAACAGCCCGCCGGCTGTGGCCATGAGACCGCTGCCGAGAATCCCGCCTCCTACGTCCGGTATCTCCCAGGCGGTCTTTCCCGTTTGAATGTCGAGCGCTTTTAGAGACTTCCCCGCGCCATTCTCAACCGGAGCCCGGCGCGTGCCGCCGCCGTAGAACGACTTGCCTGCCTCCCACCACTGGTCGTTCTTGGTGTAAATGCTGCACGACTCCTCTGCAAACATGTAGAAGAGCCCGGTCATCGGGCTGAACGCCGTCGACGGCCAGTTGGTGGCCCCTGCGACCGCGGGACAGACGCGCCGGCCTTCCGGTGTCGGCTCATTGCCGGGCAAGAGCTTGGGACGGCCGTCAGGGCCGATGCCGCTCGCCCAGGTCAAATTCTTGACGAACGGTTCGGCCAGCAGGAACTTGCCCGTCAACCGGTCCAGCACGTAGAAAAAGCCGTTGCGGTTACCCTGAAGCAGCAGCTTGCGCTGCTGTCCGCGAAACATGGCGTCGACGAGCATCGGCGTCTCGGTCGCGTCCCAGTCGTGCAGGTCATTGGGCGTGAACTGGAAATACCACTTGAGCTTTCCCGTGCTCGGGTCGAGCGCCAGCACAGAGCAGCTGTAAAGGTTGTCGCCTTTGCGCTCGTCACCGTTGTAGTCGGGACAGGGATTGCCCGTGGGCCAGTAGAGCAGCTTCGCTTCCGGATCGTAGGTGCCTGTGAGCCACGTCGCGGCGCATCCATGATCGATGGCCCTGCCGCCCCACGTCTCTGACCCCGGCTCGCCCGGCGCGGGGACTGTCCAGAACCGCCAGGCGCGTTCGCCGGTCGAGGCTTTGTACGCATCCAGGAACCCGCGGACTCCTTCGTCTCCGCCGGAGACGCCGGAAATCACCAGATCGTTGACCACCAGGGGCGCGCCGGTCGCTCCGTAATTCTGGCGAGAGTCGGCCATCTCGACGTCCCAGAGCAGCCGGCCGGTATTGCGGTGCAGCGCGATCAGGTGCGCGTTGTCCGTGACCATGAACACCCGGTCGCCAAGTATCGCCACGCCGCGGTTGATTCCACTGGCGGCATCGCCGGCCAGGCCTTTGGTGCGCGGGCGGCTGTAATGCCAGATCTCCCGGCCGCTACGCGCATCGAGAGCGAAGGCTTCATTGACTGAAGTGACGTACATGACGCCGTCGGCCACAACAGGCGTGACCTGAAGAGCGCGTGGCGCTCCCTGAATCGAGAACATCCACCTGGGCGCGAGCTGCCGGACATTGCGCGTGTTGATCTGGTCGAGCGGGCTGAAGCGATTGCCGCTCAGGTTCCCGTGGTAGGTCGGCCAGGTGCCGGGCTTCGGCTGCGCTACGTCAGCAAATGGGATTCCAATTCCCATCTCGGCGGCGGCGACCGGGGCCTTGACGTCAGGTTCAGTCGTAAGACGGCTGAGATAGGCGATCAGGTCGCGCATCTCCGTCACGTTCGCCTCGACCTTCGGCATCACCGACTTCTCGCGGACCACCTCGGCGACCTGATCTTTCAAGAGCAGGTGCATCTTTCCGTCGACGGCAAGGAGTTGCAGGTCAAAAGCGCTTTCGTTCTTTGCCAGGCCGCGGATGGTCTGGCCGTTGCGCAGGCGTACCGTGACAGCCCGTTCCGAGACCGTGGCTCCGCCGCGACCTCCGCGACCGCGCGAACCGGGAGCTGGTGGAGCAGCGCCGGGTTCACGGAGCGCCTGTTCGATCTGATCCGGCTTTCGATCGCGTCCGACATTGGAAAGGTCGGGGCCGACCACGCCGCCGCGGCCGCGCACCATGTGGCAACTCGTGCAGTTCCCTTTCCCGTTGAAGAACCGTTCACCCGCAGCGGCATCCCCGGGCGTGCCGCCGCTCGTCGCCGCGGCATCGGCGGCCGCCGGTTTCAGCGACATGACGTACGTCACGATCGACTCGAGTTCCGGATCAGATATCGGGAAAGGGGGCATGCCCCGGTCAGGAATGCCCTTCAGGATCAGGTCGCGGACCGCTTCTCTGGAAGCGGCGCGCGGTTGGGGCAGGTTGACGATATTGAACCCGCGTGCGCCGCCCGTTCCATCCTCGCCATGGCAACTGGCGCAGCGGGCCTGGAACTGCCTTCTGCCGGATTCGTCGGTCTGGGCGTGTGCGCTGGCCCAGACCAATGCCGCGCAGATTATCAGTGTGGAGATTCGCATTGTTGTCAAGCCGCGGCTAGTTTATACCACGGCATAACGATTCTTGGTGTTTCTTCGCGTCTTCGTGTCTTCGTGGTATTTGTTTCGCACGAAAAAACGGTAAAGATTTTCTTGACCGCCTGGTCCCCTTCGCCATTATATCGTTGCGAGTGGGAGCAAACTTATGCGTTCAAATCTAGCTTGGATTTCTCAGAGGCTGCTGGTTGCGCTATGTCTGATGGGAGCCCAACCGCTGCTGCTCGCCCAGGATCTCGACTTCACCGCCGGCCTGGACGAGTTCCGCGAACTGCGCAACATGCTCCGCGCCCATGTTCGACGGCTTGGGTTGGAGCACCTTGAAAAACGTCGCGAGGCTGTAGCGCGGTGGACGGCTTCAGACGTCAAGGCGCGCAAGGCATACGTGCGCGAGCGTCTGCAGGAGTCGCTGGGAGGGCCCTTCCCCGAGCGCACGCCCGCTCAACCCGCGCGTAACCGGCACCGTCGATCGCGGCGATTACCGCATCGAGAAGATCGTTTTCGAAAGCCAGCCGTCCTTTTACGTGACCGCGAATTTATACGTACCGGCTCGCGGCCAGCCCCCCTTTCCCGCGGTTCTGTATCCGCTCGGCCATGAAGCCGGCGCGAAATCGCATCATGCCTGGCAGCAGATGCTCGGCTCGCTGGCCAAGCGCGGATACGTCGCGCTGGCGTGGGACCCTGTTGGACAAGGCGAGCGCGTGCAGCTATGGGATCCTGAGGCCGGTGGACCCAAGCTCGCAAGCTCCACAACCGAGCACTCGATGCTGGGTATTCAATGTCTTCTGACCGGTGACAATCTTGCTCGCTACACGATCTGGGACGGCATCCGGGCCCTCGACTATCTTCTGTCGCGCAAGGAAGTGGACCCGAATCGCATAGCCGTCACCGGCAACTCCGGCGGCGGCACGCACACCGCGTACCTTGCGGCGCTGGAAGATCGCATTCATGTCGCCGCCCCATCCTGTTATCTGACCAACTGGCGCCTGTTGCTCGAAACCCGCGGCCCGCAGGATGCCGAGCAGAACCTGCCGCCGTGGCTGGCAGCGGGTCTCGACCACGCCGACTTCGTGCACGCTTTCGCCGGCAAGCCTTACCTTATTCTGTCCGCGATCCGCGACTTCTTCGCAATTGCCGGGGCTCGGGAAACCTTCGCCGAGGCCAAGCGCGCCTATTCGCTCATCGGCGCCGCGGACAAGGTGGCGATGGCGGAGGCCGACGACGGTCACGGCTTCAGCCAGCCGCGACGCATCGCCGCGTACACCTGGTTTGATCAGTGGCTAAAGGGCAAGGCCGGCGAGGCCGCCGAGCCTGAGGTGCACATGGCTACTGAAGATGAACTGTTCTGCACCGAGTCCGGCCAGGTCAATGTCTCGCTCGGCGGCGAAACCGTGTTTAAACTGAACCGGCGGCGCGCCGACCAGTTCAGCAAGGCGCAGCCCGGCGGCGATCTGGCGGCCCACGTTCGCCGGCTCACCGGCTACCAGCAGCCGGAGGGTCCGGTGTCGGTGCGCAGTTATGGCGTGATCCGCCGCTCGGGCTACTCGATCGAGAAACTGGTTTACGATAGCGAGCCCGGCATCGTCGTGCCGGCGTTGCTCTTTGCCCCCGAATCCGGCGGACCGAAAAAGCCGGCGGTTCTCTGGATTCACGCTCGCGGTAAATCAATCGACGCAGCATCCGACGGCGACATCGTTCAGCTGGTTCGCGCCGGAGCCGTCGTCCTTGCCATTGACGCCCGCGGTTATGGCGAGACTCAGCTGGCCACACAACCCGAACGCATCGACTCGGTTCGAATGTTCGGCGACTTCTACAGCGCCATGACCGCGCTGCTGGTCGGCAAGACACTGGTCGGCATGCGCGCGCGGGACATCATCCGTGGCATCGACGTGCTGGCCGCTCGCCCGGAGGTTGACCCCCAACGAATCGCTGCTGCGGGCAAAGAAGGCGCCGCCGTGCCGCTGCTGCACGCGGCGGTCCTGGATCCCCGCATCCGCAAAGTCGCGCTCGAGCGCATGATCCTGTCGTACGCCGCCGTACTGGAGCGCCCGATTCACCGGCAAGTCTTTGAAAGCGTCGTTCGTGGCGTGATCCGCTCTTATGACTTGCCCGCGCTTGCCGCTGCGATCTCCCGGCCGGTCCTGATCATTGATGCAGTGGATTCAGTGGGCAACCTGGTCAAGCTGGAACGGGTCCGCAGCGAATACGGGAGCGCCGCCTCCGCGCAGATACAGAGACGTGGCATGAACCAGCCTGCGTCCTCGCTATTTGCCGACCTGATCCAATAGCCGTCGGCAAAAACAAAAGCCACCACAAAGACGCGAAGAAAACACTCTAAGGTTCGTTCGGGGACTTCGCCCCGAACGAAAGGCCCCTTCTGAACGAAAACATGTTGGTTTGAACGTTTCGCTAAGCGCCTATTCCGACGACCTGGCTTCTCCGTTCAAGCAAAACAACGTCTCGCCAGATCCCATTCAGTTGACCAACGCGTTCGCGAGTTCCAATCTCCCGGAAGCCGCACCTCTTGTGCAAAGCGAGACTCGAGCGATTCTCCGGGAATATGCCGGCCTGCAACGTCCATATCCCAAGTTTCTCCGACAGCGCTGCCAGTGCGTCAAGCAAAGCTCGTCCGATCTGTCGACCGCGATACCTGGCTCCCACGTAAATACTTACCTCTGCTACACCGGAATATGCGGAACGGCTCGAGACCGGACTCAAGGCGGCCCATCCGAGAATGACATCGCCTGCTTTGGCGACCAATCGACAATTCGTCAGGTGGGTTGAATCCCATCGCTCCCAGGTTGGCGGTTCTGTCTCAAAGGTAGCATGACCGCTCGAAATCCCTTCGACGTAGATGGAACGTACCTGCGGCCAGTCGTCAGGTGTCATCGTGTCTATGATGTATTCCATCCCCAGACTCAGTTTTCTTCGCGTCTTCGTGCCCTCGTGGTTAGCTGAAATACCACCAGGACGCAAAGACACCAAGAAATTCATTCGTTGCAATCGTCTTTTTTTCCGGCTAATGTTTGAGACTGTAAGTGTGCGGGGAGCTTCAAGATGGCTTGCGAGTTCCCCGTCCCCTCTGGCAAATGATTGTGCGCGTCACGAACGATAAAGGGTTGTTTATCAAGTCGCTTCTTCAAGGTTTCCTCGTCATCCTCCCTTTGATCATTTCGATTGGGTTCCTGGTTGCAGCGCAGGGCGTCGATTACCTGCGTGACGTCAAGCCGATCCTGGCCTCGAATTGTTTCGCCTGTCACGGAGCAAAGGTTCAGATGGCCGGGCTGCGACTCGATACCGGCGCATCGATTCTCAAGGGGAGCATGACCGGCCCGGTTGTCATCCCTGGAAAGAGCGCCCAAAGCGAGCTGATCGCGGCCCTGGCTGACCGTGAGGGAAAACCCCGCATGCCTTTTCAGAAGCCGCCGCTCGCGGAGGGACAGATCGCCCTTTTGAAAGCCTGGATCGACGAGGGAGCCAAAGCGCCCGAAAAGGAGATGCCGGACGATGGACTGAGCCAGGGGAAGCACTGGTCGTTTGTTCCACCCTCGCACCCGCCCGCCCCGGCCGTGAAGAACCAGGTATCGGTCCGTAACGAGATCGACCGCTTCATCCTGGCGCGTCTCGAAAAGGAAGGCCTCGCTCCGTCCCCGGAAGCCGATCGCGTGACACTGATCCGCCGGCTCAGCCTGGATCTGCTGGGTCTGACTCCGTCCCTCAAGGAGATTGATGCCTTCGTAGCGGACAACCGATCCGACGCTTACGAGCGTCTGGTTGATCAATTGCTCCAGTCGCCGCACTACGGTGAACGGTGGGGACGGCACTGGCTCGACCTGGCTCGATACGCAGACTCTAACGGCTACAGCATCGATTCACCGCGAGAAATCTGGAAATATCGAGATTGGGTGATTGATGCCCTGAACCGCGACTTGAGCTTCGATCAATTCGTCATCGAACAGATTGCGGGCGACATGTTGCCTTCGGCGACCGTGGATCAGAAGATCGCCACGGGCTTCCACCGCAACACATCTTTTAACCAGGAAGGCGGGATCGACAAGGAGCAGTTTCGCCTCGACGCGGTGGCTGACCGCGTCAACACAACCGGCGCGGTCTTCCTGGGACTCACGGTCGGGTGCGCGCGCTGCCACGATCACAAGTACGACCCCATCGCCCAGCGTGAATACTTCCAGTTGCTCGCATTCCTCAACAATGCCGACGAGCCCACGCTCGACCTGGCATCGACTGAGGAGGTCGCCCGGCGCGACGCCATTCAACCTCAACTTCGCTTGCTGGAGAAGGAACTTCAGGAGTACCAGTCCAAGTGGCTTGGCCGTTTGTCCGAAGACCAGCGGCAGGCGATGCCAAGGGATATTCTCACGATCCTCAGTTTGGGGACCGACCAGCGTGATGACAAGCAGAGCCAGAGACTGGCTGAGTTTCTCAAGGAAAAGGATATCGGGTTGCGCGAGCGGATCGCGACCATAACCGCGCTGAAAGCGCGCGAGCCCAAGTTCCCCACCACTCTCATCATGGAAGAGCGGTCGACGCCGCGTGAGACCTATATTCACATTAACGGCGACTTTACCCGAAAGGGAGAGACCGTCTCGCCCGGCGTACTCCGTGTGCTGCATCCACTTCCGACCCTGGAGAAGCCGAATCGCCTCGACCTGGCTCGATGGTTAGTCGATCCCAAAAATCCGCTGATGGCGCGGGTAACGATAAACCGCGTCTGGCAGCAGTACTTCGGCAGGGGATTGGTCGATACCGAGAACGACTTTGGCACGCAGGGAGCAATGCCTACCCACCCCGAGTTGCTCGACTGGCTGGCGACAGAGTTTATCGCTCGCGGGTGGGCTCAGAAGGCAATGCACCGGCTGATAGTGACTTCGGCGACCTACCGGCAGTCTTCCAGGCAACGGCCGGAACTGCAGGAGCGCGACCCCTACAATCGCCTCCTGGCACGCCAGTCACGGCTCCGGCTGGAGGGGGAGATTATTCGCGACGCGGCCCTCGCCTCGAGCGGGCTTCTGGACCGCCGGGTGGGCGGTCCGTCGGTCTTTCCGCCCCAACCCGACGGCGTGTTTCGCTTCACTCAGATTCCCAGGATATGGAACGCAAGCGTCGGCCCGGACCGCTACCGGCGCGGCGTTTATACTTATTTCTTCCGGTCGGCGCCGCACCCTGCCTTGACGGTGTTCGACGCCCCCGATGGCGTGGCGAGCTGCACCCGCCGGATTCGCTCGAATACGCCCCTGCAAGCGCTCACGCTTCTCAACGACCAGGCATTTGTGGAGCTTGCCCAGGGACTCGCCGCCCGCGTCCTCGCCGACGCGCGTCCGACCGATGACGAACGCCTGCGCCTTGCCTTTCGGCTGTGCGTCGCCCGCGATCCCGGTCCTGCCGAAAAGGAACGGCTGGGGGGATTTCTCCGGCAACAACTCGAGGAATTCCGGGCCGCGCCCAAGGAATCGCAATCGCTAGCGGCGGAGAAGGCGCCGGCGAAGTACGACGTCCCGACACTGGCCGCATGGACTGCAGTGGCGCGCGTCCTTTTGAACCTTGACGAATTCATCACCAGGGAATGATTTTTTTACTATGAATCCTACTCTACTCCAGACCCGCCGGCACTTCTTCTCCGACTGTGCGGTTGGCTTGGGCAAAATCGCTCTGGCTTCGCTATTCTGCGGCCCGCAGGTGTTCGCCCAGGAGAAATCCAAGCTCTCAAACCCGCTGGCTCCGAAGAAGCCTCACTTCCCCCCGAAAGCCAAAAGCGTCATCTATCTCTTCATGGCCGGCGCCCCGAGCCAGCTGGAATTGTTCGACTACAAACCGAAGCTGAATGAAATCGACGGACAGCCAATCCCCGACTCGTACATGAAGGGAAAGCGGTTTGCCTTCATGGACACGTTCGCCAAGGAAGTGCCTCGATTGCTCGGCACGCGCCGGAAATTCGCCCAGCATGGCAAGTGTGGCGCCTACGTCTCGGAATGCCTGCCGCACATCGCTACCGTGGTCGATGATCTGGCCATCGTGCGTTCCGTGTCGACCGAAGTTTTCAATCACGCGCCGGCCAAGGTGTTCGTCAATACGGGTTCGGCGCAGTTCGGACGCCCGAGCATGGGCGCCTGGATTACCTACGGGTTGGGAAGCGAGTCGCAGGATCTTCCGGGGTTCGTGGTACTGCAGTCCGGCCCGCGCGGCCCGCGCGGCGGCGCGGCCAACTGGGGAAGCGGTTTTCTTCCCACCGCCTACCAGGGAGTTCCCTTCAGCTCCGTCGGCGACCCGATTCTCAATCTGGCGAATCCCGCCGGAATAGATCCACGTCGTCAGGGTCAGGCCATCGAGGCGCTCCGGGATCTGAACCTGACTCGCCTGTCCGAAACCGGCGACTCCGAGATCGCCACACGAATCGCGTCTTATGAAATGGCCTACCGGATGCAGACCAGCGCCCCGGAATTGATGGATCTGTCGGGCGAAACCAAAGAAACGCTCGAACTGTACGGCGTGGAACCTGGGAAGACTTCCTTTGCCAATAATTGTCTGCTCGCGCGCCGCCTGGTGGAACGGGGCACGCGATTCATTCAACTCTACCATGCAGACTGGGATCACCACGGCGGGCCCGGACAGGATCTTGACGGGAGTCTCGACAAGGTGTGCAAGGAAGTAGATCAGCCTGTTGCCGCGCTGATCAAGGATCTCAAGCAGCGCGGCCTTCTCGACCAGACGCTGGTGATCTGGGGTGGAGAATTCGGCCGCACCCCGATGGGCGAGAAGCGCGAGACGACCGGCCGCAATCATCACATCGACGCCTATACCATGTTGATGGCCGGCGCCGGAATCAAACGGGGAATCACGATCGGCGCCAGCGATGAACTGGGTTTTTCTCCGGTCGAAGATCCAGTGCACATCCACGACTTACAGGCTACGCTTTTACACCTTCTTGGAATCGACCACCTGAAACTTACCTTTCGCTTCCAGGGGCGGGATTTCCGACTCACGGATGTCGCGGGCAAGGTCGTCACCAAGCTGCTTGCCTAGCATCTCTCTCACCGCCAAGACACGAAGACACTAAGAAACGCTAAGAATCGTTGTACGTCAAGAGTAGAGGGTGAGGATGCAGACAAAGTTGACCTTACGACTGGACGATGAACCGACGCGCGGGCACAACCGGCATCGTCACGAGGGACCCTGCTGGTTTCGCAGAAGGGAGCTTGAGGATCTATTCACCGGACGAGTTGATGAGGATGGCTGAGGCTCTGCCGTAATAACGGATCGCTAACTACGAAGGGAAGCTCGATAATGACGCTGAGCGCTAGAATTTCGATCGTCGCTCTCTTCGGCCTGGCGTTTGCCGGTGCCGGCGCCCAGTCTCCGAGAGTCGAGTGCATCGCCGGGAGTGGTGATGGCCCGCTGGGTGGCCCTGCCAGGACGGTCAAATTAATCGAGCCATTTGGCGTCGCCTTCGATAGGAGTGACAATGCCTATATCTGTGAGTACAAGGGGCAGCGCATCAGCAAGCTCGACAAGAGCGGCATTCTCAGCCTGTTCGCAGGCACCGGGAAGATAGCGTACGGCGGTGATGGAGGTCCGGCCCGGGACGCGGCATTTAACGATCCCCACGGCCTGGTGATCGGAAGAGATCAGCAACTCTACGTTGCCGACACGCTCAATCACCGCATTCGAAAGATCGACCTCAAGACCGGCTCCGTCACAACCGTCGCCGGCACAGGCGAGCGTGGTTTTTCGGGCGATCGAGGTCCAGCCACCAAGGCCGCCTTCAACGGGGTCTATGCGATTGACATCAACCGGGCTGCGGACAAGGTTTACGCAGCCGACCTGGAAAACCGTCGAATTCGCCTGGTGGATCTGAAGAGCGGCATCGTGACGACCGTGGCGGGAAATGGCGACTCGGGCGTCCCGGCCGACGGGGCCGACGCGGCTCAGAGTCCGCTGGTTGATCCCCGCGCGGTCGCGGTCGATTCGCGCGGTAATGTCTACATCCTGGAGCGTCGCGGACATGCGCTTCGCGTGGTCGACCCGCAAGGCAGAATCCGAACCCTGATTGGCCCGGCAACCGGCGACCGTCCCGCCAGCGGGCCGAAGCTGAACGGCCCGAAACACCTCTGCGTGGATCTCAACGACAACGTGATCATCGCGGACGCTGAGAACAACCTCATCCGCCGATACACTCCCAAAGACGGGCAAACCGTGACTATCGCAGGGACTGGAGAAAAAGGGGATCTTCTGGTTCCCGACGACCCATTAAAGACCCAGCTGAGCCGCCCTCATGGGGTCTACGTTCATCGATCGGGGGCGCTGTACGTCTCCGACAGCTACAACCATCGCATCCTGAAGATCACCGGCTGGTAGACGCGAAGCGCGCCAAGTCAGCGACCCATAGCCTCTTTGACGTGCATGCAAAACGCATGCACAATTCGAACCGGAGTCCCAAATGGCTATCCTGACAGTAAGGAACGTTCCGGAAGATATCATCAAGACCATCAAGGCGAGGGCCAGGACCAACGGTCGATCTATGGAGCAGGAGATCAGATCCATCCTGCAATCCGTCGCCATGGACCGGCAATCGGCCTGTCGATCAGATTGAGCAAGGTTGGAAACGCCAGACCCGTCCGACACGCCGCAAGGAAGTGGACGCCTGGATCCGGAAAAGCCGTCCATGAGCGTCGTGGTGGACACTAATGTTGTCGCATACTACTTGTTGGAAACCGAGCCTTTCACGAGAGAGTGCGCCCTGTTCTGGCGTGGCGCCCGAGAGGTCTACGCTCCAATGTCGTGGGAAATCGAGCTTGTCAATACAGTCTGGCTGGCAATCGGCGCCGAGGTGCTCGACCTCAGCGAGGGGATCGAACGCCTGCGTTTGGGGGCGCAGCTGGGAATCAACTCCGTGCCCGTAGCCGGTCTGTGGGAGGGCACACTGACAAGGGCCACGGCAGCCAATCATCCGGCCTATAATACCGTTTTTGTGGAGCTTGCCGTCCGGCTACGAAAACCGCTTGTCACTTTCGATCAGGGCCTGCTGCGGAAGTTTCCTGACACGGCTATTCGTCCCAGGCAGTTCACCCGTGGCTCCTGACCCCCGGAATGATAGCTCGAGGTTTCGTGTCATTCAGGTTGCCGCACTGCGCGAAGGCAATATCACTACTCGAAGAATCTCGTGCCCGGGACCAGATGCGCCCGGCAAACTTCCTCGTTCAGATTCACGCCCAGGCCGAGGTTTGTCGGGCACAGTAAGAAATCCGTTCTTGTAGAGCGGTCCATCCCATTCCACATGTCCCGGATCTTGACCTTGCCAAGACTGGTGGCGGCGGCGGGCAGGGCTTTGACAACCTGGGGAATGGCTGCCATCGTGGCTGCGAAGGCACCCCCAGCGGTAGCGAAGAATTCTCGGCGGCTAAGGGCTCGCGCAGAAATAACTTCACATTCTGGCGCGAGGGTGGGTTGCTCAATCATGGACCGGTTTCTGTTTGTTAACACGCTGAGGATCGCGCCCCTTGGGCTGCGGCCTGGGGCCTGCAGCAGAATGCGAACTTATTTCTGCGCGAACCCTAAGACCCCGGTCGTACATTGGTTCCTCCAATTCACTCCCGGGTTTCAGAATCCCGATCGCTAGAAGGCGTCTGGCTGCGCCGCTATGCGGTCGAGCTGCGCCCGCGTATAGGATCCCAGGCTTCTGTAATCAAGCTCGGTATAGTTCTTGATCCAACGGAGGGAGATATTCAAAGCCTTTCGATACCTCTCTTCGGCGGCTGTCTGGGCCGGTTGATTCTTCACTTCCTCTTTCAGGATCCTCAGAATGTCCTCGAGCTCTTCTTTGAGCAGGCGCTTCACCAGCTCAAAATCGTGTGCCTGGCCGGTCGAGGTATCTTGGGCGGCATGCCTGATTCGCTGGGCAATCTGGGCAACCGAAATGCGGGCCGTCGCCAGGTCTTCCATCAGGGCGGGATGGATACCAGGCTTCCCTGCCAGGCTGTCGATCGATTTCGCTCCTCTTCCATTCAGCCACCCTTCGAGGTATTCGATCAACATCCTGGCATTCCGCCGGGTTCCCTCGATGGTAACGGGACCTTCCGGTACCCTGAGTCTGATCGGATATCGATCCGGGTCGGCCATTTCCGCCCCCGGCTTCCAACCGGACGCATGCAGCTCCTGGAAAGGGGCGGCTGCTGTCTTCATGTGGAAAATATGGGCCACCCAGGCCCTCACAAAACCCTGTCTCGCCTCCCACTCCTTGTCGGCTCTAATCGCCGCGCCTGCTGCTTTGTTGACTTCATCGTTCTTGCTTGGGAGCGCCGTCGCCATCCCGCCAATCGGCACGGCGCCTCGCTTCAGGCAGACCGCCACCAGCCGCCTGAAGATGTCGGCCAGGAAATCCGTGGTTTTGATATCGACGCCGAAGCGGTCAGGCCAGACCGAGTGCGGATCTGTCATGACGTACTCGAGGATGCTCGCCTGAAAATCCCATCGCGCCGCGTTTAATCCGGCGCCATAGGGCCCGAGCTCAAACAGCATCTCCTCCATCTGATAGGCCGCCGGGAGCGATTCGATCAGCGGGATCGCCTTGATCACGGCATCCTTCAGGAAATCCAGGTAGGCCTGACTTTCGGTAAAGAACGACCGCCAGAAGGCGGCTTCCTCGGCGGATTCCATCTTGGGCAGATAAAAGTAGATCCCCTGCTTTCTCTCGGCTTGAGCCTTGCCGGTATGGAATAGCGTCAGGGCAGTGCCCAGGATGCTTGCTGAAATGGCCTTGCCATCGATCGTGACGTCCGGTTCATCCAGATGTAGCCCGCGCTCCCGATGCATGAAGAACGGAAGCTCGCCCTTCTCCAGCTTGTACTCTTTCCCCTTCTCGGCATCGTGAAAACTGAGGGTGCCTTCCACGGCCCGCTTGCGATTCCATGCCGCCTTGACCGTGTCGATGAATCGATGGCCTGCGGAATCCTCGTCATCGTCCAGATCACCTTCCGCGCGAGTACCCTCCGGACCCGGGTTGAGCCCATTGATAAACATCCCGGTAATCGACGCAGGCCCCGAAATCTCGATGCCCGGCTTCTTCAGATCTTCCGGCAGATCGGAAATCTTCCAGTTTCCGCTCCGGATTTCGGACGAAGCCAGGGGGCCAGGCAGGATGTGCTCGTTCAGAGCTCGTCCCAGCACCTCCGCTCGCTTTCGACGCAAGAGTTGAATCTTCGGAGTGAAAACATCATGCAGGAAGAGGAGATATCGAACGAACTTCGGAACAAAAAGTTGCTCGGCCCCTTCAACGGGCGCAAACCTCAGTCTTGTTGTTTCGGTCGATTCCGACGTACCTGCGGCAATCGATATGCGAGACGATTCAGCGACCATAGTTCCCTCTTTCTATTGTTAGTGAGAAGGCGCCTGGATTTTACTACAATCTCACGAATCGCAAAGCCGCAAAGACGCCAGGACCGCTGATGAGTGGATTAGGCGAATGTACACTTGGAGAGATCAATCTTGGAACAATTTCAGCCTCATAAGATCACGCTGGTAGTCGCCGCCCTGATCGAAGACCGCGAGAAGCGGCTTCTGATGGTGCGCGAGGCGCAGCCCGACTGCTACGGACTCTGGAACCAGCCTGCCGGGCACGTCGATGCGGGCGAGAGCATCACGGATGCTCTCCTGCGCGAAGTCAAAGAAGAAACCGGCTACGCTAACGTCCGGATCGACGGTATTGCTCGGGTTTACTATTTTGTCAATGAGGCCCTGCTGCGCATCAACTTCTTCGCGTCGCTGCTCGATCGCGTCCAGGGGCCGCTGGCCGACGATGTGCTCGAGACGGGTTGGTTCAGCGCGGAAGAACTCTCGGCGATGAGCCAGCGGGGCCAATTGCGCAACAAGCGGACCGAGCTTGCCATTCGAGACTGGCTGGAAGGTCAAAGCTCGAATTCAGAGATCATCCAGACTGTGACAGACGAGATGATCGATCGAGTTCTGTTCTAAGGATTCTCGCAATCCCTGGTGTTTCTTGGTGTCTTCGAGTCTTCGTGGTTGGTGTGGTGGAACAAAACCAACCTCTAAGACTCGAAGACTCGAAGAAGCGCCAGCATCAGAGATCGGGCAGGAGCCAGGGCTTTCGGTAGTCGCGACTCAGGAACGCGTTCGCCTCGGCATCGCCGGCGTAACTCTGGGTCTTCGGATCGAAGCGGAGCTTCCGCCCGACTCGCCAGGCCGTGTTCCCCATGTGGCACATCGCGCTCAGGACGTGCGCCTCTTCGATGTCGAAGCTCGGTTTTCGGCCGTCGCGGATCGCGTCCACGAAGTTCCGCTTGTGGGCCTCATCGTGCTCGCTGTTCGTGCTTGCGGTGCCGTGGGGCAGGGCCTCGCCCTTCGGTCCGAAAGCGCGCCAGCGACCGTTGCCGATAACGACGTACCCCCCGGTCCCGTAAACCGCAGCTCCCTCCGCCTCCCCTTCGAAGGGATAGGCGTTCCCGACTCGCATCTCGTAGACGAGCGTCGCACCCGGGTAGTCGTAGGTGACGAGCATCGTGTCGGGCCACTCCTGGGCGTCATCGAAGACGTACTTGCCGCCGCTTGCAGCGACGGCCGTCGGCCAGGCCGGGAGCTGCCTGCCCTCGGCCTCAAAAGCTCCGGCGAGCGCGCGGCGCGCGTAGTCGATGCGGTGGACGCCGTCGTTGCCGAGGTCGCCCGTGCCGTAGTCGAAAAACCAGCGCCACGAGCCGTGGAATCGCGCCGGGTTGAACGGACGCCGGGGCGCCGGGCCGAGCCAGAGGTCGTAGTCGACGCCGGGCGGCGACTCGCCGTCCTTTGGGTAACCGATCGGTCCCTGTTTCGCGCTCTCCCACGCGCGCGCAAGGCTCACACGCCCGAGCACACCCGAGCGGATGTACGCGACCGCTTCGGCGAAGTGGCGGCCGCTCCGGGATTGGCAGCCAACCTGGACCACGCGGTTGTATCGTCGAGCCGCTCGCACCATCGTGGTTCCTTCCCGGATATTGTGCGAGGCGGGCTTCTCGACGTAGACGTGCTTGCCGGCCTGGCAGGCCAGGATCGCCGGGATCGCGTGCCAGTGATCGGGCGTGGCGATCACGAGCGCGTCGACCGAGCGGTCGTCCAGGAGCCGGCGGAAATCGGCGACGGCCGTGGGGCGACGGTTCCGGGCCTTCTCGACCATCGCGACTCCGCGCGCCAGAACGCCCGGCATCGACATCGCACAGCGCCGCGACCTCGATCTCTGGGAGCGCGAGGAAACCCTCCAGCAGGCTCCGGCCCCGCCCCCGAAAACCCATGACGCCGACGGTGACCCTTTCGTTAGGGCTGGCCCGGAGACTGGCCGCCCCTGCGGCAACCTGAAAGAGGAATGTGCGGCGGTCGATTCGAGCCATGGCGGCCTCCTCACGTTCGGAGTTGTTCGTGTCTTAGGCGCTTAGCGAAATGTTCAAACCAACATGTTGTCGTTCATAAGGGCCTTCGTTCGGGGCGAAGTCCCCGAACGAACCTTAGCGTCTTCGTGGTTGGCTTTGAAGACGCAAGACATCAAGAAACGCGAAGCATCGTACAACGTGCCGTCAGCCATCGTTGCGCAGCGCCACCATCGGATCCACACGCGCGGCGCGCCAGGCCGGCACGCCGCAAGCGATCGCCACGGCAAGAGCCATCACGGCGGCGGCGCCGGCATAGCTTATGGGATCCGCCGCGCTGATACCGAATAGCAGATGGTTGAGGACCCGCGCCAGTGCGAAGCCTCCGCAGATGCCGGCCACCGCGCCCACACCGGCGAAGAGCGCTCCCTGGCGGAGTATCATTCTGAGCACGTCCTGAGGACTGGCGCCGAGCGCCATGCGAAGGCCGATCTCCGGAGTTCGCCGCACAACCACTTGCGCCATCAGCCCGAAGATGCCGACCGCCGCCAGGAGAACCGCGAGCATCGAGAACAGAGCGAGCAGCAACGCCTGGAAGCGGCGGACCGCGAGCGATTCGCCGATCTCCGCTTCGACGGTGCTGAGCTCCGTAATCGGTCCCGATGGATCGAGCGCTCGAATTTTGGACCGCACCGCAGGAGCCAGCGCGAGGGGTTGGCCATCGGTAGCCACGAGCAACTGCATACTGCGTCCGATGCGCTGCCCGGTGGAACCGAAGATCTCGAGTCGCGAGCCTTGATGCAAGCCGCGGCGGCGCATGTCGCCCACGACGCCGACGATTGTAATCCAGGGATTTTTCGGCCCGGCACTACCGAACACGAGGCGCTTTCCGACCGGGTCCTGATTGGGCCAGTATTTGTTGGCAAAGGTCTCGTTGATCACGATGGCGCGCGGCGCGCCGTCCTTATCGCGTTCGTCGATGAACCGGCCGCGGACCAGAGCCACTTGCATGACCCCGAAGAATCCAGGCGAAACCAGATCGTTGGTCGCTTCGATCTGTTCGGAAGGCGGGAATGGAGGGCGATCCTCGAGAGTGAAAATGCCCGAGCTGGGTGTATTGCTGAGGAACAAATCGGAAATGACCGCGGCGCCGCGCACACCCGGAAGCGCGCGCACATCCTGCAGTAGTTGATCGTAGAACTGCGTGAGCTGCGGAACTTGCGCGTGTCGGGCGCGCGACACATTGACTCGCATCGTCAGCACGTTGGCGGTGCGAAAGCCGGTATTCATGCCGCGCAGCGCGCCCAGAGACCGCAACAGCAGGCCTGCGCCGGCGAGCAACAGAATGGCCAGCGCGCACTGCGCGACGACGAGAGCCGATCGCGTCTTTGCCGCCGCATGTGAGCCGGCCATGCCCCGGCCCCCTTCGCGCAATGCTTCCTGGAGGTTGACCCGGGACAATCGCCATGCGGGCCACAATCCAAACAACAGCGCAGTCACCGTGGTGAGGCAGATGGCAAAGACGAGCACCGCGCCATCGACCGCGATCTCGTCGACGCGCGGAAGATCTCGCGGCGCCAGCCAGAGAAGAGCGCGCACGCCTCCGTATGCGGCGAGAATACCCGCGGCGCCCGCTAGCGCGGCGAGGGCGCTCGCTTCCATCACGAGCTGGCGGATGAGGCTTCCGCGGCTCGCGCCCATAGCCGAGCGCACCATGATCTCGCGGCCGCGAGCTTCGGCGCGCGCAAGGAACAGGCCGGCGACATTCACGCACGCGATCAGGAGAACGAACCCCACCGCGCCCAGCAAGACCAGCAAAGGCGTCCTGACATTGCCGGCGACGTGGTTCTCGAGCGGATTTACATAGATTCCGTAGCCAGCATTGTCGTCGGGATACTGCTGCTCGAGCTGCTTGCCCACCAGGTCCATCTCGGTTTGGGCCTGGACTGGCGTGATGCCTGGCTTTAAACGGGCGACCATCTGGAGCCAGTAACCCACGCGGCGCTTGGCGGGCTCGGAGACTACCAGGGGCGCCCAGAATTCGCTTTTCTTCATCGGGAAAGCAAAGCCGGGCGGCATGACACCGATGACCGTCAAACGGCGGCCGTCGAAATCAAGCGTTTGGCCCAGGACATCGCCTGCGCCGAAGCGCCGCTGCCACAGACCCCAGCCGATTACGGCGACGTTCTCCTTGCCCGCGGTCTCCTCCTCTTTGGTGAACAGGCGGCCTTGAATCGGCCTTGCGCCCACCACGTCAAAGAGCGCCGCCTCGGCGAATGCGCCGCGGATGCGCTCGGGCTCGCCGTCGCTGATGAGGTTCATCGAAGGCTCGGTAAACGCCGCCATCGATTCGAACGAGGTGCCGAGGCGCTTATAGTCCTGGTAGTTCAGGTAGGAAGCCCAATCCTCTCGCATTTGAAGGCGGCGATTATCCATCCACACGCGCACGAGCCGCTCCGGCTCGCGGTACGGCAGCGGTTTTAACAGGACGCTGCGAACTACGCTGAACAGGGCGGTGTTCGCCCCAATCCCCAGCGCCAGCGTGAGAACGGCTATGAACGCGAACCCGGGATTGAGGCGTAGCTGGCGGAAACCGTAGCGCAAATCGGCGAGCAAGCTGGGTAGCATCGACGTGACTCCTGGATAAGACATAAGCACCGATTAGTTGGACGTTCAAGCGCAAAAAAGGGTTGACTGTTCAACGTCCCGGTTCCATTTCTTAGCGCCTTCGTGTCTTCGTGGTTTAATTTGGCGGCTCTGGGGGACCGGTTTGTTGTAACATTCAACCGAACCGCTAGAAATCGATACCTGGACAAGACCGTGGGAGGTTGCTATGAAATCAAGAATCACGAGGCGCACGTTTCTGGAGACGACTGCCGGCGTGGGAGTCGGGTTGGGAGTCGCCCCGGGCTTCGCTGCAATGCGCGGCGTCGACGCCCCTAATAACAAAGTGGTTGTCGCGATAGTCGGAACCAACAGCCGGGGGAAGAGCCTGGCCCAGAGCTTCGCCCGGCTGGCTGGCGCCGAGGTAGCCTATGTGTGCGACGTGGACCAGCAGGCCGCGGAAAAGGCCGCGGCTGCCGTCAAGACCATCCAGAACAAAGATCCAAAGCAGGTAAAGGATTTTCGCCGTATCCTTGAAGACCGGTCCGTCGACGCGCTGGCCATCGCCACACCGGATCACTGGCACGCACCCGCCGCGATCGCGGCGTGTACTGCCGGCAAGCACGTCTACGTCGAGAAACCGTGCAGTCACAATCCGCGCGAAGGCGAACTGCTGGTCGAGGCGGCCCGAAAGCACAAGCGGGCGGCGCAGATGGGCAGCCAGCGCCGCTCCTGGCCGCGGCTGATTGAAGCCATCGAGTCGATCAAGTCAGGTCTGATCGGCCGCGTGTACTATTCGCGCGGCTGGTATGCCAACCACCGGGATTCGATCGGGAGCGGAAAAGTCGCCGCCGCGCCTTCCTGGTTGGACTATGACCTGTGGCAGGGACCGGCGCCGCGCCGCCCCTTCCGGGACAACCTGATTCACTACAACTGGCATTGGTTCTGGCACTGGGGAACGGGTGAGGCCGGGAACAACGGGGTTCACGCGCTGGACCTCTGCCGCTGGGGACTGGGGGTTGACTATCCGATACGGGTGACTTCGTCAGGGGGACGTTTTCACTTCCGCGACGACTGGGAAACTCCGGATACGCAGGTCATCAACTTCGAATTCGACGGAGGAAAGCAGATCACCTGGGAAGGACTGAGCTCCAATGGCTATGGTCTGGATGGCAGCGGCTTCGGCGTGAGCTTCCATGGCGAAAAGGGCGCGCTCGTGATCGGCGGCGGAGATTCCTACACGGTTTATGACCGGGCAGGCAAAGAGGTGAAAAAGGTCTCGGGTCGACCCGACGAGCAGAAGATAGACCTCACGGGTCCGGCGGCGAGCCTCGACGCTGTCCATCTTGCCAACTTCCTCGACGCGATTCGCAGCGGAAAACCTCTGGCATCCGAGATCGAGGAGGGACACAAGAGCACCCTGTTGACGCAGCTGGGCAACATCGCTTTGCGAGTGGGACGAATGCTTCGCTGCGATCCCCAGAATGGCCGCATCCTGGGCGACAAGGAGGCCATGGCTCTCTGGACGCGCGAGTATGAGCGCGGATGGGAGCCGCGCGTTACTTAGCGCATTCTTAGTGTTCTTCGTGTCTTCGTGTCTTCGTGGTTAGAGCTGTCTAACAAGAACCACTAAGACTCAAAGACACGAAGGCGCATCCACGACCCAAGAGGAGGAGACGTGCAAACCTATCGAGTTTCTCTATGGAGCGCCCTGGCGATGATGCTGGGCGCCTTCGCCTTTCACGCGCAGCCTCCCAGTGACGCAAGAGCGGATCCTCAGGCGGACGAGAAGTCTAAAGTCATTGAAGAACTCCGGAAAGTAAGCACGGGGAACATCGCTGACGCCGTCGACGAAGCAACCGGACAGAGGGGTTTCATGTACCACGACATGAAGCCGATTTTTAAGGCGAAGATCGTGGGACCGGCGGCAACGGCTGTTCTTCGCCCGGTTCTGAAGACGGATAAAACCGAGTATCCGAACTATGCCCTCCAGATTCTGGACGAAGCCCCCGCCGGAAGCGTCCTGGTCTACGTGCTGGAAGACGGTCTCGAGACTGCCGGCATCGGAAACCTGATGGCGACCACCGCTAAAGTGCGCGGGCTGTCCGGCGCCGTCATCGACGGCGGCGCCCGTGATATCGAAGAAATCGAAGCGATCCAATTCCCCGTCTTCAGCCGTTCGGTGACGCCCGCAACATCGGTAGGGCGATATGTCAGCGTCGCGAAGCAGGTCCCGGTGACCTGCGGCGGCGTGCTGGTTCGACCCGGCGACTACATCGTGGGAGATCGGGATGGCGTCGTGGTGGTTCCGGTGGAGAAGATCGCAAAGGTCGTGGAATTGATCCGGGACTATGACGCGAGAGAGAGCAAGATGGTCCCGATCATCAAGGAACAGAAATCCATGCTCAAGGCGCTGGCGAAATACAATCGCTACTGAGTTCCCGGCATGTCGTGTGGGGTTACTGCGCGAGCGGGTACTGGTACTCGATCTCCAGAGTCGACCTGCCGGCGAGGAAGATCGAGCTTTCCGAAAAAATCCTCGCAGGAAGCCAGCGGTTTCCTCAGCTTGTGATAGTCCTTCTCGATCTTTGAGCTTGTGGTCCAGAAGGACGGACGTATCAAGGGCGAGCCCACCAGCCGCGCGATGTGCAGATCCTGACAGTCGAGCCAGATGCTGCCCTGAACGGCATACTTGTTCCTTTTCAGCGGCGTGATGTCGAACACGTAACTCGCGCGCCCGTTCCAGTTTTCGATCCGCTGGAAATGAAACTTGTAGTTCGCGGGCGTCACATCTACGTCCTCGCGCTGGTTCTCGGCCTCGGCCTCGGCTTCGAGAATTTTCTCGAACACTCGATTCCGGATCAGATCCGATCCTTCGAACGAGATCAGCCGCGACTCGGCGTGACGATTCGAGTCCACCATGGTTTCAACCACCATGCTGGCCTTCTTCTTGAACCGCCGGTTCTCGGCCTGAAAGATCCGGGTAACCTTATACTCGTGGAAATCGCGCGCGACGGCCCGACTACGCTCCGCCATGGCCAGAATCACCGACTGTTCGTCGACGGCCTTGCTCGGTGCGAGGGCGGAGATTGACTCGCCGCCCCATGCAGCCGCGGCCGCGCATAAAACACCGGCAACGGCAACCGCTGGAAATTTTCGCATCTGTCGCTCAGCTCTCTAATCATCTTCTTCTCCATCGCTCAGAACGTGCGGCTCGACCTTGGCAAACCCGTTTCGCGACAAAGCACCTCGCACTTTCGATTGAATTCCCGCAGCACCCCATTGATAGCAAGCCGTGTTCCACAATAAAAACATCAGCTTCAGCGAAGAACAGGAGGCCTAGCGCATCAAGAAGATTGGACTTACATCCTGGAAAGCCCCCGCGAGAGGAATCGACTTCCATCCGTGACGGTGGCAAGAAGTCCGACACCTGCCCAAGAATCCGTCGCAGTTGCCGGGCTATTGGCGCGCCTTGAATTGGCACAGCGAGCTTCGTGACGAGTCTGGCCATTTCGCGCGCTTTAGCAAGCTGTTCTGGAGTGTTGACACTTGGCGGGCACAGCCAGCTCGTGCCGAAGGCACGGCAGAAAATAGCCCCGCCTGTGGAGAGTGAAAAGTAAAAAGTGCTGAGGGGAAAGTAGGGAGGCGAAGCGATGGGGGAGAGAAAGAGAGTCGAACGTTGAGGATCTGATTGGGACTGTCGCGCGGGTCATCATGAGACTGTCTCGAAACTCAGATTCCCTGGTAGTTTGGCTCAGACATTCTTTAGAGCACCCTGTCGCGACGGGCCAATGGCCCGTCGCAAGTTACGTAATCGCTATGCCTTAACCTTAAAAGTTCAGTAGTGCCCCTCGGGAGCCGGACGGGCTTGATAGCCCGTTCGCGCATCTATGCAAGCCAGGGCCTGGCCTGCTAACCCCTTCGTACTGCGTCAAGGCCCGGTTTGCGGCAAGACCGCGGACAGCGAGGTTAGATCGTGGGTTCCAAACAGGGCAAAACCGGCGATTGCCCGGTCCGCCGACACCTTGACATAACCGCCCCGATGGCTTTGTCCCCGGATGCCCGGAAAATACTCGGTCAATAACCGTGATCTTCGCCCGCCCGCCGGAATTGTCTCGCGCGTCGCAGCAATCCGCGCACCCAGGCGGTCGAAGATTTCCACGAGGGCGCCGGCTGGGTTCTCGCTCGGATTGAGAATGGCGATACCGGTAAAGTAGGTTTCATCCGATGCTACCTGGCCGAACGTGAAGGATCCGTGCAAAGTCGAAACCAGCGGGAGCGCCGAAGAAAATGTAGCTCGGTCCGAATCACTAAAGACGACGGACCCGCTCAGCGCCAGTCCGTCACTCGTTATCTCGACATGCCCCTGGACCACGGACGATCCCGGATTCAAGAAGAAATTCTGGTCTGCTACCCAGAGCTTCCCTCTTGCAGGCAACGGCAGATCGGTTCGGGTTGCGATGGTCGTTCCGTCTTCGCCCGCCAATCGAAGCGTCACTTTACCCGCCCTCGGTTCGAGATTGACGATCGAGATCGCGCTGCGCCAGGAACCTCCGATCACGTACTGCGGCGCGTAGAGTTTCGAGCTTCCGCGGCTTGCATCCTGGCCGTTGAGACACTGAATATAGCGGCCAGTCTTGCCCAGCAGCTCGAAAGGAACCACACCACTGTTGGAAGTACCCCGGATGTAGTCGGAACCCGCTGCAACTACGCCGGGGAAAAGCGTCGCGACGGTCGGCGCGAGCGCCCCGTTGGGATTAATGTGTTGAACGGCTGTCGAGCGGGGCAGACCGTCCGCCCTCACCAGATGCAACTCGACGGACGCCGCCCGGTCGCCCGGATTGACGAGATGGAGTTGCGTATACCCGACATCCTCGATCTCCGGCGCTATGAATGACGTCATCGTGGTACCCGAGGCGTCGGCGCCATCGAGAATCGAAAGAGTGCGGTCGAAAATGAGGAAAGAGGCGGCGGGCTGGCCTCCCGCGCTGTCGACCCGGCACCAGCCTGGCGGTTTTTTCTCCTCCAGGGCTATGCCGAAAAGCTCGTGATCGAGCAGTGAGACTTGAGCTCCGGACGGCAGTTCCCTGAAGCTCGGATTCTCGATGCCCGATCCGCGAATCCGCGCCCCGGCGCTGTCAAAAATCGTGAAAGCCAGCGACGACGTCGTGCTGCCCATATTCGTCAGCGCGATCCCCAGGTATTCGCCGTCATCGCCCTCCACATTCCCCAGTCGAGGGAAATAGATCGATGCCGGATTGGCCAGATCGGGATTAATGATGCGGTCCACGGTGCCATCTATGCCGACAACATAAATCTCCCCTGCCTGGTCTTCTCCAAAGGAAGCTATTCTGCGGTCCGTTTTGAGAACAAGAGTCTGAACTCCTCTTTCCAGCAGAAAGATCTCTCCCGAGCAATAGTCCCCGAAGACATAGGATCCTGTGGGCAGGCTGAATTTTGCGCCGCGATAGACGTATCCTCCGGTGATCGAGCAACGATCGCCGGTGTGCCCGTACTCGGCAATCGGCGGAATGAAGCCGCTCGGGTCACACGAGGTTGAATTGCATCGCGTCCCCTCGAAGATGTCCCAGCCATAGTTGCCGCCGAGCGAAACGATGTCGATCTCTTCCATGTCAAACTGCCCCACATCCGCAGCGTAGAGTTCTCCGGTCTTCTGGTCGAAGGAGAACCGCCAGGGGTTCCGAAATCCGGAGGCAAAGATTTCATCCCGCCCGGGGATCGGGCCGAAATAAGGATTGTCCGGCGGAGACGAATACGGTTTATCGGGGCTCTCGGGCCGATCTACGTCGATGCGCGAAATCTTTCCCAGCAGGTGTCCCTTGTTCTGGACATGATCCGCCGGATCAGTCCAGCCGCCACCGTCGCCCATCCCGATATAGAGATACCCGTCCGCCCCGAACTCGATCATGCCGCCGTTGTGATTGGTAAACGGGTGCGGCACTGTGAGCAGAACGGCTTCGCCGGGCTGCGCGACATTGACATCCGAGGACGAAGCGCGGTATTCAGCCACGACAATCGCCCCATCCGGGCGGCGCGTATAGTACACAAAGAACCGCCGGTTGGCGGCAAACTGCGGGTGGAAGGCCAATCCCAGCAACCCTTGCTCACCGCCCGAGAGTACCTTCGAGCTGATGTCGAGAAACAACTCCGGCGTTTTCGCTCCCGGCTGAAGCAATTTGATGGTACCGGGCTGCTCGACGATAAAAAGCCGGTTACTGTTGTCACGCGCATGGGTGACGTACAGCGGTTCGGTCAGGCCCGTAGTCAGGACGGCTTCCAGGGCGATACGGGGGAGGGGCTCCTGCAAGTTCGGTGCGGCTGGCGCGTAACGCGCCCGATAAAGCCTCGGTAATGCGACGGTCCAGGTACCCAGGCAGATCAGGAGGAGCGCAGCTCGTGTGACGGTGCCGTTCATAGCTCTCGTGTCCAGCCAGTCTTGCTGATCAGGTTCCCACCGTGACCTGAATCGGAGCGCTGAGTTGGAGCTTGCCCCACGCGATCGTCAGCTTCACGTCCTTCGGAGTCTCTTTGGCATAAGACAACGTGAGAGTCAGTTTTTCACTGCTTCCCTTTCCCTGCTCGACGGTCATCGGAATTTCGAATTCAACCGGCGCGCGTTCAATCTGGAACGCGTCGAGGCGCGCGCTGCGGACCTTCGAAGGATCGATGAAGACCAGACTCCACGCCGCGCCGTCTGCCGATCGGCGCAGGCCAAGGTAATAGTAGCCCGCCGAGACATTCCTGGCGCCAATCTTCAGCGGCAGCTGAGTATCGAGAACCGTCCAGAAGTTGCTGCCGAGCCGCCATACTTTCCCCTTGGTCAATTGGTCAAACTTCGCAGGATCGTCGTAGTCCTTCTTCCAGGCAGGCCGACCGTAGTCAATCGCGAATTGTCCGTGAGCCGTATCCTGTCGCGGATTCCAGTACAGAACCCGAGCCAGGCCCCGCTCCTGCAGGCCTCCATCTTCTCCGATGAGGGCCGGCTTCTGCGCTTGAGCGTAAGCAACGGCCGGAACGAGAGAGAGAATTGCTATTGCCGAGACGAGACGTCGCATTATTTTCTCCTGAACGAACGGCTGAATAGCGAACATAACCGAAAGGAACTTCACCCCGGGCGCTAGGACCGGACGCCGGCGGGTTTCTGGCTGCCACCGGCAATGACGTAGATAAACGATCCTATACCCCACAGGACAATGGTGAAAACGATGGCGGCAATGGTGTGACCGGCGATATGTTCCCAGGGACTGAAGGCTCCGCCGTGAGCAGGATCCGTATAGTAAGTGTCGATTCCGCCGAAATCATCGATCAGGATGCCCGCAACGATGAACCCCAGCATCGAAAGCGAAAGCACCGCCGCGAACCCAAGAACGTCCCGATAGGTACCCGCTGTGCGAATGACTCTCATGGTGTAGATAAGCATCAGAATGGGCTGCACAATGGTCACGCTGGCGAACAACGTCCCTTTTTCATAAGGGATGCCGAAGACCGGCTTGAGCAAAAAGCGGATCAGTGACACCACAAAGAGCAGAGCGATCCCGAATTGGGCCTCCTTCGCGTACGCTATGAACGGCTTGTCGAGAATCTTCATGGCTTCTCTCCTCAAGCCAGGGGCGCGCCTCGGGGTAGCCCGCGGGATTTGGCCCCGGTTGACATGAGTCGAATGCTACCGCCACACTCTCGGCGCTTGCAATTGTTTTTGGAGTTTCTTTAAAGGCGCGAATTCAGTCGTGAGTCAATCGATGATGCAGAATTTCAATCCGCAATCCGCAATCTGCAATCCGCAATCGGTTCAGCGGGTGAGGATTTCTTCGAAGAATGCGAGGGCGCGCGCGTCTTTCGATTGGCCCAGCCAGAAGATGGCCTGCCGCCGAACGGCCGGATTTCGATTGGTGCGGGCAACCTGGATCAGCAGTGGTATTCCTTCGTCTCTGGGAAGCTGGCTCAACGCAAAAACCGCTTTTTTCTTTACCTCGGTTTCAGGATCCATTTCGATGGCTTCGGTGATCGCCTCCGCCGCCCTCTTCCCGGCCCGTTGACCGAGCCAGAACAAGGCCTGTCCGCGAACGCGGCTGCTCCTGTCATTGCGCGCGGTTTCGATCATGCTCGTCAGAGCCTCCGGCTCCTTGCTCTGAGACAGGGCGAAAACGATTTTTTCGCGCACCCGATCGCTCGGATCTCTGTCCAACGCCTGGCGGAGGATTTCGTATCCGCGCCGTCCGCGCGCGTTGCCCAACCAGAAGGCAGCGCGTTCCCGCAGTGATTCGGGCTGACCGGCGGCCATGAATTGTTCAAGGGTCCGATCCGCCGCGGGCCCGTTGTGGAATGCGATTGCCGTGACCGCCGAATCACTCAGCCGCCGGCCCTCCTTTTCAAGGAGGGTGGCAAAGGAGCTGAGCCACGCGATGCTCTCGTCCGGACCAACGCCCGTGAGCCAGTGAAAAGCCAGGCCGCCGGCATCCAGCTCGCATTCTTCGGAGAAGGAACGAATCTTGTCTACCCGGCCCTGCTCGATGCGATAGAGCACGAGAAGCTGCCGGCCGCCTTCCAGCCTTACGGGTCCTGGAACCCGCGTGGAGCTGTCGGATTTCCCTCCTTCGAGCCGGCATCCGCCGCAGCACCCTGAAGAGCAGCACATCTGGTGCTCACCGGGAATTTTGGGGACGCTGTATCCCACCCACGCCGGCTCCTGGCCGGCGGCGAGCAAGGAGCGAAATTCCCGCTCCAGGCCGGCAGCGGCGGACCGGGTCTGAAGCTTTGCATTCGCGAGCCGCGGCTCCTGCGCAAGCATCGAACCTGCGCTTGCGACG
Source organism: uncultured Acidobacteriota bacterium (assembly GCA_963827655.1). Taxonomy (GTDB): domain Bacteria; phylum Acidobacteriota; class UBA6911; order UBA6911; family UBA6911; genus CAWHCF01. The sequence goes on from CAWHCF010000042.1 coordinate 80,314, forward strand.
GTTGTCGGGTCTAGCAATTCCAAAAGCAAAAGCCACCACTAAGACACGAAGACACCAAGAAACACGAAGCAACGAGCACGGATTCATTTCTTCAAGATCTCCATGAGGTAATCGACTGCTTCCTTCGATCTCATAAGCGATAGTTTGCCCACGATTTCTTTCTTCAATTCCATGTCGGTCTCTTTTTTTGCCAGGCTTATGAGGGCTGACGCATTGCCCTGGATGAAGAGGCCCTGAATCACCGCCTTCCGAACCGCCGTATCCTTCTCGGCTTCATACAGTGACACCAGCGTGTCGCCGGTCCTGCGTTGAGCCCATGATTCCCAGGTTGCGGATCGCCGCCAGCCGCAGCTTGGGTTCTTTTTCACTTCGGGCCACCTCGATCAGACGCTCGGCGTTGCCGCTGATGAACATCGAATGCAGTATCTTCTCCTTGACCTCGACCGAACTCTCGGCCTGGTAAAGCTCCGATAACTCGGTGCGCGCGCCCATGACTCCGAGCTGGTGGATGGCTTCGGCGCGTAACTCGGGGCTGGCTTCCCCCTTGGCGGCCGCCAGCAGTCTCTCGCGATCGCCGGAGACCATGAAACTGTGCAGGATTCTCCGCTTCACCTCTCTATCGGAGGACGACGCATAGATCTCCGCCAGCAACTGGCGATTTTCCTTGTTTCCATAGATACCGAGGTAGTTCAACGCCTTCATCTGCAGATCGGGATTGGAACTTCCCCGGGCAAACTGGGCCACCACCTCTCGGGCGCGGGGAGAGTTGCTCTGAGTGAGCACAAACAAGGCGCGCTCTTTCAGCTTGGGCGACTGATTTCCCTGCAGGAGTTTCTCCAGCATCGGGACGGCGCGTTCGGCGTCGGTGTTTAGCAGTGCGTTGATGGCGATTAACTTGAGTTCCTCGTCTGATTCACCTTCGGGCGCAACGGGTTGACCCGAGGCTTGCCGGATCTCGACTTCGAGCACTTTGGCCTCATTCAGCCAGCGGCTGCTGGGAAAGTCCTTCATGAGCTGGCCCAGCGTGGTCAGCGCTTCCGCCCTCTGCCCCTGCTTGTTCTGGGCGTAGGCTTTCCAATAGAGCGCTCCGTCGACGCGGCGTCCCCCCAGCTTGACGGCCTCGCTGAAGGCTTCGACGGCACGGTCCCAACGATTTTCTTGCAATGCGCTCGTGCCGCGTTCGTAATACCTGTCCTCTTGCGAGTCTTGCTCGAAATCGAATGGCATGAAAAGCGCCGCCGCAAACGCCGGATTGGCGGGAAACGCCGGGGCTTCCGCCCGCGCATCCGTCACCATATCCTGGGCGGGCAAGGCCGCGACCACGAGAAGAGTGAGTGTCTTTTCCATCCAGTTCATTGATTGCTCCAGCTCATAGAGTTCTCCGGGCAAGCTCGCGGATAGCTGCTTGTTCGCGCTCCCGCACCTGCGAACCGATAACTCGGACCTTGAAGATGATTTCCCCTTCGGCAATCCTGCGGCGGATCTGATTGAAATCCGCGGCCGAAATTGTTGAGGGACTGTTGGCAACCTCGAGCAAAACCCGCTCCAACTCCTCGAGCACGGTCGCAAGAGCCACTTCGCCTGCGCCGGCAGCGGCCTGACGGTAAATGCGATTGGAGGTAATCAGGTCTCGCACTCGAGACTGCTGATCGCCAATGTCGAGGGTCAACTCGAAGTCGGCGTTGACAAACTCGATCAAAGCCATCTGCGAACGCTCCAGGTGTTCGCCCACCTCAAATAGCAGAATTCGATGGCGGACTTGCTCCGATACAAGCTGGGGCGGCGCGACCTCCGGTCTGGACCAAAAGCGCCCGATCAGGAAGGCCAGCACGATGAGGGCCGCCACCGATGCCACCGCAACCCATCGGGAAGGCTGCAGGAAAGCCCGCCAGCGGTAGCCGGAGCGCTCCGGGAGCCTGGACCGCAGTCGCTGCCATACCTCGGCTCCGTAACCTTCCGTCCGCTCCGGGACTTTTACTCTATCCAGAATGCCCAGGGCGTCGCGCAGACTCTGATAATTGGCCCGGCAGGAATTGCAGGAAGCCACGTGCTCCCGGATACCGGGCAAGTCGTCCGCCTCTCCGTAGTGGTAAAGGACCAGCTGTTCTTCGCTGAGATGTTTCATGTTCGTATAACACTCATGACCGGCTCGAGCGCCCGGCGCATCTTGCGCACCGCGCGAAATATGCTGTGTTTGGTAGCGTTGGCGCGCAGTCCGAGCGCGCGCCCCACCTCTCGAATCGACATTCCTTCGAAGTGACGCAGCACGAACGCCGATCGCTCCATCGGACTCAGGCATTCCAGTGCCGAGAGCACGATTTCCTGAAGTTCCGCGGCATAGACCTCGCGGTCAGGCCCCGGCACACTGCCGACCAGCGAGGGCATGTTACCCGCCTGTTCCGGATCCATCGGGTCGCGGCGATCCTCGTGCCGCCGCCGGCTGCGCATCAAGTCCAATGAACAGTTAACGCCGATACGATAGAGCCACGTCCCAAAGTTTGCGCGCGCCTCAAATCGATTCAATTGACGGTAAGCTCGCAGGAATGTCTCCTGAACCACGTCCTCAGCGTCTGATTCGCTCCCGGTCATCCGGTACGCCAGTCGGAAGATGCTGCGGCTGTGACGTTCTACGAGCGCGCGAAAGGCCTCATCGTCGCCGGCGCGCGCCCGAGACACAACAGCTGCATCAAATTCCTCCATCGTTTCCATTAGACGGTTCGGGTCCGTTCCGGTTAGTCTCCGATGCAAAGAATCTTATTATCGTCGATTTCCCACCCCAAGACGCAAAGACCCGGCGCGGCCTTCAGCTGCAACCAAAGTCTTAGTGTTTCTTCGTGTCTTCGTGTCTTTGTGGTTAGCGCCGCGAAGCCGCGGCAAAAACGCGATTCTTTCGTGGATAAGGGTTGAGCTTTCGCGTTCGTTATCTCATGATACAAGTGATTTCTCTGTGCTCGATACTCAGAGAAAATTAGATCGATGAAAAGATTGCGACTCGCACTGATTATGGTAACGTTCTTTCTGGACCAAGAAGAGACATGATCGGCGAGGAAATCGGCGGGTACACAATTCTGGAGAATCTCGGCACCGGGACTATGGGAACGGTGTACAAGGCCGAAGATCTTGCAACCCATCGCGTGGTAGCCGTAAAGGTTGTCCGGTCTCAAGTCCTGTATGACCGTGAAAAGCGGGAGCGATTTCTGCAGGGGCTACTGGCCGCGGCCGAGTTGAAGCACGACAAGATCTGCCCGATTCTGGAAATTGGTGATGAGGATGACGACTTCTATGTGGCCATGCCCTTTCTCAAAGGGACGACGCTCAAACAACAGATTGAGCGCAAGCGTTTGAACTGGGAACAGGCCCTCGAAATCGCGCTTGCCGTAGGAGAAGCTCTCGCCGTGGGACATGCCGGCGGAGCCGTGCATCGAGGGTTAAAACCGGCCAACGTCTGGCTAAGAAGCGATGGCACGGTGCTGGTGACCGACTTCAACATGGCTCGGTTCACCGAAATCGATCGGCAGACAGGGTCGAAGGTGAAGAGCGATTTCGCGGACACGGTCATTCCAATGGCCGCCCTTGCCTACATGTCGCCCGAACAGATCAGAGGGGATCCCGTAGATTATCGAACGGACATTTTTTCTTTCGGCGTAGTCCTTTACGAAATGCTCTCGGGGCATCACCCTTTTGAATCCCGGAACTCGCTCTCGAGAATGAGCGCGATCTTGAATGAAAATCCCTCTCTGGTGAGTGCCAGGGGCCGGCCGGTCCCGGCCGAGTTAGATCCGATTCTCGACAAGGTGCTCGCGAAATCTCCACAGAATCGCTATCAGAGCATTGATGACTTGCTGCCTGAGCTTCGACGCATTCGGGAGCAGAGCTCCGTACCTGCCGCTCAACACTCACATTCTCCGCGCAATCCAGAGGAGCAGCCCCCGGCATACGCGGCTTACGTCTTGCTGGCAGCGGTTCTGATATTGCTCGGCATCGTCGCTTACCTTCTTCTGTAGCTCTTGCGCTACTCCTCATTTCAGTGTTTCTTCGTGTCTTTGTGGTTAGAGCTGTCTAACAAATACCACGAAGACTCAAAGACACGAAGAAACACCAAGAATCTTGGTTTCTACCTGCTAGAATTGGCTGATGATCAAGTTTCTGCTCTGGTGCATCTTGCTGGTTCTGTGTTGGCCGCTGGCTCTGCTGGCGTTGATCTTGTACCCGATCGTTTGGCTTCTCTTGCTCCCATTTCGCCTCATCGGCATTGCCGTCGGAGGCGTTCTCGAGTTCATCGGAGCTGTCATCACACTGCCGGCGAGACTCTTGAAGAAGTCGGTTGCTTGAGATTTACAGGACATCATCCAGTCACATGAGACAGAAAGAACCGGAAAAAAGGCGGGGTCACCGTCCCGTGGCATTGCGTTCCAGGAATCCTGAGGAAAGCGCCACGGCTGCTCTCCCCGCGCCAGCCCCCGCAATTGCTGCCGTCGCCTGCCGGAGACGAAGCGGTGCCACTGCGGGGAGCAGGCGCCAGGATCGTCGAGAACATGGAGACCAGCCTGGGCGTGCCGACCGCGACCTCGAATCGAACCATCCCGGTCAAACTCCTGGAAGAGAATCGAACGATCATTAACGAGCACCTCGAGGCCGGGCGCCGGGGCAGAATTTCATTCACTCACATCATTGCGTGGGCCATTGTCCAGGCCGTGCGTCATTTTCCGTCCTTGAACTCAAGCTTTGAGGTCGTAGACGGCATTCCCCATCGACGGGTGAGGCGCGCGACTAACCTGGGAGTGGCGGTGGATCTGGAGCGCAAAGACGGCACGCGTTCGCTGCTGGTGCCCAACATCAAGAACGCCCAGAGTCTGACCTTCGATCAGTTCGTACAGGCCTATGAAAACGTCGTCGGCCGGGTTCGCAAGGGTTCACTCGAGCCGGCGGATTTTCAGGAAACGACGATCACGCTCACGAACCCCGGAACCGTCGGAACCGTGCTCTCGCAACCCCGTCTCATGGCGGGTCAGGGCGTTATCGTGGCTACGGGAGCCATCGGTTACCCGCCCGAGTATCACGCCTGGTCGCCCCGAGCGCTCTCGAGCCTCGGCCTGAGCAAGATCATGAACATCAGCAGCACCTACGATCACAGGGTCATTCAGGGGGCGGAATCGGGTCAGTTCCTCGGCAAGATTCATGACTTGCTTCTAGGACACGAAGGGTTTTACGAGCAAATCTTCGAAAACCTGAAGTTGCCCGAAAGGCCGGTCCAATGGGCTCTGGATCACAGCCCGGCGATCTTTGGCGTCGCGCCGCCGCGCGAGGACCTTGAGAAGCAGACTGGAGTGCTCCAGCTCATCAATCTCTACCGTGTGCGGGGTCACCTGATCGCGAATCTAGACCCGCTCGGAAATCATCCGCTCTACCACCCGGAACTCGATCCTGCCAACTACGGCTTGACCGTGTGGGACCTGGACCGGGAATTCGTAACCGGAGGTCTCGGGGGTCTGCCCCGCGGAACTTTGAGAGAAATCCTTGCCGTTCTGCGCCAGACCTATTGCCAGAAGATCGGCGTCGAGTACCGTCACATCCAGGACCCGGGGGAGAAGGCCTGGATCCAGGACCGGCTTGAGCCCGCGGAGAATCGCGCACCCCATGACCTGGGGACTCGACGCGAGATTCTGCGCAGTCTTATGGCTGCTGAAAGCTTCGAGAGGTATCTGCACACCAAGTTCGTCGGGCACAAGCGATACGGACTGGAGGGCGCAGAGACGACAATTCCGGTGCTGGAGAGAATATTGACGGAAGCAGCCGGCGAAGATGTTCAGGAAGTTGTCATCGGCATGGCCCACCGTGGACGCCTGAACGTGCTGGCCAATATCATAGGAAAGCCGCTGGCGAAAATATTCTCGGAGTTCGAAGAAATTACGGATCCGCTTGCGACTCAGGGATCCGGTGATGTGAAGTACCACCTGGGATCTTCCGGCACACTGACCACATCGTCGGGAAAGAAGATCATGGTTTTTGTCGCGCCCAACCCGAGCCATCTCGAGTGGGTCAACCCCGTCGTCGAAGGGATTGTGCGCGCGAAACAGGAACGGCGCGGGGATCGCAGCCGGATGAAGGTAATCCCGGTCTTGATTCACGGCGATGCTGCCTTTGCCGGGCAGGGCGTGGTGGCGGAGACGTTGAACCTGTCGCAGCTTCATGGTTACCGGACCGGAGGAACCATCCACATCATCATCAACAACCAGATCGGATTCACGACTACTCCGGAAGAAGCGCGCTCCTCCCCGTATGCCACTGATGCCGCCAAGTCCGTTCAGGCGCCTATCTTTCACGTCAACGGAGATGACCCCGATGCGGCAATCCGGGTGGCGCGCCTGGCCTATGCCTATCGGCAGCGTTTCAAGAAGGACGTCGTAATTGACATCTTCTGTTACCGGCGCCACGGGCATAACGAGGCGGACGAACCGAGCTATACTCAGCCGCTTCTTTACAAAGAGATCGGCGAGCATTCTTCCGTCCTGACGCTCTTTTCCGATCGGCTGGTGAAGGAAGGCGCGATCACCCAGCGTGAATTGGACAACCTTCGTGACGAGATCCACAACCGGCTGGAGAGGGCTTTTGAAGAAAGCCACAAGGGGGATCATCGCTTCGAACCTGATCTGCCGCTCGCCGTATCAGAGGAAGAGCTGGCGGAGTTCCAGCCCAAGCTGGGTACGCAGGTCGGGCTGGAAATGCTGAGAGACGCAGCGCAAGGATTGACAACCCTTCCCGAGGGTTTCCGGCTTCATCCCAAGCTGAACCCCTTCCTCGCAAAGCGGCGAGAGCTTCTGGAACGGGACACTTCGATTGATTGGGGCTATGCCGAGGCGCTGGCATTCGGCACGCTCGTTTGTGAAGGGACCCCGGTGAGGCTTAGCGGTCAGGATTCCGTGCGCGGCACCTTCAGCCAGCGGCATTTACTGCTCACCGATATGGAGACAGGAGCCGCTTACGTTCCCTTGAAGCACATTCAGCCGGACCAGGCGCCTTTCGAGGCATTCGACAGTTCACTGTCGGAAGCGGGCGTGCTCGGGTTTGAATTCGGCTACAGCGTCGCGGATCCCCTGACTCTTGTGATCTGGGAGGCGCAGTTCGGTGACTTCGCAAACGGAGCGCAGATTATCATCGACAACTTCATCGCCAGTTCAGAATCGAAATGGCATCAACCCTGCGATCTTGTTTTACTGCTTCCGCACGGCTACGAAGGACAGGGCCCGGAGCACTCCAGCGCCCGGCTGGAGCGATTCCTGAGCCTTTGCGCCGAGGACAACCTCCGGGTTTGCTGCCCGAGTTCGGCTGGGCAGTATTTCCACGTGCTAAGGCGCCAGATGCGGGACGGGATGAGAAAGCCGCTGATCTTGATGACGCCGAAAAGCTTGCTCCGCCATCCACTCGCTTCATCCAGCCCTCGGGAACTGGCGGAGGGAAGCTTCGAACTGGCGCTCGACGACTCGAGCATTCAAGACAAAGAGAAGGTCAGGAGAGTGCTGCTTTGTACCGGAAAGGTCTATTACGACTTGCTGGTGGAACGTGAGCGACGCAAGATATCCGACATCGCATGTATCCGGGTAGAGCAGCTTTATCCTTACCCCGAATGGCACATTGCCAACCTGCTCGGATCTTACGAGCGCTCGACGGAGGTCTGCTGGGTTCAGGAAGAACCGCAGAATATGGGGGCTTGGCCCTTTTTGCGCCACCGTCTTCCCGAGACCCTGCCTTTCGGCAAAGCAGTTCGATACGTCGGCCGGCCCGAGAGCGCCAGTCCGGCCACAGGTTCCGCCCGGACGCATCGAATGGAACAAGCGGCCCTGCTGGATTCTGCATTGGATTAACTTTTCTTGATCATCTTTTCTTCGTGTTGAGCTTACTGGATCGATAACTTCTTTGTTCTTTTGAGGCATTCTTGGTGTTTCTTCGTGTCTTCGAGTCTTAGTGGTATTTGTTAGACCTCTCTAACCACGAAGACACAAAGACACGAAGGAACACTAAGCGCGCTTCTTGGTGGTTTGGTCTCGCTCAGATGAAAATCGGCATAACCTGCTACCCAACCTATGGAGGAAGCGGCATTGTAGCGACAGAACTGGGTAAGGAGCTGGCTGAGCGCGGCCATGAGATTCACTTCATCAGCTATGCCGCGCCCCTGCGTTTGAAAGGAGTCCTCCCCCGCATCCATTTTCACGAAGTGGAGGTTACTACCTATCCTCTCTTCGATCACCCCCCCTATACGCTGGCCCTTGCCACCAAGATGGCGGAGGTCGCGGAGCTGCAGGGTCTGGACCTGATTCACTGTCACTACGCAATTCCTCACTCCGTCAGCGCCTTCCTTGCGAAATCGATGCTGCACCCGCGCAACCTTCCTGTCGTCACGACGCTCCATGGCACGGACATTACACTGGTGGGGGCCGACCGCTCCTATTTGCCGATCACCCGTTTTTCGATCGAGAAATCTGACGGTGTAACTGCGGTGTCACAATCTTTGAAAGAGTCCACGTATCAAACCTTCGCAGTTCGGAACGAGATCGAGGTCATTTACAATTTCGTGAATTGCGCGACTTACAAACCGGCGGTGTCTACGAAGCTTCGGAATTCTTATGCCCCGCAGGGCGAAAGAGTGCTGATTCACCTGTCGAATTTCCGAGCGGTAAAGCGTCCGGCGGATGTGGTTGAAATATTCTTCCGCGTGCAACGGGAAATCCCGGCGGTTCTCCTGATGGTCGGTGACGGTCCGGAAAGGAGCAATGCCGAATGGCGAGCGCGCCAGTACGCCATCGAAAAGAAAGTCTATTTTCTGGGGAAACAGGACAATGTTGAAGATTTGATGGGCTCCTCCGACCTGCTGCTTCTTCCGAGCGACCATGAGTCGTTCGGCCTGGTCGCGCTCGAAGCCATGGCATGCGAGGTGCCGGTGGTGGTGTCGAGAGTCGGCGGCCTGCCTGAGCTGGTAACCGAGGGCATTGACGGATTTCTGGTCGAACCCCGCAATCTGGAGGAGATGGCGCGGCAGGCACTCGCTGTGCTAAGTGATGAAGCCCGTCGCAAGGAAATGGGCAAACGTGCCAGGGAGACCGCCCTGACGCGGTTCTGTTCCACGAAACTGATCCCGCAGTACGAGAACTTCTACACCAAGGTCCTGGGCGGTGCCAGGCCTTGAATATTCAAGACCTGACACCAGTCTATTCCGCTCTGTGGGAAGACTCGATCATGACAAGGCCGGAGCTCACGGCTTCGGGCAGCTTGACCAGGGATCCGAGGTCGAACCCATCCTGGATCTTGCCTTTCACGCCGACTCGCGAGCCTTTGCGAGGAACTCCCTTATCGGAGACAATCCAGAGTTTTCCGGTCCCGTCATCGACCCGATACACGCCGCGCCCCAAGACCGAGTAGCTATCTACGACATTGCCTTCAATGCCGACCTCGCGATTCGTGTAGCGGCTCGGCTCGGCCAGGATCTGGTTAATTGTTTTACGCTCGCAGGCAGCGAGGAACACGACAATGGAAATAAGAATAAAGGTGACTGCGGTACGCCCAAGCTTAATTTCTTTCATTTGTTTCCCGCCTCCAACCCTTTGAGAATCGACTCACTAATAGAGACAAAACGCCTGGATTAGTTTCACCCGAGCCCTTACCTTTACTGAATGCGAGTGGCTGCAACGCGAATCCGTATTGGCATCATCCTGAGCGCCGGCGGGCTGCGAGGAGTCGCACATCTGGGCGTCTTGCGCCAGCTCCTGCGCCATCGCATTCCCATGGATGTGATGGTGGGCGTCAGCGCCGGGGCTATCATTGCCGCTTACTACGCGGCTGTAGGTCTCTCGGTGGAAGAACTGATCCAGGAGACGCGGACTTTCCGTGGCCGCCATGTCATCCTTCATGGCCTGAGCCTGCGCGCGCCAAAACCGCTGAACTCCCTGCTCGCGCGCTTTTGCGGTGTGATCCCGCAAAGGCTGCGTCAACTGGACCACGTCCAGTTTGATCGTTTGCACCACGGAGTTCAGGCCCTCGGTATCGTCTGCCACGACCTGATCACCAATCGTCCCCTCTACTTCTGCACCGGCGGCGAACACAAAGTCACTCTGGCGGAGGTCGTCAAAGCGAGCGCCGCGATCCCTGGAGTAATCCCGTCACGCGCGGTTCGGCGCGGGGGGCAGATTCTCCGCCTGGTGGATGGCGGCATCGCTGATTCCCTTCCCATAGAGTTTGCCCGCGGCCACGCCCTGTCCGCCACACACCTCATTGTCTCGGACTGCCGCAGTGAAACGCCCTCCGTTGCGTGTGGCGATCGCATGGTCTACATTCGGCCCCGGCTCGAAGGCGTGGGCGTTCTGCGATCACGGCAAGCCTCACTGGTCCGGGCCGTAGCCGCGGGAGAAGCTGCCGTTACCGATGACATCTTGAAGCAGATTCACCAGTGGCTAATGTAGACGGGGCCCGACATCAAATAGTTCACTCTCGCCATGAGACCAAAAAAAGTGGAAAGTAGAAAGTGCTGAGTGAAAAGTGCTTTCAACTCAGCACTCAGCACTTTCTACTTTTGTTGAGGAGGATCTATGCCCGGCCGAAAAACAAAACGCCGCAAAAAAGCGGCGCCCGGCTCTGTCGGTCTCGCCGCCGTAGACACCAGGATCACCAACCTGGCGGCGGAAGTGCGCGGGCTGGCTGAGAGCGTCGAAGCGGATCGGGGCGCCGTCCTTGGCATTTACGCCGAACCGTTCGGCGGGAAGGCCGTTCTCCTGGTTGCGTTACCGATCGACCGCGTCGAACCCACGCCTTACCAGCGCGATCCTTCCGAGAATCACGTCAAGCGGCTGATGAACGTGATCGAAAGAATCGGCCGTTTCCTCGACCCGATCATCACGATCCGCCAGGACGAGAGGTACTGGACGCCAAATGGGAGTCACCGCCTGAAGGCTCTGAAGAAGCTTGGCGCCCGCAGCGTCACCGCCCTGCTGGTACCGGAGCCCGATGTGGCGTTCAAGATTCTGGCCCTTAACACCGAAAAGGCGCACAACCTGCGGGAGAAATCGATCGAGACGATCCGAATGGCGCGGGCGCTGGCTGAACGCGGCGAGTTGAAGGAAAGCGATTATGCCTTTGAGTTCGAACAAGCGCCCTTCTTGACGCTCGGACTGTGCTACGAAAAACGCCCGCGCATAAGCGGCGGCGCCTACCATCCGGTGCTGAAACGCGTCGACGATTTCCTCGAGCAACCCATGGCCCGGGCGCTCGCTGTGCGCGAGAAGCGGGCCGCTCAGGTGCTCGAGCTGGATGATGCTGTTTCGGAGGTTGCGGGCAAGCTGAAGGAACGCGGCTTTACCAGTCCTTACTTGAAGCCTTACGTTGTGGCCCGGGTTAACCCGACGCGTTTTTCCAAAGCAACCTCGTTTGACTTTGACGAGATCTTCAAGAAAATGATCGGTTCTGCAAAGCGGTTCAATGTTGAAAAGGTCAGACAGGAAGATCTCGCGCGTGTCGGCGGCGCGCCTCCAGCAGAGGATTAGCGTTTCTTGGTGTCTTCGTGTCTTGGTGGTTGATTTTATTCAATTTGGCGAGGGAGGTTGACATGTCGCTTAAAGGGAAACACGCTTTGATTACCGGAAGCTCGCGCGGGATTGGGCGAGGGATCGCTCTGAAGCTGGCTCAGGAGGGGGCCGAAGTCGCCATTCACTATTATCAAAACGAGGAGGCCGCAAAAGACACTCTTGCGAAGGTCCGGCAGCGCGGCTCGGATGGCTTCGTCGTCCAGGCTGATGTTTCTCGGCCCGACGAAGTCAAAGGCATGTTTGATAAGGTGCGGGCCGAGTTTCACACATTGGAAATCTTGATTAGCAATGCGAGGCCCGAGCTACCCCGCTTTTACCAGGCACCCATGAAAATCACACTCGACCATTGGAACATGGCGGTAGATTCGCAGGGAACGGCGTTCCTGATTTCGGTCCAAGAAGCGGCGAGCCTGATGCACGACGGCGGCAGAATCGTTGCCATCACCTATGCGCCTAGCGCTCGCACGGGAAGCTGGCAAAACTGGATCGCGATGGGATCGGCAAAGGCGGCTCTGGAGACGCTATGCCGCTACTTTGCGGTGGCGCTGGCCAAGCGCGGCATTACCGTCAACGCGATCAGCCCGGGGCTTACCGAAGACAGTGTCTTGAACTCGTTGCCGGCCGAGGTAGTGAATCAGACCCGGGCCTGGCACGAGAGCGGCTGGACGCCCATGGGACGGTTGTGTACTCCAGCGGATGTGGGCAACGCCGTGGCCCTTTTCTGCTCGGACGAGGCCGGGTGGATTACGGGACAGGTTGTCGCCGTGGATGGTGGGGCGTCGCTGATGGACACCGTTTTCCCGCTCGAAATTCAGCGCGGGTAGCGGAGTGTAACCGCGGAATTGGAACTGCCCAAGCAAGCTCCGCCGCCTGCCGTTGGACGTTTCGCGGCGGCGGCAGCAAGCTGACGCAATTTAAGCCGCAAGCAAGCTTGCGCACTCCAAGCTCCGGGAGAGCGGGCGGAGTCTGACTTGATCGGTACAGCGACTATTTGGCACAATCACGCCGGGCGACGTGGTCAGGCGGCAGCAGATCATGATCAAGTGCCTGCGCTCCGGATCGAGTGACCACTATTCTCTTATGGACTCAATATCGGTCGGACAGAAAATTCGCCATTTCGAGGTGGTTGAACGGATCGGCGAAGGCGGCATGGGTGAAGTCTTCAAGGCCAGGGATGTGAGCCTGGGCCGTTCCGTCGCGCTCAAAGCGCTGAAACCCGGACTCATGACCGCCTCGGCCCGCGAGCGATTCTTGCGCGAAGCGCGTGTGGCCTCGGCTTTGAATCATCCCAACATTGTGACGGTTTTCGAGGCCTTCACGGAAGACGATACGGACTTCATTGCTATGGAGCTGATTACCGGGAGAACCCTGGACCTCGTGATCGCCGAAAAAAGCCTCCCGGTCAGCGAAGCACTGGAATTTGCGCTCCAGATCTCCGACGCGCTGAATGCGGCTCACCGCGCCGGCGTGGTACACCGCGACCTGAAGCCCGGCAACATAATGGTGACCGACGATCGCGTCATCAAAGTGCTGGACTTCGGCATCGCTAAAATGGTTTTGCCCGAGGACACCCAGGGATCGAATATCGCCGGCGCCACGGCCACGATCGAACCTTTCAGCGCAGGCCGTACCAGTCCGGGCGTGATCATGGGGACAGCAGCCTATATGTCCCCCGAACAGGCTGAGGGAAAGCCGGTCGACGCTCGATCCGATATCTTTTCCTTCGGCGTGATCCTCTACGAAATGTTGACCGGGCGCCGCGCCTTCAAGGCCGATACCGAGGTGTCCTCGCTGGTTGCGATCCTGACCAAGGAGCCGACTCCGCTGGCCGAGTTGGTCCCCGCAGCACCTGGAGCGTTAGAGTCCATCGTGTCTCGCTGCTTGCGCAAGCAGGCCGAGCGGCGCCTTCAGACTGCGGCTGACCTTCGTGCCGCCTTGCGGGATGTCCAGGACGAGCTCGCCGGAGAATCTCGGACTCTTGCGGCCGCCGCGCCTGCCGCAAGCCGATTTCGATCCCCGTGGCTGTGGGTCGCGGCGCTTGCCCTGGCCGTTGCGCTCGCCGGTACGTGGGTCTACCTTAGCCGGGAAAGAACCTCAGGTCCCGGCACGTCCGGCATTCATGCGAAGAGCACCCCACTCACTGCCTACCGCGGGAGCGAGGCCGATCCTTCGTTTTCTCCCGACGGAAACCAGGTCGCGTTTTCTTGGGACGGCGAATCCAGAGATAACTCCGATATTTATCTCAAACTGGTCGGCCCCGGCCGCCCCGTGCGGATCACCACCGATCCGCGGCCTGACATCTGTCCGTCCTGGTCGCGTGACGGCCGGTGGGTCGCCTTTCTGCGCCAGCTTGCCGACAACGAGTTCTCTCTGATTGTGATCCCGGCCCTGGGGGGGCGCGAACGCGCGCTCTTGAACCTGAACACCTCTTACATTCTAGGTGCGTCGAAGCCGGCGTGGTCCAAGGACTCAAAGTGGCTTGTTATTTCAGCCACATCCCCGGGGCAGAATCAACAGGCTCTCGCCCGCGTCAGCCTGGAAAGCGCCCAGATCTCATGGATCACGCAGCCGGATACCTCCTCTGGCCTTCATGAAGTCATGCCTGCTCTTTCTCCGAATGGTCGTCAGCTCGCCTTCTCGCGTGTCGGCGGAGGGTTTGTGACTGCCGCTTTTGTCCTCTCCGTCTCCGATGGTCTGGTTCCGAGCGGCGCGCCCAGAGCGCTCGATCAAGGCGAAATCCCGGCTCTCACGCCCGAATGGTTGAATGACGACGAATTGATAGTCGCCACCGGCGGAGTGCAATCGACTCTCTGGAAGATCAGCGCTTCGGGGAAGACGCCCGTGCAACCTCTGGTTGTAGCCGGCACGGACGTGGTTCAGCCGGGAATCAACCCAACCACACACCGTCTCGCTTACGTCTCCAAGACGCTCGACACCAACATCTGGACGCTTCGCCTGGCGAGCACGACCCAGGCCTCAGCGGATCCCGCCCGGATTGTTGCCTCCACGAAGTCCGACGTGAATCCACAGGTCTCACCCGATGGAAAACGGGTTGCATTCTCTTCCAATCGTTCCGGCAGGTACGAGATCTGGATCCGGGACCCGGACGCTCCTGATGCCTATCAGCTCACGACACTGGGTGCGGGAACCAGCGGCTCTCCGCGCTGGTCCCCGAGCGGACGCGAGATCGCATTCGACTCCAATCTCGGTGGCCGATCCAATATCTACGTGGTGAACAGCGAGGGGGGGACGCCTCGCAAGCTCACCGAGAGCGCCGGAGCCAATATCGTGCCCTGCTGGTCGAAGGACGCCGCGTTCATTTTCTTCGGCTCGAACCGCAGCGGCACGTTTCAAATCTGGAAAATGAATGCGGATGGCAGCAATCCGGTAATGATCACAAAAGGCGGGGGCTTTGCTCCTCTTCTATCGGCAAACGGCGAGTTCATCTTCTACGCAAAGAGTCCCGCGTTGGCCAGCGACATTTGGAGGGTCCCGGTCCAGGGTGGAGAGGAACGCAAGGTTACGGATGGCGTGTACCGTTACAGCTTTGCTCTTGCCCCTGAGGGTCTTTATTTCGTCTCCGCGCCCCGATTTCAGAAGCGATCTGCCATTTGCTTCCTCGAGTTCGCGCGTGAATCGATCACCGATGTCTTCCCGCTTCAGGATCCAGCGGAGCTGGGCCTCGGGCTATCGTCCGATTACCGGAATCTCTTCTTCGCCAAAGTCGATTACAGCGATAGCGATATCATGCTGGTTGAGAATATCCCCTGAGGAGCTGGCGCGGGTCATCAGAGACTGTCGCAAAACTCGCCGGGTTCATGTGCGGACGGGCTATCAAGCCCGTCCGGCTCCCGAGGGGCACTACTGAACTTTTTAAGGTTAAGGCATGCCGGTTACGTTACTTGCGACGGGCCAATGGCCCGTCGCCACAGGGTGCTCTAAAGAATGTCTGAGCCAAACTGGGTGCCCATCGAAATCCTTGACAATCTGAGCCGGCTCGCTGGCGCGCAGTCGGCCGAACCCCAGGGGTCACCCGGTTTTTCTGGAATCGACGCCTACCCTGGGTAGCTCTTCGGCCGAGGAAGGCGAGGCTGGAGCGGGGAACCAGTCTGACTTGGGGACGACGACCGGCCGGTGCGGCTGCAGCATGAAATGCGGCGACATGATCTGCACTCCGTATTCGTTGAAGACGTCCTGAATCTGAGCGTGGAGCTCGGACAGCACGACTGGCCGCTCTTCAGGCCGCTCCAATGGAAGCAGGTGCACCAGCAGACGATACTCGATATAGAAGTCGCCAAGGGATCTTTGCAGAACGCGCGGTGGTGGTTGTTGGCAAACGCCGGCGGTCCGGCCGGCCGCCACCAGCAGCATCGAATGAACCTGCCGCCAGGGTGCGTCATAACCAATGGTGACGGATGTGGACGCCACCGAGCCCTGATCTTTCGCCAGCCGCGTGTAGTTGACCGCCGTCATTCCCACCAACGTTGCGTTCGGGATGATGACTTCCTCACGCTGGACCGTGAGCAGCTTGGTGGACAGGACACCCATGTCACTAACCACGCCTTCAGTTTCACCGATGCAGACATAATCGTTAATCCTGAAGGCTCGGGAATAGACGATTACCAGTCCGCTCATGATCTGGTTGACCAGACCCGCTGAACCCAGCGAGACAACCAAACCGGCCAGGACCCCGATTCCCTTGAACCCTTCCGTGTTGGAGCCCGGAATATAAGGGTAAGCGACAGTCAACGCGAAAATCCAAATCACAAAAACAAAAAGCCGCCGGGTGGCGCGCGCCGTTTCTGGCTGGAACCCATAGAAGCCGAACGTCCCATGTTCCACGCCCCGAAAGAAGCTGACCACCAGGCGAACCAAAACGCGAGTCAGAGCGACGATCACCACGACAGTGAACAGGTCCGGCAAGGAACCGACAATCCCCTGAACAACCTGCTTGAACAACTCCACAAGAAAGCCGCTCAACCGCTCTCCCCAGGGTTGGGTATAAGGAAACCACATCAACTCGTACATCAGCCAAAGGTAAGTCAGGAACACCAGGGCGACCAGGACGAGGAACCGGATAATGACCCGCTCGAAGGACACGACGTGCGCTCGCACATCCACTCCGCCGATCTTCAATCGCTGGCTTTTGTCGACGATTCTCTGCAGGTGAAGCACTAACTTCTTCTGGAGCTTGAGCGTCAGCCACACCGCCCCGACAAACAGCAGGGTGGCGGCAGCGGCGAACCCCACTGCCCTCACCATGAGCGGAAAGTTGCTCTGCTGCTCGCGGGCCTCCAAAAAACCTCTGAGCCGGGCCCCGGCCTGGCTGGCGGCCTGCTCCAGCGTTTCCCCAGCCTCACGGTTCAGGTCGCCGGCTATGACCCCAAAGACAGGTTGCTGATTAACAGAAATCAGAATGCCGCTGACAGGACCAAGCGTCGCAGGCCTGGTCTCGATGGTCCAGGGTCCGAACTCAGGCAAGGCTTCGACGCGGGCTTGGGCCGCCGCCGCCCGCTGAGCCGGGGTGCGCTGTTCCAAGGATGACCGAAAAACGAAGATCGTACGGTTCCAGACCACCAGGGGCGCCTCTTCAACGACAGCGCCCGCCGAAGGTGTCTCGGCCGCCTGGGCCTCAGGCAGATTCTGCACTGCCAGCACGGTCATGACAGTCACAAGCAGAGAAACGACGGCCGCGAATGATGATGGGCGCCCTTTCGAGGATCTCAGCATGTCCACGTTCCGCGCCGATTCGGCCTACATTTCCCTTTTGGCATAGTCTTCAGTAAACCCGAGCGGGAAGTAGCAGTAAGGATGGGCAGGCGGGAGCTATCGAGAATCCGTCCTCGATCACACGCCTGATTTGGTTTTCCATATGACAACCACGCTGAAAATGGACGAAGATCAGACTTCGGACAGTTTCCTCCTTTTGATTGAATTGCGTGATACAAGAGCTGAATAGAGCCTCACGATGCATGTTTATCTTCGTCGCCCACCCATGCGGCCGCCGCCACCTCTCGACGACCAGCCACCTCCACCACCCGACCATCCGCCGCTGCGTTCATACTGGCGTTGCTGGGCGGCTCGTCGCTCGCCTTCCTGACGGGCACGGGCCTGTCGATCCAAGCTATCCATGTTTTCGCGAGACAGGGACGGAGCTTGCGTCCGAGTATCGGCGCGTTGTTGTGCCGCTTGAGCTGCCGACTCCCGGGTAACCCCGGCGCCCTGGGCGGCCTGTCGGGCCTGGTCTCGCGCAGCTGCATTGTCCACCGAATTCCAGTTTCCCCCTCCTCCATACTGGCTCCAGTTGCCGCTGGCATCTTTGCGGTAGAGGTTTCCATCCTTGCCGGCATAGACGTTGTTTCCGGAGCCCTTTGCCACCGTGCCACCCCCCGCGCCACGGGCCCAGGCCGCGGAACCTTGTGAACTCTGGATACCTCCAACCGTCCCTCGGTCGGTCGTGACATGTCTGCTCCGGGCCCAATCGTCGCCACGCACAGCCGCCGACCGCCCCCACTGGGCATAGGGACTGGAACCTTGCCGTGTGGCGCCGTACCCTCCTGTCCACGGGTTGTAAGCGGCAGCCGCCGTTCGCCCGCCATACCAGGTCTGGGCGGTGGCAGCGCGCCCGTATCTTCCAGTGGCCGGGTTGAACCAGGCCGAGCCCCCCACCGCCCCATACGGACCATAGGCAGCCCGGCCGACGTAATAGCCGCCCGTCCACGGGTTGTAAACCGCGCCGACTCCGTAAGTAACCGGCCAGGGCCGGTAAATGGGATAGGGATACATGGGTCCCCAGTAGTAATACGGGGGATAGTAATAGCCCGTCCCATACGCCACGGTCAGGCCTACGGTTGTGCCCATCAGAAACATGCCCTCGTACCCGCTGGTGTGGCTGCACTCCACCGTGGTTGTCGTCGGATTCGCAACGGTGACATAGGTCACGTTGTGCACGGGGGAACTGGGAGGAATGGTGTAGATCTCTGCGGGAACCGTGTCGGCCGTTTTCCACGGACCCTCAGCCGTGGTGGACGTGAACCAGACTCCCTGCAGGCACATATAGTACACGTCCCCGTACTTGATCACTTTGTCCTGGGTGTTGGTCGCGTATTGCAGAGAAGTCTGCTCGATCGGCTTGAACTGCGGCTCTCCGTCATAATTCACTTTTGCCTTGGCTTCCACTTCAGCCCGATTGACCACCGCTGTGGTCGGGACTTGCGCCAGCAGCACGGCGTCTTCGGCCTGCTGGGAACCGGGAACCGACGCCACAACATGCGACCGGGGATGATCCGCAGGAATTTTGGCGAAATCGGGCGGCAAATCGGCGCCGGCGTAACTCCACGGACCGTCCAGAGACTTGGCGCGGAACCAGCGGCCAGAGGTCAGGAAATAGATTTCATTCTGCTTGGAATCCTGAAAGACGTCGCTTTCTGAATTGCTCGCATATGAGAGATTTGTCCCCTCGATCTTGGAGTAAGCCGGCTCTCCCTGGAAGAGAATCAGTTCCGCTGGTGTATTTGTGAAGAACACTTCCGGTCCTTTCACCGACGGCGAAACCGTTGGGGGAATCGCCTTCTTCACATCGTCCCAGTTCTGGTTGGCGGGCAGTTTGGACAAATCGTCCGGCAGTTTGTTGGTTACGGCCCAGGGGCCCGCCAAGGCCGAAGCAGACAGCCAGGTCTTGTCTGTCAGGAGGTAGTAGGTTTTGCTCTTCTTGTCGTGGAAGAGGTCCCAGTTTGTGTTGACCACAAATTCCACGTCAAACTTCTCGATCGGAGCAAGCACGGGTTCGCCGTCCACGAGGAGCATGATGGCTTGCCTCTTGCTGTATAAGATCCGTGGCGGGTCCGTCTTGACAGCCACGGGCTTTGCCGAAGCCTCGGACTTCTGCAGGCCCGCCAGAATCCGGTCGAGCGAAATTGTCATCACAGGGGTTGGAAACAACTTTCGCAGCAGCTGGTCGAGCGCGTCGGTTATGGTCTTGTCGGCTGAAGGAAAACGCGAACTGGTGATCTCGATATCCCGAACGACAACCGTTCTTTTTTCCAAATCCGCCAAGGTCGATGCCTTGAGCGAGGCTACGCCCAGAATCGGCTGTCCGCCTGGCGGGGTCAGCGAGACTGCCACATCCCCGGTCAGCACTCGATAGTCCTTCCATTCATCGATTTGTGGTTGGTAGTAAACCAGACGCGCGCCGTCTTGCTGGACTTCCCGGGGCCATCCTGGGTCGGAAGAAGAGCTGCCGCCCGCAGGTGCTTGCGTTGGCGCAGGCTGCTGAACCGGCAGGGATAGCGACGCCGGGATAAGGCACAATAGCAAGACCAGGCAAAGATAATGTCGAACAATATAGGAGTTCATGTTAGTCCTCATTCGAGTACCAATAGCGAGCACCGAAAGTGGGGGACGAGCGCTACAGATGCTGAACCGCCGGCCTATCGGACCCTCCGCCACGAGCTATCGGGATTATACTCGTTGATTTGACTGGCAACCTTGACGGTTTCCTCCCCCAGATCCTTCTCGTAGATAACTCCGTCCTGATTGACGATGAACGCCATCACGCCGCTCTTGCGATATTCGGCTGGATAGGCGAGAAGAGCAAAGCCGCCCGTCATTTCCCCATTGGAGATGTAGCTCTTTGCGCCTCCCGGTGCGGCAGGCCCTTGCGCGGTCAGCAGGCGGTATAGGTAACCGTGAAATGGCGTCGGACCTGAAACTCCGAGCGAGGAGTAATCTGGGGAAGCCTCAGCTACGAACGCGCCCAGGGGGCTCAGATCCTCGCCCGGCGCGACCTTCCAGTATAGGCCATCCTGCTTGCCGGGTTGGCTGGCGAATCTTTGGGCATAGAGTCCGGCTGGTTTGCCGTCATGGCTTTTCGCCGCGTACTCTTTTTGTACTCGCACGTAAACGCTGCAGGCACGAATCGTGCTCAGCTCATTACGGCCAATCCGCCGGAACAGGATTTCCTCTCTTCCCGCGGAAGTATCGAATCTCCAACCCCCTGAATCCTTCACGAGCGGGATCGGATAGCGCCACTTTTCGTTGCCAATCACCAGGATTCTGGTATTCGCTCCCTCGCTGGTCAGCGACCACTTCTCATTCAAGGCGACCAGAATCACCTGTCGCGACCTCCGGTCGGCAACCTTGTCGCCTGACGAAAGAAGGTCCTCTGCGTCTGCTCCGAAGATCGCCAGCAACTCGGGCATGTTGTTGCCCTTCGCCGCCTTGATCGCACTCTGCACGGCCTCTTCTGCGGTCTTAAACCGTTTCTGAGTCTGCTGTGCGATGCTATTCTGAGCAGTCAGAGCCGTCGCAACTATCATGAGCCCACAAGCGACAAACCGCTTGAACCGAAGACTGCTGAGAATGAAATGGCACATGGAGCGTTCTCCCATTCCGTCACTGCGAGATGACTGAAGGCGCGTCGCGTTCGTGCTGCTAACGGCGACGCCCGCCGCCTCGACCGCCGCCGCCCATGCTGCTTCGCCCCCGGGAGCTGCTGGATCGACTGGAACTGCCCCGCTCGTACCCCGACCAGGCCCCGGCACCCGAGCTGGATTGGCGAGACGTTTGTGAGCCGCTCTGTCCATGCCCGCGCGACTCATAACCCGAAGGAAGTGAAGAAACGCCGGCACCGCCAGATGAAGAACGAGCCGCCCGGTCCTGGGTACTGGCACTGGCTCCACTCGACTGGCGGCTGGCCTGACGGTCGGCTGTGGACGTTGTGGTTCCTGACTGGCGGCTGGCTTGACGTTCGCTCGCGGTTTGCTGCCCGCTGGTCTGCCGATTAGCCGCCGCTTCTTGGGCTTTAGCCTTTTGTTCGGCGGTCCGCTCCGGAGCATTCTCCCGCATGTCCTCGCGATGATCGTAATAGTCCTCCCGCCTGTCTTCCCGGTAGTCCGCGACGTCGTCCCAGTCGGCGCCATAATATCCACCGTAATGCATCCCGTAGCCTCCCCAGCCGTACGGTCCGTAGTAATAGCTGCTGTTCATGGTAGCTCCGAGAGCCACGCCGGCTGAAAATCCGATCAACCCGGCGGCAATTTCATCACTGTTGTCGTCTTCGTGAACGACGACGGTCTGGGTCGCCGGCGGCGCCTGAATGACATATACCGTCTGTGGATTATATTGGGGAACGTACACCACCTGAGGATTGGAGGGTTGAATCACGATTACCTGTTGCCCTCCCTGCTCTACCGTCTGGACCTCTTGCTGCGGCGTCGTCTTCAAATTCCCCAACTCAACCGCCTTAGACCGCAGCCTCTGAATGGAGGCGAACACCGCTTTCTTGTCAGCCGTGAAAGCCTGGCCCAACTGCCGCGTCCAGCCGATCGAATCGGCCATTGTCTTCACCACTTGTGGAAAAATGACAATCGCGACGAAACTGGGCGCGAACCCCTGCTTCTCGGCCGCATCCTGCAGTTCGGTCCCCTTCAGTTTCTGGTTTTTTTGGATCCAGCTATTGAGCTCGCGGACCTTATCCGGATCGGTGGAACAGAACAGGATCTGTGCAATCAGAGCGTCGGGATAAAGCGCGACGGGCGCCAGTATTTTGTCCAGGGCCGCCGGATCCGGTGCCGGCTGGGTTTGGGCAGGCTGAGTTTGGGCCGCCTGGGTCTGGACGGCCAACGAGTGACTGCCGGGAGACACGACCAGAAGGCAAAGCGTGAGAACGGCTAATCTTCCCTTTGTCATAACTACCTCCAGCGAAACGTCGAAAAAAAGGACCTCGATACCCTGGACTTCGAGCCTCGTGTACCCGCCGAGCGGGGCGCGTGCAAGCGATAAACCCCAGAAGAAGGCAACATTCTTATACCACTGGCAGCATAGCCTCGACCACTGTAATTGCTGGCAGGCTACCCGGGCTGCTTCAGTCGACATCCAGAAGGAACCAATGAGTAGCGGAATCGAGCGCCGGTTCTGCGGGAGCTGATCTTTGATGTTGCCCGACTTGCAGCGACGAGTTCAGTAGGCCTTGAGCCCTGCCGCCCGGAACTGGGCAAGGGTCCTCTCGACGATTTCCTTTGAGGCTGGTTCCAGATCCCGAAGTTTGTATTCGATGTCGAGCTGCTTCCACTTGAAAGCGCCCATCTGGTGAAAAGGTAATACATCGACCCGTTCAACGTTGCCGAGGTTGGCAGTGAAGCTGGCAATCTGGGCGATCTCCTCCGGGTCGTCCGTCAAGCCGGGCACCAGCACGTAGCGGAGCGAGACCGGTCTTCTGCGAATTGCCAGGCGGCGCGCAAAGTTCAACACCGGATCTATGTTCATGCCGGTCAACCGGAGGTGCCGCGCCGGGTCCCACCCCTTTATGTCAAGCAATACCAGGTCAATTCTCTCAAGTTCCTCATCGCTGAGGCGATCGCCCAGGAAACCGTTGCTGTCCAAGGCCGTGTGAATCCCCATGGCCTGGGCAGCGGTGAATAGCTTGACGACAAATCGGTCCTGCATCAAGGGTTCGCCACCGCTCACAGTCAATCCGCCCTTCATAATCTTGAGCCCTTGGCGATACTTTCCGAGTTGGGCTTTTGCTCTCTCAAGAGTGACCGGAACACCGTTCGTCATTCTCCAGGTATCGGGGTTGTGGCAGTACAGGCAACGAAACTGGCATCCCGTGAGCCAGGCAACCACACGCACTCCCGGGCCATCCACGGTAGACCCGGTGGTAAACGAATGGACGAAGCCCATATCTCCAGTGGCGAGTGCCGTTCGAACGTCAGTCTCGGGCACATCCTGGCTCAGGCCGACACGAAGTTCGAAAGGGCTCTTCGCTTCCAGGGCAACCTGCTGCACCTCCGGAGTATCGCTCATGTTACATACTTCCGTGGAAGGTGCGATTGATGACATCAAGTTGCTGTTCTCGAGTCAATCGCACGAAGTTAACCGCATAGCCGGACACGCGGATCGTCAGGTGCGGGTACTTTTCGGGATGGTCCATGGCATCCAGAAGCGTTTCGCGATTCAGCACATTCACGTTCATGTGGTAGCCGGTACTGCCAAAGAACGCATCGAGCATGCCGGTCAAATTGTTAATCCGGTCTTCCGCGACTCTCCCGAGGCCTTGGGGGACCATCGACACGGTCAGCGAGATTCCGTCGGCAGCATCACGATACGGGATCTTCGCAACCGAGGCCGCGGACGCGTGGATGCCATGCTGATCGCGGCCATGCATCGGATTCGCACCCGGCGCGAAGGGTTCTCCTTTTCGTCGCCCGTCCGGAGTGTTACCCGTGTTCTTCCCGTACACCACGTTCGAAGTGATCGTCAGGACCGATTGTGTATGTAGCGCGTTTCGATAGGTGGGATACTTCCTCAACTTCTTCATGAACGTGCTCACCACCCATGTAGCGAGCTGGTCAACACGATTGTCGTTATTGCCGAATTTCGGGAAATCACCTTCGGTCTGAAAGTCGGTCACCAGCCCGGTCTCGTCCCGGACCACACGTACTTTTGCGTAACGGATTGCCGACAGGCTATCGGCCACCACTGAAAGGCCTGCGATACCGAAAGCCATGGTCCGCAACGGAGCGTAGTCGTGCAACGCCATCTCGATCCGTTCATAGGCGTACTTATCATGCATGTAGTGAATGATGTTCATGGCATTGACGTACACGTTGGCAACCCAGTCCATCATCTTCTCATACTTCTCGAGTACCTCGTCGAATTCAAGGGTCTCGCCCTGGATCGCGCCCATGGGCGGGCTCACCTGATCGCCACTGACTTCGTCCCGGCCTCCGTTGATGGCGTAGAGAAGACACTTGCCGAGATTGGCCCTCGCGCCAAAAAATTGCATCTGCTTGCCCATGAGCATCGGGGACACACAACAAGCAATGGCCCCGTCGTCGCCCCAGGAACGGCGCATGATTTCGTCGTTTTCGAATTGAATGGAACTCGTGTCGATCGAAACTTTGGCGGCAAAATGGCGAAAGCCATCGGGCAGACGTGGGGAATACCAGATCGTCAGATTCGGCTCCGGGGCGGGGCCGAGGTTGTACAAGGTGTGAAGAAAACGGAAGCTCGTTTTCGTTACCAGCGGTCGACCGTCGTCTCCCATGCCGGCAAGCGACTCGGTGACCCAGGTCGGATCGCCTGCAAAAAGTTCATCATATTCCGGCGTACGCAGAAAGCGAACGATGCGCAGCTTGATCACGAAATCATCGATGATCTCCTGTGCCTGCGCCTCGCTGATGACGCCGGCGTCCAGGTCCCGCTGGAAGTAGATGTCGAGGAAGGTTGACGTCCGGCCCAACGACATGGCGGCGCCGTTCTGCTCTTTCACTGCCGCCAGATAGGCAAAGTAGAGCCACTGGACGGCTTCTCTCGCATTGCCGGCCGGCACCGAGATATCGAGTCCGTAGGCAGAGGCCATCTGCTGCAGTTCTTTCAACGCCCGGATTTGCTCGCTCAGTTCTTCCCGGTCCCGGATAATGTCGTCGGTCGACATGGCTGCATCGAGGCTGAGTTTTTCCTGCTGTTTCTGCTCGATGAGCCGGGAAACCCCGTATAGTGCCACACGCCGGTAATCGCCGATGATGCGGCCCCGCCCGTAGGCGTCGGGTAATCCGGTGAGGATGTGCGAGCTGCGGCAGCGCCTTACGTCTGCCGTGTAGGCATCGAAGACTGCCTCATTGTGGGTTTTCCGATACTTGGTAAAGGTCTCGACTACATGGGCATCGGGCTTGTAGCCGTAGGCTTTGAGGGCATTGACAACCAGCCGGAACCCCCCGTTCGGCATGATGGCGCGTTTTAGCGGCGCTTCGGTCTGAAGACCCACGATGATTTCATTCTCGCGATCGATGTAGCCGGGTCCGTGCGCGGTGATGGAACTTGGAATCTGCGAGACATCGAGGACACCTTTCTTGCGCTCCTCAAGGAACAGTTCGCTCAAACGGTTCCAGATCTTGCTGGTTCGCTCCGTGGCGGGGGCAAGGAAGGATGCGTCGCCTTCGTAGGGCTCGTAGTTCTGCTGGATGAAATCGCGAACATCGATCTCCTTCCCCCAGAGGCCCGTCTTGAATCCCTGCCAGGGGGAAATCGCCTTTTCCTGGGCGGTAGTAGTACTCATCTTAGTTCTCCTTCTTGCCGCAGATGTTGCCTGGAACACCATGCAGTAGAAAAAAGTTCAGGCATATATAGCAAAGGCCGACGCTCAGCTTCTTCCTTGGCGCCAAGAGGGGTGCCTTCAACCTGCAGACTCCTTCGCCTGCGAGCATTAAGATTGGTGTCACATCAATCCCAGCAGCCGACCGGTATGCCGGGCGATCATCAGCTCCTCGTTGGTCGGGATGACCCAGGCCGAGACCTTGCTGTCCGGGCGGGAGATTCGCGGACCTTTACGGTCGTTGGCTTCGGCGTCGAGTTCCACACCGAGCCAGACCGAAGCTTCACAGATTCGCCGGCGGATTTCGGCTGAGTTCTCTCCGATGCCGGCGGTGAACACCAGCCCATCGATGCCGCCCAACACCGCGGCCAGGGCGCCGATCTCCTTGGCGGCACGGTATACGAAGTAATCCACGGCCAGGCGGGCTTCAGGTTCGCTGCTGGCAAGCAGGTCACGCATGTCGTTACTGATGCCGGAAATCGCGAGCAACCCCGATTTCTTGTAGAGAATATCCTCGACTTGCTTGGCCGACAGTCCCAGGTTTTGAAAGAGATACAGAATCACGCCAGCATCGACGGTGCCCGGTCTGGTTCCCATGCAAAGCCCATCCAGGGCTGTGAAGCTCAGGGTACTATCGACGCTTTTCCCGTCCTTCAAGGCGCATAAGCTGGCGCCGCTTCCCAGATGGGCAACGATCACGCGTCCCCGCGCAATCTCCGGCGCCACCTGCGGCAAGACAGAAGCAATATATTCGTAAGACAGTCCATGGAAACCGTAGCGCTGCAGCCCGGATTGACGAAGGTTGCGCGGCAGCGGTATCAGCTCCGCCACCGCCGAATGGCCGCGATGAAAGCTGGTATCGAAGCAGGCAACCTGCGGCACGTCCGGCAGCCGCTCGGAAACCGCTTCAATGGCTCGCCAGATTATAGGGCTGGTGCAATGGAGCCAGAGGAATCAGTTGATGCAGTTCTGCCAGCACCTCCCGGCTC
Source organism: uncultured Acidobacteriota bacterium (assembly GCA_963827655.1). Taxonomy (GTDB): domain Bacteria; phylum Acidobacteriota; class UBA6911; order UBA6911; family UBA6911; genus CAWHCF01. The sequence goes on from CAWHCF010000042.1 coordinate 106,968, forward strand.
ACAATGGTGGGCTGGGCGTGCCGCGCTCCGCCATGAACCACGCGGTGCCCGACACCCAGGACTCGTGCGCCGCCATACCTGGACCGCAGCCAGCCGGCCAGCGCTTCCAGCGCCTGTCGCCCATCCCGGACGGACGCGTCTAGTGCCTGGTCGGCGAGTCTTGCCCCCGCAGCGTCCTTGGCCGAGAGTCGGGGCGATGTCCCGATGCCCTCGATCTGTCCACGCGCTTCCAGACACCAATTCTCGCCCTCTGGCCGCCGGTAGACGCAGAATTTCAGACTCGACGATCCGGCATTGAGTACCAGAGCATAATCATCCATCACCATCTCTCCTATGGTTGTGCTCGCCGGGCATGAACCGCGAGCATCGCCACGGCGCAGCTTGCCGTGCGGGCTCGGACACTGTCGGCCCGGCTGGTGAGGACCACCGGCACCCTGGCTCCCAGGACCAGACCCGCACTGTCGGCGTTGGCCAGGAAAGTGAGCTGCTTCGCAAGAATGTTGCCCGCCTCGAGATCCGGCGCCAGCAGGATATCGGGATCACCGGCGACCTCGGAGCGAATGCCTTTGGTTCGAGCCGCCGCCTTGCTGATGGCGTTGTCAAACGCCAGCGGTCCATCCAGGACGGCGCCGGTAATTTGCCCGCGTTCCGCCATCTTGCAGAGTGCGGCGGCATCGAGGGTGGCGGGCATCTTCGAAGTCACGGTCTCCACGGCCGCAAGGATCGCCACCTTGGGTTTTTCGAGACCGAGTGAGATCGCCAGATCGATGGCGTTCTGGCAAATGTCCACCTTGTCTTCCAGCGTCGGAGCAATATTGATCGCGCCGTCGGTCACGATCAGCACCTTGTGATACGTGGGAACATCCATGATGAAAACATGGCTGATGCGGCGCGCGGTGCGGAGTCCGCCATCGCGGGCCACAATTGCCGACATCAGTTCGTCCGTATGGAGGCTGCCTTTCATCAAGAGTTCTGCCTGTCCTTCCCGAACCAGTGCTACGGCCTTCGCGGCGGATCCGTGGCTGTGCGGCGCGTCCACGATCTGCAGGTTGCCGAGATCGACTCCTGCGGCCTTGGCAGTAGCCGCGATCTTTGCCGCCGGCCCCACGAGAATGGGTCGTATCAGCTTCTTTTCAGCCGCCTCAACCGCTCCGCTGAGCGCCGTCTCCTCACACGGATGTGCTACCGCGGTCGGAACCGGCTCCAGTTTTTTGCACCGCGCCAGCAGCCGTTCGTATTTTCCTGTACCCTGCTTATGATTCATGGCTTCTCCTGAGAGATGGTGACCGGCATCAATTTGCGCTGCGACTGAAGGTCACGATCGCGCAGCTTCTTCCAGCGCATGATAGCGTCCTGTCACCAATTCGTCAAACACGACGCGCGGGACCTGTCTCCTTCAAGCAAAAACTGAGGACAATGGCGATTGCCACGCCATAGAGCAGCGGCTCAAAGCCGGCCTGGTAATGCTCCAGCGTCATCTGCGAGGCCCCGCCCGAAACCTTGTGGAGGATCCGTCCAAAGACCGGGCCCAGCAAAGCGCTGAAGGTGAAATTCAGAAAATTGATAACCCCCGTCGCCGTGCCGGCGAACTCCGGACGGTTTGCTTCTTTGATCACCGTATAAGGGAGCATGGCCGCGCCTGACGCCACTCCCGCTGTCAAGCCGAGGACATAAGGAGGAAAGACATCCGCGGGACCGTAGAGCACCCAGACAAGGCATGCCAGAAGAACGATCCCCCCTCCAATGATCACTGGTTTCCTGCGCCCGATCCGATCCGAGAGCAGCCCCAGCATCGGACAACCGATAATCCACCCGAAAGGTACGGTCGAGGAACGCATCACCGCTGAAGCATACTCAAAACCGCGCGCCTCCTGAAGGAAGCGCACACCCCAGATCATATCGAAGATCGTCGTGGGAATAAAAAGCAACCCTGCGATCATGCCGCAGAGGATCGACTGCGGGTTTCTGAAGACAGCGCTTAAAGCTCCGACTGCGTCCTTCAGCCCGCCACTTTGGGCTTTTTGCTCCTGATGCGGAAGAAACACAACCAGTAGAACGCTGATGAGCAGCCCGGCGATGCCCATCCCAATCCAGAAATGGTTCCAGGCCAGGCCTCCGGCGATCATCGGGCCGACCACAGATTGGCCGGCCGATCCGCCGGCCATCCCGAACATCTGGGTTGCGCCGATCAATGTGGCGGCACGGGAGGCCGGGAAATTTGTGCTGGCGATGGAAACGGCTCCCACCAGTGCGAAAACACCGCCCGCGCCTTGCAGGAACCTCCCTGCAGTTGCCGCCGCTTGATTTCCCATGGCGAACAGCAGGGCCCCGATGCCGACCGCCGCCGCGCCGATCGGGACAACCTTCCGCGGTCCCAGACGATCTATGGCTGCGCCGGCGACAAGACTGAACGGTGAGTACCCGTAGTAGAACACACCTACCATCGAGGCCACACCGAGTGCGCTGAGTCCGAAAGCCTCGGACATTTGCGGCATCATGACGGCCGGTGCGGAGCGGAGCACGTATTGATAGAAGTAGTACACCGCCGCCAATAGCCAGGCCAAAACGGCCGTCCTGGCGCTTTGGCTCATCGGGTTACTCCTTCCGGGCTGACTCGTTCGAAGTTCGATCCTAACAAAGCACTAACGCCGCCAAACCTGCTTCGGACGTCTCCTTGTATTTGGCATTCATGTCCTTGGCGGTCATGGCCATTGCCGCAATAGTGGTGTCGAGATCGACCCTGCGCTGTTCGGCAATTTCTTCGCTTGCGATGCTGTAGCCGGTCCAAGCCTTGACTGCCCCGTAGGCGCAGCGCTCGATGCAGGGTACCTGAACGTAGCCGGCCACCGGATCACAGGTCATGCCGAGGTGGTGCTCCAGGGCCGATTCGGCGGCATTCGAAACCACCTTGGGGTTGGCGCCCAAGGCCTGGGCGATCATCGCGGCCGCCATAGAGGAGCCCACTCCAACCTCCGCCTGGCAGCCGCCTTCGGCGCCAGACAGCGTGGCATTGTGCTTGCATAGGTAGCCAATTGCCGCCGCTGCCAGGAACCCTTCCCGGATTTTCTGAGCTGGTATCTTGAGGTCACGAAGTGACCTGAGGACTGCCGGCAGAATTCCTGCCGAGCCGGCGGTGGGGGCGGTCACGATGATATGGCCGCGGGCGTTTTCCTCGCCCATGGCGAACGCATAGGCTGCCACCTGGCTAATGGCACGCGCGCGCTTCGCCTCCGCTGGAGGCTTTCAGGTTGCGATGAATTGCGGCCGCCTTGCTGTGCAATTTGATCGGGCCGGGGAGAACACTCTCCACTTTGAGCCCGGTGTCCACGCCGCGCGCCATGACTTCGGCCACCTGGTCGAGGAATTCCCAGATCTGCTTTCTCGCTCTTGCCGGAGATGGCCATTTCATTCTCCAGCAACAGCTGCGGCAGCGGGATCTTGTCGTCGATGATGAACTTTTTCAAGTGCTTAGCCTGCGAGAAGGGATACTTGGGTTTCCCCTTGTCCGGCGGCTTGTAGCCCTTCCACTCGATGAAGCCTCCGCCGACCGAGTAGTATTCCAGCTCGTAAAGCGTCTCGTTGCCGGCGAGCAACTTCGCGGTCATCGTGTTCGGGTGCGGGAAGGTTCCCTTGGGAGCGTCGAAGACGATGTCTTTCAGAGTCAGATTGAGACTGGTCGGACCGATGGTCACCTTGTGCGCTTCATCGGGATTCGCGGCCAGTCCGTCCAGGAACTCGGGAGGGCACGTGGCTGGAGCCTTGCCGAGCAGTCCGGCGAGCGACGCCCGGTCGGTGCCATGACCTTTCCCGGTAGCGCTGAGACTGCCAAACAAATGGACTTTCAGCGCCGTGGCCCGCTTGAGCTGATCTTCCGGAAGCTTCGATACCCGCTGGAAGAAATCATACGTAATTCGCATCGGGCCCATGGTGTGAGAACTCGAGGGTCCCGGGCCCATCTTGTAGAATTCGTCGAGCACCGTGATGATCGTGCCCTTGCCCTTCTGGACCACGTCGAGTTCCGGCGACACGTTGGAAGCGGGCGGCGCCGCGGCAGGCCCAGGCGGCGACGCGCTTTTCTCGCCGTTTTTTGTTCCGGGCTGGAGCAGCCGGCCAGAATCGCTCCAGCGGAGGCGGCCAGGGCGGCGCGCCCGAGTTGCCGGCGGCTTAATAAGGTCGCGCTCTCCGCTTCGGCGGGCCGGTGCGCACGTGCCGCACCCTGTCGTACTGCAGCTGCCGCAGCCGCTTGCTGGGCTATTGATGACCTTCAATGAACTCTCCATAGCTAATTCTCCTTTCGAGGAAAGTCTGTTGGATACAGCTACTTTTCTAACCGGACCGCAAAGTTGTATTTGAACGAAAACTGAATCCGGTAGTCCGGGACGCTCAAACCATCCCGGAAGTTCTTGCGGTGTCCCCACACGAACTCCGCACCCATCATCGCGTCTTTCACGGGGTAATAGAGGAGGTTCGTCGATGCGTACTGGCCGTCTCGAAAGGCATTGTCGGTTTGCGAAGCGCTGTTGACCATGTCGAGACGGGAATAGCCGACGGTGCTGCTGAATTTTTCACCCCAGTAGTGATCGTAGTACGCGACAATTCCAAGCAGCGGCAAGGCCTTTCCGGTGACCGGTGTCACGGGATTGCCCGGGTTGGGCTGCGGGCCGATATCTGCCGGGGCATCGTTCATGTAGTTCTGGATGCCCTCGCCATACACGATTTGAAGCTTCACGACATCCTTCGTGGAAACCTTCAGATTGGAACTGAGATTCACTCCCCAGCCCCAGTCATCGCCGGAGAGATCGAATTGATCCGTTCCAATATCGACCCACTTGATCCTTCTCAGCATTCCTGCGACCTCGACATAGCCCCAGTCGCGGCCGAGCCGGGCCTCCCCTGAGATGTCGGGCATTGGAAAATGAGGCCGGACGTCCTGGAGCTCAATCCTGTCCCGGTAAATTCCCTGGTCCGCGCTCGCGCCTGGCCGCTCCAGGGCCAAGGTGACGCGGGATTCTCCCTGAATTGGCATCCATCGGAACTGTACGTTACGGAAGAACACCATTCCGTTCGGTCCCCAATACTCCACCGAGTTGGGAAAGACGTCGACGTCCATGAAGGGGCTCCAGGTCTGGCCGGCTCCGAACTGGCCAAGCTCTCCATAGGCATGACGCAACCGGAACGTGGTCTGTCCCGCGTCAACACCGGTCCCGAAAAGCTCGAATTCGAAGAGCGCCTTCAACGCGCCCAGGTCCGTCGGGACTTCGGATCTGACCCCGAAGCGCGTCTGCCGGACACTGAAATAGTTATTGCCGTCGGCGCCGAACTCGTCTTTCCTGGATGGGAGCTTGACAGGTCGTACGACGTCGAACCAGGCCGGGTCCACTTGCTTGAAGTCGTAGCCTGCATCCATCATGACGAAACCGTAAATCTCCAACGACGGCTTCGCGGGCTGAGACTGTGAAGCGGACTGAGCAAAAGCAGCGTCCCCGCAGACAAGGACCGCAGTGCAGCACCACAATCCCCATGCTCTCCCAATTGTTTTCTTCATACGCATCGCCTCCATTGTGATCGGTCGCAACTACTACGATGACTTCCCCTGATCATCATCTGCTCTTGAGTTCCGTCGTTCTCAATTTCGGGTTTCAGCTCCGAGGCTCAGTACTCCCGAAAGAGCCTCTGGACGTCGGCCAGGCTGCGAGACTTCAAAAGGGCAAGTCGGAGGAGCACTCGCGCCTTCTGGGGGTTCAGGGTAGATCACATGCTGCGTCCCGGAGGCCAGGATCATCAGGTAGGTGACCAGAGGGGCGAGGAAGGTGATGCGGCGAGGGTTTCGGCGCAGGACTTTCTCTGCGAGTTGGATGACGTAGTCAAGTCCCCCTGCGGCCTGCATCAGCGAAAGGGCTGTGATCACCGCCAGGATCATTCCCAGAACGGTACCCGGCGGGCTGCCGGGTGGGAGCCCGAACAGGAAGACGAATACGAAGAGCCCGAGCCCGCCCATCGGCCCGAGGCCAATTCCCCCCAGGCGGGCCCCGACCACGATCGAGGCAAGGAGCACCAGCAGTTCCATCCAAAGAAGCATGGTATCCACGCGATTCGAGTACAGTCCCGCGTCCCAACCAATGTGAGTATGCAGGGACGTCGAATGGCGCTGAACTGGAATAGATGGCAGGTTTGACTGGAAAATGGACCGGGGGCTGGATTGCCGGCAGAGCGAATCGCCAGGCTGGTTGTGTTCGTGTCATCCGGCATCGCCGACCGCGTCACGGTGATCAGAGCGGTCGAAGTCACCCTGTAACAAGTTACAGTTAGAAGGAGAGCATTTTCGCAGTCTAATGCGCACAGGCCGTCGGAACTCCAAGACAGAATGAGAGCCGTGTTGCGGCTGACAAATCGATCGCTTGAATGATATTGGCGGCCAAAGAATGTGTATCTAGACTGTGTCGATACCAACATCTCTCCTGCGATTGTCGCGAGACTTCTTGGTCTTAACACACGAAGAAAATTAAGAAAGGTTTTAAGGGGACCCTATGAGCCTGCTCCGGGTGTTGCTGGCTGATGACAATGAGACCGTCCTTCAGTCAGTCCGGCGGATTTTGGAGGCTGAATTCGAGATCGTCGGAGTCGTCAAAGATGGGCAGTCTCTGGTAGCAGCGGCTCGCAAGCTTAAGCCGGACGTCATGATTGTCGATGTATTTATGCCAGGGATGAACGGCATCGAAGCGGCCAGGCAGCTCAAGAAGCGTCATGTGAAAGGCTGTATCATCTTCCTGACGGTCCACCAGGACTTGGCCCTTGCGGACGAGGCGCGCGCGATAGGCGCGATGGGTTACGTTCTAAAATCGTCGGCAGATCGCGACCTGGTTCCTGCTATTCAAGAGGCACGGGCGGGACGCTTCTTCCTCTCTTCGGCTTTGAACCTTTGAGAGGTAGTCGTGTTCCACACTCCCTTGGTCTTCACTTCGCGCGATGGCAATAATGCTTCGTTTCCGACGCTTGCTCACTATTCAGGCGGGGCGATTTGACCATCTGCTAGCAGAGTCCTGTTACCACGGCAGACCATGCGTTGGTTTCTGCGTGTGTGAACAACCAGGCGCTCGGATCGTGGCAAGCGTTCGAGCCTAAAAAGGGTCCGGACTGAGCTTCCCGAACCGTGGTTTTTCACAAGTCCAATATCATGGATAAACTGGGAGTTCGCACGACAGCCCAGTTGACCCGATCCGCCATGCGCCACGGCCTGGTGCCTTCCCTCAACGATGATGGTACTGCCTGGGTTGGCCCGGCCCACACGTAAACCCGAACGGCCTGAGCCAGACAGCGTAACCAGCCCTCGTTCGCTGGAGCGGCCTGCGAGCGCTAACTGTGGCGATTTCGACCAGGCGTCGAATTCAATGTCGGGCGGCGGCCATTTCAGGCTGACTTACCCGATTTCGAGGTCAGCCATCTTTCGTGGTGACGTCGCACCAGGGCGATTGCTTCATCCCCGTTCGCGACGCACTGCGCGATGGACATATCTTCCGGATTCGCCAGGGGCAGTTCGGAAGACAACATCGACGTGCGCGCCCACTCAACCAGACCGGGCCACATCCGGCCGACCAGAATCAGCGGCACATCGCGCACGTGTCCTACCTGGAGCAGTTGCCAGACCATCAGGGTTTCCAGGGCTGTGCCGATACCCCCGGGGGCGACAATGAAGGCATCGGAGGCGAGGACGAAATGATGGAGGCGGGTGAAGAAGGTTCGATGCTCGAACGCCTGCGTCACGAAGGCATTGACGTCCTGCTCGAAGGGCAGCTCGACACGCACGCCGACAGATCGGCCTGGGCCGGAAACGCTGGCCGCTCCTTCGTTGGCTGCCTGCATCAACCCGGGGCCGCCGCCCGTGATGATGTCGCAGCCCAGCTGCGCCAGCGCGGCTGCCACGCGTTTGGTCTCTTCGTAGGCGAAGGTTCCCGGCTTGGCGCGCGCCGAACCGAAAATGGTGACACGGTAGCGGTCGTGGCGCGTGGGACGAAGCCGGGTGAGATTGTTGACCACGTCCCACAATCCCATGACTGAGTCGATCAGAACTTGCTTCACTCTTTCCTCATCAGCCAGGCTGACGATACTTGATCCTGCTTCATTCACGCTCATACGCACTCTGCGAAACGTTCAAACCAACATGTTGTCGTTCAGAAGGGGCCTTTCGTTCGGGGCGAAGTCGCCCGAACGAACCATACAGTCCCTCTGGCGGGCTTGAGGCAAGGCGGCTGCAACGGCAATCCGCCTGTCTTTGACCCCGTTTGTTCAGGCTCACAGTTCGATAACTTCCATCCCATGGGTTGCTTCCTCCCGGGCTGCTGGTCCGTGTGTGACCAGGGCAAACTCGCCCGGGACTTCGTGACGCTGCAGCCACTCTTTGACGTAGCTGCGCCATGAGGCCGGCGGCTTCGGCTGATAGACCGGATGAACGCCATAGGAAAAGATCAGATCCTGACACGTCTTCTCCTGGTCCCCCATCGCCACGATCCAGGCCGGAAGATGAAAGGCGGCCAGACGCCTGGCGGTGGCTCCGGTGCGAGTGTTTACGAAGACGGCGGCGGGTGACAGATATTCCAGACTGGCTTCAATGCTGACAGCAATCAGATGCTGCGGCCGCATTCTTCCCCGCAACTCAAGACCTGCATACATCTCCTTAAGTGAAACGTCGCGCCGGGTTGGCTCAACCACAGCAGCGATCCTGCCCAGCATTGCGACCGATTCGACCGGATAGCTTCCGATGGCAGACTCGCCCGAGAGCATCACGCAATCGGTCCCGTCGAGGATCGCGTTGGACACGTCCGTCGCCTCGGCGCGCGTGGGAAGCCGATGGCTGGTCATCGATTCCAGCATCTGCGTGGCCGTGATCACCGGCTTGGCTCGCTGGTTGGCGCGCCGCATAAGATCCTTCTGCACCACCGCAATCCTCTCGATCGGCACTTCCACGCCCAGGTCGCCACGAGCGATCATGACGCCGTCGGCCGCCTCCAGAATCTCATCCAGGTGGTCCAGCGCGCGCGCGCGTTCGACCTTGGCGATGATGAAGGGCTGGCGGCCCAGCTCGTTCGCTGCCTCCCGCACCGCATGGATATCGGCGGCACTTTCGACGAAGGACTGGCTGATCGCGTCGACACCGTGTTCCAGAGCAAATCGAAGACAGTTTCGATCGTGCTCCGTGAATGCCCGGATACCCAGGTCAATGCTCGGAAGGTTCAGCCCCTTTCGGGATCGCAATTCGCCCCCGACTCTGACGACACAGACCACGTCGTTGCCGCGGACAGCCATGACTTCCAGTTGAATGAAGCCGTCATTCAGGAAGAGCACATTCCCTGGCTTCACAGCTTGCGGCAAACGCGAGAAGGTAACGGAAACGCGCTGCTGATCGCCGGTCACCTCGTCTGTGGTGAGCGTGAACGTGTCATCGCGCTTCAATTCAATCTTCTCCACACCAAAATTGCCAATGCGCATTTTGGGCCCGGGCAGATCGGCCATGATCGCCACTCGACGTCCCACCTGAGTGGAGGCTGTCCGGATGTTTTCGATGACCTGCCGGTGAGCGGCGAACTCACCGTGGGAAAAATTGAGCCGCGCGATGTTCATCCCTGCGTTGATCATCTGCGCGATGATCTCCGGCGCCTGCGAGGCGGGACCAATCGTGGCCACGGTCTTGGTTTTATGGGTGGGAAGGTTCATCGGCTTTCGCATGTTCTGGCCATGAATAGCCCCCGTGAGGCGGGGACTGCCCAAAATGGTTTGCCGGACCACAAAAATACTGCTGCTCGCAATTACGCTAAC
>CAWHCF010000043.1:0-139725 GCA_963827655.1 uncultured Acidobacteriota bacterium
CCGACAGTGTCAACGCGCCGCTGTTACGCCCCGAGGCTATCAACTTCCCGTCAGCACTTAAAGCGACGCTCAACACCTCGTCTCGCTTACGGTCGGTTGGCAGTCGGGCGTGATTTGCGAGTCGCCGCATCCCAGATTTTCAGCGTTCCGTCCCCGCTGCCGGAGACTATGGTCTTGCCGTCGGGCCGGAAAGCCAGACCCCGAAGGGCTTTCGGGTGCGCGTCCACACGGTGACCAAAGGCCGTCGCGTCGACATCCCACAGAATGAGCCAAGTCGTAGCTCGCCGAAACAAACGATCTTCCGTCGCGACTGAACATGACGCTCCGCACCTCGTTCTTATGCGCTCGCAGTACCTGTCTGGCCCGAATTTCCCCGTCATGATCAGGGGTTCCTCCGGATCCCAGACGACGATCGTACCGTCCTTGCTCGCGGAGACTCAGCTTCTGCCGTCATTGCTGAACGCCAGGTCGTAGACCCAATCCTGGTGCTCGCGCTCCTCCGCCGCCGCGCGAAACTTGCCGTCCCCTCCCGGCCCCAGAAGGCGACGGTCCCATCGGCGTGCCCTGAAACCAAGTGCTCGCCTTTTGGGCTGAACGCTACAGCGAAAGGAGTATCTCACGATTTATCTTCAAGTCGTCGACTTTTTGCCGGTCGCTTGGGTTCCACACGGAAGAGCGCGCCGTCAGTATGCGCGGTTGCGAGCCACTTGCCGTCGGGGCTGAATGCAACCCCGTTGACCCCGCCTTTGCCCGTGTCGAGCGACCTACGGCCGGCTTCTTCGTCGCGGGATTCCAGAAGACGAAGTTCCATCGTCGCTCGCCGACACCAAGGTTGTGCCGTCAGGGCTGAACACGATCCGGTTCACCCACTGCTCATGATGTTTCTCGGGGCCCGATAGTAGTTTGCCCGATGCGGCGTCCCAGAACATGACGGCTCCGCTGTCGTCTCCCGAAACGATCGTAGCGCCATCGGGACTGAACGTCACCGTCCAGGCGCGGGCGTTGTGGCGGCCTTCCAGCTTGCGCAGCTGCCTGCCCGTCTCCACGTCCCATTGGATCAGCATCCCATTGTCGCCCGCCGAGACGATGGTCTTTCCGTCGGGGCTAAACGCCACGCTATTCGGCGCCGTCGGCGAAGCGAGAATCTTGCGGACCTGAGCGAGACGGCTAATGGGCACGAGCAGGCCACGGCGCGCCTCGACGCTGGGCTGGAGTCGATAGCCGGCGATCGCAAGAAGGGCTGCGGTATCGAGCGGAACGTTCATAGTCGGGTCAGCGAAAAGGATGCTCTGCGCGGCCACCTTACCTCCGAGAGCGAGGTGAGACTGTTTGGCCGCCTCGGCGGCTGAGGCCTTGGCTTTGGTCTCGGCATCCTCGGCGGTCTCGCGGAGCTTCGTCTCTTCTTCCGCTTTCGTCTTCAGCGACCTCCCTAAGGCCTATGGCGTCCCCCTCCGCCATGAGAGCTCCGGTTTAGAGCTTTTTGGTTTCCGTTTCCGCTGTGAGGGCGTCGTTGCGAGCCGCCCGTGCGTTCAACCACATATAGATCGCGATGGCGGTGAAGACAATGCAGACCATCGCTACACCGATGACGAGTCGGTCCGCGCGCGCTGCCGGCGCGCCTCCCATTCGACACGCTCGCGCTCTTGTGTGACGGGCCTCTTCCTCGCGCTCGTGTTCGCGCTCCGCCGCCCGCCGGCGGTTGCGGTGCTCGCGCACGGCGCGGGTCAGCAAGTCGTGGGTCACTCAATCCGCTCCGCCCCGTAGCGTTCTTCCACGCGAAGCAGCCGGCGCTGGATGAGGAGATTGAGCTGATCCTGTGTGAGCCGACCGGGGACGGCGTCCTCTTTCGCGTAGCTGTTGCGGAACCCCTTTCGGTGATGAGATCGGTTTCGATGAAGCGGCGCCCCGCGTCGGGTAGGCTCTCGACGCACGAAGCATAGTAGTCCGAGATGATGCTCGGCCCGCGCCGTCCAAGAGCGCAGCGTCAAAGTGCGGCTTGGCCTGGCGCTTGCGCTGCTCGTCGAGGCCCCGGCAGAAAAGGCTTAGCAGGGCGGGCTCGATCTCGCCGCTCGGCGCAATGTCGGCTGCGCCGGCTCCGAACTCGTGGCCTGCGCCGCCGCGACGAACGCGACGATGCGCCGTGCCGTCGCCTCGTCCATGAGGTGTGGGGCCGTGTCGTAAACGGCTGACAGCGCCTGCTCGGGCTGCATCGGTAGCAACCGCACCCGCACGCGGCCGAGCGACGGGATCTCCCGCCGCCAGGCCTCGAGGTCCGGCAGGAAGTCCTCGCGCAGGCTCACGATGATCTTGTAAGGCATCGCGCGCAGGTCCAGCCGCTCGACTTCGGCAGCCTTGGCCTCAAGGAGGGCAGCGACCGCGGCGGGAATGCGGTTCTCGATGAGGTCGCCGAAGTCGATCCGGAACCGCTCGACGGCCTCCGGTACGTGCTCGCCGAGCGAACTGCTCCTCGAACTGGTCGACCACCAGGATCGGGGTCAGCTCGTAGTTCTCCTTGCTCCACAGCTCGAGAGTGGAACGATGGAGGTAGTCCCAGAGCGTCTCGCCGTCCGTGAACGCGGGCGCATCCACGCGTTCGCTCTCGCAGGTCGCCCGCAACACATCGCGCAACTGCTCGGCGAGCGGGGGCGCGTTGTGGCGGATGTCGAGGCGCACGTAGACGGGGAGGAAGTGCTTCTCGCGCAGGCGCGGGAACAGACCGGCCTTCAGGAGCGAAGTCTTGCCGAGCCCCGACTTGCCGAAGAGCACGGTGAGGGGCGCGCCGGCCACTCGCCGGACCAGCTCCTCGGCCTCGGCGTCGCGGCGGAGAAAATAGTCGCGCGCGTTTTCTTCGAAGGCCTGGAGCCCCGGCCATGGGTTGTCCGGGTCGAGCTGGCGTTCGACCGGCAGGGCCGTGAGAGTCGCGTTCACCGGGCCTCCCGTCGGCGCGCCGCGCGGACCAAACGGTCCGCGTCGAGGGGGCGAGCCGACCGTCCGGGGCGCCGACGAAATTGAAGTCCCGGAACATGCGAAAGGCCACGTCGTAGCGCGCGGGGTTGCCGTCGAAATCGCCGTCGATCACGACCGGCACGATGAAGTCTCCCCGCGCGAAGCCCTTGTTGCGCTCGATGGCCTCGCGCCATTCCTTGAAGACCTCACCGACCTCTCGGCCCTCGGTATTCCGCGAGATCACCGGCAGGAAGAGCCGGACCTGGTCGCGGATGGTAGAGAGGATCTCGTCTTGCCATCGGACCCCGGGATCGAGGCGCCGTCTGTCGAGCCAGACGTTCCCATGCGCCGCTTTGATCGAGTCGGCAAGGCGATCGACGGCGTCGGCATCCTCGCGCGCGTAGCTGATGAAGATGGTTTCCTCGGTCGGGCCGGTGGGCATCGACTCGGCGGCCTGGGGTGCGGCTCCCGCCTTCGGCTGCGGGGCGCGCTTGGCCCACCGCGCGTGCAGCTCCGCGACGAACTCGGCCGGATCAGCCTCGAGGACCTGGACCAACGACTCGCCGCAGAAGGTGGAGAAGAACTCGACAAGGCCCGGGCTGCGGCCCACGTCCTGGCTCACGATGAAAAACTGCTTGGTCGTGCGCGACAGGCGGTTGTCGCTTGCCAGCCGCGTGAGTATGCGCCCGACCCAGTCCGACAACGGGACACCGATGAAGAGCAGCGCGTCGCCGCGGATCCGCTGGTTTAGCCACTCGGGCAGTCGCGCCGACTCCGTGAGCAGGGCGTGCAGCCACTCTAACACGTCCTCCTCGTGCACGGCGTACTGGGGCGTGGACGAGGCTTGGCCGAACAGCTGGAACACGATGACCTCGTCAGGTGCGGGCCGGCTGGCGTTGCGTTGCTGGTCGCCGGTCGACTGGTTGGGGGAGAACCAGAGCTCGCGAGTGCGTGCGGCGCCGGCGAACCGGACGGCGTTGACGGCGGCGGCGAGCACGTGGTCGAAGGTCGTGCTCACGAACACCGACAGGTCGCTGATCTGCGCGAGCTGCCGGAGCGACTCCGGCGGCTGCGGGTTCAGGTCCGACAGGAGGTCGGCGATGCGCCCGTAGAGCCGGCGGTCGGCGTTGTCCCTGCCGTGCTTAGCGACGTACGCCCGTGCGGCGTCGTCGAGACTGGCCCGTGCCGTCCATTCGACTTTCAGGTCGTAGCGCTCGGCGAGCCGCTCACCCAGCAGCCGGCAAAGGGGCACGCAGCGATCGCCGTCCTTGACGGTCACAAGCTCCGAGCCGACCACCGGAAGTAGGGTGCCCGACTTCAAGTGGCTGAACAGATCGTCCCAGAAATCCTCGCTCGCTTTCATGTCTGATTACCTCCAGACTCGCCGCGGTCAAGAACCCGAGTCTGTCTTAGCCGACAAAGAATGAAGAAAAGGGAAAAGCCTTCCCTTTAATCACCAAAAGCTTCTGAATGAGAAGGCCATCAACCTAGATTGTCTCTGGCGGCAATGACTATGAAAACAGCCGCCGGCGGGTTAGACCATCTATAAGGAGAAACAAGCGTCATTTTCAGCTCAAATCCGGGGTAACTCACGTTCTGAGAAGGAGTGTAATGTAAACCGACCCAGTCTGCCGCAACTGCCCAGAGCCCCGGACCGATCACGACCGGGATTTTACATCAAAACGATGTTGCATAATAATCTGGAGTTGACAAACACGTCTCCTCCAGCAGCAGACATTTCTCCGACTAGTCTCTCCTGCTCACGAAAAGTTGAGTTCGCCTGTCTCGCGATCTGGTAATGCGGAGGCAATCGGGGGCGGTCTGGAACCGAGGCCGAGACAGTCAAGTATCTTTCGAGTCGCCTCCGGGGGATGAATGGCGGCAATAATCCTCATGCGGCCGCCACATCGGGTCAGCAATGTGAGCGCAACCTATAACTCGCATAGACGCCGGTCCGGCGCTCCAGCCGCGGCTTAGCGCCTTCGTTTTCCTCAGCTCACACGCGCGACCAGATGCGGGTCTCGAGCTCCAGCGTGTCGATCAGGCGCTCGGCCAGCCTCACGACCTCGGCCAGCTCGCCGCACGCGATCTCCGGCGTGATCTTGCGCGCCGAAGACCACTCATCTCGAACCGGTTCTTGTTCTGCGGGATCGTCACGAACACGGAGTTGTCGTGGAAGGACAGCCGCAGGTGCGAGCGCAGCACGCGCTGCGCCTCGATGATCAGCTCCATCATCTTCGGCGTCAGGATGTAGCGCGCCTCCTGCTGGTCCGTGCCGTAGACGCTGTACAGCTTCTCGAAGTCGACGCTCTCCATCCGGCAGATGTCCTTCCTGCGCCGGCTCTCCGACTCGCCGAACAGCCCGCCGAGGATCTTGCTCTCGCTGTCGGGCACCACGACGGTGTGGCCCAGGAAGTTCTTGTTGAAGTCGAGCCGGACGATGCTGCCCTTGAAGATCGTGACGGTGCGGCGGTTCTTGCCCGAGCCCTCGGTGCGCGTGGCCTTGGCCTCGAGAATCGAATACGTGACGGCGTTCTTCCTGCCGCAGACCTCGTCCTCGGCGTGCCACTTCTCGGCGCGCTTCTCGAACAGGTCCATGTCGAGGAAGTCCTGCTTCGTGAAGCGGGACTCGGCGCTGTACGTCATGCCCTGGCCGAGCGCGCCGACCACGCGCGTCACGACGATGCTGCTTGTAGGTCTTGTTGAGCGCGCGCCACTGGTGCGTGCCGAAGACAGGACGATGATGCCACGGCGCCGCCGACGGAGAGCCGCGGGTCCTGTAGCCGCGGTTCCACATGATGCTGTAGGCGATGAGCGCCGAGCGCCGCGCACACGGCGCCGACCGTGAGCGATGCGACGCCGGACCTTGGCGACTTCGGCGTTGATGTAGTCGCAGGCCGCCTTGAGCTTCACCTGCGACTGCTTGTCGAGCTGGCTGAGACGCCCGACGCGTGGTGCTGAAGGGTCGGCGCTCACGCCTTGAACAGGCTCTTCATGTCGACGTCGCGCGCGCTTGCTGCTCTTCGGCGACGAACGTCTGACGCAGCCCGAAGCCGGTGCCGCCGGCGATCAGCGAGCTGGGGAAGGTCTGCACGGCGTTGTTGTAGTCGGTGACCGCGGCGTTGTAGCTGCGGCGCGCGGCCGCGAGCTGCTCCTCGACCTCGTTGAGCGAGCGCTGGAGCTGCACGAAGTTCTCGCTCGCCCGGAGCTGCGGGTAGTTCTCCATGGTGACGTTGAGCTGTCCCATGGCGCGCGTGAGCTGGTTGTCGGCGCGCGATCTTCTCCGCCGGCGTCCGGCTCGACGAGCGCCTGCGACCGCAGCCGCACGATCTCCTCCAGCAGCGAGCGCTCGTGTCCCATGTACTGCTTCACGGTCTCGACGAGCTTGGGGATCAGGTCGTAGCGCTGCGTGAGCTGGACCTCGATGGTGCTGAACGCCTGGTCCACCATGTTGCGCCGGCGAACCAGATTGTTGTAGATCACGACGCCGGCGATGCCGAAGAGCAGCAGCACTCCTCCGAGCAGAAAGAGGCTCATGGGTTCTCCTTAATGAGCTTATAGGAATTTGAATTTCTATCACGAATGAATCGGCGGAGCGAGCAAATTGTCCGGTAATGGTGGCTGGCGACGGAGCGGAAGACGCGGGACGGGAACTTAAAGGCGCCGGCATGCAACAGCTGGGCAAAGCGTCGTCTCACAACCATGAGCGTCGTAAGGTGAGGTACAGTCTGGTGCCGGTCCTTGGTCTGTGGCGAACGGCACCCGAGCTCCTCTGAGCCTGCCATAGGTCATCGGCAGAATGCGGGCTCTTATGCCCAGCCGCGCGTGAGGTAATCGGTCAGGGTCAGGAAGATCATGATGGCCAGCCAGAATGCGCCCGCGCCAACCACAATCCACGTCAGGCGCGAACTGTAGCGCACGTGCATGAAGAACAGGGTTACCACGATGGCTTTGCCGACCGCGATCGTCAGAGCTACGATCGTGTTCAAGGGCCCCAGATCGGCGAATGCCACAAGAGTCGTGACCAGGGTAAGGATCATGAGCAACCCGAAGACGTTGTAGTAGAGCTTCTTTGGAACGACGTGTCCCGCCACGGTCAGATCCTCAAACAACCCGATAAGCAATGAGGTTCTTTCATTGATGGCGCCCGATCAGGTAAAGCAAAGGAAAGAGAAAGATCCAGACAATATCGACGAAATGCCAGTACAGGCCCGACACTTCCACCGGCGTATGATAGGCCGGCGAGTAAACGCCGCGGCAGGCCTTTACCACGAGAACCGAAAGCACCCCGACTCCGATGATCATGTGCAGGGCATGAAGGCCGGTCATGGCGAAATACACGGAAAAGAACAATTGCACTTGCCTGGCGTCTGGACCCGGATACGAGAATGCGCTTCCCGGGACCAGGTGGTGCTCGAATTTTTCGGCATATTCGACAGCCTTGATTCCCAGAAAGGTCAGACCGAGCAGCACCGTAAGAATGAGAAATCCGATCAGCGCCTTGCGGTTTCCGACTTGAGAGCCATGCACTGCCAGCGCCATCGTCAGACTGCTGCAGATCAATACGGCCGTGTTCACTCCGCCCAGGGTTATGTCGAGGTGGCGGCTGGCATCGGCGAAAGCGGCCGGATAGAACGTCCGGTACACGACGTAGGCGGTAAATATCCCGCCGAAGAACATGACCTCGGTGACCAGAAAGACCCACATTCCCAGCGACGATGCCTCGTGCTGCTGCTCGAGACTGTCGAAGTGATGCTGCAAGGATGAACGTGCCAGCGCGTCGCTGTCAGACAACTTCGACCTCCGTTCCGGGGACATACTGGTAGGGTGGGCCGTTCACGACCGGCGTCTGCTCGAAATTGTGCGACGGTGGAGGCGAAGACGTCTCCCATTCCAGGCCAGTTGCGGGCCATGGATTTCGAGAAGCGACCGGACCATACCGCATCGACCAGATCAGGTAAATCATGGGAAGAACGTAACCCACCCCGAGGATTGAAGCTCCAGCCGACGACATGACATTCAGCACTTGAAATTCTTCCGGATAGGCATGATAGCGGCGGGGCATTCCAAGGTACCCGAGGACAAACTGAGGGAAAAAGGTCAGGTTAAATCCGATAAAAACGATCAAGGCGCCGAGCTTGGCCCAACCTTCTGAATACATGCGCCCGCTTATCTTGGGCCACCAGTAGTGAATTCCCCCCAGGTAGGCCATGACGGTTCCCCCCACCATGATGTAGTGGAAATGGGCGACCACGAAGTAGGTGTCGGTCACGTGAACATCGATGCCAAGAGCGGCCAGAAATAAACCGGTCATTCCACCCATGACAAAAAGGCCGATGAACCCGAGCGCATAGAGCATCGGCGTCTGGTACGAAACCGAGCCGCGATAGAGCGTCGCGGTCCAGTTGAAGACCTTCACCGCGGAGGGGATGGCGACGGAGTAGCTCAGAAAAGAAAAAACCAGTGCCGCATAGACCGATATTCCCGAAACAAACATGTGATGCGCCCACACCAGAAAGCCCAGCACGGCAATTCCGATCGAGGCGTAGGCCACGAACGTGTAGCCAAAGATTGTTTTACGTGAGAAGGCGGCGATCAGCTCGCTGACCACTCCCATTGCAGGCAGCACCATGATGTACACCGCCGGGTGCGAATAGAACCAGAACAGGTGCTGGAACAGCACCGGGTCGCCGCCCAGAGCGGGATCGAAGATCCCGATTCGGAACATCCGCTCGATCCCGACTAACAGCAGCGTGATCGCCAGCACGGGAGTCCCCAGCACCATGATGAGGCTGGTGGCATAGTTGGACCAGATAAACAGCGGCAGGCGAAACCAGGTCATGCCCGGCGCCCGCATGGTGTGGATCGTAACGATGAAATTCAGGCCGGTGAGAATGGAAGAAAAGCCTGTGATGAAGATACCGAGGGCGGTCGCGACTACATGAGTGTTGGAGGCTACGGTGCTATAGGGGGTGTAAAAGGTCCAGCCTGTATCGACTCCTCCCGCCACCACGGCATAGAGTGTGAACAGGGCTCCCAGGTTGAAGATATACCAGCTCGCCAGGTTCAGACGCGGAAACGCAAGATCTCTGGCCCCGATCATCAGGGGCACAAGAAAGTTTCCCAGCACGGTAGGGACCGCCGGGATCAGGAAGAAGAAGACCATGATCACGCCGTGCATGGTGAAGAGCTTGTTGTAGGTCTCGGGCTGAACGAGGTCTCCCTGCGGCGTTACAAGTTCGAGCCGTATCATCACGGCGAACGCGCCGCCCAGGAAAAAGAACAGCGTGATGGACGCCAGGTAAAGCAGTGCAATCCGCTTGTGGTCGATCGTGAGCAACCACGATTTAACGCCGTAGTTGATATTGAGATAGTGCTTGCGAGGGGGAACATTCACAGTGTTGGCGATCATTTCATTGACCCTCGAGTGCTATCCGGTTTCTGTCGTTTCTTTGGGTCATCGTATCTTGGCGGTCCTGCCGGAATCGCCGGTACGGTGCCACCTTCCGGAGGTCCGATAGACCGAATGTATTCGATGAGCTGCATCAGCTGCTCTTCCGTGACCAGCCCCTGGAAGGTGGGCATAAGCGGCTCGAATCCAGCCACAATCTTCGCTTTCGGATTCAGGATTGACTCACGGATATAGCCTGCGTTCGCCGTTGCAAGTTCGCCGCCTCGCAATTCCACTTGCTTGCCGTACAAGCCCTCCAGCAAGGGCCCTCGTCCCTGTGTGTCGCCGCGGTGACAGTTGTCACAGGCCAGCGACTGGAACAGCCGTTGTCCCAGAGAGGCGAGGGACCCTTCAGCCGCGCCGCCGCTGAGCCACGCCTGGTAGTCGGCGGGTTCCATAACGATGATCCAGCCTATCATGCCGGAATGGTTCGTCCCGCAATACTCGGCACAAAACAGGTGATAGCGCCCGGGCCGCGTCGCCTTGAACCAGATTGAGCTATATCGGCCGGGTATAACGTCGGCCTTGATGCGAAATGCGGGGACGAAAAAACTGTGAATGACGTCTTCTGTGGCCATGATCAGCTTTACGTTGCGGTCGACGGGCACATGCAGCTCGTTGATCTCCCGCTGGCCGTCCTGGTGCTGAAACTTCCACATCCACTGTTTTCCCACCACGTAGACATCGAGCGATTCGGCCGGCATCCGCGTGATTGCGAAGTAGACGCTTGCTCCCCAGATGAAAATAACCATGGAAATCATGAACGGGATCACCATCCAGATTACTTCCAGCTTGAGTGAACCGTGAATAGGCGCTCCCACCTCCCCGGGCGAACGCCGCCGGTATTTCACGGCAAAATAGACAATGAGTCCGGCGACGAGCAGCGAGAAAAAGAGAGAGATTCCTACCAGGAAGAAATAGAGCGCATCTACCCGCCAGGCAACCGTCGAGGCCTGCTCCGGAAATAACGGTAATCCGGTTTGCATAATTACCTGGTTCTCTCCGTCGTTCCGCTATGCCTCAATCAGGCTTCACGTTCCCTTGAGTCGTGGGTCTCAATCGTAATCGGTTGCGCCTTGCATCGCGGCGCAAGAATAAAATCAGAATCGCGCCTAAAGTCAAAACGGTCGCAGCGCCGCCCAGGCGGACGAAGTTCATGACGACGGCGCCGTATTTCCCCGTCGCAGGATCGTAGTGATAGCAGAACAGAAGCAGCTGATCGACCGGCGACCCGATCTGGTTGTTCGAGGCTTCCACCAGGCCAAGCCGAAGATCTCGCGGCGAATACTCGATTCCATAAAAATAGCGCGAAATCTTCCCCTGCGGCGTCAGAACCATAATGCCGCTTGCGTGGGCGAACTGTCCCTTTTCGACATCGTATCGATAGCGGAAGCCGACAGCCTGAGTGAGGGCTTCGATCGAGCTCTCGGGCCCGGTCAGAAAATGCCAGCCGCCGTCCGCGCCGGGACGCGAATAGCGTCCCATGTAGGATTCCTTCTTGGCGGCTGCGAGGTCGGGCGTTTCGCGTGGATCAAAGCTTACTGTCAGGACCAGAAACTGTTCGCCGGCATCCAAAGAAAGAGCCTTGAGACTGCCCACGAGCCCATTCAGCACCTGGGTGCAAAGCATGGGACAATCGTAGTAGACGAGCGCGAGAATAATGGGCTTGCTGCCGAAGTAGTCTCCCAGTTTGATCGATCGTCCACTCTCGTCGCGAAACACCAGGTCGGGTGGGACCTGAGCGTTCAGTTTCTGCTCGATGACGACATTGCGAAGAGCGGCCGGCAGCGCAGGTTGCGCGACAACCAGCCGGCAGGCGGCGAGAACCAGTAGGCAACACAAGGTTGCGCCGAGGGCGTTCTTGCCCGCGGGAAGCCGGCTTCTTGTAAGTTCCCTCGCCATAGTGTGACTCAACCCATGTCCATGCCCGGCGTCTTCGCGTCTTAGCGGTGATCAGTTGCTCTTCCCGAAGCGGGATCGCGCGGCAGGGGTGCGCCGGAAACGCCGTCGCCGGACCTCGACGGCAATCCCCGCTCGGCGAGCATCTTTATCGCCTGCTCGATCGGTATTCTTGCGGTTCCCGTGGCCTGAGCCACCCAGGCATAGGTCGTCAGGATGGATTCCTCGGCTGCTCGCATTGAGTTCAGCTCCTCGACGGGATGGATTTCGTGTCCAGGGGCTCCCTGCAAGCGAGGTTCAGGCGGAAGCTGATCGCGCTCCTGTCCAGCGGACTGCGCGTAGGGTTCCCGCGCGGCATAATACTTGTAGAGTCCCCACATCAGAATGTGAGTGACGATGGCTATGATAACCAACCCGACTCCGAACTTTACGATATCAGGAATGCTGACGTCGCTGGTTTCATGCGCTAGCTTCGGATTCGTCATTGGTTCCCCGGACTTCCCCTCATGGGGTGAGCTACTCTTTTCCATGACTTAACGCTTCCTCCAGGTACGGGTCGTTCACCGGCAGCAAGGGCCTTGTCCTTAGCTGCTGCGAGAAGAATGCAAGCCAGAGCCCGCCGATACCGATGGGGGCCGCGAGGTCCATGAAATGCAGACTCACTCCATCGTGGTGAAACTCCGGCGCGATCAGCCAGAACAGGTCGACGAAGCGCATGACGATCACTGCGACCGCCACGATCGCCAGCATACGGGCATTGCGTTTCACGCCTCTCGACAGCAGAAGAAGAAAGGGCGCGGCGAAGTGAAAAGCTATGAGCGTCAAACCGACCCATTGCCAGCCGCCCCTGGTCCGGTGCAAGTACCATGGAATCTCTTCCGGCAGGTTGCCCGACCAGATGATCAAGAACTGAGAGAAGGAGAAGTATGCCCAGAGCATGACAAGTGCGAGCATGAGTTTGCCCAGATCGTGCAGGTGACTGGGCGAGATCACGGAGGAAAACGGCTCACGCCTTGAGAGCAAAACCCCCAGCGCGATCACGAATGCGATGGCGGAAAGGGCCTGGCCGCCCATGAAGAGCACTCCGAAGATGGTTGAAAACCACTCGGGCTCGAGTGACATCACCCAGTCTACCGAGGCGAACGTCACGGTGAGCCCATACAGCACCAGCCCGGGTCCGCTGAGATTCTCAAACCTGCGCGTCAAGCCGCGATCAGCCGTTCGATCCTGCTCTTCCGACCACTTGTTCAAGTAATGGGTCAGAGCCAGCCAGGCAGCAAAGTAAAGGATGGTGCGCACGAGAAAGAATGCGATATTCAGATAGGGTCGCTTGTGCTGCAGGAGCTCGCTTGATGCGACATTCGCAGAGACGGCCCAGCTGTAGATACTCTGCACCCCGAGAGCGATCGGAATGAAGAGCAGGAACATCAGCGGGAGCGTTCGCGTGCCTGACTCGAGCAAGCGGCGAATGACCAGACCCCACGCTCCGCCCGACAAATGGTGCACCATGACAATCGCAAGGCAGCCAAGGGCGATCCCGGTCCAGAAAACATATCCGAGCAGATAGGAGCGGAAGAATTGCGCAGGGCTGAAGAACAAGCCGACGACGCAGACCGCCATCCCCGCTATTCCGATCCGGAGACATTGGCGCTGCACCGCTTCCAGTTCAGGAGGCGCGTCATACAAGTTTTGGTTCATCGTCGCTCCCTGGCGATGCCCAGCTGACTCCGCCCCTCGGCGGGCACATCCCCCAGCGGCACATTCTGGCTCAATTGCAGCGCCCGGATGTAAGCCACAATCGCCCACCGGTCCCTTACATGTATTTGTGCCGCATAGTCCGGCATGGCGCCAAAGCCGTTGGTTATCACATCAAAGAAATGGCCGACGCGCGCTTCTTTCAAGCGATCTATGTGATACGAGGGCGGCTGCCTGAATCCCCGCCGGACCACCATGCCTTCGCCGGTTCCCAGTCGCCCGTGACAGACGGAACAAAAGATGTCAAACCGTTCTCGGCCGCGCTCCAATACCTCGCGTGTGATCGGAAAAGGAAATGTATCGACGAAGATCGGACCTTGGGCCGCGACCGGCGACTTCGCGTCGATGCCTGGCGGCCTCACGACTGGTAAGGCTCCCCCGGCAGCGCTGGTCTGGCTGACTCTGCCGGTATACAGGTGCGAGTCGTCTTTGAGGTATCCGCGAGCAACCGTTCCCGGCACGCTGGGCCGCGCCGACAGCGAATCCTCGAAGAAAGTGGTCCCTCTCAGGGGTTTGTACTTCGGCTGGTCATGCATGTCCTGCCGGCTACACCCGGACAACACCAAAGACGCGAATGCCGCGAAGACCCAAAGGTACGCACGCGCGTGTTTGCGATTCGGACGGCAGCGGATATTCAATCTCCGCGTGCCGGTCTGACCAGGTGCCGCAAGATCGCCCGGCCCGATGTGCCGGACGGGCTATCAAGCCCGTCCGGCCCTAAGGCCGGAAAGAAATTCTTAAGGTTTAGAAACACGCCGATGGCGCGACTAGCGACGGAGTGCCGATGGCCCGTCGCCACCTCGGGCTTCGGGATCATGTCTGACCCCCGCCCTCACGGGCGGAGCTAGTTATTGCGACGGCCTCTCGTGACCCTGCTCAACCCCGACCGCGCTGCAGTGCCTGCGAAATGTCCAGACTCCAGGTGCTGAAGACCCTGGCAGTGAATAACCCCGCTTTCGTAGTGCGGAAGCTAGCTGTGCGCCTTGTGCTGCGGCAGCCTGCTGCCGCCCGCCTGACGGTTAGGAGTGCACATCGGAGATCTCTTTCGGGCTAAGAGTGGCCAGGAAGTTCCTGGTTGCCTGGCCATCGAACTTCGCATCCGCAGCCTCGATGCAGAGGAAAAAACGATCGCGGCTCGCCAAGGCGAAGCGCGGCACGTTGAAAACCGGGTGGTAAGGCATGGGGAGACCGTTAAGCGCCAGCATTCCGAGCACCGCGGTCAACGCGGCGACCAGAACGGTGGTCTCGAAAGTGACCGGAATGAAGGCAGGCCAGCTGTGGAGGGGCCGCCCACCGACGTTCAATGGATAATCAATGACCGCAATGTAGTATTGCAGCAAATAACCTGCGATACATCCGATCACGCCGCCGGCCAGCACCAGAAGAGGCAGGCGGTTGTGATGGAAGCCGAGCGCCTCCGCCAATCCCTCAACAGGAAAAGGCGTATAGGCATCCATTTTACGGTATCCCTCCCGGTGGGCGCTCAGCGCCGCCGAGACAAGATCCCTAGGATTCTCGAACTCAGCCATCAACCCGTACAGGGTATGGTCAATTTTCATGGTTTGATTTCACCGGCGCTAGGGTTCGCGCAGAAATAAGTTCGCATTCTGCTGCAGGCCCCCAGGCCCGCTGGCGAGGCGCGAGCGACGATGCGTACCCCGTGCGGTACGTGAGGAGCGAGCAACAAAGCCAGCGGGCCTGCGGGCCGCAGCCCGAAGGGGCGCGATCCTCAGCGTGCTTACCTAATAGAAACCGGTTCATGATTAACCACCGACTCTCGCGCCAGAATGCGAAGTTATTTCTGCGCGAGCCCTTAGTCCGCGCCCTCCTTTACCTCTGCCTCCGGCAAGAGCGTCCTCATCTCGAAAATTGCGATCATGGGAAGGAATCTCACAAACAAGAAGAGCAGCGCAAGGAACAACCCGATCGTTCCAACGAAAGTCATTAAATCCCACGCCGTCGGCCAGTACATGCCCCACGATGACGGCAGGAAGTCACGATGCAAGCTGGTAATAACGATAATGAAGCGCTCCAGCCACATGCCGATGTTCACAATGATGGCAATCACAAATAACGCCGGCACGCTGGACCTTACCCGTCTGGACCAGAGCGCCTGAGGGATCAGGACGTTGCACAAGATCAGCATCCAGTACATAAGGGCGTAAGGCCCTCGCATCCGGTTGAGGATCATGAAAGTTTCGTACCCGCTCCCGCTGTACCACGCCATGAAGGTTTCGGTCATGTATCCATAGGCGACGATCAGTCCGGTTGCGAGCATTACTTTAGCCATGTTCTGCAGATGCCGCAGGGTAATGAAATCCTCGAGGCCATAGATGGCTCGCAGTGGAATTGCCAGGGTCATGACCATGGCGAAACCCGAGTAAATCGCGCCGGCGACAAAGTAAGGGGGGAAGATCGTCGTGTGCCAGCCCGGGATGATGGAGATTGCGAAATCGAAGCTCACGATCGTGTGTACGGAGACAACCAGCGGCGTGGCCAGCCCGGCCAGTAGAAGATATGCCGTCTCGTAGCGGTGCCAGTGAATCGCCGAGCCGCGCCAGCCCATGGCGAGGATGCCATAGGTGATGCGGGCCATGCGGGTTCTAGCCCGGTCTCGCAGCGTCGCCAGATCAGGAATCAATCCTACAAACCAGAAGAGCAGAGAAACGGTCCCGTAGGTACTGACGGCAAAGACATCCCAAATGAGCGGGCTGCGGAACTGCGGCCAGACTTGCATTGTATTCGGATAAGGAAACAGCCAGTGCGCGAGCCAGGGCCGGCCCAGGTGCAGGATCGGGTAGAGCGCTGCGCAAGCAACGGCGAATAGTGTCATGGCTTCGGCGAAGCGGTTGATCGATGTCCGCCATTTTTGATTCAGCAGGAGCAAGATCGCGGAAATCAGCGTTCCGGCGTGGCCGATCCCAATCCACCAGACGAAGTTGATGATTGCGAACCCCCAACCGACCGGTACCCCCACGCCCCAAACTCCCACGCCGGCAACCAGCAGGTAGCCGATGGAGTACAGCAGCATCATGACCAGCGCGAACGTGAGCGCGAAACCCAGGAACCAACCGGTCCGCTTGCGCCGGGTCAGCACAATGGAACTGATCTTGTCGGTGATCGACGCGAAGGTGTGGCCCGGTTCCAGAATCGCGTAAGAGTCGCCCGCCGGAGACTGCTCGATCGCTCTTCGGTTTACTTCACTCGATTCCCTACCGGTTTCCATGCGCTTACAGTCTTCGCGTTCAGTCCAGCTCAGGGTTGATGTTCCGCACCGCAGCCAGATAGGTCGTGCGCGGCCGAGTATTCAGTTCGGTGAGCAAGCCGTAGTTACGAGGCTCGCGCTTCAACTTTGCCACCTGGCTGCCGGGGTCATTGATATTGCCGAAAACGATGGCATCGACCGGACATACTGCCTGGCATGCGGTCAAGACTTCACCGTCGCGCACCTGCCGGTCTTCTTTTTCGGCTTCGATCTTCGCTTTGTTGATCCGCTGGACACAATACGTGCACTTCTCCATGACACCCCGGCTCCTTACCGTCACATCGGGGTTGCTCAATAGCTTCAAGCTTGGTGTGTCCCAATCGGAATAAAGCAGAAAATTGAAGCGCCGGACTTTGTACGGACAGTTATTGGAGCAATAGCGTGTTCCGACACATCGATTGTAGACCATGTCGTTCAGCCCTTCAGCGCTGTGAACGGTCGCAGCTACGGGGCAGACGACCTCACACGGGGCATTTTCGCAGTGCATGCAGGGGACGGGTTGAAAATAAGTCTCCGGCGCGTCTACAGGGCCCTTGTGATAGCGGTCGATTCGCAGCCAGTGCATTTCGCGGCCGCGCAAAACTTCCTCCCTGCCGACGATCGGGATGTTATTTTCCGCCTGGCAGGCGATGACACAGGCATTGCAACCGATGCACGAATTCAGATCGATCGCCATCCCCCAGGCGTAGCCCTGGTACTCGTGCGGAGGGTAGAGCGAGAGCCCTTCCCCGTGCCCCACATGCTGGGCAAAGCCCGGATTGTTACGGTAGTGTTCGAACGAGGTAGAGCGGATCAGGTCGCGGCCTTCGAGATTGTGATGCAACTGTGTGTTGGCGAGACCATGCTTCTGACCCGTCTTGCGCAGCTCCAGGCTGCCGTCGAACCATGGCGCTTCCGAGGTTCGAAGCGCGTAGGCATTGAAGCCGGCTCCGGTCCCGATCCTTCCCGCTCGCGTGCGTCCGTAGCCAAGATGAACCGTAACCGAATCGTCCGGCAACCCCGGTTGAATCCAGACCGGCGCTCGCACCATCCGTCCCCGATAGCGCAACTCGACGACGTCCGCAAATACCTCGCCGTGTTCTCCGCCCCGGTTGCTGAGCTCATAGCCGAGTCCGAGCCGGGCGGCTGTCGCCGGGCTCACGAGCGCCGCATTATCCCAGGTGAGCTTGCTAAGCGGCTTGGGAAGCTCCTGAAGCCAGCCATTGTTGGAAAACCGCCCATCGAATACGGTGGAGTCCGGGCGGAAGACGATGTCCAGCCCGGTTGCCGAGGCGGGGGTCCGGGGACCCGGTGTTAGAGACGTGTGCCAATCCGGTCTGAGCGCTACGGACTTCGAAGGGAGTCTGGTATTCGATATGAAGCCATCGTGTAGCGCTCTCCGCCAGGATTGCTCGAAATCGCCCGGCGCGCGGGAAGTCTGAACACTCCCCCGCGACGCTTCCTTGCCCACCGGTTTCTGGTCTCTGACACCGGGCGCGCGGGCCTTCACCCCCGCCTCCTCTTTTACCGCCGACGGCCAGTGAGTGCGCCAGTAATCGCGCACGATGTCGTAGCTGGATCGCTCCGGCCTGTCGGTTAACGTCGCGAGCAGCTCATGCGCGGTCTTGCCGCGATAGAGCGGAGCAATCAAGGGCTGCAGAATGGTCACGGTTCCGTCATAAGCGCGAGCGTCGCTCCAGGATTCGAGGTAGTGAGCCTCTGGAATATGCCACTGGCACAAGGCGGAGGTTTCGTCCTCGTACAGGCTCAAATGAATTCGAAGACCGACCTTTTGGAGACGTTCGGCGAATTTCAAATCTGCAGGCGCCGTGTAGACCGGGTTGGCCGATATTATCACCAGCATGGTGACTCGACCGGCATCCATGTCTCCGGCGAGCTCCCGCAGCGACTGGGTTTGATTATTCGACTCCGCTTCGATCGGGTCGGTATAAACGACAGTCTTGCCAATGTTGCCCAGCGCGTGGTTCATCGCGTGAGCCAGGGCATGAACCTGGGTCGATTGATAGTCGCCGGGAATGATGACGCTTGAACCGCCGTGGAGCTGAAGCTCACCCGCGATGACTTTGATCCATTTGTTCCTTCGCTGTGCCTTGGGGGACTGAGGATCGTCCGGCCACTTCGGCGCGTCACCCGGTAGGATTCCCAATTCATGCGCCAGCGCGCGCGTAAAGATTTCGATCTCGGCAGGACGCAAGGGCAAGCGATGATCCGCCACGGCCCCGGTATTCGAGATGGTTGACTCCACGGCGTAGAGACGGTTCATCTGCTTCGACGGCAGTTTCCTCCGTGAAGCGAAATCGCGCGCGTAACGCAGGCTCGCAGGCCCGCAGCCGAGGAAATCCGAATCAAGAGCCAGAATAACCTCTGCTTGATCGGGCTGAAAGACTGCGTTCAGGCCTTCGCCAAAGGCCAGACGGGTGCCGTCGCGGCCTCCATTGTGTCCGCTTGCATCGTACTGATGCCACCGGGCTTTGGGAAAAGTTGAGAGTATGTCGCGGATCTGGCCGGCCAGCGTCGGAGAAGTGATGGTTTCGGTAAGCAGGCGCAGGCCGGCTCCCTGAACGGCGACCTGCCCGTCAAGTCCGGCCCGGACCGCGCCCAGAAGCGCCGGCCAGGGCCGGATGTTCCCCAGGTGGGTAAGGGTCTGGGACCGATCAGGGTCGTAAAGGGAGAGCACGGAAGCTTGCGAGAATACGTCCGTGGCGCCCAGGCTGGCGGGATGATCGGGGTTCCCTTCAATCTTCGTTGGCCTGCCTTCGTGGCTTTCCACCAGCACTCCGGAAGCCACTCCGGCCAGCGTGGTCGCAGTCGCGAAAAACAGTGGCCGGCCGGGGACCACGTCCTCCGGCTGGCGAACATAGGGGACAATGGCCTCGTTGGGCTGTCGCGTACATGCGCTCAGGCCGGCCAGGGCCAAGGAAGCGCCCATCAGCTTCAAGAACTCGCGCCGGTCGGCCGAATCGTTCCATTCCGAGGCGTGCCGCGGAAATTCCTGTTGTAGAAGCCGCGCAAACTCCTCGCTCTCGGCAAGCTCTTCAAGACTGCGCCAGTAGTCACGACCATGGCGGCGCAGCAAAGCCAACTCGAGAGAACTGTGCCTGGTCTTCATCCGTGACGCTCTGTCAACTATCGGTGACACGTACTACAACTGGTCAGGACAGCAGGACTCTGAATATTGTATTTCTTCACCAGCGCCGACCCTTGATCGAGCTGGTCTTGTGGCTGCCAGTCCATGCGAAACACATATTCGCGTGGCCGGATGTAACGTTCGGGCCGGCGATGGCACTCCAGGCACCATTCCATTTGGAGTGAAGACGCCTGCCAGGTCAGTGGCATCAGGTCTACACGTCCATGACACGTGGCGCAACCGACCCCTTTATTGACGTGAATACTGTGGTCGAAGTAAACGAAATCGGGCAGATCATGGACGCGCGTCCACTGAATAGGCCTGCCCGTGCGAAAGCTGGCGCGCACCGGTTCCAGAACCGGGCTGTCGGCCCAGATCTGCGAGTGGCAGTTCATGCAGATTTTCGTGCTCGGGATTCCCGCAAAAGCCTCGGTCTCGACCGAAGTGTGGCAATGGCGGCAATCGATCCCATCATCGCCGACGTGATGCTTGTGGCTGAACTGGACGGGTTGGGGCCGAGCGACGTAAGCCTGGGTGGCATAGGACGACCGATTGATCTGAGCCACGACCCAGATGATCCCGGCGATAATGAAGATAGCTCCAAAAATACTGAGCTTGGAAAGGGTATTGGTGCTGGGATGAAAAATCTGGGCCACAGTCGCCAACCGCTTCGACAAGTGCGAACGCGCAGCAGCATATCACAGTGTTGCCGATAAGCATGTGCAGGAATATTAGAACGGAGAGGTTTTGGTCTTCGCGTCTTAGCGGTTAAGTCGTTCAACAAAACCGCTAAGACGCGAAGACGCCGAACTACAGACGATCTCAATTCGAACTCGTAGAAGTCGACCAGCTCAATTCAAATTCGTAGAAGTCGTCGCCGCTTTGCGCGTCTTGGATCAAGACGACTGCCGTGTAGTTATTAGCTGCGGACGGTTGTTCGACCAGCTCCACTCTTCCTCTGCCCCGAAGCTTGTTCAACTGTATGTTGACTGGATTGCGCGGAAGCGGTGAAGGGAGATCGTAGGATGCGTCTGCTACGTTGCGTGCTGCGACGTGCTGGATTGTAACCGCGTTGCCCCGGATTCGAACGTAATCGGAGCCGTCGACGCGGCCCTGCCATCGAAAGTGGCCGCCGGCCCGGTCGAGATCTCTGTTTGAAACCGCCGGAGCGCGCGTGCTCCTGTTGGAGCCATACCTCACTCCTAGAGCGCCTGCCAGCCGGGCAACCTCGTTCTGAACCGGAGCCCAATCATTCTGAATGTCGAGGGTCGAGCGATCGAGCATCAGGTCGATCTTTTCGGCCTGAAGGACCAGGTTTCTGCCTTCACTGCGCAAGACCCCGTCGCCGCTCAGCTGGGAATAACGCTGCGCGCTGTTGGCGAACTCCCTCAAGGATCGGTAGAGCGCCGCGTTCTCCTGAGTCTGGCGGACACCAGGTTCGCGCCGATGTTGCGGACCAGATTCCAGACCTGTGCGGCTCGATCATTCAAGTCGCGCGCAATCAGGTCGAGGGGCTCGTTGCTGAGACGCCCATCCCTCGATCGGTTGTAGCGATCGCCGGTGCGCGAGAATTCACCGGACGCCGGACGTACACCGCCTGCGGGATTCCTTTCCAGAATGAAGTTGAACGCCTGTTCCGGTTCGAATTCAACATCCTTACCTGTGGTCACCAGGACCACGCCGGTTCCCCCGGCAGCTCCGATAGCGGCTCCAACAGCGGCACCCTTGCCGCCGCCGGTGATCGCTCCGATGATCGCGCCGATGGCCGCCGCCCCGCCAATCACGCCGGCGTCGCGGCCCTTTGAATTATCGGACTCGACCGTAACGGTGTTCGACTCGACCGGGAAGATAGCGTCGCCGACACGCACGTCCGAGACCGTGAGTGCCATGCGCGCCCGCCCGCTTACTTTGCCTGAGTCGCGAACTTCAACCAGCCTGCCGGTAACCGGGCTTCCGGCAGGAATTTCGACCCGTCCATTAACAATGACGTCCTTGTCTGCGATCGCCTGAAACGTATCCCCGGTTTGGTTCGTGTCGGAGTCCAGGCGTTCAGTTAAACGCACCTCCAGGTTTGTGCCGTCCGGCAGGCGAAGGATATCCACCCTCCCCCTACGCTGGGCGAGGCCCCCTGCGGCCGACGAAAAAAGAAATGCGGCCGTTATGACAATGGTTTGAATTCGTCTTCGCATAATTTTTACCTCCTTTTTAAACCACTTGCCTGGAGATGCAATCGTCGCGCCAGGGTTGCGTTTGCCTTGTATTTGAAGGGCTTACACGAGGCTTTGAAATCGTTCGGGCGGGAATACTTACCGTAATTCCCCGGACGGGAATTTCTTGTCGAGGCTAGTTGGGTGTTGAGAGAGAAATCGCCGCTCTACAATCTTCCGGGAAGTAGATGTCCCTTCGCGAAAAACTCCGGGCAAGATTTTTCCACGAGCAGAGAGAAAAAGCTTCTGCCACGGATTACACGAATTTCACAGAGCCAATTTAGACTTCGTGAAATTCGTGGAATCCGTGGCGAGTATTTGGTTGTGGCCAAAGGCCGCGTCGCGTCTCGGCGGCGCCTTCTGTTCTTTACACTCCATCCACTAAGACGCGAAAGCAGGCCTGGCTAGTTCACGCCCGACTCGTTCGGCAACAGATGGCGTCGCAGTGCCCTGATGCCGAATCCCGCCCCTAACGAAAGAAGGCCAGCCAGAGCAATCAGCGGAAAGGGGCTGGCAGTCTTGGGCAGCTGTGCCGCTTTAGCCGGCTCGCCAGGCGCGGGGACCTGAGACTCCGCCGCAGGGCGGGCCGGTTTTGGCCGCAACCGGTCCTGGCGCCGGGGGCGCAGGCGGCCGCGCTTCGGCTATTTGAGCGGGCTTATCCGAAGCCGGCTTGTCTGCTGGAGGCGGCGTTCGAGACAGGGAAGCTTGTTCTTCATCCGAAATCGAGCGGACCTGTTCCTTGACCGCGGCGCTGAGCGCAGCCGCTTCTCGCTTGGGATACGCAAACTCCTGCCCGAAATTGTCCCCTGGATAGAACCATGACCTTAACGCCGGAGGCGTTCCGGTCGGCGTTTCCCAGAAACTGAACTCAGTTGCGCCGGTCGGCTTGAGCCTGGAGTTGGGTATGGCCAGGATCGTTGCCAGTAACTTCGATTCGCCTTCATTGAAGACCTGCACAATGTGCCGATTCGAAGCTGAGTCCGCTAATTTCACGACGTACTTTCCTGGCTGAAGAACGGTCCCGGGAATCTGTAACGGCTGATTGATCGTCAGAATCGTTTTCTTGTTCCACTGATCCGCGTCCGCCCAGGGCGCGATCAGAATCAGCCCCAACGCCATTGCACCGAAAACAAACCCTAGCTTTCTCATTGTCCCCCTCCTCTTCAAGATCGCTCGTCCGTGTCTGGTGATCGCACAGACGCCTCGTACACTATTCTCAAGGCAATCTTCATACCACGGGGGTATTGGCGCGATGTAACTGGATTTCCAATACTAAGCGCAGACGCCGACACCTGCTTACATAACCAACCGGTGCGCGGGCGGAAATTTCTCCCTGTCAACTTCGATTTCGACCGTGCTCGGGCCGCCGGATCCCACCAGGGAATAATTCCCGCAAGCGACGTGACCGATCGCAGCCGCGGCAGGATGGCGCGCCGGATTTTCTCAAATGCGCCAACCCTTTATTCTTGAAGAAGTCGACATCATATCGGGTTCGTTCCCGAAGACTTGGTCTTTCAATTGCGTAAAGCCCCGGGTGTATGGAACGTTGGGCTTAACCGATCTGGAGGCGTTTGATCGAGAGTAAGGTATTAGCCCAGAGACAAAAAAATCGGAGGCACTTCGGGAGGGGGTATCGGCATGCTTTGGACCATCTTTGTTATTCTGCTGATCATGTGGTTACTGGGGATGGTAACCTCGTACACATTGGGAGGGTTCATCCATCTCTTGTTGATCATCGCGATCGCTGTAATTCTGATTCAAGTGATTCAAGGACGCAGGGTCGTCTAGCGAGGGTACACACGAGCCATGAGCGTGAAGACGATTGGCGTGATACTGATTGTCCTGGGGCTGGTGGCCTTGGCCTATCAGGGGATCAGTTACACGACTCGTGAGAAGGTTGTTGACTTAGGTCCGATTGAAGCCAGCAAAGAGACTAAAAGAACCATCCCGTTGCCGCCGGTAGTCGGCATCGTCTCGGTTGCGGGTGGAATCTTCTTGCTTCTGAAGAAGACCTGACCTACGACCGGCCGAAGCCTCCGTTGATGCTGATTGCCTGGCCCGTTATCCAGGACGCGCGCTCCGATGCGAGAAAAACAATCATCGGAGCGATGTCGTCAGGAACACCCAGGCGTCCCAACGGATAATGGCGCGACCATTCTCGCTCTTGATCGGGCGTCAGATAGGAAGTCATAGACGTCCTGGTGACTCCAGGGCAGACGGCATTCACATTGATGTTGAAACGCCCAAGTTCGATTGACAGCGCTTTGGTAAAGGCAATAACCCCCCCTTTGGTAGCTGAATAGACCGCGATTCGTTTCTCGCCCACCTTTCCGGCCTCGCTGGCCAGGCTGATTATCTTCCCTGCCCGCTGCTCCATGAACGTTTGACTGACCGCATGACAGCAGTTCATCACTCCACGCAGGTTGACATCGATCTGCCTCATCCAGGATTCGGGACTGGTCTCGGCGAATAGCCCGTGGTCGCCGATCCCTGCGCTATTCACGAGTATATCCAGCCGCCCGAAGTGTTCGAGCGCGGCGGCCACCGTTTGAACGCACTGCTGGTAGTCGCTCACATCCATGACCCTGCTCAGAACTTTGCCGCCTCTTCGCTGGAGATCATCGGCGGTTTCCTGAACCCGCTGCGGTTCCCTGTCGGCGATCAGCAGGCAGACTCCTTCTTCGATGAACATCTCGGCGCTACGCCGGCCCAGTCCCGAGGCGCCTCCCGTTATCAGTGCGACTTTATTGTGGAGATCAAGGTTCAATGCGGCCTCTTCGGGGACGGATTCGGAATCGTTACGCCGAGGCGGTCAAGCTCGAGGATCTCCGCTCGGGTGAATCGCGCCGCTCGCAAGATCTGTCCCGTGTGTTGACCCAGTGATGGCGCTGCCAGCCTCCCATCCATCAGCTTGCCGTCCAGGCGTACCGGACTGCGTACCACACGATAGGGGCTGCCTTTATAAACGTCCATCTTGAAAAGACCATTGTGCCGAACCTGCTGGTCCTGAATTACCTGTTTGTACGAAAGAAGGGGGCCGCAGGGAACCACCGGCTGGAGAATCTTCAACCATTGCGCCGTGGTTTTGGTTCGGAAGATTCTCGCCAGCACTCTTTCAAGCGCAGGCTTATTCGAGATCCGGCTTTGATGATCGCTAAAGCGGGAGTCGCTTTGGAGTGAGGCTTGCCCCAGAGCTCTGCAGAATCTGTGCCAAAAGCGGCTGGTCGGCAGCGATATCATCAGTTGCCCGTCGGCAGTGGCAAAACAATTGCTGATCATGAAGTATGAACCATTCCCCACCCTGCGAGGGTCGTCGCCGATTACCGAGCTGTAAGTGAATAGATTGCCCTGAAGCGCGAGCACCGTATCCAGGAGCGCGCCTCCGACGCGAGCGCCGTGGCCTGTCTGCCGGCGCTGCAGCAAGCACGCGAGAATTCCCAGAGCGGTGAGAATTCCGGTTCCAACATCCACCACCGATGCCGCTGCCTTTGATCCCTTTCCTCGTGCCGGGCCGGTCAGACTCATCAACCCTCCTACGGCCTGGAACACGGCATCGAAACCGGGACGTTCGGACCGGGGTCCGGTCTGTCCGAAGGCGGAGACCGTCGCATAGATGAGACGAGGATTGATAGACGAGAGAGTTGGATAGTCGATCCGCAGCTTCCGCGCCGATCTCGGGAGCGAATTATGAATAAGAACGTCGGCGCGTCGAACGAGACGATGGAGAGCGTTCTGGCCTTCAACTCGCTTCAGGTCCAGAACCAGACTCTTCTTGTTTCGGTTCGCGTAAAGATAGAGTGTGCCGCTATCGACGAGATATGGAGGTCCCAGCGACCGGCTCAAATCACCTTCGGGGCCTTCTACCTTGATAACCTCGGCCCCCAGTCCAGCGAGCAGCATCCCGCAATAGGGTCCGGCCAGTACCTGGCTCAGGTCCAATACACGGATTCCCGATAGAGGACGGCTCAGGCGTGTATCCACAATCCGGTAGCTTCCCCCCTCAGGTCTTGGTACGGGCGAGACGCCGTCTTGAGATATAGACGATCGGGGCGCCGACGATCCAGGTGGCGAGAGTGGGCGCGATCACCATCCAATTCAGGACGTGCATTCCAATATGCTGCCACGGGGTCGGATCAAAACCCAGGAACTCCCGTAACCGTTCGTGTTCGTGATACAGCGTCTCGGCTCCGGACAGATACGTGTATGCCAGCCCCGCAATATAAAGCAATTGACAGAGACCGAAGAGAATCAGATTGGCTAGCCACAGATGGAGATAAGACAGGTCCCACGCGCGCGCGATGCGGAAGGCCAGGTAGAGCATGCCGATCAATTCGACCGCAGTGAGACTGGCCAGGTAGACCAGGGCGCGCGGGGCGTGGGCCGCCGACAAGGCAAACCTCAGAATTCCGACGATAACTGCGATCCAGAGAAGAGGCTTCAGCAGCTTGAAGGTCTTTCCCATGATCTCTCGCAACCGAGTTTGCCGGTCTTCCGCCGAGGCCTTATCGCTTCAGTTCGACTTCGATCACATGCACCGCCGTCTTGCCCGAGTTTCGGATGCTATGAGTGACGCCGGCTTCGCGCCAGCCGGCGTCGCCATCCTTGAAGGTCACGCTCTCGGCTTTCCCTTTCTCGGTAAACTGAAGCGTTCCTCCCTTCACGATGACTCCGACGTGCGCGTATTCGTGCGTGTGAGGCGCGTACTCGACACCCGGCTCCATCAAGACTTCCCGGACGCGAACCCGGTCGTTTTCCAGAAGGGTTTTTCGCTTTTCTTCCGGCTTTTGAGCCAGCGAGACGATCGCGCCCAAAACACAAATAGACAGGGCTGAAAGAGTGATCCTGCGCAGGTTTCGCTTTTGTTTCATGGATTCACCTATCGAATCTGTGAGAAGGGCAAAGGGGCCATCAACTGGTTGGAGATTGACGATACCAGCTCGCGGTCGCTGTTTCCGGGAGCCGTCGACATCTTCTTCCACTCCGCATCCTGGCCGAACTTGGACCATGCCTCTGCTCGGGCTTCCCAGGACGGATAGTAGACCAGATAGGTCAGGTTAGGCATGCGAGCGCCAAAGACGGTCGCGCCAAAAAACACCGGATTAATCCCGACTCTCCGGAAAATACTGATTTCGCCGGTATCGAACATGGCGATCTTTTTTTCGTGAGCCGAGACATTGCGAGACTCGTAAATCCGCAGCTCGAAGAGGTTGGACTTCCCTTCCGCCACCTGAGGCACTTCGATTCCCGGAAAGGTTTTGAAGCCCCGCAACAGAGCGGATTCCCGCCGCTCGTATGCCAGCTCCCATTTATCGTCGAAAGCGCGGAGTTCTTTCGACCATTTTTCATCCGAGAGCAACTTTGCCTGGGTCTCCTGGATTGCGGCCATCGACGGATACGAAGCCACCACCAGAAACGATGGATTGTCGGGACCGATCTGCGTCTGGAAAATCCCCACGGGCTTCACGCCGCAACGGCCGTAGGCCGGCAGCATACTGTCGCCCAGAAAAGCCCGCAGGCGCGCCAGATCCTGATCCCTCCTGCTGCGAAACCAGTCGAGAGTCAGGTAGCGTTCGCCTGGCTGAGCGCCGGCGTCTGTCCGCTGCAATCCGGACGCCAGCGCTAATGCGGTTACCGAGTGAACAAAGGTGCGGCGTTTCATCTTCCTCCTCCTGACGGGCGAGCCAGTCGCGAATCCTCGGATCGTCGGGTCCTGGCGGTTGATTCGAAGACCGCAGGATATCAAATCGTCGATCTCTCGCCGACAAAATAGTAATTGAACAGTAGGTGGTCCTACCCTGGCGCGGATGTTCGTGTCCGACACTCACGGCGCAGATGGTTGGATGGTGAGGGTTATCCGGATGTGCTTTTCACGGGATACGATTACCGCTCCCGTATATGTCCCGGCCGCCAGGCCGCGCGGGTTTACGGTGATGGTCAGATCTGAGAACGAGTTCTCGTCAGCGATCGTGCTCTGACTTAGACTCGCGGTCAGCCAAGGTGCATTGTCGCTCACGCTCACGTTAAGAGAGCGCGTCCCAACGTTGCGCACGACGATAATCCTCGTCGAAGATGCCGGACCTATCAGCTCGAAAGAGACGCTCCGCTCGAGAATCTTGAGAATGCCCGATGGGGGCGTGCCACCGTACCGTGTGTCGATGGTTCCGCCGTAGCTGTTGCTGTAGAGATAAGGCTGGTGACTGAATGCGCTGAAATCGATGCCGATCGTCCCGGAATAAAGATCAGTATCCTCGAAGGTGTTACTTCGGACTACCGTATCGCTCTGCAGGCCGAGGAGGACAACATACTGATGTGCGTTCATGACGTGGTTATGTTCGACTACCGCGTTTTGCTGCCAGATCCGGTCGACTCCATAGAGATTAATATCTCCCACGGAGAGGGCATGATTCCTCGCCGCGCCTATTATGTTGTCAGCGATTGTGTTGAGATTGAGCAGCAGGTCCGCCGTCCGGTCCGGGTTCTCGATCCGGCTCCAACTCGTCACCCCGTATTTGATGTCTGTTATGGTGTTGCCCGTTACCGTGACGTTCCAGTTCGGGCAACCGTTGAGCATGAAACTCCCGCCGGCGCCAGCGACGCATGAGAGATTGACCAAGGCAGAGATTTGGACACCGGTAGTGGTAGTGCTGATAGTGTTATTCGCGACTACCAGATCCATGACGGTACCGAAAGCTTCGACGCCGGCGTTATACAGATCATCGGGAGCACTGAAGACTTGAGAGAATCCAGTCAGCGTGTTCGAGTAGACTGCGCTCCTGAAAGAGGCGTTGCTGATTGTGATGACGCTGGTCGTGTCCGGAGTAATGTCCCAAGGTCGATCAAGCGTGAGTTGGCTGGATGTGTTCGCGGTGATCCTCCGGTACTGTCCCGCTCCGGGTCCTTTTTGAATAAGCGCGACGGCCGGGTTGACGATCGACGGATCCTGCCAGGATGTGTTATCGTCCCAGACGAAGCGCGAAGCTGCAAAAGGTGTTCCTAAGAAGGTCAGAGTGTTAGATCCCACGTTCATCGGTGATCCGGTGAAGTAAGTTCCCGCCGACTCAAAAAGAATCTGCTCCCCGCAAGTTCCGACGCGGCATCCCGTGCTCTGCGTCTCGTTGCCCCCGAGATAGTGGTGAGAGGTCGTCGATTGAAACGCTCCCTGCGTGAGCCACAACCGACAGAGGATGCTTCCGCCGGCCCGGTTCAGGCTGCGCCCGAGGTTGTTGCTGATGTCCATCTCATGGCTGCGCAGTGCGGCAATCGCCACAGTTCCAGGGCTGGCGTCGGCCTCGGGCCAATTGCCGTCGATTGTGTTGTTCTGGATGAATGCCTGAAACACTATGTAGAGCTGTATCGCCTGGGAAGACCTGAACTCGGAATTCGTGATAATCACGTCGTTGACCGAGCGCGTGTCGATGCACCGATATGCCGAAGTGGCCGCGTTCGGTGTGAGGAAGGCGACCGAGTCCACGATTGCCCCGGCGCGCGTCGGCGTTTGGTTGAATCCGTCGAAGAATATTATTCCCTGGCTCAGTCCGCGGGTGATCGAGCTATTGAAGCGCATATTTCTAATCCGCGTCGGCAGATCATTCACCTTGAAGACGCCTTGGCAACACCAGGTGGTTGCGGTTATGTCAATTGTAGTGCTGGCGATCCCGGCGCCGTTGATGTCGATCGCCGCGTTGATGTGGAGTTGGTCTGTGCCGGTCAACGTGAATGTCCCCGCGGGAATCGTTACGATATCCCCGTCTGCGGAAGCGTTGAAGGCCGCCTGAAAGGCCGAAGTGTCGTCTAGTCCGTCGTTGGCGACTGCGCCGAAAGACGTAACACTTCGGCTCGTCCCGGCCCAGGTGTAAGGATTGCTCGCTTCCACGCGGAGTTTCAGCGGCCCGCTCCAGCCGTACTCGCCGCCATGGTTGTTATGAATCCAGACCTCGTAATCAGCATTTGTCCTGACTCTCGGGATCGTGAATGTGACCTTGTACGGGTTGACAGACGAGACGATGCAGACGGTAGATGCCGTCCCCGACCCCGAGCCCCAAGGTCGGATAAAGACACTGGAGGTTACAGTAGAGTTGTTTTTGGAGAGGTTGCGACCGTAGACGCTGATTGAGGCCCCGACGACTCCATGGTTAGGCCCGACCCACCACGCTTCGGTCGCATTGACGCGGATCGGCCTACCGG
Organism: uncultured Acidobacteriota bacterium; assembly: GCA_963827655.1. Taxonomy (GTDB): domain Bacteria; phylum Acidobacteriota; class UBA6911; order UBA6911; family UBA6911; genus CAWHCF01. The sequence goes on from CAWHCF010000043.1 coordinate 29,835, forward strand.
CACCATTTTGGTTCTCCGGCCAAATGAGGTACATGCCGTAAGGAACGAAATCAGGAACGTAAGCAGTCACCGAGCCGATATCTTCCCTGAGAATTTGCGTGCTCCACAGCGTCGCGTTTGAGTTCTCAGTTTGCGAATAGAGCAGAACCCTGATATCAGACCCGGCTGCCGGGCCCGCGCGCGCCGTGAAATTTGATCCGTGAAGCACGAAGCTTCGGTCCGGTGATGCCTGGCGCGTGAATTCCGATACGACTGGAGTTCTTCTCGCAACGCTTCCGGTGAGAGATGGGTTGAACGTGTCCCCTGGTGCGGCAGGATTGTCGGGAGGACGCGTGTAGTTGTAGGCTAACAGATCGAGATCAAAGTTGGTCTCTCGATAGATTCCGCCGTTGTCCTTGAGAACTGGAGGCGGCAGAACGGTCGCTCTGATGGGGGTCTGCAGTATTGGTTTCGGCGGCGCGATGACGGCCCAGATCTCGTTCCTGAACCCACTCTCGGCTCGGGTCGATGGCGCATGGCCGACGGCGTAAGTAGTGACGGCGGAGACATGCGCTCCCGGTGTCAACGTGATGTCCTCCGCAGTTGCCGGGATCAGGCTTGCACGTACAGCAAACAGGAATAAGGCTAATCGTCCGGTCATTTTTGTTCCTCATTGGTTGGGTAATGTTGGTGTATTGCTTGGGTTGTCAGACGTGCGCTGGCATCGATCGAGCGCTGAGGGGTGACGGTCTGTCGGTAGCCTCAATGACATGATCGAAGAAAGCACCATGTTCGAATTCGAAGTTGTTGTACGCAACGTTCTTATTGGGGTTAACTTCGCCGTCGGCAATCCGCTGGCCCTCCCCGAAGCTCCTACCAGGTCGTGGGATGAGCGCGTCGTCGTAGACGCGGGTTTGCGCGGTCTGGACCTGGCGATGTTCCGGTCGGGAAGCTGGCGAAGTCCGACCCAACCTCAAACACACTGGTATTGACCAGCGCTGTACCGGTCGCCCATCACCGTCGCGACCTGGTTAAAGCGGAATATCTGTAAGTCCTCGGTGCCTGGCCGCTGTCCGTGCCGCCACTAATGCGCACAAAGCAGCAAAAACACGGACGATGGCGAAGCACCGCAGTCGAGCGTGATCGAACCAGCGCGCCAGCCTGCGCAATGGCCGCTGACGCAGTTGCATACAATCTCGGGGGAACTGATCGGGGGAACTGATCGGGGGAACTGATCGGCGTTGAGGCTATCTACGTTCCAGTGTACGAGGCGCTATTTGCGGGGACTTGATTGGTGTTGATCTCGAAATCGCGAGCGTTGAGCGATCGGCTTGAGCTGTACGTGATGATGCCGCGCTTCCGTTCGAATATACACCTCAGTGGCGGGCAATGTCATCAAAATCGTCAGAGCGTGGAATTCGGCAGGAAGGCGCACAAAAAGCAAGCGCTGCGATATCAAATGGATTCCAAATCTGATATCTTGATTTGATTCTGAGGCATTCAGTTTTCGCCGTCTCTAAGCTATCCCCTGAAACTCGAAGACGCCAGGAAGCGGGAATCTATGAGGCTGTACGATCGTACCTTGCCGTTGCGCAAGTATCCGCATTCGCTGACCGAGATCATGGAGATCACTGCCCATGCTGTTCCGGAGCGCACAGCCCTGATTTATGAACAGGAGTTTATCGGCTTTGCCACGCTGCTGGAGCGCATGAAGCGCGTAGCTTCATTTTTGCGTGATCGGGGAATTCAACCGGGCGATCGTATCGCTCTCCAGGTCGACAACCGTCCCGAATTCGCTTATATCACGGGCGGCGTTTTGATGTCCGGAGCCGTGCTTGTCGCCATGAACGTGATGTATCTCGAAGATGAGATCCGATATATCCTTCAGAACTCCGGGGCACGAATGTTGTTCACGATCGACGCGCTCGCCGGCCGGGCACTGGCCGTTCGCGGAGACGTTCCTGCTCTCGAGGACGTGATCGTCATCGGCGGGTCGCGCCCTGGCTGTACGCCTTTCGAAGCGGTCGCGTCCTGCGCGACCGAGAACGAAATCCGATACCCGCACGGAGACGATCTCGCTTTGCTGCAGTATACCTCCGGAACTACAGGCAGGCCGAAGGGGGCGATGCTGACCCATAAGAACGTGGTCTCCTGCCTCGATATGATGGCCAACGTGAAGCAGTCACGGCTCAAGGAAGGGGACGTTGTGCTGCTGGTACTCCCGCTGTTCCACTGCTACGGACTGATTCTCGGACTGTTCGGGTGCACCACGTACGGCTCGACCACGGTTCTGGTCAACCGGTTTGATCCCGTGGAGATTTTCAGGTTATTTGAAAAGCACCGCGTTACGGTTTTCTATGGCGCTCCGCCAATGTATGTCGGGTTCGTGAATACGCCGGGTCTGGATAAGTTCGACGTTTCATCGCTCGACCGCTGCGGGTCAGGCGCGGCTCCGCTTCCGGTCGCCGTGCTGGAGCGGTTCCGGCAGCTGACTGGCGTCGAGATCACGGAAGGATATGGCCTCACGGAAAGCTCTCCAACCATTTGCACCAACGCCAATGCAGAAGCCTGCCGACCTGGGACCGTGGGGAAGGCTCTTCCACGAGTCGACGTGCGCATCGTTGACAATGATGGGCGCGACGTTGCGCCGGGAGAGGTTGGCGAGCTTGTCGCGCGGGGCGACAATATTTTCGTCGGGTACTGGAACAACGAACCAGCGACCCGGGAAGCCTTGCGCGACGGCTGGTTTTACACCGGCGATATGGCGCGGATGGACGAGAACGGGTATTTCAGCATCGTGGATCGCAAGAAAGACATGGTGATTGTAAGCGGATACAATGTGTACCCGGTCGAGGTAGAGAATGAACTCTTCCGGCACGCGGGCATCGCCGATGCCGCAGTAATCGGGGTACCGGATCCGTATCAGGGAGAATCGGTCATGGCCGTGATCGTACCGCGCGCCGGAGCAAATCTGACCGAGGAAGAAGTGATTGGCTTTTTGAAAGCTCGGCTGGCAACGTTCAAGGTTCCGAAACACGTTGCCTTTGTCGACAGTCTTCCCAAGAACCGAACGGGCAAGGTGCTGAAGCGAGTCCTGCGCGAACAGTTTCGCCAGGTAGACGCCTAGGAAAAGCTTGTGTCACGCAACCGCGAAGGCGCAAAGCATGACTTTTGATCATGAGATGGATGTGGCGCTCCGCACCGGCCGGCGTGCCGGTGAAGTCGCCCTGCGCTACTTCGCCCAGGAGGGCGCAGGCGAGCAAGAAAAAGAGGATCTCTCTCCCGTCACCATCGCCGACACAGAATGTGAGAAGCTCATCACCCGGCTCTTGTCCGAAGAGTTCCCCGAGGACGGCATCATAGGCGAGGAAGGCGCTTTCAGAAGTTCGCGTTCAGGGCGCCGCTGGATCATTGACCCTATTGACGGCACTCGAGATTTCGTGCGCCGCACGCCTTTCTGGGCCGTTCAGATTGCGCTGGAAGCCGATAGCCAGATAGTCCTCGGCCTTATCTATTTTCCTCGCCTCGAGGAGATGTTTCATGCCCTGAGAGGCGCCGGCTGCTTCTGGAACGATGCCCCCACCCGCGTATCTCAGGTTAACCGGCTGGAGCGAGCTCTGCTGATGATCAACGGATTCGCTCCGCTGTGGAGCAAGACAGGAACAGATCCAATCCGGTTTCTTACCGAGACCTGCTGGACCGTGCGAAGCTATAGCGGTTGTTATGACGTCACTATGATTGCCCGAGGGAAAGCGGATATCTGGATCAGCGGCAGTGGCAGGGAGTGGGATTACGCTCCGGCCAAGGTGATCGCCGAGGAATGCGGCGCCCGTTTTTTCAATATGAATGGCAACGATCGCATTGACGCGGATAACTGCATCATCTGCACTCCGGGACTAGAACCCGACCTCCGAAAAGTGCTCTGCGCGCCGAAGTGAAACCACAAAACGCGAAGACCCAAGAAACACCAAAATTCAATCGTAAATCGTCAATCGTAAATCGTAAATCGAGTCACGTTCGTTGCCCTGAATGAAATGGGTCGTGACCAGCGCCCGTCGAAGTGAATTTGAGGTCTTGTCCAGCTTGGAGTCAGCTGGTCAGGATAGGAGACTGGTTTTCAAATCGTAAATCGTCAATCGTAAATCGTCAATCGTGTCACGGTTCGTCGCCCTGAATGAAATGGGTCGTGACCAGCGCCCAGTAGTCCTGGTAGAGCCCGTGATCGAAGTCGTCAAGGAAGACGGTCATTTTCTGCAACAGAGTCGTCAGCCGGTGAGGACTGACTCGAGCAGGATGGGGTTCACGCATGTTCGGAAAAGCTCGAATGAACAGGCTCTTGTCCGTAATCGGAAGTTTTTTGACATTCTCGACGAAAGTACCGAAGCTCCCGTTGGCGAACAGGTACTGCTCCACGTTTGAGGTATAAAACACCGTGACGCTGTGCCCATGTTTCTTGAGGTACTCGCCGACGCCGGCGAGCGCCTTAGGTCCCGCGAAGTCCCCAACCACGGGGATAATCCGGTTGCTGCGGTGAAGCTTGCGCAGGAACTCATAATCATCTTCGCAGGTCAGGAAATTGCCCAGCTTGCCGTGCAGGTCCTGCTGCATGATCAGGTCCTTCAAGGTTGGAAAGTATCCCCATTGCGGGCCTCCCCAATTCCCCGACCCGGAGCGGTACTGGATATTCAGATTCTCGTTTCGGAATGCGCTGTACACCGACGACAGTGAACTCTGGTCGCGCTCCGAAAGAGGAAACTGGAATTCATTCTCGATCGTGTCTCGAATGCTCGCCAGGTTGCTGTTGAAGACTTCCTCACTGGAAGGCGCCTCGTCCACATACTTCAAGATCTGATCGACCGGGCTGTCACGTCCCGGAACATCCCCTCCGTTTAGCGGCTTGCTAAACAAACGCGACAAGAACTGGACGCGATTCTCCGAAACGACAAAGATCGCCTTGAACATCAAATGCTGGATGATTGCTTGCCGGCGAATGTCAACAATGAAGGCAATTTGCGGGCGAATCTTCGCGATATACGTGAAGTTTTGATCCGGCCCTACTCCGACGTACGCCCCGCCGGTCGCTCCCAGTCTGCGCATCTTGTCGACGACGTGAAGATAAGAAGTTTCGTTTGAGATGAAATTGTCAGATCGGAAGAACCCGTCGGCTTCGGACAATTCCCGGATGATACGCGAAAATTCAGACGCAGGAATTGTCTCGGAGGGAACCTGTTCGAGCCAGACTGGCTGCCATGCCTGGGTGGCCGGGCTCACGCTGAGGGAGATGCCTATGGCGAAGACACCCAGCAAGCGCCGCCACCGTTTCCGCTCTATGAAGAAAGCCACAAACCGTGGAACAGTCATCCGGCGACCACCTCCACCCTCCTTACCAGAAGCATCTCACCGGCTAGTTGAACATGCGCTGAGCGCTTCGCAAGCATTTCGCGAAATGCTGCCCTATGCGCCCCGGCCACGTCAACAGCAATGATGGAATCGGCGTGCAAAAAGGAAGAAGACATCCCGATTTTACTCTGTGGTAACATCACTGCATCATGCAAGCGGTCGTATTTTTGGGCTCCGGGCGGTGGGAGATCCAGGAGGTGGAGGAACCGCGCCTGGAACGCCCTGATGATGTCCTGCTCGCCGTAGAGCGGGCTGGAATCTGCGGCACCGATCTGCACATTTTATCGGATCCTCCGAGACATCCCGCCACGCCTGGCTGCATTCTTGGACATGAGTATGTAGCCCGGGTTGTCGAATGCGGCCGGACTGTGACCACTCTCGAGAAAGGCGACCGCGTGGTAGTGGATCCCAACATCCCGTGCGGGGATTGCGAATTCTGCCGCCCGGGTCGCACCAACCTGTGCCGCAACCTGACAGCGCTCGGTATTTTCCTCAACGGCGGACTGGCGCGCTACAGCGTCGCTCCAGCAAGCGCGCTGCACAAAATCGCTCCAGACGTGGCCCCGGAGCGAGCCGTCCTGGCCGAGCCACTGTCTTGCATCTTTGCAGCCTATGACAAGGCTCCGGCCCGCCCCGGCGACAGCGTCGTGATCCTCGGCGCCGGACCCATCGGCCTGGCATTCATCCTGCTCTACCGAAAGATGGGAGCGGGAACGATCGTCGCCGTGGAGCCGCGCGAGCTTCGGCGCCGCATCGCCTTGGATCTGGGAGCCGATCGCGTACTCGACTTCCATGCCGATGGGCTGCTTTCAAAGATCAGCGATACCTTACCCGGGGGCGCCAGCATCGTCATAGATGCCGCCGGTAGCCTGCTGGGTCCGGCGCTCGAAGTTGTCCGGCCCGGAGGCACGGTCGTGCTCTTCGGGATGGTTGAAAGAACTTCGGCACCAGTTTCTCAATACGATTTGACCCGGAGAGAGCTCACCATTGTCGGCTCGTTCATCCAGACCAACACGTTTCCCAAGGTTACGGAGGCGCTGCGTCAGAAGGATTTTCCGATCGAAAAGATCATCTCGCACTCTCTTCCCCTGGGCCGGATCGGCGAGGCCTTCGAATCGATGAGAAAGGGTCTCGCGCTCAAGGTCATCCTTGACCCCAATTAAACCAGCGCCGCCACGAAGACGCGAAATCACTTGTACCGACCGGCCCGTCGACCGATTTTCTGGACAGCAATATTTCTTGGCCGGACAAGCCTGGCAATCTGCCAGCCTAGCCCGATATTTATAGGAGACCTCCGAACTTCGTTCCTCTTTTCCTTCATAGTCCAGTGTCTTACCTTGCGGACAGCGGAAACTATTGGTCTCGGGATCGTAGACGAACTGCGACGTGTGATACTCTGAAGTCACTCCCCGTCTCTCGTACGATTTTGTTCCCTTGCTCTGGTCATCACACTGTGGCCCGATGAACTCCACTCCCCGCGCCTTCATATGGACGAGGTTATCTCGGCTGACATAGCCTCCATCAACCATTACCTGCTTTGGCTGCTTCCCTAGATTCTGTTCCACTCTGTCCACACCGGGCCTCAGTTGTCCAAAGTCGTTGCCCGCCTGCGTTACCCCAACAGCTACGATCACTCCGTTGGCTGCATCGGTGTTGAGCTGTACGTTATAGCTGGCTGCAAACCCTCCGTCCGGTTGCTTCATCACTCGTGCTTCCGGGTCCGTCGTGCTCACTCGCATCTTGCTCTTGTCTGTCCCACTTCCTTCCGCCCGCAGTTTCTCTAATTCCTTCTGCGCCGCTTCCAGTCGCTCCTTTCGCTCGCGCCGCGCTCGCTCGCGGGCCTTGGCCATTCGCTCGCTCGATTCTTCCTCCGCCATCTTCGTGATCGCTTCTATCTGCTCCTGTGCTTTTCGCAGTCGATCCTGGATTCCGTCATCCCTTCGGAAACTGTCCGAGGCTGCCGAGGCTTTGATCTTCGTTCCGTCTTGTGTCACCCGCTCGAGCGTGATCAAACCATCTCCGCTCAGTACGGCCAATACCTGTACGAACAGTCCATTTAGCTCTTCCTCGTGTCCTACTCGAAAATCCGACAGCGTGTGCCCGCTGATCCCCTCCATCCCTGTTAGCCACTGATAGGCCGGATCGCATTCGCACAATCGAGCAATCGCCCGGGCCGAGCCCACTCCCTGGCTATAGGCGTAAACCCACAGACTAATCAAAAGCTGAGGACTCAGTGCCGATCGACCCGCTTTCCCTTCCAATGCACGTACTTGCTCTTCATACTCACTCAGATTCAATCCACCCACAAAATCCCAGATCGCTCGTGCCACATGCTCCTCTGGAATCAGCCGCTCAATATCCAACATCCGCCACTGTAGCTGCTTCCGGTCGACTGCTTTAAACCGCGGCTTGCACGGCCCGATCCCACTTTCATTCTCTTCTATCTTATTGTCTGCAGCGCCACATCCTCCTTGCTCCAAGCCTGGCAATCTCGCTTGTTCACTTTCCATGCTGGCCACTCCGTGATTTACTTCCGGCCTTCCGGACACGACGAAGTACCAGCGTATTGCGATCCTCAACTACCCAGTCAATCTCCTCCCCTTTTTCCAACTCCATGGCCTGTGCTAGTGGGGCTGGGCAGATGAAATAGTACTGACGCGTGTCGTTTGCTCGCTCGATCACTTGCACTTTGGTAAGGTATCAAGGACACGTGTCAGTTCACGTCTTTGATCGAACGGTTACAACCGCAACCGCTCCCGTGTTCATATCCTCCCGGTAAGGCCGGCTGAGGTGAACGTCGGCGTCCTTGAGACGCAAGAAATCTTTGAGTCCCGAGAGCCGCGGCCCTTGTGTTGTGGTCACGTCTTCCCCGCGGATACGGCCGAAGAGGGTGAGTTCAATCCCGAGCGGATCATGCACCTGTTCTACCAGATTCCCTTTTGCATCCGCATATTCTCCGGTCCGGCCGCAATACGGACATAGTTCTACATCAGCGTGCAGAGGATGAGCGTGTTCGACCTCGTAATGAACGCTCGCCGCCACCCTCCAGTAGAGGCCGGCTTCCGAGCCTGCAGAGACCCGGACCCGCTGAGCGGATTCCGCCTCGAGCCGAGTCCAGAAAAAGCGGATGTGGACGGCATGCGCGTGCCGCAGCCCTTCGACGGAATCCCAGGGATTGAGATGTTCGACCGAAAGCGCCAGATCAGCCCCCTCGTTCAGTGTGACTTCGGCGGAGTGATATCCGGCTGAACGAAACCGCTGCTCGAGAAACGCCACGAAATCGCGATAGGTGGGAAAATTTTGAGCCGGAGTCTGGAACCAGAGGTTCGGAAAGCGGGGTGTTTCAGTCCGGAACAGCGACTTTCCCGGAAGGTCGAAAGGAAGAGCCGGGTCGATTCGGCTTGCCTGAGGAGAACCGGGTAAGATGCCGGCCTTCCTGCGCAGAGCGCTTCCCTCGTCGGTTCGCAGCAGGAACTCCGGGCTGGCGCCCGCTCGTCTTTCAACCTGGGCGTCAAGCGCCGCCGGCCGATCCTTCCAATCCGGCCACTCCGTCTTGGGCCGGAAGTTGTAGGCCAGGCAATTCTGCTGAAGGGCAGCGTTGTTCCAGCGTGAAACGGCTAGCCGGTTGGGCGCCGACAGGTGGGCGGCGAGATCGACCTGTTGGTCAAAACGGATGAAATCGTCCCAGCTTCCTTCAAATCGCACAGGCCAGCCGGAAGTGCGGGGATGCGTCGGATGCTGTCTCCCCTCCCCGCGAAGTTTTTGAAATGCGGCGAAGTTGTAGTTCTTCAGATTGCCCGGCCGCTGCAGGTCCAGGTAGCGTTGCTCGGTATCGTCGGCGTTAGCCTGAATCTCGAGCGTCTCCCAGCCGGTCGGAAGCGAGCCATGCTTTCCCCATTGAACGTTCACTCTGGGACGGCCATTGTGCGCGACCGCGTCGCGGACGGCCTCCGCCGAAGACAGAATTCTCCCGTGGAAGTAGGTGTAGAGCTCCGTCAGCGCGTTGCTGGCCGGATCGTAACGGACCCAAACCAGCTCGTGGTCGCAGGGATCGTTGTCGGCGGGAAAGTCAATATCATCCTCCCAGAAGAAGTGGTAAGCGATCAGAGGCTCGTCCGGATGATGAATGGCAACGGCGTCCAGCAGGCGGAAAGGGTCCGAGCGCACCTGGAAGAGCCGCGGCGAAAAACGGAGCATCGCGGCGCGTCTCCGTTCGTCCAGGGGAAGCAGCGGGTCCAGCTCCAGCAGCCGGCGATAGTGTGAAGCCGCTTCGTCCAGGCGTCTCCGGAGATGCAGCGCGTGCGCCAGCCATGCATGACCCAGGGCGTTGCCGGGTCCCAGGCGCAGCGAGCCCTCGAACAGAGGTAGAGCTTCCCTGAAGTCTTCCTGCGCGAGCCGCTCGATGCCGAGCAGCAGCAGTTGCCGCGGATCGCTCCAGAATGCCGAATCCTGCGCCGGCGGGCGGGCAGGAAGAAGCGAAGCCCAGGCACCAACAAGTACGAAAAGCGCGACTCTACCGCGATGACGCGAAGGCACGGAGGTTCTTTGCCGGCGCGCTAGAAGTAGTACTTGAGCGCAAACTGAATTATGCGCGCATTCCGGGCCGACAGGATCTGTCCGAATCCGCTGGCCTCGGCCCGGATGTCCGGCGGATCGAGATTCGCCCGGTTGAAGGCATTGAAGAACTCGGTTCGGAACTGAAAGTAGTTGTTCTCACTGACCGAAAAATTCTTGGCCAGCGTGAAATCGAAGCTGGTGAATCCGGGGCCGCGCATGATTCCGACGCCGGAGTTCCCGAAGGCCTGGGGCGAGGGACTGAAACCCGTGGTGAAGGCCGCCGTGTTGAACCACTTCTCCACTGTCTGCTGGGAAGAAGAGAATTCGGCTTCCTGTCCCGGCACCCGGTTCGGTCGAGCTCTTCGCTCCCCGCCCAGGCCCAGGACCGTTCCGCCTCCCAGGGTAGCGGTCAGCCCGAGACCGCTCTGATAGGAATGGATGCCATTGATCTGCCAGCCGCCCAGGAGGAGATCGGTCGCTCGATTCCAGTTCTGGCCCACCCGGCGTCCGCGGCCGAATGGCAACTCGTAGATATAGCTCGCGACGAATCGGTGCTTGACGTCGAATTCGGCGAGACCGCGCTCTGCCTTCAGATTGTTTGGATTCTGGGGCTCACGGAAGGTTCCGGTGTCGAGCCCCGGCCCTCCGCCACTGGTCGAAATGTGATCGGGCGCCTCGGTCAATGCCTTGCCGAAGGTATAGCTGAAGAGAGTCGAGAGTCCGGCGGAGAAACGTTTTTCAAGACGCCCCTGCAGCGAGTTGTAACTCGAGAGCACGCGGTTTTCCATCCACTGGATATCGCCGAAGCTGGGATACGGCCTCCCGCCGACGGCCTGGGAACCGTCAGGGTTGACGGTGAAGAAACGCTGGTTCAGATTGCGAAATCCGTTCAGTTTTGTGCCCTTGTTCCCGACATAAGCAATGTCGAAGAGCCAGTCCTGCACGAATTCGTACTGAATGCCGAAGTTGTACTGCTGGATGTACGGACTGCGCTGGTTGGGATCCTGCGAACGGCGCAGAATGGTCGGAGCCAGCGAATTCGGGTCGAGCAGGCCCGAGGGGTAGCCGTCCTGAAGCCGGAAGGGCGCTGCCGATGCCACGGCTGCCGCGCCGGTCACGGCCGTGTTCAGCAGGTTATCGACCAGAAACGGAGGATTGAACCCGAGCAGGCCTTCTCTTCCCTGCCGAACCGTGTGAGTGTAGAAAACGCCGTAAGCGCCCCGTATCACCCAGCGTGAAGCGGGCGTGTAAGCAAAGCCGAAGCGCGGCGCCCAGTTGTTGCGATCGGGATGAATCAAAGCCCGGTCGAAAATGCCGCCGTCCTTGGCAAACAGCATGGTGCCGGTTGCCGGATCAAAATTGGCGAACTGATTGTCCCTCTCGCGCGGCGGCGTCGCATACTCGTAGCGAAGTCCCAGGTTCAACGTGAACTTGGAAGTGAGCTTGAAGTCATCCTGAAGGAAGTAGAAATACATATCCTGGCCCTGATCCATGACCGTGAAGCTGGTCAGGGCTAATTCAGTAGGCACTCCGAGCAACAAGTCTCCGACCGATCGTCCGGTGAAGCGGTTGTCGAAGTTGATGCGTCCGATGGTTGCGTTCAAGTCGTTGATCCGGGTCTGGACGTGGAGGAACTCAGTCCCGAATCTGAAGAAATGCCGACCGCGGGTAAGGCTGAAGGTCGCGCGCGGATTCCAGGAGCGCGGTGTCTGAAACTGGGGCGTGGAGGTGTGGCGGCCAACCGCATCGAACCCCTGCAGGTTGATCTTGGGGATTCCGCCCGTGATCGCCGGATCGTTCGGAACATTCTTCAGGCCGATCTGCGCCGGGCCGTCCACGCCGTAGTTGGGCGGATTGGTGAAGAAATTTCCCCGAGACCACCCGAAACGGAAGTCTGCCAGGAAAGAAGGCGAGAGGGTCCAGGTCAGGCCCAGAGCCAGTCCTTGCGACCGATTCAAGTTGGCCCCAAACGCGTCGTTGAAGGAGCCTTCGGCCAGGCCCTCGAAAGGAGCGCGGACGAAACGTATCGGTGTCCACGAAACTGTAGCGGCCGAAAAGATTCAAAGTGGGACTGAACTGGTGATCGGCTCGGACGTCGAACTGATCGGTCCGTGTCCGGGTGATCGGAGTCGACGCATAGACATTTCTGCCGGCGACGTTAGGATCTGGAATCAAGGCGGCGATGTTGGCGCCGACGGGATCCCAGCGGCTCGCCGGTATGACCCACAGCCCTTGCGCGTTGCGGCCGAACTCAGGCCGGCCCGGCGCGAATGGATCGACCACGGCTACGCTGAAGAGGCCGGCCTTTTCCCGGCGGTCGGAAGAGTCCTGGCGCGCGGCACTCCTTCCCGCTCGCGCAGTCCCTCGTAATCCGCAAACCAGAAAGTCCTGTTTCTGACCAGAGGGCCGCCCACGGCAGCGCCGAACTGATTTCTCTTCCGTACCGGTTTGGGCGCGCCCAGCGCATTCGAGAAGAAGTTGTTTGCGTCCAGAACGTCGTTGCGCAGAAACTCGTAAAGACTGCCGTGCAGATTGTTGGTTCCCGACTTGATGGTGGCGTTCACCACAGCGCCTGAACTGCGGCCGAATTCTGCCGAGTACGCGTTGGTCTGGATTTTGAATTCCTGGAGCGCCTCAACCGAGGGCTGGACCATCTGGACGTTTTCACCACGAAAGGAGTTGGAATAGGAAATATTGTCCACTCCATCGAGGAGGAAGACGTTGTTGAACGTCCGGTTGCCATTCACATTAAGGACGCCTTTGAAGTTGACGGCGGCCAGCCGAGGCGTTCCGGGCAACACCCCGGGTGAAAGGAGCGCAAGCTGGTTGTAGTCGCGTCCGTTGAGAGGAAGGTCGACAATTTTCTTCTGATCGATCACGGAGCCCCGGGACGAAGTGTCGGCTTCGAGCAGCGGAGCGGACGCGCTCACCTGGACCGTGTCGGCGATTTGTCCAACCTGGAGGCTGATATCGATGCGCGCAACCTGATTTACTTGAAGAACAATCCCTTCCTGAAGGAACTTCTTGAAGCCTGTTATTTCCGCGCTGACAGAGTATGTCCCCGGATTGAGAGCTGGAATGACGTAGTTCCCGGTTTCGTTACTGATAGTCGACTGGGAAGTATTTCGTGCCGTGTTGGTGACTGTAATGCTAACGCCGGGCAAAACAGCACCGCTGCTATCGCGGACTGTCCCGGTCAGAGTGGCGCTGGACGTCTGCGCCAGTGCCGCGGCGGCGTTCGACAAAAAGGCCAGGCAAACGAGAGCTCCAGCACAAGCCAGAGCGCGCGCTGCGGTGTTGCGTCGACTGAACATCCTGGTTACCTCCCTGGGTTTCTCATGAAAGAGATTAAAGCTTTCCGGTGCCGGAATGATTACAGCTCGATGAAGAATTTGTTAATCCCGCGTTCGGACGGAAGATTGCTCGCGCCCGCTACCTTGGGAACCAGCACTGATGGCCCCACGGTAGACAGAGAGCGCTCACAAATTTCCTGCCAGGGATTGTATGGAAGCGCCGTACCAAAGATTAGTAAGGGACGGCAAAGCGGTCAAGGGGAATTGACGATTGACGATTGGCGACTATCGTGGATTAGTGCTCTGGCGTAGCCGCTCTCGCCAATCGTCAATCGTAAATCGTCAATCGTCAATCGCGTGGCCCTGGAGCAGCCAGATGTCGGACTTCCGGACGCCGACTGACATCGCGAACCGCGTGCCATCCGGGTGTAGGCTGAATCCTTTGACGGTGGCCGTTCCCGGGATAGCCAGATCGAGTTGCTTTTGCTCTTTCCCGCTGGTGACCTCGATCAGCGCGACCACCCACTTCCGGCCACCGAGATTCCGCACCGCGTACAAGATCGACCCGTCTTTGGAAAACCCATAGGCCTCCGGGCGGTACGTTGTGAGCTGCCGAATTTCTCCGCCATGCGGTGAAACCACGTGCAGGTTGCCCTCTTCGTTGCGGAAGCAAATCCAACGGTCGCTGGGAGACCATGGGTGTTCGCTGCCTGCGGTTGCTGCATCGGGAACCAGAACGACCGGCGCTCCCCCGCCGAAGGGAACCTTCACCAATTCCCACTTGCCTGCTCGCAGACGCCGGTAGGCGATCCAGCTCCCATCCGGGGACCACGAAGGCCCGTGCTGGTCCTCGGTCTCGGAATCGAGTCGCACGGCCCTGCCGCCGGCGATGGGCGAGATCCAGATCGTGTGCTGCGACCCGTAGACATCGTACGCAATCCTCTGGCCGTCCGGTGAGAAGACGGGCCTCTCCAGCCGATTCCAATCCGACGACTCCTGTGAATTCGCTGTGACCAACGGCCGAGCCCAACCCTCCTGCACGCTCCTCAACCACAGTTCGACCGTGCCGCCGGCGTTGGTTGAGTACACATATTGCCCGCCGGAAGGAGCCCAGGCGGGAAACTCCTCGTTGCGCGCCGTCGCGAGAAGGGGGCGCACGGGGTCTCCGTTCAACGGCGCTTCCACAAGATCGAACTCCAGACTACCTGAGGCGAATGCGATCTGGGTGCCGTCCGGCGAGACAGAGGGAAAATTCTCTTCGGAGGTGCTCGAAGTGACTCGCCGGATGGTGCTGTTTTCGGTATCGCCCATGTAAAGATGCGTGCCCGAGCCCCCGGGCATGTTCGCGCCGAAGACAATGTGACGGCTGTCGGGCATCCAAACCACACGCTGGATCGCCGCGGAGGTGTTCAAGGATGCCAACACCCGGCGGGGCGTTCCTGACGGATAGGGGAGAACCCAGAATTCGCCGGTCAGGCCTCCCGCGTCCCGGGACATCAACACGAGGATCTTCGAGCCGTCCGGCGCGAACTGGGGGGCGGCGGCACCCCCGGTGAACATTTCCGGAAACGGCGTCGCGCGATATTTTTGCGGCTGGGTGTCCTTATCGGTGGTGATCCAGAGACCCACGTTGCCCGTCATCCCACGCATGAAAGCCAGCACCTTCCCATTGGGCGAGACGCATCCAGCGTTGACGCGCTCCATCACCCGGTTCGCAGCGCCGCCGGCGACGCCGACAGACCACAGATCCCCTCCCGCGTGATAGTAGATGTGAGTCCCGTCCGGCGACCAGAAAGGGTTGGTGCACGCCGAAGGGGAACTTGTAATTTGGGCAGGAGTAGGCGAATTCAGGTTCCGCACAAACACTTGTGTCACCCCGTCGATCGAGGCAACGTAGGCCAGGGCCTTGCCGTCCCGCGACCAGGCAGGCTGAGTCTCGACTTCTATTCCAGTCGCCACTGGGATGAAGCGGTAGGACGAAGGGTCCGGACCGCGGGCCGGAGTGAGCAGGTATGCCAGGAGAAAGCCGGCCGCGGCCGCCGCAGCCGCAATCCCGGCCGTCAGCGCTCCCCGGCGCGGGGCTGGCTGCGGCGCGATCTCTGCGGGTTCTTCCGCCGCATCCTCGAGCGCGATCCGGACATCGTCAATAAGTTGAAACCGCCGGGCGGGATCTTTGCGGAGGCAGCGGGCGATGATCTTCTCCAAGTCGCGCGGCGACCCTTCAACAAGCTGGTTCAGCGGCTGCGGCTCCTTGTGCAGGATCGCCGCCAGAGTCGAAAGCGGTGACTCTCCCTCGAAGGCTCTTCGACCGGCGACCATCTCATAAAGTACAGCGCCGAAACTGAAGATGTCGCTGCGGCAGTCGATCTTCCTGCCCTCGGCTTGCTCGGGGGACATGTAGGCCACGGTGCCCAGGATGGCGCCTTCCGCGGTGCGGGCGTTCAGCGTCTCGGTGAGCGCCAGAGGGCCATCGTTCTCGCGCTCGGTGAGCTTGGCAAGACCGAAGTCGAGCACCTTGGCCCTGCCGTCCTCGGTGATCATGACGTTGCCCGGCTTCAGATCGCGATGCACAATGCCGGCGGCGTGGGCTCGGCCCAGCGCATCCGCGATTTGAATGGCGCAGCGGATCGCTTCCGCCGGTGGAAGGCCGCGTCGCGCGATCACCTGGTGAAGCGTCCGTCCGGGGACGTACTCCATGACAATGCAACTGTGGACGCCGTCGTCCTCAATGTCGTAGATCGTGACAATATTCGGGTGATTGAGTGCCGAAGCGGCTCGCGCCTCCTGGAAGAACCGCCGCTTGCGTTCAAAGTCAGAGACCTTGTCGGCAGGCAATAGCTTCAGGGCGACAAGGCGGTCCAGCCGTGTATCCCGGGCCTTGAAGACGACGCCCATCCCGCCTTCGCCGACCTTCTCCAAGATTTCGTAGTGGAATAGTGTCCGGCTGGTCATGGCGCTCATTTCCGCCGGGGCATCCCCGCCCGGCGACGCTCGCCTTTCTCCAAGGTACAACCTGCGCCGCGCCCGCGGCAGACCATTATCATTGGCTTCGGCCGCAAAGATCGATGATCACTAGTTATAAGGAACTGGGTGAGAATAAGGCGGTGCGGATTCGGATTTCAATGGAAATCTGACCTCGGAAATCTGACCTCGATTGACGATTGACGATTTACGATTGACGATTTATGTGGATCAGTGCTCTGGCGTTCACGATCTCCAATCGTCAATCGTAAATCGTCAATCGTCAATCGCCATCGATCGGTTGCGCGATAGCACTGATCGACGATTTCAACCGAACGATAGCCGTCTTCGGCCGTCACTCCCGGTGGTTCTTCCCCCAGAATCGCCGAGATGAAGTTGGCGTCTATGGCGGCATACCCCAACTTCTCTTCCCGGCTAAGAGCGACGAAAATCGCGAACCGAGGCCGGACGATTCAGTCCGGCTGAAAGAGTCACGCGATCCATTTCGGCGGTCTCGATCGTGAAGTAACGCCCGAAAATCTCCACCCTTTCGAAGGGAAAGGCCCAGGTCGCGTGGGCACAGGACGCAAACGTAAGCGAGATGCCGGAGTCGAATTGCAGCAGGAAGGAGAAGTTGTCCGGCTCGGAGTAGACTCGCCTGGCGGCATGCCCGCGCACACTGGATACCTCGCCGAAGAACCAGCGTGCCAGGTCGAACAGATGCAGCGGGGTTTCATACAAATACCCGCCGGTGAGAGATGTGTTACCGACCCAGACGGGAGATTCCAGCTCGCCCCGGTTCATCTTGAAATGAGCCAGAGTGGGCTCGAGGTCTCCGGCTTTTAGCCATTCTTTTACGGCTCTATAAGCCGGGGCGAACCGGCGGTTGTGGCCGACCTGCAGAATAGTCCTGGCGTCGGAAGCGAGGTGGCGCAGGCTGCGCGCGTCGGCGAGCGATGTGGCGAAAGGCTTTTCCAGAAAGACGTGTCGGCCGTGCTTGAGAGCGCGACTTGCCGCCTGCGCGTGGAGGGTATTGGGAACCGTGACGTAAACGGCATCACTCCGTTCGAACAGTTCCTCTTCGGTCTCGGCTAGCGCGCAGTCCAATTCTTTTGCCGCTTCCTGTCCCCGCTGCCGATCGACGTCGAACACCCCGGCCAGCTCAACCCGGCGATCGCGGCGCAAAATGTGAGCGTGCACCCGCCCCATAAACCCGCCGCCCAGAATACCTGCTCGTACCGGCATAGTCCCCTTAGTGTTTCTTCGTGTCTTTGGGTCCTGGTGGTATTGGTTTATTACTTTTTCGGTTTTGCTGGTTCAAGATATCCATCAGCCGCTTCGGATAGTCGGTCTGGATGTAATCAAAGCCCATTTCTACGGCTCGCTCCAGATTCTCGATCGTGTCATCCGGACCGAGAACGTTCACGAAGGTAGCCACCTTCAAGTTGCGCGCCTCATTAACCATTTTCTGGTTCCAATTCCTCCAGTCGCTGCTGAAACACGCGGTAGGAAACTCTCGTTTGAGCATCTGCATCATGCCCGAGGCCTGGACCCAGTCTCCCATATCAATCAAGACGCGGAACTGCGGGTCGACCGACAGAATCTGCTTCAGAGCCAGAAGCGTATAGGGACGGAATACCACCATCGAGTGCGCGCCCAGTTCCTTCACCAGCCGTGCAGCAGGAAAGGGGTTATCCTCCTTCATGTCCAGATAAAGCTGGATCTTGCCTCGCGCCAGATCGATGGCCTCGCGCAGGGTCGGAACTCTGGTTCCGATGAACTCCCTTTTGAAATAGGTGCCCGCGTCGAGCCTCCGGATTTGGGCCAGATTCATATCGGAGACCCGCCCTGAGCCATTTGTCGTGCGTTCCAGGGTTCCGTCGTGCATCAGGATGACTTCGCCCTCCGAGGTGTAGCGCAGATCGATTTCGGCCATGGCGCAGCCGAGCTCGATCGCCTTTTGAACGGCCGGCAGCGTGTTCTCGGGAGCTTCCAGGACCACCCCTCGATGCGCAATAACTCCGGGCCGCCGATCGGGATCGTTTGTTGCGCAGCAAAGCGCTACAAAACCGAGAGCACATCCCAAACGCGTATAAAAAAATCGCATGCCTGCTCCTTTTCGAAGGAGGGAAATATCCGGGCCGCCCTGTCGTCGTGGTGGCTTTTGCTTCCCGCTGACGTCTTCCGCCTTGACAACCCTCACCAAACCCCAATATATACCGGTCGTAAATGATCCGCCTCGCGCTCAACCCCGATACTACACCGCTTTCGATTTCAGATACGCTTGTATTCAAGTCGACTGCGGAACGCGTGCGGGAAGCAGCTCAAGCCGGATTCTCCGCAGTCAATGTCGATGAAGAAGATGGGCTCACGGCCGAAGACGCCCGCCAGATCTTGCAAGAGTACAGGATGGAACCTGCTTCCGGGTTCTTCCAAGGCGCTTTCTACCTCTCGGATGAGGAAGGCCGGATCTATGACGCGGCAATCAGCAAGGCTGAATTTGCGCGGGCGCTGGGCCAGCGTTGCATCTTCGTCAGCGCGCTGGTTTCGCCGCCTGAACGACGGGCCATCGCGGGCCGCGTCGGGCCGGACCAACCGATCTCGCTCGACGATCGTCAGTTCGAACGGATGGCGCGCCTCCTCGAACGGATCGCTCGCCTGTGGAAAGATTATGACATCGAGCTTTGCTATCATCCCCACGCGGCCACCTATGTCGAAGCGCCGCACGAGATCGAACGCTTGATGGAAATGACGGAACCCTCTCTGGTGCGCTTCGGGCCCGACACGGGACACATCCTCTATGGCGGAGGAGATCCGGTCCCGCAGATCCGGCGCTACTTCTCACGGCTGGGAGCGATTCATCTCAAGGATGCGAGACGAGCCATACTCGATCGGGCACGGGTGGAGAAACTCAATTACCGCGAGGCTTGCGCTCGCGGAGTGTGGACCGAGCTGGGAACCGGCGACGTCGATTTTCCGGCTTTGTTTCACTTGCTTCAACAGAACGCGTGGTCAGGCTGGGTGATCGTCGAGACCGACCACACACAACTCGGAACTGCCCTCGAAAGCTCCATGGTTTCGCGAAAGTACTTGAGAGAAGCGTTCGGCCTATAGGGGAAATACTTGTATGACCGTGTCGATAGTGCGAGGTGGTGCATCCAACGATTCCAACAGCGGCTATCAGCAGATCCTCTCTGCTGAACAAGAACCCCAGGTGGGGTTGACTTTCGGCGTTTGGCGACTGGAACCTGGAAGAGCAGCCACCCTGGTAGCGCGCGACTCAGAAATCGCCGCACTGGTTTTTTCGGGCTCAGGGTCGCTGGCAGTGAATGGCCATGTCATTGACTTCGACCGGCGCGAGTGGATCGAGACTGCCCCTACCGTGGTCCACTGCTGCGCCGGCGATTCCATTGAGGCCGCCAGCCGTGGTGATCAGACAGCGGAGATTTTCGTGGTTCAGGCTACGAACCCGAACCGCTTCGCTCCCCGCTTCTATCGCGCCGGCGACGTTCAAATCGAACATCGCGGCCAGGGGATCCTGCAGGACACGTGCCATCGCATCGTCCGGCTTGTCTTCGACGATACCAACGGTCCGCCGGAAAGCAAGCTCGTGCTGGGTGAAGTGGTTAACTTTGCGGGTCGATGGAGCTCCTATCCACCTCACTCGCACCCGCAACCAGAGATCTATTACTACCGATTCAGTCCGTCGAATGGATACGGACACGGCGAGTTGGGTGATGACGTCTTCAAGATTCAGAGCGGAGACCTGCTGGCAATCACGAAAAACCGATCGCATTGTCAGGTGAGCGCGCCCGGATACAACATGTACTATCTTTGGGCCGTCCGGCACCTGGACGGGAACCGCTACCGAGGATTCGAATTCGATCCTCAGCACGCCTGGACTCTCAATCAAAAATGAAGTCGATTGGCCGCGTCTTCGGATCAGAATCCGCCAAGACGCCGGGCCTCAAGTTGGAAAGGAGCACGCCATGAAAGAACAACTCGACGCCGATGCCGTGGTTGCGGAATCCGCGAGCCCAATGCCGCTTCAGCGCATGACCGGAGGACAGGCCATCGTGCGTTATCTCGTCCACGAGGGGGTTTCTCACATCCTCGGAATCTTTGGCCACGGGAATGTTCAGCTCGGAGAGGCCATCGCCCAATCGCGCGACAAGATCACGTACATACTGGTCAAGAACGAACAGAGCGCCGTGCATATTGCGGCCGCCTACGCCAAGTTGACCGGGAGACCGCTGGCTGTAACCACCTCGGTCGGACCGGGCGCGACCAACATGGTGACCGGCGCGGCTGCCGCCAAAATCAACCGCCTGCCGGTGATTCTCTTGCCGGGCGAGGTTTTTGCGGACGGAGTCGGACCCGTGTTGCAGCAACTGGAATCGGTGCAGGACGAGACCGTGAACTCCGCCTTGAAGCCGGTAAGCAAATACTGGTCGCGCGTGACCCGCGTCGAGCAGCTCCGCCGGAAGATGAGAGAAGCCTTCGATGCAATGCTGGAGCCCGGGAGCGAAGGTCCCGCCGTGCTCTGCCTTCCCATGGACGTGCAGGCGGAGTCGGCCGAATTCGATACCTCGCTCTATCTGGCGCCGGTCGACCGGGTCTATCCCCGGATCTGCGAAGCGCCGGAGAAAATCTCACAGGCGGCGGATCGCATCCTGGCGGCTCGTCGTCCGGTGATCATCGCCGGCGGCGGCGTGCTGCGGAGCGGCGCCCAGCGGCAGCTCGTGCTTTTCGCCGAACGGATAGGGGCGCCGGTCGTGTCGACGCAGGCCGGCATTGGAGCGATTCTGCATGATCACCCCCTCAACCTGTATTCAGCCGGACCCACCGGGACTTCGTGCGGCACCGCCATGGTGCAGCAGGCGGATCTTGTGATTGGAGTGGGCACGCGCTACAGCGATTTTACCACCAGCAATGAAACGCTCTGGGGCGCGCGTCCCGAGTTTATCAACATCAATATCTGCCACTTCGATGTGTCGAAGCAGCGCAGCTTCAAGCTCTGGGGGGATGCGCGCCGCACGTTGGAGGCCCTGTTGGAGGAGCTGGAAGGACGCCCCCCGGCTTTCAGGTCAAAGGGAAGCGGAACCGGATATTCCAATACCAGCGACTATTTCCACGAGATTCAGCGCTCGCTGGCCGAGTGGATGAAAATCGCCGAAAGCTGGTTATCCCGTGACCGCGTACCGATCGACCAGACCGCGGCAATCGATGTCATTAATCGCCATGTAAACCATGATTCAGTGGTCATAAACGCGGCCGGGAGCCTTCCCGGAGACCTGCATCGCTTGTGGAAGAATAAAGACCCGGAAGGCAAAGGGTATCTCATGGAGTATGGCTATTCCACGATGGGATTCGAAATCGCCGCCGGACTTGGCGCCCGGCTTGCCATGCCACAGCGCGAGGTAATTGTAATGGTGGGAGACTCATCTTTCCTGATGGCCAGTCAGGAACTGGTGACTGGGGTGCAGCAGCGGCTGGCGTTCACCGTGGTTGTCTTCGACAATCATGGCAATCAGAGCATTCGTCACCTCCAGCAAGGAAGCGGTTTCGAGGATTTCGCAATGGAGTTCGATCTGGCCGGCCGTCCCGGCTCGGAGTTTGTTCCCGTAGACTATTACCTGATGGCGCGGGGCATGGGGTGTCATGCTCTGCGCGCCAACAGCCGCGATGGTCTGAAACAGGCTCTCGAAGAGGCGCGCACGGTCCGCGACCGGCCGACCGTGATTCATCTGGAATCCGAGAAAGACGATTTGATGGGTGGATATGGCGGGTGGTGGGATGTGCCCCAGCCGGAACTCGACCGCGAAGGCAAATTCAGGGAACGGCGGCGGCTCTACGAGGAACAGAAGAAAAAGCAGATCATCCGCTAACCGATTGCGGATTGCAGATTGCGGATTGCGGATTGAACAACGTGAAGCAACACGGATTGCGAGTTGGCATCGTCGGTCTGGGGCGAATGGGAAAGCTCCACCTGGCCAACTTGATCCACATGACCGACCGTGTGGAGGCAATTGCAGCTTGCGACTCCTGGTCAGGGGCTCGCGATGAGATTGCGGCCCGGTATGCCGTCAGTGTGTACGATGATTTCGCCACGATGATAGAGCGGGAGAAGCCCGATGCCGTCGTCATAGCGACGACACCACCCAGCCATCCTTTTCTGATCAAGGAGGCCGCCGGGCGCGGGATCCACATTCTCTGCGAAAAACCATTGGCCCTGTCGCTGCAGGACGCTTGCCAGGCGGCAGACGCGATAACCAGAGCCGAAGTTTTGTTTCAGATCGCCTTCCAGCGGCGTTTTGACCGAGCCTATCAGAAAGCGCATGAAAGAATCGCCACCGGCCAGATCGGCGATCCTATCACCTTCAAGGCCGTGGCGCGCGATGCCGGGGAACCCAGTATCGAGTTTGCCCGTCCCGAAGTCAGTGGCGGCTTGCTGCTCGACATGGCGATTCACGACTTCGATCTGGCGCGCTGGCTTATGAACAGCGAGGTCACGCGAGTCTCGAGCGAGGGGAGCAATTTACTCTATCCTAAGCTGGCCGGCGTCGGAGACATCGATAATGCGGTGGTGAATCTGACTTTCGCCTCCGGCGCGATCGGAAACATTGAAGCCTCGCGGACTGGAACTTACGGGTACGATATCCGCACCGAGATCGTGGGTACGAACGGAGCGGTCTATATCGGCGGCATCGAACAATCGAGTCTTGTGACGGCGCGCCGGGACGTCTTCACCCGCGATGCTGTATCGGGTTTTGAAGAGAGATTCCATGGCGCGTATCAGCGCGAGTTGAGCGCATTCCTCGACTGCGTCATAAAACAGCGCTCTCCCGAGATCGGCATCACGGAAGGACTCCGCTCGCTCGAAATCGCGCTGGCAGCGACCGAGTCACTGCGCACCGGGACGCCGGTGACCGTGCGACAAGATTCTTAGTGTTTCTTCGTGTCTTCGGTCTTAGTGGTATTCGTTGGAGTGTGATCATGACAAGGCGCGCAGGCTTCTTGGTGTGCGGTTTTCTTTTCCTGGGAACAATCGTTGCGGCCCAGACCCGGACCCAGTCTTCCAGTACCGAGCTTCCGAAAGTAGTCTTGATCGGAGACTCGATCCGGCTCGGCTATGCGCCTGTCGTCGCGAGGAGTCTGGCAGGCAGAGCCGTCGTGGTCAGTCCCGAACCCAACGGCGGCGACAGCGCCAATGTGCTGGCTAATCTTGAAGCATGGGTTGTGCGTGAGAATCCTGACGTCGTGCACCTCAACTGCGGCTTGCACGACCTGAAGGTTTCCAAGAAAACCAGGCAACACCAGGTAGAAATCAAAGAGTATGAGATCAACCTGAAACAGATCGTCGCGCGAATCCAGAAAGAGACCCGCGCGACGCTCGTGTTCGCCAACACCACTCCGATTATTGATGACCGGCATGCCAGGCGAGGAGCGGATTTCGACCGCTTTGAAACCGATGTCGTCCGATACAACGCGGTCGCCACGCGCGTGATGAAAGAGGCCGGCGTCCCGCTGCACGACCTGCACTGGGTTGTTGAAAAGGAGGGTTCTTCAGGACGCAGCCGGCGCTGATGCTGCCCGATGGCACTCACTTCAATGAAGCCGGGTACATTCGGCTGGGCGAAGCGGTGGCCGATTGTGTGTTGCGGCAGATAACCGTGCGCAAGTACCAGGCCCTTCCCTCCCCCCCTTCGGGACCGCAGGCGGGCGCGGATTACCGCAAGGCAGCTTCCGAGCGCGATCGACAGGTCCCCGGAGTCTACAAGAACCTTGGCTTCGGGAGTTTCTCTCTTCCGAAGAGCGCCGCTGACTGGACCGAGGCGCGGCGCGAGACTCACAAGCTTGTTGTGCAATCCCTCGGCGATCTTCCGCCGCGGCCCGCGCCGCTTCAAGCAAAAGTAATTTCGCGCGAAGTGCGCCCCGGCTACACGCTCGAAAAAGTGGCGATTCCCAACGGCGTCGACAACATGGTTTCGGCGCTGCTCCTGATCCCCGACCGGCGCCTTCAGCCTGCCCCGGCGATCCTCTGGCTTCACTCGTCCACTCCGGACAAGACACAGATCATTATCCCGAACACCAACGGCGGCCAGGAATCACTGGGTGAAGCCTTCGTTCGGGCGGGATATATCGTACTTTCTCCCGACGCATACTGGCATGGCGACCGAGTCGGCACCGGGCCGGCCGGCCCCCTTGAGACGTCGCGCAGCGAGCAGGAAAGCCTCTTCAAGCTGAACCTGTGGCTCGGACGCACGCTCTGGGGAATGTTTGTTCGCGACGATCAGATCGCCCTGGACTATCTCTGCAGCCGGCCGGAGGTGGACAGGAGCCGCATTGGCGCAACCGGCATGAGCATGGGGAGTACCCGCGCCTGGTGGCTGGCGGCCGTGGATGACCGGGTTGCGGCGGCGGTGGGGGTCGCCTGCCTGACCCGCTACCAGAACCTGATCGCGCACGGCGATCTGCGCCAGCATGGGATTTATTATTTTGCCAACGGCTTGCTCAAGCATTTCGACTCCGAAGGGGTGCTCGCCCTCATAGCGCCGCGACCGTTTCTCGCCTTGACGGGAGACCTCGACGCAGGCTCACCCGCCGATGGGATAAAGATGATCGAGGAAAAAGTGGCGAGCGTTTACGCTACGCTGGGAGCCGGGGAAAAATTCAGGAGCATCCTTTATCCCGACGTCGGCCACGTCTATACGCCGGAGATGCGGACTGAGATGCTGAAGTGGTTCGACCGCTGGCTGACCCCGGGCAATTCGAAGTAGTTTTCCTTGCCCGAGCGGGATATAGACGGCGGGCCGTACTCCCAAGTTGAAAATCCGTTTAGGCGTGACTGTTAGGCCGCCGATACAGTTTCATAACTGGCGCTCTACGTACGCATTCAGAACATCCCCGGGGCTCGGCCGGTCATTTATTCAGCGCGGCGGGCCAGTTCAGGAACACCGTGGCCGGCTCGCCCGCCGCGCCCTCCGCCTCGCTGAGGATCAGAAACCGCTGCCCGTCGCCTGTGACGGCGTAGCCGGCGCCTGGGGCGCCCGTAAACACACGCGTCTGGAACAGGGGCCGGGGAATTTCCGCTTCGAAGCGGGTCCCGGCCTTGACCTCCACCGCCATCAGCTTGCGGTCCGGCGCCAGATAGAACAACTCCTTGCCGTCTCCGCGCCAGCGTGGCCCGACACCTCCACCTGTTGAGACCGGCCACTTCCCGCCGCTGGCCGGCTGGCCCGGCAAGAATTCTCGCACGTAGACCTCGTATCGCCCCGACTCGTTCGAGTCGTAGGCCACCCACTTCCCGTCGGGCGAGAACCGGCCGTTTCGCTCGTGAAACTCGGTGCGCAGAAAGGGCATCGGCTTCCGCCCGGCGTCTTTTGTCTCCGCAGTGAGCGGCAGCACCCACAGGTCCATTCGTGTCTTGGCATCCGATTCGCCGAAGAGAAGGAACCGCCCGTCCCGGGACCAGTCAGTTGGCCATTTGTCGGCCTGCGTCTTCAGCAGTGATTCATCCTCGCCTGTCCCGCTCGCGGCCTTTTGGTAGAGGTTCCAGGGGCCGTCCCGGGTTGAGTAGAAGGCGATCCGGCTGCCATCGGGCGACCAGACGGGAAAGCCTTCGATGGCGGGATGGAAAGTGAAGCGCGAGCTTGCGGCACGTGCGACATCGAACAGCCAGATATCCGAGTCTCCGGTCTGGGGATCGCTGCGCATCGCCGCCACGCGCCGTCCGTCCGGCGACAGGTCGAGTTGCCAGTACGCGCCGAGCGCGCCCACGGTTTCCAGCCGCTTGCCGCCGTGGTCCATCCAAACAAGCTGGCGGTTGCCGCCGCCGCTGGAGTCATAGACCAGCACACCGCTCTCGGAGACCGAAAAGCGCGCGCGCCAGAAACCGGTCTCCACCCCCACCGGCTCGGCCACCGGAAAGGCCTCGCCGCTCAACTCGAGCTTGCCCGGATCGAACCGTTGGGCCATCAGCGCGCGTTCGCGCAGGAACAGCAGATACCCGCGCCCCGTGGCCGGCCCGGCGAAGGCGGCACTGGAGTCCGTTGCCACCAGGCGCGTTTTCTTTGAATCCATCTCCTCCTTGGAATCAAGCGAGCCCAGGTAAATGCCCCAGTGTTCCCGCTGCTGGCTACTGACGATGAAATGCAGGAAGCGGCGGCCATCGGGCAAAAACTGCGGCCAGCGGTGGGAAGTCTCCTGGCGCGAGGCGTCAAGCTGGGTCACCGGCTTCGGCTCGCCCCCTGCCGCTGGCACCTGCAACAGGGCGCCTGAACTACTGGGCGCGAAGACGATCACCCCCTCCCGGCTCCAGGCGGCGCCGCGGCCGGTCGGCGCCCTGGCGAGCGTCTGGGGCGGCCCGCCCGAAGCTTCGATCTTCTGCAGCGTGCCGCCGGCGAAAAAGCCGATGGAGCGGCTGTCGGGTGACCAGAAGGGGTAGCTGGCGCCCTCGGTCCCGGCCAGCGTCTGGGCGGCCAGCGCATCCAGCGCGCGCACCCAGAGCTGCGTCTTGCCCGAGGCATCGGTGGCCGTGAAGGCTACCCGGCGGCCATCGGGGGAGACTGCGACGGCGCCCAAGGCCGTTTTCTCGGGCGGGAGCAGAGCGAACCTGGTCACTCGCTGCTCAGGAGGCGCTTGGCGGAAATGCACGATTGCTAGCACCAGCGCAATCGCGGCGAACAGCGCGGCAACCAGCCACGGAATCGCGCGCGCACGTGCCGTTGCCGCCGGCATCGCTCGCTCCGCAGCGGCGGGCTGCTTGAGTTCCAGCAGCGCGTCGCCCGCATCGCGCAGCCGCTCGCGCGGGTCCTTTTGCAAGCAGCGCCGCAGCAGCGTGCGCACCGGGGCCGGCGTCACGGCCGGAAGCGCGCTCCACTCAGGCTCGTTCTTGACAACTGCGGCTAGGGTATCGGTGATGGTGTCGGCCCCGAAGGCCGGTTTCCCAGCCAGCATTTCGTAGAGCACGCAGCCGAAGGCCCAGATGTCGGTGCGCTTGTCCACCGGCTTGCCCCGCGCCTGCTCCGGCGACATGTAGGCCGCCGTGCCCAGAATCACCCCGGCGCGCGTGGCGTCCGCGCTGATGGTTTTCGACAGTTCCGCGTCGGAGCCTTCCGGCTCAAAGGCCTTGGCCAGGCCGAAGTCCAGCACTTTGACCGTACCTTCCGGCGTCAGCTCTATGTTGGCCGGCTTCAGGTCACGGTGGATGACGCCCTTCTCGTGCGCCGCCTCCAGCGCCTCGGCAATTTGTTTGGCCATCTCCACCGCTTCCTCCCCCGGCAGCGGCCCGCGCTTCAAACGCTCGGCCAGAGTCTCGCCCGCCACGTATTCCAGCACCAGGTAGCGCAGGCCGTCGGCCTCCTCCAGGTCATGGATCGCCGCGATGTTGGTGTGATTCAGCGAGGCGAGCAGCCGCGCTTCCCGCTCAAACCGGGCCAGCCGCCCCGCGTCCTGAGCAAAGGACTGGGGCAAAACTTTTATCGCTACGTCGCGTCCGAGCGTCGTGTCCTGCGCCCGGTAGACGACACCCATGCCGCCCTCGCCGAGCTTCTCGACGATGCGGTAATGGCCGAGCGTCTGACCGATCATGCGATGCCCCCGTTTGGCGTGCCATGTTAGGCGCGCCAAACAGACAAGTCAACGCTCCGCCTCATCAGGCTCATCAGGTACCCGATGTGTATCCCGGATCCGAGCAAGCCTGACTTCGTCACCGATCTCATCCTCCCCAAGACGGTGTCGGAG
This sequence comes from uncultured Acidobacteriota bacterium, assembly GCA_963827655.1. Classification (GTDB taxonomy): domain Bacteria; phylum Acidobacteriota; class UBA6911; order UBA6911; family UBA6911; genus CAWHCF01. The sequence continues at coordinate 57,770 of CAWHCF010000043.1, forward strand.
GCGTCGGTCGAAAGCCGCTCGGCCTTCCTGAAGGCGGTCGATCGCCACTACCGCGCGCTCAACGAGAAGGCGGAGCATGCCGACCTCGACGCCTACATGCGCAAGCCTGGAAGATGATCCTGACGCCCGCGGTGCGCGATACCTTCGATCTGTCGAAGGAATCCGACAAGACCAAGGAGCAGTACGGCAAGGACTCTGTCGGATCGTCTCTTCTGCTCGCGCACCGCCTGGTTGAGGCGGGGAGCCGCTTCGTCACTGCCGCGGGCTTCCACAGCACCTCCTGGGATACGCACAGCGACAACGACCGCGGGCACCGCGACTGCAACTGCGAAGGTGCGAACCACGCTGAATCAACCGCCGTTGCCCTGCTGGGCAATCAGCGCTTCGACCTCTGACAGGGTGGGCATTGCTTCCGAACACATCAACCGGTTCACTACAATGGCCGCAGCGGCGTTTCCGTAGCTGAGCGCCTGGGTCAGCGACATCCCCCTGAAAATCGCATAGAGAAAGCCTGAAGCGAACCCATCCCCCGCCCCGATAGTCGAGACTACCTCAACCGGATATGAAGGAAGAAAGACCGACTCCGCAGCATTGGTCGCGCGCGTTCCTTCCGAACCCATTTTGGCCACCACCAGCGGAACACCCCGGTTCCGAAGCCTCGCGATGGCCTGGTCGACATCGTCTTCTTCGGCCACCATGCAGATTTCTTCCGGATTGGCGATCAGGATATCGATGAATGGAAGCGCCAGCCTCGCGTACAATCCCGCCTCTTCCGGGCCGGCCCAGGAGCTGGCACGAAAGTCTACATCGAACGCGATACGCACGCCCGCTGTGTGAGCCGATTCCAGCGCGCGATAGGTCGATTCCCGGGAAGGCGACGCGCACAGGCTGGTGCCGTTCGTGACGAAGAGCCGCGTCGACCCGATGAATTCCTGTTCCGGGCCGCCCACTTCCACCTGGGCGTCTGCGGGACGATCGCGATAGAAGACCTGAGGGAAATGATTCGGCGGCGAGACTTCAGTCAGGCAGAGGGAGGAAACGTAGCCCGCCTTGCGTTGAACGAATCGGGTATCGACTCCCTCGTGTTCGAGATACTCGATCAGGTAATCGCTCAGCGGATCTGTGCCGACGCAGCTGATGATTCCGACGCTGAGCCCAAGCCGGCGCAACCCCACCGCCATGTTTGCTGACGAGCCTCCCAGATAGCGCGAGAAGCGTCGCACGTCTTTGAGTGGAACATTGTGGTCTTCAGCGTAGAGATCGTAGCCGATTCTTCCCAGTATGCCGACATCCATGTCATTGGTCATTGGTCATTGGTCTTAGTCATTTGTCATTGGTTCTGAGATGTCCAGAGACTGGCACTGCACGAGACGCGAGTCCGAGGTCCGAGTATGAATGATAAATGACCAATATGACAAATGACCAATGACAAATGACCAATCATGACCAATGACAAATGACTAACGAGCCGCTACCCTGGACCTCGCTAGAAGGTGAAACCGTCACCGGGAAGAAGCGAGGACAGCAAGAGGGAGGACCCGATGGAATCTTTTGAGAAACTTGGCCTGTTTTATCTCGGGAAGCTGGTAAACCCCCAGTCCGGAACGCTTCAGAATGACTATCTCTTGTACGACGCCAAGGACCTGGTGACACACGCGGTGTGCGTCGGTATGACCGGCAGCGGGAAGACCGGCTTGTGTCTTGGGCTGCTGGAGGAAGCCGCGATCGACAACATCCCGGCAATCATCATTGACCCGAAGGGAGACCTGGGAAATCTATTGCTGGCGTTTCCAGACTTGAGGCCGGACGACTTTCGCCCTTGGGTCCAGGAAGACCAGGCAAGCAAAGCGGGCGTCTCTCTCGACGAGTACGCCGCCGCCGAAGCGGAGAAGTGGCGCAAGGGGCTCCAGGAGTGGGGACAGGACCCGCAGCGGATTCGCGCATTCAAGTCGGCCGCCGATTTTACCATTTACACACCGGGAAGCACCGCCGGTCTGCCGGTCTCGATCCTGAAATCCTTTGCCGCCCCTGCTCCGAACACCGATCTCGATCTGCTCAAAGATCGCATTCAAACGACCGCGTCAAGCCTGCTGGGCCTCGTCGGTATTCAAGCGGACCCGCTTCGCAGCCGAGAACACATCCTCATTGCCAGTGTCCTCGAACAGGCCTGGTCATCCGGCAAGGATCTGGACCTTCCTGCTTTGATACAGATGATCCAGAAACCTCCAATGCCGCGCATCGGTGTCTTTGACCTGGAAACATTCTACCCGGCGCAAGAACGTTTTCAGCTGGCATTGACGCTGAACAATCTGCTCGCGGCACCGGGCTTCGAGGCATGGATGGAAGGCGAGGGACTGGAAATCGATCGCATGCTGTACACAAAAGCGGGAAAGCCCAGAATGAGCATCTTTTCCATTGCGCACCTTTCCGATGCCGAGCGAATGTTTTTTGTCACGATCCTGCTCAATCACGTGCTCGGCTGGATGCGCTCTCAACCCGGAACACCGAGCCTGCGCGCCATACTTTACATGGATGAGGTGTTCGGCTTTTTTCCTCCGGTTTCCGAGCCCCCTTCCAAGCGCCCCTTGCTCACCCTTCTGAAGCAGGCGCGGGCTTTCGGTCTTGGAGTCGTACTGGCAACTCAGAATCCCGTGGATCTGGACTATAAGGGCTTGTCGAATGCCGGTACCTGGTTCATCGGGAGATTGCAGACGGAGCGAGACAAGGACCGGCTGTTAGAAGGACTCGCAAGCGCCGCCGGCACAAGCGGAGCAGGATTCGAACCGCGCGCCCTGGCCGACTTGATATCGAAGCTCGGCCAGCGCGTTTTCTTGATGCAGAGCGTGCACGAAGAGCAGCCCACGATGTTCCAGACTCGCTGGGCGCTATCTTATTTGGCTGGACCGCTCACTCGCAGCCAGATCAAGCAATTGATGCAGGACAGGAAACCGGTGAGTGAGCCTGCGATGCCGCAAGCCGTGCCCCAGGCTTCTGAGCCGGGGCCAGAGACATCCAAGGTCAGGCCGCAGCTACCTCCCGAGGTTCGTCAGTTCTTTGCCGTCGCCCAGGCCCGGCCGGATTCCGAGGGGCAGCTGGCCTACCATCCCTTTCTTTATGCGTCTGCCAAAGTGCACATCATCAACAACAAGCTGGGAATCACGCACGCCCAGTCGCTGGCCCATGTAATCGAACTGCAGGAAGACATGAACGCCGCGCTTTGGTATCAAGCCCGGGAGCTGCCTGGGGAGCCGGACCAGCTTGGGCGTCAACCGTCGGAAGACGCGGCCTACCTTCCTCTCCCCGCGGCCTCCTTGCAGGGAAAACGCCTGGCAAGTCTGTCGAAGAGCTACATCGACTTTCTCTCCAAGCAGCATCAACTCACACTGTGGAAAAGCAATCTTTTTAAACATACCTCTCAGCCCGGGGAGCCGGAGAGGGATTTCCGTATCCGCCTGCAGCAACTGGCTCGCGAACGGCGGGATTTCGAGGTGGCACGTCTGCGCCAGCGCTTCGCCACCAAGATCGGCACGCTCCAGCGGCAATTAATGCGGGCCGAGCAACGCGTCGAACGGGAGCAGGAACAGTACGGCCAGCAGAAGGTGCAGACCGCCATATCGGTGGGCGCGACCCTGCTCGGGGCAGTATTCGGGCGGAAGACCACCAGCATCGCTAACCTCGGAAGAGCCACAACCGCGGCCCGCGGGGCGAGCCGGATTTCGCGGGAGAAAGAAGACATCGAGCGTGCTCAACAGCAGCAGCAAGCTACCCGGGCGCAATTGGATGCCATCGAGAAACAACTGAGCGAGGAGGCAGACCGGCTGGCGCAGACGTATGATCCGCAGGCCGAAACTCTGCAAGAAGTGATCGTGCGTCCGGCGAAGGCAGACATCTTGTTACAGGATTTCGGATTGCTCTGGATCCCCTACTGGCATTCCAAAGCAGGCAATCCCGAACCGCTCTACCGCTAAGGCGCAAAGACGCGAAGAATGGCCAGGAACCTGGTGAAAAGGACGTGGTATGTGCGCCGCAACTGTGGTTAAATCGTTGTGATCCACCTATCCTCCTGGAGGTTATGATGAGACGGTATCTGAAGCTGGGAGCCTTGGGGCTCGGAGCATCAGCGATTGCCCTGACCGGTACCGTGGCAGCCGGACCGGCAAATACAAAGGTCACCTTTACGAAGGATGTCGCTCCAATTCTCTTCAAGCGCTGCGTCGAATGCCATCGCCCCGGAGAAATTGCCCCGATGTCGCTTCTGAGCTACGAGCAGGCGCGCCCGTGGGCGAGATCGATCAAGGAGAAGGTGGTGGAGCGATCGATGCCTCCCTGGCTGGCCGATCCGCAGCATACCCATTTCGAGAACGACCGTCGGCTGCCTCAGAAAGAGATCGACACGCTCGTGGCCTGGGCAAACGCCGGCGCCCCCAAGGGCGACGACAAAGACCTCCCGCCTGCGCCGAAGTTCTCGGAAGGCTGGACGATCGGAAAGCCCGATCTGGTCCTGACCATGCAGGAGGAATTCGAAGTGCCGGCCGAAGGGGTAGTGCCCTACAAATACATGACCATCCCGACCAACTTTACCGAGGATAAGTGGATTCAAGCCCTGGAAATCCGTCCCGGGAATCGGAGTGTGGTCCATCACGTGATCGCCTCCGTTCAGGATCCCGGCGCCGGTCAGCCTCAGCGCAATCGAGACCCTCAGGCGTCCGGCGGCAGCGCCACGAACATCCAGAGGGGCCGCGAGAACTTCCTGGGCGGCATCGCACCCGGCGACTCGGCGGATGTCTTTCCACCGGGAACCGCCAAGCGCATTAAAGCAGGTTCAAACATCGTGCTTCAGATGCACTACACCACCAATGGCGTCCCGACCCGGGATCGAACCAGCGTCGGTTTTGTTTTCGCAAAGGAACCGGTGCACAAGACGATCGTGACCGGCAACGCAGCCAACGCGCGCTTTGTGATTCCGCCCGGCGATCCCGGCCATGAGGTGACATCGAGCACCACGTTCGCCGAGGACGTTCACCTGATAACTCTGATGCCGCACATGCACGTCCGCGGTAAGGACTTCCTGTATACGGCGATCTACCCTGATGGGCGGTCTGAGGTGATCCTGCGAGTCCCGCGCTACGATTTCAACTGGCAGCTGACTTACAAGTTCGCCAAGCCGCTTTCCTTGCCAAAGGGTACCCGCATCGATTGCGTCGCTCACTTCGATAATTCCACCAATAACAAGTACAACCCCGATCCGACCCGCGAAGTGCGCTGGGGAGATCAAACCTGGGAAGAGATGATGATCGGGTGGTTTACTTATACGCGGGACGCGGAGCAGCTCGGAAATTGACGATTGACGATTGACGATTGACGGTGGAATAGTTACGATTTCATCGCAATTGACGATTTACGACTTGGGCAGATACTGACGATTTGACGAGTGGACTGACGAGGTCGGGAAATCGTCAATCGTAAATCGTCAATCGTCAATCCAACTGAGGGGATTACCATGAAGTTTAGCCGTGGTTTGTACGCTAGCCTGATTTGCCTTACCTTCGCGACTATTTTCGCCCATGCTCCAAGCGCGGCCGGGGGACCGGCAGCCGCTGTCACTTTCAACAAGGACGTGGCTCCGATTCTGCAGAGGAGCTGCATGACGTGTCACCGTCCCGGCGAAGTCGCGCCCATGTCCCTTCTGACTTACAAAGAAGTGCGCCCGTGGGCCAAGTCGATCCGGGAAGTCGTGCAGGAGCGCAGGATGCCACCCTGGCCGGCAGATCCGCGCCACGGCGAGTTTTCCAACGACCGCCGCCTCTCCCAGCGCGAGATCGAGACCATTACGGCCTGGGTTGAAGGTGGGGCGCGGGAAGGAGACGCCAAAGACCTGCCGCCGAATCCCAAGTTTGTCGAGGGTTGGAGCATCGGTCAGCCGGACGTGATCCTCGCCATGACCGAGGAATACAGCGTGCCGGCCGATGGCGTGGTGCCGTACAGGAATTTTGTGGTCCCCACCAATTTCACGGAAGACCGTTACGTGCAGGCGGCGGAGATCCGGGCGGGAAACCGCGGCGTCGTCCACCATGTGATCGTGAGCGTGCTGGCTCCCACACGAGGGAAGCTCCCTTCGGCCGGGCTGCTACGACAAGAGGAAGATCTGACGTCCGAAACAACGCCGGGGCGCGCCACGGTTTCCGGCCTGGTAGGGACGGCTCCGGGGATGCCTCCGCTGATGCTGCCACCGGGGCAGGCCAAGCTGATCAAGGCAGGCTCGGCGCTCAACTTCCAGATGCACTACACGCCGAACGGCGAGGCGACGAAGGATCGCACCAGTGTCGGCCTTATTTTCGCGAAAGCTCCGGTGCAGAAACTGGTTCAAACTGGAGGCGCATTTGGCCGCAATCTAGCGATACCACCGGGCGATCCCAACCATGAGGTCAAGTCCTCATATACCTTCAAGGAAGATGCCCACCTCACCGGATTTATGCCGCACATGCACTACCGCGGTAAAGATTTCGAGTACCGCGCTGTATTTCCTGATGGAACCACCAGAATTCTTCTCTCGGTTCCGCGCTACGACTTCAACTGGCAGCTACACTACAAGATCAAAAACCCGATCGCCATACCCAAGGGCACGCGCCTCGATTGCACCGCACACTTCGATAATTCGGCAGCCAACAAATACAATCCCGATCCGTCCAAGCTGGTCCGGTGGGGTCCCCAGACCTGGGAGGAGATGATGATAGGCTGGTTCGACTATACCCTCGATAGCCAGAATCTGACTACCCAGACGGCATCCAAGTAAGAAAAGGAGAGCAGATCTGATGTGGATTCGTAAAGCAGTTCGAGACTTCCAAAAAGGGGTGGACTCGCCCGTGCCAACCCAGATGGTTTCAAACGAGGAGTTCATTCCGCGGCCGCAAACCATCCAGCAGAAACGAGTCGAAGCTCTCACCGGCGAACTGGCCGAAAGGAAATCGAAGAAGCTGGGAATGGAACGCCGCGCCTTCATGGCCAGTTCCATGGGGCTGGCTACCTGCTTTCTCGCGGCCAACAAGGTCTACGGAAACTACTGGGACGTGGACGAGTCCGAGACCATGGAACCAGCGGCTTACGATGAGAAGTGGCCTAAAGGAGAGTACTTCATTGTCGACGTCCAGACCCATTTCACCAACGGCATCGCCTTGAATTTCCGCAACCTGGAATTCATCAAGAACATGGGGTTCGATCTCAAGAACGACGCCGAGGCGTACGGCTTCAAGAACATGGTCAAGGAGATGTTTCTGGATAGCGAAACCGAGATGGTAGTGATCTCGGGCGTTCCCGGGCGTGAAATTCAGAAAGACGAGACCGGCAAGCCGCTTGAAGGACGAGCCCGGCGCGGCGGGATTCTCCCGAGCTGGCTCATGTCACAGAGCAAGAAAGAAATCAACGACCTCTCGGGCTCCAAACGAGCCCTGTGTCAGGGAAACCTGGCGCCGAACCACTACTGGGATAAAGCCTCCAACTCCATCGACAAGGTTGCGACCATGGAGCAGATGGAGCGAGAGATGAAACTCTATGGAATCGACTCCTGGAAGTGGTACTGCCACACCGATCCGGGCCAATCGGGACGAGGCTTTCAGTTGGATGATGAAAACGCGGCCTGGTTTTACGAGCAGTCGCGCAAGCTGGGCATGAAGCTCATTAGCGTCCACAAGGGTTACTCCTACCAGTCCCGCACCCTGGGGCATCTCGCGAATCCCAAGGATGTGGAGAAGGCGGCGCTTCAGAACCCGGACCTGACCTTCGTGATCTATCATTCCGCCATCAAGCATGGTCCGAACGAAACCGAATGGGTCACCAGCAACGGATACGATCCCACGACCGGAGATTTCGAATGGCATAACGTCCTGATGGACCTAAAAAAGCGCAACCCGAAAATCAACAACGTCTACTGCGAGATCGGCAGTTTCTTTGGACCGCTGGCTATTTCTCACCCTGAGATGTGCATGCATGGCATGGGCAAGAACATCAAGTACTACGGCGCCGACCACGTCGTCTGGGGGACCGATTGCCTCTGGTGGGGCTCACCCCAGTGGGTTATTGATGCCTTCAAGCGCTTTCAGATCACCGATGAGTTTTGTGAGAAATTCGGGTACAAGAAGATCAGCAAGGAAGACAAAGCCAAGATCTTCGGCCTGAACGCGGCCAAGCTCTACGGCATCGACGTGAAGGCCCAGCGCAAAGCCCTTCCGGCGGACGCTATGAGCCGCTTGAAGACGGCTTACCTGCAGCGCGGCGGAATGCGCAGCAATGCGGCTTACGGATGGGTGAGGTCCGGTGATTGACCGTCGTTCCACGGCGCTCTTGGGGTTCCTTTGCGTCGTCGCGTCTTCGGGGTTGAGTTCTTCTGCGGCACTCGACATCAGGCTCCGTGAAATAACTGCGGAGCGCCTCAACCAGGCCGAGAAGGAAGCCGGTAACTGGCTCACTTACGGCGGAACCTATCGAGCGTGGCGCTACAACCCACTCGACCAGGTCAATGCCTCGAATGTTCACCGGCTTCGCGCGGCCTGGGCCTTCCAGCTTGGAGAACTCGACGGTGGATTGCAGGCCACGCCGCTGGTGGCTGACGGTGTCATGTACGTCGTAGGCCCGGAAGACCGCGTTTTCGCGTTGGATGCAGCCAGCGGCAAACCGATCTGGAGCTACTTCTACAAGTACCCCAGAGGGCAGCGCTACGGCTATGGCAACTGGAGCCGGGGCCTCGCCCTTGGTCACGGCAGCGTTTTTCTCGGAAGCCTTGACAACTTCGTGGTCGCGCTCGATGCCACAACCGGCGAGGAGCTGTGGAAGGTCAATGTCGAGGACAGCCGCAAGTTTGGTTGCAACATCACCGGCGCGCCTCTTGTGGTAAAAGATCTGGTACTGGTTGGCTCCACTGGAGGCGACTCAGCGCATCGCGGCCACATCGTCGCGTTTGACTGCAAGACAGGAAAGCAACGCTGGCGGTTCAATACGATTCCAGGTCCAGGCGAGAAAGGAAACGAAACCTGGAGCGGCGACAGCTGGAAGTTCGGCGGAGGTGCTGCCTGGCTGACCGGCTCATACGACCCCGAGCTGGACCTCATATACTGGGGCATCGGAAATCCCGCGGCCGATTTCAATGGCGAATTGCGCAAGGGGGACAATCTATACACAGATTGCATCGTGGCGTTGAAACCCGCCACGGGTGAGGTTGCCTGGCATTTCCAGGCAATCCCTCACGACCTGTGGGACTACGACGCTGCCTACGAGTGTATTCTCCTCGATCTGCCGGTGGATGGAAGATCGCGCAAGCTCCTGCTTCACCCTAACAAAGGAGGCTTCGTCTGGGTCCTGGATCGCACGAACGGCGAGTTTATCGCCGGATGGAAATACATGGACAGCCTCAACTGGAGCACCGGTCTTGATGCCAGGGGCGTCCCGCAAGGGAGAAACGAACCGGAGCTCGGCAAACCGAAAGTAATCTGTCCGAGTTGGAGTGGAGCGCGCAGCTGGAATCATGCCGCATACAGCCCACGGACCGGACTGCTTTACAATATCGGCGTTGAATGGTGCGGCGAGTACACCGTCAGACCTGCGAAGCCCAGCGAAGGACATGGTTATCTGGGCGGGTTCGTGACCAGGGCGTATCCTCCATCGGGAAAAGTCACCACTCACCTCGATGCGCATGACCCGCTCACCGGCAAGAAGAGTTGGACCTTCGAATCGAAGTATCCTCTCCTGGCTTCCCTTCTCTCCACCGGAGGCGACCTTGTTTTCACGGGCAACCCTGAAGGAGATTTTTTCGCGCTCGATGCGAAGACGGGCAAGAAGCTGTGGAGCTTTCCCACGGGCTCCGGTCACCGCGGATCACCGATCACATACGCGGTGGGAGGCAAGCAGTATGTGGCAACTCCTTCGGGCTGGGGCGGCCTCGCAGCGCGGGCGCTGGCCGCGTATTGGCCGGAGACCGCACAGCTGACTTCGGGAGCGACCATCTTTGCGTTTACTCTGCCAGAGAGCGATACAGCAACCAAAAAATTACGATGACGGCCAAGCGTCTTTGCGCCTTAGCGGTAGATCATTGCTTGGCGGGAGGCATCTACATGCAGCGGATTTTCGCAGCGGGAACTGGAATTCTCTTCCTCGGCTTCTTATCGGGAGCGGCCGCTCAGCAGGATAGATTGCAGGGACGCTGGGAGGGGACGGTTCAGGCCCCACAGGGACAGATGCCTGCCAGAGCTTCCTTCAAGAAGGAGGGGGACGCGTACAGGGGCACAGTAAGCGGATTACGCGGCGACGTGGCCTTCAAGGAAATCAAGCTTGATGGGGCCAGAGTGATTGCCATTGCAGAAGTACAGACGCCTCAGGGAAACCTCCCCGTCAACTATGAGTTCCTGCTCGAAGGGGAAACTCTAAAAGGAAAGGCAGAGGCCAGTTTCGCCGGCCAGACCTTTTCTTTCGTTTTCGATCTGAAGCGGATCTCCACCGAGGTCCCTGATCTCCAGGCCTCGCCCCCGCAGGCCGCGCCTCAGCCGCAGGGAGCGCGCAGAGAATCAGTGCCTCAGCCTTTGCAGCAGCAGAAGCTTGAATATTTCCAGGGCCAGTGGAAATTCAAATGGCTGGGGATGGAAAGCCTCCTGGGTCCCGGTGGACCCAGGGAAGGGACCCTGACTTACACTCCGATTATGGAAGGGAAATTCCTGGAAGGACGGGCCGAAGGAAAGTCCGAGGGCGGTGATTTCCGGGAGATCAATTACCTGACCTGGGATCCCGACGGAAAGGTTCTGACGTCCTTTGAACAGCGGGCTGCGGGAGCCGCGCTGCTCGGATTGGGAGACTGGAAGAGCCCGATAGCCATTCGTTTCACTATCACACCCTTGAAGGTCAAGGGACAGAGCCTTCAGCTCAAGCGAGTCGTAAACATTGTCGCCGCTCATTCCTATACCGTGACCGAGGAATTGTCAGTGGATGGAGGGCCGTTCCAGAGATTGGGCAACGGAGTTTTCACAAGGGTTGAAGCGAAGTAGCCATGGTTCGTAGCAAGAACCAATGCCAGGCCGAGAAGAAGGGCCGTGCCATAAGGGGATGGAAACGGCTCGTGATCTTCTCCGCGCTAGGCGTTGTCCTCAGCGCGGGCAGCTTGATGGCGTATCAAGCATACATGACCAAGGCGAAGAAGTTTGGCGCCGAGGATTGCCTGTTCTGTCACGTACAGGAAAATGGCGGCGTTGGCTGGAATGAACGGGGCGACTGGCTGATCGACGAGAAGGCGAAGCGCAAGGCGGAGAAGATTGACGTGGACTGGCTGATCGACTACAACCCGGACGGAAACGACGGGAGCAAGAAACCGCCGGCTGAGGAAAAGAGCGAGAAGAAGCCGGCCTTCGCGATCTTTTAGGCGCTTATGGCTCCATTGTTACCGGCATGTTCATCCAAAACAAACATCCTCATGGCCGCGCCATTCTGTTACACTCGCTCGCATGAAGACGCCTGATCTGTCAGAGATATTCCTTTCCGATCCCGACATTCTTGGGGGTACTCCGGTTTTTGTCGGCACCCGGGTGCCTGTCCAGAGTCTGTTCGAACACCTCAAAGCGGGCGATTCGATCGACGACTTCCTCGAAGGATTTCCGAGTGTCCGGCGCGACCAGATAATCGCGCTGCTCGAAGTGTCAAGCCGGGAGCTTTTGCGAACTGCCTGAGGTGAAAATCCTCCTCGACGAGAATCTCGACTGGCGCTTGTGGCGCGAGTTGCCGGGGCACCCTGTCCAATCCGTGTCCTTGATCGGATGGGCGGGACTCAAAAATAGCGAACTGCTGAAGCGCGCCAGTCGAGAATACGATGTGTTGATTACCATGGACGCCAACCTCGCGTTCCAGCAAGACGTCGCCCAATTCGAAATTGCAGTCATAGTCTTGAAGGCCCCCAACAACCGTCTTGCCGAGACGGGCCCACTGATGCCTAAAGTCCTGGCACTGCTGCCCACCCTCAAAGCGGGCACGCTTACAATTGTTTCCACATGACAGGCGACTTTCGAGAGCATTTGCAGTGAGTCTCGGAAGAGTCTAAAGCCCGTCCAGTGAGAAGGCGTAGAGTTTGTTATTAGGTTTACCGACTCGAAGGAAGGTGTAGCCCGACCCGACGTAGAGCACGCCGTCCACCACGCTCGGGCCGCCGCCGACAGCGCCGCCGGTATCGAATTCCCATAGAATCCGTCCGTCCTTGCCATCATAGGCCCGGATGAAACCTGCCGAGCTTCCCGCGAAAACCAGGCGATTCTCGGCAGGCCCTGTGACGACGATGGGTCCATAGTTCGGTCGTTTGTCCGGAGTCGGAGTATTCCATAGAATCTTGCCGGTAGCTCCATCGAGCATCACGATTGCGCCCCCTTTCATGGGATGCGCCTGAGCGACGTACAGCCGCTCTCCATCGGTTGCGCTGCCGAATTGTACGCCGCCGAGCGCGCTTCCTGGCCCGATTTCGGTTTTCCAGACCGGGGCTCCGGAGGCGGCGTCCACGGCGTGGACCCATCCGCTCTTCTGCGCGGCGCCCAGGACCTTGCTGCCGTTGGGACCCTTCAGCGCCAGCGGCGTCGTTCCGAAATCGAAATCGGGGCCGCAATCGCGGCAACCTATGACGAACACGTCGGAGGGTCTTGCCTGGTACGACCACACCAGCTTCCCCGTATCCATGGTGATCGCTACGATCGAGTCGACAAGCTTGGTATCTTCGCCCGAATACTGATTGCCGGTCGTGAAATAGATGCGGTTCGCTGCCGGATCCAGCCCGACCGACGACCAGACCGCGATACCGGAAGGGCCAAGGATCGCGCGCCCGCTCGCATCTTCGCCCAGCTTTTTAGGCTCTTCCGGGATGGTGTAAAAACGCCACAACTGTTTGCCGGTCTTGGCATCGAACGAAGCCACGCCGCCGCGAAAGGAACAGCAGGAATAGTCCTTCTGTCTTCGAGGCTCTCCTTCTTCGTGCGACGAAACCCCGATGTAGATTCGGCCCTGGTGAACCTTGGGCGAGCTGGTGACGACTGCTTTGGGATGGGGATCGATTCTCTCCGACCATTTAAGGGTGCCGGTTCCGGCGTCAACGGCATGAAGACGTCCAGACAGATCACCGAAGTACACGACGCCGTTGTCGTAGGCTGCGCTGGCGCGTGACGGAATGCCGCAGTCGTATTCCCAGACTTTCTTGCCGGTCCTGGCATCGACAGCGTACTCCTTGCCGTCCCACGATCCGAAATAGACGATGCCGTCCACGACAATAGGCTGGCTCGAGACGTCCCCGCCGGTCTCGAAGATCCACTTGGGCTTCAGTCGTGAGATGTTTTCGGGCGTGAGAATTTTTTCGTCAGGATTGTAATGCGTGCCAGCTATGTCCCGGCCGAACATGGGCCAGTTCGTGGCGGGAGATTTTGACCGCTGTTGGACCGATCGTGAGAAACCAGTCAGCGTGCCAAGAAGCAGGGCCAGGCCCACCAGACAAATCTTCGCTTTTCTTAGCGTCTTCGTGTCTTCGTGGTTGTCCAATCTGCAATCCGCAATCCGCAATCCGCAATCGGGTTAATCCGCGCGCACCCAACCGGCCACGCTGTCGGTGGAGTAGTAGGCGGCTTCATCCGTGAAGGCTCTTTTCTTGAATTTGTCGACCGCGTCGGCGGGAAGCGCCTTACGCGCCGCTTTGACGTCGACCTTGTACAATTTGGCTGCGTTCAGCCCGAAGACCCTGGCCTTGTCTTCCTTGGTAAGCTTCTTGTAACCGAACTTTTCCGTCATCTCGTCGGTGAACTGGAAGCGTTTGAACAGATCAATGGCCCACTGAGGAGAACCCCACCAGAGGCAGTCGGTGCCCCAAACGACGTGGTCCGACCCGTAGTGCTTGATGTTCTTGCCCATCAAGTGCTGGCACATCTCGGGATTCTCGACAGCCAGCAGGCCAAACGACGATCCGATCTCGCAATACACATTCGTGATTTGAGGGTTACGCCGCTTGATATCCATCAGCACGTTGTGCCACAAGAAATCGCCGGTGGTCGGGTCGAACTGGTTTTCCTTGATGTAATTCGGCTCGTTGGGACCATGTTTAAGCGCCGAATGATAGATCACAAAGGTCAAATCGGGATTCTCCAGGGCCGCTCTTTCTACATCCTTGGGGTTTGCCAGATGGCCCAGAGTGCGCGATTGATAAGAGAAACCCTTGTGGACGCTGAAGTGCCTGATTCCAAGCTCCCGGGATTTCTCGTAAAACTTGGCCGACATCTCGTCATCGAGCTGAAAGCCGCCGCCGCTGGCGCCGGGATCTGTGTGGCAATACCACTTCCACGAATCGATCCCATAGAGTTTCGCCTCTCGCTCCATCTGCTCGTAGAGCGCCGGCCAGTCCGGTTTATCGGTAGACTTGTTCCAGTAGTGATTGGGCGCGACATTGCCCTGACACAGCGCGCGCTGCGAACCCGCCAGGTCATTGATGTCTTTCATGCGTCTCGACATTAACCAGCTCGGAAGTCCTGCCCTGCTGCGCGCGACACCCTCGAGCACTTTCCCATTTTCGTCTCGCTGCTTCTCCCGGTTGGGCACGCCGCTGATCACCGCCACGCTTGTTTCACTGTCGAAGAAGATTTCTTGAATGAAATTGTGGAAGCTGTACGCCTCGGCGTCCGCCTTCAGGTTGACACCCATGTTCTTGAGAAACTCATACTGCCGGAAACCACCTCCCACTCCTGTTCGCTCCTGCCCGATGTCATAGGTGTTGGTGAAGTGGGTCTGCACATCGATGATGAAGTATTCGCCCTTCGGCCATTTCTCGGCCGTCGCGGCGGGTTCAAAAGCTTCAACCGGGTCGACTTCCCAATAATTTCCAAACACCGTGTTGCTGGCTAGCAGGGCGGTCGCGAATCCCATCGATGTGCGCATGAAGTCACGCCGTTCCATTCCCACTCGTTTGGCGTTTTCTTCACCCCAGCTTCCAATCAGATGTTCGAGCCGTTTCTGTTTCTTGTTCTGCGGCCGCGGGAGGATCTCTTCGTTGGAAACCACCTGGGTCGGTATGGGAGAACAAACGCCTTTTTTTCTGTCTCGCGCATATTTTGGAATCCACATATGACTTCCTCCTTCGGCGACCAACGCTACCGTGAAGTTTTCACGATACTAGGGGCGCGCCCGAGATGAAGTCAAGCAGGAAGCCTCGGTAACATTCGCGTCTGCGGCTGAGTGATCAACCAGGTAGCGGAGTTAGGGACGTCTTTTCGTAACTTTCAAAAAACCAGCTTCAGGCCGAACTGCATTTCACGTGGATTGTTGACCGTGTTCGTGATTCTCCCGTAAGCTCCGCTGGCAGGGTTCAGCGTCGGGGCGCCGAACTGGGCTCGATTGAGAGCATTGAACATCTCCCAGCGGAATTCCGTGCGAAAGCGGTCCGTTATAGCAATCTTCTTTCCCAGCGCAAAATCCCAGTTATTGATGGCGTCTCCCTGAAGTCGCGCCAGGCGCACGGATAAGGTGCGAAGGGTAAACGCCGGCTGCACGGCGAACGCCTTCGGGATTGAACCATCCGTCGATGGAACGCTCATCAGGGCCGAGACGTGGATCCTCGCCCGTGTAAACCGTGCCCGAGGGCAACAGCAGCGCCTGGCCGCTCTGGAATACCTGGATGACCGAAACCTGCCATCCGCCCAGCAGCTTCCCTTTTACCCCGGACTGGTCGCGATAAGGCAAATCCCAAACGCCCGCGAAGGTGAATCGGTGCGGGCGCCACAGGTCACCGATTGCCTTGGAGGGAGCGGGATCACTGTCGTTCAGGAACTGAACCTTCTCGATCTGACGCTGGAAGGTGTAGCTCGAAAGGAATTGAAAGCCACGGGAGAAGCGTTTGGTGAGCGAGGCCTGACCGCCATGGTAGTACGCCCGCCCGATAGTTTCCCGCTGAATCTGAAGCTGGCCCACGTGGGGGAAGGTCGTAAGCAGATTCTGTTTCGAGATCGTCGGCGCGCCCAGCGTTAGATTGCTGGGGATAAGGCCGAAGAAGGGGTTCGTAACGCGCTGGCTCAGGCCGGCGCCGAGCGCGAGATGTTCAGCAGGCAGATAGTGCAGCTCGCGATTCATTTCGCCGCCGCTGCCCGCGCCGTTGTTTCCAACGTAAAGGCTCTGCGCAGTGCTGCCGACGTAGTTCACCTCGAGGCGCAGATTCGAGCTCAGTTCCTGCTGGATGCCGAGTTCCCAGCGTTCGTTGTAGGGCGAATGGCGAAACTGGGAGTAGACGGCAACATTGGTTCCAAGCAGGGTCAGAGAGGCCCTGCGAATTGCCGGGAGGCGCAATGAGTCCGTTGGGGAACGGATTGCTTAGCAGGTCGGCGGGCGTGATTCCGTCCAGCGTCGATACCATCGGGGTATCGGAGGAGAAACCGTTCTGGCGCACAAACGGGGCCGGCCAGTAGCTGTAGAAGAGTCCGTAGCCGCCGCGCACCACCGTTTTGTCGGTAGCGCGGTAGGCGAAGCCGAATCGCGGGCTCCAGTCGTTCATGTCGGTCGGGGCATAGCGGCGGTTGTCAGGGGTGGCAAAGAGCAATCCACCTTCGACTCGAAAGAGGTCGACGGGCAGCTCGGGAATCGGGGACTGCGCATAGTTGGCGCGGGCCTGCGCCTCGATCGGATTGGGCTGGCCGAACGCCCAGCCAATGACGGAGCGGTTGAACCGCTCGGTCGCGGCCGGGTTCAGCTCGTAGCGGATTCCAATGTTGAGGGTCAGTCGCGACGACACTCGGATGTCATCCTGGAAATAGAAGCCATAATAGGGAGACTGCGGTGCGTTGGAGACGTTCAGGGTCGTGAAGCCGCTGGCGGGAGTGGCGACCAGGAACGACGCGATGCCGGACCCGATGGCCGATCCGGTCGTGTTAGGATCCGGCCCTTGGGTGAACCCGCGATTGAAGGTGAAGTTCCCGGCCGGCGAATTGGCTCCCTGCGAGTTGTTCTGCTTCACCTGGGTCTGATGTCCGAATTTCAAGTTATGCCGTCCGCGGATCAGGTTCATGCTGGCCGACCAGGCGAACGTATTGGTGTGCTCGTACCAGCTCCCTTCGAGCGCGCCGACAAACACCATGTCGCTGTTGCTGAGCCGCGGCACCTTGACCTGCTGAAGCGAGTTGACGAAGGAAGGAGCAAACCCGAGTGTGGAGATATCGTAGTCAGGCTGCGTCCCCTCCTGGGTCCATCGGGTGAAGCCGCCGTTGACTGTGAGCATTGTGGTCGACCCGAATGCAATGGTATCTCCGACTCCAACCGAAGTCTGGACCCGGTTGTTCAGGTTCAAGCCACCGACCGGTACCTGGTAATCGCTGGCCTGCGGGGTCTTCGACATCGAAAAGCGCCCGAACAGCCGTTGGGTCGTCCCCAGACTGTGATCGAGCCGGACGGTGAAGTTGTCGATCGGCTGCTCAGTCACCACCACCTTGGCATGATTGTTGGTACCACTATTGGGATCGCCCGGCCGGTTCGGGAGAGGCACGAACGTCTTGATAATGTTCTGTGCCACCGGGTCCATCCGGTTTGACGGGATGACGTTGCCGGGAAACTGATCCCGGATGAAGCGGCCGGCCTGGGCGGGATCGGGTCGGGTGGAGAACGGGTCATAGATCCGGATCAGCTGCCCGGCCGCATTGAATGTCTGCGAAAAATCGCCCCGGCGTTCGAATTCCGAAGGAACGGTAAAAATGGTATTGCTGGGCCGGGTTGATTTCACTCCTTCGTAATTGAAGAACCAGAAAGTCTTGTTCTTGATGATCGGCCCCCCGACGGCAGCCCCGAACTGGTTGTACCGCAGCGCCGGCTTGGCAATTCCGGACCGATTGTTGAAGAAGCTGTTGGCATTCAAGGCGTCGTTACGCAGAAACTCATAGACGGTCCCCTGGATTCGATTGGTCCCGCTCTTGGTGGAGACGTTGATATAGGCGCCGCCCGAGTGCCCGTACTCCGAGTCGAACGAGTTGGTCTGGATATTGAATTCCTGAACCTGATCGACCGGCGGAATGTAGGCTACGCGGTCCGAGACATTGTTGGGAACGCCGTCCATCAGGAACTCGTTCATCCGCTGATTGGCCCCGTTGGTGGAAAAATAAGACGTCCCGCTGATCTCGTTGAGGGAGCTTGGCGCCGGATTTGCCGTCTGAACGATCCCCGCGGAAAGCACCGCCAGCTGCAGGACATTCCGCCCGGCGAGCGGCAAATCTGCTACATAACGATTATTGACGCTCGTACTGATTGATGCCGTGCTCGTCTCCAGCACGGGCGCGTCGGTCTGGACCTCGATCACTTCGCGTACCTCTCCCACTTCCAGCCGGATATCAACGCGTGATCTTGCGTCCGAGCTCGACCGTGATCGTCTGCACGAACTTCTTGAATCCTGCGAGCTCGGCCTCCAACGGTAGTTTCCGACCGGGACCAGGTTGAAGAAGAAGACCCCCTGCTCGTTCGCCAACGCGGTTCGCGTTTCGTTGGTGTTGGTATTGGTGAGGACCACGTTCGTGCCAGGAAGTATCGCTGCCGAAGTGTCGGTGACGGCGCCATCAACCGACCCGGTCGGGACTACCTGGGCCGTTGCGGCCGATACCATGAAAACAAGCAGCGCGAGAGAGACGATAGAAGCTGACTTGGTCATTCGGTGCCTCCGCCATTAGATGGTTTTGGGAAGCGATACTCGCGGTGACCCAGGCGAGGTGTCAAGAAGAAAAGGATTCGTCGTGTCCTAGCGTCTTAGTGGCCGCTTTTGTTTTCACCCGCTGCGCCGCAGACCTGGGTCGCCTACATTCGTCCGGAGATTTGTGTACACAATCGTTGATCTCCCGTATCGGGTTCTGTACTCTTTGGTGATGGAAGGAACGCCGCTGTGCGCGTAGCAGGAGTCCGCGAATTCCGAAACCGAGCGCCGGAGCTTCTCCAAGGCCGCGACATCGTGTTCGTGACCCGCCACGGCAAGCTCTCGGGAGTCCTGGTTCCGTTGGCCGACCCGACAGAGCTTCCTGTCGAGTTTCGCAAGGAGATTCTCCGTCGGTTGGGGACGGCGATAGCCCGCGATCTCAAGAGTAAAGGAGTGACCGAGAGAAAGGCCCAGAGTGACTTCGAAGCCTGGCGGAACGCCCGTCGATCGCGTCGCAGCCGACGCTAACGTCCTACTCTCCGCAGTCCTCGGTCACGCTGTCTTGAAAGTGTTCACCGAGCATGACGTGGCTGTTGTGTCCCCAAGCAGCGTCGTAGAGGAAGTACGAGATTACCTACCAGAGGTGGGCGAGCAGTACCACATCAGTGTGGAAGACTCCAGAGATACCCCCCAGGTGTCGGACTTGTTGACCCGCGGAAACATAACTTGCCTCTCGAATCACAGCTTCGACTGCTGGCGATCCGCGAATACGAGCGCGAAGCATATGAAGAGAAGCTCATCGAGGCGCGGTCACGAATAGGAGCGCGGGATCCTGAACGACATAGACCTTCTCGCCCTGGCGCTGGTTCTTGAAATCCCGGTATGGTCGAACGACAGCGATTTCAAGGGAGCCGGCGTCGAATGGTATACGACTGCTCGGTTGTTGAAGGTCCTGGCAAAGCGCCGGGCTGTAGCCGGCAAGGAACCAGGTCTGAGCACGGACCGCAATCCGCAATCGCGCTTACCCCTGCACTCGCCTTTCCTTCCCTTCCCAGTATCGCTCGCGCAGGGCGAACTTCTGGGTCTTGCCGGTCGCGGTCTTCGGCAGGGCTTCCACGAAGTCCACAGCCTTCGGCGCCTTGAAATGCGCCATCCGGCCGCGACAGAAATCGATTACCTCTTGCTCCGTCGCCGACATGTTGGGCCGGAGGACGACAACTGCCCGCGGCACCTCACCCCACTTGGCATCCGGCACTCCAATCACAGCGACTTCCAGGACGGCGGGATGCTTGTAAATCACACCTTCGATCTCCACTGACGAAATATTCTCTCCGCCCGAGATAATCACGTCCTTCTTTCGATCGACGATCTCGATGTAACCATCGGGCTGAACCACAGCCAGATCGCCGGAGTGAAACCACCCTCCCGCAAAAGCCTTGTCGGTCTCTTCAGGCTGGTTGTAGTAGCCGGTCATGAAGACATGCCCGCGGGCGCAAATCTCTCCAATGGTTTTGCCGTCGTGGGGAACCTCGACCAGATTCTCATCCAGCACGCGGGTATCGGCGAGGAGCTGGCTGACTCCCTGGCGCGCCTTGATACGCGATCGTTCAACCGGAGGAAGCTGGTCGAAATCAGTCTTCCATTCGCAGACAGTGAGGAAAGGACCGGTCTCCGTCAGCCCGTAGACGTGGATCACCTCAGCGCCTAGCGCTTCCATCCTTTCGAGGACTGCCGCCGGAGGCGGCGCGCCGGCCGTCCCCAGACGAAAGCCGCGCAGACAGCCCGGCGTCGCCTCTTGAGCGTTCGCGATGCTCACCAGCACCGTAGGGGCCGCACACGCGAATGTGATTCCATGTTGTCTCAACTTCCGGTAAATCTCTGTCGGGTCCACTTTGCGGAGGCAAACATGGGTGCCCCCCATTCCCGTCACAGCCCAGATTCCGCCCCATCCATTCGCGTGGAACATGGGAAGCGTATGAAGATAAACATCACGATAGGTGACCCCCAGATGAACGGTAAAATCCAGGACGTTACACGCCAGGGCGCGATGGCTAAGCATCACTCCCTTCGGTCTGGCTGTCGTCCCGCTGGTGTAGTTCAGCGTGCACGTTTCCCGTTCGTCAATCGCGGCGTCCGGCGGATCCCGGTCCGACGCTTGTGCCAGAAGCGGCTCGACGTCGCGGCCCACGAGCGCAGGACTTATCGGCTGCCCGTCACGAAGGAAGATGATCTCTTTGAGATCGCGAATGTCGCTGCGAATCTGCCGGACGGGCTCGACATATTCCCAGTCCAGCAAGAGGACCTTGGAACCCGAATGATTCAAAATGTAGCGGAAGTCCTCGGCCGTGAGCCGGTAGTTGAGCGGCACCAGAATTGCGCCGATCTGCGGCACGCCGAAAAAGCTCTCGAACATCCAGTGCGTGTTGGGGGAGAGAATCGCAACCCGGTCTCCTTTCTCGACCCCGAGCGACAAGAGGGCATTACTGAGACGGTTGGCGCGAGACTGCAGCTCCGCATAAGTGAACTGCTTTCCTTCGTCGACCAGCGCAAGTTTTTCGGGGAAATGCCTCGACGCGCGCCGGAGGAAATCGTTTGGAGTGAGGGTCTGGAACATGGTGACGCCCTTTCAGGCAGACACGAAGCTGCTTGTGCCTGCGACAAAACTTGAACTATCGAGATTGATTGCATAAAACCGCAAACATTTTCCATATCACAAAGACGCACCAGGACTCAAAGGGATTGGAATCGACATGAAGCAAATTCCTGAACACCGTCAGATAACGCGTGAGCAAGTGATCGACTTCATGCGCACACTTTCCAACTGGGGCAGATGGGGGACGGAGGATCAGCTGGGTTGTCTTAATTACATCACGACGGAAAGACGGCGCGCGGCCGCCGCCCTGGTGCGGGAGGGCGTGACGGTTTCGGCTTCTCGCGCGCTTCCCACCGAGGCGGCCCCGGACAATCCACATCCGGTAAAGCACCTGATGACGTCGACGGGGCTCGACAGGCAATCGATCGCTTCGGGAGACTACTTTGGATTGAGCCCTCATGGATACGCAACCACCCACCTGGATGCGCTGTGCCACGTGTTCTACAAAGATGCGATGTATAACGGTCACTCGCGAGAGCTGGTAACGCCCGCGGGGGCTGAATTCAACTCGATCGATGCGCTCCGAGGCGGCATCTTTGCGCGCGGCGTGCTACTGGATATTGCGCGAACAAAACAGCGAGCCTGGCTCGAGCCGGGAGAGGCTATCATTCCCGACGATCTCGAAGAGAGCGAGAACTTCGAAGCGGTACGGGTTCAAAGCGGCGATTTTCTACTGATACGCACCGGAAGATTCGCCTATCGCGAAAAGCATGGTCCGTGGAATGCGGAGGAGCGGCTCGCGGGACTTCATGCCTCTTGCCTCCCCTGGGTTCACCAAAGGCAGATCGCCGCCCTTGGATGCGACGGCGTCAGCGACGTCATACCAAGTCAGGTACCGAGGATTCGCCTCCCGATTCACCTCGTGGGAATCGTGGCGATGGGTCTCCACCTGCTCGACAATGCCGACCTGGAAGCGCTGGCGGAAGTTTGCGGCCGATACCGGCGTTGGGAGTTCCTGCTGGTAGTAGCTCCTCTCGTTCTAATGAAGGGAACGGCGTCTCCGGTCAACCCTGTGGCTATTTTTTGAAGGCCGGACGAACAAAAACCAACCACGAAGACTCAAAGGCACGAAGAAACGCTAGCTCCAGTAGGTCTCGCCCTGAGCGAGGTGCGCCTTCACCACGTCAGGGTTGAGTTCGATTCCCAGACCGGGCTTCTTGGTGATTTCGATATACCCATCCTTGATGATGGGCCCGTCGTGCAGGATGACATCGTCCATCCAGTCCCCCTTGCCCAGGACGGTCTCACACAGGAGGAAATCCCGAATGGAGCCGGCCCACTGGACCGTCGACACTGTGGCCACGATACTCCCCGTATTGTGCGTGGCCATGGGTAAGGCGAAGATCTCGGCCAGATCGGCGATCCGCTTCGTCTCCAGGAAGCCTCCGGTATTCCGCAGATCGGGATGCAGGATGTCGCAGGCATGGTTGATTATGAAGTCCTTGAACCCCTGTCTTCTCGAAAGGTTCTCACCCATGCAAATGGGCACCCGCGAACTTTCGACCAGCCGGCGCCAGCTATCCGAGTAGTCCACCGGCATGGGGTCCTCGAGCCAGAACGGACGCATCGGCTCGATGGCCTCCGCAATCTGGATGGACGTTCGCAGGTCGTATTCCCAGTGGCAGTGGACCATGATGTCGTGATCCCAGCCAAGGGCCTCGCGGCAGTTCTCGAATCCCTTGCGAATCTGGGATAGCTCCGTGGTTGTCAGGATGCGGTTGGATTGATCGCGCGCCTTGTCGACCTTGGGATCCGAACGACGGAAGCCGAACTTGTGGCAGGTAAAGCCGCTCCGATCCGCCTTGACGCGCTGGGCCCATTCCCGGCAGGAAGCAGGGTCGAGCATGTCTCGCGGCGCCGCATGATCGTACATGCGCACGCGCTCGCGAAACTTACCACCCAGAAGTGTCGTGGACGGAACTCCCAGAATCTTTCCCGCCAGATCCCAGAGGGCGATCTCGATCCCGCTGACGGCGCGCATCAGCGAGTGAGCCGAACCGTCGGTGCGCGTGCCCAGCCCGGTGTAGATTGCGTCGATCTCCAGCGGATCTTTTCCCACCAGGTCCGGTTTCAGGGCGAGAACCTGCTCCTTGACCCCCACACCCGGACTCCCGTAGGCTTCGCCGATGCCGTAGAGCCCCGCGTCGGTCTCAACTTTTACGAAGGTGTAGGTCCGTGGACCCTGCAGCATCATGACCTTGATGTCGCGAATCTTGACGTGCTTCTTCTCCGAGGAGGCCAGCGAATGATATCGAGAAAGGAGTGATACCGAGGCGAGAGCCGGTATCGATTGCAGCATTTTTCGTCGAGTGATAAGCATGGAATCACCTCTTCCCGCGAAGACGCGAACAGGTTAGAAAGTAAGCCGCAGCGCGAACTGCATCTGTCGCGGCAGGCTGACCGTGCTTCGTATCTTGCCAAAATCCGGGCTTTCGAGGATCGTGTTCGGGTCCGCGAGGGTCGGCGTATTGGTCAGGTTGAATGTCTCCCAGCGGAACTGCAGGTTGACACGCTCCGTGATCGGAAACGATTTCATCAACCCGAAATCGATGTTGAACGGGCCATCGCCATTCAGAATCGCGCGCCCTGCATTTCCCAGCCGGAAAGTACCGTCCGGGTTGCGCGGCAGCACGAATGCCGAGGTGTCAAACCACTGATCGGCCGTCCGGTGATCGAGCGTGCCGTCTGAAACCCGGTCAGGAAACCACGCGCCGACCCGGGTTGCGCCCAGGCGCTGGCGCGAGTTGGGAACGGTGAGCGTGAAATAGTGCCCGGTCTGGGCCGAGATAATACCCGAGACCTGCCATCCGCCGAACAACTGGTTCATCCAGCCCTTCTGGTTCATCAACGCACGGCCATTGCCAAACGGCAATTCGTAAAGCGCGGCCGCGACCACGCGATGCCGGTAGTCGAAATCCGAGTTTCCCCGGCTTCCTTCGAAGTTGTCGAAGTCCTGAAGCCCTCCGCCACCGGAGCCGAACTGCTCGGTCACGTTGTCGAGCGAGTGGCTCCAGGTATAGGCGCCGGACAAGGAAAAGCCCTGGGAAAATCTGCGCTCGACCTGCGCGTCCAGGCCATGATAGTTCGCATGGCCGAAGGGCGTTCGAAGCGTAATATTGTTCCACTGCGGGATCGGCCGGCGCTGTCGCTCTGTCGCCAAGGGACCCGGAAGCGATCCGTTCCAGTTATAGGCACCCAGAATGTAGCTGGAAGCCGAGCCGACGTAAGCGACCGTCAACGACAGATCACGCCGAATCTCCTGCTGTACGGCGAAGTTCCACTGGTAGACCGTCGGCGCGGGGAGGTTCTCCTCCCACACAATCCAGTTCAGGTTTTCAGGAGGCGTCGTGGTGCTTCCGAGAAAATCGGCCGGCAAGCCGTCTGCAAGTTGGAGCGGGGGTCTCGAGGCCGTGGACTGCGCGGTAACGCTGCGATTGAAGGGAAAGTTGTTGATCATGCGGCCGTCGGCTCCGAGCGAGCCCTGGCCGCCGTAAAATACCCGAAGCCGGCGCGCACGACGGTCCGCTGCGCAAGCTGGTATCCGAAACCGACTCGAGGCGCCCAGTTATTTGTGTCCGTGTTGACCAGCGCCCGGCAAGACCAGGAGTTTCCGCAATAGGCCGCGGGACGAATGGTGTTGAATTCAGAGCCCGGCGCCAGAACCAGGACATTCATGTTGTCGTGCTGATCGAACCACGGACTCGTGAGCTCGTAACGCAGCCCGAGGTTCAACGTCAGCCGCGGCGTCACCTTCCAGTCATCGAGCGCGTAGAACATGTAGTTGTTGAAGCGCATGTTGCCCGTCAGGGTGCTGGTCAGAGCAACGGTAGCCGGCCAGCCCAGCAGAAAATCGGCGAAGCTTACGCGGGTAAACTGCCCGTCGAAGTTGAAGTTTCCATGCGAACTGTTGCCGCCGAAGATATCCGAGCGGTTCCAGCGGAGATCCGCGCCGAACTTGAGATTGTGCTTGCCACGATTCCACGACACGTTGTCCAGGAATTGATGAACCTCGTGGACCTTGAAGTTTGGCATCGAACCCGGCTCGCCCAGTCCCTGATAGGTATAAGTCCCTGCGAACCCGAACAGAGGCAACCCGAACAGCTTCTCGTTCCCGGGAATTCCCTTGATTCCGTAGACGGATGTCAGATCGGTCAGCAACTCGTCCGTCAGTTCCCTCTTATCCACCTTCTGCCGTATGAAACCGTAGCGGAACTCATTCAGCAGCGCCGAGCTGAAGATCCGGGTATAGGCCAGGGCCACGCTGCGCGCATCGTTGTCATCGAAGGCCCGGTCGTTGTTCTGTCCGCCGCGCGCCGGCTGCTCGAAGACCGAGTCGCGCAGATTGTCAAACCGCGAAAGGCTGAACCGCGCGAACATCGTGTCTTTGGCAGTGAAATTGTGGTCAACGCGCGCGTCAACCTGGTCGCGCGTGGTGTTCCACGGCGGATTGCGGATGAAGTTGTCGCGCGTGCCCGAACCGGCAAAATTCGGCTCCGGCCACAGCTCGAGAAGCTTGAGCGCAGTGGCGTCGAAGCGCGCCCGAGGAATCTGGTTGCCGGGAAAATCCTGCCCCGTGAGGGGATCACGGATGCTCACGCCGAACTGCCCGTTCCGCTCGGCTGCAGTCGGGACGGTTGCCAGATCGGACTGACCTCGTCTTTCTTGCCGCCCCTCCCAGCTTGCGAAGAAGAAGGTCTTGTCGCGCCGGATCGGGCCGCCGAA
Organism: uncultured Acidobacteriota bacterium; assembly: GCA_963827655.1. Lineage (GTDB taxonomy): Bacteria > Acidobacteriota > UBA6911 > UBA6911 > UBA6911 > CAWHCF01. Next base: position 83,785 of record CAWHCF010000043.1, read on the forward strand.
GGTCACGCCGTACTGATTCTGCCGGAGGACTTCGGGATCGGCCTTCCCGTCGCGGTCGCGGTCGACGTAGTTGAATGTGTCGCGGGCGTCGAAGACATCATTGCGGATGTATTCCCACGCAGTTCCGCTGAATCGGTTGGTTCCCGATTTGACGTTCACGATCATCACGGCACCCGAGTTGCGTCCGAACTCCGCCGAGAAGTTACTGGTCTGGACCTTGAACTCAGCCACTGCGTCGAGCGCCGGGACCACAACCTGCATCTTGCGGTCCTGCATGCCCATCACGTTGTTGTTGTTGTCGATGCCATCGATGATGAAGCTGTTCTGGGTCATGGGCTGGCCATGCGCGTTGAAGCCGCTTTCGCGGTCGCGGCTGAGGACCGCCGGCATCACGCCGGCGGTCAACCACGCCAGTTGCTGGAAATTTCTGCCGTTCAGAGGGAGCTCACGAATTTCGCGCTCGGGTAATACATGGGAGAGCGACGACGTCTCGGATTCGAGCAGGGGCGCTTCCGTCGTGACCGTAACCGTGTCGGCGACCTGGCCCAGCTCGAGCCGCATGTCGGCCCGCACGCGATCCTGGGCATGCAGCGCGATCCCTTTCCAGACGGCCTTTTTGAATCCGGCGCTTTCGACGTTGATATCGTACGTGCCAATACGCAAGGGACCGACCGTGTAGGCCCCCGTATCGGATGTCTCGGTCATCCGGGTCTCGTTCGTATCACGATTGACTACAACGACCCTTGCGCCCGGAACGGCAGCGCCGGAAACGTCCGTGATCACGCCGGTGATCACACCCATGTCCTGCTGCCCCAGAGCAACTCCCGTGGTCAGCAGAAACCCAAGAACTGTCGCAAGCTTCCTCATGTGCCTCCTCCTGATCAGGATGGAATTCCGGGAAATCGATATGGATGCCATTGTACGTCAGAAACGTTCCGGATCTTCGCGTTTCTTTTGCATGTTTGTGGGCGACAGCGGTTTACGCGCGGACCGGTAGTTGATAACATTAGGCTCTGTGAAACGCGCAATCCTGCTGGTGGCTCTGACGCTTTCTTTCGTTACCCTCCCCTCCCCTGCCGAACAGACCCGCAAGTATGTCTGCCTTATCGATCCGCAAGTCAGCAGCGAAGAACCCGGGACCTGCGCCGTCTGCGGTTATGAGCTGATCGCCGCAGACCTGGCGGCGTCCGGGTATATTGCGTTTACTTGCGCGGAGCACCGCGAGATCCAGCAGTCGATTCCCGGAAAATGCCCGAAGTGCGGCCGGAAACTCGGCATGGAGGATCTGCGCGCGAAGCCGAAACTAACCTACGTATGCCCGATGCACCCGGCGGTAACCTCGTTTTTTGCGGGCAAATGTCCCCGTTGCGCCATGGAGCTTGTCCGGGAAGACCTGCTAAAGAAGAAGTCGGCCGCTTATCGGTGCCCGATGGATCCGGCCGTGGTTTCAGGCAAGCCAGCGAAGTGTTCCAAGTGCGGTATGAATCTCGTGGCTGTCGACGATTCGGAGTTGCTTCGTTTCCCGATGGAAATCACGACGCGGCCGAAATCATTCCGATCGGGCGAAAAGGTAAGACTGCAGTTCAAGATCACCAATCCGGTTACGAAGGAGCCGGTGAAGGAGTTCGATGTCGTCCACGAGAAGCTCTTTCATCTTTTCGTTATCAGCCAGGACCTGGAGTTCTTCGATCACATCCATCCCGAGCGGCGCGAAGACGGCAGCTTTGTTATTGACACCACTTTTCCGCGACCGGCGCATTACCGGCTTTACGCCGATTTTCTTCCCACCGGAGGCACACCCCAGCTGGTTCAGAAGAGCCTGATTACTTCTGATTGCGAAAGCGACCTGTTTTCTTCGCAGGCCCGGCTGACACCGGACATCACTCCGAAGACAGTGAATGGCACCACGGTGACGCTGAAGACGGATCCGTCAACCTTCATCGCCGGGCCGCGAGGCCACGCTGCTCTATCGTTTGACGGACGAAAAAACCGGAGATGGCGTTACGGACCTCCGTCCTTATCTCGGGGCCTGGGGTCACACGTTCATTATCAACGACGACGGTTCCGAATCCATCCACAGCCATCCTGCCGATGAGCTTCCGGGACCGGCGGATCTAGAGAAGGCGCGAAATCAGCCGGAAATCTCGTTTCAGGCGTTCTTCCCCAAACCGGGTCTGTACCGGGTGTGGTCGCAGTTTCTGCGAAGAGATCAGGTGTCGACTTACGTCTTCACGATCGAGGTCCACCGCCTGCGGTGAGAACAAGACCCAACCTCTAAGACGCGAAGACTCGAAGAAACGCTAGGAACTTTGTCCCCGTTAAGATGGCTTCGCGCTTCTTAGGCGCTTAGCGAAACGTTCAAACCAACATGTTGTTGTTCAGAAGGGGCCTTCGTTCCGGGCGAAGCCCGAACGAACCTTAGTGTCTTCGAGTCTTCGTGGTTAGTGCGGCGTTGGTAATTCGTCCTTCAGGATGTAGGTGAGGTAGGCGGCACACATTTCATCCCTGGTTGATTCGCCCCAGCGGACAGGTGCAGGCGGCTGGTTGGGATTGCGGGAATTACGGTCAGAATTATCGTAATAAGCGGTAACTTCAACCCGAGTACCCGCGGGAAGTGCCACAGGCCTCTTGAAGATATAACTCGACTGCCATTTGAAATCGTAGTTGCGGACCCAGACCAGAGTCTCGCGCGTTCCGTCAGGACGGATAGCCGCCACCTCAATCGATTTCCCCAGTAGATTCATGTGCGGCAAGGACAGAGATCGCTTCAGCGTCCTGGCTGAACGTGTAGGTAGCCTTGACCCTGAACGACGGGTCGCCCGGCGGGATTTCAAACCTGGTATTCACGACAGCGACGCTGCGGAGTTTCTTTTCCACGGCGCCCTTCGCGAAGTAGAGCCCAACCCGGGTCAGGTCCCGCGTCTCATCTCGGGACTGCCGATAGTGAACCTGCATCACCAACCGGGCTCCACGGGGTAGAAGCTGTGCGATACCCGATGGAAGAGCGATGCCATTCTGTCCGGGGACCCAACCTCCCAGGTTGGCCGAGGGCTGGAACCCGGGTCCTCCAAAGCAACCGTATCCCGGCTTCTCATCCGCCATGTCGAGCCGATCCGACTTTCCAGTCCGGTCGATCCAGATAAGCGCTCGCTGCACGACGCTGCCATCGCCGGGCCGGAGATCGATCGCCTTTATCCAGCGGTCTCGCGCAGAAGGATTCTGAAGGACAAAACATCGGCAATCATCGTTTTCACCTGCATCGAAGCCGTAAGGCTCCGAGGGCTTCAGGATCAGGTCGGGAGTTCCAAACCGCCACTCCTGGTCAAAATCGGGAAGCGGTGCAAGATCCTTGTCATCCCCCTTGGGCGCCCCTCCATCAACCCAGGCGGTGATAAGATCAATCTCGCGGCCCGCCAGGCTGGGGTCGTTAGTGAATTCGCCATACCCGGCCACCGCGTGCCAGGGTGGCATCCTGCGCTCCAGCACTTCCTCTTTGATCGCCTTCGCCCAGGGCCGAGCTTCCTGATACGTAGTGAGAGGCATAGGACCAAGTCCTCCCGGGCGATGGCAACTGATGCAGCTCTTCGACAGAATCCGCACGATCTCCTTGTTGAATGTGATCTTGGTGGTAATCACTTCGTGCGCATTGCCGCGCCAGGTGACCGGCAGAGCCGCCGCGATCACGAGAACTGAGACGGAGACCACGGCCACTCGCCGGAGAAGATGTCGACTTTCTTCCATAGCTGTGCTACGAAACAAATACCACCAGGACACGAAGACAAGAAACGCCAAGAAAGATTATACCCGTGAATCAACGGAATCCGAGCTTCTGAGAGAGCCGGTCCATGCGCTCCACCAGATTCTGCGCTTCCTTCCTGGGTACATCCAGGGAGCCCCGATGCACGAGCCTACCTAGTTCCCGGTGCAGCGTCCTGGCATGCTGGGCATCGCCGGCAGCCAGCGATTTTTCGAAGCGGCTCTTCAACGCAATCGAAAGACGGTCGTCTGCCTGCAAGAGAGCGCGAAAATCAGCCGGCAGCGCGGGAAGGTATTCCAGGCCGTGGCACGAGGCGCAGTAGTCGGCGAGACTGAAGAGCTGCGGTGGATTTCCGACGTCGTGCGCGCCGTGACAATCGACACAGTTCACAACCGCTTTTGCACCACGTATTCTGGCGTGGCCGCTCCCGGCATACAGAGTCTGTTGATCCGCATGGCAGCGCCCGCAGAAACTCGCAACTTCCGAGGACCCGGGAGGTCGATCAAGACGCGCGTGGGCGGTTTCGAGCGTGAGCGCCTCGGGATTGCCGCCGTGGCAGCCGGAGCAACCGACCGAAGCGATCGTATGGACGCTGGTTCTTGCGCGGGTTACCGGTTTGGACCAACGCTCGGGCAGGCGCGCGTGACAGCTTACGCAATTCGAGGTCTTACGCTGGGCTCCGGCCCCTGCGGCCGAAGCATCCATCAGGAGCGAAGAGGACAGCAAAGCGGCGATTCCCAGCCAGAGCAGGGCACTCCCTGGATCCGAAGACTTCGGTGGGATCACTTCTTCTGCAATGACGCCGCGGCGGGAGGTTGAGGTGGCATGCTGGTATTGAAGATGTCTGCTGTTGCCTTCCACTTTGCATCCGGTTGACGGCGCCAGGCCACCAGGTATTTTCCTCGGTCCGTGATGGTCTCGCCTTGAGGCGGTTTTATCGTCATGCTGTAGCGTCCTACTTCGTAGGCCAGGTCGGCGCTCTGCTCGACGCGGTCGGTGATCAAGGAAATCTCTTGCACGCCCGACTTGAGAAGACCCGTCCAGAGGGCTTCGATTTGATTTTTTCCTGAAACGGCATCCTGGTTTGGGGGAAGAACGATGGCATCATCCGAATAGTAGTCGCGCACCAGTTGCGCCCCATTCCCGGCTCGCACCGCCGCCATGAACGCACTATTGGCCTCCTGGATCGCTTCCTTGGTACGGGCCAGCTCTTGCCCAGCCAGTTCCGCTCTCTGGGCCGTCGATTCCCCGCAGCCGGTCAGGAACGCGAGTACCCCAAGTCCGATCAAGAGTAGTCTCATGCAATCTCCAGGGCCGCCCGCCGTGAGGGGCCCAAAAGAAAAGGCGGCAAGGCCGAAAACACCCTGCCGCCTACGGTTCGTTCAATTGTGTTCTTGCCTAAAGGTTAATTTGAACCAGGTCTTCCTTCTTCTTGCCCAGCACCATTTCCTGGTAGAGCCGGCGCATCATGAGCTCTTCTTCGTGGGCGTTCTGAGGACCCTCCGTCTTTTCCCGCACACGAGCCGCCGCTACGGGATCGATGGTCAAATTGTGCTCGAAACTATCCAACGCGAGCGGCTTGTTGTTGGCATAGACCGCATGCTTTCCGTGTTCCTTGTACCACTTCGCGACGGTTGCGTTGGCGTGCATCTTCTCGATGATATTGCGCCAGCCCACGCCCGTGTTATAGGCGCAGAAAGAAATCTCTCCCTCCTGGGTGCCGTAAGGAATAATGCACATCTCGGTGCGGCGGAAGTCGTAATTGAACAAGTCCTGGAACCACATCCCGGCAATAAACAGGAAATTCCACGGATCCTTTCTACGCTCGACGCCCTTGCCATAATCCTTGCCGGTTGCGCCCATGGTCTTGTCGAACTTCTTGAGGATATCGAGCAGATTCAGACTGGCGGGAGCCTTGAAGGGATTGTAGTTCTTGAGCATCGCCAGCCCCATCATGACATTGGAGAAAACCTTGCCCCGCGCTGCGTCGGTCACCTTCTGCATGTCCTTTATCAGCCGGGGAATGTTTATGAACTCGGGAACCGCAGCCCTCTCCTTGGTCTCCTTGTTGATCATGATCGCGGTTCCCACACCGCAATTCGGATGGCAGCCGCAGCTCATCTGTCCCCAATCGGCTTGAGGCCCATGAACCAGATCAGCGAAATCAGCAAAAGCGCTCATGAGAGAGATGGGAAACCAGTCGCGGGTGGGCTCGGTAATTCCAACCTGGCTTTTTACATCAGCCGCCATGTGTGAAAGCGTGTAGCGCTGGCGGTGGCGGCGCTCATCCGTAATCTCCTCGTCGCGACCGGTGAACGAAACGGGTTGAAACGACACGAAGGAGATCTTCTTGGGATTGGCCATCGCAAACTCGACCACCGGTCCCACCTGGTCGTTATTGACGCTGTTGACGAGTGTCGTCACAAGAACGATCTCGACCCCGGCGGCGTGCAGGTTATTAATGGCGCGAAGCTTGACATCGAAAAGATTGCCGATCTTGCGGTGACCGTTGGCGTCGTTTCCGATCCCATCGAACTGGAGATAGGCATAGCGAAGCCCGGCCTCGTAAGCTCGCCTGGCAAAACTAGGATCCTTGGCGAACTCGATGCCGTTGGTGGCGGCCTGGACGCTGTTGTACCCCACCTTGCGCGCGTACGCGATGGCATCAAAGAAATAGGGAGACATCGTCGGCTCGCCGCCCGAAAACTGAATCGACATCTGGCGCCGCGGCTTGATCGTGATGGCGTTATCCAGGATTTCCTTGATGTCATCCCAGCTCAGCTCGTGGACGAACCCAACCTGGTTTGCGTCCATAAAGCACGGGTCACACATCATGTTGCAGCGGTTGGTCAGATCTACGGTTAATACCGATCCCCGGCCATATCGAATCGTGCTGGAGCCGTGATTGTGCAGAGTCTTGTCATTATGGGCATCGATATCTCGACCGGGATACACAGTCTCCACGTGTTCCAGGAACTTCTTGTCCACAGCCATCATGTCTTCGAACGTGCCATGAGTGGGGCACTCTTTGACCATCCAGATCTGGCCGTCACGTTCCAGGATCGTGGCCTTGATCTCGCCGACCTTTTGGTTGATCAGAACTCGGTAATCAATCTCACCGTCAAGAATTTTCTTTCGAGTCTCGACGACGCACTTTGGACAGAGAGAATCGGTCGTGCGCGGCCAGCCTAGCGGAGGCTTGGATTTCTGCCACGATTTCTGCAGCGGTTTATCGGACCACTTAGGAGTGAAGGAGGGATTGGGCTTGTACTTGTTGAAGAACTGGATTACGTCGAACGCGGTCCCTGCTGCCATGGCGAAGGCTTTCTCGACGTATTTCACGGGTCTGTGCATAAAGTTCCATTCTCCTTGAGACCGATTTGTAAGCGCGTTATGACAGCTTCGATTCCCATTTCGGGAGTCAAAACCTCTCTCCGCTGTCCTGAAGCACGCTCAAACTAGTTCAGCTTCAACGTCTTATCCCCAAAAGGATAGACTAAGGGCTCAACCGGTAGCGGCTTTTGACCGGGGGAATATATCACAAGGATGCAAAAAATAGAATCCTTAGGAAATGATCTTTCGCGATTCCTGGATTTCGCCTGCACGCAAATGCCAGAAACCTGCCCAGGTGAAATTTAGGTGAACTTCTCCAGGCTCAGATCCGACTTCCAACTCTGGTTCGTCTTGAGTAGCTGGTTCCAGGTCATTTCCTTGCCGTCGTAGGATGATTGCCGTCCCAGGATGGCGCTCAGGGTTGATTCGGCTCCCTGGACCAGCTGATTGTGGAACTGACCGGTTTTGATGGAATCGACGAAAGCCTTGACCTTCTCGGGTGTGGCCTCACTGAGAGGATCGACTTCCATCTTCTGCTTTTCCGCTGTCGGCTTAGGAGGCTCCGCCTTCCATTCACTGAGTCCCGCGATAAACACTCCCCCGCTGTAATGCGCCTCGGCATATCCCTTGCTGCCCAGGAACCGAACGCAGACATCGGCCCATTTGGGAAGAAACTGCGTCGACTGAAAGCCGACCCGAACGTCGCCGGGATAGTGGTACATGGTGACGAAGTGATCCGAAACGTCGCCGACGTCGGTACGAACCCTGCGCCCCGCGCTGGCGTAAGCCTTTTCAGGATGTGATTTCAATACCCAGTTGATCCAGTCGAGAATGTGGACATTCTGCTCGACCAGAATATCCCCACTCAGTACGCGATCGAAGAACCAGTCGCGGATTTTCGCCTCCTGCGGCGACATTCCCGGTTTGGTTCTTCGCGGAAGATCACCGGCCAGATAGTAACTTTGAACGCAGGCAATGTCGCCGATGGCGCCTTCGTGAATGCGCCTCGTCATTTCCTTGTATTCGGGAGAGTAGCGAATCTGAAATCCGACGTGAACGCTCTGTTTCCCCTCCACTTTCGCGGCGAGCTCCTGCACTTTCTTGCAGCCACGCACGTCGGTCGCCACCGGCTTCTCCAGGTAGATATGCTTCTTGCCGGCGACGGCGCCTTCGAGGTGTTCCGGATGGAAATAGGGAGGCGTTGAGATGAGCACGATGTCGATATCGGTATTGGAGAGATCGATGTAGGCGCGCGGTCCCTTGAACATCTTGCCCGCGTCTATTCCCGCGTGACCCTGAGCCTTGTTCAGACGGTCGAATGAACTCCGGGCCTTATCGAGTTGATCCTGGAAGAGGTCGGCCAATCCAGCCATCCGCACGCCGGCCCTCGTGACGAAAGACTCAGCCACGCTCGATCCGCGCCCGCCGCAGCCGATCATCCCTAGCTGAAGAGTTGAATTCGCCCGGCTGCCGAAAGCGATTTCCGGCGTCGTGAGAAGAATTCCAGCGCCGGCGGCGCCGGCCGATTTTACGAAGTCTCGCCGCCCCATTGCGGCGTCGTTAACGTCTTTTCCCGCTTTGATTGTCATAGCTCTGCTCCCTGATGGCATAGGATTCTAACCCAAGTCACCCAAGACGGCGAGTGAAGAAAATCCGATGTTCCCCGTTAAGATACTTCGCGTTTTCCTGGTGTCTTCGTGTCTTTGTGGTTGGCAACGGAAGAAGATAAACCGCAGAGACGCAAAGACTCGAAGAAACCCGCTCAATCGACGAGTCGGTAGCGCGGCTGAAGCGGGTTCGCGCCGGGATCCTCGACCTTCACTTTTCCGGACTGAGCGAGGGCATCGAGATGGGCCAGCACCGATTGCTGAGCGGCCGGGTAAAGGCCAGGGTCCACTCCCGCGTAGATATGACGGACGATTGCCGGGACGGTCTCGATGCCGGCGCGCAGCGCCTCCACCACCTGGGTCGTGCGCATCTTTCTGTGAGCAATCAACTCTTCGATCCGGCTGTTCGCGTCGTAAATCGGCGCGCCGTGCGCCGGGTACATGATGGCGACATCGACAGAGCGCAGGCGCTCGAGCGATGCCAGATAGCTGTTCAAATCGCCGTCCGGGCGCGCAATGACTGAAGTCGACCAGCCCATCACGTGATCTCCGGTAAAAAGAGAGCGCTCCTGCCGAAGGAAATAGGAGACATGATCGCTGATGTGGCCCGGAGTGTATAGGACCTCAAGGCTCCAGTCCCCATCGCCTATGACATCACCCTCACTCACCTGGTGGGTGGGTTCATAGCCATTGTGGGATTTGTAACCGAATGTCGGCGCCCCCAGAGCCCGCGCCAGGCGCGGTGCCATGGGCCAGTGATCGGGATGGGCGTGACTGGGCGCGATGCCGCGGACAGGAGTCGAGCCAATCAGCCGCATTACCGCATCAAAGTGCTCGTCAGTGTTTTCTCCGGGATCCAGGATAAAAAGGGAGTGCAGGCCGATCAGATAGGTATTGGTGCCCGGACCGGTCATGAGTCCGGGATTGTTTTGAGTCACGCGCCGGACGCGTCGCGACAGCTGAACCACCTCCCCGGGTACGATTGAAGCGCTACTCATCGTCTGCTCGGTCCAGACTTGCCTGGAGTATTTCGGCCGGCGATGCTGCCGCGGGAATCGACTCCTCGAAACCTTCATCACCGGGAACGAGAATTCGAATACCGGTTTGATCTCTTACCACGCGGGGTTGAATGGCCAGGATATTACGTGGAGCGCAAGCCACTGCTTCTGCGTCCCGGGTTTGCCCAAAGTCGCGCAGAAGCTCCAAATTGCGCAGCGTCGGAAAGATGACCAGCCACTCTTTATTGCGAGCCTTCTCCAGAGCCTCTTGAGGCGTTACCCAGGAAGAATCGGTGAGTTCCGAGCCGTCGTGAACCGCAGCCTGCCGTCTCGGCGCCACCGTAAGAAAAAACCGCGTGTCATAACGCCGCGGCTGGCCCTCCGGAGTGATCCAATGCGCCCAGTAATGAACTCGATCGGTTGCCAGTTTCAACCCCTCGCGCCGGGCCAGGTCCGAAATCGACAGTCGGCCCTGGTTCAGCTGTTCGCGATAGTCCCGGTAGCGCTTCTCAATGGCGGGGTCTCCGAAATCGAGAATCTGGCCGGCGGCATCGTACATCAACAGAACGCCCGATTCTTCGAAGCACTCTCGAATTGCGGCCACCCAGTAGCCCAGCCCACCACGGGCGACCCCCAGCGCCGCGGACGCCGATTCATCGGTATGCCCGGCGCACAACCGCTCATCGACTTCATCATCCGGGTCGAGAACTCCGCCGGGGAAAACGTGGGCGCCGCCGACGAAATCAGACTTGAGGTGGCGCTTCAACATGAATACCTCGACGCCGCTCTTTCCATCCCGCAGCAGGATCACAGTCGACGCATTTCGGACTGAATTCACTCGGCGCCACTCCATCGGCGTGCTTTGAACGATGCAGTTAGACTTAACTCATCCACTGGAAAAATCGATACCAGGTCGGCGTCCAGCATTGCGGTGGTGCCGAAGGGGGGACTCGAACCCCCACGAGCTTAAGCCCACTAGACCCTGAACCTAGCGCGTCTGCCAATTCCGCCACTTCGGCACGTTGCGGATCAGATGATATAGGAAAAATGGCCGAGAGGCTACCTTTCCCTTTTTCTCCAGCTCCCAAAGATATCGATGCCGTGTCTTGAAAGGTAGCCTGTCAGCGAAGTCGCCACAGCGGAAGAATTTGTGCCAGCGCGCGAGGATCTTTACCGCGCAATCTTTCGGGATCGATTCCCAGCTGGCTCGCCTGCTGCATTGCCGCCTCCGCGCGGGCGTTTTCTCCCTGCGCCGCCAGGACGACACCCATCAGATAATGAAGTATCCCCACGCTGGGTTGGTACTTCAGCGCTTCTGAGAGTACGGCGAGCGCTTCAGCCTGGTTTCCCTGCAGATGGTGGGAGATTGCGAGATTGATGGCAATCACCGCATCGTTCTTGGCCAGGCTTTGAGCCTCCGCCAGGTATTGAAGGGCCGGCTGAAAATCTCCGGCGCGCAAGTAGGACGTTCCTGCATTGTTCAGGACTTCGGGGGGCCGGGCGTAAGGGATAATGTTGGAGAAGGCGCGCGCCGCATCGGAAAATGAGCCTTGCTTGCCATAGCAGATTCCGAGCATGAACTGGGTTTCGAGATATTGGGGTGGTTTGGTGCGCGCCTGTTGCAAGTGTCTGACCGCTCGCTGGCAATCATCCTTCTTGTAATAGTGATTTCCAAGATAGAACTGAGCCTCAGGAAGGTCGCTATACATTTCGACGGCCTTGAGCGAGAGTTTAAGCCGCGCTTCCGGGTCGTTCTGGCCGAGACTCCGCACGTAGTAGGTATAAGCCAGGTTGGGGATAGTGCGCGTCCTTTCCCGATACTGATCGCGCGAAACACTCCGGGCGAGACCTTTCTGGTTCAAAATCTCCCAGGCCAGCTCGTTTTCCATTTGGGGCAAGGCTATCGAGGAACCTGACGTAGTAATCTCGTTACCCAGCTTCATCGATTTCAGATCGAGTACCTGCATCACAATCTGGATCGCATCCAACGTTCCCGAGTAAGATCCGAAAACCAGATGATCCGCCGCCCCCTGTTGCGCCACCCTTATCATGCTCGCGCGGCTGAGAGGCACATTGGGAGGGAGATCTGAGCTCTCCACCAGTCGCGTCATCTCCGCGCGCGGAGTAACGCGAACTCCGGGCATCTCGAGAGCCTCGCAGATCGAGACCGTCAAGCACTCTCCAATCCACGCCAGCGAGGCAGACTTGGTGAGGTTCTCGGCCGGGAATACCATGAGCGCAACGGCTTTCTCAGACTCCGCGCGCGCGATCCCGCAGGCCCAACAAGCAAGAATCAGAATGGAATGACGTAACCGCCTCATTATCCTCTCGCGCGATCTCTCCGAAGAATTATGTGTACCATGCCGGCGAGCCGATCACAACCCAAGGCTTCCCCGTGTTTGATCTTTGCGTCTTCGTGTCTTCGTGGTTAGAGCTGCAAAACAAATACCACGAGGACACAAAGACACGAAGAAACGCCGAGAGTCTTCGCCAAAAAGCAGGAAGGCCATCCGAGCCGCGAGCTTCTCACGAGTCGCTGCATACTGGTCCCACCCTTGGCCAGTCCGCGCGAAATGGTACTGCAGTTTCATGAGTCCGACGATCTGCTCGACGGCCTGCGGCCGCATGCCGCGAGCTGTCATTTCGTTTTGCGCCTGATCGATTGTGGTCTCGGCTGCTGGTATACCGGCGCCTGAGATGCTGATAAGAAAGGCAAGGTCCTTCGCGCGGACGGCGGCGAGCGGCATGATCCATCCTGCCTGGCTCACTCCTAACAGTCCAATCCGTCTGCTGTCGACATCGCTACGGGTCTTCAAGTACTCAAACGCGGCCACCACATCGTCGGCCAGATCGTCGAACGAGGCTGTGTTCCAGTTGCCGGTTGAGCCGCCCACGCCGCGCTTGTCGTAGCCCAGGACGGCCATGCCGTGGCGTATCAGAAACCGGGCAAACGGAAGGATGTACTCGCGATTCTCCGGCCCGGAGCCATGAACGAGGATGATCGCCGGTTTCGAAGCGAATCCCTACTGCTCGATTATGTACTCTTTTTCTCGCAGGATCAGGCACGCCGTGGATAAGAAGAAGGCCGCCAGCAAGACCAGCGTGAGGATCGACTCCAGCGGAGGGGTGCGCTCGCCGATCAGCATTGCAATGGCGCCAGGCGTATCGTCATGAGGGAAAATTGATTGGATGTAATGCGTGATGGTCAGTTTTCGCATGTAACCCGGGAGATACGGGATGATTCCTTCCCAGCCGAAAGCGTAAAGGAGTCCCGCCAGAATCGAATGCTTGAGCCACGCTCCTAGCAGGCTGAAAAAGGCGCCGTAGGCCAGAATTGCGAGCGCCACAATCCCAAGGTCCTTGGCGAGCGCGCCGGCATCTTCGAAAAACGGGCCCAGATCGGAACCCAGGTAGAGGATCAGGTAACTCGAGACGATCGACGGCAGGACCAGCAGCAGAGCGATCCACACCAGGGCCAGGTATTTCCCGAGCATGATGACCGGCTTGGGAATAGGGCGGACAAATAGATAGGTCAGGGTCTTCCCTTCCACTTCTTCGGAGATCAAGGCGGTTCCGTAGAAGAGGGTGATGAATACGACCAGGAAATGAATGACGGCGGTCGACATCAGGGTGCCGAACACCTGAGCCGGCGTGAACGGAGCTCGAACCCAGTTGTAGGTCAAAATCAAGCGAGCCAGAATTGACAGGCCGAGAATGAAGACAGAGATGAAGGCAACAAAGATCGTTTTCTTGCTCCAGAAAAGCGTGTCGAGAGTCAGGAACGCGATGGTTCTGAACTCGCGCCAGGTCCTGGCCAAGCTTGACATCATGGGACTCATTCCGACCTACTTCACAAGATAGTGGAACACTGCCTGGAGATTATCATCGGGCGAGCTGATCTCCTCCAGATCGATTTCATGGCGCAGGAGCAGGTCCGGAAGCCTCTGATAGAACTCATCGGGCTGCGCGGACTCGAGCGTTAGAGCATTTGCCTCCGGCTGAAAACGAACGCTCAACACATCCGAAAAACGGACCAGGATCTCGGCCAGCCGCCTTGGTTCCGAACAGCGAATGAAGATGTGATGCGGGTGCTTGTCTATCAGATCGCGGATCTGATGCACATCTCCCTCGGCCAGAACCTGCCCGTTATGAATCAGCAGGATGGTGGGGGTCATCGCTTCGATTTCGTGGAGAATGTGGCTTGAGACGATGACGCATTTCCCGGCTTTGCCCCACCCGCGGACGAGGCGAATCGTCTCCCGTCTTGCCACCGGATCCATCCCCGCCAAAGGTTCATCCAGCACGAGGACTTCAGGATCGTGCGCTACAGCCTGGGCCAGCTTGATTCGCTGCCGCATCCCCTTGCTGTAGGCGCCAATCTTTTTGTCTCCGGCCGCCGCCAGATCCACCAGTTCGAGGGCCGACGTCGTTCGCCGCCCGGCCTCGGCTTCGCTGAATCCGTGCATGCGTAGAAGAGCGGCAAGAAACTCGGCTCCCGTCATCCGCTCGTAAAAAGAGTCCTGTTCCGGGCAGAGTCCGATGCGCATGAACAGTCCATAGTTATTCCAGATGCGCTGGCCGAAAAGAGTGACCTGGCCTTGACTGGGGCGGAGCTGGCCGGTAATGAGCTTCATCAAGGTCGATTTGCCCGCGCCGTTCGGACCTAGAAGACCGGTAACTCCAGGGCCGACGGCGAATGAAACCTTGTTGACCGCAATGACCTGTCCATACCACTTCGACAGTCCGCTGGCCTCCACGATCCCTGTCACTTGACCACCTCTACCGCCTGAATCCGCCGGTAGACGAGCCAGGCGCTACCCGCCATCAAGCCAAAGATCACCAGTCCCGAAACCCAGATCGGAGATCGGTACTGGGGCGCTGCCGCGAAAAAAAAATCACCCAGCTGGGTCAAATTGTGGGTCAACGATACCCATGCGACCTGGGTAGAGCGGAGAATATGACTCAGAATTCCATACACGATCTGGCTGAAGAAGAAGAGCGCCGCAAAGCCTATTCCGGCAAAACGGCTGCTCTTGCTCAGCGAAGAGAGCGCCAGTATCACCAGACTGTAGGTAAGGATGATGACCAGTGAATATGCGAGAATCGAGCCGGCCAACCAATAGTTCTGCTGCAAGAAGCTCAGATTTGAATGAAAGCCGACGGCCAGAAGAAACAGCAGCACTCCGGGAACCAGCGTGGGCAACGACAGAAAAAACGCAATCACGCCAAGTTTTCCGATGACATAGTCCTGGCGGGTTATCGGTTTGGATAAATAAATCTGAAGGGCATTTGCCTTAAGATCGTTTGAGATCAGCCCCGCCCCGGCATAGATGGCGATGACGAACGCGAAGAACAACTGCTGGGTCAGGAAGTTTTCAAAAAACTTTGCATCAACCCTCAGGAAAGGGAGGTTTCCGGCAACCACGGAGAGGTACAGGATTACCGTGCGCACCAGAAACGGAATCGCCGAGAGTATCACGAGGGCGAGAAAGCGCTTCTTCTGAATCAGCAGGCTGATCCCTTGCCGCGTGATGACCCACCAGCGGTACGGGTGGGACGTCCACTCGCCGGACCAGTGCCGGTAACTAAGGTCATGGATCGGCATCAAGACTCTCCTATGACCTGGAGGAACACGTCTTCGAGGGATTGCTTCAGCGGAACCAGATGCCGTATCTGCACATGGTGTTCGCGCGCTGCACGCAGAATGCTCCCGCTGCCGAGTCCATCCATCAGATGGACCTTGAGCATTCCATTTTCACCATCCAGGCACTGGCAGCCGAGCATTTGAAGTTCCGCGCGGAAAGCCTCGACGTCGCCCTTGATGCGGCACTCGAAGACAGGACCGACGGCGCGTTTCAACTCCTGGATTTTTCCCGATGCCAGGCGCTTTCCTTTGTGAATCACCGTTGCTTCCTGACACACCCACTCCACATCTGGCAGGAGGTGAGACGACAGAATGACGTGTATTCCTTTACTGGTAGAAATGTCCTGGATGAGACCCAGCATTTCCACCCGGCCCTTGGGGTCGAGTCCATTGGTGGGCTCGTCCAGGAAGACCAGTTCCGGATCGTGCACGAGAGCCTGCCCGAGCTTGATGCGCTGCTTCATCCCGGTCGAATAGGTCTCCAGGTTGCGATAGCGCGCCTCTCCGAGCCCGACGTAGTAGAGGATTTCATGAGCGCGCTGGAGCGCGTCCTTAGGCTTCATCCCGGTAAGCTGACCGGCGTAAGAAACGAAACTTACCGCATTCATGCCCGGGATATGGCAGTCATTCTCGGGCATGTAGCCTACTCGCTGACGAATCGAAAGCTGTTGGGTCCGAACATTGAAGCCAAGCACGCTGCCGTCGCCAGAACTTGGTGAAAGAAATCCAAGAAGCGTTTTCAACAATGTAGTCTTGCCGGCGCCGTTCGGACCAAGCAATCCCATCGAGCCGCCCGAGAACTGCATGCTGACTCCGTCGAGCGCCTTCTGTTTGCCGAACGTTACCGTAATGTTCTCAAAATCGATAATCACACTTCCGCCTCTGGATCTTGCAGCGGTAGTACGACCCCCGGGATCTATAAGTTCGAGGAATTATACTCCACCGCATCACCGCGTTTCTTGCGGTCTTCGTAATTGTTCCTGTTCCCACCGCAGAGACGCGAAGACGCCGAGAATTACCTCGAGGAGCGGGCTTCCGCACTCCAAGAGCGCGCTTTGACGTGCGCAAGCTTGCTCTGACCTTACACGCATCTTGTAAAGGCCCAGCAACGAACGGTTACGCCAGCTCGCGCCCTGAAAGGGCGAAGGAAATTAGCCGGGGGCAAGCGGAGCGCTGCCCACGGTCACAGTGCAGGCGAAGAAACGCGCCCCGGAGGGGCGCTGGACGCGGCCCATGAATGCTCCGGACGCCCGTTCAGGGCGCATGGAACTATAAACCCCAGCCCCGGGCTGCGCTTCGCTTGCCCGGGGCTAATTTCCGTCGCCCCCTCCGGGGCGAAATCGCCGAGACCTATGAGATGCGTGTAAGGTTCAAGAGCGTGCTTGCGCTATGTGGTGCCGCTTCCGTCTGAATCGCAAGGAAATACCTTGTCACTGAAGCAACCGCCGCCTAAAATCATAGAAGCTCGCTTTGCCCTGCAGAAAAAAGGACAGCGAGAAAACTTGATGGCATATTTCAACTCAAGATCTACGTCAGGATGTTTGCTGGTGCTCCTCTGCACCGGCCTCTCTCTTTTGCTCGGCGTCGAATCCGGACGCTATCGGCTTCTTTCCATCACCCAGTCCGTGAAATTGATTTTAGTGTCGCAGATTCCCAACAAGACAAAGTACGTCCTGGATGCGTCCACTACCAAGATCACGGTTGACGGCAAGCCGGCGGAATTCCTGGATTTGAGGGCCTTCACAGTCGTTCACATCAAGTTCGAGGTCAAGAAGGGGACCAAGGAAGGAGTTGACATTGACGGGGTCGCTACAGAAATCTCCGTTTCCACGCCGGAGAATCAAAAAGCGCCATAAATAGTTTAATTAATTAGGCTTACATACTCAAAAGATTCACTAAAAATCCCCTTCTCGCCTGACTTTCTTTTGCTTATAATTCGATCCGTCCAACGGTACCCCCAGCGGTGGCCGGGGGCACCACCTTCAGCCCCACCATCGGTGGCTTCAGAAAGACTGCCTGGCAGCGGGTCTAATAACCGGCTGTCTGTCAAGTTTTGTACCGTGATGGACCGCGTTACGAGAGTTTTCTTCCCGTTTTTGGAAGTCAAATCTTCTCAAGCGTGACTCTGACATCCAACAACTGACTGCTGACGAGGTTTGTTAGTGGTCGGCTTCGGGCTCGGTTGTCCATTGTGCAAGGGTCTCCAAGGTCACAGCCTCTTGCCTGGTGAGTGGTTCAGCCGAGGCCCTGAAGAAGCGCCAGGTTTGGAGGAACCATGGGTCTGGGCTCCGCACTCCAATATGTCGATAATTGGGAAACGGAGCGTTACGAGTTGCTCAATACTCGCGTCTGTGATCTGGCACTCAATTTCGACGAGACTCCGCTCCGGCGGTGCATCGAGCGACTCTACGCGGAACTCGCAGCCAAGAAGATTCGGTTCAGGCCCCCCTACTATTTCACCTGTGGCGGCGACGAGTGGGGGTGCCCCGATCGAGTCCCGATTATCGGCGTTCCATTTCACCTTGCCGATAACAAACTCACTCGCATCGAGCGAGAGCTGGGTTATACCGCCTATGACCGGCAGGATCTCATGTTTCTTTTGAGACACGAGACCGGTCATGCCATCAACTACGCTTACCAACTCTTCCGTACTCGAGAGTGGCAGCGAACTTTCGGCGCTTTTAACAAGAGTTACCCTGTAAACTTCAAGTTTAAATTTAACCCATTCAGCCGCAATTATGTGAAGAGTCAGGGCGACCCGAAGTATTACGCGCAGTCCCATCCAGACGAGGATTTCGCGGAAACCTTCGCCGTCTGGTTAACGCCGCGTTCCAATTGGCGCATCCAATACCGGAACTGGCCCGCGTTGAAAAAACTCGAGTACGTGGATCGAGTGATGGGGCGGCTTAGACGCACGAACCCGAAGGTATCAAGCCGGGATATGGATTCTCCGTATCATTCCAAGACCTATACCCTGATTGAGTATTACGGCGAGGACCTGGAGAACTTCAAGGACAAGGCTCTTGGAATCTACGATGCGGACCTCAGGCGGATCTTCGCTTCGTCCAATGGACACCGGAGGAGCGTGCCGGCGAAGGACCTCATTCGAAGGAATCGCCGCTTCTTGATCGAGACCATCGCAAAGTGGACCGGCGCCAGGGAGAAGACCGTACTTCCCGTAATCAACAAGTTTTTTCATCGATGCCGGGAACTCGGCCTGACGCTGCACACGGAGGATGAAAGCTTTCCGCTAGCCTCGGTAACCGCGCTCGGGACTGCTGTAGTAATGAACTACCTGCATACAGGCCGCTACATTCCTGACTGAGTTCTTCGCGTCTAGCGGTGAACTACTGCGGAACGAAAAAACCACCACGAGGACGCAAAGGCGCCACCTTCACTTTAGTTGTGCGATGAGGTCCAGCGTCTCTCGAACCAGGGCTTGCGCGCGGCGGCGCGATTTCGCCTCGGCGACTATGCGCACAACAGGCTCTGTGTTCGAGGCGCGCACGTGAAGGCAGGCATCAGGCCAGAACAGCTTAAGACCGTCCAGCTTTGTCTTGCCGGCGGCGGCGAGACGACGCTCCAGGCTTTCCAGCAACGGCGAAACGCGATCGGGAGGCAAATCGACTTTCTGCTTGACCATGAAGTAACGAGGGATCTGTTCGAGTATCTGAGGGAGAGACTTGCGGTGGTCCGCCATTAATTGCAGCACGGCTCCCATGCCGCTCATGCTGTCGCGGCAGTAGTGTATCTCCGGAAGTATCACGCCGCCATTCCCTTCCCCTCCCACCACCGCGCCGGCATGTATCATCTCCTCGACTACATTGGCCTCGCCTATCTTGGTTCGTATCACCGGACAGGAGAGGCTCTCAGCGATGTCATCAATGGCTCGCGTGGTCGAAAGATTGGTCACCACCGGGCCTCGGTGTTTCTCGAGCACGAAGAGAGTCGCCAGAGCCAGAGTGTAATCCTCGCCGATCGGGTTCCCGAGCGGATCGATGACGGCGAGCCGATCGGCGTCGGCATCCTGCGCGAAACCGACGTCCGCGCGGTGTTGAACGACCGCCTTGCGGAGCACAGTCAGGTTTTCGGGGATAGGCTCGGGGTCGCGGGGGAAGATGCCGTTGGGCGTGGTATGAAGCTCGACAACCCGGCATCCCAATGCCCGCAAGAATTGCGGGGCCGCGAGACTTCCGGCTCCATTGCAGGAATCGAGCACCACCTTGAGCCGGGCGCGCCGAATGAGGTCGGCGTCAAAATAGCGGAGCAGGCGCTGGATGTGGCCAGGAATTGCCTGCGCATCCCGCCGGACGTCGCGTATTTCGCTCGACGGAACCAGCGTGAAGCTGCGCTGGTGATAGATGTCGAGCAGTTCATCGGCCTGGTAGGCGTTAAGAAAGAGTCCTTCGGCGCTTATGAACTTCAGCGCATTCCATTGAGCAGGATTATGGCTGGCGGTAATGGCAATGGCTCCGCTCGAGCGCACCTCTGCGGCGCGGATCTGTATCGAAGGGACCGGGCAAATACCCAGGTCCACCGGCTCGCATCCTGCGGCTAGAAGACCCGCGAATACTGCGTTGCCGACCATCTCGCCCGACTGTCGCGTATCCCTGCCGACCAGGATCGGGCCGGGGCCCAGGTAAGTGCCAAATGCCCCCGCAAAGGCGGTCAACAGCTGCGGAGTCAGGGTATCGCCCACGATGCCCCGAACCCCGGAAATGCTGATCTTCAGCGAGCGGACTTTGTTCACTCGTTCCCTCTCCCAGCCTGAACGCGCGCGATCTGGTCGATGGACTGGTCGTAAAGATCACGGGCGCGCGTTTCGGCCTCGGCCTCGACGATGATTCGAACCAGCGGCTCGGTATTGCTGGCTCGAACATGCAGCCAGGCGTCGGGCCAATCGACCCTCACTCCATCCTCGAGATTCGGCGAGTTTTCATGGTAGCGCTTGCGAAAGGCTTCAAGCACGGGATAAGTTCGTTCGGAAGAACTCGGCAGCGCTCCCTTCAGAAGGTAGTATCGAGGAAAGCGATGGGCGAGCTCGCCGAGGGTCGCTCCGGTTCGAGCCATGCATTGCAGCACAATCCCTGCGGTAGAGAAAGCGTCGAACCAGCGGTTCCACTTGGGAACGACTACGCCGCCGCTTCCCTCCCCGCCGACGGCAGCCTTCTCGCCCAGCACCCGCTCGACCACGTAGCCTTCCCCGATCCGGGCGTAGATCACTTTGCGTCGATGCCTGGCGGCCACGCTCTCCACCATGCGAGACGTAGAGAGCGTGGATACGACAGGCCCGCGCGTCGAATCGAGAAGATAGTCGGCCACGATGGGGAAAACATATTCCTCGCTTAAAGCGTTCCCTCCTTCAGCCACGAATCCCAACCGGTCGGCATCAGCATTTACCGAAATACCCAGATCGGCCTCCACGCTTTTCACTACTGAAGCGACTCCCTTCATATTGCGAACGTTCGGTTCGGGAGGATGGGGAAATTCGCCGTCGGGCTCATCGTTCAACCGGATGACTTTGCATCCCAGCCGCTCGAGGAACGCAGGGATCAAGCCGGCACCGGCGCCGGCGCAGCAATCGCTGACAATCTTGAAACGCGCCTTCCGGATAGACGCGACATCGAGCCTGGCCAGAAGGTAATCGAAATAACGTTCGGACATATCAGGCATCCCCTGAACTTTCCCGAGACTATTCCAGGGATTCTTTCTGAACTCGCCCAGGTGATAGATGTCCATCACCTCCTGGCTTTGGTAGGAATTGAGGAGCATTCCCTCCTTGCCGATAAACTTGAGCGCATTCCATTTAGCGTCGTTATGGCTGGCGGTGATGGAAATTCCTCCGGCCAGCCGGCTCGACCGTATGGCAAATTGGACCAGTGGCGTGGGCGCGAGCCCGAGGTCGACGACTGAACAGCCACAGGACTGGAGTCCTGCGAGCACGGCGGCGTGAACCATCGGGGAGGATCGTCGAGAGTCGTGTCCCACGGCAACCGAAGCGCCGTCTACGAAGGTTCCGAAAGCGCAGGCGAAGTCAACCAACAGCTCCGGTGTCAGGGTTTCTCCGACGACTCCACGAACCCAGGAAATCCCAATCTTCAGAGGTCTCATTTCGGCGGCTTCTTGGCGGATCCTTTGCACTCTTCAGGATTCGCCGCGGATGCTCCCTTCGACCAGCTCTCCAATGCTCAAATCATAACCCTTGTGCCTGGGATTGCGCGCATATCCACGATAGATGGTGTTGCAGAAATAGCAAACGGTTACTTCGGGAAGTCGATAGTATAGGAACCAATCCAAGGCAGCTGCAACCAGTAGGCTCAATCCGTAGGTGAAGACGCTCGTGATGGCTCCGACCACTAGAATGGCGCAGCCCAGCCTCCGGTTGAAGTCTTTCTGAAGGTAGAACAGATCCTTACCGCACACGACGCAGGTGTCGATCAAGCTTTGCCGGACGATCGATTCAGAGACCTTAAGATATATGGCGGCCTGGCAATGCTCGCAGCTCAGATTCTCGGTGCTTTCGCCCGTGACATAGACATTCTCTTGTGAACACGACGGGCAAAGAAAGTTGATTCGCATGACTACAACGGGTATCCGATCGACACCAGAATGTAACGAGAGAGGAACTCGCCGAAGAGGATGAAGACGACGGCCACATAAAGAATTCCGGTGGCCGATTGTGTCGATCGGATTTTCACCGTCTGCCAGATCATCCAGGATAAGGCCAGGGGAAGAATCAAGCCGAATAGAATCCGCTGGCCGATGAACAGCATGTTGACCAGCATGACATTTGAGAGGATGTCGGCTCCGGATGAGCTCAGCTCCTTCCAGATCAAGACCGACGTGTAGCTCCCCAGGAGCACGCGGGCAATCAGAACGCCGATGAAAAGACCCGCTATAATCTGTAAATGACGCACGGGCATTCCCGGATCGACCAGGTACCAGTGTCCCAGGATCATGCAGATCACCACGGAACCTAGCGCGAGCGCAGAGAGAATGGAATCGAGGGGAAAGAGAAATACCCCGACCGGAGAAGGAATAGCGCCGTTCACCAGGTCCGAGGAGAGTATCGTCAGGGAAAACGCGCCCGAAAGCGCAGCCGCAGCCAGCAGCATCCGACTGATCAAATACTTCCGAAACGGTAAGCCGACGAGATAACCAACGAGCAGCGCCGCAACCGCCCAAAGCCACGGGGTGGCGCCGTCGATGTGGGTCTGCCAGTGGAGCACGCGCTCTCGTGAAGAAAGCGCCGCTTCGCCCCGCACATATACGCTGTAGGCGAGTTGAGCCAGGACCAGCAAGGCCAGGCTGATGGTTCCGTTGAAGCGAAAGAACCGTTCTCCCAGTGCCCGTTGCGAGAGGACCAGGAGGCTGAGCAGCATCCCCACAACGAGGTGTACGGAGACAAGGTAGAAGATGATGAAGCCGATCATTCGACTTGGAGGGAGCGAACCCGGGGACCTTGCGCCTTGGTGGTTGTGCCAGGCCACCGCCAAGACACGAAGAAGTCTTTTACAAACCCAGGTGGACTTCCAGTCCTTCGACTTTTACCGGATAGGTCTTGACTGAAATATTGGGATTAATAGGGCACACACCCGTGGTGACGTTGTAGGTCCAGCCATGCCACGGGCAAATGACGGTCTCCCCTTCGAGAAAACCCTCGCCCAACGGACCTCCAAGGTGAAGACAGGTATTGTCGATAGCGTAAAAGGTCCCGCCCACGTTGAACAGCGCGATTTGACGGTCGCCCGCTACCACTACTTTCCCCTGCCCCGGCTGCACGTCTGTTGTTGCGGCCACTCGCACAAAATTCACAATGATGTTCCCCTCGAACCGCTCTCTCGACCAGGGAGTTTCCAGAATCTCATCGAGGAAGTCACGAGCAAGGACTAGTGGGCGCCTACAGGCTCCGCTTCGGGAATGACCTCTTCATAGGTATACATGTCGATCGTTTCCCAGGGACAGTATTTGGCGCACAAGGTGCATCCAATACAGCGGTCATAGTCCACCACGCAGACCTTATCCACTTCCATGTGATTCGGGCCCTTCACGAGGTCGATGCAGTCCACCGGGCAAAACACGATACAAGCCTCACAGCCGGTGCATCCTTCCACATGAATCACGGCTAACTGTTTGGGTTTCTTTTTTCTGGGCGGCTTCGGTGCGCCTTCGGGCATGAAGTCGATCTCCTATTTAATCAGTTTTGAGTCTCGGCATTAGATTCTAGCTTCCGAGGAATAGTTTCATCGATTCGTTGGTCAGCTTCTGAATGCTATCCCAGACCAGCATCATCCCAATGGTTGGAAGCAGCATAGCCCAGACCAGGGCCTGGCTGGTCCACGTCAACTGGATGTTCCTCCCGTCCTCGCTCGATTCGAAGATCATGGTCTTGATTACCCGGGCGTAGTAATAGACGGCGATCACGCTGTTCAAAGCTCCCACTACCGCAAACCAGGCCAGGTTGCGATTCACCGCCGCTCCAAAGACGAAGAGTTTGCCGAAAAACCCGGCAAAGGGTGGAATTCCCATGAGTGACAGCAGGAATATAGTCATGGCGATGGTGAGAAACGGGGAGCGTTTGTATAGGCCGCTATAATCCTTGAGGTCGAAGCTGCCGGTCCGGTTAAAGATTTCTATTACCACCAGGAAGGCTCCGAGGTTCATGAAAAGGTAAGTAATGAGATAAATCAGGACCGCCTGGACTCCTTCGGACGACAGCACCACGGTTCCCATCAGGACATATCCGGCGTGAGCGATGGAAGAATAGGCCAGCATGCGTTTCATGTTGTCCTGCCGCAGCGCCGCGATATTCCCCAGAGTCATGGTTATGATCGAAATGATCAACACGAGAAAGCTCCAGTTCAATATATGAAAAGCGGCAAATTGAGTGGAGCCTGGAGTGGTTTCGGATAGCCCGGTCAAGAAAAAGCGGATGAGAGTCGCAAACCCCGCCGCTTTCGGAGCCACGCTGAGAAAGGCCGTCACCGGTGTAGGCGCGCCGGTGTACACGTCGGGACACCAGAAATGAAACGGCACGGCCGCCGTCTTGAAGCCGAATCCGGCCAGGATAAGGGCGGTGGAGACCAGCAGCGCCATCCCATTGGGCGCGGCCACGCCCGAAGCCAGGACTTCCCGGATACCCGCCATCTTGGTGGTTCCGGTCAGTCCGAACAGGAGCGTGATGCCGTAGAGCATCGATCCGGTCGATACCGCGCCAAACAAGATGTACTTCAAAGACGCTTCATTCGATTGGCGATCGTCGCGGAGATAACCGACCATGATATAGCTGGTGAGCGAAACCATCTCGAGCGACAAGAAAAGCATCAGCATGTCAGTGCTGGAAGCCAGAAGCAGCATGCCTAACGTCACGCCCAGCAACAAGGCGTAGAATTCCCCCAGGTGAGACCGCGCGAGTTCCCGCGACCCGGGCGCCGCCAGGAGCACCAGAAACGAGGTCAGGATGAGGAATCCTTTGAAAAAGACAGCCATCGGGTCCAGTGCCACCATGCCGAAAAAGAGCGTCCGTTCCTCGGCGCCGAAGAGAGGCACGGTCAAAGCGAAGGCAACCATCAGTCCCAACGCCGTCAGAAAGAAAGTGACCTTTCCCCGGACCCGGGGCAAGACAATATCCGCGACCACCACCAGCAACAGCGTCACGGTAATGGCAATCTCGGGATAGAACAGATGGAGGTCTCGCAGGAGGTATGGGTGCATGTCTTATCCCTTGAGGGTATCCGCCTGGTCCAGATTTACCGTTTTGACAATCCGGTACATGGATAGGACTATGGCAAGCGCCACGGCAGCCTCCGCCGCGGCGATGATGATGACGAACACGGCAAAAATCTGTCCGTTCAAGTTGGCCGACGAGAATTTCGAAAACGCGACCAGGTTGAGGTTAGCCGAATTCAGAATCAATTCGATTCCCATGAGGACGTTGACGGCGTTCTTGCGGGTCAGAACCGCCATAATGCCGAACGAGAAAAGACACGCGCTCACGATCAAATAGTGGGTCAATGGAATCATTGGGAATCTCTTCTCCTGACGATCATCGCCGCGCCGATTAAAGCGATGAGCAAAAACACGGACGCGATCTCAAACGGCAAAACGTAGTCTTTCATGAAGAGCTCGCCGATCTCCGCGGTGGTAGGATTCATCGGCCGCTCCCCGCGGCTGAGCCAGCTCGTATTCATGATCACGCCCGCCAGTGTCAAGAACACCGCCAGCATGATCAGCAGGCCGGGCAAGAACTGAAAAGTCTCGGTCTTCAGATTCAGGTCGTACAGTTTGTGCGTGAGCATTACGCCAAACAACAGGAGAACCAGAATTCCGCCCACGTAAATCACCAGCTGGGTCGCGGCCAGAAAGTCGGCCCCCAGGAAGACATACAGAGCGGCCACGCCAAAAAAAGTAAACAGCAGAGCGAAGGCCGAATATATCAAGCTGCGGGAGAAGACCACGACGGCAGCCGATCCAACGGTGATGGCGGCGAAGAAGTAAAAGAGTATCTGCGTTACCAGAGCCTTATCCATTTACGTGTTCCGGCTTCCTTCGTCCATTGACAATGCTGTAGCTGTACATTTCGCGGGCGCGGCAGCAAGCTGCCGCATTAGTTTGGCGCAGCTTGCTTCGCACTGGGCCGTCTGGCCCGTCGCATAGTACACAGTAGCTCGCGTATGGCTTAACAGCCTAACAAGGTCAGTTGTGCCCCGCTCGTGAGGGCCGGGGACCGCCGAGACTCCGAGTCTGAGGTCCGAAGACCGGCACTGCACAATGCCGACTCGGCGCTGTTTTGAGACTAAGTCCTCCCGGCCTTACGGCGGGCCTACGCACTGCCGGCCCTTCGGGCCTGGCGAAGCTTGCTTCGCCGCTCCGAGACGGTACTCCTCGTGTCCCCTTCCTTTGAAGTCCACCCCTCGCTCCTTGTCACGCTTTAGGGGCGGCGTGTTCTTTGACCGGCTTGGGATAGAGAGGCTTATCCACCGCGAAATGATAAATATGATCCTTCTTGTCGTAGACCGAATACTCGTATTCCTTGGTCATGACCAGGCAATAAGTAGGGCATGGAAACGTGCACAGCGCGCAATAACAGCACTTGGTCATATCGATGTCGAAAACGTAAGTGCGTAGCTTGATCGGCGTGCCGTCGGAAGCAAAAATCTCCGGTTCGTCTTTTGCCCGCTTTTCGGTTTCGATGT
Organism: uncultured Acidobacteriota bacterium; assembly: GCA_963827655.1. Taxonomy (GTDB): domain Bacteria; phylum Acidobacteriota; class UBA6911; order UBA6911; family UBA6911; genus CAWHCF01. Next base: position 110,319 of record CAWHCF010000043.1, read on the forward strand.
CGATGCAGTCCGTCGGGCAGACGCGCGCGCACTGGCCGCACCCGATGCAGTCTTCGATCTTGTTGAACAATCGCGCGCGCGCGCGATCCGGCAGGTTCCATTTCACCGTCGGGTACTGCACGGTAACGGCCGGGGTGAAGAGGTGGCGAAACGTGATGCGCATTGCAATCAGTGTTGTCGCCACGCCGCTGAATATATCTTTAAAGTACGTCCGCATATCAAAGTTCCTGTGTTTCGTTACTTCCAATATACCGCCAGGAATCCAACTCCAAGAATCAAAACCATCGAGACCGGAAGCATTACTTTCCAGCACAAATACATGAGCTGATCGACGCGCAACCGGGGCAGCGACCAGCGCAACCAGATCTGCACGAATACCAGAAAGAGCGTCTTGAGCGAGAACAGAATCGGCCCGGGGACGAGCTGCGGAACCAGCTGCCGCCGGCAGAATCTGCGTCCAACCTCCAAGAAAAATCGTCGTGGCTATGCCGGCAACTACGAACATGTTCGCGTACTCCGCCAGCATGAAGAACGCGAAGCGCATCCCGGAGTACTCCGTGTGGTAGCCGGCAACCAGCTCCGACTCGGCCTCGGGAATATCGAACGGAGTTCGATTTACTTCGGCCAGCGAGCACACAAAATAGATGAAGAATGCCACAAAGGTAAAAGGGTTACGAAAGATGAACCACTTGTGGAGGCCTCCCTGCTGGGCAGTCACGATGTCCTGCATCGACAGGCTCCCCACTTGAACCACTACCGTCATGAGGGCCAGGGCGGCGGGAATCTCGTAACTGATGATCTGGGCGGCGGAGCGCATACCGCCGTAGAGCGCATATTTATTGTTGGATGCCCACCCCCCCATGATGATCCCGACCACCGAGAGGCTCGCCACCGCAAGAAGGTACAGCACGCCGATGTTCAGGTCAGCGACAATCGACGCCATGCCGAAGGGAAGTACGACGAACGCTGCAAACGCGCCCACGAACACCATGATGGGCGCAAGCTTGAACAGGGGAGCATCGGCCGCCGCCGGGATGATATCTTCTTTAAGCAGCAGCTTGATTCCGTCGGCAAGCGACTGGGCCCAGCCATGCCAGCCGCCCACATACATCGGCCCGAGCCGGTCCTGCATGTGCGCCGAAACTTTTCGTTCGAGCCAGACCAGGAACATGCCGAGCACCGCGACGTAAAGCAGGATGATGACGCAGCTGACCAGCATCGGAATGAAATCGCGCAGCAGTTCAGGAAGCGCGCCGTAGTTCGGAATGTTTGCGAGCAGTTGTCGGATGGATTCCATGTAGTCCGGTTCCTCAGTGTCTCACAGCGATCGTCTAACGGTCGATCTCCCCCAGGACGATGTCGAGACTGCCAACGATGGCGATGACGTCGGAGATCATGGCTCCGCGGCTGATCTCATGAAATGCGCTCATGGCTGTGAAGCAGGGAGACTTCACCTTGACCCGGTAGGGCTTGAGCCCGCCGTCGCTGACGATGTAGTAGCCCAGCTCTCCGCGCGGACACTCGGTGCGCATATAAACCTCGCCGGCGGGAGGCTTGACTCGTTTCGGGATCGCTTCCTGGACATCGCCCGGGGTGATCCTGGCAACGGCTTGACGAACCAGCTTGCAGCTCTCTTTCACCTCTTTGATCCGCACGATGTACCGGTCGTAACAAGATCCCACCGGCCCATGTTCCCCCACACCCACCTGCACGTCGAAATCGAACTCTTCATAGCCCAGGTAGGGCTCATCTTTGCGCACGTCGAATTTGACCCCGCTGCCGCGCAGGTTGGGACCCGTGACACCATAGTTGATCGCCACGTCAGGGGGAAGTATTCCGACGTTGGCCGTCCGCTTGATGAAAATGTAGTTATAGGAGAGCAGCCGGTTCAGATCGTCGATCAGGGGTTCGAAGTAATCCAAAAAATCAATAACCTTCTTCTCGAAGCCGGGGGGGTGTCGTACATGAGTCCGCCGACCCAGTTGTAATTGTAGAGAAGCCGCGCGCCGCAGGTCTCTTCGAACAAATCGAGAATCTTCTCCCTGTCGCGGAAGCAATGGAGGAAGGGAGTGTAAGAGCCCATGTCAATACCGTAAGTCCCGGCGGCGAGCAAGTGACTGGCAATCCGGTTTAACTCCGCCATCATGATCCGGATGCAACGAACGCGGTTATTCACCTGGATTCCCATCAGCTTCTCGACGGCCAGGGCGTAGCCCAGGTTGTTGTTCATCGAGGCTACATAATCCATGCGGTCGGTAAAGGGAATGACACCGGGATAATCGACATTTTCGGCGTGCTTCTCGAAACAGCGATGCAGATATCCGATGTGCGGCCGAGCCGAATGCACCACTTCGCCGTCGGTCTGCAGCTCAAGCCGCAGCACGCCGTGAGTGGACGGATGCTGCGGGCCCATGTTCAGGGTCATCAGATCTCCGGCGATTTCAACTTCCATACTTCGGGCCTATTCGTTGAGGTTGTTGTGCCTTCACATGTTGGTAAATCAGACCGGCATATCGCGGTAACGGGTCGGAAACTTGTAGTCCTTGCGCAAAGGATACCCTTCCCAATCGTCAGGACAGAGAATTCGGCGCAAGTCGCTGTGACCCTCGAAAACAATGCCGAACATATCGTAGGCTTCGCGTTCGTGCCAGTTGGCGACTGCCCAAACCGATTCCACGGATTGGATTCTCGGATCCTCTCGCGGCAAGCGGCATTTAATCGTGTGCCTGTGACCGTGCTTCATCGAGTACGGGATGTACACCACCTCGATGCGATCCTTGAAATCCACTCCCCCCAGCAGCTCCAGGTGGTCCATCAGAAACCGCTGATCATCACGCACGAAGCGGCAGACGTCCAGGATCACGCCGGGATCGACTACGGTCCACGGAGTTACCACGCCGAGTTTCGATTCGATTACCTTGTCGCCGAACTTTTCCGAGAGCTGGGCGGCTATTTCTTCAGATTTCATGCGGCGCCTCGCTCGGTCTTCTTGGCCAGGCTTTCTCTCTCGATCTTCTTCTGCAACTGGATCAGCCCTTCAATCAACGATTCGGGACGGGGCGGGCATCCCGGGACGTAGACGTCCACGGGGACGACTTCATCGATCCCTTTGAGCACGTGGTATCCGTGCTGCCAGTACGGCCCGCCGTTGTTGGCGCAGCTCCCCATGGAGATCACGTATTTGGGCGCCGGCATCTGCTCGAACAGCCGCTTGATTCGCGTAGCCATCTTCAGGGTCACGGTGCCCGCGACAATCATGACGTCGGACTGGCGCGGCGTTGCCCTGAATGCGCCGGCTCCAAACCGGTCCAGGTCATAGCGCGACGCCCCGGTTGCCATCATCTCGATGGCGCAGCACGCCAAGCCAAAAGTCATAGGCCATAGCGAACCGGCTCGAGCCCAGTTGAACAGCTTATCGAGGGAGGTGATCAGGACATTCTCTTCAAACTTTCCCTCTAAGACTCCCATGCTCTGTTCTCCTTTTTATGCCGCGCGTCCCCGTGTCTGTTCGGCGCGAGAACCCGACTGAGCCAGCCCCACATCCTCCGGCTTGACCCACTCCAGGTCTCCCTTGGCCCAGACATAGGCCAGGCCGACGACAAGAATGCCGATGAAGATCAGTCCCTCGATAAAAGCGAAAGCGCCTAGATTCTTGAACACGACGGCCCAGGGCAAAAGAAAAATGATTTCAACGTCGAAGATGATAAAGATGAGCGCCACGACATAGAACCGGATGTTGAACTGAATCCATGCGGACCCGACAGGGGTTTCGCCGCATTCGTACGACATGTACTTGTCTTTCGAATACGGCCCCGTGTAGCGAAGGAGGCGCGACATGAGCAGGCTCACTACCAGAAACAGGATCCCGACCGTCATGAACAACAGCACGGCGGCGTAATCAGAGAGCATGGCCCATCTCCTTCTCAACTCCAGCTGACCGGCTAGATTAACTTAGCACACAAATATCCTACATTCTCCAGGGTTCAACAGGCTTAGATTCGGGGTAGTTGACGGGAGTAAATGCAAGAAAAAGAGTATCTAAGATTGATCGAGGGGTCAAGCGAAAATCCTGAAACAACTCGCGCCTGCAGTTGCAAATAGGCAAGCTCATCGCTTAGGATTTGGCGTCTTCAGGATCGGGGACAAAGCCAGTCGTTTTCGGGACGGTCTTTCGGAAATCAACCGAGCGGCGTCCCGCGAGGAAGTGCATGAAGGCTGTCCGGTTTCATCAGCATGGCGGTATTGATCAGCTCCGCTATGAGGAAGCGCCCGACCCAAAGCCGGGGCCGGGAGAAGTGTTGGTTCGAGTGAAAGCGTGTGCCCTGAATTACCTCGATCTGTGGGAGCGCCGCGGCCTTCCCGGCATTCGAATTCCGCTTCCTCACATCTCGGGGAGCGACGTCTCAGGGGTGATCGAAGCGGTTGGCGTCGGGGTCGGCAACCTCAAACCTGGCGACAAGACGCTGGTGTGCCCGGGGCTGAGCTGCATGCTGTGTGAATTCTGCCTCCAGGGAAAAGACAACCTGTGCCGGAGCTACTCCGTTCTCGGCTACTATACGGATGGGGGATATGCTGAGTTTCTCAAGGTTCCGGCGGTGAACGCCCTCCCCTTCCCCGAGGGACTGGAGTATATCGATGCGGCTGCGATCCCGCTGGTCTTCATGACCGCGTGGCACATGCTCGTCGACCGATGCGGAATCAAGGCGGGAGAAGACGTTCTGGTCCTGGGCGCCGGCAGCGGAGTCGGAAGCGCAGCCATCCAGATTGCGAAGTTCTTTCGGGCCAGGGTGATCGCGACTGCGGGTTCAGACGCGAAGCTTGGCAAGGCCCGGGAACTGGGCGCCGAGGTCGTGATCAATCACAGCCGCCAGAAAATTCGGGATGAAGTCAAGCAAGCCACGGGGAAACGGGGTGTCGATATCGTCTTCGAACACGTCGGGGCATCGACCTGGGAGGATAGCGTGAGCTGCCTGGCTCGTCACGGCCGCCTGGTGACGTGCGGCGCCACAACCGGCTACGACGTCCGGCTCGATATTCGCCATCTGTTCGCCAAACAGATTACTCTCCTGGGTTCTTACATGGGCTCGAAGTACGAGTTGATCGAAGTGTTGAAACTCGTCAAGGCCGGCCATTTTCGCCCGGTGATCTCTTCCGTCTTTCCACTGAAAGACGCGGCGCGAGCTCAGGAGCAGATGGAGAACCGTGAACAATTCGGGAAAATAGTGCTGGCAATCGATTGACTGGATTTACGATTGACGATTGACGATTTCAGCGTTGGCGACTAATCGATAGGATAATAAATTCATTGTCAATCAGTAATTTAATTGCCCTTGTCGACTAGCCACCAGCCCATGAAGTTAAATCGTCAATCGTCAATCGTAAATCGTAAATCGATATGCGTAGTATCATATTTGCCGTCATCCTGGTCTCGGCTCTCGGGTTCTTTTGCCTATAGCTCGAGACGGCTGATTCGGTTTCTTTCGATCGGCCGGAAAGAGAATCGTTTCGATAGAGTCGGCGCCCGACTGAAGAATGTCCTGATCGTCGCCTTCGGCCAGACAAAGCTGTTGCGCGAACCGCTCGCCGGGTGGATGCATTTCTTCATATTCTGGGGCTTTGTCATCCTGCTCAGCGCCATACTCGAGGCCATCCTTGAAGGATTCCACCCGGGCCTCACGCTCGAGCTGCTTGGGCCCTTGTTCTCTCCCGTGGCTGCCGCTCAGGAAGTCATCGGAGCCCTGGTGGTTATTTCCGTCCTGGTGGCTCTGATCCGCTGGATGCTGGTTCCACCGCGAAGATTCTACGGCCCGGAGATAACCGGCCACGTTCGCCTGGACGCGGCTCTCATTCTGGTCCTCATCCTGATGATCATGGTGTCGATGTTTGGCACCAATGCGACGCGAATGGTTCTCGCCGGGAAAATTCACGCCGCCCGTTTCGTCTCGAGCGAACTGGCAGCGGTTTTTGCTGGAGCCTCCGGCATCCGGCTGTGGTTTGAGATTTTCTGGTGGACCCACATACTGGCAGTCCTGGGCTTCCTGAATTATCTCCCTTACTCCAAGCACCTCCATGTCCTCACCTCAATTCCCAATGTGTTCTTTGCTTCTCTCGAGCCTCGGGGAGCGCTGTCCAGGCTGGATCTCGAGGATGAGAATGCCGAGAAGTTCGGCGTCGACGATGTCCAGGATCTCAGCTGGAAACAGCTGCTCGATGGTTATACCTGCACCGACTGCGGACGGTGCACGGCCGCCTGTCCTGCCAACGTTACCGGCAAGCTCCTGAGCCCGCGAAAAATAATCATGAATATCCGGGAACGCACGCTGGAAAAGGCTCCGCTGGTGCTGGGAGAAGTCTCAGAACCGGATGCCGCGATCGTGAGCAAGAGACTCCTGGATAATTACGTCACCGACGAAGAGCTCTGGGCCTGCACGACCTGCCGCGCTTGCATGGAAGAGTGTCCGGTGATGATCGAGCATGTGCCGGCGATCGTTGACATGCGGAGATTTCTGGTATTGACGGAGTCCCGCTTCCCCGCCGAGCTTACGGGAGCATTCAAGAATCTTGAGACCAATTACAATCCCTGGTCCTTCAACCACCAGAGCCGGGCCGACTGGGCCAAGGGCCTCGACGTGAGAACGATGGCGGATATTGAACCGGAGGTCGAGATTCTTTACTGGGTGGGCTGCGCCGGGTCCTACGACAAGAGATATGAGGGAGTAACCCGGGCCATGGTGAAGCTGATGAAAGCGGCGGGGATAAAATTCGCCATCCTTGGGACCGAGGAAAAATGCACGGGGGATCCGGCGCGGCGGAGCGGAAATGAATACCTTGCGCAAATGCTTATCAACGAAAACGTCGAAACCCTGAACAAGTACAAGTTCAAGAAAATCGTCGCGACCTGTCCTCACTGCTTCAATACCTTGAAGAACGAATATCCGCAGTTTGGAGGAAACTACGAAGTCGTCCATCACACGGTCTTCCTGAACCAGCTGATAGAATCAGGACGTCTGAAGCTCGCGCACAAGGGAAAAGAAAAAATCACGTTCCACGATTCTTGCTACATTGGCCGCTACAACGGGATCTACGACGCACCCCGCAATCTCCTTCAAACCTCGGGCGCAAGTCTGGTCGAAATGCCCCGGTCGCGCGACAAGGGTTTTTGCTGCGGAGCCGGCGGCGCCAGGATGTTCATGGAAGAGACTGTCGGCAAACGGGTGAATATCGAAAGGACGGAAGAGGCGCTCCGCCTGGAGCCCAACACTATCGCCACAGCCTGTCCGTTTTGTATGACCATGATGACCGACGGCGTGAAAGCAAAGGACGTCGATGACAAAGTTCAGGTCAGGGACGTAGCCGAGGTCTTGGCCGACTCGCTGGGATTGGCGCAGAAATAAGTCCACATTGTGCTGCAGGCCCACGGGCTCGCTGGCGCGGGGTTCTCTTCTTGACATCGAGCGAAATCTGTATGATCTTTGTATGACATGCGTATGACGGCGAAACATATGAGAACCACGGTCATCCTCAGAGAGGATCTTGTCAAAAAAGCGAGAAAGCTGTCGAGCGAAACAACTTTGAGCGCCCTGCTGAACAGTTGTTTGGCAGATTGGGTAGCCCAGCACCGCCGAAGGGAACTGAAAGCTCGCTTGCTCGCGGAATATCGTTCCGGACGACAAGAGTCGCGCCGCATAAGTCGAGAGTTTGTTCACTCAGACAAAGAAGGCTGGCCGTCGTGGTAAGAGGCTCCTTAGTGTGGGTACGCCTTGACCCAGCCCGCGGAGCTGAAGTCCCCAAAACCCGTCCTTGCATTGTAGTTTCTCGGACAGAGGCAAATGATATTTCCTCGACGGTAACTATCGTTCCCCTTTCATCAGTGAAAGGAAGAGCAGCGGAGCGTCTAGTCCAGCCCCTGCTGCTGGCAAAAGAAAGTCATCTCCGTAAAGATTCACGCGCTCTTTGCGATCAAGTCCGAACCATAGATAAAGCACGCGTACGAGAGACCATCGGAGTGTTAAGTCGCGAGTTATTGGGAAAGGTAGATCGCGGACTGATACTCCACCTGGAACTCGAAGACTATGTGACGCTGTAATCTGCTTCCTGCGCACAGGAAGCCTGCCCATCTGGTATGACCATGATGACCGACAGAAAGTCCAAAGTTGGGGCAAGCACGCTTGTGTAATTGCGCGTCCGCACTAAGCCCGCTGTTTTCGTGATCCGGGGGACAACTCGCGCAGGAGTTGATTCATCGCAATAAGGAAGGGATCCCACACCTGGGAGTAAGGGGGAGCGTAGCCCAGGTCGAGCTGGGCCGCATCTTCCACCTTCATGCCATTCGTCAGGGCCACCGCCGCAACATCGACTCTCTTGTCGGCCCCATCTCCGGCGGCCTGCAGTCCCAGCAACCGCCTGGAAGAACGATCCGCGATCGCTCTTATGGCCACGCGACTTGATTCAGCCATATATGCTGCGCGGGACGGAGCCGAGATCTGAACTGAAACCGGCTGGAATCCGCACTCCACGGCCTCCTTGTAATTCAGTCCCGTGCGCGCCACGCAAAGATCGAAGATTCTCACAACCCAGGTATTCAAGACGCCGCGAAACGAGCTGCGTTGTCCGGCCAGGTTCTCACCGGCGATTCGTCCCTGCTTGTTTGCCGCGGTGCCCAGCCCGTTAAAAACCGGTTGATTCGAAACCAGATGGATAGCTTCGGCACAGTTGCCGGCTGCGAAAATGCCGGGCATGGATGTTTCCAATTCCGGAGTTACCGCGATAGCCCCCGAGCGCCCGAGCGCGATCCCGTGCCGCTTCGGCTAAAGTTGTCTCGGGACGGACGCCGATGTCGACGACCACGAGATCAGTTTGGACGGGATCTTCTCCTCGGTCCAGCCAGGCCGAGTGAACTTCGCCAAGGTCGTTGCCAAAGAAGGTGCGGACCGACCTTTCCTTTATGATTCGGACGCCGTGCCGCGTCAGCTCGCGTTCAGCCAGTTCGGCAATCTCCGGATCGAGCCCGGCCAGAATGTGACTTCCCTTTTCCACGAGGGTCAATTCAATGCCGCGCCGGGCAAGACTCTCGGCCATTTCTACGTTCACGAGGCCGCCGCCCACAAGCAGGGCGCGGCGAGAGTGGCTCCGCAATGCCTGGTGGATCGCTTCGGCGTCGGTGAGGTGGGCAAGAGTGAAGATGTTCCTTAGATTCGATCCAGGAACCTCCAGGCGCATGGGCCGGTAACCGGTCGCGAGGAGCAAGCGATCGTAGTCATAAGCCGCTTCGCGTCCGGTTGCGATTTCCCGCGCCAGCACGCGGCGTCGCGCCGGTTCGAGTCTTTCCGCCCGCATGCGCGTGATGACGCGCACCCCGCGTTTTTGCTCGAAGGTTTCTGCAGTGTATGAAATGAGGCTTTCGACTCGGGGAACTTCGCCGGACAGGTAGTAAGGCGCGCCGCATATACTGTAGGAGACGTGCGGTCCCTGTTCCAGAACCACTATGTCAAGGTCGGGATTCAAGCGCGCGGCGCGTCCGGCGGCGGTCATTCCTCCGGCATTTCCGCCCACGATTACTATTGGTGTCCGGCCCTGAAAATTCCTCGGCATCCTAGCCCGTCAACTGAATTGAATTTTCAAGGCATGACATCAATCTAGACCTGACTCCACGACTCGAGCTTCTTCTTCAGGCTCGCCATGGCCTGGTCCGCAACCGCCCCGTCGATGACCCGATGGTCGAAACTGAGCGAGAGATAGACCATCGAACGAATCGCTATGGCATCGCTGATGACTACCGGCCGTTTTCTGGATCCCTCCTACGCCAAGGATTGCTACCTGGGGCTGATTGATGATCGGAGTGCCAAAAAGCGGCCCGTAGATTCCGGGATTGGTGACGGTTATGGTACCGTTTTGCACCTCCTCCGGCTTCAGCTTCTTGGTGCGCGCGCGTTCGGCCAGGTCGTGAATAGCCACCGCCAGGCCCGTCAATGACTTCAGGTGAGCATGCTTGACGACGGGAACGATGAGCCCGGTATCGAGGGCTACTGCTATCCCCACATTCACTTCCCGCTTGTAGATGATGTTGTCACCGGAAACAGAGCAGTTGAGGACCGGGAATTCACGCACGGTATCAACCAGGGCTTTCACCAGAAACGGCGTATAGGTGAGTTTGATTCCCTCTCGAGCCTCAAAAGATTCCTTGTGCTTCTCTCTTAACTGCACAATGGAGGTCATATCGACCTCGAACACGGTACTCACGTGGGCGGAGGTCCGCCGGCTGAGTGTCATGTGTTCCGCGATGGCTTTGCGCATCGGCGTCATGGCAACGGTTTCGCTTTCGCCGGCGAACCTGGGAGCTTCCGGGGTCGCTGGCGCGGGCTGCGGCGCTTCCTTTTCCGAGGGAACACCCGCCGCGGGCGCGGGCTTGGGCACCTCTGCCAGCCGTGGTTTCGGAGCCTCTTCTTCTTCGGCCGGTTGATCGATGTAGCTTAGAATGTCCTGCTTCGTGATGCGGCCCTCGAGCCCGGTCCCGTGAATCTGGGAGAGATCGATACCATGTTCACGCGCCAGCTTTCGCACCAGCGGTGAGGTGCGTATATCGCGCGCCTCCGGGGCTGCGGGTGGCGCAGGTTTCGGCGGCGGCGACGGGGGCAGGCGCAGCTTTCAGCGGAGGCGTGGCGGCGGATGGCGCCGATTGAGGCTTTTCTGCGGGAGGAGTTTCACGCCGACCCTCCTGCCTGGGTGTCGCGGGTTTCTCTCCTTCCTCAACTCGCGCTTGACGCCTCGCCCGCCGGTTCTTCCTTCATTTTCATCGGTTTCGGTTTCGTGTGCTTCCCTCTCATCGCCGGCCCCCCCTTCTTCGGCTTTAGCCTGGCCCGTTCCTCTCCGTCGATGACGGCGACCACCGTGTTGATTTGAACGGTCTTTCCCTCCGGAACCAGGATTTCGGACAGAACGCCCGCAGCGGGGGAAGGAATCTCGGAGTCGACTTTGTCGGTCGAGATCTCGAAGAGAGGTTCGTCGCGCGCAACGTTTTCACCCACCTTTTTCAACCACTTGGTGATAGTGCCTTCGAAAATAGACTCTCCCATCTGCGGCATGATGACTTTGGTCGTCATGTTTAGGTTCTCCTCACCAGCAAGAGCTGCGCCGTGCAAACGAGTTGCCTGGTTCTTCTTCGTGTCTTTGAGTCTCAGTGGTATTTGTTCGAAAGCTCTAACCACGAAGACACAAAGACACGAAGAATCACTAAAATCAACCATTCCCCCGCGCAAAAAGGGCGCTAGTAGGAAGCGAGTTTCCGCGCGGTGTTCAGTACATCCGCTGTCTTCGGCAGGAAGAATTCTTCCAGAGGAGGACTGTAGGGGACGGGGGTGTCCGGAGCAGTGATGCGCAAGACCGGTCCATCGAGATACTCGAACGCCTCTTCGCAGATGATCGCAGTGATTTCGCCGGCGATGCCGCCGGTTCGAGTATCCTCGTGCAGGATGAACACTTTGTTGTTTCTCTTCACGGAGTCCAACACTGTCTCCTTGTCCAACGGAAGAAGGCTTCGCAGATCGATGACCTCTAGATCGATTCCTTCTTTTTCAAGTTCGCTAGCGGCCTCAAGCGCAGTGTATACCATGGCTCCGTACGTGAGGACGGTCAGATCGCCCCCGGGGCGGCGAACGGCGGCTTTCCCGATCGGAACGATAAAATCTTCATCGGGCAACTCCTCTTTTATCCTGCGGTAGAGGAATTTGTGCTCGAGATAGATCACCGGATCGTCATCGCGGATGGCGGCCTTGATCAGACCCTTGGCATCGTACGCGGTTGAAGGAGCGACTACTTTGAGCCCCGGCGTGTGAACATAGTACATTTCGGGATTCTGCGAGTGAAACGGGCCGCCATGAACCCCTCCTCCCGACGGGCCTCGAATAACGATGGGAACCCCGGCTCCCCAGCGATAACGCGACTTCGCAGCGAAATTGGTAATCTGGTCAAAGGCGCACGAGATGAAGTCGATAAACTGCATCTCTGCGATCGGACGCAGCCCCATGTAGGCGGCGCCGATGGCAGCCCCCACGATGGCAGATTCGGAAATAGGCGTGTCCAGGACCCGATCGGCGCCGAATCGCTCCAGCATTCCCTCGGTAACTTTAAAGGCTCCGCCGTAGGCCCCGACGTCCTCACCGAGAATGAATACGCGGTCATCGCGTTCCATCTCTTCCCACATTCCCTGGCGAATAGCTTCGAGGTAAGTCGTTGGACTCATTTTTGATTTACGATTGACGATTGACGATTGACGATTGAAAATCCAGAAATCTCGACGATTGACGATTGAGTGGAACGGACTCAATTCATGATCTCCATCTTTCGATTAACGATTGACGATTGAAAATCCAATTGAAGTGCCTTCTTCGCACTCAATCGTAAATCGTAAATCGTCAATTTGCATAGACGTCGGTCAGGCATTCCTCCGGGTCGGGAAAAGGACTCTTTTCCGCCCACTCGACAGCCTGATTGACCTCCTCCACAATTTGTCTTTGAAGCTGATCGATTTCGGCCCTCGCGACAATCTCTTCCTGGATCAGGATCTGCTGGTAGCGAGAGATAGGATCTTTCTTCTCCCACTCCTCAAATAACTCCTTCGGCACGTATCCCGCATCGTCGTGCGCCGAGTGTCCGGTCATCCGGAACGTTCTGCACTCCAGGAGCGTCGGACCTATACCTGCGCGCGCCCGATCGATCGCGAGCCTGGTAGTTTCGTAGACCGCAAGCACATCGTTGCCGTCCACTATCTCGCCCGGCATGGCATAGGCTATCGCGCGGTCGGCAACGTTCTCAACCGCCATCTGGCGGTTCAGGGGAGTTGAGTAGGCGTACTGGTTGTTGTTGCAGATAAAAACGACCGGGAGCTTCTGAACCGCAGCCAGGTTGAGTCCCTCATGCCAGTCGCCCCGGCTGGTGGCGCCATCGCCAAAATAGCAGAGGACGACCCGGTCTTCGTGACGCATCTTGAACGCCAGTCCGACTCCGGTTGCAACCGGGACATTGTCGCCCAGCATACTTATAAAAGAGACGACATTCTGTTTGAGGTCGCCCATGTGCATGTTGCCGTCTTTCCCCCTTGTGTACCCGTCGCGGCGCCCCATGTACTGAGCGAGTATGCGGGCTGGTGTCATTCCGCGGATCAGGAAGGCAGCCATGTCGCGATGTGAGGGGCATATTGCGTCCTCGGGACGAGTGAGAATAGAAGAGCCCACTGAGATGGCCTCCTGCCCGCGGCCGACATATACTCCGCCAAGGATTTTCCCCTGCCGGTAGAGCTTTCTTTCGATACGATCCTCCAGCTCGCGCGTCAGCATCATGTAATAGAGCATTCGCCGGTGCGTTTTTGCATCTACCAGCGATCGAGCCTTGCCCCCGACTGCGATCTCCGTTTGGTTCTGGGTCTTGCGCATGGTCTTCCTCTGATCGCGATTGACGATGCTAACCTTGGACAATGAGTTTCAACGGTTTAATCGTCAATTTGGAGCAGGCTCCTGGTAGACACCATCCAAGGTGTGCCCGCCTTCGGGAAACGGGCTGTTTTCGGCGAACTCCACTGCCCGGTCGATCTCGGAACTCACCCGACCCAAAATAGTATCGCGTTCTTCATTCGACATGAAACGGCTTTCGAACAAGTATTTTTCGAAGCGCTCGATCGGGTCATTAGACTTCCACTTTTCCAGCTCTGACCTGGGCACGTACCAGGCGTCGTCGTGTTCGGCATGCCCTTTCATACGCATAGTCTTGGCTTCGATCAGGGCCGGACCTAAACCCTGGCGGGCGTGATCGAAGGCTTGCCTGGCGATTTCATAGACCGCCAGGACGTCATTCCCGTCGACCTGGAAGCCGATAATGCCATAGGCTTGAGCCCTGGTGACGAACTCCGTATTGGCGGTCTGGCGGCTGGTCGGGGTGGAGTAAGCCCATCCGTTATTCTCTATCACCAAAACCAGAGGAACTTTCTGGATGGCCGCGAAATTGAGTCCCTCGTGAAAGTCGCCGGTACTCGCACCTCCATCGCCGAGGTAAGTCAGGGCCACGATTTTGCGGCCTTGCATCTTCGCCGCCAATGCGGCGCCCGTCATCACCGGTATCAAAGCTCCCAACATGCTGATGGGCGCAATGACACCGCGTCTGAGATCTCCGATATGCATGTTGCCGTCGCGCCCGCCCGTGGGGCTGGTGCTCCGAGCCATGTGCTGAGCGAACAGGTCTTCCGGACGAAATCCCCGAACCAGAAGCGAACCCAGATTCCGGATCATCGGTGCCATAAGGTCATCCGGCTCGAGCGCGTAAGCCGTCCCGATCGAAATGGCCTCCTGACCTCTGCTGGTGTAGACTCCGCCTACCACTTTGCCGGTCCGGTAAAGCGCTACCAGCTTTTCCTCCATGCGCCGATTCAACTGCAGCCAGTAGTAGAGCTCATGCAACTGCGCTTTGTTGAGCATGGCCGTTGATCCTGCAGCAAAGATCTGTTTCGGAAAGGATCGTCATCGAACGTTCGAATACCGTGCCGAAGGATGGGATCAGTCGACGGGCGACCTCGTCAACCTCGATCGGCTCCTGAAGAACCGAGGCCATCGAAGCGACGCGCGCTCCCGAAATGCCGCACGGGACGATCAAATCAAAAAAGGAAAGATCCGTACTCACGTTCAGCGCGAAACCATGACGGGTGATCCAGCGGCTGATGTGAACTCCCATGGCGGCGATTTTTCCGCCATCGGTCCACACACCCGTGAAATCGTCATGGCGAGTCGCGCGGATGCCGTACAAATTCAAGACCCGAAGGATCAGTTCCTCGAGATTTCGCATATAGCGGCGCACATCGCGCTCATGGTTTCGCAGCTCGAGAATCGGATAGCCGACCAGCTGTCCCGGCCCGTGATATGTGATGTCGCCGCCGCGATCGACTTCGCATCGGACGACTCCTCTTGCCGCCAGCGTTTCCTCCGGAACCAGAAGATGGCTCCATGTCCCGTTGCGACCGAGCGTGATGGTCGGAGGGTGCTCCACGAGGAGCAAGACATCGTCCACGAATCCGCGCTTCTTTGCTTCGGAGATTCTCATCTGGAGCCGTAGCGCCCGCTCGTATTGCATCGATCCCAGAAAGAGCGCATAGCAAGGCTTGGGCTCAGGCACGCATCCTCTCAAAAATGAATGGCGGCGCCATAGATTGCGTGAGCCGCTTCCATTATTCCTTCGGAGACCGTCGGGTGGGCGTGTATCAAATGCGAGACGTCCCTTGCGGTGGCTTCGAGGCCGATTACTGCAGTCCCTTCGGCGATCAACTCAGTGACATGGGGGCCAATCATGTGGACACCCAGAATCTCCTTGTATCGCTTGTCGCACACTAACTTAACAAACCCTTCATTTTCTCCCAGAATCGTCGCTTTTCCAATAGCCGCGAAGGGAAACTTACTTGTTATCACTTCGTGACCGCGCTCTTTGGCCGCAAGCTCGGTCAGGCCGACGCTGGCAACCTCCGGGTGGCAATAGGTACAGTTCGGAACCAGGTCGTAGTTGATCGGTTTTGTTTCCTCTCCTGCGATATGGCTCATCGCCAGTATCCCCTCATGGGAAGCTAGATGGGCAAGCTGCTGGGTCGGAACTACGTCTCCAATCGCAAAAAAACCTTGAACATTGGTTTCCATATGCTCATCGACCGGGATGAAGCCTCTCGAGATGGCGATGCGAACCTTTTCCAGCCCGATTCCCTCGCTGACCGGCCGGCGTCCGACCGCGATCAAAGCCTTGTCCGTGACGATGGTCCTGGTCTCGCCTCCCGAGATGGTTACCGTCGAATGAACCTTCCCTTCTTTGAGTTCCACGTTTTCCAGCCGGGCGTCGGTGAAGAACTTGATTTTCTTCCGCGCCAGGATCTTGCGCAGCTCTTCAGAGATTTCGTGATCTTCAAGAGGAAGAATGCGCGGCAGCATTTCCACGACCGTCACATCCGTTCCGAATCGGGAGAAGATGGACGCGAATTCGATTCCAACGGCGCCCGCCCCGACCACAAGAAGGGAGTTAGGAATACTGTCCAGATCCAGGATCTCCTTGTTAGTCAGAATGTTCTGTCCATCCAGCTCCAGACCGGGCAGCAGCCTGGCTTCCGACCCGGTGGCAATGAGGATGTTTTTGGCTTTCACTTCTTGAGCCGTTTCTCCTTCGACCTGGATTGTGCCCGGGGCGCTGATCGTCGCCTTCCCGCGAAAAGTCGAAATCTTGTTCTTCTTCATCAGGAAGTCCGTTCCCATCGCGAGCTTCTTGACAATCTTGTCTTTTCGGGCTTTAACCAGACGAAAATCCAGGTTTATATCCTTGTACAGGATGCCGAATTCTTTGCCGTTCAAGGCTTTTTCGTACAGGTCGGCGTTCAGCAGCAGGGCTTTCGTGGGGATGCAACCCCAGTGCAGACAGGTACCGCCGAACTTGGCGTATTTCTCGATCAGGGCGACCTTCAGGCCGAGTTGGCTCCCCTTAATGGCGGAGACGTAACCCCCGGGACCGCTCCCAATGACAGCAACATCGTAGACCATGGGCTCTGTGCTCACCGTTCACCTTCTCGAATCGGGGCTTCGTTCAATGAATTGGTTTGCTGGACTCTGTGATTGGCTGCTGAGAGCCGATGGGAGCTGCATCCTGCTACGCTCCCCTTAGTGCCAGATACATGAAGGCTGAATAGTAGCACCAGCAAAACTAACGCGTCAAGCGACCGGCAACCCGCAGCGGATCATGAAGATTCTTGGTGTTTATTCGTGTCTTTGAGTCTTCGTGGTATTTCCCAGACAGCTCTAACCACGAAGACACGAAGCCGATAGACAAATTCAATTCACGGATGATAGTGTCTTAGGCGCCTTCGCTTGCCCGCCACAAAGACACGAAGGCGCGACGAAGCTTGCCCCGCAACGAAAGAGATTGTTGAATGCTATAAGGAGAAGCAGCGATGGAAACGTCAGCGGGAATTTCAGCGGGAATTGAGGCGATTCTTCGGTGGGTGCATGTCCTGGCCGGAATCCTGTGGATAGGCCACCTCTACTTTTTCAATTTCGTCAATGCTCCGCTTGCGGCAAAACTCGATGCTCCCACAAAAAAGTCCATGGTACCCGAGTTGATGCCGCGAGCTCTCTACTGGTTCCGATGGGGTGCTGCCTGGACCTGGATTACAGGGTTTCTGATGTTGCTTATCGTCTACTACATGAACAAGATCGCCGTTGACACCAAGGAATTCACCACCGGCAGCCTGGTCATGATTGTCGTGACCTTCGCGGCGGTGTTCATCTATGACGCCTTGTTCAAGAGCGCTCTGGCTAAAAATGTAAAAGTCGCCGTGAGTGTGGCCTTTGTCCTTGTGGCCATCATTCTGTTCCTCTACGTGAGCTATGGCGCTTTCAGCTATCGCGGCACCCTTATTCACACCGGGGCCATGTTCGGGAGCATCATGGCATTCAATGTCTGGTTCCGGATCTGGCCCGCCCAGCAGAAGATCATCCGGGCTGTCAAGCAAGGAGCCGCGCCCGACCCCGAGCTGGTGAAGCTCGCGGGAGGGAGATCCCGGCATAACACCTATCTCTCCGTTCCGCTTCTTTGGACCATGATCGGCCAGCACACCACCTACTTTGCCGGCGGAAATCTAGGAATCCCGAGCAGCTATTACTGGATCGGCTTCCTCGTCATAATTCTGATCGGCTGGCACATCGTCTGGCAGCTCTATAAAATCGCAGGCAAAGTGACGGGTTTCTAGGCAGCACTAAAAACCTCGACGCGTGGAAAAACCGACCCACAAGGAATAAGATTCCGTGTGCCTTGGAGTGCGCAAGCTTGCTTAGCTGGCCGTAGACGGCTTGGACATTTCGCCAGTGGGGCGACGAAGAGCCCGAGTCAGTCGAAGGTGCCAGTTAGAACATAGCCATTGCGCCTGAAGGCCCGGCAGGTGGATAGGGCCCCGCCCGCGCCAGGTGCCGGGCGAATCGCAACGACGCCCGTAGTACCGCAGGTCCGAAGCGCACCGGCTACTCCTTCGCCCTCGAGGCCGTATCAAACCTTGGCCAGTATCTCTTTTTGACTTCTCTGATCCGAGGCTCATCGCGCCTGTAGAACGTCCATTGCTTTATCCGCTGGAACGGACCAGCCCCGCTGTGACAAAACCTTGAGGTGCTCAGTCGCGGTCGGCTGCTGACGCCGAGCTTGCTCGGCGAGGAACACCACGCAAACGCCGTCTTTGACCAGATCACCGTCGGCTGCGGCCGGAAGTCGCCTCCGGGTCTTCAACCATTCCAGAATCTGAAGTTCCGGTCGCTGGCCAGCGCGCGGATGACTTCTCGAGACATATTGCCATTTTGCTAATCCCAAAGTATGCCAAGGCAGATCTGGGCGCTTCGGCTTGCCGCGACCCTCGCCGGTTCCGCGAGTTGCTCGTACGGAACACGCCGCTGGGAGAAAGATCATGACGGAGAAATGGTTGGACACAATTACTCGGGACCGTATCGAAGAAACTTATCGCCGCATCAGGTCGTACATCCGCGAAACACCGGTGATTGCGGCCGATGGCGCCGATTTCGGCCTCAGCTTGTCCCCGGTAAGCTTCAAGCTGGAATCGCTTCAACATTCAGGTTCGTTCAAGGCGCGTGGCGCCTTCGCGAACCTGCTCGACCGGCGCCTCCCACAGGCCGGCGTGGTCGCAGCCTCCGGGGGAAACCATGGGGCGGCGGTCGCCTACGCCGCGATGAAGCTGGGGGCCACCGCAAAAATTTTTGTGCCCGCGATCTCGTCTCCGGCAAAGATGGAACGGATCCGCAGCTACGGCGCTGACCTGGTCATTGAAGGCGATTCCTATGCCGAAGCGCTGGGCGCGAGTGAATCCTGGGCCGCCCGGTCGGGGGCGTTAACGGTTCATGCGTTCGATCAGGTGGAAACGCTGCTCGGTCAAGGGACCATCGGTCTCGAACTCGAAGCCCAGGCACCTCATCTCGACAGCCTCCTGGTCGCCATCGGCGGCGGCGGCCTCATCGCGGGTATCGCCGGGTGGTATGCGGGCAGGATCAATATTATTGGAGTTGAACCCGAGGCCGCCCCCACCCTCACGAGGGCGCTCGAGGCTGGACACCCGGTCGACGCCGAAGCCGGAGGGATCGCGGCGGATTCTCTCGCCCCGCGTCGCGTGGGCGAACTGGTCTTTCCCCTCGCGAAAAAGCATGTGAGGGACGTCGTGTTAGTGACCGACGACGAGATTCGCAAGGCGCAAGAAGCGCTTTGGAGGGTATTGAGAATTGTGGCCGAGCCGGGCGGGGCTGCAGCGTTTGCGGCGCTCTTTTCCGGCCGGTACCGGCCCGAGCCGGAGGAACGCGTCGGAGTTCTCGTCAGTGGCGGCAACACGGTGGCCGTCGACTTCTATCGATAGACTGACAAGCGAGCGCGATCAGGAAGGAAAGATTGTGAAGCGCGACTGGGTTCGCTGAAGTAACTTCATATTAATGATAAGGAGAAAGCAACGATGACCATCGAGCGCATGGAGGTGGGAAGGCGGATGAGCCAGGTCGTGATCCACGGCGACACGGTCTATCTCGCGGGCCAGGTAGCGAACGACTCCGGGGCAGGCGTGGCCGACCAGACGCGCCAGATCCTGGCTAACATTGATAGCCTCCTCGCGAAGGCCGGAACCGACAAGTCAAAGTTGCTATTTGCCAACGTCTGGCTGTCCAGCATCTCGAGCTACGACGAGATGAACGCAGTGTGGGATGAGTGGGTCACGCCCGGCAACACACCCGCGCGAGCCTGCGTCGAGAGCCGACTGGCGAGGCCAGAGTACAAGGTGGAGATTGCGGTGGTCGCGGCGCGTTGAAGGGCGCATGGGCTGACGCAGGTCGTCCCGTTAAGATGCTTCGAGTTTTACAGTGTCTTTGAGTCTTCGTGGTCAGCGCGTCGGAACAAAAACCTGCCTCTAAGACTCGAAGACTGAAATCGAATTTTCAAGGCCTGGCACTTGACACCGTGCGCGAAATGAGGGATTCTATCGGTCTAAAATCGTTAGGTAAATAGCTGGAAGCAATGGAGAAATTGCCGGCCTGACCGGGAAAGAGCTGCACTTAATCCTCCTGCGCGTCCCATCGAGGTAATTTCC
Organism: uncultured Acidobacteriota bacterium; assembly: GCA_963827655.1. Taxonomy (GTDB): domain Bacteria; phylum Acidobacteriota; class UBA6911; order UBA6911; family UBA6911; genus CAWHCF01. The sequence continues at coordinate 130,450 of CAWHCF010000043.1, forward strand.
CAAACCATGCCTAAAAACCTGAAGTGGAAACTACTGGTTATTGCTGCCGTGTTGGCGGCCTCGCTATGGTGGTTCATTGCCCCGGCTGAAAAAGGTCAGCCCTGGTTCTCCAGGATCAACCTCGGTTTGGACCTCAAGGGGGGTATCCACCTTGTTCTCCAGGTTGTGACCGAGGATGCTCTCACGCAGGAGCTTTACCAGATCGCCGACAAGATAACGCAGGAGTTGAAATCCAAGAATGTGGCTTTCGCTTCGGCAAAGAAGGGTACGGGCTACACCGTCGAAGTAGCGGGAGTCGACCCGAGCAAGGAGCGGGAGGTCCGCCAATATCTGGATGCCACTTTCAGCGGAGAGCACAGCATTCGTGGCTCGGTGGTTGAAGGAAAGAACAACTTCACTCTCACGCTTCAGGGGCCGGTGCTGCGCCGGCTCAAAGAGACCACAGTTGCGCAGGCGCTGGATACCATCAGGCGCCGCGTGGACGCGTTAGGAGTGACCGAACCGACGCTGCAGATCTACGGCGGAAGCGGCACCGATGTTCAGGACCAGATCATTGTGGAACTTCCCGGCATCGACGATCCGGATCGAGTCAAGGAGATCATCAAGGGGACAGCGCAGCTCGAATTAAGGCTGGTCAAGAAAGATCAAGGCGGTCCGTTTACCACTCTGGAGGCTGCGGTTCAGGCTAACGGGGGGAAGATTCCCGAGGAATACGAGATTCTTCCATCTCGTGAGGATCGCGGGGAACAGAGCCACCTCGAGTACCTTGTCGTCAACAAGATCCCCGTCATCACGGGTCGTCACCTGAAAAACGCGCGCCGGTCCACGGATGAAAACGGCGCGCCGGCAGTGGGCTTTTTCTTGGATTCCGAGGGCGCAGATTTGTTCAGTCGCGCGACCGAACAACACGTTGGCGAACGACTGGCTATCGTTCTGGACAAGATGGTCAGTTCCGCTCCTACGATTAACGAACGCATCGGGGCGGAAGGTGTAATTCATGGAAGATTCACAGTGCAGCAGGCCGAGGACCTTTCCCTCCTGCTCCGCTCCGGGGCACTCCCAGCCTCAATCAGGGTTCTGGAGGAGAGAAACGTCGGCGCCTCACTCGGGAATGATTCGATACAGAAGGGAATTCTCGCCTCGATAATCGGTTTCAGCCTGGTGGTCACCGGAATGATTTTCTACTACCGCTTTTCCGGTGTGAATGCGGTCCTGTGTCTGATCGCCAACCTTGTCATTCTGATGGGATTCATGGGCCTGGTTGGCGCCACCCTGACATTGCCGGGGATTGCGGGCATAATCTTGACCATCGGGATGGGAGTGGATTCCAATATTCTGATCTTCGAGAGAATCAAAGAAGAGATGCGGAACGGCAAGACCGTGCGCTCGGCGGTCGACGCGGGCTTTTCCAAGGTCTTCTGGACCATTTTCGATACCCACACGACCACGCTCATCTCTGCGGCATTCCTGTTCCAGTTCGGCACCGGGCCCATCAGAGGATTCGCAGTTACCCTTACCGTGGGACTCATTGCCAACGTCTTCACTGCGGTCTTCGTCTCCAGACGATTCTTCGAGCTTCTCATGGGCAACCGCAAGGTTGAGGCGATATCGATCTAATGGCGAGGGGACTCCGACGACGCCAGCCAAACCTTCGTTCGCGAGCCATATCATAAACAGGAGTCGCAAGTGGAAATCCTCAAGAATGTCAAAATTGATTGGTTGAAGAACAAGTGGTATTTCCTGGGGGTCTCCGGAGTGCTGCTCCTTATCGGGGTGATCGGATACTTCGCGCGAGGCGGTTTCGCTTACGGGATTGATTTCACCGGCGGCACGCTCATCTATGTGAAGTTCAACCAGACACCCAATCTCAATGCGATTCGTAATGCCCTGAGCCCGGAGTCAGTCGGAACCACGGTCATACAGACCTATGACGAACCCGCGAAGAATACGGTTCTGGTCCGCATGCAGACCGTTTTTGGCTCGGGGGAGGACGTGGACGCGGGTCAGAAAGGCAGTTCAGGCCCTGCTTTGGAAGACTTTCGGATCGGATTCGACACGAGTCTCTCGACAGAAGATCGATCCGGGTAGTGCCACGCCTGAAATGATCACAGGCCATCTCATACAGTCGGATCCAGACAACCTCAGAAGCCAGAACAAGTCGGCAGAGGAAACCAGCGCCCACTATCAGGCGGTCACGACTGCGCTCATGAACCACAGGAACCAGGCCGGCCCGAAATGGTTGGACACGCTGGATCCGAAAGCTCTCAAGTCGAGTGCCGGGGTCATTGACAGTATTAACAGGTTATTCTACAAGCTCGATTTCAATAGTGGCGGGCTCGACCAGCTCGCATCCCATTTGATTTCAACCGATCCGGACAACCTGAAGAGTCAGAACAAGACAACCGCCGAGATAGAGTCGTTCTACCGAAACCTGGCCGTTGCGATGATTGATTATCGAAACAAGGTGCGCGACGGACTGGTGCCATCCCTGGACGAACTGGCAAAGGTACCTGGAGTAAGCGCAGCCACAGTCGAAAGTCTCAAGAAAGCGTTTTTCACAGGACCGTTCGCCATCAAGGGCGTGGAGAGCGTCGGCGCAGTGGTCGGGGCCGATCTCAGACGTCGCGCAGCGCTTGCGGTAGGGCTGTCGGTGGTGGCGATGCTCCTCTATATCGGGTTCCGCTTCAAACCGATTTACGGGGTTGCGGCAATTGCCGCTCTCTTTCACGATGTCCTGATTACGCTCGGGCTATTTGCGCTGTCACAGAAGGAGCTCTCATTGACCGTGGTGGGCGCCCTGCTCACCCTGGTTGGGTACTCCGTCAACGACAAGATCGTCATCTTTGACCGTGTCAGGGAGAACCTGCGCCTGAATCGCAAGGATTCTCTGACCCGCATCATTAATCTGAGCATCAACCAGACCCTCTCACGAACTATTCTCACCTCCGGCATTGTCTTTTGCGCCCTGGCGCTCTGGATCTTCGGCGGAGAAGTACTGAACGGCTTCGCTTTCGCTCTTACCGTTGGGATTATCGTCGGGACTTATTCTACTTTCGCGGTAGCGGGGCCGATCGTCGAATTCTGGTATCGCTCGCAGGAGCAGAAGTCAGGCCGCAAAGCGGCGTGAAGCCGTCGATACGCTAGCTTGGAGCCGCGCGACGAGTCATTTGTTAAAGCTTATATCTGCGGCTTCAAAGGTCCTGATTCTGCCCTGACTCCATGGGAAGGCTTTCCAGCGTTCAATTGCGATCGACTCCGATTCTTTAGGAATCCATTTCTTGAATTCATGAGGCGGGCAGTTTCCAGAAGCACAGAAATAATCGACCTCGATCATTGCCAGTTTCTTCTCCCCGCCCAATCGGATCCAGGCTATTTCGTTTGCATGATATTCGTAAGGAGGCACTCGTCCGATTGAAGTGTAGATGTCCAGATTGTCCGCTGCCAGCTTCTCGTATTTGTCCCTGATTGCACTCTTTTCGAGCGTCGGCACTGTTTCATCGTTCTCAGCGATCTTGTAAAAGTCAGGCTTGAAGCTGTTCTGTACGAACTTCCCTAATGCACGATATCGTGTGATGCCCGGGTACTCCTTGATGAGAAGCTGTGCCTTGTTTCGGAGGTCTACGTTGAGTTGATCGTAAACCGAATAGATATAGTCGCCCATCAATTTCTGGACTTGTGGTATCGCAGACTTGCTTTTGGAAGGAACCGTAGGACTCGACGCGACAATGACGCCTGCCATGGATACGGCAAAGGCCGCGGCTCCAGCCGGGGTGAATGCCGCCGCGGCCCAGATTGTGTTGCCTATCAAGGCCGTAATAAAGCCCTTCCAGCTCCCCGATTCCAAGGCATCGATTCGATTGCTGAGCGCCGTGGTAGCGAATAGATTTGCTCCTTGAATGGCGGCCTCCCTCCAGTCGCTGAGAACATCCCGCATGTCCTGCTCGAGGTTCGTGACGTCGGCAACGCCGCCCGCGATGACTTGCTCAAGTGCAGGCTTGATCTCCTGTCCGTAAATCTTCCAAGCGTCACCTTCGAAGAAACGAAGCTTGGCGTTAAGCTCCTGGCGCAATTCTTTTGTCAGTTTACCGCTTGCTCGAATGCGAGCCGCATCCTCCCGGCCCAGGCGTTGAGCAAACTTTTTATCCTTCCGCTTCCGCTCACTGGCCACGAAGACCGCGAACGATGGGATCGATTCCTCCTCGCCGGCTTTGTGTTCCGGCTGACGTTGGATCACGGGTTCCGGCGGTTTTATCACCTGTCCGGCTACACGGTCTGACCCAGGCTTATGAATATCTCCTGACGCTAGTACCGTTGTTTTCCGTACAGGTATCCGGCTGAGATCTTTTGACAAGCGCGCCATTGCGGAGACGCAGGAATGGTTTCCCAACGTTCCAACTCCAGTCCGTAACAACCTCAGCGCGGCCTGATTCCCAATCGTGCGTTGCAGGTATAGGAAAAGGGGGGTCTGGCGGCTTATGGCAGGGACAACCTCGCTCGACCTCGTGACGGCATGCGATTCATGTCTCTGTGCTTGAGCGCGTTGTGTCAAAGCCTTTGAAGATCGCATGGATGATGTGCTTGTTCGCAACACTTACGTGTCTAATTTCACCCGCTGCCCAGAAGTCGCGCTTAGCCTGACGACCACGGTCCGTCTCATAACGCAGTAAGACTAAAGCGTCTTACTCGAGGAGTCAACAAGTAGGGTCGAGATCCTGTCATAAGAATGTTGATGCGCATCTATGGCTCGATCGATGCGAGCGCCGATACGTGCTCCACGTGAACGAGCCCGCCGTCAGAAGGTGTGCAAAAAATAGGTCTGCGGCGCGCGTCGTCAGAGACTGTCTCAAAACTCAGATTCCCCTGGTAGTTTGGTCAGACATTCTTAGAGCACCTGTGGCGACGGCCAATGGCCCGTCGCCCGGAGTTTGGACATTTCACAGGCATAGAAGCTCGGGTGCCTGTAGCCAGGGCCGAAGGCCCGGCAGTGAATAGCCCCGCCCGTAAGGGCGTGGTTTGTGGTGCAGATGACATGGAGGTCCGAAGGACCGGCACAAAACCTGTATCGCAGGGTGGGCCTTCGGCCCTCGGACTACGGGTTTTGCCGCCGGCCTTAACGGCCGGGGCTACGCACTGTCGGCCCTCGGGCCTCGGACGGGCTTGATAGCCCGTCCGCACATGAACCGGGCGCGTTTTGCAACTGTCTCATCGACCCGCGCGCTGACTGCGCGGATGCCCCCATGCCAAGCAGGTGTATAGTCCGTAGTGTTTTCCACTGCGGTTCTTGGTGAAGTGCTGTGGGCGAACTGAGCTTCGATGAGCTGGTCAGGGCCGGCGTTGCGCTTTTTGTGCTCGCTGCGCTGATTGGGCTGCTTATCGCGATCGTCATCACGATCGCCCTGATCGGCCTCTACCGGTATCGCGTCGGGCGCTCCATGCGGATCGGTGCCGGCACGCCGGCGAAACCCTCGAGCCGGCAGCCCCATGCAGTCCCTCAGAACACGCTCGAGATCGAGTTCATCACACCGGCCGGGGTGACTCCACGAGTGGCGCGGGCCGCGCCTGTCGTTGACAAGGTCAAGCGGCAAGCCTGGCAGGTTGCGGCGATCATTGCGGGCGCTGCCTCCCTGCAACCCCTTATCTCGGCGGCCGCGATCCTGGTCGCGATGAACTTCAATCCTTCCTCGAACGTGGTCCTCAAGTCCATTCTCCTGTTCGGAAGCTTTTATCTCATTCTGGCAACGCCGGTGGCTCTGGCGCCGACGATGGTCCTGAAACCACGGCCCCGGTTCCTGGCGCTTGCGGTTCTGGTCCTGATCGCCGCGCTGGGCGCCTCGGACGCCATGATTGGCGGAAGTTCCATTGAGTTGTGGGTAATGCTCGCCGGCGTGCCGACCGGGGCCGTCTTGCTCCTGAGCGCGCGGCGCCTGCGCGCGGTCGGTCCGATCGTTTTTGCCGCGATCCTGCTTCTCCTCTTCGGCGCTGCAGCCGGCGTAGTCTACGCGGCTCTGCATGCGTGGGACGCTATCGGGCCGGTGCGCTTCGTACGGGATGATCTCAGTCAGCTCCCCATGTCTGATGCTTTCTCACGATATTTTTTCGATGAGGTCGGCAGACTGCCGTTGCCGGAGATGATGGCCGCCATCAACGAATTTGTGCGCAATCCTGCGAGCGTCGTTCGAGCGGCGCACCCGGAGGCCTTGACGACGGCGGTCAAACTTCGCTACTTCGGCATCTTGCTGGCCGCCACCGGCTTCGGTGTCGTTGCGGCTCTGGCGTTGCCGCGGCGGATCGCCCGCAGCTATCAGGCCCGCCGCGCCAGCGACCAGATGCTCACCATCGATATCTTGATGGTGATCTTCACCATAGCCGGCTTTGCAACCCAGTTGGCCGCGTTCGGCTGGGTTGTCGGTGCCGCCGCGCCCGCTGGTTTTGCAGGTTACAAGCTCTTTGTACGCTGGTGTCTCAGACGCCGGCGGCGGTCGGCGCCGCCGGCGGCGCCTCGGACGCTCCTGCTTCTTCGTGTGTTTGGCTTCGATAAGCGTACCCAACGTCTGCTCGACGATCTCGGGCAGCGCTGGCGGTATCTCGGTCCGATCCGGCTGATCGGCGGCGCCGATCTCGCCTATGCGACGCTCGAACCCCACGAGTTCCTCGCCTTTCTGAGCGGACGGCTGACCCGCGCCTTCATCAAGGACTCGGGCGACCTGGACCGGCGCCTGGTGGAGTCCACCGCGTTGCCCGATCCCGATGGCCTCTATCGTGTCGAGGATTTCTTCTGCCATGACGATACCTGGCGGATGACGGTCTCCCGCCTCGCCGGCAACGCCGATGCCGTGCTGATGGACTTGCGCGGCTTCACTCCGGCAAACCGCGGCTGCATCTTCGAGATCGAGGAACTGATCGCCTCGGTGGCGGTCATCCGGGTTGTTCTGATTGTGGACGATTCGACCGATGTCCGGTTCCTTGAACAGACCATCGAGGCCGCCTGGCGCGCGATCCCGGGCGATTCGCCCGAACGCGGTGGAGGGCCCGCATCGGCTGCGGATCCTCAAGGCATCGTCCCCTCACCGTCGTACGCTCGATACTCTGCTGGGACTGCTCTGCGAAAGCTGAAACTCCGGTCCACTGAAAACTCCAGCCGCACGCCCCCGACACCTGCCAAAGTGCTCTCCAATCTTCCGATCAAGTCGTGACTCTCGCGCGCGGTGTTTGGCCTTCCCGGACGCCCTCGCAGGCTTTTCCATGCCAAAGGAGGCTGACCCATTCCGGAACCCTATTTCCATCCATACAGTCGTTGCGCGTTTTCGCGCAGAACCCCGCGCCCGACCTCAATCGCGCGCTCCTGGCTCATCACGCCGTCGCGAACCAATCCTGCCAAAGCCAGGTACAGCGCGTCACGCGTGGCCCGTGAGACCATCACGTGGTGCACGTCCGCCCCGCCGGGCATGCTGGGATAACTGGCGGCATCCGTGCCATAGAGGACCTTCTCTGGCGCAAACACGAGGTACCTGCGCAGCACGCTGGCAAAATCAGGCACGGGATAGAGGAACCCGATCGACGAAATGTCCACCCACACGTTGGGCTTGAGCGCCAGATAGATGGCGATGTCGTACCAGGGTCCACCGCCGTGGATGAGGACGATCGGGGTAGCAAAGAACTTCGGGTCGGCCAGCACGTCTTCCAGATTGCGGACATCCGACTCGAGGGACCGCAGGAACGGCGGGACACCGAGCGACGAATGGATGTGGACCGGAAGAGCAATCTTGCCGGCCTCGAGGAGGATGTGTCGCCAGAGGAAGTCTTGCAGGGCCAGATATTCGTCGCGCGCGAGCGGTGTCGTTTTCCCTTTCGCGTAGAGGTCTGCAGCCTGCATCTCTGGCACGTCGGCGATCCTCAGCGTGCGAAGATACGCGTCGAAGAACTTCACGGCGACGGCACCTTCTTTCCGCCAGCGTCGCAGTGTGTCATCGATGAAGCGGACGTAGGCGGCCAGGTCAGGGGGAGCCGCAGTGAGGTTCGCCTTCATCAGGAACCCTTGAAGATTCTTCTGGAGCCCCGCGATGTCGACCTTGTGTGACGGACTGCGGGCCATCAGATGATCGGCTGGAAGTGGATACAGCAGCGTGCTGGCGTGGGGCACCCAGCGCAAGCGCTTGTCATCGATTCCCTGCCGGCTGTTCGCGTTGACGAGGGCGATCTCTGTATGGGTGTAATCGAGGTGATTCATCCAGTAGCCGTGCTCGCCCAGCCGTTTGACCATCGCGTCGCGCGCGGACGCGATGGCCTCGATGGCCGCCGCCCAGTTGCCCGGCTCGACCGTGATGCCGAACCGCGCCTTGACGGTCGAAAGGAACCACGGATGGGTACTCCGGAGCAGCACCGGCGTCGCGGCAGCTAATGATGGGTCGAACTTGCCCGGCTGCAGGAGGTGCGTGTGGTTGTCGATCGCCGAGACCTCGTCGAGCGCGGCGGCGAGGCGTTGAAAGAGCGGATCATTCCTCCAGGGAGTCGGCAGTTCCTGCGCCGCAGCAAGGCCCAACAGCAGGCCGGTCAACATGAGGAGACACGCGATCGCGCGCTGGATCATGAACCCTCCCGACAACGATGCACGCCCAACTCTCCCTGCGGCTTCACTCCGGTAATCTATCAGTAACCGTACCCAACGCCCCTCGTTTTTTCCTCAACTACTGTTGTGTCCCCCCGGCTGCCAGGCGGCTGTGTACACAACCCGGTCGCTGGCTAGGCCGGGACCGACCGCCGAGTTGAACGCCTTCTGGAGATCGGGCCCGAGTGGTACGTCAAAGAGGGCGTCCTTGCCTTCTCGGCGTGGCGGGCTTGATTTCCACCGCTTAACCGAGCGGGTCTACGATCATGAGGATGGTTTTACCGGTGGCGTCCATGATTTCCAGCGACGGGATCACATACCCCCGCTTTTGTTTGCCGAACCGCACCTCGGCATAGAACTCCAGCCGATTACCTGGGACGGCGATCCCCTGCTGATCGAACTTTAAATCCAAAGCGACCGCTCTGCCGGGGAGCAAAAACTCTCTCGAGCGAGCCAGGATATTACCCATCCGGTCGTATATCACCAACTCAGCGGGCTGAATGTCCGGGTTGCCGATCGATACCACATGGAACCGCGCGGTCTGTCCGGGCGCGATATTCGCAACGCCATAAGCGAGGAATTCATCCAGATAATCATCTGCAGCCGCTTCGCGGATCGCGGGCCACGCCACCCAGCTCACCGCAACGACGATCACCGCTATGATCATGGCC
>CAWHCF010000044.1:0-264692 GCA_963827655.1 uncultured Acidobacteriota bacterium
GCAACAACTGATGGCGCAGGCGGAGGAAGCCCGGGTGAAATTCGTCGAAGCCCCGAATCCCTACCTGTGCATGGCGGAGTTAGTAATTGTCTTCAGGCTCAAGCGGGAAGAAACATCTTGGATGCTCTTGAGCAGTACTGATCTGTCACGCCAATCTCGCAGGAGTACTATAAGAATTGTGGTTCTCCTATTTAGCCATCTTCTGCGCGCAGGCTTGGAACCTCGCGGGAGGCGGATGTGCGGAGGAAGCGGGGTGTTCGTACGGGCGGTTTTCCTAAGTGTGAAGTTCGGTTGTCAGGCGGAGCTTATAAGGACGAGGGGTTTTGGGCCCCGCCAAATTGGCTGCCAAGTGAGTAGGTTTTGGACTCTCAAAGGGAGGGAATTATCTCGGAAAGAAATGGTGACAAAGCCAGGTTTTGCCGAGAACGAAAGAAAAGGATTCTCCGCCGGCAGCGCATCCGAGAATTGCGGAGGTTGCCGGGACATGAAACAAGACAACAACGACAACAAGCGCCAACTCCAGTTAAAGAGAAAACAGCACGTATGGTTCGCGGTCGACGGGAGTTCCTCCGCACTTCTACAACAAAGAAACTTCTTCGAGTGCTGGTCACTTATGATCAGCATCGGACCCGAATCCTCCATAACAGTGCGCAGGCTGGAGGGAACGCCTGGTGAAGTTGCCGAAGTAGACTTTGGCCGCCTGAGCTTTCTGCAGACCTGAACCAATCGTCCCCGCCTCTGCCGGGATATAAAACCCAGCTCAAGTCAGGGGGGTGGGGAAAGCCTTTTCACAAGACGGAGAATTTGTCGGCCCTCACCGGATCCGTCGGCCAGAAGGCCGGCATGAGATACAAAGACTGCCAGAGAAAGGAGTGCCGTGCCGTCAGACCGATCACACCGGAACCGCCCGGTGCGCGCGATAGTTCCGAAAGGCTAGCGTCAGGATCGCGACGATGGGAATCGCAATGAAGATTCCCGCCAGACCTGCGAGCTCCGCGCCGCAAAGAATCGCTAAGATTACGCCCATGGGGTGCAAGTGAATTCCCATCCCGATGAGTTTGGGGTAGACGACGTAGTCCTGCACGACCCTGAGCACTACGAGAAAACACACCACAGCCAGCGCCTGCCCCACTGAATGGAACGCAGCGAAGATTACTGCCAAGACGCCAATCGTCAGAGGCCCAGCCAACGGGATGAACTCCAGCAGGCCAGCCGCGATTCCGAGCACTACTGCGTACGGTGTGCCGATCGCGACGAAACCGATCGTGCAAACCACGCCGATGATCAGGCAGGATGTCACTTGGGCGCGAATGTAAGCCGCCAGCGTGTTGTTGATTTCTATAAGGAACACATCCCCACGCGACCGCAGCCGCTCCCAGGGGAAGATTCGCAAAGCGGCATTACGCAGCACTTCCGCGTCTCTGAGCATGAAAAACGCGAGAATCGGAACGAGACTCAGCCAGGGCACATAGGTAAGCCACCCGGCGACTCGGGGAACCAGCTGTTCTGTGACATACGTTTCGCAGGCCGTCAGCGTCTGTCGAATCGCTCGATCGATCGCATCCCGCGCTTCCGCCGGAAGTGCGTGGCTCTCGTAGCGCTTCTGCCAGGTTTGCCCGCGATCCTGCGCTCGAGCGATGTAGGTCGGAGCCTCTCGTGCCAGCTCACCCAGCTGGCGATTGAAAACAGGCAGAAGGAGGACAAGCGCACCCGCCAGCGATCCGAAGATCCATAGATAGACGACGCCGATCGCCACCGGTAGCGGAAGAACGATGTGCCGACCTCTCAGTGTGATGGGTCGGCGAACAACCCTCACAATCGGAGCGACCAGATAGGAAAAGAAGACTGAGAGAACGAGCAGGAACAGGATGCCTTTCAGGCGGTACAGAATCCACAGTGCGCAGGCCACCCCGATCACAACAAGCAGGACCCATAGCGTCCGCGATACTACGAAATCGGTTGAGTGCTTTTGAGCAGATCGCTCCCCGGAGACCCGCACGGAATCGTCTCTATCCCGTTCCAAATCGTTCACCAGCTCTGTTGCCATCAGTTTGTCAGCTGGGGAGAATTGCCACCAAAGAAATCCTCCCAATCATATAGCTCTACGCTTGATTCATATAACCTGCGAGAAGTCACCCGTCTGTTCAATATAGCTCTAACGTGTGAGCGGAACGGAATATAAAAGGGATAGTCCGAACAGTTGGTGAATAAAGCGGACTTGGGCGACGACATCATCTTTGGCTACACGACGGACTCGTCCCTTGCGGATCATACATCGATGTCGTTTCGCTTGCTTTTCCGCACTCGCCGTCGAATACTGCCGGAATGCACAGGCGAGGATTTCTCATGGCTGCGGCTACGGCTACGGCCGCGGCGTTCGGCACACGCAGGGCGGCAGCGAGGGATGTAACGCTGAAAGGCCTCACAGCGGAGATTCCGCTCGAACAGCGAATCCGCACGATTCAGAGCTTCGTCCATAACCGCTACTACGACAGCAAAGGGTTGCTGTACTCCCACATCAATTTCGAAGAAGAGCGGCCGCATACGGCCACAGACCTCGCGGGCGCGGATCCGAACAATATCGGAACTCCGAAGGAAGACCTGGAGAATTACGAGAATAGCTCAATGAACTCCGGCATCTTCCTGGCCGGCCAGTGCTACCGCTACATGGCGACCAAGGATCCCGAAGCGCTGGAGTACGCTGCCAGAGCTTTCAACTCGATCGAAGTGAACTACTCACTGGCAGAAAGGGCTGCCGATCAACCGCCGATACTGATGCAGCGGGCCGGATCCATCGATCCCAACGACCGGTTCGCACCCCGCGCGGGTTGGATCTGCAAACCATATGGCGGCGTGCTCACCACCCAAACCAGCACGGAGCAGAATTTCGGTCCGGTCTGGGGAATGTACCTGTACCGAAAGATTGCGCCCGGGAAGACGCGGGCGCGCATCGATACCATGCTGGTGAACCTCGCCGATCTTTGGATGCAGAACGGTTACAAGATCAACTTTTTCGGCGAGAACTGGGAGTTCGAGAAGTCGATGCCGCGCGCCCAGCGGCACATGCCGGTTTGGGCCTGTGTGAACCGGATCGTTTACGATGTCAGCGGAGAGAAGCGCTTCCTCAAAGAATTCCAGCGTCTGGACGGCCTTTTTGGGGCGATGCCTTCGGCCCAGCAAACAAACTTCGGGCTGGGCAGGGAGAAATACATCAGCACCGAAGACCGCGCGTTTCACGACAAGGAAGTCATCATCGCGGACATGCTGATCGACCTGGAGCCGCAGTTCCGCGAACGTTATGTGCGGGCAATGTCGGACTGGTGGAAGTTCGCGCAAATCGGCATGCGCGACGACTTCTTCGCCTACTACTACATCGAGCTGGACACAATATCCGGAAAGTGGCGGCCGCTGCCGAAATCGGTAAAGCCGCGACAGCTTTGGAACAGTCCGTCGATGTGGCAGAACGGGACCTTCCCCGTGTGTGGGGAGAAACGGCGGCACGGCTTTCCGTAAGTTCACCAATGGTGGCGCGCCGAAATCCGGAACTTGCGCAACAAGCGAACGAATTTGCCTCGAAGTTGTTTGCCGGGCTCGATCGCCAACGACTGCGGTACATGATCGACCCGGAACACTCGCTGGAACCGCAGCTCCAGTTTTTGACAAATCTGTTGAGTGGAGATGCGTTGGCCTATTACCCGACAGGGTATTGGTACGGCAAGTTCCACAAGCTTTGGTAGCGGATAGATTCTTTCTTCTGTGAGGCTTGTGGGATGGACTTCGGCGGAACGGGACTCCTGCGCCCGGCACCACATGCACCCACGCTAGACCCACACCCAGCCCGAACACGGACGATTTCGCCCAATTCAGGTGGAACCCTGCACGCGGGCCCCAGGAAGGATTCGGTTTAAAGGAGAGTGATTGTTTGAAACTACGAAGTGCGCCCGGCACAACTCGACAGCCTTCATCTTCGTTTCAACGCCCGTCGTATCCTGTGCCACCGGGCCAGAGCTCAGGGCTTCATCCACACCGTGTAGCGGCCGATGGATTTGGGGACTGTCCAGTGCTCCTTTATGTAGGAAATGACCTCGTCGCCCACACTCGCCTGTTCCCATTTCCAGCTCGAGCTGCGTGACGATCCATCGTCGCCGACAATCAAGCGCGGAGGATCCGACTTGAGAGACTCCAACACCTCGCGCTGTTGCGCCGCCGTCATGATCTCGGCCATCAGATCGTATCGCGTCGGGTTCGGCCGGTCGCAAATGAAGTAGAGCTCCCCACCGTCCAAATAGTTTACAAGCGTGAATATGCGGTCGTTCGGCCCCGTGGCGCCACGGACGAAGCGCGCCAGCGCCTGGAAATCGCCGTCGAGATAAACGTCACCCGCGCGGGGGATGTCGGGATACTCGTAAGGCGCCACGCTAGATACGTCCCTCGTTCCGCGCGCGAACTGATCGAGCAGATGCCCGATTCCCCCTATTCGCTCCGTCACGACGAGGGTCCCAAGAAGCAAGACACCCGCGAGAGCTCGGCCCACCTGGAGATTGGCTCTGTGGAGGTGGACGCGGACGTCGATGGCCTCGTCCAGAAGGGCGCCGATGCACAGAATGGATGGCGCGGAGGCCGAGAGCAGGTGGTAGACGTCGGCCAGCCCGAGAGCTACGCGAAACGACGAGACCCCGAGGGCGAGCAAACCGAAGAGAACCGTGCAGCGAACCGTCCAAGGACGCGTGAAAGCGCGGACCAGCAAGGCGCACCCGGTCACGACATAGATGGCTACGGGCACGATGAATTGGAACCACGGCTCACCTTGCGCCCAACCTTCGAACAGCCACATGGGCTCGACGAATGTTTGGGCGCTGATGGGAAACTCCCACGATCCAAAGGCACCCGACGCGGTGAGCGACAATGTCATCCAGGTCGTCTGGACCAACAGCCCTGCTTTCCCGAAGTATCCATAGAACCCCAGGACTGCCGCGACGGGAGCGGCAATTCCCGACGCCACGAAACCGAGAGATCGTGACGCCATCCAGGCGCGTTCGCGCAAGCGGCGACCACCGCGTGGAAAAGCGTAGGCGACGGGAATCGCCAGGGCTACTGCGCCAATCGCGCATAAGCCGAACTCCTGGCTGTAAAGCAGCGCGAGCGCGATCAATCCCCCACAAGCGAACAGCAGCTTGCCCCGAGGGGGCGCCGCGTTCTCCGCGTCCTTTCCAACGACGAGACAGGTCAGCACCACGGCCGCCATGGCCCCGAATATTCGAAGACAGTCCGCCCATCCGAAGGCGCTGTACCGATCGAAGGCCAAGAAGCATCGAAGAGGCGTGTAGAAGACGGCCGCATAAAACAGGCCGACATAGAGAATCGGGCGGCGCCCAAAGAGCACGTACGCCGTGACCAGGAAAACCACGAGCCCGGCCAGATTGAGAACGAGGTGCGCGATTCTCACGTTCTCGACCGTGACGCCGAAGACGTAACAGTATGCAGCGATGAGATATTCGCGGAGGATGCCGTAGAAGGTGCCCGCGTCGGCACCAAGAAGACTGCCATGAAATGCGCTGTTCAACCACCCGAGGTGCTGCGCCTCGTGGCTAGCCATGTTGATCGACGGGAGATCACGCATGCTCCGGGGGATGATTCCGATCGCAGCGACGGACCACAGAGCCGGAATTACGAGAACCGTCGTCAAGCCACGAGGGGGGTCGCGGTGCCGCAGGGCCACGAACAGCGCCGAGCACGCAAGCCCGGCGGCCACAAACCATCCGACGCCGGGGCGACGACAGAATCCGAGAAGCGGCAGAAGCAGCAAGGGGAGGAAGTTGATGGCGACTCGTCTCATGCGCGGCCCATCCCCTGCTCGGCCCGCGAAGTACGTTGCGGCCATGATCGCCACGATGAGCACTGCGAGCGCGATCGGTCCCCGTCCCGCGGGAGCCATCGCCATCCACAGTCCCCATCCGAGGGCGATGGACTCGCAAACCAGCACGATGGAACCGGCAATGGCAGGGTTCGCCGAAAGCCGCTCGGACGCGCCAGTCGCTTCCGTCGAAAGCACGGTCGAGATGGCCAAGACTGCCGCCGCCAAGGCTCCGAGGAGGGGCGCGACGAGGCTTGCCCCAACCGTCACGCACGCCGCGACGGAGGCGGCCACGATTACGCGCGCACGAGCCGAGGCCCGTTGCAGAGCGAAACGCCAGAGCAGCATCCAGAGCAGCCCGAAAATGCCGGCTGCCGCGAGGCAAAGAAGATAGGTGACGAATTGACCCAGGTGAAACCCGCGGGGCCAGTCTGCGGAGATTTCGTATGTGACCGGCCGCCATTTGTCGGCGAGGCGCTGACCCAACGACGGAGCGAATCGCAGCGCGAACAGGAGTCCCCCGAGCGCGGACGAGCAGAGTCCACCCGCGACTGCGAATCTGGCAGTCTCGTGCTGCGGAGCAGTCGTTCCGAAAGCGATCGACATCAAGTCCCAGCCGGCATGCGAAGTCGGACGACTTTACCACTCTCGGGGGTTCTGGGTGGCAGCGATCGACACGTTCGTCCTCGTGTCGCTGGCCAGCCGCTGCCTACAACAACATACGGCGCTTACTTATTGAACCTGGAAATGGTCGACACGATGGAATCAAACCGAGCATCGCTATTCGCGAGGCGGTGCGCTGGTGCAGCTGGAAAGAGGCGCCAGCACTTCACATGGTCGCGGCGTACCGGCCTGACCGCCTTCGCGGTTCGCGGTTATGGCCAGTCTCGCCCTGGCATGGTTCCACCGCGAGCGAAGGCGGAAGACCGGGCCTACATCACCAGCACCCAGACGCCAGCCGCAAGCAGCAGCACACCGCTTGCCCGGGCGCCGTTGTCGCCGAGCGGCGCCATTTTCGAACACGACGAAGACGGTCAGCGCCGCGATGACGGCGAGGTTCATCACGCCGCCGGCGAAGAGCAGCAGCATCAGCGCCCAGCAGCAGCCTACACAGTACGCGCCATGTTCCAGCCCCATGCGAAAAAAGCCCCGGGGGGGATAGGTGGAACAAAGGCCCGTTTCCGAGAATGGGTGCCCCACCCAACGGTTCTCCACTGTTTCTGAACCGGTTTACGTCATCTTCGCGTGTTCGGGCCGGCAATTTCCCGCAACGCCGGGTATTGTATCACCGTTTTTTCCGGACTCGTTTCCGAGGGATCCTCTGTGCAGGCACACCGGGGTCGTGCGGCTCAATCCGGCGTTGGCGTCCTCAATTCAGGAGATCACGGCCTCAGGGGAAATAGGCGGGGCACGGGTAGGAAAACCGAGGCACTCCAGGATTCCGCGAATCGCCTCGCGCGAATGGATGGCGGCCATGATCCTCATGCGCCCACGACAGCGATGGCACTCGAGAACGTCCACTTCCCACACGCGTCTCATGAGCTCAGCCCAGGTATAGTTGCGTGGATGGCAACGACGGGGCAGGGACTTCTCGTCATGAGAGGATTGTTTGCCGGCGCTGCATCCGTCATGAGCAACGGGATCCGCGGCGTCAAGTGCTGCTGCTGATGCCAGCGGAACGATCGACGAGCGCCAACCGGCTGCCGGGGCCAGGATTCCGTGGTATCTGACCTGGTTGAACCTGGGCGGAGGAACCAAAGCAGCGAGCTTGGCAACGAACTCCAGCCGTTCGAAGACGACATGCGTAATGCCGTCGCGCCCAACGATGCTTGAGATGATACAGCAGCCGGCCATCCGGTAAAGCGGACAGGATGAACGGGAAGACTGAGTGAAATGTTTTCGTGTTTTCGATGTTTGGACGACTCTATAATCAAGCGGCCTGATGATGACGTTCGTTTGCTGGATGCAAGCAATTGTGGATTGCACTTAGGTAATGCCCGGCGAATCGTAGGCGGGAATGGAGGCGTTGCGAGTTTAAGGAGATTCTATGGCTCGCTATTTTGTTGCCGGCGGGGCGGGCTTCATTGGCAGCCACCTGGTACAACAATTGCTCGAAGAGCAGGACGTTACAGTAACCATCTTCGACAATTTCTCGTCGGGCCGAGAGTGGCACTTGGGTAGTGCATGGCAACAACCCGCGTGTGCGGGTTGTACGTGGAGACATTAAAGACCTTCCGTCGCTTACAGGGGCTATGCAGAGTCAAGATCATGTGTATCACTTTGCGTCGAACCCGGATATTGCTAGGGCTGCTACACAGCCTGACATCGATTTTTGGGAGGGCACTTACCTGACGCAGAACGTGCTGGAAGCAATGAGACAAAACGGCGTCCGGCGGTTGACCTATGCGTCTGGCAGCGGCATCTATGGCGATTCAGGCGACAAGCCCGTATCCGAGGACTACGCCCCACTGTTGCCCATATCCACTTATGGTGCCAGTAAGCTTGCGTGCGAGGCGTTAATATCAGCCTATTGCCATATGTTCGAGTTGAATGCACTCGTATTTCGACTCGCTAATGTGGTCGGCGCGCATCAGACTCACGGGGTTGCCTACGACTTTGTGCGCCGACTGTTACGCGATCCATCGCACCTCTCGATATTGGGCGATGGTTACCAGAGCAAGTCGTATATATATGTAGATGATGTCATTGGCGCGATGCGTTATATAAGGAGCGAGGGGTGGCAGGGCTTTGACTACTTCAACGTGGCGACCGAGGACTATGTTACGGTGCGTGAGATCGCCGATATGGTTGTGCATAGGCTCAGCCTGAGCAACGTGGCCTACAGTTTTACCGGCGGTAAGCGTGGGTGGAAGGGCGATGTGCCCGTTGTTCGATTTGATACCCAGAAGATACGGGCGCACGGCTGGCGGCACAACCGCACTTCAGTGGAGGCTTTGCGTGATTCTATAGATTCAATAGTAGTTGATGCGAAAGAAGGGAAGTTTGACAGTGAGGACTGAACAGATCTCTCCAGGCTCGTCTGATAGAAATGTGGTGGTAGCAGTGGGATGATGCTCACCGGTACACTCCTGCGCCTCGACACAGACGGCGCATGATGTTACGCATCATCGCCGATCTGGACTTTCGGGACTGCCTGGACGCAGGTTGTGCACAACTGTACTTGTTGCAAGAAGTAGTTCGCCGCCACGGAATCGTCGGCTACGGCTGTGACATCTCCGACCAGGTGATTGCTAAGTAACCAGAGATTGGCGCCCGATTGCAACTTCTTGACTATGGATCTATCACGCGAGACCTGGCCACAGGGCCGACAATTCGATCTAGTAGTTTGTTCCGAAGTGCTAGAACACATTCCTGACTGGCGCTCAGCGTTGAGCAACCTCGTGCGCATGAGCCGCAAATACCTGCTTATTACTGTGCCTGGCGGAAAGATCCGTCCATTGACCGCATGGTCGGGCATAGTTATCACTTCCAGGGACCAGAACTCGCATCAGAACTTCAAGAGTTAGGGTGTGAGATCGTCCAGTTACGCAGGTGGGGCTTCCCTATTCATTCACTTTATAAGATACTAATCAACAAACTATCACCCGAGAAACTCTATGGTTCATTTTCAGAGACCCACTACGGATTTCTTCAGGATTGTTTTCGCACGCGCTGTATATGCTCTTTTATCTCAATGAGTCTCGAATTCCGGCAATCAACTTATCCTGCTTGCTCGCAACACGCGCGCGGGCCCAGTTTTGAGCAAAGCATAATAATGGAACTTAGAACGCTGTTTCAAACGCTGCTGCCTGTCGAGTTGCAGGTCCCCACTCACTTACCCCGTCGCTTACTTGCCTCGCTCGGGTATTTCGGTTTCGGACCTGGGTTGCGGCCCATGGTGACCGGTGCCGGATTCACAGCTGTATCAGCCGCTCTATTCGCCTTGGGAGGGTGAGCAGGCGTTCGAGGGCATATACCGTCAACTTCAATCGCTCACCCTTGTGAGCCGGGAACGCTGCTATATCCTTTGGAAGACGCTTCAACAATCGGTGCATCTCCAAGGTGATTTCGTTGAGTGCGGGGTCTTCCGAGGCGGTACGGCATTGCTGGCGGCGCAGACTTTACGGGAACACATGCCGAAAGACGTAAGTTTCATCTATTTGATAGTTTTGAAGGCATGCCCAAGACCACCTGTGGCATTGACCGTTTCCGATCGGGTGATTTTTCGAGACTTCGGTCGAGGCGGTGGGTAATCTGCTCGCGCCCTACTCGTTTGTGAAGTTGCATCGCGGGTTCATACCCCACACATTTGCGGATTTGCAGATAGACCAGATTGCCTGGGCGCATATAGATGTGGACATTTACCAAAGTGTTTATGATTGCATCAGGTACATATACCCACGACTCGTGCCGGGCGCATTTCTGATTTTTGACGACTATGGATTCCCAAGCTGTGCGGGAGCGCGCCGAGCTGTTGATGAGGCGTTCGCGATTCTACCCGAAGTGACGCTATGCTTGCCGACAGGTCAGTGTCTAGTTGTCAAGCTAGAGGGTAAGACAGTCCTGAATCGGTGAGGAGGGGATATGACCGCAAGGCCAATGTCCGGTTACACGTGCCGATTATAATGGGTGTGGGCGAGTCAACAGAATCAGCGGAGAAACTTGTGTCAATCGTCGTACCATGTCTGAACGAAGAGCTAGTGATCGGCGAGTTCGTTGACTGGTGCTTTGAGGGATTGAGGCGTGCCGGTGTAGCAGGGGAAGTGCTGATCGTTGATAGCTCGACTGACCGTTCTCCCGAGATTGCCGAACAAAAAGGCGCGCGAGTGATCCGGGAGCCGAAGCGCGGGCTGGGCCAGGCATACCTGGACACGCTGCCTCATATTCGTGGCAAATATGTGATCATGGGAGATGCCGACCTGACTTACGATTTCCGCGACATAACAGCCTTCATCGCCAAGCTGGATGAGGGCTATGAATTTGTGATCGGCACCAGAATGAAAGGCTCGATTGAGCCTGGAGCCATGCCGTGGCTACACCATTATTTCGGTACGCCGCTGACAACCTTGATCCTGAACCTGATCTACCATTCGAAATACAGCGATATCCATTGCGGCATGCGGGCCATGACGCTGGATGCCCTCAAGCGCATAGACCTTCAGTCTACCTCATGGGAGTATGCCTCGGAGATGGTGCTCAAGGCAGCGCTCTTGCAACTACGCACGGCCGAGGTGCCAATCAAATTCTACAAGGACCGTGAAGGCCGCGAGAGCCACCACAGGCGCACCGGCTGGCTCTCGCCATGGTATGCCGGCTGGATCAATTTAAAGGTGATGTTTTTGTTCGCCCCGGACTTTTTTCTATTCTGGCCGGGCATACTGATGCTGATGGTCGGTCTGGGTTTGGTGGGTGCGCTTGCTCAAGGCCCTTTCATGGCAGGTGAGGTCGGTTTTGACCTGCACTGGATGTTGCTCGGCCTGACTCTGGCCACGCTGGGGTACGGCGCCTTCCATCTCGCCGTTCTGGCCAAGGTGTATTACAACTTCAGGCCGAGCCTCACCGCGCGCATTGGAAGAGTCTTTACCTATAATCGGGGTATGATCGGAGGCGCCTTGCTTATGTTGGTAGGCCTCGTGCTCGATCTGGGGCTCACTATACACTGGATCGCAAGAGGAGGGCGTCTGGAGGAGATCTCCTACCAGGGAGTGCTCGGGCTCATGTTGATCATTCTAGGATTCCAGACCATTACGTCTACTCTCATCATGCAGATGGTGCTCATCTCGCGACGGCGCAACGGCGATAGGTCGTATCAAAGATAAGCCATGCGTGAGGAGTCATACGGGCAGCAGCAGCTCACCTTAGTAGATAAACTTGGCGTTTACCTTTCGAAGCGACCCGTACTGAATGTCGTGCGTCGTTATCACAAGCCGATGGTCCTGGATGTCGGCTGCGGTTACCGGGCGAGTTTACTGCGTGAATTACTGCCTGTAATAAGACATGGTGTAGGTATAGATGTGAAAATTAGCGATGCGGCGAAAGGAATACCGGACCTCAGTTTTCGTGAGCAGCCAATAAGAGAGGGCGTTAAATGAGCTGGAAGGACACCAATTCGACGTGATACTGATGATATCGGTACTGGAGCACCTTTGGGAACCGCAGCAGGCGCTAACTAGCTGTCGTGAGTTAATGAGCGCGGGTGGCACGCTTCTGGTGAATGTGCCCAATTGGCTCGGCAAGCAATTCCTTGAGTTGTCCGCCTTCAAGCTGGGGTTGAGCCCGGCTTGTGAAATGGATGATCATAAGATGTATTACGCCAAGCGTGATCTTTGGCCCTTATTGGTACGCGCAGGATTTAAGCCAAGCTGCATTCGTATGCGTTATCACAAATTTGGACTGAATCTATTTGCGGTTGCTACGAAGTAGCGAAGAAACGCGAGTTCTACTACAAGGCAAATTATTTCACGTTTCTACGTTCGGGCCGATGCTGGTTCGTGGTTAGCGCAGGTATTGAATTCCTCAAGTAGGGGACGAACTGGCCCAAGAGTTCTTGCCGCGTGTATCTTCTATAATGTCCCAGTATTGAATCGTAGTACCCAACCAAGAAAGGGAGCGCCGGGACTGTAATCAGTACTTTACCCCCACTGAGATCCCTTTCCGCGTCTGGAGACTACTTCACATCCAAGTGAGGCGAGCTTCCGAGCCACATCGCGATATCTCATTGCAGAGCCACGAGCGACTCAAGCCACAGTGGAGAATCAGGTTCATTCTGTTTCAAGGCCGCGGGGACCGGGCGCCCCAACCGTCGATAGGCATCCAGCAACGCTGCCAAGGCGTCTGGCAGATTCCCGAGGGCCTCCTGGGCAGTATCGCCTTCTGTCAGTAGCTCCGGAAGGAGAGGGCAGGTAACTGTGTAGCCACCCTCTGGCTGCGGCTCAAGAACTAGAGGGAGCTTGTAAAGCGTCTCGTGTTTACGTCTGGCCATGTTTATCCGCGTTCTAATGATGAGCTTTCAGGAAGTGATTCACTCCGATGGCGGCGTACGTGATTATACCGCATGTTATTTTGATTGAGGACGGACAACATCGGCCGTTACATGCCGATCCCCGACTAGCGTCTCGGGGTGGGCCAAGAGTTCGAGGTCGAGCGCATCGACCGCGGTGAATATCGGCTGAAACGAAGAGAGCGACGACGTAATGAAGGCCTGGTCAAACTACTACTCGCCTGTCCCGTAAGGGTTGGTTCAGCCCGACTGATCGCAGGGAAACCACTGACCACATAAAAGTACCTAAGCTCTCATGATGTTACCTGGTCGATGCAAGGTGCTTAGCGAACCGACGAAGCCGGTTCCGAGCAGCAAGGTCATTGACTGGTTGACGGCTAACGAGCGGAATCTTGCCGTGGACTCCGTTATTGTGGGCGAACTGTGCGTCGGGATTCTCTCACATCCGTACGGATACAAGCGTTCGAGCAGGTTGTCTTTCTGCAACCCCGGCACAGATATCGACGACGCTTTCCCGTGCTAGTCTGGTAGAAGCCGTAGCGAATGACGTTTCCGACGCCCGCCACTGGGCATTTCCTGTTCGGACACCTGAGACTCCTCATTACTCCTGACTCCTGTCCAAACTGGAACTCATTGGTTAGAATCGAGTCTCAAATGACTATGCACAGGAGTTGCGATCGAACTGCCAACAGTCGACGAGGAAGCACCCCGGCCCGTCTACTGACGCCGTGAACCAAGCAGGAGGAGCGACATGACGGTTGTAACGATGGCAGGCGTATGTCTGGCGATGGTGTTATCCTCTGGTGTGGTGGCTGGCCAAACACGGAGTGTTTATTCAGAGTTCGGTGTCAGAACGATCATCAACGTCGCCGGCAGCGCCACGAGAGTAGGTGGCGCCCAGATGCCGCCGGAGGTTGTGCGGGCGATGGCTGATGCGGCTCTGGAGTCCGTCTCAATGATGGAGCTTCATGCAGCCGCCAGCCGTCACATCGCCGCGGCAACGGGCGCCGAGGCAGGGTTCATCACGGCAGGCGCCTCCGCCGGTCTCACGCTGGGAACCGCCGCGATCCTGGCAGGACTCGACCTGGTAAAGATGGAGCGGCTGCCGGACACGACCGGCATGAAGAACGAGTTCATCATCTCGCGGGAGCATCGCAACGGCTACGACCACGCGATCCGTGTGGCCGGGGCGAAGCTGATCGAAGTCGGGATGAACGAGCAGTTGGCCGGCGCCGGCGTGCGGCGCACGGAAGCGTGGGAGTACGAAGCGGCGATCACCGATCGGACCGCAGGCATCGCCTACGTGCTCACCGCGAACAGCCAGCCGCCGCTCGACCAGGTCGTTGCGGTCGCACGGAAACACGGGCTGCCGGTGCTGGTGGACGCGGCGGGGCAGCTTCCAGCCGGCCTGCGCCGGCTCATTGCGTCGGGCGCCGCCCTTGTGGCCTGCAGCGGTGGCAAAGGGCTGCAGGGTCCGCAGTCCACCGGGATCCTCTGCGGACGGAGGGATTACATCGCATCGGTGGCGCTGCAGACACTCGACATGGACGAGCACTTCGAGATCTGGGATCCGCCTGAGGATCTCATCCCGAAGTCGCGCCTGCCGGGACTCCCGCGTCACGGCATTGGACGCGGGTTCAAGGTCGGCAAGGAAGAAATCATTGGCCTGCTGACCGCGCTGAAGCTCTCCGAGAAAGGCGCGAGCGAGGAGGACGCCGATGCGGCGCGGAAGCATCTCGAATCACTTGTGAGCGGTCTCAAGGGGCTGCCCGTCGAACCGCGTCTGAACGTCCCGCAAGACAAGGCAGGGATGCCGTCGCTGCAACTCGTTCTCAACCGACAGGTTCTCGGCCGATCGGCCTTCGATATCGCCCGCGAGCTGAAACGGGGCGACCCGGGCGTGTTCGTCAACGAGCGGTTGCTGGAACAGGAAACGCTTGTGATCAACCCGCTGCACCTGGATGGGCCGCGGACCGAAGCGCTCACGCGCCGCCTGCGGGCCGTCTTGTCTGCATCTCCGAGGTAATCGCGCGCCCCGGCGACCTAGCTGACCATCGCCGGCGCTGGGCTCTTGCTGCGCACGTTCTGGAACCTGTCCCTGGCGAATTCCTAATTACGACAGAAACAGCAGACTGGGGCTTGTCAAGTTCCCGGATCAGTTTGGCGCCACCAAGGCCGGCAAGGATTGGCCCCCTTCCTGCCCGTCAGACCCACCAGCTGCAGAAATTCGCTTGTTCCTGCGATACCTCCGCGATACAAATACCTATCTTTCGAATCACATGAAGGGCGTCGGTATGATACAAGGCATTGTGTGAGGGAGAAGACCCCATGCGTGTCATCGTCTGCACTGTTGTTGCGGCATTGGTTCTTGTCTCTGGGTCAATCGCACGTGGTCAAGGAAAGGCTCGGACGCTCGTAGCAGTCTGGGCGCACGCCGACGATGAAGGGCCGGTCGCGCCGATCCTCGCCCGGTATGCACGTGAGGGCGTCCAGGTCCACATGATCATCGTGACGGATGGCGCGCAGGGTGCCGCCAACACGTCGGTCCCACGAGGTCCTGAGATTGCTAAGCTGCGCGTGGAGGAGGCACGCTGTTCCGCCCAGGCGCTCGGCATCCATCCCCCGATCCTGCTCGGGTTCCCAGACGGTGCGCTTGGCCACTACAACGCGGACCCAGCACTCCTGTTTCGGGTAACGCAGCGTGTGCACGAGGAACTAAAGCGGTTGCGATCAGACGTCCTGATCACATGGGGGCCAGACGGTGGTTATGGCCACCCCGACCACCGCATCGTCAGCAGCATCGTGACCCAACTCGTGCGGGCGGGTGCCCCTGGCGTCCCGCAACGAGTCTTTTACGCCTCTCTCTCCGCTGAAGGCATTCGGGCGATGAATCCGACGCGAGGCGTGCCACCGTTTGTGATTCCCCAAACCGCCTTGTTTACGGTGCGAGTGCCATTCACCGACGCCGATTTGAACGCCGGACGCCGGTCGTTCGAGTGCCACAAGACGCAGGTCTCACAGGAAGCCATCGACCGGGTCATCCCGGCGATGAGAGATGCGTGGAAAGGGGAGATTCCGCTGTCCCCGATGGTACCGGAGGCTCCCGCGAATGACGTCTTTCGATAGGTTGCCTGTCATTCGCCAAAAGCTCGGCCGACCGCCATCTGGGGAGTGTTGATGCCTGCCCAGCCTTGGATCTCTGCTTGCCATCCGCGGTGGGTGTCCGCCGGGTAAGGGGCCGTACGGAACGAATTTCGCGGAGCGCCCGGCAGAAGGTTGAAAGGTGCAGTGCGAGCATGGTGTCGTCGCAGGGTGAGTGACTATAAGACTGCAGCTAAGAACCGGCGGACTTACGCCGCGTGTCTCTCGTACCGGTGATGAAGGCCTCCGACTTCCGGAACCTCGACCACCCTTCCTTTCCAATCTGCTCTGCAATAAGGCGGTGGTGCGCCTTTGTGCGATCGCCTGCGCCCAGGAATCTAGGCGGTCCAAAGCCTGTTTCCTGCCTTCCCTTCCGGGGCCCACCGGCAGTCGGCCTGGCGCGTCACTAGGTTGGCCGGAGTCTAGCGCCCCGCGAGTCGGCCCGGCATCGCGCACAGATCACCGGCGCCTAGCAGAGTCTCCAAGGCCGTCAGCGAGCGCAAGGTTCGCAACCATACCAAGAGCGGGGCCGCACGAAACGTGGAGATGTCGCCGGAGCTGGCCGACGAGTTGCGCAATCACATGGCGATCGTACGGCACTACTTCGAAGAAAAGGACATGCCGGTCCCGACACTTCTCTTTCCGAGCACGACGGGTTCGGTCCTCGATGTCGACAACGCCGGCGGCCTGTTCAACGAAATCTGTGCGAGCGCCGGGATCCGCGGTTTTACCCTGTACGATTTGCGTCACACGTACGGGAGCCTGCTCCTCATGCGGGGCGCTAGACCGCAATACGTGCAGCAGCAGCTCGGGCACGAAACACTCTCCACGACGCTACGCTACTACGCCCACTGGATACCAAGAGAGGTGAAGGAAAGTTACGCGAAGTTGATCGATGCGAGAGCCGGAAGAATACCCGCAAGTTGCGCAGGAATTCCCGATTCTGACTCCAGATTCTGCCTCCAAAGCCGACGGAAGGCAGATTGTGAAATCCGTAAAGCATTTAGAATGAGTAAGTGCGCCCGGCACGACTCGAACGTGCGACCTTTTGATTCGTAGTCAAACGCTCTATCCACCTGAGCTACGGGCGCATACTGAATTCCCAATAACTTACCGGACCAGTCACGCTTGTTCAACCTCGATTTTCTCCATTGGTACCCAATCTGGTACCCAAAAAGCTATCCAGCCTTTCCTCCCGCCAGGACTCGCAGAGCTGCCTGACAGGCTGCTCGCTGCCGTCGGTCGAATTCCAGATAGACTCTAGGAAACAAGCGACGAATCTTTGCGGCTGCGCTGGGAAATATCTCTCTATTCGAGTTGTTCAAAAAGGTGGTAAGTTGGTGGCTCACTCGACGCATCACTTATGCCACTAGAGCCAGATGCTAGATTTGGCCCGTACGAAATCGTCGCGCCCCTGGGCGCGGGCGGAATGGGCGAAGTCTACCGCGCGCGTGACACCAAGCTCGGACGCGACGTCGCCATCAAGATCCTGCCCCACGAGTTTACGAGCGATCCCGAACGCCGCGCCCGCTTCGAGCGCGAGGCGCGGATACTCGCCGCCCTCAATCACCCGAACATCGGTGCAATCTACGGCTTCGAAGACGCTGACGGCATCCGCGCCTTAGTGCTTGAATTGGTTGACGGCGAGACGCTGGCGGATCGGATCGCCCGACGGCCCTTGCCCCTGAAGGACGCACTACCGACGGCGCGGCAGATCGCTGAAGCCCTCTATGCCGCGCACGACAAGGGGATCGTCCATCGCGATCTGAAGCCCCGCAACGTGGCGCTGACCCGTGATGGCACGGTGAAGGTGCTTGACTTTGGGTTGGCGAAAGCGACCGTCCGCGATGACGCGGCAGGAGACGGTTCGGACGCGCCCACGTTGGCCATGGGCGGAACTCGCGCGGGCGTGGTCCTCGGCACCGCGGCCTACATGAGCCCGGAGCAAGCGCGTGGACAGGCGGTCGATAAGCGCACCGACATCTGGGCGTTCGGTTGCGTGCTGTACGAGATGCTGACAGGACGTGCCGTGTTTCCGGGCGAGACTATCTCGGACATCATTGCGTCGATTCTTGAGCGCGACCCAGACGTGGAGCGCATTGCCGGCGAACACGCCGGCCGGGATTCGACAACTGTTGCGGCGGTGTCTGGACAAGGATCCGAACCGCCGGCTGCACGACATCGCTGACGCGCGCATCGAAATTGACGACGCCCAGAGCGGCCGGCAGCAGGATGGAGCTGTGGCGCAGCCGGCGGGATCTCCGCGGCGGCTTGCCTGGACGTCGGCCCTGGCGCTCGTCACGCTGATTGCTGCGGCGATAGGCGTGTGGGCTCTCCGTCCAGTACCCACGGCTCCTGAGGTGCGCCTCGAAATCAACACGCCTCCGACCACGAGTTCATCGCTGGCGATCGCGCCCGACGGACTAAAGTTGGTCTTTGTGGCAAAGTCCGCAGGCCAGCCTCAGTTGTGGCTGCGGTCGCTGGATTCTTCGTCAGCTCGTCCGTTGCCAGGAACCGAGCGCGCAACATCACCGTTCTGGTCGCCCGACAGCCGGTCCATCGGCTTCTTTGCAGGTACCAGGCTGAAGCGCATGAGCATCGACGGCGGATCGGAGCAGACGCTGGCTTCAGATATTGCGGTACCTCTCGGGGGCGCGTGGAACGGTGACGGCACGATCCTCTTTGCCAACAGCCCCGGCGGCGCGATTTTCCGCATTTCCGCTGAGGGTGGTGAACCTGCTGCCGCGACACGGATCGAGGCGCCGCAACAACGAGGTCATTCTTCCCCGCGGTTCCTCCCCGATGGTCGGCATTTTCTCTTCTTTGTGACCGGAAGGCCTGAAGCCCGTGGCGTCTACGTCGGCCAGCTCGACGGATTGGACACGAAGCGCTTGTTCGACGCGAATTCATCGGCCGCGTATGCCGCGACCGGGCATCTGCTGTTCATCCGTGAGGGAAAGCTGTTGGCACAAGGCTTCGATCTGGATCGACTGGAGCTCAGGGGAGACCCGTTTCCGATTGCCGAACTCGCGACGGGCGTAACGGCGGTGTCGACATCGGCTGCGGGGCCTATCGCCTATCGAACGTCGGCAGCGGATAGCGGCCAGCGGCAGCTCATGTGGGTCAATCGGTCTGGCAGGGAAATGGATAAACTGGTCTATCACGATACCGCGAACGTAGGTCCGTCGCTGTCACGTGATGGCCGCCGCGTCGCCGTGTACCGGCTTGCCGACGGCAATATGGACCTCTGGTCGTATGACATGAGCCGTCGCGCGTGGGACCGGATCACGTTCGACCCTGGCGACGACATTTACCCCCTCTGGTCTCCGGACGGCACCAGCATCGTGTTCGGTTCAGTCCGGAAAACCAACAACGTGGAGAAAACCAACGTCGTGGATCTTTATCGGAATCTCGTCAACGGCCCGGCGGGAAGTGAGGAGTTGCTCCTCTCGACGTCCCGGGACAAGTTTCCAATCGACTGGTCGGCGGACGGGCGCTTCCTGCTATATGACAGTCTCGATCCGAAGCGGGGCTTTGACATGTGGGCGCTGCCGCTGGAGGGAGATCGCAAGGAGCCGTTCGCAGTCGTCCAGACGGACTTCGACGAAGGTCTCGGCCAGTTTTCGCCCGACGGAACATGGATCGCCTACCAGTCCAACAAGACGGGTCGCCTCGAAATCTACGTCCGACCGTTTCGCGCTCCCGGAGGCGACGTGCGGGTTTCGATCGACGGAGGTTCACAAGTGCGTTGGAACCCCAACGGCAAGGAATTATTCTATATCGCAGCGGATAACCGGCTCATGGCGGTTCCGATCCGCTTCTCTTCAGACGACAAGACCGTCGAACCTGGTACTCCGGTTGGGTTGTTACCCACGAGCGTGGACAGCACGGCCGACCTCAGGTACAGACAGCAATACGCCGTGTCGCCGGACGGCCAGTCATTCGTGGTGCACTCCGTTCTGGGAGAAGCCAGCACCTCGCCCATCACCATCATCCTCAATTGGAAGCCGAAACGTTAGCACTCCCTGTGCGGAAACACGTACTCTTCAAACGCCAGAGATTTGATCCCGAAGCCCAATCGAACGGCGACCAGTGCTGCTCCGTGCCGATCACTCTGAGCTGAAAATGACTCTTTGCTCCGCATACTGATCGCAAGTACGCCATGCGGGACCCTCGTGCTCACCGAGCCTGCGTGTGTGCTGGAGCCAAAAACGATCGAAGAGGACAATATGCGAAGTTCCTTGTGGGTGACAGTTCGGGTTAGGCTAGGGCTACGAGGCGCAGCTTCTTGAGCGGCGCCAGCAGCGCTCGACCGTTTCGAAGTGGGATAGGCACTCCCAATAGTCGACACACATTTCCGGAGAGGAGCTTGGAGGATCCTATTTACTGAAATAAGTGTAACGAACCCGATTATAAAAACACCTATGGTGATCAGCCAGCGGGAGCCCTTCTCAATGTCGATGGCGGGGATGGAGACAGTGATCTCAAGAAAAACCAACCGCCTACTCTCTCAAGATCCTACGATTGAGCTGTTGTACTTTCCCCTCCTCACAAGGATCATACGGGTGAGATTATATGAGTAACAGCCCAGGCATGGCTGTCCCACGGACAGCGATGCAAACAACTTGTAGCCACCAGAGCTGACGTTTATGTCTCAGCAAATTTTGACAGAATCACGGGAGAAAACGAAGCAGCGGCATGTCGAACGCCGCGAGCCTAGCCGGGTTTCTGCCCAATCAATTCAAGGCGGACTCCATCCTATCGCCCAACTGCAAAGAATGTTGGCAACCGGCGTCTGGCGCAGTTGATTCAAGCCAAGCGGCTTACACCTGAAGGGAAGATTATTGGTCTTCAGCGAAAACTGACCGTCGGCTCCGCTGATGACCAATACGAGCAGGAAGCCGATCGGGTGGCGTTCCAGGTGATGAACGTACCGGATGCCGTGGCCGCAGCCTCTGAAGAACGAGCGCCTCTATTAGGAGGAGTACAGAATCAGACACCGCAGACCAAGCCGACGGCTGCCTCAATCACACCGATTGTGCACCGGCAAGGGGCGAGCACCGAGGAGGAAAGACGAAGCAGAACCGATCCAGGGCCACTCTGCGGGCGCACTGCGTGACACCTTTGAAGCGGGCGCCAATGTCGAAACGCGGGTTAACCTGAGCAAAGGAGGCGGCAGTCCATTGCCGGACCCGGTGCGCGCCTACATGGAGCCCCGGTTTGGTGTGGACTTCAGTCATGTACGCGTCCATACGGGAAGTGACGCTCTGCAGATGAATCAAGCCGTCGGAGCCCAAGCCTTCACCCACGGCTCCGACATTTACTTTGGCGCTGGTCACAGCCCCACCAATCTAGACCTCACCGCGCACGAGCTCACGCACGTCGTGCAGCAGACGGGCGGTGTCCCGCTCCAGACGAAAAAACAGGAAGAGGCAGGAGCGCCACCCGACCCTGAGCCTTCCATCCAACGGATCTGTGTATTCCTGTGCTGCAGACGACAGACAAGAAAAAGGGTCTGAGCCTATTTCTCCACAAACTGAATCGACTGCGCATGCAAGCCCATCAGTTTCTGAGGGAGCTGCCGAGCCGGGCGGGGATGGCGCGGGCCAGCGGGTCCAGGACGTCAGGAGTCGTCGTGGATGCGAGGCTCATGCTCGAGGTCGCGGCGACGGGCCTGGGACTCCAGGAGCTGACGATCGAGGCCTCCGTGGGGCGGGGCGGCAAGAACCGGCCGCGCGACGTCGCCGCCGTCGCCGCCCGGCTGCTCGGCGTGGGTTATCCGCCGGGATCCACCCTCAGCGAGCTCGCTGACGCGATCACGCGTTATCAGGCCGAGGTCGTCGGCATGCCGCGTCAGGACGGTCGCGTCGACCCGGGCGGCCAGACGATCGCTGCGCTCGCCGCGATGAAGCGCGCGCCCGCCGCGGCCGAGCCGCCTGCGGAGACGCCCGCCCCTGCTACACCCCCGCCTGCTGCAGAGCCTCCAGCTGCCCCGCCGCCTGCGGCGACGCCCGCCCCCGCCGCCGCCGGTCCGCGCGGCACGCCACAGGACCCGGAGCTCGCCCAGCTCGTGGCCGTGGCGCGCAACCCGGAAGTCGATGCCGCAGCCGGAGAGCTGGCAAGCCTGGAGAAGAAGTTCATGGGCCTCAAGCGCTCCTCGAAAAACGAGGAGGTCGGCGAGGGCCGCGACGAGCTCGTGGAGGGCTTCCGCTCCTTGCGCACGCGGATCGCCGCGTTCGACAAGGCGGGGCTGGACCCCAAGGTGGCCGCCGCCCTCAAGCCCCGCTTCTACCGCGCGATGAACGCGATCTCGCCCTTCTACTACCAGGGGCTGAACATCATCCTCGAGTTCGACCGGGTGAACAAGACGACTGGGAAGCTCGAGCACGTCTGGAACACGTGCAACATCACCTCGCTGGCGATGACCCTCGAGGCGCTCGGGAAGTCGGCGGCCGACTACAAGTACAAGGCGCTGATCCCGCCCATCGCGCAGGTGTTCGAGAAGGACGTGAAGGCGCAGGAGGAGGGCGGGCGCACGACAAGGTGGGCACCGAGCTGAGCGGGCTGCGCCTCCCGGACTACATCGCGATGGCCGCGATCGCGTGGAAGATGGGGTACAAGACCGGCTCACCCGAAGACATCCTGAAGGGAGGAAACGCCGCCTTCAACTCCGTTGCCAGCGCCGAGGCGGTGATGCGGCTGGCAAAGGACTTCGGCGCGAGCGTCAAGTACGGCGAGTTCAAGCTCGATCCCGGCGCGAAGAAGGACGCTGGTCAGCGGGCTTTGAAGCAGTTCGGCGCCAAGCACTCCAAGCAGGCCGACGTAAAAGCCGAGGCGGAGACCAGGCTGCGCGAGATCGAGCGCCTGCTGGAGCGAGAGACCAACCCTGCCAAGCGCGCGAAACTCGAAAAGGAGAAGGCGAAATTGCAGGCGAAACTGGCCAAGGTGGGACCCTTATCGGACGCCGCCATCGAAAGCGCCCTCCCCCTCGAGCAGTACAAGCAGACCGTCCTGGCGCAGATCGGTCCGGAGCTTGACAGCGGCCGCCAGATCGTCGTCGGCCAGCACAACCATTTCGTCCGCCTGCAGGCCGTGACCGACGAGTTCGTCATCAAGGACGACCCGGGCGGGTTCACGCGCGGGAACATGCAGGCGACGTGGGAGGAGGCCCGGGCAATGGGCCTGTTTTGGCACTGGATATCGATTGGCTGAACAGGCCGTCGGAGCTGGCCACGGATTGAAAAGATGCTGGCACTGCGCGTCATGCATCCCAATGGTGATGGGAAAGATTGTTGGGGCAAAGCGGCATGAAGTGACTCCCACTTCCAATTGCACCCCGTCAATCACGCACGCTGGCCGAAAGCACAAGTTCTTCGTATCCTTATCCTTTATCCTTATCATCTGATTGCGTTCTCATGCCGGACGCGGAACTTTTGCAGCAGTTGTCAGGCCAAGCGGGCCGTCCTGTTTGCCGAGAAACTTGCTGCGGTGCATCACCCGGCATCAAGAAGACCCTCGACCCAAGCCACATCAAATCCGGCTGGATCCGAATTTCGCCCGGCGGATCTGCACATTCATATGCGGAATAATGTGCTGAATGGGATGCCGAGCGGTGATCCGCGCTCGCGAGCCATCCACCGGCGGACGCACCCATGCCGCGATTTCGAAAACGCCGAGAATGGCCGGAACGATCGGCACGGGTCGGCCCTGGCGAGCGGTTCTAGCATCCCACGCGCCGTCGGCCGGATCGCCATGAAGTTCCCGGGTGAATGGCGATTCTCGCCCGGCGCTCGATCAGGTTTCTGGTAATCTGTTGGGGATACTCGAGGCTTCGAAACTCAGCAGAGGCAACTGAATCATGAGATCGATCGTCCGATACGGTGCCGTCATCCTTCTGGCTGCGGCATTCCTCCCGAGGTTCGAATTCACGCGGGGCATGCGGGCAGCCCAGTCGGCCGCCACCCAGCAGCGCGCTCCGGCGGCCCAGCCGGTCGTCGATCCGGACGGACAGGTAATCCGCTCGGAGCGCCAGTCGTTCCGGATTGAAGTCCTTGCGCGGGGCGTGGAGACGCCCTGGGGTCTGGCATTTCTGCCGGACGGCCGATTGTTGATCACGGAGCGCCCCGGCCGGCTCCGGATTCTAGCCGGCGGCAAACTCCTTTCCGAGGCCGTCGCCGGGACGCCGGCGGTTTGGGAGCGTCAGGACGGCGGACTGTTCGACGTCGAGGTGCATCCGAGGTATGCCGAAAACGGATGGATCTATCTCTCCTACTCCGAGCCTGGCCCGAACGAGACTTCGATGACCGCGATCGTCCGTGGCCGCATCCGGGACAACAGGTGGGTAGACCAGCAGTTCATCTTCCACGCGCCTCCGGAGCTTTACACGGCGAGCAACATCCACTACGGCTCGCGCTTCCTCTTCGACAAGCAGGGGAGCCTCTTCTATTCCATCGGTGACCGAGGCAAGATCGACGATGCGCAGGACCTGTCGAAACCGGCCGGCAAGGTGCACCGCGTGCAAGACGACGGATCGGCCCTCAAGGACAACCCGTTCGCGAACCGCCCGGGCGCGCTGCCGTCGATCTGGACGTACGGCCACCGCAATCCTCAGGGGCTGGTGTTCGACGCGGCCGGCAGAATGTGGGAGTCCGAGCATGGCCCGCGCGGTGGAGATGAGCTGAACCGGCTGGAGCCCGGGCGCAACTACGGCTGGGGCGTGATCAGCCACGGCATTCAAGAGGGCATCACCAAGACCGAGCAGGAAGGGATGGAACAGCCCATCGTCCACTGGACCCCGGCGATCGGACCAAGCAGCATCGTCTTCTACAGCGGCAATCGCTATCCGCAGTGGAGGAACCACCTCTTCGTGAGCGCGCTCGGAGGCCAGCAGCTCCGGCGGCTCGAGGTCGCCGGCGACAGCGTCACGCACCAGGAAGCGGTCTTCACGCAGTTCGGCCGCGTGCGCGACCTCACCGTCGGGCCCGACGGGTACTTCTATGTCGCGTTGCAGATTCCGGGAGCGCGTCTGTCCGACTCGACCCAGGGATTCGTGGTTCGCCTCATGCCGGTCCCGTGACTCGCGCGGCCGCAGGCCGGGCTCACTTGAATTCTGACTTCTACTGCGTTGAAGTTGCGGGCTTTTTCTCTGCGGCAGGCTCCGTCGCGGGGGGATTGTTCAAATACTTTCCGAAAAATGTCAGGTAACGCCGCAGCCGGTCGAGCTGGTGACGCGGCTCGAGAATGCCGTGGCCTTCACGGGGATAAACCACGAACTCAACGGGAACTCCCATTTCAACCAGGGCGCGGTAGAATTCCTGGGCCTGAGCGATTGGAACTCGGACATCGTTCTGGCCATGCATGATCAAGGTCGGCGTCTTGACCCGCTTTACATGCTTCATGGGCGAACGATCCCAATAAAGCTCGAAGTTGTCCCAGGGGGACTTGTCATCATAGAACCAGCGCAGATATCGCTGGATGTCGTTCTGCGAATACATCGAGTAAATGTTGGTCAGACCGGCGCCGGGCGAGACTGCCTTGAACCGGTCGGTCTGGGTCAGCATCCAGAAGGTCATGTAACCGCCGTAAGACCACCCAAAGGCCCCGAGTCTTTCCGGGTCAGCCCACCCCCTGTCCACGACAAACTGGAGACCTGTCATGCAATCCTCATAGTCTCCGAGCCCCCAGGTGTTTTTGTTCGCCATCGCGAATTTTTCCCCTCGTCCGATAGAGCCGCGGAAATTCGGTTGGAGGATGAGGTAGCCGTTTGCGGCGAGAAGCTGCGCGGTCGCGTTGAACGAGGTCAACGACGCACCGGTCGGCCCTCCGTGGGGGTTGACCAGAAACGGATACTTCCTCGATGCGTTGAATCCGACGGGTTTCGTCAGAACTCCTTCGATCTCCGCGCCATCCTTGCTCTTCCAGCGGACGACTTCCGCATCGCCAAGGGCGTACTCCTTGAGCCAACCGTTATGGTCGGTGATCCGTTCAACGGAGCGGAAGGTCATGTCGGATCGGTAGATTTCGGTGGGCTGGCCCGGGTTGTTGAAAGTGCCCACGATGGTTCTCCCGTCGGTTGAGACATCGGCAATCGAGATAACGCTGTTATTCTGGGTGACCTGCTTTATGGCGCCCGATGCAACATCGCAGGAAAATACTTCGGCTGCCTGGCGGGTGGTGGTCCCGAACAGGATCACCTTGGAATCCGGAGACCAGTTCGGGGAGCCGGCATCGAGATCGAATGCCGATGTGAGTATGCGGGGCGTTCCTCCTTGCGCGGGTATCACATGCAGGTCGGGCTGAACCACGCCGTCGGCGCGTGGAGTTCCAGTGTACGCAATCCACTGGCCGTCCGGCGACCAACGAGCGGCCTGGTCGGACCCGGGATTCTCGATCAGTTTCTTCCGTTCGCCAGACGCAACGGTCAGAATCCAGATGTCCGTGAGACTGCCATCGTCCGCCTTGGGCGTCGGATTCGCTGTGAAGCTGAGACGGGTGCCATCAGGAGACCACTGCGGGTCGCTGCACGTGTAGTCCCCTTGCGTGAGACGCTTTCCCTCTTTGGCTTCAATGTCCCACAGCCAAAGGTGGGTCATTTTGTGGTCGCGGTCCACCAGAATCGTGTCGTCTTTGAGCTTTTTCGCTTCCTCTTCCTCTTTCGCGGGTTGATCTACAGCCGTCAACGCCAGCTTCTTTCCATCCGGCGAGAAGCGGAATCCGCTGACACCCCCCTTGTGCGTCGTGATCTGCCAGGCCTCGCCCCCATCGGCCGCAATGAACCAAACTTGCCGCTCCGCTTCTTTTTCACGATTTGTCAAGAACGCTAGATATCTACCGTCGGGGGACCAATCGGGGTTGGTGGCATTTTTCTCGCCGCGTGTGAACTGGCGGGCGTCCTTGCCGTCGCTCGAAACAACCCACACCTGAGTGACGGTCTTCCATTCCTTATCTTTATCCATGGTAGTCTCGGCCACGGTGTACGCGACTCTATTGCCGCCCGGAGAAAGCGCCGGAGCGGCGACGGACTTGATTTTGAGACTATCCAGCGAGGTCAGGAGCTTCTTCCCGTCATGCGCGCGAGGAATCGGATTTTCCTTGTCGGCCGCTGCCATAACGTTTTCGCGGACAGGAAACGTGCCGGCAAGTCCCAAAGCCAGCACAACGACTGCGGTACGCGTGAAGACACTTGTTCGATCGCTCATGGATCATCCCCATCTCTGAAAAAAGACTCCGACGCCCGCGACCAACCCGACAAGCAGCGGCAATCCAGTTTTTGCCAACCATACCGATCACGGGCCGAATGTGGCGCGTCAAGCGCCTTCCGATGCCGATCTCGATTGTGCGCTGAGCCACACCTTGAAAGAGCGGGTAGGCGAAACAAGGAGCCTCTCGGCTGTGCTCTGCGGCCCTTACCTCAACTCTGATTTCAGCTCGTGTGTTAACTTCCGGCAGTTCCTATCTCGTCGCCAGCCGGCCCGGCCATCTTACCTCGATCGATGCCGGCAACAGTGGAGTTTTTCGCACACTTCCCCTCCCGGTCGCAGCGCTGCGACTCGCCGCATCAATTCAGCGCGCGAATATTTTGCGTGGCCGCGGCATGCCTTGTTTCGAACGTCGTGTCGGCATCGAGCGGCGTCGAGCAGCCCTTCGAACCACGGATTCCGTGATCAATCGGCGGTCCGTGAGCAGTCTCGGTGAAGGTGGACGCCGCTTTCCCATAGAGTTCCCAGCAAGATTGCCGGGAGGAGATCAAGAGATCCCGCGTACTCGATTTGGTTTTGTGATAAGTTTCCTCCGTGAGGAGATACACGGAACAACACGCCAGATCAGGCATCGAGGCCGTGCTGCCCGAGATCGAGTGCTGGGAAAATCAGTATCCGGATTATGAAATCGAAATTATCCTTCCAGAATACACAGCCATTTGCCCTCGAACCGGCCTGCCTGATTTTGGGACCCTCTACGTGAGTTATGTTCCAGACAAGCGGTGCCTCGAGCTCAAATCCTTGAAGGAATACATCACGGCCTACCGCAATCTCGGCATCTTCTATGAAAATGCGGTCAATCGCATTCTCCGGGACCTGGTCGAGGCCTGCAAACCTATTTCGATGCGTGTCCGCGGTGAATTCACTCCCCGGGGAGGAATTCAGAGTCGAGTCGAGGCACGCTACAGCAGACCGAAGTCCAAGCGGAGGAGCCGGAGTTAACTCGATCGGCCTGATCACTTGATGACCAATCGATTCGTATGAGCCCGGTAGAGCTGAAGAGATACGTTCGTTGGGCGGATGCTGACGCCGCCGGCAGGCTGTATTTCCCTCGGATTTTCGATTATTTTGGCGAGGCGGAACGGGAACTGATGCGCCGTACCGGTTTTCCCCAGGGGGACGGCTTCGACTTTCCTCGCATACATGCCGAGTGCGAATTCCGCAAGGTGCTCGCGCTCTATGCTTCCTTCACGATCCGGATATCCGTGGGAAAGTTGGGCCGCACCTCCATACGCTATGATTTCCGTGTCTTTGCCGATGGCGAGCAGGAAGAGCCCGCCGCGTCGGGCTCGATCACAGTCGTGGTAGTGCAGCACGGCAAGCCGGTCGAGATCCCTGCAGCCTTGCGCTCGGCCCTGGCCGCCGGAGACTAACCGGCGGGCGGCGTGTCATCGAGACCGGCCCTTTTCGTCTTCGCGCCTTGGTGGTAAATTGCCAATGGCTGCCAAGAGAGGCTTGTAAATGTCAGATGAAAAGTACACCAACGCTCTGGTCCACGAAACCAGCCCTTACCTGCTCCAGCATTCTCACAATCCGGTCTCCTGGTACCCCTGGTCGGAACCGGCATTGCAGCGCGCCCGGCAGGAAGACAAACCGATACTGTTGAGCATAGGATACTCGGCTTGTCACTGGTGTCATGTGATGGAACACGAATCGTTCGAGAATGAAGCGATCGCGCGCATCATGAACGAGAATTTCATCAACATCAAGGTCGACCGCGAAGAGCGACCGGATCTGGATGCAATCTATATGAACGCCGTCCAGATGATGACCGGGAGCGGCGGTTGGCCGATGACCGTATTCCTGACGCCCGACCAGGTACCATTCTATGGCGGAACCTATTACCCGCCGGAAGACCGTCACGGAATGCCCGGGTTCCCCCGCATTCTACTGAGTGTTGCCCAGGCCTACCGGGAACGAAAAAGCGAGATCACGCGTGATGCCGGAACAATTCTCAGCGAATTGCAGAAGGGTGGCCGCCTGCCAGCTTCCGAAACTGAGCTGAGCATCGACCTCCTCGATGCCGCGGCGCGGAATCTTCTTGCCAATTACGACTCGCAGCACGGGGGCTTTGGCAGGGCGCCCAAGTTTCCGCCGTCGATGACTATGACCTTCCTCCTCCGATCCTACCGGCGTTCCGGAGACCGCAGATATCTGGACGCCGTGGAACTAACCCTGGAAAAGATGGCCACCGGGGGGATCTACGACCAACTCGGCGGCGGTTTTCACCGCTATTCGGTCGATCAGTACTGGCTGGTTCCGCACTTTGAAAAGATGCTCTACGACAATGCCCTGTTGAGCCGCATATACCTGGACGCCTACCTGGCCACTCGCAATGATCTCTATCGGCGAATCACGGAAGAAACACTCGATTACGTGGTGCGGGAAATGGTCTCTCCTGAAGGGGGGTTCTACTCGACGCAGGATGCCGACAGCGAGGGTCACGAGGGAAAGTTTTTTGTTTGGACCCCGAAGGAAGTAGAAGAAATCCTGGGCGAGAAGGATGGCGATATCTTTTGCCGTTATTTCGACGTCACTCCCGAAGGCAACTTCGAAGGTAAGAATATCCTGCACGTTCCACGTGATGGCCGGACGGTCGCGAAGCTAAACCGGGTAGAAGAGGAAGAGTTTTGGGGGATTATCAAACGCGGCAAGAAGCATCTGTTCGAGGCTCGAGAAACCAGGGTCAAGCCTGGACGGGATGAAAAAATCCTGACGGCATGGAACGCTCTGATGCTGCGCAG
Source organism: uncultured Acidobacteriota bacterium (assembly GCA_963827655.1). Lineage (GTDB taxonomy): Bacteria > Acidobacteriota > UBA6911 > UBA6911 > UBA6911 > CAWHCF01. The sequence continues at coordinate 29,998 of CAWHCF010000044.1, forward strand.
CTTCGCCGAAGCAGCCAACGGCCTGGATCGGGATGATTATCGCAGCGTGGCCGTTAGCAACGCCGAGTTCATTCTCTCGAAGCTGGAGCGTAACGGCCGTCTGCTTCGCACCTACAAGGACGGTAAAGCGAAACTTCCTGCGTACCTCGAAGACTACGCCTACCTGATCGACGCCTTCCTGTCACTCTACGAGGCTACCTTCGAACTGCGCTGGATCAAGGAAGCTCAACGGCTGTCGGAGATTCTGGTCAAACAATTCTGGGATAGCGACGCGGGCGGCTTTTTCTTCACAGCCGCCGATCATGAGTCGCTGATCAGCCGCCCCAAGGACTTTTACGATAACGCTACTCCGGCCGGCAATTCCGTCGCGGCGCACGCGCTCCTGCGCCTGGGGAAACTCACCGGAGACGAGAGCTGGGCCGGCTACTCGGACTCGGTGCTGAGAATGCTGGCCGCTTCGATGTCGCGCTACCCTTCGGCCTTCGGCAATTTCCTTTGCGCGCTCGATTTTTGCCTGTCGAGACCCAAAGAAATCGCAATCATTGGAGATCCGCTCGAACAAGCGACGCGCAGCCTGTTGAGGAAGATATTCGGCCGCTACCTTCCCAACAAGGTTGTTGCCTGCAGCCCATCCGACGGTCTTTTCTTGTTGAAGAATCGGTCACAGATCGATAGCAAACCCACCGTTTACGTCTGTGAGAATTACGCCTGCCGCGCGCCTGTCAACACGCCGGAGGAACTGGAGTCGGTGCTGGAAGAGTAGCAGGCCGGCACCCTCAGAATCGCGTCCGCAAACGAATGAATCTTAGTGTTTCTTCGTGATTGCGGTCTTGTATTTGTTAGACAGCTCTGAAGGGCAAAGAGAGAAGACCCAAAGCTAAGAGCACTCGGTTGCGGCCTCATGGCCGCGTTGTGTCCTAGCGGTATTGGTTTCGCAGTGCTAACCACAAAGACACGAAGCCACGAAGAAACACGAAGACTATTTAGTTGCGGGCCGCGAGCCGCGTCAGAGAAACCGTGTATTTAGTTCGGGTAATTTTCAAGAATTCCTTGCACAGCGGCCTCATAACCCTTACCCTGGATGCACCGAAACCGAGGAGAGAAATAACCATGGGAAAAACCACTCGACGTAGCTTTCTCAAACATTCGGCCGTCGCCGGCCTGGCGGCCTCTTCATGGACCCGCGCCTTCGGCGCCAATGACGCCATCCGCGTCGCCGTCGTCGGCTTCAACGGCCGGGGCAAAAGCCACATCAACGCTTTCGAAAAGATGGAAGGAGTGCGGCTCGTCGCGCTTTGCGACGCCGACCGGGACGTGCTCGACAAGCAAGCCAAGAGGCTGCAGGACGCCGGCAAGCCGGTCGAATGCTACACCGATGTGCGCAAGGTAATCGAAAACAAGAACATCGACGCGATTGCGACGGCAACACCGAATCACTGGCACTCGCTCCTTACCATCTGGGCCTGCCAGGGAGGCAAGGACGTCTACGTCGAGAAGCCGGTCTCGCACAACGTTTGGGAAGGGCGCAAGATGGTCGAAGCGGCCGAGAAGTACGGCAGGATAGTCCAGACCGGCACTCAGAGCCGCTCGAATATGGCTCTGCGCGAGGCGCTGGACTGGGCGAAGGCTGGCAATCTCGGCAAGATCAAGATCGCGCGCGGCCTCTGCTACAAGCGGCGGGACAGCATCGGCAAGGTCGATGGGCCACAAACGATTCCCGCATCGGTCGATTATGACCTCTGGTGCGGCCCGGCCCCGAAGGGTCCGCTGATGCGCAAGAATCTGCACTACGACTGGCACTGGGTCTGGCCAACCGGAAACGGCGATGTCGGCAACCAGGGAATCCACCAGATGGACATTTGCCGCTGGGCTCTGGGTAAGAATTCGCTAGCGCCGCGCGTACTCAGCGTCGGCGGGCGCTTCGGCTACGTCGATGACGGCGAAACACCGAATACCCAGTTCGTCGTCCACGACTACGGGGATACTCTGCTCATCTTCGAGGTCCGCGGTTTGCCGGCCAAACCAGGCGGAAAAGAGATGGATGTCTACCGCTCCCAGAGCGTGGGACACGTGATCGAGTGCGAAGGAGGTTATATCGCCGGCACCACCGCCTATGACAATCAGGGTAAGGAGATCAAGAAGTTCACCGGCAGCGAGCGGGAAGCTCACTTCGAAAACTTCATTAAAGCAGTCCGCAGCCGCAAGCCGTCAGACCTCAACGCTCCCATCCTCGAGGGGCACCTCTCGAGCGCACTCTGCCACACGGGCAACATCTCGTATCAGCTCGGCAAGCAGACCAGCCCCGAGGAGATTCAAGATGCCCTCAAGGCCGACAAGGCGGCGTGCGAGACACTCGAACGTTTTACCGCGCACCTTGCGACACACGGCATCGACCTGAAGAGCACAAAGCCAACTTTTGGCCCGCATCTCAAGATGGATCCCAAGACGGAGCGATTCATCGGCAATGACAAAGCTAACCAGCTTCTCACCCAGGAATATCGCAAGCCGTTCGTGGTAACAGAGAAAGTCTGACCCCGACGATACTCTCAGGTTGAACGCGGAGAACGCGAAACAATCCTTCATACAGCGTTCTCCGCGTTCGGCCGGTTCCCGAAAAGATTGGTTTCAACCACCCGCGCAGCTAAAGGCGCGCTCTTGTGTGCGCAAGCTCTCGATTGACCGGGAGCCTTTTGGCTTGTGTGGCGCGAGTCATCAGAGACTGTTGCAAAACTCGCCCGCTTCGTGTGCGGACGGGCTATCAAGCCCGTCCGGCCCCCGATTGGCACCAACGATCTCTTTAAGCGGCAAATCATTCCGATCGCAGTATTTGCGACGGGCCTGATAGCCCGTCGCCACATGTGCTCGGACAAATATCTGAGCCGATCTACAGGGGAGCGCCGAGTTTTGCAACGGTCTCATCAGACCCGTGGCTCGAGTTTGCGACATTTTGCGGGCCGTCCGATCTCGCCAGTATGAGCATCTTGCCGACCGGAAATACCGACTCGTGACCCAAACACCTAGTCTTCGGATAGCGCCACACGGAAGCCATAGTCGGTGTAACGGAACGTTGGATCAAGCGAGCTGCGCGCGGAGCAGCGCGTCACTTTTATTTGATGCCGCCAGGAGCCGCCGCGCGATGCCTTTCGCCGGCCCGATGGAGGACCTTGGGGATTCGATCTAGGGCTTGCCCGGTAATAATCCTTTCCATACCAATCCAGGCACCATTCGTGAACGTTGTCAGCCAGATTGCAGAGGCCGAATGCATTGGCCGGCCCACCCACCAATTCGGGACCTCCTTCTAACCATCGACGGCCATACTCGCCAGTATCACGCTCAGCAGTTTCGCCCCACGGGTATGCCGTCGTTGTGCCTCCTCTGCAGGCCAGCTCCCTTTCAGCTTCAGTCGGCAGCCGGTAGCGCTTTCCCTGTTGCCGGCTCAGCCATTCGCAGTAGGCCGCGGCTTCGAACCAGTTGACCGCCACGACGGGCTGATCCGGGTGATTGAAGCGAGGGTCGTTCCAGCAGACAGGAGCGGCAATGCCACTCTCCCTGAGAAAGAGCGCGTATTCCCGATTGGTAACCGCGCAACGACCCAGATAGAAGGGAGCGAGTTCGACCGTGTGCGGCGGAGCCTCGTCCTCTTGCCCCGCGTCGCTTCCCATAACGAACGTTCCTCCCGGAACAAGAATCAGCAAGAGGGGCTCCATCGGTCAATCCTGATCGGACCGTCGTTTTCTCTTTCGGCCAGGCCGGTACGCCAAAAGCAGGAATATTCTGCCGGCCTTTATTGCTCATCAACTAATCACCAATCGAATTAGAACATTACAACATCCAGGCGTCTTCGCGCTTAAGCCTGAAACGCGAAGCTCCTCCAATCGGTTTCTCCCGTGATCGCAATATGATAAGATTCTTGCTCTTATCGCGACGGCCCGGCAGGGTACGACGAGGCGTCGAAGACGTTGGTTACGGATGCAATCGGGAATACATCAGGAGGATAGAACGATGATTAAAACTGCAAAGACAGCTGCTCTCGGCTTCTTACTTACCGCGCTGGCACTGGTGAACTTTCAGGCTTTCAGCCAGGATGACAAGGCTCCCAAGGATATTCAAACAAAGAAAAACCCCGTAGCCTCATCGGATGCGGTGCTCGCTAAAGCCAAAGCCAATTATGAAGAGAACTGTTTGATGTGCCACGGCGAGACCGGCAAGGGGGATGGACCGATGGCCAGTATGTTGAAAGAGAGACCGGCCGACATTTCAGACGCCAAGATCCTGGCTGAGGTAACGGACGGTGAAATCTTCTGGATCATCACCAAAGGGAAAAAACCGATGCCCCCCTTTGAAACCAAGCTCTCCGAGGAAGACCGCTGGAGTCTGGTTCACCTGATGCGAACCATGTCGAAAACTAAACCAAATACCAACCCCAAGTCCCAATAGCAAGCTTCGGGCACCCGCCTGTGGAGCCCACCCGCCTCCGACCGCCCGGCATGAGCGGCTGCGGCACTTTGTGTCGCAGCCGGGAAGATTACCTTACCAACGGCGCCAAATAGCATGGCCTGGTTCAAGAAGGAAAAGAGTCCGCTGGCCGTCACACGGGAAGAGGATAAGACCGTCCGGACCGAAGGTCTTTTCACCAAATGCGAGAACTGCCGGGGAATTATCTGGAAGAAAGACCTTGAAGCTAACGACCAGGTTTGTCCAAAGTGTAATCACCATTTCAAAATCGGCGCGCTTGCGCGCCTGGGTCTGTTGTTTGACGAGGGGTCATTCCAGACTTTTGACGAGGACCTGGTTTCCCCCGATCCGCTCCGGTTCATCGATCGCCAGCCTTATGCTCAGAAACTGGAATCTGCGCGGCGCGCCACGAACTTGAACGACGCCGTCGTGAATGCCCAGGGAAAGCTGGGCGGACGGCTTACTTTGATCTCGGCCATGGAATATGGCTTCATCGGCGGTTCGATGGGATCAGTCGTCGGAGAGATGATTACTCTCTCGGTCGAAAAGGCCGCGCATGAAAGAATTCCCCTTATTGTGGTGTCAGCGTCCGGAGGTGCGCGCATGCACGAAGGGACCCTGTCACTGATGCAAATGGGAAAAGTCAGCGCCGCCCTGGGCCGCCTTGACGATGCGCGCGTCCCTTTCATCTCGGTTCTGACCAATCCAACCACCGGTGGTGTCACGGCCAGCTATGCCATGCTGGGAGACCTCAACATCGCCGAACCAGGAGCTCTTATCGGCTTCGCCGGACCCCGAGTCATCGAGCAAACGATACGACAAAAACTCCCCAAGGGATTTCAGCGCTCCGAATTTCTTTTGGAGCACGGAATGCTGGATGCGATCGTAGACCGCCGCGACCTTCGCAACTATCTGATTAACTCGCTCGACTTCTTCCTTTCCTGAAATAAGTGAACTACAGAGAGTCCCTCGACTTCCTCTATAGCCGGGGGAACGAAGTTAAGGACATTCACCTGGGGCTGATTCGTATCAGGACTCTGATGCGAGAGCTGGGGAATCCGCACGACCAATTTGCCGTCCTGCATATTGCCGGCACCAACGGGAAAGGGAGCGTTGCCGCGATGGCCGAGTCGATCCTGAGGCACACCGGCCGGCGAACCGGACTCTTTACCTCACCCCATCTTCGAAGGATCGAGGAACGCATTCGGGTGAACGGTCGCGAGATCTCGCCGCGCGCTCTTGCCCGGCTGGTTTCACGGGTTCGCTCGAAAGAAGAGGCGCTGCTTCGAGAACAGCGGATCGATCACCGGCTCACCTTCTTCGAGCTGGTGACTGCCTGCGCGTTTCTGCACTTCTCCGAGACCAGGGTGCAGATCGCCGTGACTGAAGTGGGCCTGGGCGGCCGTCTCGATGCCACCAACATCGTCTCCCCGCGGGCCTGCGTGATCACCGGAATCTCTTACGATCATCAGAACCTGCTGGGGAAAACCCTGGGAGCGATCGCGCGAGAGAAGGCCGGCATCGTAAAACCTGGGGTTCCGGTTGTTTCGGGATGCACTCAGCCGGACGCGATACGGGTTCTTCGGAAGCAAGCAGACCGCGCAGGAGCGCCGATTCTGGAGATCGACCGGCAGTGCGCCATCCGCATCACCGGGAAGCGGCAGGGGCATTACTCCATGGATTTTGAGACCCCGCGTTCCATCTACCGCAACTTGAGACTCTCACTGGCGGGTCGTTTTCAGGCGCGCAACGCTGCGCTTGCTATCGCGGCCGTCGAAGCCCTCGTAGACGGCCCGGCCAGCCGGAACGCGGTTCGGCGCGGCCTCGCAACCACTCGGTGGCCCGGAAGGCTTGATGAATATCGGGCCCAGCGCCGCACTCTGCTCGACGGCGCGCACAATCCCGAAGCGGTCCAATTGCTGCGCGATCACCTCGAGCAGGAAAATATCGACCCGGTGTATCTCGTGTTCGGCGCCATGAGCGACAAAAATCTCAGCCGGATGGGGAAGCTACTCTTCCCTATCGCGCGCAGCATTCATCTTGCGCGCATCTCAAATCCTCGATCGGCAGAGCCGCGCGTTATCGCCGCGCTGCACAGGCAGTTCCGTTCGCGCATCCACTTGCACGCAAACGCCCGATCGGCCCTGCAGGCGGCGTGGAAGGAGTGCCCACGGGATGGGATCGTGGTCGTCACCGGCTCGCTTTACCTTCTTGGAGAAGTGCTCCCACTGGTAGAAGCCGCCGTAAAGCAACGAAAGAAACTGCCAGGTTCACGGGCGACTTCGCGTCTTCGCGGATTCACTCAAGACTCAGGAGAAAGTCGCCGGAGTTCACCGCCTTTCCTTCTTCAACGCCGATCTCTTTAACTACTCCACTCTTCGGAGCCCGGATTTCGTTCTGCATTTTCATGGCTTCTATGACCACCAGGCCCTGATCCAACGCGACCTCGTCTCCGACTTTGCATAACAGGCGGATTACTTTTCCGGGCATCTCGGCGACCATGCGCTGGAGACCGGAAACCCCGACTTCGCCGCGACCTCCCGCGCCGATGCGCCGGTGATCGGCGATCCGCAGCCGAAAGACTCCTTGTCGCGTGCTGACCGAACAGCCGTCGTCGGAAAGCTCAACGAAGATGTCGTATACCCGCCCGTCTATTATGAGTGAATAGTTCCCGTTCTGAAGTTTGACGTAGTCACACGGAACTTCACGGCCGTCCAGCAGCACCTTGCCGACTCCGAAAGCGCCCTTCAGCTCAACCGGAATGCGTTGTTCGCCGCAGAATATTTCGAGCAACATCTCCCCAAGCCACAGTTCTAAGCGTCTTCGTGACTTAACGCGAAGCCCGCCACTTTTTCCCTGAGACGCCGCCGACGGGCCTGGAATTCATTTTCCAGCGGTTGTTCCGGAGCGGCCTGACGATCGATGGCGGAGCGGATGAGCGATCGCGGTACGCAAGGGCCGCCGCCACCACCGCGGCGTCGGGAACCTCTGCCGGCTGATCTGTGGTATTCGACTCGCGCTGCATGAACTCTTCGATGAAATGGGTCGAAAGCCGTCCCGCCTCAAACTCAGGATCCGAGAGGATCCGGTCGAAGAACCGCAGATTCGTCTTGATCCCGCCTATCTGGTATTCACCGATGGCGCGCTTCATTCGTTCTATAGCCTGGGGCCGGTCGGCGCCGAAGGTTATGAGCTTGGCGATCAGCGGATCATAGTAGAAGGGCACCTCCCATCCTTCATAGACCCCGGAGTCGACTCGCACCCAAGGTCCCTGCGGCTCTAGCAACCGCTGAATGACGCCAGGAGATGGAAAGAACTTGTTATCGGGGTCCTCTGCGTATATTCGGCATTCAAGGGCCCAACCCCGGAGTCGAACATCTCGCTGGCGCAAGGTCAGTCGTTCGCCGGCAGCAATCCGGAATTGTTCCCGGACCAGGTCGAGGCCGGTCACCATTTCGGTCACCGGATGCTCGACCTGAAGCCGCGTATTCATCTCCAGAAAGTAGAAATTCTTGTCTTCGTCCAGCAGAAACTCCACGGTCCCTGCGTTTTCGTAGTTTGCCGCGCGAACCACCTTGAGGGCCGCTTTTCCCATCCGCCGCCGCAGGTCGTCGTCGAGCGCCGGACTCGGAGACTCCTCGATCACTTTCTGGTGGCGCCTTTGTATCGAACACTCCCGCTCTCCGAGATAGATTGAATTTCCATAGCGGTCTGCCAGGACTTGAATCTCGACGTGCCTGGGACGCGCGACGAACTTCTCGAGATACAACGCCGGGTCGCTAAAGGCGCGGAGAGCCTCGGATGCAGCAGCTTCAAACGAGGCCGCCATCCGCGACTCGGTCTCGACCAGGCGCATTCCCTTGCCGCCCCCGCCTGCTGCCGCCTTCAACATGACAGGGTAGCCGATAGCGCGCGCTTCCACGATCGCTTCCTGGGGGGAATCGAGCGGCCTGTGTGTCCCCGGAACAATGGGAACCCCCTGCTGCAAGAGGGCCGAGCGCGCCTGAGTCTTGTTGCCCATGAGCCGTATAGAATCGGCCGAAGGACCAATCATCGGGATTCCCGCAGCCGCGCATGCCTCGGCAAACCGCGGATTTTCCGAGAGAAAGCCATAACCCGGATGAATGGCATCAGCGCCGCAGCGCTGCGCCGCTTTCAGTATGTTCTCGAACACCAGATAACTTTCCGAGGAAGGCGGAGCGCCCACAAGGTAGGCTTCGTCCGCCATTCGAACATGGAGCGCGCCCCGATCCGCCTCCGAATAAATGGCAATGGGCGAAATTCCCAGGTCGCGGCAGGCACGCGCAATACGCACTGCGATCTCGCCTCGATTGGCAATCAGCACCTTGCGAAACATAATGGGTTACCCAGTATAGAAGCGAACGGACGATTTCACCACAAGGACGCAGCTATCAGCAAACAGCTGTCAGGGTCAGCCTTGGAGTCATCGAGGTAAAACGAATGCGTACGTCTCCGAGCTGATGGGCTGACAGCTGACCGCTTACCGCCGGCTGGTTTAGAGCGGGATATTGCCGTGCTTGCGCGCCGGATTGGTATCGCGCTTGTTCTCCAGCATACTCAAGCCGGTGATCAATTTTTTCCGGGTAAGACGCGGCTCGATAATCTCATCGACAAAACCACGCTGGGCTGCGATGTAGGGAGAGGCAAATTTGGCGCGAAACTCTTTCACCTTCTGAGCCCGAAACTCCGCCGGGTCCGGAGCCGCCCGTAGCTCGTTCCGGTATAGAATGTTCACCGCACCCTCCGGACCCATGACTGCAATCTCGGCGGTCGGATAAGCATAGTTAAGGTCGGTCCGGATGTGCTTCGAGGCCATCACGCAATAGGCCCCGCCATAGGCTTTCCGGGTGATTACAGTTATCTTGGGGACGGTCGCCTCGGCATAGGCATAGAGCAGTTTCGCCCCGTGCTTGATGATGCCGCCAAACTCCTGCGCCGTTCCCGGCAGGAACCCTGGAACGTCCTCAAACGTGATAATCGGAATATTAAACGCGTCGCAAAAGCGCACAAACCGCGCTCCCTTGACCGAGGCCGCGATATCGAGCGTGCCGGCAAGGATGGCTGGCTGGTTGGCGACAATTCCTACGGGACGGCCGTCGAGCCGCGCGAAACCTACGACCAGGTTCCGAGCGTAATGCTTTTGAACCTCGAAGAAGTAGTGCTTGTCGACGACGATCTTGATGATTTCTTTAATGTCGTAAGGCTGATCCGGCTCCACGGGGACCATCCCATTCAACTCTTCATTCTCGCGATCCCGTGAATCAGACGTAGGCCGGACGGGAGGATCCTCCATGTTGTTGCTGGGAAGGAACGACAGCAATTCGCGAATCGTGGCCAGACACTCACGGTCATCCGTGACCGCGAAATGCGCCACGCCGCTGGTCGCATTGTGAGTCATCGCTCCACCCAGGTCGTTCATAGTCACTTCTTCATGCGTGACCGTCTTGATTACGTCGGGACCGGTGACAAACATGTAGCTCGAGCCCACTACCATCAAAACGAAATCCGTAATGGCAGGCGAGTAGACGGCGCCGCCGGCGCAAGGTCCCATGATGGCCGAGATCTGAGGGACGACACCGCTGGCCAGCGTGTTTCGGAGAAAGATATCCGCGTAACCGCCGAGACTCACCACCCCTTCCTGAATGCGGGCCCCGCCCGAGTCATTGAGACCTATGATCGGAGCGCCCACTTTCATGGCCATGTCCATGACCTTGCAGATCTTTTCGGCATAGGTCTCACTCAGACTTCCTCCGAAAACTGTGAAGTCCTGCGCGAAAACGTAAGTCAGGCGGCCGTCGATTCGTCCGTAGCCGGTTACAACCCCGTCCCCCGGAATTTTCTGAGCCGGCATGCCGAAATCAGAACAGCGATGCTCGACGAATTTGTCCATCTCCTCGAATGACCCCTCATCCAGGAGAAAGTGAATTCGTTCTCTCGCGGTTAATTTGGATGCGTCGTGCTGGCGTTTCTGCCTTTCGGGTCCGCCCCCCTCTTCGGCCCGCCGATGGAGTGATTCAAGTTCAGCCAGCTTCTGTGCAATATCCATGGGAACAGTAGGTAGGCGGTAGGCAGGAGCAGCAGTAAACAGTGAGCGGCGGTTCTGCTTACCGCCTGCTGCCTACTGCATCTGCCATTTTCTCCCAATCCTTGAGGAATCGCTCCAGCCCGATGTCCGTGAGCGGATGCTTCAGCAGCTGCTCCAGGACTTTATAAGGCATGGTGGCTACGTGGGCCCCAAGTATGGCGGCTTCGCGAACGTGCAGCGGGTTGCGGCAGCTCGCCACCAGAATCTGTGTCTTGAACTGGTAATTGCGAAAAACCTGAACCAGATCGGCAATCAGACTCATACCAACCTGGCTGATGTCATCAAACCTTCCTACGAATGGAGAGACGTACGTCGCCCCGAGCCGCGCCGCGATCAAGGCCTGATTCACCGTGAAGCACAGAGTGACATTCGTATTAATACCTTCGCTCGATAGCTGCTTGAGCGCCTTCATCCCTTCCTTGATCATCGGCACCTTTACCACGATATTCTGGTGCACCTTCGCCAGGTCGTAGGCTTCCCGAAGAATTCCCGCGCAATCCGTGCTCACAACCTCAGCGCTGATTGGACCATCTACGAGCCTGGTGATTTCGCGCAGGACATCCTTAAAATCGCGCCCCTCCTTGGCAACCAGTGATGGATTGGTCGTGACGCCGTCGATCATGCCGTACTCCGCGGCGTCTCTGATTTCTTCAATGTTCGCTGTATCCAAGAAGAATTTCATGGTTCCCTTCCTCTCTTTTCAAAGATCATACGTGTCAGGCCTTGAAAATTCAATTTCTCGTGGTAATCCGACGTGCACAAGATCGACCCCAGATTGAATCTTCAGGGCCTGACATGTATTTTCGCGGGCATTCCCTCATTCCCGTTGCCGTCGACCGCGGCTACGTCGTACTCATAGCTCTTGCCTGATTGCACGGTCTCGTCACGATAGCTCAGGGTTGTGATCAGACTGCTCTGGAGCGCAACACGATCACCGGCGCCTACCTCCTGGCGATGGATCTTATAGCCCGAAACGTCGGTTTCAGCCGGAGCCGCCCAGAGCAGGATTACCACGCCCGACTCGACCACGGCATCAAGCTGGACCGGCTTCCCGGGAGGAAACGTATCTCGGGTTACAATCCTGACCGGCTTCGAACGGGCGCTTTCTGCGTAAGGATTCTCGGTGCTGGTTATCACGCTGACTGCGTAGTGATAGGTCTTGTCAAACTGAAAATTCCGGTCTTCGAACTCCGGCGCCTGAAGCAGCTCTTTGTTCAGAGGAACATCAGGCAATGGCTGGGATTCTTCCGTACGGTAGACGTTGTATCCCGCAATCCCGGGCGGTCGAGTGCCATCGACGTTTTCGGCCGGAGGGGTCCAGTTCAACCGCACCATATCCTGAGCAGGAGTCAACCGCAGATCAGCTGGCGCTGCCGGGACAGCGATGGGCGCCAGGTTGACTTGATTGCTGAATCCAGCCGTCTCATTCCTCTTGTTAACGAATCGCACGGCATAGTAGAAGCGAAGTGAACGATCGCCGGCGGCCAAGTCGTCTTGAAACACCAGGGTTCCGTCTCGGGCGTAGCCGTCGAACTTGTCCGGCGGAATCCGGAGCAGAAGCTCGGCGCGTCCGAGAAACTCCTCATCGCTCCACTGACGTGGACCATCGGTTCGTTCTTGCGTCAAGCGAAACACCTCCACTGCCCCAGGATTAGTAAAAGGGGAACCGTCGGTGTTCGAGACCGGCATCGACACGGTAAGCATGGCCTTGTCGGAGTATTGGCGCACCTGGAGATCGGCCGGAGGCTTCGGGACTTGCACTCGAGGAGGTTGAGGGTCGCCGGTCTTCGCGCATCCAACGAACAATACCGGAAAGACGAGCACAAGCACAGCGGGGAGACGCACGGGGGACATTACAGAATGTACCGGCTCAGATCCTTGTCCTTCACGATCTCCCCAAGGCGGTCTCGCACGTATCCAGCATCGATTCGCACGGCTTTCCTTTTGAGTTCCATTCCCTGGAACGAGACGTCTTCCAGAAGCGCTTCCATGATGGTGTGGAGCCGGCGGGCGCCGATGTTTTCGGCGTTGTGGTTGACCAGGCAGGCCAGGCTGGCGATCTCTCGAATGGCATCCTCGGTAAAGCGAAGCCTTATCCCCTCGGTCTCCATCAAAGCCGTGTATTGCTTGATGAGGGCATTCTTGGGCTCTTTCAGTATTCGGACAAAGTCGTCCTCACCCAAGGTCTTCATCTCCACCCTGATAGGAAACCGCCCCTGGATTTCCGGAATGAGGTCCGAGGGCTTTGAGACGTGAAAGGCTCCGGCGGCGATAAAGAGGATATGATCCGTTCGCAACATTCCGTACCTGGTGTTGACGTTCGTGCCCTCGACGATCGGGAGAATGTCTCGCTGCACCCCTTCACGGCTTACATCAGGCCCGTGGCCCGACTCGCGTCCCGCAATCTTGTCGATCTCGTCGAGAAAAATGATTCCGTTCTGCTCTACTCGCTCCAGGGCTAAACGCGCTACCTGATCCATGTCGACCAATTTCTGTTCTTCTTCCTGAACGATGTATTCGGCCGCCTCGTCGACCCGCATCCGTCGCTTCTTGGGTTTTCCTTCCATCAGTCCCGCCAGGAGGTCACGCATGTTGAACTGCAGTTCTTCGAGGCTCGACCCTTCGAATACCTGCAAGGAGAGCGGGCTCATCGTGTGTTCCCGAACTTCCAGTTCGACCAGGCGGTGGTCCAGCTTGCCTGTCCTCAACTGCCGTCGTAGTTTCTCGCGCATCCGCTCCACGCGACCCAGTTCCCTGCCGTCGTCTTCCGGCGTACTGTCGTCGGGAACCGGCTGCAGGCTGGGCAGCAATAGATCGAGCAGACGTTCTTCGCCGTTTTGCTCCGCCTTTTCTTCAATCTCGGCTACTTTCTCGATCCGAACCATATCGACCGCAATCTCAACCAGGTCGCGCACCATGGATTCCACGTCCCGGCCGACGTAACCAACTTCAGTAAATTTCGTAGCCTCGACTTTGAGGAAGGGGGAGTTTGCCAGGCGAGCCAAACGCCGCGCGATTTCGGTCTTTCCTACTCCGGTCGGACCGATCATGATGATGTTCTTGGGCGCGATTTCTTCGGCCATCTCGTCATCGAGTTTTTGGCGGCGGATGCGGTTGCGCAGCGCAATGGCCACCGCCTTTTTCGCCCCCCGCTGTCCCACGACATACTTGTCCAGTTCGGCGACTATCTCGCGCGGCAGCATCTCGTCGAGCCCCCGCGTGTTCGCGGGCCGGCGTCGTGCAGCTTCAAGTATTCTCATGCCTTGATTGCGGATTCCCGATTGCTGATTGCGGACTGAAACCGGTGACTCCGTTTCGGTCAACCGCAAATTCAATCGGCTATCGGATTATAGTTCTTCGACCACTATCTCGCCATTCGTATAAATACAGATTTCGCTCGCCACCCTGAGAGCTTCGAGAGCAACCTTCTTGGCTGGAAGTTTCGTGTGCCGGAGGAGGGCGCGCGCCGCAGCAAGGGCGTAAGTTCCCCCGGAGCCAACGGCCAGAACACCGTCGTCGGGCTCGATGACGTCGCCCGTCCCTGAAAGGAGATAAGTGGACCTGCCGTCGGTTGCCAGCAAGAACGCCTCAAGATGGCGCAATGCCCGATCGGTTCGCCATTCCTGAGCCAGGTCGACGGCGGCACGGTTCAGATTGCCTTGAAACTGCTCGAGCTTTGCCTCGAAGCGGGAGAAAAGAGCAAAGGCGTCCGCGGTAGCTCCAGCGAAACCCACGAGAATTCGATCGTTGTACATGCGGCGTATTTTTTTGGCACTCTGCTTGACGACAGTATCGCCCATGGTAACCTGACCGTCTCCGGCCATGGCAGTCTGGTTCCCACGCCGGACCAGCAGTACCGTGGTTCCTCGAAAAGGCGATGCCAACTTGATCATAACCTCATTGACAATCTGCTGAGTACAAATCCACAAATGAAGACGCGGGCACGCTCAATTGTTGATTGTCCATTGCCAATTGTCAATTCGCGTGAATCAGGTTGTACCGCAGCCACGCTTTCAGTAAGCTAGCTCGCTCTTCTATGAACTTTCTTCAATACCTTAGTTGCCCAAAGTGCTCGACGCGGTTTACCGGAGGAGTGGTTCACACTCTCTGCCGCTGCGGTTCTCCGCTTCTGGTCGAGTACGATCTGGAACGGGCGCGCCAGAGTTTCGCTCGCTCATCCCTCAACGGTAGATCCGCAACCATGTGGCGCTATGCCGAACTGCTCCCGGTTCAGAATGACACGAACATCGTATCCCTGGGCGAGGGATTCACGCCTCTCATTGCGACCGCTCGCCTGGGGAGAGCGCTCGGTTTACCGCATCTCTACATTAAAGACGAATCGACCAATCCCACCGGATCCTTCAAGGCCCGGGGACTCAGCGCCGCGGTCAGTATGGCGAAAGAGTTGGGGTTGAAGAAGCTGGCCATTCCGTCGGCAGGAAACGCCGCTGGAGCCATGGCAGCCTATGCCGCCCACGCCGGCCTCCAGTCTTACATATTCATGCCAGCCGATACTCCCCGGGCGAATATCCGCGAAGCTGAGGTCTTCGGGGCGCAGGTAAATCTGGTTAAC
The DNA here is from genome assembly GCA_963827655.1 of uncultured Acidobacteriota bacterium. Taxonomy (GTDB): domain Bacteria; phylum Acidobacteriota; class UBA6911; order UBA6911; family UBA6911; genus CAWHCF01. Next base: position 45,132 of record CAWHCF010000044.1, read on the forward strand.
GGCCTCATATCCGACTGCGGCAGAATTGTAGGAGAGCGCAAGGATCAAGAAGGCTGGTTCGACCTCTCCACACTCAAAGAGCCTTATCGAATCGAAGGCAAGAAAACGATGGGCTATGAGCTGGCGGAACAGCTGGGGTGGGAACTGCCGGACGTGATTCTTTATCCGACCGGCGGCGGGACCGGGCTGATCGGAATGTGGAAAGCGTTCCGGGAAATGGAAACGCTCGGCTGGATTGGTTCCAGCCGTCCCCGAATGGTAACGGTCCAGTCCGCAGGCTGCGCTCCATTGGTGCGCGCTTTTCACAATAACGAGACCAGCGCCGCGTTCTGGAACGACGCCCGGACCATCGCTTCGGGTCTCCGGGTGCCTCGCGCGATCGGCGATTTCCTCATCCTGCAGGCGTTGCGCGAAAGCCATGGCACGGCCGTCGCAGTAGAGGATAGCGAACTGGTTGATGCGATGAAGTTGTGCGGCAGGCTCGAAGGTCTTTTTCTCTGTCCTGAAGGCGCCGCCTGTCTACCGGCTTTGAGGAAACTGGTCGAGGCGGGCTGGGTCGGCGCTGACGAGAAGGTCGTGGTATTCAACACCGGCACGGGACTGAAATACCTGGAGGTGTTCGATTGACTGTCCGTTTGTATTATGAAGACTCCTACCTGACCCGGTTTTCCGCCAACGTAATCGATCTCTTTCCGTCGAACGCCCAGACGGCCGTCGTTCTGGACCAAACTGCCTTCTACCCTACTTCCGGCGGGCAGCCTTATGACACGGGAGTTCTCGGCACCTCGCGGGTGATTAAGGTTGAAGAGGACGATTCAGGCAGGGTAACACACATCCTGGATTCACCCCTTCCTCTCGGCCCTACCAGCGGTCTCATCGACTGGAGCCGCCGATTCGATCACATGCAGCAGCACACGGGCCAGCACATTCTCTCCCAGGCCTTCGTCCAGGTAGCCCAGCTGCCTACCATATCGTTTCATTTGGGAACCGACACCTCGACCATTGACCTGGAACAACCAGTCGCGTCGAACTCGTTAATCCAGGAGGTTGAGGAACTTGCTTCACGCATCGTCTTCGAAGATCGGCCCGTGCATACTCTGACTGTTGGAGCCGGCGATCTCGCGGCCCTGGGAGTCCGCAAGGAGTCTCAACGTACCGGCGATATTCGGGTGATCGATGTGGAAGGGTTCGATCGCTCGCCCTGTGGCGGCACCCATGTCCGCCGCTCGGGAGAGATCGGGTTGGTGTCAATCCTGGGCCACGAACGGTACAAAGGAGGAACTCGGGTGGAGTTTGCCTGTGGGGGAAGAGCGCTGAGGATCCTGCGTACCGACCACGGAATATTGAAAGCTCTGGGAAACCTTTATTCCGGAAAGCTGGAGGACCTTCATCGTCTCGCGACCAAGGTTTTGGAGGAACGGTCGCAACTGGGCCGGGAGAATTCGAGGTTGCGGGAAGAACTGCTCGACTTCGAAGCGCGTGAGCTGCTGCTGGCAGCGAGAAAAATCAGCGGCCTTCTCATCGTGCGCAAAAGTTTCACCAACCGGGACCTGGAAAGCTTGAAGATCCTGGCGCAAAGGCTCGCTGCGCGGGGAGGCGTGCTTGCCCTTCTTGCCTTGATCAATGACACAGGTCAGGTCGTCGTGGCACGCAGCCGCGACATTGCTGGAGACTGCGGCGATGCGGTAAAGAAGACGGCGGCCAGGCTAGGGGGGCGCGGCGGCGGCAGGCCCGAGCTGGCGCAAGCCGGAGGATTACCGGCCGAGGGGCTGGAAGATTGGTTGCAGAGCGTCGAAGACTATTTCATACATCCCGCAGGGAAGGAAACCTCGCACTGACGCGGGAACGCAATCAATCTCTCAGGGGCGGCCCCGGCCCGCGAGTGCCAAGCATCTCGAGCTTCAGAACGCGCCAGTCATCGCGAAAGTCAGGCGAGTCCAGGTTAATACGATTCACTTTTAGCGACAGATTCTCGAAGTCGAAACTTGCCAGAGGAACCAGCCTGAAGTCCTCTTCGCCGATACGGACTGTAACCCCCAGGAGTTCTCGCTCATCAGCAAATTCTCCTTGCAATCGGACTCCGAAAGAGGATCTCGGCCGCATCCTGAGCGAAGGGACAGTAACCGGTTCTTTGGGGTCTCCTGTATCTATGATGAAAAACTTGCCTGGAATCTTGCGATTCTCCAGTGTCAACCGAATCTGCTTGGCTTGAAGGTTCTGGTCCTTATCGACCATCGAAATGAAGTTGAAGAGCAAAACGCCTGGCTTGACCACCTCGACTGTGAAAATGTACTCGCGATCCACGAAGGCAAGATAGGCGCTTTTTTCGAGAGGCGCAGCTTTGGCCTTGTCCTCGACCTTGACCTGGGTAGAAGCCTGGTTGTAAGGATGGAAGAATCCGCAGAGCAAGCCGGCCAGAACCGCGATGCGGTGGGTTGATTTCATATCTGTCTTCTTTGCGTCGGTATTTGATACCATAGGCGCCGCGCGGCGTGAAGCCTGGATCGTGGCAAAGTTTCACGCCAAGAACCTGACGCACCCGTGAGGCCGCAACCAGAGTGCTCTTAGTGTTTCTTCGTGGCTTCGTGGTTAGAGCTGTCTAACAAATACCTCTAAGACTCAAAGACACAAAGAAACACAAGAATCATCGCAAAAAAACAAGAAGTTACGACCCAGTAATACAAGGATAAAATCCTCCTGAGAAATATCACTCCCTTCATTCTCGCCGCCGGCGAGTCGTCGAGAATCGGGTTTCCCAAGGCTTTATTGCCTCTTGGTCATCGCACTTTTCTGACCTGCATCCTCGACACTCTGGAGGAACTTGATCTTGCTGAGCCCTGCGTGATCCTGGGATCGCATGCGGAGCGGATTCGACCGCAGCTCCTTGATCGCCGCGCGCGCGTGGTCATTAACCCTGACCCAGGTCAGGGTCAGCTTTCCTCGATCAAACTTGCTCTGGAGCGGATCGAGGCGAGTTGCTCCGCGTGCTTGATATGGCCTGTAGACCAACCCGGTGTACCAGGCACAGTCGTACGCGATCTGATCCAGCTTTTTGAGAGTACGGCTTCCAAGATTGTCCTTCCAGTCTATCAAGACAGGAGAGGACATCCGGCGTTATTCAGCAGATCCTTGTTTGCCGAGCTGCTCGACACGCCGCTGAATGAGGGGGCGCGCGCGGTCGTGCTGGGTCACCGCAATGAGATTGGGCTCGTACAGACGACTGAGCCCGCCACAGTCCTCGACATCGACACAGCGGAGGATTACCGCCGCCTGACGGGGGAAACGCTGGAATCAGCGATCAAGCGAAGCAGGCAGTAGGCGGTGGGCGGTGTCGGGCGGGAGATGGATATTAAGCTCGTGAAACTACAACGCCAGGAAACGGGCATCCCCGGAGGCGTGGAAATGAAAAGCCGAAATCAGACCTGTTCCGGTTCAGCTGGAAATGGAGAAGCGTTCCCCTGTTAAGATAATGGAGGATTACTTCCGGATGGCCGACGGCCCGGAAGTATTACAGGTCAAGGAGCAGAGAGCCGTGACCACGCGCCAACACAAGGTCGACACCCAACTCGGCCGAGCCGCAGTCCAGATCTTTGCCGCCAATGATCGCATGAACCAGATTCTTATCGAACATCTTGACCCTACCGCGTGGAGAGCCAAACCGCCCGGCAAGGTCCGCACCATTGCGGCGATCTTCACCCACATGCACAATGTCCGCTCCAAGTGGGTCCGGCTTACAGCTCCGCACTTGAAGGTTCCACGACAGCTCAACCGCGCGCACTGCACGCCGCAGCAGGCCCGTGCGGGATTGGCCGAGAGCGCCGCACGCTGCGCGGAGATGCTCGCCGAAGCGCTCGGCGGTTGTGGGGGCCGCGTCGAGAAGTTTCGCAGAGACGGCTGGGCTCCGCCTTGGCCGGTTGGTCTGGAAATGCTGTGCTACATGCTTTCTCATGAAGCCCACCATCGCGGGCAGGTGTGTATGCTCGCGCATCAGCTCGGATTCCCGTTGCCGAAAGAGGGGGCGTACCGGATCTGGAATTGGGAAAAGCTGTGGAAAGAGTGCGGATCGCCTGGCGGCCCCGGCTACGATTCTTAAGGAATGGCTGATAGCTGACGATCAGACTTATTTAGAAGAAGACGCAATACGCAAGCTAATGGACCTGGCGGTGAAGTTAACCAACAGACTCGTTGCTTCCCTGTCTCAGCGGCAAAGTCTCTGAATATCCGGGGAGCCTACTGCCTGCCACCTACTGCCCACTGCTCTTCTTCGCTTTGTCCCTGTCCAAGCGCCAAAACCCCTGAATATCCAGGCACCGTACTGCCTATTGCCTTCTGCCTACTGCCTACTGCTTCCTCTGGCAGGTTCGATTTCTTCAAGCCCTGAGCCAGCGAGCAGAATCCCGTGAAAAAGTATCCGAACTGAAAGAGAAAGAGAAATGGTACCACGCCATAAATACCAAGCTGGATCGCATAGAAGTTGACGCAGGTAAAGTAAACGCCCATCGCAATTTCAATCAACGGTATAACGCCGACCTCAGCCCGATACTTCTTGTTCCTCCACTCTCCTTTAACTCCTTCAACGGAGAACTTCGGCGTTCGAATGAAAGGGCTCTTGATCCCGAAGGCTCCTTCCAGAACCGCCTTGGCAACTGACACGCTCATGCCGATTCCGACCGCAATCAGGCCCGGCAAGTAGAGAATCCTCTTATACCAGTCCCGGTGCAGTACCTTCTGTGAAGTCAGGTAAAAAGTCGAGACGCTGCTGAAAGAGAGCAGGAATAGTGGCAAGTCGACCGTCAGCAGCTCAAACCAGCCTTGATTGAAACGGATAATCAAAGCTGGAAAGAGGATAAACGACAAGACCAGCATGAGCGGATAGCAAATGTTGCCAGTAAGGTGATACCACGCCTCAAGCTTCTCACCGGCGCTAAGATCGCTCTTCAGGATTCGAAGAAGCACCTTCTTACACGTCTGCATAGCGCCTTTCGCCCAACGGCACTGCTGCGACTTGAAAGAGTTCATCTCCACAGGCAATTCCGCGGGAACCGTCAGGTCAGGAAGGAAAACAAATTTCCACCCTTTTATCTGGGCGCGGTAGCTAAGGTCGAGGTCCTCCGTAAGGGTGTCGTGCTCCCACCCGCCGGCATCATCAATCGTCTTTCTGCGAATTATTCCCGCTGTTCCGTTGAAATTAAAGAAGCGGCCACTTACGAAGCGCGTAAAACTCTCCAGCATGAAGTGACCGTCCAGAAAGATAGCCTGGGTCCTGGTAAGAAACGAATACTCCCGGTTCAAGTGCTCCCAGCGCCCCTGGACCATGCCGATTCTGGGATCAGTAAAGTGGTGTATCGCTCTCTGAAGAAAATCCGGCTCGGGCACGAAATCCGCGTCGAAGATAGCGATGAAGTCGCCTTTGGCGCTGCGAAGGCCATTCTCGAGGGCTCCGGCCTTGAAGCCGTTTCGATTGGAGCGATGGATGTAATGAATATCGAGGCCGAGGTTGCGCCATCGCTCCACCGCATTGCGCGCCACTACCTGGGTCTCATCGGTGGAGTCGTCGAGCACCTGGATCTCAAGGCGGTTTCTCGGATAATCAAATGCGCAAGCCGCATCAATCACCCGTTCCATCACATACATTTCGTTGTACGAAGGGATTTGTACCGTGACTCGAGGGAGTTCAGTGAACTGTTCTTTGACCACCGCGACATTTTTGCGGTAGCGGTGAAAGAAGTACACCATGATGTAGCGGTGAAGCCCGTAAAAGGCCAAGATTGCCAGAATCACAAAGTAGGCAAGAGCGATTGCAAAGTCGAAGCTCTCCATGTGGTACAGGTAAGAAATATTCCCTGTCCTCACGAACTTTTCGTAATCCGAAATCCCGGGCCTCCAAAACTCCATGATTCCCTCGCCCGAGGAGTATGGAGAAATAATGTTCGCGGGTTGTCACTTCCCTGTACGAAATTGTCCGTGATTGTAATCAATTGTATTACGAGGGGTTATTCGATTTACGATTTACGATTGACGATTGTAACAACCGAGTCGTTGGTTGAGCTCAATCGCCAATCTTCAATCAATCGTGAAGGACGTCTTTGCCCAGACTCGACCGTCGCAGTCGCCGTAAGCCGCGGGCTTCAGACCACGGTTTCTATGATGAAAGCCTCAAAACCGCAATCCAGTATCAGGCACGGGTTGTCTGGCGCAGCAAAACGCGCGAGCGATAGAGCCACTGCCGGTTCTCTTTCTTAAAAAAACGGGGATTGGCCCGAGCCTGTTCCAGGACAGTGTTCAGCTGGGAGCGCATTTCCTCGTCCTGAGAGAGCTTCTGGAAAGTTATCGCAAGCCAGTATCTCCCCTCGGGATCCGAGTTCCGCTTCTCGAGAAAAAACTGGAGGAACTCTTTCGCTTTCTCGAACTGGCCGTTGTGAAGGTACGCCTTACCAACATCCCGAAAAATATCTCCCAGCCGATAGTTGGGGGCCAGCCGATAGGTTTCCTCATACTGTTCCAGAGCGCTGGGCCAGTCTCCTTTCGCCTCGAACACCCGACCCAGGTAATAGTGGTAATCCGGATCCCGAGAATCGATTCTCAAAGCGTTCTCGAAGTATCTCTGGGCGGCATCAAGGTTGTCGCGCTTGAGATGAATCAAACCGAGCTGATGATGGGCATCCGCATCTTGCGGATTGAGAGTCAGGCCGTGAAGGCGCTCTTGAAAATTCCGCACCCCAACCCTCGCGGCAACAAGACTGCGAGAACGCTGAAATAATAGATAAAGAAGCGGAACCAGCACGAAGAGCGGAAGAGCGAACAAGAACATCGTGAGCAAGTAGAATGCGGGGAGAGTGAACCAGCTCAGAACGAAAACTCCAAGCGCCACCACAGGTGAAACATAATTAAGCTCTTTGACGGCCCAGACGGTATAGATCGCCGACGAGCAACCCGACCCCGAGTAAACCTGTGCCGATTTCGAAGACACCCAGCGCCAGGAAATGCGGCGGAACCCAATGCAACGGGGTCGCTATGGCAAACAGGATTCCCCAGAGCGGGAAAAGCGTCGAAACGTGAGCCCGGTATTCGTCACGGGAAAACGAAAGCCCGAGCCCATCGCCGGCGAATGCATTACTCAGCGAGATCACGGCGGGAACATAAACCACCGATAGGAACAACAGAGCCTGGATCAGATTAGTCGCGAAGATCGAGTGAAGCAGGCTGCCTTTTTCGGCCGGGCCCAATTCTGCATGGACCGCGTTGCGCGCCAGGACGAAAGCCAGAAAACCGCAGCCTAGAATTGAACAGGCCGGCAACAGCGCCTGCCGGGCGGCCAGCGCTCGCAGGCCACGCGAGCGGAATGCCAGCATTGCCATGAGATCCCGCAGGAAGTTCATGGGCTGAGTTTGTATCCCACGCCATAGATCGTCAAGATGTGCTTGGGATTCTTGTAGTCCTCTTCAATCTTCTTGCGGAGCTTGACAATGAAATTATCCACCGTTCGGTTCGTGGGATACTTCTCGGTGCCCCAAACCTTGTCGAGAATCTCGTCTCTCGAAACCGGCTGGTTGGCGTTGGCATAAAGCAGCTTGAACAGCTCCACCTCGTAGTGAGAGAGCGAATGCTGTCTCTTGTTGCGGCTGACCGTGAAGTGCTTCACGTCGACCAGGCAGGAACCTATTCGAACGACTTCCAGATCCTGGGCGTACTGTCCGGTGCGCCGGAGAATTGCCTTCACTCGGGCAAGAAGCTCGCCGACGCTAAAAGGCTTGGTCATATAGTCGTCGGCTCCCACCTCCAGACCCCGGATCTTGTCGTAATCCTGAGCTTTTGCCGTAAGCATGATGATCGGAGTGTTGAATTTCTGTCGCCGGATTTCCTCGCAGATCTGATAGCCATTAATGTCCGGCAGCATCAGATCGAGAATGATGCAATCAGGCTCCTTCCGAGTCAGGAACTGCAATCCCTCTTTTCCGGTTCCCGCAGTAACCACATCGTAACCCTCGAACTCGAGAATATCCCTGAGCCCGCGAGCCATCTCCTGCTCGTCTTCTACAATCAAGATCCGTTGCATAGTAAGCTCGTTAAGCGGAGCGTTACTCGAATTTCGTTCGCCTCAAAGCAAGAAGCCGGGATCCAGAATCTCCGGCAACTTACTTCTGGTTCCCGGCTTCCGGTCAGCTAGGCTGAGACCCCTGCGGGGGCCTCGCGTATCGGAATCCGCAGCGTAAAGGTGCTCCCGTGTCCAGGTTCACTTTCGACCAGGACTTCCCCTCCGTGCATCTCTGCCACGTGCTTGGTAATCGCGAGACCGATGCCGCTTCCCCTGGTTTTCAGGACGGCGGCGTTGCTACCCCGGTAGAATTTCTCAAAAATCCTCTGCTGCTCGCTCCCCGGTATTCCCAAACCTTGATCCGCAACCGAGAGATCTATATAGCCATCATTCTTAATCACGCTCACGGTTATCTGCTTGTGATCCTCCGAATACTTCACTGAATTATCGAGAAGGTTGAAGAACGCGAGGGTCAGGGAGTGGGCATCGGCCAGAGTCTCCGGCAGCGGATCTTCGAGCCGGCTCACGAGCTGGAATCCATCCTTCTGAATCCGGTAGCGGTAGGTCTCCAGTTCCCGCTTGACCAGATCGGCAATGTTGATTTTCTCGAAGTGTCTTGTCTGCGCCCCCCGCTCGAGCCGCGCGAAGTCCAGCAGATTGTTGATCAAACGGCTCATCCGATCGCTCTCTTTGTAGATGATCCGATAGTACTCAAGTTTGGATTCGTCATTCTTGACTCTGCCGGTGGTCAGAATCTCGCTGAACATCCGAATCAGAGCCAGGGGCGTCTTCAATTCATGGCTGACATTACCTATGAAGTCCGCCTTCAGCTGTATGAGCTGCCGCTCTCGACGAACCACAAAATAAATGATCACCAGACTCAAAAAGATCAGAGAAATACTCATGATGATGAAAAAGAAATTGGTCCGTCGCTGCACTCGCGCGACCCTCTCCATCTCCGAGTAGTTGCGGGGAACCACCTGAAGCAGCCATTTGTAGAAGGTGCTGGGAAAGCGCGATTCGTGGAAGTACTTGACCCGGTCCAAGGGCGGGCCCGACACTCCATTGTTTTCATAGTCCACGACGCTGACGTAATACACGGAACGAAGATCTTTGAGGTACCTGTCGAGCAGAGCAAGGATCTTGCCGTGATTCATTTGAAAGCAGACCAGGATCTTCTCGCCGCGCCGGTTCTCCTTGATCACGTAGGAAGCGAAGAAGTAGTCTTCTCGACGTTCTTTATGCAGGTGATTGGTCTCGTCGGGGCGGAGGCGGTCCAGATTCAGCTCCCTGGTCTTGAAACTCCGCATGAATGCGGAATAGAGATCCTTGATCCCGGGGCTCCAGGCGGGATACAGAAGATTTCCGTTCAGCGAAAGGAACCAGACCTGGTCGACGCCTAAATCGGCTTTCTTGATCGCGTCGTTCACCTCCCGCCAGCGTGACTGGTCGTTCACGTCAGCCATGTTATAGAGGCTGCGGTCGTTGTCGATGATCTTCTGCTCGATGCGATCGACTTCCCTTTCCACCAGCTTGACATTGCTTCGTATCAGGCTGTCTTCCACAACATTTTCCCTGCCAACGGTGTACTTGTAGCTGAGGATGGTCAAGGTTGCCGTAGAAGCGCCGATCGCAACGATTGCGATCATAACTGCGGTCCGGTTGTAGAAAACGGGTGTCTTCATCGAGGGCGTCATTTTAACTTATTTAGTTCTTCGTGTCTTCGTGCTAAGTGGGCCGACCATCACTCCACCACCAAACCCGGGATGCGAAATGCCACCGGTACAAGCTTGTTTACAGTGCCGACAGCAGATTGATAGAGTGAATTTTTGCTGTCGGGACGCAATGAACTTTACCGAGAGGGCTTTATGCAGATCCAAGGCAGTACGTTCTTGATTAGCGGCGGCAGCTCAGGTCTGGGCGCCGCCTGTGTTCGCACCCTCGCACGATCGGGAGCTCGCGTAGTAATCGCCGACCTGAACAGTGCCGGGGGAGAAGCGCTGGCTGTGGAATTTGGTCCAGAGGTCCATTTCGTTCAGACCGAGATCACGGATGAAGCAAGCGTGCAAAATGCCGTTGACACTGCAGTGCAGGGATTCGGCCCTCTCCGAGGTGTCGTCAACTGCGCGGGAATCGGAAATGCCGAACGAGTGATAGGCAAGACCGGGCCGCATTCCTTGAACACGTTCTCCAAGGTCATTAGCGTAAATCTTATCGGAACTTTCAACGTGCTTCGTCTAGCCGCTGCAGCTATATCGCGAGCCGAACCTCGAACGGGCGGCGAGCGCGGCGTCATCATCAACACCGCCTCGGCCGCAGCCTTTGACGGTCAGATCGGTCAGGCGGCCTACTCCGCGTCAAAAGGCGGGATTGTTTCCATGGCCCTTCCAATCGCGCGCGAACTGGCGCGGTTCGGAATCCGGGTCGTGACCATCGCGCCTGGAATCTTCGACACTCCCCTCCTGGCTAAACTTCCGGAGCCGGCCAAGCGGTCTCTGGGAGAACAGGTTCCTTTCCCTCGACGTCTCGGACGCCCCGAGGAATTCGCCGTCCTCGTCGCGCATATCATTGAGAACGAAATGCTCAACGCCGAGGTGATCCGCCTTGACGGTGCGCTGCGCATGGCTGAGAAGTAGCAGTAGGCAGCAGGCGGAAAAGTTTCCCTGATCTGGTTTCCTGGTGTTACGGCGGTAGAACCACAATCCGCATTCTGAAATTCGCAATGGGAAGGGGTGGGAGGCCCGAATCTGACGACCGGGCCTCATCTTCACAGCAGGCTTAAGGTAGGAGCGGTCCCGCTCAACGTGACCGCTTTCAATGGTGGGTTTTTTGCTCGCGCTTCGTTAAAAAATGTTATCAGTGCAACCTTCGCCAAAAGGATCACCCGAGTGAAGAGTAATCTCTTAACTCCAGAATAAAACCCCTACGGTTTACAGGGATGCTTGACGTGCCGCGCGTAATAAATATACGCATCACGCATGCCAATGACGGCGGTGGGCCAAGTTTTGGTGCAGGACTGATCTTTTTTGATGAACGACAGGGCAGGTTCAAAGCCCGGGCGAAGTCAGAATCAAGGGTTTTCACTGTTGAGATGACGTGACTTACGGAGAATCACGCGTCGAACGCAGGACCAGTGTCGCGAAAGCTTGATCATGTGAATTTTTAACAAAGAGTTAACACAAGATCGTCACTTCACAACGAAAGTGAGTCGAAAAAGTTCAAGGAAGCGGGGAAACTTTCCCGGCATTGCCTCAGAGTCCGCTCACCTTCCGATTGGTCAGGCAAGATAGAGACAGGATGCCGGGACGAAGAGTTCGAATGACTCTACTAACCCATTCTCCGCCGCTGCAACTCGTCGAAGGTGACGGCGAGAACTATCACGGAGCCAATGATGATCTGCTGAAGGAATGGGGAAACACCCAGCAAGTTACACCCATTGCTGAGAAGGCCCATGATCAGAGAACCGACAATCGTCCCGGGGACAGAGCCCTGGCCACCGTTCAAGCTGCCGCCCCCAATCACGACAGCCGCAATTACGCGCAGTTCATATCCCTCACCCGCAGTCGGCTGCCCGGTGACCAGCCTGGCGGCCTCAATCATTCCAGCCCATCCGGTCAAGGCACCCCCCAACGCATAGACCACGAGGGTGTATTTCCCAAGGGGTATTCCTGAACAGCGCGCCGCCTCGGAGTTACTGCCAATGGCATAGCTGTAGCGTCCCAATCTTGTGTACTTCAGAATGAAATGAACCAGTACGGCGACTGTGAGCAAGAACAACATCGGTACCGGAATAACTCCCAGCACGCTACCCGTAGCGAGGACGCCGAAATCGCGGGTTAAGTTTGCCACGGGAATTCCTCCGGTCAGGATCAGTGTCAGGCCGCGATAGATACCCATGGTCCCGAGGGTTGCGATAAATGGAGGGATCTTCAGAGCGGTGATTGCGGCGCCATTGGTAAACCCGCAGACTGTGCCGACTAGTATCGCTCCCACAAGCGCAAGAGCTGTCGGAAGTTGAGAAGCAATAAGCATAGCCCCGCAAACACCGGCTAGTCCCACAATAGAACCGACCGACAGATCGATACCTCCCGAAGCGATTACGACCGTCATGCCGATCGCCATGATTGTGATCACGGTGGTCTGGCGTACGACGGAGGACAGGTTATTTACGGTCAAAAAATAAGGAGAAGCTAGCGAGAGCGACAGGAATAGAACTGTGAGACTGATATAAGGAATAAACCGCTTAAGGGTTTCTCGGCCCATGACCCTGACTTGCGTAAAAAGAGAGACCAGCCCTGTTTTCGAAGCAAGATTTCCCACTCGTGGATTCCTGCTCCCTTGGAAAGCATCCACCGGAGAGCTTCCACGCCAGGAACCGCGCCGGCAACCCACGCGCATGACGCGCAGGCGGGCGCGAACGAAGCCGTTGTGCCTTCCTGTCCGGCTCTTTGATTCCGACCGCGGAGAGATCTCCGGTCTATTGCACCAGGGCTGCATGCCGCATGATTTCTTCCTGGCTGGTGCGCTGCGTTTCCAATTCAGCCACAAACTCGCCGCGGCGCATAACTGCAATCCGATGGCTCATTCCCAGAAGCTCCAGCAGATCGGAAGAAATCATCAGGATCGCCCCTCCCCCGCCCACAATGTCTTTCATCAGCTTGTAGATTTCGGCACGAGCTCCGAGATCGACCCCCTGGGTGGGTTCATCGAGAATAAGAACACCGGAGCCGGCGAACAGCCAGCGTGCAATGAGAGCCTTCTGCTGGTTTCCTCCACTGAGGCGGTAGACCGGTTCACTCTCCGAGCGCGCCCGAATATCAAGCTTCCGGATGAGGCTTCGGCAGGCGCGCGCTTCATCCTTCAACCTCAGAACGAAGCCCCGCTCCACTCTCTCCAACGCTGCGATGGATATATTGTGGACGAGTGACAAGTGCGGGAAGAGGCTGGTGATTTTACGATCCTCTGTCAGATAGGCGAGACCGGCCTCGATCGCGTCCCCGCTACTTCTGAAAGCTACCTCGCGGCCGCGCAATAGAACGGAACCTTGGTCAGGAGGGTCCAGTCCAAAGATGCCCTGAGCCAGAGCGGTTCGTCCGGCGCCCACCAAACCCGCCAACCCCAACACTTCCCCTCGACGTAAGAAGAACGAAATGTTGCGATATTTGCTTCCTTTACTCAGGCCCCGAACTTCCAGCGCTGTATCGTCGGTGGGGGCGGCGCGCGGAGGGTAGAGATCCTTTATTTCGCGACCCACCATGTAGCGAACAATATCCATGGCGGTGACCGCGGCGAATTCGCCTGAAAAGACGCGGCGCCCGTCACGAAGAATCGTGACGCGGTCGGCGATTCGAGGAAGCTCCTCCATTCGGTGCGAAATGTAGACCACGGCCATGCCACGGTTTCTGAGATCGCGGATTATGCGAAACAGCTCTTCGCTCTCGGCCTGAGATAGCATCGAGGTAGGCTCGTCCATGACCACGACCCTGGTAGCAACCGTCAGGGCTCGGGCGATTTCGACCATTTGTTTCTCCGCCGTCGTGAGGCGGACGACTCGGACGGACGGGTCCAGTGAAAAGCCGTGGCGGCGAAGCGTTTCCCGGGCCGCTCGAGTCATTTCGTTATTCTTGAGAATTCCCAAACGCCCGGTCGGTTCGGTTCCCAGATAGATATTTTCGGCCACGGTGAGGTGCGGCGCGAGGGTATGCTCCTGAAAAATCATGCTGATTCCGGCCCGGCGCGCGTCGTGGGGTTGTGAGATATGGATTTCCTGGCCGAGCATTCGCATGGAGCCGCCGTCGCGGGAGTAGACACCATTCAGGATCTTCATCAGTGTCGATTTACCCGCCCCGTTCTCTCCCACGAGCGCGTGGACTTCGCCTGGCTGCAGTGTCAGCTCAACATCATCGAGAACGAGATTCCCGCCGAATGATTTCCGGATTCCTTTCATCTCGAGAAGGGGGGCTGGCATATATTTCCGGGCTATTTCAGGTACTTCTCGATGGGTGGATTCACCAGTTCCTGGATGGGCGGGTCATTCAGGTTGGCGGACGTAACGACAGTGGCGCCAGTATCAATGCGCTTCTCGGGAGTGCGTCCTCGAAGCTGATCTACCAGGGTCTTGACCGCCAGATATCCCATGCGAAAGGGATTCTGAACCACCAGCGAGTCGATCGAACCCGACTGCAAATCCTGGATGAGCGTGGCTGAAGTGTCGAACCCGACAATCTTGAGCCTGCCGGCGACCCCTTTGGATTTTGCCGCTTGAACCGCCCCTAGTGTCCCCGATTCGTTGCTGCAAAAGATTCCCGAGAGGTTGGGGTGCGCGGTAAGAATGTCTTCGGCTACCGCCAGCCCTTTCGCCCGGTCAGACATGCCATATTGAAACTCCACGATCTGCAGCAATGGGAATCTTGACGCGACTGTCTGCCGGAAACCGTTTTCCCGTTCGGTGGTGGAGACGCTTCCTGGAATTGTCCCTATCATTGCGATTTCACCACCGCCGGGCAGGATCTCTCCCATGCGCTCGGCTGCTAAAATGCCGCCCCTATGGTTATCGGTCGAGACGTAACTCAGGTACTTGGTCGACTGAATTCCCGAGTCAAAGATGGTCACCAGGATACGCTCCTGAGCGGCGCGCTCGACAATGGGTACAAGAGATTCGCCGTGCGATGGGGCTAGCGCAATACCGTCAACGCGCTGGTTGACAAAGTCTTCGACGATGCTGATCTGGCGCGAGAAATCAATCTCGGAAGCCGGGCCGTTCCACCGTATCTCAGCGCCAAATTCCTGGCCTGCGGCTCTCGCTCCTGCGTGAACCGTCTGCCAAAAGACATGGGCTTGTCCCTTCGGCACGACCGCAATTACGAGCTGATCCCTTTGCTTACAGGCTGCTCCGGCAATCAATGCCACTGGCAATGCGAAATGAAGTAGAACTCTGGCCACACGCATCCAAGACCTCTTCCTGCCAGGATTTTTTCTCATGGACACGATGGAAATAGTGACACCGGCACCTTTTCTTTCGGCCCTGAAAAATCCCGCGCACCCCGCAAAGTCTGCCGTGAAAAAAAGCTCCTGTCACCCTATTTCCCCAAAGAACCTTGCGTTAAGGTTCCCAACCATGTGAAATTAGCGCCATGCAAAAAAGGACAATGGTTCATCGCGGGCGGAGAGAAGCATGAGACCTGAAGGCGCTCTGGTCGCCATGGCGACGCCGTTACGCGAGAATGGAGCGATACATCGCCAAACGCTTCGCCAAATGGTCGATTTCCTGATCGAGCGCGGTGTGGACGGGATTTTCGCCGCGAGCACAGTCGGGGAGTTTGTCCATCTTACGGCGCCGCAGCGCCACGAGCTGGTCAGCCTGGCGGTTGAGTACGCCGATGGCCGCGTACCGGTGCTGGCTGGCGCCGGCGATGTCACCGCCGCCCGCGTGGTTGAGCATTGCCGTGAGTTCAAGAAGGCCGGAGCTTCTTTCGCCACGGTGTTGCCGCCGTATTACTATGTAATAAGCCAGGAGGATCTCGTCGCTCACTACCAGAGAATCGCCGATTCGATCGACATTCCTCTGGTCGTTTACCACATCCCCCAGTTCTCAAATCGAATGAGCGTTACGACCATGCTCAAGATAATCAAGAGCTGCGGGGCCGTGGCCTTGAAGAACAGCAATACCGATGTGGCTGAAATGATGGTGCTGCTTAATGAATTGCGGAGCACCACCGTCAGCTACCTGGTAGGACCCGACGAGTTGATATTTACGGGACTGGAGCTGGGAGCAAGCGGCTGCATGTCCGGACTCACCGGGATCATCCCGGAAGGCGTCCGGGCAATGATCGACGCCTTTCGAACCGGCAATGTGGAGTTTGCCAGGAAAATACAGTATGCCTTTCTGGAACTCCTGCAGCTGGCGTCGGATATTCCCTTTCCCCTGTCATACAGGGTTCTGATGACAACTCGCGGGTTCGACATGGGACCGCCCGTCCAGGCTCACTCGGCTGCTACCCTGAAGAAAGCTGAGCAACGAAGAACACCCCTGGCTCGCAAGATCGAAAGCATCCTCAAGACGCTGAGCGCCTAGGAGAGACAGGAGAGTATCCGATAAGATGCTTCGCGTAGCAGAAACCAACCTCTTAAGACGCGAAGACTCGAAGAAAGGCTAAGAACCTCTAGCGGTCAGGCATCGATACGCCCGGGCGTTGTTGCCCTCGACTTCATGGGGAGCGCATGGCGCGACTTGATGCGCATGTCGTAGAACGATCTCCAGACAAAAATCACCG
Source organism: uncultured Acidobacteriota bacterium (assembly GCA_963827655.1). Taxonomy (GTDB): domain Bacteria; phylum Acidobacteriota; class UBA6911; order UBA6911; family UBA6911; genus CAWHCF01. Next base: position 61,440 of record CAWHCF010000044.1, read on the forward strand.
AAGTGGCAAAGAAGACTCCTGAGAGCAGAAGCGTCAGACCTGAGCCTACGTCGGCGGCAAGCGACACGGCCAGTTCCACTGCCAGCAATCCGAACAACGTCGTGAACTTGATTACAGGATTCATCGCCACCGACGATGTATCTTTGAAGGGATCGCCAACGGTGTCGCCCACGACCGTGGCCGCGTGAAGTTCCGTTCCTTTTTCTTTCAGCTCGACTTCAACGACTTTCTTGGCGTTGTCCCACGCGCCGCCTGCGTTCGCCATGAAAATGGCCTGGAACAGGCCGAATAGGGCGATCGAAATCAGATAGCCGATGAAGAAATAGGGCTCAAAGAACGCGAACGCGAGTGTAGCGAAAAACACGGTCAGGAAGATGTTGAACATCCCCTTCTGAGCGTATTGGGTACAAATCTCGACGACTTTCTTGCTGTCGGCCACGGATGCCCGCTCCACCCCTTCAAGCCGGATATTGGCCTTGATGAACTCAACCGCACGGTAAGCACCGGTGGTGACCGCCTGGGTAGAAGCACCAGTAAACCAGTAAATTACGGATCCACCGGCTATGAGGCCGAGGAGAAAGGGAGGGTGAAGGATCGAGAGCTTATCCAGATTCTGGGTGAGTCCGTGAGTCAGCACCATAATGATCGAGAAGATCATTGTGGTAGCGCCGACGACAGCCGTCCCAATCAGCACTGGCTTCGCGGTGGCCTTAAACGTGTTTCCCGCACCGTCATTTTCTTCCAGGAGGTGCTTGGCCCGTTCGAAATTCGCGTCGAAGCCGTATTCCTTTCGAATCTCTTGCCTGATGCCCGGGGTCTGCTCGATCACCGACAACTCGAAGACGGATTGCGCATTATCGGTGACCGGTCCGTAGGAATCGACCGCGATTGTCACCGGGCCCATCCCTAAAAAGCCGAATGCGACCAGGCCAAAAGCAAACACTGGCGCCGCGATCATCAAGGCACTCAGGCCCATGGTGCTGACCCAGTAGGCGATCCCCATGAGCGAGACGATGGCAAGACCGAGCCAGTAGGCGCTGAAGTTCCCGGCTACAAGACCCGAGAGTATGTTAAGGGACGCGCCCCCTTCACGAGCCGAAGTAACGACCTCCCTGACGTGGGCCGACTCGGTGGAGGTGAAGATCTTGACCAGCTCCGGAATGATCGCGCCCGCGAGCGTACCGCAAGTTATTACGGTAGAGAGTTTCCACCAGAGGGTGCCGTCCCCAAGCTCCGGAATGAGCAGGTAGGAGGACAGATAAGTCAAGGCAACCGAGACGAATGATGTCAGCCAGACCAGAAACGTGAGCGGCGCTTCGAAGTTCATCGCGGTGGCGGAGCCGTAGCGCGCCTTCGCGATGGCACTGCTGGCGAGATAAGATGTGCCGCTTGCCACGATCATCATCACGCGCATCAGGAAGATCCAGACGAGCAACTGAACCTGCACCACCTCCTGCGGCACCGCCAGCAGAATGAACGAGATGAGCGCGACGCCGGTGACCCCGTAGGTTTCGAACCCATCCGCGCTCGGTCCGACCGAATCCCCGGCATTGTCTCCGGTACAGTCGGCGATGACACCGGGGTTGCGGGCATCATCTTCCTTGATCTTGAAGACGATCTTCATCAGGTCGGAACCGATGTCGGCGATCTTAGTGAATATCCCGCCCGCAATTCTGAGAGCCGCCGCACCCAACGACTCGCCGATGGCAAACCCGATAAAGCAAGGACCCGCGTAGTCTCCCGGAATGAAGAGCAAGATGCAAAGCATGAGAAAGAGCTCGACGCTGATGAGCAGCATGCCGATGCTCATGCCTGCCTTGAGCGGTATCGCCATGAGCGGGAAGGGCTGGCCCCGAAGGCTGGCAAAAGCGGCGCGCGAATTGGCGAACGTGTTGATCCGGATTCCGAACCAGGCCACGCCGTAGCTCCCACCGATACCCACGAGACTGAACATTAAGATAATAAATACCTTGAGGGCATCGAATCTCTGGAGCACGCCAAAGTAGAACACGATGATGACGCCAATGAAGGCTTCCAGCAGCAGAATGAACTTGCCCTGGGTTACGAGGTAGGTTTTGCAGGTCTCGTAAATCAGCTCGGAGATCTCCAGCATCGATCGATGCACCGGAAGTTTCTTCAGCTGCTGGTAGATCACAAGGCCGAAGAGCAGGCCCAGTAGACAAACGGCGAGGCCCGCCAGGAGCAGCGTCCGGCCGTTTATGCCCATGAAATCGACTTGCCCCAGGGGCGGAAGCCTCAGGTTGGCCTCGCCGCCATGGGGTGTGGCGGCCGCCGGTTCCTGGAGCGGGCCGGCGTAACTCGGTGCTGTCGCCCCGAACAGAAATAAGAAAACTACTATGAGAAAAGCGACCGCAGCACAGGACCGGGCGCTCGACGTCAGGCGGAACGGACTCATCTCGACCTCAGCAAATCTTGGAGCTAAAGAGAAACACGTGCAGACTGCCGGCTCCGACGTTCGGGAATCAGCCTGCCAATACCTTACCGACGACGGATCACGCGCGTCACCAGAAAGAAGCGGTAAAAACCATAGGCCAGGAACAAAGCTCCGGTGACCAGCACAATCTCACTGTGCAAAACCTTCCAATACTGGTAGATAAGGAACGCCCCTCCCACTACGTAAAGGAGGGAGGGAACCTGCTGCAACCAAATCAACCAAACTCTGGCGGGCTTGCCTCTTTCAGAAGAATCCTTTTCTCGAAGGCGAAGCGCCATACGCTTGCTCGAAGGCCCGCAATTCTCGACAGCTTTCTACAGCGCCAGCAGATCCAGGCTTTTTTGTTGACGAACGCCGACTGACTGCTCCTAACGGCAAGCTTTGAGTCGGAGATTATACTCTCTGGATTTCGCGAAATGAATACCAAAACCAGGGTGTTTTATCCCGGGTGTTTTCGCGTCACTCGTCGGCGCTTCCTCGCTTTTTTAGCACTCTTCTAAGTCCTTCTTCATTAGTGTCTTTGTGGTTAGCGCAAATCACGTCTAGGGTGCGAAAACCAGGCGGCAGACGACGACCGCAGCAATGAAACTCACGAGATCAGCAAACAGGCCCGCAAGAACCGCGTGTCGTGGCCTCTTGATCCCAACGGCCCCGAAGTAGACCGCCAGAACATAGAAGGTGGTTTCGGTACTGCCGTAGATGGAAGCCGCGAGGCGAGCGATGAAGGAATCAGGACCGTGCGTCTTCACCAGTTCGGTCACAATCCCAAGCGAACCGCTCCCTGAAAGTGCCCGCATGATGCCCAGCGGAAGGATTTCCGCAGGTATCCCAACGCGCGCCAGCATCGGGTCAAGCCAGTTCGCCAGCAGATCGATACCTCCCGCTCCACGAAGCATCCCCACGGCAACGAGGATTGCCACCAGGTACGGAATGATTCGCACTCCGACTTGAAAGCCTTCCTTTGCCCCCTCGACGAAACTTTCGTAAACCTTCACGCCGCGGGCAGCGCCGTAGAGAGGAATCCCGATCAGGAACACGGGTATCGCCCATATTGAAATCAGGTTAATGACGCTCTGGACCATCAATCAACCCCTCCGCCCAAGTCCAGCCGGAAAGTCCCCGCGAGATTGATTCCTCTCGGCGAGATCGCCGGCCGGATAGCAGGAACAAGCAGACAAGAACAAGAGGATCGAGGCTCCCTCCTGCTCCACGCTCCTCATCTGTCATGGGTCCGTTGCGCTTCCTCGACGGAAAAGATCGGGAGCTTCTCGAGCATCTTTGCCGCCGACAGACCGAAAACCAGCGAAATCGCGGTCGCGGCAAATGTGGTGCCGATGATGGCGGTCGGGTCCGTCGAGCCTGCCGACGCCATCAAGCTAACCATCGACGCGGGAATCAGTTGCACGCCGGCCGTGTTGACCGTGAGAAACATGCACATGGCGTTGGTGGCGACCCCCGGTTTCGGGTTGAGCGATTCCAGGTCTTCCATGGCCTTAAGCCCGAGAGGGGTAGCCGCATTGTTCAATCCCAGCATGTTCGCGGAGATATTCATCAGCATGCTTCCCATCGCGGGGTGATCACGGGGCACATCGGGGAAGAGCCAGCGCATAACCGGAGCAATAAGCTTCGCCAGGAGCTTGATCAAGCCGGCATCTTCGGCAATCTTCATGATTCCCAGCCAAAGCGCCATGACTCCAATCAGACCGATGGCAATGGTGACCGAATTTCCCGCCGAATCGATGGCCCCCTTGGTCACGGCTTCTATTTTCCCGTTGATTCCCCCCAGTATGACTGCAAGAATAACCAGGCCAAGCCAGATGTAGTTGAGCACGATTCAGCCTCTGGAAGCAGCGCTTCCGCAAAACCCTTGAGATCCTGAGGGCGTATTGGGCCGCCGGAACGAATGTGTGCCACTATAAAAGCGCCCCCTTCTCCGCGTCAACGAATTAACTGATTTCTATGGACATCCCACGGGTCCATCCGGGGGCCTTACACCCGGGAGATGCCATCGGAATCGTAGCACCCGCCGGACCGATAACATCTCGAGACGCGCTCGACCAGAGGTATTGCTACGCTCGAGCGCCTTGGATTCCGCACCCGATTTGACGAAAGAATCTTTGACTCGTGGAGGTATCTGGCCGGCGATGACGCATCACGCGCCGGGGAGATCATGAGGTATTTCGACGATCCCGAAATCCGAGCGATCATTTCGCTTCGCGGAGGATTTGGCTGTTCAAGGTTGATTCCCTTATTGGATGAGGGGCGGCTGCGCTCTCGGTGCAAGATCTTTATGGGGTTCAGTGATCTGACCACTCTGCATCTTTACTTTCGGCGGCGATTTGGATGGGTCACGATTCACGGACCGATGGCTACTTCGGCAGTATTGGGTGACCTTGAGGGGACCCAGGAAGACCACATTATTCGACTCTGGACTGATTCGACTTATCGTCCGGTGTTCTCCTTCCCCCAGCTCGAGACCTGGCACTCCGGAGTAGGCGAAGGAGAACTCATTGGTGGCTGCCTCTCCCTGGTAGTAGCGAGTCTAGGGACGCCTTACGAGATACAAGACTGAGGGAAAAATCCTCTTTCTGGAGGATCTGGGCGAGCCACCCTACCGGATCGACCGCATGCTGACACAGCTCCGGCTGGCGGGAAAGTTTACCAAGCTCCAGGGAATCATTCTCGGGACCTTCAGCGAATGTGAACCATTGACGGAGGGCTACACACTCGAGGAGACCCTGAGGGAAGGGCTCGCAGAGCTGGAACTCCCGATTTTAGGCAAGTTTCCCGCCGGACATGGCCGCGAAAACTGGGCAATTCCATTAGGGGTCACGGTCCGGCTCGACGCCGGAAAGCGAAGGATCGAATTCCTGGAATCCGCCGTCGAGACGTAAAGGGCATTCATCAGAGACGGCTCAACAACAGGAAGAAAACTCCAGGCCGTTCAATCGCACGTGCCGTAAGAATGAACTTTACACCGTCCAAAAGAGTTGCTAGACTACGCCTTCAGCCTCCTCCGAATTGTGGACACGGTGATTGCAGTCTGCAACGTCTAATTAACCAGTTTGAAACCATTTACGGCGATTGCCCCATGAACCTGCGAGCTTCATTGGCGAGAGTGCAAAATCTTGGCGGTCGTTTCTACCTCCAGCTTGCAAAGCACTTCGATCAGAATACTCTCATTCGAGACACCTGGGTCGAGATGGCCGATGATTTCCAGAACCAGGTTTCCAGCCTCAAGGAATTGCGGCCGCTGTTCTGGAGGCAACTACAAACAGAGGAAAAGACGCTCCTTACGGTAACCAAGGCAACCTCTGATCTGCTGCGGACCGAAATAGCAACTCCACCGTCGGAGTGGTCGCTTCAGGCCTGCTTCGCACGCACCCTGGGGTTTGAGGAGCCGATTATCATCAAGCTTTATGCCCCATTGCTGTACCGGCTTCGGAGAGCAGGGACCGATCATGCCCTGGACTTCTACATCATGGTCAACGCGCACGTTACGCGACTCACACGGCTGATCCAGCTTTTCTCCGGTGATCCGGCCCTGATTGAACGCTGCTCAGCCTTGTTTCACGGTTTCGAGCGGGCAGCCCAGGGGCCTCCGCCCGAGCCTGTCATAGCCAGGAAGAAAACCCGACTGAAAAAGGCGGCCGCTCGGCGCCATCGCCTCTCTCCCGTGAAGAGAGCGCCGAAGAGGCTTCTCAGGACGCACAAGACAGTCAAGCCAAGACGTCCGCTGGCGAAGCGATCCAAAGTTGTCGCCAAACGATCCAAACCTCTGGTTAAAAACCTGAACCTCCGCCGACGGCGGGTGCGCCGCTGATAGCCTAGAACCCTTCTTATCGACAAAATTCTTAGTGTTTCTTCGCGTCCTCGCGTCTTAGGGGCATTTGTTTCCCATCCAACCACGAAGACACGAAGACGCTAAGGTTCGTTCGGGGACTTCGCCCCGAACGAAAGGCCCCTTGTGAACGACAACATGTTGGTTTGAACGTTCACTAAGCGCCTAAGAACGCGAAGAGGCCATCCCTTAACGCGGGTTGATTTTCGGTCTCGCGTTACTCATACTTACCCGACTGTCCCTCACGCAGGGTGGGAGCAGTCAATTGATCTTTTTAGGAGGTTTCATCTTGCTCAAAGAGCCTACTCCGGGCTGGCCAAATCCGGACGAACTGCGCAGAGACATGGAGGAGTTTTTCAGCAGGAAGTATGGAGATAAGGTTCGCCTGGGTGTGCTCAGCACCCAGCCAGACCAGGCGCGGACAGCAGACGAAGGTACCGAGCCTGAAGAAGCTCCCCTCGACCTGCAATTCGAATATCTCCCCCGCGATATCAAGAACTATCTCGACCGGTTCGTCATCCAGCAGGACAACGCCAAGAAAGTCCTCGCAACGGCGATATGTGATCACTACAACCACATCAAGCGCTGTTCTGATCGAGGCGAATGCCGGGAAGAATACTCGAAACAGAACATCATCATGCTCGGGCCTACCGGCGTCGGGAAGACTTACCTGGTCCGTAAAGTCGCGGATCTGATCGGAGTGCCTTTCGTAAAAGGGGACGCGACCAAGTTTTCCGAGACTGGATACGTCGGCGGGGACGTCGAAGATCTAGTGCGGGAGCTCGTCCATAAGGCTGACGGGAACATCCGGCTGGCCGAATACGGGATTATCTACCTGGACGAGGTAGACAAGATCGCCGCACCCTCAAATTTCATGGGACGCGACGTCAGTGGCGGCGGGGTACAGCGCGGTCTCTTGAAGCTAATGGAGGAAACTGAAGTAAGTCTGCGCACTCCGTTCGATCTGACCTCCCAGCTGCAGGCTGCCATGGAGTTTCAGAGCAAGGGGAAGGTGAGCCGGTCGGTGATCAATACCCGGCACATTCTGTTTATCGTAAGCGGAGCCTTCACCGGACTCTCCGAAATCGTTCGCAAGCGCATGGGTATGCGCAGCATCGGATTTCGCGCCGGGTGGGCGGCGGCACCCAAGAATGAAGACTATCTTCCGTTTGCCAAAAGCTCGGATTTTATTGACTTCGGCTTTGAGTCGGAATTCGTCGGCCGCTTGCCGGTGGTTGTCAGCTGCGCTGAACTGGAGATCGAGGACCTGTTCCAGATTCTGAAGCATTCGGAGGGGTCGATCATGCGTCAATATGTCCAGGCTTTCGAGGCGTACGGGATCGAACTTAGCCTCTCCGACGAAGGCTTGCACCGCCTTGCCGAGAAGGCTTACCTCGAGCGCACCGGGGCTCGGGGACTCGTGGGCGTCTGCGAACGGACGTTCCGCGAGTTCAAATACCGGCTGCCGCATTCAGGAGTGCGAAAAATTGCGCTTACGGCGGACATGGTCGACTCGCCCAGTCAGGTTCTGGAAAGGCTCGTGGCGGAATCCAGGACGGACCAGCGGGCGAATCTGGTTCAGGCGGCGCAGGAAATCATGGCCCACTGGTCAAAGCGCTTCAGCATTGAAATAGAACTCTCGCCCGAAGCGGCCGAGTTGCTTGCGGAGAAGGCGCTCGACAGCGACCGGAAGCTCGAAGATGTGTTCGCCGAGACTTTCAAGAATTATGAGCACGGTCTGAAGCTCATCCGCAAGACTCGCGAAATGCACCGCTTCGACATCACTCCCGATGTGATTCGTGATCCGGATGGCACTCTCGACCGCTGGATTCGGGCCTACTACATCAATTCGCCCAGCTAAGTACCTGCTGTTTGCAATTACGGTGGCGTATTTTGGCAGTTGAGGCTTTAAAAGAAGAGCCGACAGAGACTAGGCCCGGCCGAAAGGCCGGGATTAGATGTGCATTCAGAAGAGCGCCGAAGGCGCGACACAGCCGTAGTACCGGACCTTCGGACCTCGTGTCAGGGGCGTCTTGAAAACCCCGCCCCCATCGCTTCGCCTGCCTACTTTCCCCTCAGCACTTTTTACTTTTCACTCTCCAGGTACAGCCGACCCTGGTACGTCTCGCGCGCGGCAAGTGTTCTCTCGATGTCGTACTGGATCTCGGCTTTAGTCTTGCCCCAGTGCGGGGCTAGGAGTTGATCTTCCGGCGCCAACCCGAAGAGCCGCTCGAGGCGCATGGCGGGATTTAACGCCTCGAGGAACTCTACCACGAGATCCAGATACTCACGATAGCCCAGCACCGGAAACGGTTGGCTTTGGTATTCCCTCCCCAAGGCTGTGTGCCTGACGATGTGCAAGTGATGCAGCTTCAAGAAATCGATGCCCAAGGCGGAAATAACCGGCGCCATAGCCAGAATCTCCTCCCGGCGCTCCCAGGGAAACCCGAGAATGAGGTGGGTACAAAGATAGATTCCCCGATTGCGGGTTCGAGTGACCGCATCGAGCCAGCACCTGTAGTCGTGCCCCCGATTGATCCGAGCGAGCGTTCGATCGTAAATCGATTCCAGACCGTATTCGAGAGTTACGAAGTATCTCCTCGAGAGCTCTTCAAACCAAGCCAGTTTCGCGTCATCGACACAGTCGGGACGGGTCCCGACGGACAGACCGACGACTTCCGGATGATCAAGCGCCGACTCGTACATCGGCACGAGCCGTTCGAGCGGAGCGTAGGTATTTGTAAAGGGCTGAAAGTAAACAATAAACTTCCGGGCGCGGTATCGGCGCCGCAAGTAGTCGATTCCATTCTCCACCTGCTCCCGGATAGGCTTCAATCTGTTGACCGCTTCGGGACGAAAGGAGTCGTTGTTGCAGTAGGTGCAGCCTCCTACGGCCACCGTTCCATCTCTATTGGGACAGGTAAAACCGCCGTCGACGATCACTTTATAAACGCGGCAGCCGAACTTCTCTCTCAGGAAGGGGCCGTATGCGTTGTAGCGGGCGCCGCGGGCGAACGGCCCATGGCCGGGGACAATCGCTGGGAGCACCGCCTCGTCAACAATTCCTGCCATAACTTCAACAGTATAATCGGGTCTTGGCAAAGGTTCCTGCTGTTTCTTCGTATCTTCTTGTCCTAGTTACGGGAAACGCCAGAGAAGAGCCGAGATGATTCTCAGCCAGGCACAGGCACTCCCAGCCGGTCGGCCAGCGTCTTGAGCTGTTTCCAGTTCCCGTCGTCGATTGGAATTCCGTTCCTGCTGCGCTCCGCAAGAGCGCGCCGTTCAGGATCACCCGGCAGCAGTATTTCTTTTACATTTTCGGCGGTCGGGCAGCTGCGAATGTACGAAGCCACTCCCGTGACCTCGTGCAGAAAGTGTTCTATCCCGCCGAAGTGTGACGGATCCAGCAGAACAAAAACGGCATCATTGCCCAGAGGGGGCTCCGGGTTGGGGCGGGAGCACCATCCGCCCGACAGTCCGCCGGCGAGCATGTCGATGACCAGGCCAAGCCCAAAGCCCTTGTACGCTTGATCTCCCCCCATGGGGAGGAGCGAACCCGGAGGATCGCCATAGAGCTGATTCGGGTCGATGGTAGGCTTGCCATCCGGGTCGAGCAACCAGCCAGGCGGACAGCTCTTGCCGGCGATGCGATAACCGCGGACTTTTCCCTCTGCGACGGCGGAGGTGCCAAAATCCAGCACGATAGGCTCGGCCGACGTGGGTACGCCGATGCAAAGCGGATTGGTCCCGAGTACAGGGCGCTTCCCCCCCGGGGGAGCCACCCGCTGGGCGGCGCCGTGGGTGTTGACCACCGCGATTGTCACCAGACCCGCGGCCGCCCCGATCTCGCCGTACTCTCCCACGCGGCCAATGTGGCCACTGCGTCTCAGCGTGCCGCAGCCCACACCCGTCTCCTTGGCCTTAGGCACAAGCCGCGTCAGCAACCGCTGTGCCTGAACCTGCCCGAAGCCCCAGCCTCCGTCGCAAGCCAGTACCGAAGCCGTTTCCCTAAGGACTTCAAGCTCCACTCCCGGATGCATCCGCCCCTCGCGCACGAATTCCACGTAATAAGGAATTCGCATCACGCCGTGCGAGTCATGACCGCGCAGGTTGGCGCCAATAAGGCTGCGCGCGACAACCGCCGCCTCCGCAGCGGATGCTCCTCCTGAGATCAGGAGCGCTCCAGCGAATTCTTCGAGCTCCCGAGATCGAATGATAGGCATAATGGCTCCACTGTCTACTGCCTACTGGTATTCTAAAGCACCGGCACCTATAATGAGCCCCGTTTCACCCCTGCGCAGGCCAGCCAACATAGGAGAAAATGATGGAACGACTGTCCGGACTCCTGGGCATTGTGGCAATCCTGGGGATCGCTTATCTTTTTTCCACCAATCGAAGAGCGATCCGGCCGAAGACTATAGTCTGGGGGCTGAGCCTGCAATTTGTTATTGGGGTTCTGGTGCTGCGAACCGCTGCAGGACAGAAAACCTTCCACTGGATCGGAGATAAGATTAACCAACTGCTGTCATTTGCCAAGGCCGGATCCTCTCTTGTATTCGGCGAACTAGGCACGCCGGGCAACACGGTTGCGATTTTTGCGTTCCAGGTTTTGCCGACGATCATTTTCATCGCGGCTCTCTTTGCCATTCTCTATCACTTTGGCGTCATGCAGATCGTCGTCCTGGCGTTCGCCAAGGTCATGACGCGTCTGATGGGGGCGAGCGGCGCCGAGTCGCTCAATGTCGCTGCCAGTATCTTCATGGGACAGACCGAAGCACCCCTCACGATACGTCCCTTCCTTTCGGCGATGACCCGCTCAGAGCTCATGACCGTCATGACCAGCGGCATGGCCCATATTTCGGGCGGAATCATGGCCGCTTACATCGCCTTCGGAGTCGAGGCGCGGCATCTCCTGACCGCCGTTATCATGACCGCGCCGGGAACAATCTTGATGGCGAAGATGTTCGTTCCGGAAACCGAAGAACCCAAGACAGCCGGCGACGTGAGATTAAGAATCGAAAGGACAGATGTCAACGTCATCGATGCGGCTGCCCGCGGGACGGGAGAGGGGCTGATGCTGGCGTTGAATGTGGGCGCCATGCTGATCGCCTTCCTGGCGCTGATTGCGCTGGTGAACGCACTCCTTGGCGTCATCCCGCTCGGAGAAGGCCGGAAACTGAGCCTCGAACTGATCTTCGGTTACGCAGCCGCCCCGCTCGCCTGGCTCATGGGCGTCCCCTGGAGAGACTGTTTCCCGGTTGGAAATCTGCTCGGAACTCGCCTGGTTCTCAACGAGCTGATCGCGTATTCCCAGCTCGGATCGATGAAGGAGACTCTCGATCCTCGTTCATTTGTGATCGCAACCTTCGCCCTCTGCGGCTTTGCCAACTTCAGTTCGATCGGGATCCAGCTCGGCGGCATTGGCTCGCTGGCTCCGGACCGGAAGCATGACCTGGCGCGGCTGGGCTTTCGCGCCGTAGCAGCAGGGACGCTGGCCAATTATTTATCCGCATCCATTGCAGGAATCCTTCTCTGATGCTTCTGGCGCCTTGGCGGTGAAGCTAGGTCGTGACCGGCGGATGGTACGGAAGCGTCTGAGCAAGAAGCCAGCAAAGTATCAGGACGATCGGGATATGAAACAAGAGCTGGAGAATTGAATACCCGGCAAGATCTCTCGCGCGCACATTGAGGATTCCCATGAGCGGCAGCATCCAGAATGGGTTGACCAGGTTTGGCAGCGCTTCGGCGGCATTGTAGATCTGTACCACCCATCCCAAATGCACCTGCCAGGCATTGGCTGCCGACATCACGTACGGAGCTTCGATGACCCATTTGGCGCCGCCTGAAGGAATGAACATGCCAAGAATCGCGGAGTAGACTGCAACGACGAGCGGCAGGGTACTCTTGGAGGTAACTCGGACGAAGAGATTCGACAGTGCGGTCGCGATCGACGTCTTGGAAATGAGCCCGAAGATTCCAGCGTAGAACGGGTACTGGATCAAAACTCCAGCGGTGGCGGGGACGGATTTGGCCACCGCCTTCAAGAATGATCTCGGCCGGCCGTGCAGCAAAAGCCCCAGGGTCAAAAAGGTGAAGTTGAAGTTGTTCAGATCCAGTACGGCGACGGGTCCTTTCTCTCGAAGCTGGATCACGAGAAAGGCAAGCATGATGGCGGAAATCAGCAGGGTCATTATCGGGCTGTTATCCAGTCGTTCGCCCGGAGTCTTAGGCGCTTCCTGTTCGATGACGAAAGGCTCGAAATGCGCCCCCATTTTCCCGGCGGTTCTCGCCTGGTCGGGGTGAGGGCAAGAAAAATAAGCGACGGCGACCGATGCGATAATCAAGATGACCGCCATGAGCAGGCTTTGCCAAAGGAATATAGTCTGGGATAGCGGGATTACTCCCGTGATCGGCAAAAGAGCCGGCGGGATCGAAGATTCGGTGGCCTGCAACAAGGCGGCGGATGACGACAGACCGAGAGCCCACACGCTGCCCACGCCGAGGTAGGCTGCGGCTCCGATGGCCCGGTAATCTGTGCCGGGGATTCGCCTGGTGGTTTCCCTTACGAGCAGCCCGGTGAAAATCAGCGACATCCCCCACGACACCATCGAGGTGATCATTGAAAAGAACGCGACAAAGGCCACGGCGCCGCGCGGCGTTTTCGGCACCGACGCCAGCCTCTCGATGAGCCAGGCACAAGGGGGAGAGCTTGCGACCACGAAGCCGCCGATAATGATGAGCGCCATCTGCATGGTGAACGGGAGAAGCACCCAGAAACCATTGCCGAATTCGGAAATAAGCTTTACTGGACCTTCGCCGAGCGCCAGCCCTGCGGCAAACACTACAATGACCCCGGCCAGCGCAAAGACAAACGCGTCGGGGAAGTATCGTTCGCACACATCCGCGATTGCCATCCCCGCGCGCGCTAGCGGAGGGTCTTGCGCGCGGCCCGATCGAACAGGTGACTTTGCCATGAGTGGGCCAGTATAAGAAGTCGGAAGACCGACGGCAACCGCCAGGATCATTCAGGCTATTTTGCCTGCCGGCGTCTTCGTGCCAACCGTTAGCTCTCGTGAGGTGAAAAGTGTTGAGATACGTCGCATCAGCGCTGATCGTTTTCGCGTTCGCGCAGAAAACTCCCTACGACCTGGTGGTCCAGGGCGGGCGCGTCATGGATCCGCAAAGCGGTTTGGATGCTGTCCGCAACATCGGAATTACGGGCGGAACCATCGCCATAGTCTCGAGCGAACCGCTGAATGGTGCGAGGCTGCTCGATGCCTCCGGACTCGTCGTAGCACCGGGATTCGTCGACCTCCATTCCCATGGGCAGGATCAGGAAAACTACCGGCTCAAGGCGCTGGATGGAGTGACCACGGCTCTCGAGCTCGAGATCGGCGTTCCGGACGTGGGGAAATTCCTGGCCGAGAGACGAGGAAAGGCTCTGATTCATTTCGGGGCGACAGCGAGCCACCCCTTCGCTCGGGTCAAGGCCTTCGGCGCGGCACTGCCTTCCGGGGCTATTGTTCCGCCTTCGAGTTCAGCCACTGAAACGGCCGCGACGGATGACCAGCTGCAACTGATGAAGGACCGTCTGCGGAAAGAGCTGGATGCGGGAGCGCTCGGCATCGGCATGGGAATAGCCTACACCCCAGGGGCGACACGCCTTGAGGTGATTGAGATATTTCGCCTGGCGGCGCAGAGAGGAGTTCCGGTATTCGCTCACGTGCGAGGCGCGGGTAGAATCGAGCCTGGCTCCAGCATCGAAGCAATATCCGAAGTTATCGCGGCGGCAGCCATAAGCGGCGCGTCGCTTCATGTCGTTCACATCAATAGCTCCGGGCTGAAGGACGCTCCGGAATGCCTCAAGCTCATCGAAGGAGCGCGGGCTCGTGGGCTCGACGTAACAACCGAAGCCTATCCTTATATCGCCGGCATGACGGCCATCAACTCGGCAATTTTCAATCCCGGATGGCGCGAGAAGTTCGGCATCGACTACAAAGACTTGCAACTCGTGGAAACCGGTGAGCGGCTTGCGAAGGAAAGCTTCGACCGCCTTCATGCCGCGACCGAACCCAAGCTGGTTCTCATGTTCGTGAACACGGACGAAATGGTCGATTTCGTCATTCCTCATCCGCTGGTCATGATCGCCAGCGACGGCCACATCGAAAAGGGGAAAGGTCATCCGCGCGGGGCCGGAACATACGCCCGCATACTCGCGCGCTACGTTCGCCAACAGCAGCGGCTCACTCTGATGGACGCACTACGAAAAATGTCACTGATGCCCGCGCAGCGGTTGGAGGTTTCAGCGCCGGCGGCCCGAAGGAAAGGGCGAATCCAGGTAGGGGCAGACGCCGATATCGTCGTCTTTGATCCACGCACAATTACCGACCGCGCCACTTACGAATCACCTTCGATGCCCAGCGCGGGTATGCGATACGTTCTGGTATCGGGTACGGTGGTGGTAAACGAAGGAAGGCTGGCGGACAATGTCGCGCCCGGGCAGCCGCTAGGTGTCAGGCCCTGAAAAGGCCTGACACCTGGCGCATTGATCATATCTTGATTCGATTGTCGTCTTTGGGACAGACCCAGTACATTCCACCCGGAGTGTCACGGTACTTCATGACTCTGGTCGCGACCATCGACGTCCCGCAATTCGGACAAGGATGCTCGTAACGAAAACCTTTGTCGCCCAGGCTCGCGCGCGCGGTCTTGGAAATCTTCTCCGCCATATTCCTTCCCTCCCTTCTCTTAAAATGGCAAAAAAATCGGGAATTATACGTGGCTCGGACAACAAATCAAGGAATATTTCACATCTCTTCGCAATCCTCAGCGTTTTCGCAACTTGGCGCCCTGTCCGCGGACCCAAACCTCAGGTCAATTTTCTCTTGCTCAACGAAAACTCCCGGGATACAAGTACCTTCTCTATCGTTAAAACTGATCACGATTCCCTATTTTGGAGGGGCTTGCCAGTATCGAAACCCGCGACCATTGCGATGATACGCCAATACTCGACTCTGAACATGGAACCCTGCCCCACCAATGGATTCGTGAACAGGGTGACAAAAAGGATCTCCTGGAACCTATTGAACCGTTTGGTCAAAGGGAAAAAGCTGAAGGTACGCATGTTTTCAGGTGACTCTTTCTTCGTCCGGGTCGGCGATCAGATCAGCCGGGGGATCTTCTGTCAGGGTTGCCACGAGCCGCAGTTGACCTCCCTTCTTCTGCCCTTCCTCGGCCCAGGTATGACAGCCTTCGACATCGGTGCGAATATCGGTTACTACACACTCCTGATGGCGCGAAGGGTGGGCCCGGCAGGGATGGTTCACTCCTTCGAGATCAACGAGAATGTCCTCGACCTGCTGGAAGAGAACATCCGGTTGGCAAAGGTTGGAAACGTCAAGATTGCCCGGCGGGCCGTGGCCAGGACCAGCGGACAGATGGAGTTTTTCGTGCCTCGTCCAGGGGATGAGGCCGAGGGTAGTCTCAAGAAAAGCCAGCGCTATGAAGCGGCGAAGACCGTAAAAGTATCCAGCGTCTCCCTGGACGAGTATGTCGAGGAGCACAAAATCAAAAGAGTCCACTTTATCAAGATTGACGTGGAGGGCGCCGAATACGAAGCCTTTGAAGGAGCCAGGAATCTGCTCTCGTCGAATAACAAGCCCGTTATCATGTTCGAGGCGCTGGATACAGCGTGTATGAACTTCGGAGTGAATTGGCTCGACGTCGTCGAGAAGGTGAAGAGCTTCGGTTACCGAATCCATCAGGCTGATGCAGCCAACTACTTTGCGACGCCTGAATGACACGCATCGCGGTTCTCAGGGAAGCTCTATCCTGGCGTCGTTGTGTAGTGGTGAGGACGCCGGCATCGAATCGGGTCCCAGAGGAATCTCGACCGATTCGCCCGTGCGAGCCAGAAGCAAATATGCCGATTTAACCTTCAGGCCAAGAGCCCGAAGCGCTTTTTCATACGCCTGGACCTGGCCGGAGTACCGCTGGCTGAAGGAACCGCGCCTCTCGTTCACTTCGGCCGGAATGATATCGGTTTTATAATCGACGATTACCCATTCACCCCCCTCTTCAAACAGGAGATCGACTTTCCCGGACTCAATCGGCGCAAGCTCTCCAGGCGCCCCCAAAGGGCGGACGAATGGAAGTTCCCGAATTACCTTGCCGGGCGAATTCTTGACCCGGCGAACGCGCGCCATCAACTCGGAATCGTAGCTGTTTCGAACCATCTCTTCCAGAAGCCGGGCCTCACTCCGCCCCAGATTGTGGCGTCGCGCGGCTGCGCGACTCGATTCGGCGATACTTGCGACCTGGCAAAAATCCAGCGCGTCCATGGCCTGATGAAAGGCCAGCCCTAAACGAATCGCGCGGCCACGGGCGGTTTCAGCCAGGTTCGCCGCATCCGGGTCATCCGCTGCCGCTTGAAAGCCGCTGGGAGCGCGAATATCCCTGGAGCGGGGCGTCTGGTCTCTTAACCGGATGACCTCCGCGTATTCGCGACGGAGTCGTTCTGTTATATCGTCCGGCGCAGGTGAGCCGGCAGGTCTCGCTACCTCCACCGGCACATCGAGAATGCCGGTGTCGAGCACCTGCACCAATCCATCCGTGAGGGAAAGTTCCTTCAATCGTTCCCAAATCGGGCTCAGCCGGGACCTGCGCCACTCGTGGACCCATTTCTTCTCATGCTCAGCCCATCTCCACCCCGTGTGGGTGGAGACGACCAGGTGGTCGCGCGCGCGTGTTAACGCGACGTACAGGAGCCTGATCAATTCTGCGTTCTCTCGTTTTCTGTCCCACTCCTGAAGCTGGCGCCAGCCGGCGGACTGCAGTTTCGACTCTCTGGAGCCGGCAGTCACCGCGTAAGTCTTCTGCTGGTGGGGATCCGCCAGAAAAGATTTCTGTCCGGGGTTTCTGGCGCCCCCGAGACCGGCGGCAATAACGATCGGGAAATCGAGTCCCTTCGCTTTATGAATGGTAAGGATCCGGACCGAGTCGCTCCGCTCTTCCATGATGCGGCTCTCGCTCTCGGCCAATTCCTCCTTGTCCAGTACCCCGAGCAGTTCGATGACCTGAGAGAAAGTCGTTTCCGTCTGGAGCCGTCGCAGCTCCCGAACCAGCTTACCGAGGTTGGCCAGCGACTGTAGCCCGCCCCAACGGGCCGCGAGCACCTCGCGAGCGCCGGTCTCGCGCAAAAGAGTTTCCAGGATCGCCGAAGCCGGCCTCTCGTGTCGCTGTTGATGGAGCTCGCGCAGAATCCGGAAGGGATGGTGCAGGCGAGAGCCGGCGGGAATTTCGTTGCGGTAGTCGAACGTGATTCCCTGCGTTCGACTCCTGAGCAAATCCTCGTCTGACAGGCCGAAGAATATCGATCGAAGAGATCCATAGACCGCCACGCGGTCATTGGGATTAGCCACGGCGCGCAGAACGGTTGTGGCCGACGAAACTTCGCTTCGAGCATAGTAATATTTCCCGCCTTCGAGGACATAAGGTATTTCCGCCTGCCGTAGCGCTTCCTCGAGGACATCCACGCGCGAAAGGACGGGAAGCAGAATGGCAATGTCTTCGTAGTTCGGAACGCGCCGGGATTCAGGCCGTGAAGATGACCGTTCGGCGACCAGCCATTTCTCGCTCCCCCGAATCTGTCGCACCAGCGCAACCAGACGCCGTGCTTCCCGGGCGATGAAGTCGCCCGCCGGGAAAGCCTGGTTGCGTTGATCGACTGGATCGGGCAAGAGATGGACCGATGACAAACCGGGTTCGTGGAGCCTGGCCGCGGATCCGAAGGCCAGGTATTCCGGCTGGTAACGGCCATCCTCCGGCTTTTTCATAACGCCCGCGAAAAGCGCGTCCACGAAGCGAAGAATCGAGGGTACGGAACGGAAGTTCGTGGTCAGCTGCACTTGCTCCAACCCGCGCGCGGCGATTCTCTCTGTATCAAAAAGGTTGAGGTAGTTCTCGATGTCGGCGCCGCGGAAACGATAAATCGACTGTTTGGGATCTCCTACAAGGAAGAGGCGGCCAGGAGCGGGCTGGAGCTTCTCAATGTCGGTCTCTGTCAGATCCGGCGAAGAAAGAAGCAGTACGATCTCCGCTTGGATCGGATCCGTATCCTGGAACTCATCCACGAGAATAGTGGCGAACTTCTTCTGAAAATCATGCCGGACAGCGGGGCTTCTTGCGAGCAAGTCGCGAGCCGCCAGCAACTGGTCGTCAAAATCAAGCAGACCTTCGCTCCGCTTCTGCCCCTTCCATTCCGGAAGGAAGTCGCCGGCTAGCCAGAGCAACAACTCGTGCAGTAGCCGCTGCGCCGCCATTGAAGAAGCTTCGGTCGAAAAATCCTCGCATCTCTTCAAGAAGGATCGCACGCTTTCAAGTGTCTGGCTTCCACCCTTCCAGTTCTCGCGCGATCCGGCTGAGGCAGATCTTCTCGGAAAAACGCTGTATTCGGTCGATCCGTCCAGCCACGACGCGATCTGGTTGAGGTTGTCCGCTAACCTGTCTCTGCGATCAAGGACCAGCCGGGAATACTTTCGCGCCTCGGATGCCAGATCCAGCCGGCGCCGTCGTGCTTCTTCGTCTGTCATCGGAGCCTGCAGATCCAGCTTCTCGATAACCGCTGCCTGGAACCTCAGATTCCGGGCCAGCTCGCGGAGAGTATCCAGTCCCAAACCCGCTCGCAGGGCTCGTTCAAGCGGACCGCGGCGCTCCTTGATCGCACGATCGAGCCAGGCCTCCCAGACTCGCCTGAAAAAGAGCTCCGCGTGCGCATCGTCGAGCGCCGTAAACTGCGGATCCAGACCTGCCTCGACAGGTCTTTCCTTCAGCAACGCCACTGCAAACGCGTGGATGGTCGAGATGGCGGCCGACTCCAAATCGTGAAGGGCGGCCGATGCCCGTGTCCCCTCGACGCCAGAGCGGCAAGACAATTCTTCGAATCGTTGTCGAAGCCTGATTTTCATCTCGCCGGCGGCTTTCTCAGTAAAGGTGATGGCGGCGATGTTGCGCAGGCTTATGGGCCGACCCTGCGGTCCCTCCTTCAAGACAAGATTAAGAATCCGCTCGATAAGGATCGCGGTCTTGCCGGTTCCGGCAGAAGCTTCGACGGCAAAGGATCGACCGGTCTCCGTGGCAGCTCGGGCCCGGTGCTGAGAATCGTCTGTCATTCGTCGGGCTCCATGGCCCCGGCGGTTTCCCCGATCCGGCTATGGCGAAGCACTGCGGGGTCCGCCGCTTTCCTTTCCTCCCGCTGGATCCGCTCCTTGGAACATACGGTGAGGTAATCACAATATTCGCAATGTCCCTGGGGGTGGACGCTTCCCCGCGTCCGCGGAAAGAAAATACCGTTTTCAATCCCGTCTCCAATGGTCTCGAGAATGCCGGGAAGATGGTCGACACCTTTCACAAGCTCCTGGGGGTCGAAGGAACAAGAAACAGTTCTTCCGTCCCTCGGCTGGAGATGGAGGAACTCTCCCTGAACACTTGAAACACCGGAAAGTTCCGGAAGTCCGGAGAGTGCGGCGCGATAAACGGCGAGCTGCATTTTCTCGCCAGCCATAAGAGAGATTCGTTCCTTTCCTTCCATGGTCTTCGGAAGGACGCCGACCTTGTAATCGAGCACACGCGCCCGAGTCCCATCAGCAGACAGGTCGATCCGGTCGATCCTGCCGCGAAAATCAAAGGTGTGCCGTCCAGCGACTACGCGGTAAGCAGGTAATTGAGCCTTTGGCAACTGTCCGAATGTTAGCTCGACGTAGGCGGGCGCAAGCCCTTCGTGTGATCGGTTGATTTCAAATGCCAGCCAGTTGCGAAGCATCGCGAAGAGAAAATCGAGCTCCACTTGCCACAGCAGTTCCGGAATACCCGGCGGCCGCGCGCTCTCCAACCGGCTGCGCGCCTCGGAGGCCAGGCGGATTTGAAGCTCTTCCATGGAGTGTTTAACCAGGGATTCTCTTGCAAAGCGCTCCAGTATTTCGTGAATGACCTCGCCGCGAACCAGCGGGTCGATGCTCTCGCCGGTCTGACCTCCTCCCACGGTTCAAGTTGAATGACCCGGCGAAGAAAAAACAAGTACGGGCACTTTGCGTATTCTTCCAGGCGGCTGGCCGAGACCTGGCCGGCCGAGGTTCCGACTCGCCCGGCTATCCAGCGCAGGAGTTCAGGGTGACGAATACGTCCATCGAACCGGGTCAGCCTCTTCTCCCAGCGCGCGCGGCTGTAAGCGATCGGACCGGCCATTCGTAACGGGTCCGCCCGCAGCAGCCGGTACAGGACTCTTTGGGGTCGTGGCTGGTCGAGCAGCAGGCGAAGCCTTACTTCTGCCTCATCAACGGCTATATCGTCGCCGCCGGGTGCGGGACGGTCCAGACGTACGGAGCGAAAGCCGGGGATATTCTCCTGCGTGAGATCCCGATAACTGACGGGTCGCCCTCGAGCCGCAGCTACTGCTCGCAGGAAGAAGGTCGATGGCAGTCGCTCGCGATCCGTATTCTCTTCCAGGCGCGAGGACATGAGCACCAAACGTTTCTCGGCCGACCGCACGGCCATATCGAAGAGCAGCTTTTCCTCTTCGCTTCGCTCCCACTTGATCGGAAGTCTCGGCGTGAGCCTCGACCGTTCTTCGTCGAAAAGCAGCGGATCCTGCCTCAACTTCGACGGGAATCTTCCTTCTTCCAGTCCCGGGATAATGACCAGGGGAAAACGGAGGCCACGCGATGCGGCCAGCGAGAGAATATTGACGCCGCTGCGCTGAAAGCTGCCGTGCGGAAGGGAAAGCGAGTTGAGCGTATCCTTCAAGACACTCACCAGCCGGGCGCGTCCGACCTTCTGCTCGACTCGTGCGGTTTCGGCCACTTCGCCGAGGGAGGCCAGGTTATCGAGTGCGTTCGAAAAGACCAACCAGTCGCGTGACAGCCCGAGAAGCGGCTGCAGGCGCCGCTCGAGAAAATCGGCCCAGTCTTGCCAGGAGAGTAAGTCGGGCCATTGAACAGCAGCTTGTCTGAGGGCCGTCCACCCGGAGCGGAGCGCCTGGGCGTCGTGCAGGCGGGTCCGCGCCTGAGAGACCAAAAGGCGAAACTCACTCGCGCGTTCTTCCGGCTGATCGGTCACCAGGGCCTCCGCCCGGAGCAGCGCGCGTCGAGCATCGAGGACCAATTCCTCAGTACCGTCATCCCAGGACTGAATTCCCGCAAGGAAGCCGGGATGATTGGTCATCGCTCGCCACGCGGCCGCATTCCAGTTGTCCGGGGCGTCCTCCGGCAAGCATGCACTCACTAACTCGACTGTCTGGAGGATCGACTGGCGCGAAAAGGATTCTGATGCCAGGGAGGCAATCGCCAAAACGGCGCGTCCCAAAACCCGCTCGCCGAAAGCACGGCCGCCATGAATGTAATAGGGTATGCCGCGCAGTTGGAAGGCCTCTGTAAGAATGGGCGCGTCCTCATTCAAATGCCTGAGAAGGATCGCGCTCTCGTGAAAGCCGGCGATCTCACCTTCACGAACGGCTCGAAGAATCTCGCGCACGACCTCGATCGCAGCGCGCGATTCCCCTGGAACTGAAACGAAAGCAAAGCTTCCATCGGACGCAGGACCCGGCGTCCGGATCTCCGCCGATGGCGTGCGGCCCGAAAGATCCTCAGATGAACGCCCAGCAGATGCGCTCGACATCCAGATCCGGTCGGCCAAGACTCCGAGGCCTCTGCTTGCATTCTTATGGAACACGGGCTCGGGATTGACTCCCAATTCTTTCGAACGTGACTCGACGAAGGGGCGCGCAAAGGCGGACGCGGCCTGGTTCAGGTAGGGAATGAAGTAGACAAGCTCCAGGACATCCCTCAGACTGCCGAGTAAGTCCGACTGCCGTCCGGTCACATCGTAGATTCCATAGATGAGAAGACTCTGGGTCTGAAGAACCTCGCTGGCCCTGACGCTCTCCGCTATGGCCCAGGAGAAATCGTCATCCACGTCGCAGAACAGACTCAAACGCTCGTAAAAGCGCTGGAAAAGTTCTGCCAGTGCTTCGAGTTGTTGCTTTCGGTCGCCTGGGAGACTCGGCCACTGACGCAGCTTCAGGAAGAAATCCTGCGGGGTGACGCCGGCGTCGCGTAGATCACGGAAAGTATCCAGAACCGAGTTCCTAAACCCCGGGTACTTCGAGACTGCGGCGAACGGGGCCGGCGCGTGTTGCTCGAGGATCGCGTCCAGAATCAGAGCCGCGCCGAGAAAAGGAAGTCTCGGTTTTCTCGACACTGCCGCGCGAGCCCGCCCGAGACGCGTCGCGAGGTCAAGAAAATTATAGAACCGGATGTTGGCTGCAGGCCCTCGTTGCTCGGCGAGTCGGTAGTTGAGGTAGGACGAAAGGGCATTGGAACCCACCAGTATGCAGACCGGAACCAGTGGACCTTCTCTTTGAAGCCTCGATATTTCGTCGAAGAGTCGCACTTCAAGCGCGGCAAGCGTCCCCGTATAAATGCGATGAACCATCACTCGCATTTAAACACAACGGCAGGAGGAAACAAGGTTACATTCTTAACGTTTGTTCGTGTCTTTGCGTCTTCGGGGTTGGTTTGTGTTCAGGCATTAACCACAAAGACTCGAAGACACTAAGGTTCGTTCGGGGGACTTCGCCCCGAACGAAAGGCTCTTGCGAACGACAACACGTTGGTTTGAACGTTTTCGCTGAGCGCCCAAGACACGCGAAGCATCTTGTGGTAATTTTCTATGTCTCATTGAACCTTGAGGGTCCGACTATGATCTCTCCTTGGCGCCTTTTCCGGATTTTCTGTTGCCTGCTCGTCTTTTTTCTATCGAGCTTCGCAGCCTCACCCAGATTCCAATCCGAACCTTACCTTCAACACGTCAAGTACCTGGCAAGCGACGAGCTCAAGGGTCGTGGAAACGGAACGCCGGAGTTGGAACGCGCCGCTGAATACATCGCACAGCAATACCTCGCCGCCGGTCTCCAGCCGGCAGGGGACAACGGCACTTTTTTCCAAAGCTTTCAACTCACGACGGGAAGCCGTCTCGGACCAAACAACCGGCTCACGCTCTTCGCCGGGCACGAATCCTTCGAGGCGGCCCTGCAGCGGGATTTCGTGCCCATCGTAATCGGCGAGAGGACCACCGTAAAGGGCGAGGTGGTTTTTGCCGGGTACGGAATCACGGCGGAAGAGCACAACTACGACGACTACAAGAACCTGGACGTGACCGACAAGATAGTCCTGGCGCTGGCTCACGAACCGCGCGAAAACGAAGCCGGCACTCCGTTTAATGGTCAGGAGCCCACCCTGCACGGGCACGACAATACCAAGGCGCTCAATGCAAAATTCAGGGGCGCTCTCGCTCTCCTGATTGTGCAAGATCCAGCCAACCACTCGAGCGAGTCAGTCGATCTTCCGGATCCCAGTGGGTCTCAAGGCAACGACCTGGGAATTTGCGTTCTTCGAATCTCGTCCAGTCTGGCCCGGCGATTGCTGGAGGCAGATAAGAAGGACCTTTTGGACCTTCAGAAGAGCATTGACAGGAATCTGGCTCCCCAAAGTTTTTCGCTCAGCGGAGCAGCCGTGAGCCTGGAAGTCGACGTGGTCCGGGTGCGAAGCGAAGTGCGCAACGTAGTCGGGCTCCTGCCGGGACTGGACCCTGCGCTCGCCGACGAAACCGTCGTGCTTGGAGCTCACTACGACCACCTCGGACTGGGGGGGCGCGACTCGATGGTACCTAAACTCGTCGGCCAGATTCACAACGGGGCTGACGACAACGCCAGCGGCACCGCCGGAGTATTGGAATTGGCCGCTGCCCTCTCCAGGGACAATTCGGCGCGGAGGCGATCCTATTTGTTCATGGCCTTCGCGGGGGAAGAGCTTGGACTGCATGGCTCGGCCCATTGGACCAACCATCCGACCAGGACTTTGAAGAAGGTTGTCGCCATGCTCAACATGGACATGATCGGGCGCAGCCGCGGCAATCAGATTACGCTGGGCGGGATTGGTACTTCACCGCTGTTTCCCGAACTGGTAAAAGACTCGGCAGCCCAGTCCGGCATTGAAGTTAGGACCTCTCAGAGCGGATACGGCAGCAGCGATCACACCTCGTTTTACGTAAAGGACGTTCCTGTCCTGTTCTTTTTTTCAGGATTGCACAGCGACTACCATCGCCCCACAGATGACTGGGAAAAGATCAATGCGCCCGGCGCTATCAGGATCTTAGAGATGGTTTACCAGATCGCCACGCGTCTCAATATTGCGCAGTCGCGGCCGCAATTCACCAAAGTTGATGAGCCGGTGACGACCGGCTCCACGCGGGGGCGGCGGCACGGGCTACGGCGCGTACTTCGGTTCTATCCCGGATATGACTGATGAGGTCAAAGGAGTTCGATTCGTAGACATCCGACCCAACAGCCCCGCCGCAAAGGCCGGCCTAAAGGCGAACGACACGCTGGTAAGGTTCGCCGGGATGGAGATCAAGAACCTTCAGGATTTCACGTACATGCTGCGCACACATAAGCCGGGAGAGCTGGTCGAGGTTACGGTTGTGCGCGACGGCAAGCCTTTGACCGTCGAGGTAAGGTTAGAGGTCAGGCGATAGTTGTTGGATGCGTTCAAGACAGTCCAGGCTTCGATCCAACGTCACCCGCTGAGCGGGGTCGAGGCTGAACTCGATGACCTCTTGCAAGCCCTGGGGTCCCAGGATCGCCGGAGCGCAGAGAAAGAGGGCGCGCGCGCCATACTTGCCTCGCGACCACACGTAGCAGGAATGCACCGCTCCTCTCTTCCGGAGCAGGTCTCTAAGAACATTCACGGCCGCGGTGGCAAGATTACGGGGTCCAGGAAGGGATCGCGTGGTCACTTCTGCGGCGACCCGCCTCAGCTGCGGTGGTGACAGGAATCTGTCCAGGGATTGACCCGCCAGACTGGCAAACACCAGGTATAAACCCTCCCGCGGCGGCGCGCCCAAGAGAGATGCCGAGACATCCTGGTGAGAGCACCGCAACGCCTGAGCAAAATGATGCCGCCAGGTGGACGCCAGCGCTTCAGGAAACGTCGCCACAATTCTCTCGGGAGCGAAGCCCGCGGCCCGGGCGGCCGCCATCAGGCGCGCCGGGTCATTGATTGCCAGGAGTACTACCGCATTCCCGGCCCTGTCGCCGAGCGATCGAAAGAGCGCGCCCGCCTCATCGAACGAGCCGTCCATGTTCGCGATCAAGACGTAGCTCGAATCCACGACCTCCGCCACTTTCTGTGAACCGCGGATCCGCGTCTCTGCTTTCAGAACTGGATTGGCCTGCATAAGATCGAGTGCCTTCCCTTCTGCAGTCCCAGGCTCGGGATCGACCAGTAAGATCTCACCCGGCCAGTCCGTGTCGGCCAATTTTTGGGCGATCGTGGTTCCGAGCTCGTTGCATCCGACAATCGATAGTTTCATTGGAGACGTCAGCTCTTAGTTTCCAGAGGTTTTTGCCTGGCAGTTGACGCGCAAAGACCAGAGCGGTCACTAATGCGACGATACCAGGAAACCAGAAACCGTTGTCGACAAGAGTACTTGTTCGCCCAAACCTTTGATGATAAAATCTGCACTGTCAACCCAAAATCCCGAACACCTTGCCGCCGGATGAGTTTGAGATGGAGCAAAAAGACTATCTTGGTTTAGCTTACGACCTGTTTGAGGAAGCCTACGAGCACCAGATGGACGGAGACCTCGAGACCGCGATCCAGCTTTATCGCCGGTCGATAGAGACTTACCCCACGGCCGAAGCCCACACTTTCCTCGGTTGGACCTACAGCTTTCAGGGAAAACTTGACGACGCGATCGCCGAATGCAAGAAAGCGATCGAGATCGATCCAGATTTCGGGAATCCCTATAACGACATCGGAGCCTATCTCATCGAAAAGGCGCAATACCAGGAGGCTATCCCCTGGCTGATGAAAGCCGCTTCGGCCAAGCGTTACGACAACTATCATTTTGCTCACTACAATCTGGGTCGCGTCTATGCCGCGATGGACCTTTTCACGAAAGCGCGCCAAGAATTTGAGAGGGCGCTGGAGATCCATTCAGGTTATGTCATGGCCGAGGAGGCCCTGAAGACGGTCAAGAGAAGCATCCACTAGCGTTAGAAGTCTCTGGCGGCCCGGCGGGCCGCCGAGGCGTGTAGCTCCGACCGCATGACTGAAGTTTCCCACCATCGTATTGCCGTAGCCATCATCGAGCAAGAGGGTAAATTCCTGATTACGCAGCGCAAGAGTGAAGGTCCTTTTGCAGGCTTCTGGGAACTCCCCGGCGGTAAGTGCCACGCCGGGGAAGATCCTGCCGATTGTGTGGTCCGCGAAGTCCTGGAGGAGACCGGCCTGGTCGTGGCTCCCGGAGCACGCGCCTGCGTGATCGAACACGCCTATTCCGAATGCACCGTCGAGATTCATGCTTATTTTTGCCGCATCCGGCAAGGAACTCCCAGCTGCTTCGCCTCGCAGGCCTCCGCCTGGATCGGCTGGGATGAAATTGAGCATTACAATTTTCCTGCGGCCAACCGCCTGCTCTTTGCCCAGGCATCGAATTTGCGCCCAAAGCCTTGAAACTAAAGTTCCTGGAGACCTTTCGCATTGCGGCGTTTGGTCTCCCGACAGTAGTGGCCTGTCTCGCTTATGAGCCCAGGGTCAGGCAAAGCTCTTCGAGGTTTCGCACTCGAAATCCGTCCGTCCAGCCAGGATACCTCTCTTGACGGTCGACCAGGAAGGCTGAGAGCCCGGCTCGCCGGGCGCCCTCAACATCTTCCTCCAGAGAATCTCCTGCGTGTACCGCGTGTGAACCTGAGACCTGCATGGCTTTGAGCCCCTCGTGAAATATGGCAGCGCTCGGTTTAGCGGCACCTGCCCGGCTGGAAACCGTGACCCGGTCGAAAAAAGAATTCAGGTCGAGAACCGACAGCACATCGTGAAGACGAGAGTCGAAATTCGAAACTATACCCAGCCGATACCCCCGACGTCGCAGTCTCTCCAGGCTCGCTCGAGTGTCGGGAAAAAGGTGCCATGCTTCGCCCTTCCTGAAAAATTCAAAGATCTCTTCGAAATACTGCTCGAACGCTGATTCGGGCATTCTACTCTTCAGCGTCTTTCGCATGACCTCCTTCCACCAAAGGCGTTCTGCTCCGCAAGCCTCACTTTCATTGAGACCAGGGAAGGCCAGAGGGGGCGCGGTTTTGAAAGCCTCGACGAAAGCGCTATCGATTTCTCGGGGATCGAGCGAGCAGCCATGACGCAGCCCGAAGCGGCTGTAGATTTGTCCCACTGAACCGCGGACCTCGAACAACGTCCCACCGGCGTCGAGAAAAACAACTTCGATATCACCCGTCATTCGCTTCGTCAGCCCCGCCGTCTCTGTACCACACAATTCAGTTCGATGAAATCCCCGCCTGCGATTTCTGGCTCTCTCGCTTAGTATTTCGGGACTTCGTTTCCAACCCTGGGCTCCGCGTAACTGACTGAAGATAAAATGATGTAACTCGACGGGCTGGTACTTTCCAATTGACTTTCAGATGCCCGCGGGAGCATGATCGAGCCGTATTCTGGGGGGTCAAGAACCTCGGCAGGAACCGAAGCAAATCATTAGGACGAGACGGTGATATCGAAGTACGCAGGCTGCAACTAAGGCCCACGTAATTTTGCGGCTGAGCAATCTCGCGTTGAGCTCGGATTCTTGAGATTCAAATGAGCGCCGAGCAGGCATAGCTGGGGAGCGACTGCCGGAACGGCCTTAGTTTTCAGGTACAGGCAATGAGCCCGTCAAGCCATGGCTTCCTGGTGATGGACGCCTCGCTCAAGCTGATTTATGCCAATGCTGAAGCCATCCATATCTTGGTCTACCCGGAAAATCCTCAAAAGGTAAAGTCGCTAGACAGCCTTCTCGCCGAGAAGATCCGAACAGTCCTCCTCAAGCAACCGTCGTCACCGAAGGCCGGCTTCGTCGCCGAGCTCAGGTCGGGAAGGAGGCGCTACCTGTGTCGCGCATTTTCTCTTAATCCTTACTCGAAGAATCCTGGTGGCCAGGAAAGTCTGGCCATTCAGTTCGAACGAACCCGTCAAGTGACCTTGAACGGTTCCCAGATTGCCGAGAGATTCAACTTGACCCCGCGGGAACAACAGACGCTCGAATACCTGATCCAGGGGCTGACCAGTAAGGAAATTGCAGACCGAATGCATATCAGCGTCAATACAGTGAAAGCCTTTCTCAGGCTGATCATGGTGAAAATGGGGGTCACGACCCGATCGGGAATCGTTGGCATGCTGTTCGAGGTCAGACCATAGGGCGGCCGTCTCGGTTCTCTGGAAGCATGGGTCTGTAGTCAGTTCGAACTAATTCCTTTGGAGAATAGCATTCAAGCATAAAGGGGATTATTGTCGCGGCCGATGAAGCCCCAGCAAGATCCGGACAGGCGCCAACACGCCCGGTACCCTCTAACGCGAGACCTGAAGATCCAGGTACTTCCTTTGCTCCGCTCCTCGAGTAAAAAGCGAGTGGAGATTCAGGGCCGGGTTCAAAACATTGGCGCCGGGGGCTTATGCCTTACCACCAGCCAGCCTCTTGAGGTCTACCGTCCCGTTTTGTGCGACATCCCTCTTTCTGCGGTCCCCGTCAAAATCCCGATCCTTATGCAGGTCCGCTGGGCTGTGAAGAGCTCAACCGGTGATCGTTTCAGAGTCGGCCTCCAGTTCCTTCTTTGATCACGTTGGCGCTATAGAACAGGTGTCTGTTATGAAAGGGTTGATTCAGCGGGTGCGCAGCCGGAGAGAGTATCTAACCCGAATGGACTAACCCGCCAGGCTAATTCCTCCGGAGAGTTGAAATGTTCGGGGATGTGTCCGACTATAACGCAATACGCTTGATGATTAGTCGAGCACGACCCCGCTCAACAACGCCGTGAGGAAGGGGCATGAGGGTGCGAGACGCTGGAATTATTTAGACGATGGTTTTTGCATCAGGGAACTTGATTTATTCACTTGACGACGTAAGGGCAAGGTTGTTGTAATAAAGCACCCTCTCATCGCGCTGCCCTTGGGCAGCCTAATGCCCTGAATAAACCTGCTGGAGTTTTTCGCTCCGATCGTGCGGCTTTGAGGCCCGCCGTTTCGCATACCTAAAGGCACCATGTACGAGATCATTTTCTCCAGATCTACGCGCGGCTCCTGTTCGTACTGGTCCGGTAGGGGCCAAGAAAACCATCGAGACGAGACCTGGGGGCTACAAGCGCGATCTGAAGCTCGGCCCAAAGAATTGACCGATGGTGAAACGTCCGGCATGGCACCTGGCACAATGAACACAGAACCAGTAGCCGGCGGTTTGCGGTGGGATAGATCTCGGACTCTGGCGTTTTTTTTGCTTCCATCGATGGTAGCCCGTGCAAGAAAAAAGAAAATTGCAACTCGCGGAACGTTGGTGAATCAGCTTTACGGACTTTGAAGTTTTTCGTTTCCATCGTTGGTGATGCGCAGTAAAAGGAACTTGAAACCATTGGTGTGTTATTGAATCAAGTTCCTCGATTCTCACTCGCTTCTGGTGTTTATTGGTTGGGTAAGAGGAATCCGGCCGCAGGGCGGATTTTCTCAGCCGACCGGGGCGAAAAGAGCTAAGATAGGGGATGGCGCGATGCCACACTTCATGTGGCTACTGGTAAAAGCGGAGCGCTGTCACCAAGATATCGAGTCTGCCTATGGGACTCAAAGGGCGGTAGTGCCTACTCCGGAACGGCAGTCGAGTTTGGTCCTTAGGTCGGAAAACAAAGAAAGGGCGGGGTTTTGCGTCCTTATGAAGGGGTTGCAATGAACGCGCTCGTAAGCGGTTCCTGGTACGCCTTGCGAATCAAATCGCGTCACGAAAGGATCGTGGCCGCGGCCCTGAACGGCAAGGGATACGAGGTATTTTTACCGCTTTATCGAGACCGGCGCCGCTGGTCCGACCGCATGAAAGAGGTCGAACTCCCCCTGTTCCCGGGTTATTTGTTCTGCCGGTTTGATGCGATGAAGCGCCTCCCCATTCTCATGACCCCGGGAATTGTTCAGCTCGTCGGAGTGGGGAAAAGCCCGCATCCAATTGAAGAGACAGAAATTACTGCCATCCAGTCCATCGTGATTTCGAGGCTCAACGCGCAGCCCTGGCCCTATTTACAGGTCGGGCAAAAAGTCCGCATTGAGCAGGGACCACTTACCGGCCTGGAGGGAATCCTAATTGCTTTGAAAAAAACGCATCGCCTTGTCGTCTCGGTTACGCTTCTCCAGCGTTCCGTTGCGGTGGAGGTGGATCATGATTGGGCGAGCCCAGTTTTGCCTGACCAGCCAGGGCGGGGAAAGGTTGCAGCTTCGGCTGCGACACATGTCGCCACCAGTAACGCGGTGTGGGCTTCGCCTGAGACAATGATACGGTAGGCAAGTGCCTGCCACTTTTTACCTGGTACTTTTGAGGAAGAGTTATGAGGATCGCGAAGTTGAGTAGCCTGCTGGTTTTTGTGCCCCTACTGGGCCTTACCCTGGGCTTAGCCTTTCAGCAAAGGGTTTCCGAGATCAAGCCTGAGCCCCAGCAACCGGTACCCCAGCAAGCGGTAACCGAGACCAAGCCTGAGAACGCGCCTGCGGCGATGAAAGTCGAGAATCGCAAGTACATCCTGGGACCCGACGACGACATCACTATCCAGGCGTTAGATGCTGATGAGATTTCCAACAAGCCCGTCCGCATCGACACCAGCGGAAATATCAATCTACCGCTGGTAGGGCGACTGCGCGCGGCCGGTCTCACGGTCGAGCAGCTCGAAGCTGAGATTGCGGCACGTCTCCGCACCTATATCCAGCAGCCGCATGTGGCGATCAGCGTCACCAACTTTCGCAGCCAGCCCGTGTCGGTGCTCGGAGCGGTGCGCAGCCCTGGAATTCACCAGCTCCAGGGACGAAAGACCTTGTTCGAGATTCTTTCCATGGCCGGGGGTCTTGCGTCGGAAGCGGGACACAGTGTAAAGATCACCCGCCAGATGGAGTGGGGACCCATTCCCCTCCCCTCCGCCACAACGGATCCTACAGGGAAGTTCAGCATCGCTGAAGTCAAGCTGAGGGCGATTCTGGAAGCCAGGAATCCTGAAGAGAATATCCTGATCCAGCCTCACGATATTATTTCGGTCCCGCGCGCCGAACTGGTCTACGTGGTCGGGCAGGTTCGCAGACCCGGTGGGTTTGTCCTGAACGACCGTCAGAGCATTTCAATCCTCCAAGCTCTGGCGATGGCCGACGGGTTGACCAATATTTCGTCTGCAAAGAATGCCAGGATCATTCGCTCCACTGTCGGCGAGAATCGCGTCGAGATTCCGGTCAACCTGAAGTCGATTTTCGAGGGCAAATCGTCGGACGTTGCTCTGAAGGCGGATGATATTCTCTTCATTCCCACCAACGTGGCAAAGGGAGTATTCTTCAGCACCATTCAGACGGCAATTTCGGCTGCCACGTCCGCAGTCATCTACGGCGGTATGTACTGATATTGATCGCTCAATGCTCCCTGTGACGACGGCTCATCCAACTCTCAAGGAAGGCTTCGCGACGGAGCTTTCGATTCCAACTGAGGCAAGGTTCTAAAAACGGTACCCAGTGCAGGCAAGGAATTTTTCATGAAATATCTTAAGCAGCTTCCAGGTAGTCAGACTCAAGAGATTGCTGTGCGCCATGTTGAGCCACAGCCCGCCCCCTATTATCCCCCGCAGCTCAATCGGGGCGATGCGGGTTTCACCGACGATTTCAGCCGCTGGCTGGAATACTGGCAGATCGTCCGGCGACACAAGGCCGTTGTGGTGCTACTGGCTCTGTTGGGTGGTGTGGGCGCGTTTCTTTACACGCTCTACCAGACGCCGGTTTATCGGGCCTATGCCACCCTGGAACTTCAGGGAATCCAGGAGCCCTTCCAGAGTGTTCGATTGTTGAATGAGGGGAATCCCTACGTTCAGACCCAGATCAAGCACCTGGAAAGCCGTACCCTTCGCCAGCGGGTCACTTCCAAAATGAAACCGCCGGAAGGACCGG
The DNA here is from genome assembly GCA_963827655.1 of uncultured Acidobacteriota bacterium. Lineage (GTDB taxonomy): Bacteria > Acidobacteriota > UBA6911 > UBA6911 > UBA6911 > CAWHCF01. The sequence continues at coordinate 93,778 of CAWHCF010000044.1, forward strand.
TGGTTTCCTTTGCGGATCCCCTCCGGAGATTGCGCACGTCTCTCGGTCTCCCCGCACCCTCGGGAATACCCGGATGGAAGGAAGCGGTCGGGATGGCCGCGGGAAGCGTGAGAGTACTGGCCGAACATGATAGCCAGGTCGTCACCCTCCAGTGCGACTCGACCGACGCCAAGGTCGCCGCCGATTACATCAATCTGTTGGCCGAAGAATATATCGAGCAGACTTCGGAAGAACGCTGGAAGACCTACCAGAGTACCGGCGATTGGCTTACTCGCGCCCAGGCAGAACTGAAGAAGAAGCTCGAGGATTCAGAGAACGAGCTGGCCGACTACGCGCGCGCTGAAAATCTGCTGTTTACTTCGGAAACACAGAGCGTAGCCGAAGAGAAGCTAAAGCAACTACAGGGAGAACTCGCCCGAGCCGCAGCCGATCGTATCGGCCGGCAGTCTCAGTACGAGACTACAGTCTCGAGTCAACCGGAGGCTTTGCCTGCGGTGCTTGATCACGGTCCTATCAGTCATTACCAGATGCAACTCGCGGACCTCAATCGGCAAATGGCCGAATTGACCTCAGCTTTGACGCCGGACCACCCCAAGGTTAAGCGGCTGCAGGCTCAGATCGACGAGGTGCGGGCAGGTCAAAAAAGGGAGCAGGGTAACATTCTCAGGCGTATTCGAATCGAATACGATACTGCCTTACGCCGTGAGAAGCAGCTCGAGAATGACTTCGCGCGTCAGTCCAGAATAATCGAAGAGCAGGGAGAAAAGCTGATCCGTTACAAGATCCTCAAACGCGAGGTCGACAGCAACAGGCAGCTCTACGAGGCCACGCTGCAAAAGGGGAAGGAAGCCAGTATTGCTTCGGCACTCCAGGCCAGCAACGCCCAGGTGATCGATTCTGCGACTCCGCCAGGACTACCCTATAAACCGAGCCTTCCTCTACACTCGGCTTTCGGCCTGGTTTGCGGTTTATTCTCCGGTGTTTTGTTGGCTTTCGTGCTCGAGCGCTCGAATGCCAGCATCCAGATGCCGGGTTTTCTGCCCTTCTACCTCAATGTGCGAGAGCTGGGAGTTATTCCTTCCGCGAAAGCGGATCCCGAAATGCGCCACTTGAGCAAGAAGTGGCAGCCGTTCGCCCTCCTCGGATCGAGCAAGCGCGACGCCGGAGCCCCCGGAAATGGCAAAGATCCTCGACGGGACGATGCCGAGTCCGTGGAACTCGTTACCTGGACGCGGAAGCCGTCGCTTATGGCGGAATCGTTCAGGGCCACGATGGCGTCGATCCTGTTCTCGGGGCAGAATGGAAACCGGCCTCAGATCATCATTCTCACCAGCCCGTCCCCCAAAGACGGGAAGAGCACCATCATCAGCAACCTGGCCATCGCCATGGCCGAGATCAATCGACGCGTGTTGCTCATCGACGCCGACATGAGAATACCCCGGCTCCACAAGATCTTCGACATCACCAATAGCTGGGGGCTGAGCGATGTGCTCTACGATCGGATTCCGATTGAGGACTACCCCGAAGAATCAATCGTGCGCAAGACCCAGATTCCCAATCTCAGCCTTTTGCCCAGCGGCCCGCGTCGCGTGAGCATTTCAAGCCTGCTCTATTCTCACCGGATGGCAGAGCTGCTGTTCCGATTCAGGAGGGACTTTGAAACCATCCTGATTGACACGGCTCCCATGCTACAGATCTCCGACGCGCGCGTCCTGGCTCGCCTGTCCGACGGCGTCATCCTGGTATGCCGCGCCGGGCACACCACACGTGACGTGGCGATCGCGGGCATCAACTGTTTTGAAGAGGACGGCACGCCTGTGCTCGGCACGATTCTGAACAACTGGGATCCCAACGTCACAGGCTACAAGGCCTATTCCGCCTACTCCGAGTATTGTCGCAGCTCGCAAGCCTCTTAGCGAGCCCTCCAGGTGTCTTCGCGTCTCGGCGGTGGATGTTTTTGTTGCCCCACCCCGAAGACGCGAAGGCGCACATGAAACGCGAAGCGACATTTTAAGGCGAAGCACTCGTGACCACCAGCATCCTCGGAATCTCGGGCTACTACCACGACTCCGCCGCCGCCCTGATAAGCGACGGTGAAATCATTGCGGCAGCTCAAGAGGAACGTTTTACCCGGCTCAAGGGGGACCCGCGGTTTCCTGGCAACGCAATAGCTTATTGCCTTGCCGAGGCCAACATCGATTCGTCAGAGCTTGACTACGTCGTCTTTTACGAACAACCGTGGATCAAGTTCGGGCGTCTGATGGAGACCTACCTCGCTTTCGCTCCCCGGGGCTTTCAGTCCTTCCGCCAGGCCGCGCCGGTCTGGGCCCGCCACAAGCTGCGTCTGTCGCAGGAAATAAAATCGCGACTGGGACCGAAGTTCCGAGGCCGCTTCTGTTTTGCCCGGCATCACGAATCCCATGCGGCAAGCGCTTTCTTCCCCTCCCCCTTCGAAGAGGCGACTATCCTCACGCTGGACGCCGTTGGCGAATGGGCGACAAGCTCGATCGGCGTCGGTCGCGGAAACCGACTTACCCTCACCCACGAGCTGCATTTCCCTCACTCGCTGGGAATGCTCTACTCGGCCTTCACTTACTACACGGGCTTCAAGGTCAATTCCGGCGAATACAAGCTGATGGGCCTGGCGCCTTATGGCAAGCCGCAATACGTCGATGTGATTCTCGAGAAAATCGTCCGGATCGCCGATGATGGCTCCCTCTGGCTCGACATGGACTACTTCAACTACTGCCAGGGTCTGACGATGACCTCGGACAAATTTCATAATCTCTTCGGGGGGCCGCCGCGCAAACCGGATAGCATGCTTACTCAGAAGGACATGGACCTGGCCGCGTCCATACAGGTTGTCTGTGAAGAGGTAGTCCTCCGCAACGCCCGGCACGCGCATCAGCTGACGGGGATGCGGAACCTGGTCATGGCGGGCGGCGTAGCGCTGAATTGTGTCGCTAATGGCCGGATTCTACGCGAGGGTCCCTTCGAGAAAATCTGGGTCCAGCCGGCTGCGGGAGATGCGGGAGGAGCCCTCGGCGCGGCCCTGCTGACATGGCACCAACTGCTCGGAAAATCGCGACAACCCAAGCCGCAAGACAGTCAGGGGGGGTCCCTTCTAGGGCCGGCCTTCACCAATGATGAGATCGCCCTTTTTCTTGACTCGGTCGGTGCCCACTACGACTACCTTGGCGACGAAAGCAGCTTGATCGATCGCGTGGGCCAGCTGTTAGCTCAAGAAAAGATCATCGGCTTCTTCCAGGGACGTATGGAGTTCGGACCTCGCGCCCTGGGATCCCGCAGCATCATAGGCGATGCTCGCTCCCCCCGGATGCAGCAAGACATGAACTTGAAAATAAAGTTCCGGGAATCGTTCCGGCCGTTTGCTCCGTCGGTGCTGCGTGAATTCGCCGACACGCTGTTTACACTCCGTCCGAACGAGGAGAGTCCTTATATGTTGTTCGTCGCACCGGTTCGTGAAGGCGTGAGAAAGCCCCTGAACCCTGAGGACCTCGAGCGAATGCAGGACCCCGATTTGAGAGTTCGAGTCTCGGTGCCGCGATCGAGCGTCCCGGCGGTAACCCACGTCGACTATTCTGCAAGAATCCAGACCCTCGATCCGGAACGTCACGGTCGCTTCTACCGCCTGGTGCGACGGTTTTACGAACTGACCGGGTGTCCTGTAGTCGTCAATACAAGCTTCAACATACGGGGTGAGCCCATCGTTTGCACGCCCGACCAGGCGTTTCGCTGCTTCATGGCCACAGATATGGACTGCCTGGTTCTGGAGAACTTCGTTCTTATGAAAGACACTCAACCCGCAGGCCTGCTGCAGGACGCCGAGGCCTATAAGGCACAGTATTCCCCGGACTAGAGTTATGTTTTCACTCATCCTTCCTCCCGCGCGACGTTATTCCATTCTGATCGGTTTCTGGCTCGCTCTCAGTCTTTTCGCTGGAATAACCCTCGGTGCTATTCTGTCGCTGTGGGTATCCCCGACGCTGATGACTCTCGGTCTGATTGCGGTTCCGGTCCTGGCTCTACCCGGACTGCTGTGGCCGCAGGTGGCGATTCTACCTTACGTGGTCTGGAATAAACTGGCGAGGGAGTTCGGGCGCTATTCGCGCGCGTGGTTGATGGCCATCTGCTTCTATGTGATTGTGGTGGCTGTAGGGCGAAGCGGAGCGTCACTCCAGCTTGCCCGTCCTGATTCAGGCCAATCGCTGTGGGTTCGCCGGCAAGATCCCTCTGGAGCCCGCAACGGCTTCGAACGGGTCGTCGCCGCGGATGAATCTTCCAAGAGCTGGATTCGCAACTTCCTCAAGTGGAGTGCGCGATCGAGCAATCTTTGGGCCTGCGGCGTGCTGCCGTTCTTAGTCCTGATCTCGGCTCTCGACCCCGAACAGGACAACACCGTCCCCAAAGATATCTACACGCTATTCTAAGGTTTTCAGTGACTTCCATTCGCTCAGTTCTGGCCCTGATCGCCTCCCTGGCCGGTTTGCTTCTGGCGGCTCCAATTGTCGTGCTTGGTCTCCCCTTCTGGGCGGTAGCCTGGCTGACCAAGCGAATCACCGGATTGCTGGAACCGGAGATCGTGCTCTGGGACCAGCTCATAAGATTCGACCCGACCTTCGGCTGGAAGCCGAAGGCGAACCTGAATACTCACTGCGTTTCAGAGTTGGGAGGCGAGGTCTTTCACGTAACGACCGATTCTGAGGGATGGCCGGGAGCGTCCACGATCGACGAGAGCTCAATCACGGTCTTCGGCGACTCCTTCGCTTTCGGTTACGGAGTGAACGCTGAGGCCTTGTTTTCCGAGGTCAATCCTAAACTCCGCGTCAAAGCCATCGGAGCTCCCGGCTACAACATGGTTCAGGAAGTGATGTGGATGGATCGATTGTCGTCCCATCTCAGAGGGAAGCTCGTCGTTTGGTTTATTTATGTTGGCAACGATCTGTACGAGAACCTGCAGCCAAACATGCAGGATTACCGAACGCCTTTTGTGCGCCGTGCCGGTTCGACCGGTGAGTGGCAGATCGTCACCAGCCATCTCAGCTCGTCGAGGTGGTGGCCGTATCACGTGAATGACAAGTTGAGGTCCGCTCAGAGATTCGCCGCAATCTTCGGGACATCCTTCTTGTCAGAGCGGGTCTATTCGGCCTGCGAGTTTCTGATCAGAAAAGGAAACAATATCTGTGCGCACGCCGGCGCCTCGCTGGCAGTCACTACAATACCCATCATAGATCAACTGAGCTTGAATGGCTGGAAACAGCGAATATCTGAGCTGGGATATCCGGAATCTCTCGACCTCAACCAGCCGGACCGTAAAATCGCCGAAATCTGCTCGACGTTGGGAGTCCGCTTCGTCGCAGGAAAGGACCACCTCAATGCCCGGCATTTCATTCCGGCAGACGGTCATTGGAATGAAAAGGGGCATCAAAGAATAGCGGATCTGCTGGCCGAGCTTCATCAACAGCGGCACCCGGCGGCCCGGAACGATACTGATCCGGAACTGCGTCTCTCACACGCGCAAAAACGCCCGACGGGCACGTTTCAGTGGCGCACCGATTGACTGAGACCAGGGGTTTCCACGTGGCTTCGAGTCTAAGTCACTGGCTGCATTTAGGCAAGTCGCGGGCATCGGTGTGTCAGGCGTCCTCGAATTTGCTGGCGCTTCATGGATCTTACCCCTGAGAACAAAACTCGAGAAAAACAAAGTATGGATCTACGGCCAGAACGATTCGACGCACTGGTCCCACCCTGGCACGGCTTTTGCGGCAGAGACGATGGCGGAAGAACTCGTAAAGGTGATGGCCCAATAGCACAGGCGCCCCGTTCAGGTTTCACGCAAACGTCCTCCGGGCGCAACGTCTCATTGATTTCGTAATAATAACCATCGCTGGAGCTGATCATGAACCAGGATAACACAGGGGAATCCGCGTTCGGCCGCTCGATCGGGCGAGGAACCTTCAGGTCTGCAACGCCTGATTCCCTCCAGTCTCTAGTTCTGATTAATGTAGGCACATTTTTATTGTGTACATTGCTCGCTTTCCTCGCTGCAGAGCTCATGTTCCGTTGGTTTTCCCCGATGGTCCAAGAAGCCGGAGCTGGGCATCGGCCAAGCAGGAACCCCGTCTTATTGCACGAACCCATACCCGGGCATTCAAATACGAATAGCGACGGTTTACCCGATCACGAATACTCGGTTGCGAAGCCGGCGGGCACAAAGCGAATCCTGGTCCTGGGCGACGACGTGGTCTCTGGATTTGGTGTTTCCCTGCCGGACACTCTTCCGAAAGGCCTTGAAGCCGCTTACAAAGCCAATGCCGAGTCTGTCGAGGTGCTTAACTTCGGTGTTTCCGGGTACGATACCCAGCAGGAGATTGAATTCTTCAAAGCCAAGGGAATCAAATACCGCCCGGACATCGTCGTCGTGGTCTACGTCATGAACGACAATCGCTATGCCTCTCAGGAGTTGAGAGATTTAAGCGACGTCAAATTTTTGGCCGTTCCCAGGCCGCCGAGTGCAAATCCCCTCAAACGAGGGGCAGCATCCTTGTTCCATTCTTCACGCTTCCTGCAGTTTCTCGGTGCTCAGTGTCATATTGAGAGAAAACTCCCATTTCTCCAGGATTACCCTCGGTTGATCGACTACGTGGAGGAAAAGAATCTTCGAGAGCGGGACTCATCCGACAGCAAGTACGCTCAACTGGAAACCCAGGTTCAAGTCCGCGCCGAAGAGATTGGAACCACGCCGGACGCGCTCGAGTTCTCCATCCACGCGCTGGGGTTCCGGCATAGTGAGACCCTCTACCAGTCCCATTGGAATGCCTCCTACCAGGCATTGACCAGACTGAAGGCTTTATCCGACGAGTACTCGTTCCAGGTTGTGGTCGTAGTCTTGCCTATCATGTACCAAATGGACCGGTATCCGCTAAAGCCTGCGCATGACTTTTTTCGAAGCAATTTTGAATCACTCGGTTTCCAGACCGTCGACCTGCTCGAAATATGCAAACATCTCTACAGCGTCTACGGATACTCGGCGGTCTCGCCGGACGGCATTCATTTAACGCCTTTCGCCGTGAAGAAAGTAGCCGGATACCTGTACAATCGGATCCCCCTCGAGCGCCCGTTTCGCCCCGGGCGGGACGAGTCTCTCCTCGTGCACTCCCCCGGGCTCGGCCGCCAGAGCGCATTTCACTGAGCGATCTCTAGCGCCGGCCTTCGCTGACCCCCCTTCCCTCGAACAGCAACCTCTGTGAGCTAAATGCCGCTATCAAGAAATCATCCTCGAGCGTCAGGGTAGAGTTCTTGTTCGGGCCGGGTCTTGCTGGAGATCGCGCCCTGCGACTGCTCGAGCTGTCGGGCGAAATCCATTTCATGCATCCAATGATATGAGCTTTAATTGTCATCTATGCAGAATCATCCTCCGATTAAATTGATCGCCGTTGGTGATATTTGTCCTGGTGATCACAACTGCATGGGTTTTGGCACGGGAACGCTGATGAGGTCCCGTGGGCCATCATTCCCATTGCAACACGTGACGCACATGTTGCGCGAGGGCGACATCGTTTTCGGCAACTGCGAAGGGGTGCTCTCGAATGTTGGTGCAGACCACAGAAACATCGACACCATGGAATTTCGGGGCATGCCAGAATTCGCAACCGCTCTTCGCAATTCTGGTTTTACCGTTCTGACGGTGGCAAATAACCACGCTGGCGAACACGGGAGGGAAGCGCTATTTGACACCATCAACAATTTGCAATCGGCTGGTATCAAGGTCATCGGTCTGCGCGACGAGAACCGCACCGCTGTACCGCTGATACAAGAGATCAACGGCATTCGGATTGGCTGGCTGGCGTATACGTGGATTGTCTCTAAAAATACTAGCCAGGACCGCGCGCTACTATCGTGGACAAGGGGCAACGAGGTATCTACCGAAATCGCAACACTTCGTCCCAAGGTCGATTTTCTGATCGTTACTGCCCATTGGGGACGTGAGATCATTAGGGTCCCACCACAGAATGTGATCGATGCCGCTCACGCCATGGCGGAAGCGGGTGCCGACCTGGTGCTCGGACATCATCCGCATATGCTTCAAGGAATCGAACGTCATGGCAGGTGTGTCATCGTCTACAGCCTCGGCGACTTTGTATTCGATGACTGGCTATATTGGTTTCGCGAGAGGGCTCTTTTTCGTTGCACGATCGAGGCGGGCAAGGCCCATAACCCCGAGTTCATCCCGCTGATGAGTAACCGACAGTTTCAGGTCGCTCCCGCTACAAAGGCCCAGAGAACTCGCATCTTAAGAAAAATCGACGCGAGTACTCGCGCCATAACCGACCAGAGACTGGCTCACTTGCGAGATGAAGCTAAAGCCAAGCAGCTTGAGGCAAGGCGAAAGCGCCTCTTTTGGGGAGCCCGAGTCCTGTTCCTTACTGCCAATATTGGACGAATGGGGCCACGCATCGCCTACCAGAAGCTCTGCCGTCATTTCCCGCTGCCTTACGTAGGTAACTGACTCGGTTAAACATCAAAGGTCTACAGCCGCCATCATTTTTAACCGCTCGGTCTATGACGGCTCAGATGGAGCAGCACAAGATGACTAAGCTGAAGCCGTGCTGGCGGCGAGACCGGGCCATCCAAGAAGTAATTTAGATGAAAGGAATCATTTGATGAAAAAGGAACTTATTCCAGAGCCGCCCCGCCTGGTCGCGACGGGTATCAACGGACGACCAAACCGGACGGGGCAGTTGCGTAATCTGTTCTCCACAAAATTACTCACAGACCTGGTTTACGTCCCCCGAAGGTTCTTGGAGACCGTGCTAATCCAGGTACTGACTACCGACGAAAAGGCTCGTCTAAGCCGCTTCCTGTTCAATGTGTTTCCCAAGGCTCCAGGCGAAGCAGTTCCCGTTTGGGGAGAGACGCTCGCTCCGTGGGAGGAAACCTGGTTTCGTCGCCGATTGCCCGCTCCACCAGCTCGCGTTCTCCTTGGCGGATGTGGAGCCGGTAGAGAAGTGGTGGCGCTGATGAAGGAAGGCTTCCACGTTGATGCCTTCGACCCCGCGCCAAATCTCGTCTCCTCAACTAAATCAGCCGTCGGCGACAAGGCCCGCATCTTAACCTTTGGATATGAGGAACTTTCCGCAGCTGTGCTTGACAACACCTCCGGACCCGCTTCCTCTCTTGAAAAGTACTATGATGCGGTACTCCTGGGCTGGGGCAGCCTGACGTGCCTGATGGATCCCACGGAGCGGATGCGCCTCCTTCGTGCGCTCGACCTCATATGCCCAAAAGGCCCAATACTGGCTAGCTTCTGGTGTACGAATGGATATTCCCCAAGGAAACCCAGACGACACCATACTGAACGCCTTGGCCGCGCCCTAGGCGTTGCGCTGGCCAAGCTCCGAGGCGTGCGGGCGGAGACCGCCTCCCAAGAGCACTTCATGTCTCACAGTGGCTTTGGCCATGTATTTGCTCCAGAAGAAATCGAACAGCTTGGAACCACGATACGGAGAAGCGTCATTTGGGATTGCGATGATACCGATTACTCACACGTGACGTTCGTTGCGCAATGACGGAACACATGTCTGACTGCAATGGACCTCATTACCGCGCTCATTCTCCCAGTCTGCGGCTCCGGTCTAACAGAAACCGGTCCGACGATTTGCCCGACGTTGCATGCTGAACCCCTATCGGTTGATCATCTGCGACTGAAAGGGAGTCTACCCATGCAGATCACGAATATAACTGCTGACCGACGCGAAGACTGGAATGCATTTGTAGCGCGAGAACCATCTTTTGCTCTCTTACAATCTTGGAAATGGGGCGAACTCAAAGAAAAGTTGGGCTGGAAGGTTTTTCGAATTGCAGCAGAGGAGGATGGGCAAATTCTGGCTGGCGCTCAGATGCTTGTTAGGTCTATGCCGCTAATACCGTTGGCCAGTATAGCCTATATCCCTCGAGGTCCTTTAGGCTGCTGGTTGGATGACACAATCAAACCTCAACTGTTATCCGAGTTCCATCGCATCGCTAAAAATCATCGAGCCGTCTTTCTAAAAATTGAGCCGTCAATGCCAAATGGTCCGGATGTCAATCAGGCGTTGGAACAGCACCATTTCCAGCCCAGTTTCTATGGCAATCACTCCCGGGCTACTATCATATTGGATTTGAGGCAAGATCTGGATGATGTGTTGAAGCAAATGCGTAGGAAGACCCGTCAGTACATCAGGCTAGCAACTCAAAGAGGTGTTGTTGCTCGTGAAGGCACCGCAGAAGACTTGCCGGCTTTTTATGATCTGATGAAAATAACTGGTAAACGAGCCTCATTCTCTCCTCGCACCTACGATTCCTATAAACTCGAATGGCAGACATTTAAAGAAAACAACCAAGCCATATTACTCATGGCATACAAGGACGATCGGTTGTTGGCTGGGCGCATGATCTTTCGCTTTGGCACTCATGCCGCGGAATTTTACGCCGGTTCGTTAGATGAGTATACCGATTTGCACCCAAACTATTTACTCGCTTGGGAAGCCATAAAATGGGCCAAGGCCCAAGGTTGTCATAGTTACGACTTGTGGGGTATTCCTCAGGAAGTTGGTCAGGCAGTATATGATGGGGGAGACCTCCCTACGTCAAATCGCCGAGATGGTCTATGGGGTGTGTACCAATTCAAACGAGGTCTCGGTAAGCGAGTAGTGTTTTATGCCAAAACGTGTGATAGCGTATATTCACCACTACTATACTGGATGTTGCATAAAGCATGGCCATTGTTTAAAAGAAATGTCCTCCGAATCCTACTGCGCAACCGCTCCAATACGGGGTAGATGATAAAGAAGGTTGATTATTGTTAGCGAGGACAAGATTGGAAACCGTTTGCTGCGAATGTCAGACAGGTTAGGCTATGACACTCGGTCAACCTCTTGCGGCCAGCAGGTCACCCAATATCTAACTTCCCGGCGGCGGTTTCGAGCCGGATTTTCAACAGCCGTCACCGCAACATCCGGACATGCCAGACGGCATGCCTGGACTTTCCTCGATTTGACGGAACCCCTCCGAAGCAAACTCAAGACGACCAAAGCGTGGATTTACGGCCGCCACGACGGAGCTCATTGGTCCGGGGCTGGCAGTCTAATTTTCGCAGACGTGCTGGCCACAGAACTCCTTCGGGTTATCGGTCCGACGACACCGCCAAAGCGCCTGAAAAAAACCTGATAAACCGGCAGCCGACTCTAAACTCTTCTTGTCTACCGAGAAGCCGTCAGACCGCGCGGCACGTTCAAGTAGTTGCAACTAAGGGCGGGTTATCGTCTCTTATGGAAGTGCTGAACGTCGTTGATCTGAGCTGCACCGTGACGCGTACGACCCGATGTTGATACTATGTCCGACCGAAAACCATTGATAAGCATAGGAATGCCGGTATACAACGGCGAAACCCATTTGTGCCAGGCTCTGGATTCCCTGCTCGCCCAGAGCTATGAAGACTTCGAGATACATATCTCCGACAATGCTTCGACCGATCGCACGGGCGAAATCTGTCGTTCCTACCGATCGATCGACAAGCGCGTTCACTACCACTATGATCCCAATCACGTCGGAGTACTCGCTAACTACCACCGCGCTTTGAATCTGACGTCGAGCGAATACTTCATGTGGGCGGCGGCCGATGACTGCTGGTCGGCCAACTACGTCGAGACCCTGATGGAATGCCTGCTGGCGCGACCGGAGGCAGCGCTGGCGGCAGGCCGCACCCTCTATATCGACGGAAAAGGCAACCGGCGCACGTCCGACCCGGACGACGCTCCGGCCCGTAATCCCGGCAACGGAATCAGCACGGCCAGGCAGCTGCTTGAACAACATGCCGCAGGATGGTTGCACGGCGTATACCGACGTGACCCATTGCTGAAGTCTCTCCCCACGTTTCTTACGACACATCCATGGGGGAGCGACGTCGTCTTTTTATTGGAGCTGTGTCTTACCAGCGAAGTCACCGGCTCCGACACCGCAGTCATGTACAAACGCGTCTCGGATCTCAATAACAGCCATGTCACCTTACCCAAGACGCCACGACAGATTGTCGGATGGCAATGCGGGTACGCAGCCGCTCTGATGCGGGTCATCCTCAATAGCCCGATCTCTGCGAAGGAAAAACAGGATCTGATCAAGACATACTTCTTTTATCTAAAGAGGCTCTACTTCTGGAGTGGTATGACAACGTGGCTCAAGACGTGGATCAGAGCCGGGGGTCACTGGCTGATTCGAATCGATCGAACCTGACATTTTATAGAGAACAGAATGCCAAGCAATCCTTCACTAACCGTAGTGTTGCCCGCCCACAACGCAGAAGCGACGATTGCTCCTGCGATCGCGAGTACTCTGAATCAGAGCTACTCGGATTTTGAATTGTGGGTGCTCGAAAACGGGTCCACTGACGCCACGGCGGAAGTAGCAAAGTCGTTCTCAGACCCGAGGGTGCGGGTTTTTGAGCTCGGTCCCGTAGGATTCCAAGGGGCGCTGCAATACGCCATCGAGAATTCAGAGTCGGAGTGGCTGGCGCGCATGGACGCCGACGATCTGATGTTTCCCCACCGGCTGAAAGTGCAGATGCAGGTCATCGCGCAGCATCCGGAGCTCGTCTTCGTCGCCAGCCACTATGCCCTCCTGACGCCTTTTGGCAGCATGTTCGAGCGGCTCTTAACGGTTCCGTCGAGCGAGGTCGATAGTTCGAGACTGAGCAAAGGCCGCTTTTTCGCCGATCCGTCCACGATCTTTCGGCGCCAGATAGCGCTGGATGCTGGCGGTGTCGACCCGGAATTTACCTCGGGCGACGTTCCGCTGTTGTTTCGTCTGTTAAGCGTATGGGAAAGGGTTTGAAATCGCTGAACCGCTTTACCTCTATCGCATCCAGCCGAATTCGATGTGCCGAAGCACAGACTTTCGGCGCCAGGGACTTCGAGCGCGCGCCAAGTATGCCCCTGAAACCGTCGATCCTTCGGCACAAGCCAGGGACGAAGTCAGCGCCTGGGCTTTTATTCTAGGGCTGGAGCTCTTGGCCCGGAATGGACCGGGTGTCCGCCAGGCGGCGGACTACCTCGAAGCAAACAGGAACAAAGGCGAATTGGGCCAGATGGCTGAGCTACTTCCCGACGGCTGGGCTATCAATACTACAGATTGTGGGACTGCTCCGGGTTCCGGTACCGGCACAGGCCCGATTGGGAAACTCTTTTCAAGCCTCTTATGGAACCGGAGCCGCGCGAAATCCCCGGACGTACGCTCGTTGAAACTTGTTAGTATGAAAAGTGCTTCGGGCGAAATCTCCTCATTCGTCGGATCAAAAGTGAACACCAATAGCAATCAACCCATAGAGAACCAGGACACTTCGTGCCTGATCGTCGCAGAGGTGGCTCAGGCACACGACGGCAGCCTCGGCATGGCCCACGCCTATATAGATGCGGCAGCAAACGCCGGAGCCGACGCAATCAAGTTCCAGACCCATATCGCCGCGGCGGAATCGACTCCAGGAGAGCCGTGGCGCGTAAAGTTCAGCCCGCAGGACGCGACCCGCTACGACTACTGGAAGCGAATGCAGTTTACCGAAGACCAGTGGCGAGGTCTCAAGCGCCACGCTTCGGAGCGCGGCTTGAAGTTTCTCAGCTCCCCTTTTTCTCTCGAGGCTGTACAGCTCCTCAATCGTGTAGGAGTCACAGCCTGGAAGGTGGCTTCCGGCGAGGTTAACAACACCTCGATGTTGCAGTGTATGGCTGCCACGGGTCTGCCCATACTTCTGTCGACCGGGATGAGTCCTCTGCCCGAAATCGATTTCGCTGTAGATCGAGTGAAGCAATATGGCCTGCCCCTTACGCTGCTGCAGTGCACCACGGCCTACCCCTGTCCGCCGGAAAAGGTCGGGCTGAACCTGATACCGTTTTTCCGGGCGCGTTATGGCTGCCAGGTCGGCCTGTCGGATCACTCGGGAACCATCTACGCCGGTCTTGCGGGCGCCGTTCTTGGGATCGCTGTTCTGGAAGTGCACGTCACTCTCAGCCGGGAGATGTTCGGACCCGACGTTCCGGCCTCGATTACGACCACCGAGCTGCGCCAACTGGTCGCCGGCATCCGCTTCATAGAGAAGATGATGGCGAATCCGGTCGACAAGGATGCCATGGCAGTGGAGATGGCGCCTTTGCGGAACCTCTTTACCAAGAGCATTGTTCTCTCATCGGACTTGCCTGCGGGCACCGTGCTGCGAAAAGAACACTTGACCATCAAGAAGCCAGGAACCGGCATTCCCGCCGACAGGCTACCCGAACTCGTAAGCCGCACGCTAAAACGAGCGGTAACCGCTAACAGCTTGCTTTCGGAAGACGACCTTGCCTAATTCGCTACGCCGTAAAATATGTGTTGTTCTGGTTGACCGGGCTAACTATGGCCGCCTGAAGCCGGTCATGAAGGCTATCGCAGACCGGCCAGAGCTTGAACTCCAGGTTCTTGCCGCCGGAACGATGGTCCTGGAACGCTTTCAGCAGCCTGTGCACGTTGTGAAACAGGACGGCTTCTCTGTGGACGGCGAGATCTACATTGAACTGGAAGGCTCCACCCCGGCCACCATGGCAAAATCCGTCGGTTTCGGCGTCGTGGAGTTCGCAAGCGAGTTCCAGCGGCTCAAACCGGATCTGGTGCTGGTCATCGGCGATCGATACGAGGCGCTGGCGGCCGCTATCGCTGCTGCGTATATGAACATCTGTATCGCCCACATACAGGGTGGCGAGGTTTCCGGATCGATTGACGAAAGCGCGCGCCATGCGATCACACGATTTGCGCATTTCCATTTTCCGAGCACGAGGCGTTCCGCGGAGTATCTGGTTCGCATGGGAGAAAATCCGAAGACGATTCTCGCCCTAGGGTGCCCCAGCAGCGATATCGCTCGCGACCTCGATCGAACGCTTCCGCCCTCAGCGATCAATGCCCTGGGCAGCGGCGCGGCGATCGATCTCTCCGATGCGTTTCTCCTGGTGGTCTTTCATCCCACGACCACGGAATACGGAGGAGAGCGCCGGCAGATGGAGGAGGTTCTCGAGGCCCTCGATAACATCCAGCGTCAGACCGTTCTCCTCTGGCCGAACATTGATGCCGGAGCCGATCACATCAGCAAGGCGATTCGAACCTTTCGCGACCGGGTGAAACCAGCCTGGCTCCATGTCATAACGAACCTGAGCCCGGAGGATTATCTGAAGGTGCTGGCCCATGCCTCCTGCGCCGTCGGGAACTCCAGCAGCTTTGTGCGCGATGCCAGCTATTTCGGAACGCCGGTGGTTTTAGTGGGAAACCGGCAGGATGGACGCGAGACCGACCAGCACGTCATGCCCGTGCCTCCTCTGGCCGCGGAGATCACTGCCGCAATACGCGAGCAACTTGCGCATGGACCCTATGCTCCCAGCAGCCTTTACGGAGATGGACATGTCTCCGAACGAATTGCCGAGGCGCTCAGCCGCCTCACTCCCTATGTTCAGAAGCGCCTGAGCTACATGGGGCAAGGTAAAGCCGAGTTTGTCGAGCGCGCTTCCCAAACCACGGATCTCAAATCGAGCGACGATCTTGCCTCAAGCTGGGCGCTGCATTCTTCGGATTAGCGGGATCGCGCCTTTGGAGTGCGCAAGCTTGCTTGCGCCTTGTGCAACGGCAGCTTGCTGCCGGTTGTAAGAAATGAATGGGATCAGCGCTCGAATGAAGGTTCTGGCAATTGTACCTGCGCGCGGCGGATCGAAAGGGATTCCGCGCAAGAATATCGCGCCCCTCATGGGAAAGCCGCTCCTGGCCTATACGGCCGAAGCGGCCCGGGCCGCCGGGCGTTTGACCCGGGCGCTTCTCTCAACTGAGGACGAAGAGATCGCTCGCGTAGGACGACAGTATGGTCTGGACGTGCCGTTTCTGCGGCCGCCGGAACTGGCGCGCGACGATACTCCGACGATCCCCGTATTACAGGACGTGGTTCGGAAGCTTGAAGCCGTGGGGGATCGTTACGATGCAATCTTCGTGCTCCAGCCGACCAACCCGCTCCGGCGAGCGCAAGACATCGACGGCGCCATTGAGCTCCTGGAACGCACAGGCGCAGATTCAGTGATCTCGTTCGTTGATGTAGGGGAAAAGCATCCGGCCCGAATGAAGATCGTTACTGCCGAGGGCAGGGTCATGAATCCGTCTTTCGCCGAGCAATTCGAGGGTCAGCCCAGGCAGGCTCTCTCGAAGCTTTATCTGCGCGAGGGCTCGATCTACCTTACCCGCAGGTCCGTACTCATGGATCAAAGCTCGATTCAGGGATGCGACTGCCGGGCCTGGCTCATCCCCGAGGAACGAGCGTGCAACATTGATAACCCGTTTGACCTTTTTCTGGCTGAACAGATCATGAGGTACCATGCCGTCCAAGCGACCTAGAATCCTCGTCGCAGAATCGAGCGGATTCTGTCCGAGGGCGGCAGAACTGCTGCGCGAGGCCGGTGACCTGACCCTGGCCGACCTCGACCGCAACGGTCTCCTGGCGGCTGTCCGCGACATCGATATTCTGTGGGTCCGCCTTCGGCATCGGATCGACCGCCAGCTTCTCGACGCGGCGCCCGAGCTGAAGATTATTGCGACGCCCACAACCGGCCTCAATCACATAGATCTGAACGAGAGCAGCGACCGCGGCATCCAGGTCCTGTCTCTTTCGGGAGAGACCGCCTTTTTGAACGACATCCGCGGCACTGCCGAGCACACCCTTGCGTTGATGCTTGGCCTGATCCGTCACCTCCCGGCAGCCGCGACCCACGCCCGATTCGGCGGCTGGAATCGAGATCGGTTCAAGGGCCGCGAATTGCATGGCAAGACAGTTGGAGTCGTCGGTTATGGCCGGCTCGGGCGTATCGTGAGCCGATACTTGAGAGCGTTTGATACGGTCGTCCTGACCGCGGACCCGGATATCACCCCGGCATCGGTCGAGCCGCCGGTCATGCTGGTTCCGCTCGCCCGATTGCTTGGCGAATCGAACCTGGTGACACTGCACGTGAACCTCTCGGAGAAGACACGCGGGTTCTTCGGGCGCGAGCAATTCTCGGCCATGAAAGAGGGCGCCTGGTTTATCAATACCTCCCGCGGAGAATTGGTCGATGAGACGGCGCTGCTCGATGCCCTGAAATCGGGGCATCTGGCCGGGGCCGCCCTGGATGTGATTTCCGGCGAGGGTTCGGAGCGGATGGAGAATCATCCAGTCGTGGCCTATGCCCTTGAACACGAGAACCTCATCCTGACGCCGCATATTGGCGGCTGCACCGAAGAGTCGATGGCGCAGACCGAAGTGTTCCTGGCAGAAAAAGTCCTGATGTTTTCAAAATCCTTCGCCTTTGCTTGGCGACTTCGACACGACGCCCCATAGAAACGTGAAGTGATGAATCCCGGAGCTTCTCCCTTATGAGTTTATCTTTGCAGACTGATTCTGACGCGGCTACTGCTGAAGTCGCGGCTGCCCGCGGCACCAACCCTAACCCCAGGGTCCTCGTTTCGATTCCCAGCGGTTTCCAACTGCGCCAGTTTGTTCACTCCGGCGTCCTCGATCTGCTGCTAAAGCGCGGTTTCCAGGCTCTGATCGTGAGCCCGAACGGGATCGGACGAGGGCTTTGCCGAGCAAGTTGATGAGCGCGGCGTCGAAGTCTGCGCGGTAAATCTTAATAATCAGGGACCGCTGAGCTGGCGCTACTGGCTGGCACGTCACCAGATATTGCTGAATGGCCAACCAACCGAAACCATGCGCCAGGCAATGGTGGATTTCCGGAAGCGTCATTTCGGGCTCGCCCTTGACGGCCGATATCTGCAACGCCCTGATGCGCCTTTTTCCCGGATTGCGAAAAAAAGCTCTTCAATGGGAATACCTGCTTCTTCGGCGCGCAGACCTGGAAACCCTCCTGTCGACGAAGCCAGTCGACCTGATCCTTTTAGGAAGTCCGGGGTTCATGGAGCAGGACGCGCTCCTGCTGCATGCCGGCGTCCGGCGAGGAATTCCGGTGGCGGCCGCGATCATGAGCTGGGACAATCTTTCCTCAAAAGGCCTGATTAACCCTCACCCGGATCGCCTCCTGGTCTGGAGCGATTACATGAAGCGCGAGGCGGTGGATCTTCAAGGATTTTCAGCGGAACGCGTGGTCGAGACCGGCGCGCCGCTCTACGATATCTTCGCCAACGCCCGCAGGTTTGGTACGCGCCGCGAGAATCTGGAGGGTCTCGGGCTCGATCCAGAACGGCGGTTGATTTTCTACGGCACCAATCACGCCGCGTTCTTTCCCGATGAGATCGAGGTGGTCAAGCGCGTGGCGCAATGGGTCGAAGAGGATAGCCTGGGAAAGCCTTGCCAGCTCGTAATCCGGCTTCATCCGCAGGCAATCACGGGTCCATACAAACTTCAAACCGACCCCTACCTCAGCCTGGCATCGAACCGGGTCAAGGTCGAGTTTCCACCGGTTCGCAATAGCAGCCTTCCCTGGGAGCTTCCGAAGAGCGATATCGAGCACCTCGTGAGGCTGTTACGGGACGCTGACGTGGTCATTAACACGGCTTCGACCATCTCGATAGATGCAGCGGTCCTCGACCGTCCGGTGGTCTGCGTCGCTTACGACCCGGCCGGCGATCTGCCCTACGAGAAGTCTGTGCGTCGTTATTACGACTTCACCCACATGGCGAACGTCGTTCGGGCCGGAGCAGCACAGCTCGCCAAATCGCCCGAAGGGCTGCGCGAAAAGATTGTTAACTATCTCGAAAAACCCGACTTGGATCGCCCTGGAAGGCAACGCATCGTCAAGCAGCAGTTCGGGCGCGTAGACGGGCTGAGCGCGGCGCGCCTGGTCGAGCAAGCCGCGGCATTGATCTCGAAGGGAAAAACGAAATGAAGGTGCTGGTAACGGGAGGAGCCGGGTTTATAGGTTCGCACCTCGTGGACGGGCTGCTTGAGCGCGGATACGACGTTCGGATTCTCGATGCCCTGGTTCCGCAAGTACACGGGACAGAAAGAAAGCGGCCGGCCTATCTCGATCCCCGGGCGGAGCTTCTGGTCGGCAGCATCGAGGATGCCGCTTCAGTATCGCAGGCCCTGCAGGGCGTCGAACGCGTGATACACCTGGCTTCCGCCGTCGGGGTCGGGCAATCGATGTACCAGATCGTCGACTATTGCAGAACCAACGTCATGGGCACTGCGACGTTGTTGCAGGCCATCGTCGATTCCAAGATACCTCTCAAGAGCCTGGTAGTAGCGTCTTCAATGTCGGTCTACGGGGAGGGGCGGTATCGCGCCGGCGACGGGGAGCTCGTCAATCCGGAACTTCGCAGTGAGGCACAGCTGGCAGCAAGCGACTGGGAAATGCGCGACCAGGCCGGAAATGCGCTTCAGCCGGTTCCCACGGATGAAGCAAAACCGCTGGCGCCGGCATCGGTTTACGCGATCAACAAGAGGGATCAGGAAGAGATGTGCCTGAAAGTTGGCACGGCCTACGGCATCCCGACTACGGCCTTGCGTTTTTTTAATGTCTATGGTTCCCGCCAGGCGCTCTCGAACCCCTACACTGGAGTGGCGGCAATTTTCTGCGCCCGGCTCCTGAACGATCGACCTCCGCTGGTATTCGAAGATGGTTTGCAAAGACGGGATTTCGTCCACGTGCAGGACGTCGCGCAAGCGATTATTTCGGCGGCCGAGAAACCTTTACCAGGCGAGGCCATCAATATCGGCTCGGGAACGGCGGTCTCGGTGATCGAGATCGCTGAGATGCTGTCGTCCGAAATGAAGAAAGATATCAGCTCCCGCATCCTTGGGAAGTACCGCAACGGCGATATCCGTCACTGCTTTGCGGATATTTCGAAGGCGCGGCAACTGTTAGGCTGGATCCCTTCCAGGGCGTTCCGCGACGGGATTCCGGAGCTGGTGGAATGGGTGCAATCGCAGCGGGATGCGCGCGACGGCGCTGAAAGCGCCTGGGGCGAATTGCAACAACGCGGGTTGTTGTCGTAAGCAGTTTTTGGGCAAGAGAAAGGCCTGTTTGTGCTCACGGTGGTCTCAAAGAGTTTCGCTCCTCAGGTGTCAGGGACGTCTATTCTGTTGGCGAACCTTCTGTCGGGCTATCCAGGCACGCTGAGCGCAGTTGCTGGATCTAACCTGTATGGCAAATCCGATCCTTCGTTCCTGCCCCCCTGTCCAACGAAGTATCTTGCTTTGCCCCGGATTCTAGCCGGCGTGTACGATCGCCTGAGAATAAAATCTCCAGCGACAACCTGCCGCGCCCTTCGACCATCCGTTCGAAGAGTGTTGAGAAAACTTGGCACAAGCGTCGTTTTCGGCGCGTACCCCTGCGATGACTACTTTGTGGCGACCTTTCTTGCCGCGCGCGATCTGGGCCTCCCTTTTTACGCCCATATGCACGATCTCTGGATAGAGAACCTGACTCCCGGCTCGCCTCTAGCTCGCTTCGCCGAAAAATGGGAGCCCATCATAATCCGAGAGGCCCGGCGGGTGCTGTGCATGACCGAAGCCATGCAGAAGTACTACGAAAACAAGTACGGGATACGAACAGATCTGCTGCCTCACACTATTCGAGAACAGGACTATTTGAACGTCACTCCGAATGCGCCGCCGGCAATGCCCGCACCGACAGTCCTGTTTGTCGGGGCGGTGAGCCCGCCGATGAACCTCGACGCGCTCAAGGTGCTGGCCGCCGCATCCGAGCTCCTGCCTTCGGGGTACGAACTGCTGTTTTGCACATCCATGGACCTTCAAGCTCTGAAACAACAAGGTATCCAATCGAGTCGTTTGCGGGCCCAGTATGTCTCTCGAGCGGAGGTGCAACGTCTTCAGTCCGGAGCCCATGTTCTGATTGCGCCTCTGTCCCACAAGAATGGTTCCATCGAGGAAGTTCGCACCGTTTTCTCCACCAAACTGTGCGAGTACCTGGTTTCGGGACGTCCCATTATTGTGTTTGCGCCGGAGGATTCGTACCACGCCGAATCCGCAAGAAAGAATGGCTGGGCTTACGTCGTCACGGAAGATTCACCTGCCGCGCTTGCGGAAGCCATCGTGAAAGTAGTGACGAAGGAAGACCTGGCCGCCGGCCTGGTTCGCGGAGCACTGCAAGAGGCTTACTCCAGGAGCGCAAGGCGGCATGCGGAGCGCCTGCATGAATGGGTTCTTGAAGACACTCGCACTGCATGGTCACTCGAAGGCCAGCGGTCGGGGAAACAATTGGTTGCTTCCTGAAGTGGCAGGAAGTTTCCGGCACCGAGCAAGGCCACATGATACGCCCACAGAATAGATTCGCCGCCCCCAGGAACATGGCAGGAAGAGCCTGGTGGATTGCACCAACCAGAACGGCTTCAATTATCGGAAGTCCGGTGAGGATCGTTTCTGAAAAGAGCATTCCCACCAGCGTGCGCTGGCTTTTGCTGCTGTTCGTTTTCTCGATGCCGTTCGAGATGTATCCCTCGAGATTCACATCAGGCTCGCTCTCCCTGGCGA
Organism: uncultured Acidobacteriota bacterium; assembly: GCA_963827655.1. GTDB lineage: Bacteria > Acidobacteriota > UBA6911 > UBA6911 > UBA6911 > CAWHCF01. The sequence goes on from CAWHCF010000044.1 coordinate 115,313, forward strand.
AAATTGCCGGCGCCTTGTTTATCGCCGTTTACCTTACCCACTACAACCCCTTCTCTCGGACTCGATCCCTCCCCCGTTTTCTCGGGCCATGTGGTGGTTCGCCGGATATCTCGCCGTTTTCGCACTGAACGGCTTCTTTCTCGCGCCGGGATTGTTTGACAGTCTTTCTTTCGCGTTTTCTCACAATGGTGCAGCTGGTGGTCTTCTTCTGGATCGCTTCCGATCTGCTGAGAGACGAAGGCCTGGCAAGAAAAGCCTTTCAAACTTATGCGCTAGCCACATCTGCCGTGGCGCTCGGAATGCTTGTTGGTCTTACCGGATTATCCGTGACATACAAGACCAACGTCGGAGCAAGAATGTCATCGATGGGGTTCAACCCGAATACCCTGTCGGTCATAATAGTTCTGGCTGTGCTTGATACTGATGGGTTTGTACCTCATCTCGCCTCCGCTGCGATTACAGGAAGGTCTGGCTCGTGGCCTTGGCCCTGCCTCTACTTCCGGCTCTTGTAAGCACCGGGCTCCCGCAACGGAATCGTGATTTTCGTCTTAGGATTCCTGGTCTATCTGCTGCCCTCACGCCGCTATAGAGGCAAGCCGACGGTGCCGATCCTGGCCATGCTGGCGATAGCCGCCATCGTCTACTTCATTTCCCAGAATTCGACGACATTAACCCGCTTCCAGCAGACTTACGAAAGAGGGGACTTCTCGGGACGGCTGGGTATTTACACCGAAGCAATCGAAATGATCTCCGAGCAACCCCTTTTCGGTTGGCGGCCCGTGGAGTTCTGGTATGAGTTTGGAAGACGTGTGTACGGGTTTTGGCGGATAAGGGATGCTCACAACACCTTATCTGCATCTGTTGCTGGAAGTCGGCTTCGCCGGGGCTATTCCTTTCATGATTGGACTCTGGTTCTGCGCCCGCGCAGCGTGGAGAGGGCGCAACGGCACTTTTGGCCTTCTTCCTCTCGCGCTGGTGCTGGCGGTGCTCGCTGGCAGCATGTCAGGCACAGATATCGCGCGCAAGCATCTATGGTTTGTCCTGGCAATTGCGGTGGCTACTGAACCCGTCGTTGCCAGGCGCCGGGCAACCGAGTGGAGTCCCGCTAAAGCCCCGGCCTTGCGGACATACCCGGCGGGCACACTCCCGCAACACCCTCCCCATGTGCGGGATCGCGGGAAGCGTACATTTTGACCAGGAGTTTGCTCACGATTCAGAGTCGGCCGAACCGGCTTCTTACGAGCGGCAGCAAGCTGCCGCAACACAAGTGACGCAACGCAACGGCTTGCGACACTCCAAAGCGGGCTCGCTTGCGCAGTGCTGTAGCAGCATCGTAGAGCCAATTGCAACTGCTTCAAGAGATGATTTACGACTGGAAAATGGAGCTCTACTGGCGCCTGCCGGTTTACCTGCAGGAGGCAGGAATGAGCCTTTATGCAGGCCGCCTCGAGCGGCTCTACTACGGCCCCGGATTCGAAGAGTGGCGCCGGCAGTGCCAGAAGTGGCAGAACTGGTCCCGCACGGACGCGGAAACCTGGCAGAGCGACCAACTTCGTTCGGTCGTGGCACTCGCTGCGACTCGCGTCCCCTACTACCGCGAACAATGGAAGAACCTGGATTACAAATCGGTACGGTCGGCAGCCGACCTCCGCATCTTGCCGCGTTTGGACAAACAGTCGATACGTCTGAACGAGCAGGCATTCCTGGTCGAGGGACTGAATCCAAAATCGCTCTGGATGGAGAAGACCAGCGGCACCACCGGGACTTCTCTGCGAATTTACTGGCCTATGTCCATGCTGCCAAAGTTCTGGGCCGTGATGGAAGTGATGGTCCGAAATATCGCCGGCGTAGGACAGGATATTCCACGCGCCGTAATGGGGGGCCGGCCCATTGTTCGAGGCAGCGCCGGGCAACCCCCTTTCTGGCGCTTCAACCGCCGATGGCGGCAACTGTACCTGTCGAGCTATCACGTGTCTCCGGACACCGCCCAGGGCTACATCGGGGCCCTTCACCAATACGGTTCCCAATGGATGACCGGGTACGGCTCGGCCATTGCCGCCCTCGACAGAAAGCGCTCTGGGTGCGGCCATTCAACCTTTTCGACTTGGTAACGTGATTGTGAGCGGTGACACGCTTCTTCCCGGGATGCGCCTCAGCATCGAACGCTTCTTTCAGTCGAAGTGTTTCGACCACTATGGGCAGTGCGAGGGAGTCGCCATGGCTATGGAGTGTCCCAACGGCCAAATGCATGTCATTCCTGCCATCGGCATCCTGGAGATTTTGCGAGAGGATGGCACGCCCTGTGTTGCCGGCGAGACCGGCGAAATGGTCGCCACCGGTCTTCTGAACGACGCGATGCCTCTGATTCGCTACCGGCTGGGAGATTATGCCGCCTGGGCCGAGACTCAGAACTGCGAGTGCGGCAATCCCCAACCCATCATCACGAATCTGGAAGGACGAGTGGATGATTATCTCGTCGCGCGCGATGGACGGAAAATCGGACGGCTGTCGACGGCGGTGAAACGAAGTCCCACGATCCATTCGGCCCAGATCGTGCAGGACGAACCAGGGCATGCGTTCCTGCTGGTGCGCCCGGGAGAAGGCTATCGGTCCGCAGATGCCGTTGCCGTTCGTGATGACATTCAGGAAAGGATTGGCGCGTTCTCCATCGAGATCGTGGAAGTTTCTGAAATTCCCAAGACGCGCCAGGGTAAGACTTCTCTGGTCGTGCGTCTTGCAGATCGGCCGGGAACACGGGAAATCTACGAGCCAAGTGCTCAACCGCGCGACGAGCGACGCCGGATGGTCCACGCCGTGCTAACGACCAACCCGTCATCCCGTACAGCTGAGGCCCCGTCAAAGCGTCGATACCGTGTTCTGGTCTTTTCGGTAATTGCGCTGGTCTTCGGTACTTCGGTTTCCCTGCTCCTGGCAGAGTTTGCGGTTCGCCTTTTCAATCCTCAAACACTGACGTCGGACGTTGTCGAGTGGGATCCCGACGTCGACTACCGCTTGCGGCCGAACGCGCGGGGGCGGATGGTCTCGCCGGAATTCTCGGCAGAAATCCGCGTGAATTCTCTGGGATTTCGGGGTCCGGAAATCTCTCCGGTGAAGAAACCGGGGGTTCGCAGGGTTCTGTTCCTGGGCGATTCCTTCATGTTCGGGGCCGGACTCAAGGAGCACGAAACGCTACCCTATGCGGTCAGCCGCGAGTTGGAGCGGAGACACGCCGGCGATTTTGAGGCCATCAATGGCGGGCGTATACGGCTACCAAACCGCCAATGAGTTAGAATTCTTCACGAAGTTCGGAGTTCCACTCCACCCCGATATTGTCGTGATTCTGGTCATGACCCACGACATGGTTCAGAACACAGACTGGTATGAGTGGACCGGCGACGGGCAGCTGAAGAGAAGACCCTTTACCAGCCAATACACGCAAAGCCGGGCTATAACGCGTTATTTGCCCGGGGCTTCCTGGCTCCGAGAACATAGCCACCTGTTCAAATTCGTCGGCACGAGGGTTCTCCCAACAGTCACTGCGGGCGAAAACCCTAAATCGGAACTCGCCGGTGGTTCCCCGCGAGCCAAGCCCGCAACCGGTCAAACACGACCAATTCTCGCCTGAGTTCTACCAGGAGGAGAGCGGGGCTTTTCGGGTTACCACCGAGTTGCTGGCCAGGCTTGTCGACGTCTGCAAGGAGAACGGCGCCAAGTGCATTCTCTTGACACTTGGGGGGACAGCGGACGAAAACATGGCGGGAGGGCTTTCGCCCAGGGAAATGCTGCCGCACGAGCAGCTGATTGCAGCCGGATTCAAAGTGGGCTTTTCGGACGCCCTGGCCCTGCCTACGATTCTCGCCGGTTACAGGGGAAATGAAAATCTGTTCTTCCCGAAGGATCTCCATTGGACGGCGCACAGCGACGAGTTTCGTCGCTCCCGCGGTTGCGGACGCAATCCTCCGGGTCTCCGGTCAGGATCATCCATGAACAGCGGTGCCTGTTGTTTCGATTGTTATCCCATGCCGGAACGAGGCGGAGCATATCGGAACCTGTGTACGATCGCTCCTGGCGCAGGACTTCCCTGCCGCGCAGCTCGAGGTGATCGTCGCCGACGGCATGTCCGAGGATGGAACGCGCGACGTGGTAGGACGGCTCTCGCAGGAAGACGCGCGCGTCACGATGGTCGAAAACCAGGGCCGCATCGTCTCAACCGGCTTGAATGCCGCTATTGGCGCAGCTCGCGGCCGGATCGTTATCCGCGCGGATGCGCATACCGAGTATGCTGCCTGACTATGTGAGCCAGTGCGTGGCTGTCCTCCGGGAGACCGGCGCCGACAACGTAGGCGGACCCTGGGTGGCTAAAGGGAAGGGTCTGATGGGTCGGGCGATTGCAGCCGCATTTCAGTCGAGCTTTGCCGTGGGCGGAGCTCGCGGGCACGACGCCAATTATGAAGGAAGCCTCGACACGGTCTATCTCGGATGCTGGCCTCGCGAGGTCTTCGACCGGATCGGTCTCTTTGACGAAGAACTGGTCCGCAACCAGGACGATGAATTCAACCTGCGTCTGGCCAGGGCCGGGGGCAAGATCTGGCAATCACCCCGCATAAGGAGCTGGTACACCCCGCGCGGGTCGCTGGCAGAGCTGTTCCGCCAGCAGATGCAGTATGGATACTGGAAAGTCCGGGTCATCCAGAAGCACCGGATGCCCGCCTCAATCCGGCACCTGATTCCGGCGTTGTTTGTGATGTCGGTGTTCCTGCTTCCAGTCTTATTCCCCTGGTCGGCTCTTGCGGGTTGGACCTGGCTTGCATTGGCAGGAACTTATTCCGATTTCTAACATTGCAGCTTCAACGATGGCGGCTGCGCGGCATGGGTGGGACCTCCTTCCTCTCCTTCCTCCCGTGTTCGCCTGCTACCATTTCGGCTATGGCTGGGGCTTCCTGCGGGGAATCTGGGATTTCGCGATTGTTCGGCGCGGACCCGGGTTCAGCCAGACCAAACTGACGCGTCGACTGCACACGTCCCGCGGGTGATTCGCAAAAGATGGAAACTACACCAATGAAAGTCCAGGAAACCGAGCTGAGAGTGCCGGGGCTGGAAGCAGCTGCCGCCCGGCACGCAAGCCGGACCCGATATTCCGCCCATCCGCATCGAAGCGCGCCAAGGTTGGGTATCGCTCAAGCTGCGTGAGGTCTGGGAGTATCGCGAGCTGTTGTTTTTCCTCACCTGGCGAAACATCCAGGTACGATACAAGCAAACGGCGCTGGGCGTGACCTGGGCCATCATCCAGCCTCTCTTCACGATGGCGGTGTTCAGCCTGTTTTTCGGCCGGCTGGCCAAGGTCCCGTCCGATGGCATTCCTTATCCGATCTTTGCCTTCGCCGCCCTGGTGCCGTGGACGTTCTTTTCCAACGGATTGAGCCAGTCCTCCAACAGCCTGGTGGGCAACTCCAATCTGATAAAGAAGGTGTACTTTCCTCGCCTCACTATCCCGGTATCCACGGTGCTCTCAGGGGTGGTGGATTTCATGCTGGCATTCGTCATGGTGCTGGGGATGATGTTCTACTACCGCATCGTACCCACGGCCAATGTGCTCTGGATTCCACTGTTGCTGCTGCTCGCGCTGGTGACCTCCCTCGGTGTCGGGCTATGGCTGTCGGCGCTGAACGTGCAGTACCGCGACGTCCAGCACGCCGTCCCCTTCCTGACCCAGTTCTGGATGTTCAGCACGCCTATCGCTTACCCCAGCAGCCTGCTGTCCGAACCCTGGCGCACTATATACGCGACTGAATCCGATGGTCGGCGTGGTGGAAGGCTTCCGGTGGGCGCTCCTGGGAACCCAACCCGCTCCCGGAGCGATCCTTGTCGCCTCGTCCCTGGTGGCGGTGCTGGTCCTCGTCGGCGGCGCGTTTTATTTCCGCCGCATGGAAAAGACCTTTGCGGACGTTATTTGAGTCTTCGCGCTCAACCATTTCAACGGATCAATAATCATGAGTGATGCTGTTATTCGCATGGAAGGACTGGGAAAGGTCTTCCGCATCGGCGCCCGGCACGAAGGTTACAAGACGCTGCGCGACACGCTGTCCAATGCCTGCACTGCGCCTTTCCGCCGGATCCGCACGACGCTCCAGGGTTCGAGAATCAAGCCCTCCAGTGACGAAAACACGATCTGGGCCTTGAAAGACCTCTCGTGCGAGGTGAAGCGCGGGGAGGTGGTAGGAATCATCGGGCGCAATGGAGCGGGCAAGAGCACGTTGTTGAAAATCCTTTCTCGCATCACGGAGCCGACCGTCGGATTTGCCGAGATTCGCGGCCGAGTGAGGTCGCTGCTCGAGGTCGGCACCGGCTTTCACCAGGAGCTGACCGGCCGGGAAAACGTCTACCTCAATGGCGCGATCCTGGGCATGAAAAAGTCGGAGACCGACCGAAAATTCGACGAGATCGTGGCCTTCTCCGAGATAGAAAAGTTCATTGATACGCCCGTGAAGCATTACTCCAGCGGCATGTACCTGCGACTGGCTTTTGCCGTCGCCGCCCACCTGGAGCCGGAGATTCTGCTGGTGGACGAGGTCCTGGCCGTCGGCGATGCAGCGTTCCGGAACAAGTGCGTGGGGAAAATGGGAGAGGTGGCGCAGAAAGGGCGAACCGTGATCTTCGTGAGTCACAACATGGGGGTGATTCAGTCTCTTTGCAACACGGGAATCCTCCTGGAAGACGGTAAGATCACTTTTAAAGGACCGACCCAGCAGGCTGTAACGAAGTATCTCGGATCGGTCGAGCAACTGCGAACCAAGCCGATCGAGACGCGGCAAGATCGCATTGGCGGCAATACCTTCAGGTTCAAACGCGTCCAGTTTCTCAATCCTGAAACCATGGCGCCCTGGAGGACCCTGGTCTCGGGTCAACGCGTGATTGTCCGGCTCGAATATGAATGCTTATCCAGCCAGACCCTCGAAGATGTTGGGATCGGTATCGCATTTCATACCGCCAACAACATCCACCTCTTTGCCTGCAGGAACCGAGCCGTTGGAGTAACACTTAAGGTTCACCCGGGAGAGGGTTACACGGATTGCATCATTCCAAAGTGGCCGCTCAAAGCCGGGCGCTACTCCTACCATCTCTATGCCGACCGAAGGGATACGCCGCTGGATTACGTCACCGACGCGGGTTCTCTGGATATAGAAGCCAACGACTACTATGGCACGGGGTATCTTCCGGCTCCGGGCCAACCCGGAGTTCTGATCGACTATGCCTGGGAATAAACACCCCCGGCCCGTTACTCAATGAGGCAATATCGATGCAAGCAGGTTTGAGGAGAGGCGGTCTGAAAGTAGAAGAGCCGCTTGTCCTCCAAGAAAGAATCCAGGTGCGATCCAGCCAATTCAAGCAGGCGCGAAGCCTGGCGAAAGAGCTGCGGCCCCAGCAATGGGTCAAGAATCTCTTTGTGCTCGCTCCGCTGCTTTTCTCGCAGAACCTTTTTACGCCAGGCGCCGTCGGACGTGCTCTAACGGCCTTCGTGCTCTTTTGTCTCGCCAGCAGCTCGGTCTACTTGTTGAACGATATCAGAGACCGCGAACAGGACCGGCTGCACCCGAGAAAGCGACACCGCCCGCTTGCCAGCGGTGAACTGAGCGTGTCGCTTGCCGCAGGAGTAATGATAGCGCTCTTGCTGTCGGCTCTGGCAGGGGCGTGGATGATTAGCAAGCCGTTGGCTCTCGTGCTTTTGGGCTACTGGCTGATCAACCTCCTGTACTCCACCTGGCTCAAACACCAGGTTATTCTCGATGTCTTTGCCATTGCCTCCGGTTTCGTTCTCCGCGTGGCTGGTGGAGGCCTGGCCATTCAGGTGGAAATCAGTCATTGGTTGTTTCTCTGTACCACTCTGCTCGCCCTTTTCCTTGGCTTCAGCAAGCGGCGTCATGAACTCGGGCTTCTAAAAGCAGGGGCGCAGGCCCATCGAGAGGTGCTGGCGGACTACAATCCTGGCTTTCTCGATATGATGATCGCCATTGTGACCGCGTCCACGGTGATGAGCTACGCCCTTTACACGGTCAGCGAGGACACGGTGCGCCGCTTTCACACACACGCGCTCATGCTGACACTGCCCTTCGTGCTCTACGGCATTTTCCGTTACCTTTATCTGATCCATCATAAAAACGAGGGAGGCGATCCCACGCAAAGCTTGTTGACGGACATCCCGATGCTCGCCAACCTTTGCCTGTGGGCGCTGACCGCGGGCGTAATTGTATACTGGCGCTGAGCGTTACTCCCTTTATCGATCGCATTACCAACATCTACTATGAAGCTCGAACAAAAAAGAGTCCTGATTACCGCACTCCTGGCGCTCTCCATCGCCATCATTGGATACCTGGCTTACCGGGATATGCTGGGTTATTTCTTCACTGCCCAGGACAGCACCACGTTGATCGACACCGGCCGGGTCCGATCCTTTCGAGATGTGCTGCGTATATTCAATGAACCCTTGATGAACGGCACAACTCTCACGAAACTGTCGCTCTTTTATCGCCCCATCGCGACGCTCTCGTACAGTCTTGACTACTCCATCTGGGGATTAAACCCATTTGGCTATCACTTGACCGATCTGATACTGCACATTCTGGTTTCTCTCTCTGTTTTCCTGGTCCTGCTCCGCTTGACCGAGGGCAAGCCGGCTGTCGCCTGGCTCGGCGCCGTCATCTTTACCGTTCACCCAATCCTGGTTGAAAGCGTCCCCGCAATTCCGCGCCGGCACGATACTATTGCAGTGCTATTCCTGCTCGTCTCTCTGTTACTTTTTATCAAGCACCTCTCCGGCCAAAAGCGCCGGCGAGTTTACCTGTTCGGCTCTCTCGTCTGTTATCTTCTGGCATTGGGCGCCAAGGAGATTGCGGTGATATTTCCCGCGCTGATTCTCGGCTATCTGGTTATCTTTTCGCCCAACCGAAAGTCAATCTTCGCCCGGATAGGTGGCGCGTTGAAATCGTCACTTCCCTTTCTGGTCGTCACACCGCTATTTCTCGGCTTTAGAGCTTATATCGTACGCGGAGTTGGAGGATATGATCCCACCCTGGTCCCATCGTCCGACAAGTTAAACTTCTTCACCGGTACGCTCACCGACTATGCGGCGGATCTGGTTTATCCGGTATCGTTCGCGGTAACCTTCTTTCAACCCTTTCCGACCTTACTGCAGAGAGTGGGCTCGCAAGTCGCGCTCCTTCTCTTCTTTGTTCTCCTTTGCCTTTACCGACGGGCGCTTTTCAAAATAATCGGTTACCCCAGACGGCAGGCGCTACGGACGGCAATGATAGGACTGGCAGGCGTTGCGGTTTTTTGCCTGATCGCAATCCTCGCCTACCCATCCCTCGCCCCTTTTGTCAACGGCGCGATCAAACGAGCTTACCAGGACCAAGGACCTGCCTTTCTGAGCGCTGCCATGACGAATCGTCATGAGGTTCCGGTCGAAGCTTACTTTTACCGGGCGGGAGAATTACTCAGTTCCGGGTTTTCGAAGTTATTCTTTCTAGCCGCAATTTCCTTCGGCATCCTGATTGGCTTTGACAAGCGGGAAAAGATAAAGCGGTTTCTATCCGAATCTCATACCGGGATGACTTTGAGCTTCCTGGTGATCTGGCTGCTTGTTCCTCTCGGTGTCTACTTGCTAACGTTCACCTTCACTCATCGTTACATGTATCTTTCAGTGATCCCTTTCAGCGGTATTGTGGCAATCCTGATTTCCCAGTCCGTTGACTCGACCCGATCATTGATCAGAAGGGGCAACTCCAACGGTTTCTCGCTGTCGTTCGCGCTTACGGAGCCCCCCGCCTTCGCTTTCCTGATGCTCTCGACGGTGACCTTCTCGCTCCTGGCCTATTCGCCTCTGGTACGCACGTACGGCGAGTGGAAGGACAGCGCAGCGATATCATCGACGATTCTGCACCGGTTGACTCAGGTTGTGGATGAACTTCCCAATGATGCCGTGGTTGAGGTGTTCAATCTTCCTGAGCGTATTGCTTCGTACGAGACCACGATTCCGCACGTCAAGACACCTTCATACCTGGCGGACTACAGCATCAAGTCCTGGTTAGACTTGCATCGTCCGGCTAACAGAATCACCGTTCTGGTCAGCAGTCGATCGAAGCCCGAGTCCTTTCCCCGGGGGCTAGACCTCGAAGTGAAAAAAGGGGGAAACAAGAAGCGTAGAAGTCACTATCTCATTTGAGGGCAATACCTCAAAAAACGTCGAAAAGGGCTTCATTTCAAAGAATTAGATGCGATTGCTTAAAAGCTGAGTGGCGGTCACCGATTTTTACTCAGCGTGCCGCAACAAAACCGGCCTTTGCGCATCTTCGCAGCAGTTGGAGCGTTAGGACCAAAGACTGCCGCCGAGACTCTAAGCAACACGAAGAAAAAAGGAGAGTTTGAACCGATGAAGGAAAACGTCGTGTGCGAAGCTAAACAACTTGCGGCTGACTATCTTCAAGCCTTCGAGAAGCTCCTGCATCGAGTGGATCTGGATGCCGTCGAAAGGATTGTCGATCTTTTGCGCGCGGCCCGTGACAGAGCGGGAACGATATATGTCGCCGGGAATGGCGGCAGCGCCGCCACCGCTTCTCACTGGGTCAACGATCTGGGAAAAGCGACCAAATGCGAGGGCCGGAGGCCGATGCGAGTCATGAGCCTCAGCGACAACATCTCATGGTTGACCGCGCTGGCGAACGACGAGGGGTACGAACGGGTCTTTTCAGGGCAGATGGAAAACTTTGCTCAACCTGGCGATGTTCTGATTGTGATTTCGGCAAGCGGGAATTCGCCCAATCTGCTCAGGGCCGTCGAGCTAGCCCGCGCGCGCGGCGTCGTGACCATAGGGATGCTGGGTTTCGATGGCGGTGCGTTAAAGGATCAGGTGGATGACTGCCTGTGGCTGCCGACCGAGCGGGGAGCCTATGGCCTGGTGGAGAGCGGTCATTCACTGCTTTGCCACGTCCTGACGACCTGTCTGGTACAAGACCGGACGGAAACGAGCACACTCGAGCTAACCACGTGAGATCCGCGTTACAACGTCCCACTCAAGCAGTGATCCTGGCTGGCGGCCGGGGGACGCGTCTGGGCAACCTGACTGCGGCCCGACCAAAGCCTATGGTGGAAATCCACGGTAAGCCCTTCCTGTCTTACCAGATCGAACAGCTCAGGGATCAAGGCTTCAAACGTATTCTGTTATTGCTGGGGTATCTGCCCGAGGTCGTTCAAGACTACTGCGGTGACGGCAGCCGGTGGGGCGTGAAGGTCGAGTATTCTGTTTCTGCTGTCGAGGATGATACCGGACGCCGGCTCAAGCTGGCCGCACCTCATCTCGACTCACACTTCCTCTTGCTCTATTGCGACAACTATTGGCCGATGCAAATGGAACGCATGTGGCAGAGGTTCACCGCGGCTGACGTCCCGGCCATGATAACGGTGTACAGCAACAAGGATGGTTACACCCGCAACAGCGTTCGGGTAGATGACGAAGGATATGTGGTTGCATACGATAAGACCTGCGCAAGCGCCGGCCTGGCGGGCGTAGAGATCAGCTACGCGATACTCAACCGGTCCGTTGTCGACCTGCTCCCCGAGACGAATGTGTCGCTCGAGGAGACTTTATATCCCCTGCTGGTCCAGCGCCGCGAGTTACTGGGCTATGTGACCGACCATCGTTACTACAGCATAGGCGCGCAGCACCGGCTGCCGCTCACCGAGAGCTTCCTGGCGCGGCGGCCCGCCGTGATTCTCGATCGCGACGGCGTCTTGAACAAGCGGCCGCCGAAGGCACAGTATGTCCGGGCATGGGGGGAATTCGAATGGCTCCCGGGTGCCAGGGAAGCGCTGCGCCTTTTTAACCAGGCTCGATACCAGGTGATCGTGGTTTCCAATCAGGCCGGCGTCGGCCGTGGAGCCATGACCGAGTCCGACTTGCGGCAGATCCATGAGAGGATGGCGGTTGAGGTAGAGGACGCCGGGGGAAGGATTGATGCCCTCTATTACTGCCCGCACGACTGGAATTTCGGTTGTGAGTGCCGCAAGCCAAAACCGGGGCTCCTTTTTCAAGCCCAGCGCGAACTCAGTCTCGATCTGACCCGGACGCTTTTCATCGGTGACGACGAGCGCGACGCGCAAGCCGCCGCAGCCGCGGGCTGTCCTTCGGCGCTGGTATCACCCGAGGAATCTTTAATCGACATTACACGCAAGGTGATAAGCAATGCATGACAACATGAAAACTGAAACTCCGATCAAGCGTCTTCTGGTGACAGGGCACAACGGATACGTCGGCTCAGTCATGGCGCCGCACTTGCTGCAGTCGGGATACGAGGTAGTCGGCCTGGATACGGGCTATTTCGGGCAGTGCACGTTCGTGCCCGACGTAGCGAACATCCCGGTGGTGCGTAAAGACATTCGAGAACTGGAGTCCTCAGACCTGGAAGGATTCGACGCCGTGGTTCATCTGGCGGCTCTGAGCAACGACCCGATCGGCAATCTCGACGCCGGCTGGACGGATGACATTAATTTTCGAGCTTCCGTGCGCCTGGCTCAACTCGCCAGGGCGGCGGGGGTGCGACGCTTCCTGTTTTCTTCCTCGTGCATCATGTACGGTATGGCGGATGCGTCGACCGTGACCGAGGATTCTCCGCTTGCGCCGCAGACCGAGTACGCACGTTCCAAGGTCAAGAGCGAGCGAGCCCTCAGCGAACTGGCACAGGAAGGGTTTTCGCCTGTTTTTCTGCGCAACGGCACTATCTATGGCGTATCGCCTCGAATGCGCTTCGACACGGTTTTCAATGACCTCGTGGGATCGGCGGTGACCACAGGTAAGGTCGTGGTATACAGCGACGGCAAGCCCTGGCGGCCGGTGCTGCACGTCGCGGATGTCGCGCGCGCCTTCGAAGCGGTCCTCAAAGCGCCCACCGCGGCGGTCCACAACCAGGCATTTAACGTCGGCGCCAATCATCTAAATCATCAGATTATTGAGCTGGCCGAGATTGCCGTCGCGACCGTGCCCGGCTGCCGGCTGGAGGTATTGGCTCAGCCCGGCGCCGATCAGCGCACCTATAAAACCGACTTCGGCAAGTTTGCCAGGGTGATTCCCGGTTTTGAGTTCCAATGGACCGCGCGAACCGGGGCTCAACAGCTCTACGACGCATTCAAGACAGCCGGGCTGGTACGCGACACTTTCGTTGACAAGCGGTTCACACGGCTGAAGTGGTTGCGCCATCTGTTGGACACGGGACAGCTCGACGCCAATCTGCGATGGAAAAACGGCGCACGAGGAGAGCAGCAATGATTGATGGAGTGAAGATCGTTCCTTTGCGGCAGATCGTCGACGAACGTGGGAAGATCATGCATATGCTGAAGGCGACCGACCCTCATTTCCTCGGCTTTGGCGAAATCTATTTCTCGTGCGCGTGGCCGGGTACGATCAAGGCCTGGCATATCCATCAGACGATGACGGTAAATAACGCCGTTCTTTCCGGCCGAGCCAAGCTGGTGATGTATGACCTGCGCAAGAATTCGGCTACGCAGGGCAAACTTCAGGAGGTCTTCCTGGGCGAGGATAACTACTGCCTGGTCCAGATTCCCCCGGGTATTGCCAACGGATACAAAGCCTATGGAGACAAGATGGTGATCCTGGCCAACTGCGGCACCGAGGCGCACGATCCCAAAGAGATGCTGCGGCTCGATCCCTTTACCCCGGAAATACCGTATGATTGGGCGGTCAAACATGGCTAAGAGCCCAAGATTCTCGACTCCCAGACTGGTGGTTTCCAGCACACCCTTGCGAGTGAGCTTCGCGGGCGGCGGAACCGACCTGGCAGCGTTCTACGAACACGAGCGCGGTGCGGTGTTCAGCACTGCCATCAACAAATACATCTACGTGACCGTGAAGCGGCACGGAGAGGTATTCAACGAGCGCATTCGTCTGAACTACTCCAGGAGCGAGCAGGTTCAGGGTGTCGACGAGATCGAGAACAACATTGCGCGCGAGTGCCTGAGGTTCCTTCAAGTCGAACCGCCCCTCTACATCAGCACGGTCGGGGATCTGCCGGCCTCGACAGGATTGGGCGGGTCCAGCAGTTTTGCGGTCGGCTTGCTGAACGCGCTGCATGCCTTTCGCGGCGAACGTGTGTCCGCCGGACAGCTTGCCGAGGAAGCCTCCTACATCGAGATTGACGTACTCAAGGAGCCTATCGGCAAACAAGATCAGTATGCGGCGGCCTTCGGCGGCTTGAACCTGTTCTGTTTCAAACCCGAACGGCGCCGTGACCGTCGAGCCGCACCGGCTGAACAATGGCGCGCTGGCCGCCCTGTTTGAGCAGATGATGATGTTCTGGACCGGGCACCAGAGGGATTCGAGCTCGGTCCTGGCGGAACAGAGAGCGAATACCGCTCAAAAGATGGACTCGCTGAGAATGCTGCGCGATCACGCCTACCACCTGCAGGGAATTCTGAGCAACGGCCATAGCAATTTGCAGGCGCTAGGGCAGATTCTCGACCAGGGTTGGGAGCTGAAACGCGGTCTGGCAAGTACGATTACAACTAACCAAATTGATAACTGGTACCGTCTGGCGCGTGAGGCGGGCGCCCTCGGAGGAAAGCTTTGCGGCGCGGGCGGCGGAGGCTTCCTGCTCTTCGTCGTGCCTGAGGAGGCTCAGGACACCGTACGCAAGGCGTTGACTACCCTGAAGGAAGTGCCTGTGGGTCCTGCGGCGCACGGGTCTCAAATTCTGTTCGTGGAATAATACAAATGGGAGATAACGGTAAATTGAACTCGACAAAGAATGAATCCGTGCGTTGTATCGTGTGCGGTTTGCAGACGGTGGAGCGGTTCCTGCACCTCGGCGATACGGCGCTCGCCAACAAGTTTCTGACCAGGGACGAACTGACCATCCCGGAGCCGACCTTTCCGCTGACGGTTGGCTTCTGCCATACCTGCGGCCATGTGCAGCTAACCGAAAGAGTGCCTCCGGTCGCCATGTTTCAGGACTATCTCTACGTATCCTCAGCTTCCGATACACTCAAGGATCATTTGTATGATTTGAGTGACACGCTCGTACAACGATATTCCCTCGGCGCTGATGATCTGGTCATCGATATCGGATGCAATGACGGCACTCTCTTGAGCGGGTTTGCGCGTCATGGCGTGAAGACCCTGGGTGTGGATCCTGCCGAGAACCTGGCCGCCCTGGCGGGTAGTCGGGGAACCGAACGCTATGTCGGGTTCTTTACCTCAGCCTCGTCCGAGGAAATAATCCGGAGGTGGGGTCAGGCCTCGCTTATTACCGCGACCAATACTTTCCCCCACATCCCGGAGTTGCGTGATTTTGTCGCCGGAATCAAGAAGGTGCTCGAACCAGGGGGCGTGTTTGTCATCGAAGCACATTACCTGGTCGACATGCTGGAACAAGCCGCCTTTGATACCATCTATCACGAGCACGTTTCTTACTGGGCGTTAGGTCCGATGGTCCACCTCTTCGCTCAAGAAGGCATGGAAATCGTCAATGTCGAACGCCTGCCCCTCCATCATGGCCAGTTGCGGGTTGCGGTCCAGCGCAAAGGAGAGGGACGCGTGCAGCGAAGCGTCGTCGAATTGCTCGCATTGGAGCGGGAGCTAGGGATCGATCGGTTTGAAACCTACCAGCGCTTTGCCGAGCAAACCCAACAGCTCAAGCGCGATTTGCACTATACCCTGAGGGAACTGCGACGCCAGGGAAAACGAGTCGCCGGTTACGGAGCGCCGGCGAAGGGCAACACACTGCTGAGCTTTCTGGAGCTCGGTCCCGATACGGTCAACTACATCGCTGATCGCAGTCTGCTGAAACAAGGGCGCTATACGCCCGGTTCACACATTCCGGTCGTGCCTCCCGATCGACTGTTAGCCGACCAGCCTGATTACGTCTTGCTGCTCGCCTGGAACTTTACCGACGAAGTGCTGGGGCAGCAGGCGGAGTACCGAAAACGGGGCGGCAAGTTCATCGTCCCGGTTCCGAACGTCAAGATAATAGAGCCTGCGCCATCCAGGAATTGAACCTCGCAGTCCCATGAAGGTAGTGGGGCATGGACCGAAAAAATCCGGCAAGTTGGGCTGTGGCCGCCGTCGCCTGGCGTCTTCATCACGTCAGGCGACTGACTAAATCGTACTTGCTGAAAAGGTGCAAGTCATACTTCGAGCGCCAGGGCTACGGGACTTACCTGGTGGCCAAGAAAGATTGCCTGGCTGCTTTGACCGTGAAAGAAGCGCAATACTACACTCAGTGGTGCGCCCCCTGCCCCCTCTTTACCCCATGGGCAGGGCATCCGGACTTTCAGAAGGTATATGAAGGTATCGAGCCTCACACGCTGGTTTCTCCCGAGCGATGCTACATGCTGGTGAGTCTGGCCCGTCACAGTCTGCATCTCGCCGGGGATTTTGCCGAATGCGGAGTTTATAGAGGCGGGACGGCGCTCTTGCTTTCTCGTGTTCT
Source organism: uncultured Acidobacteriota bacterium (assembly GCA_963827655.1). Taxonomy (GTDB): domain Bacteria; phylum Acidobacteriota; class UBA6911; order UBA6911; family UBA6911; genus CAWHCF01. The sequence continues at coordinate 131,806 of CAWHCF010000044.1, forward strand.
TGACGACGATCGGTTCGTAACCAGTCAGGCTAAGACCTTGTATCTGTTCGATAGTTTCGAGGGGTTACCCCGTAAAAACGGAAGTCACGATAATGTATACGGCGAAGGAACCTTCGCGATCGACTCGGTAGAATCGGTGAAGAGTCTCTTGAGCAGTTTCCGAAATTTTACCGACTTTCGCAAGGGTTGGATTCCCGATACTTTCCAGGGACTTGATGACAGGCGTTACGCCTTTGCCCACATCGATGTGGACCTCTATCAGTCTGCTCTGGATTGCTGCCGGTATTTTTATCCGCGCCTGGTCCCCGGTGGAGTGCTGGTCTTCGACGACTATGGATTCCCGGCGGCCCGTGGCGAAAAAGATGCTGTCGACGAGTTTTTTGCCGACAAGCCGGAATCTCCCATAACGCTCCTGACCGGACAATCCCTCGTCATAAAACTACCCGGATCAGCGGAACTAATCGCCGGAAAATGAATTCAGCCGATTTAACCACCGGTCTCAATTTGGTTGACGCCGGGACAGAGATGTACGCCCTGGTTTCGGAGTTATATCCCATTTGCCGAAGCATCACGGGCGGCGGAGTGCGAGAGACCCTTCGTATCCTTCAAAGCCGGATTCCGCTCACAATCCATGAGATCCCCAGCGGCACACCCGTATTCGACTGGAATATTCCCAGAGAGTGGAACATCAGAGATGCCTGCGTAAAGAATGCGCAAGGGGAGCGAGTCATAGATTTCAGGAAATCCAACCTGCACGTGGTCAGCTACAGCGTGCCGGTCAGAACCAGGATTCCGCTTGACGAGTTGAAAGAGCATCTGTTTACGCTCCCCGATCACCCGGACTGGATTCCGTATCGAACTTCATACTATGCGGAAAACTGGGGATTCTGCCTGAGCCACAATGAATTGATGCGGTTGAAGGATGGCGAATACGAGGTACTGGATCGATGCGTCTCTGGAAAAAGGTCACCTTACCTACGGCGAATACTATCTCGCAGGAGAGAGCGCCGAAGAGGTCCTGATATCCTGTCATGTCTGCCATCCGTCGCTGTGCAACGATAACCTTTCCGGCATTGCCCTGGCGGTGTCTCTGGCGCAGCGACTGGGGCAGGTCAAGCGCAGATATTCCTATCGATTTCTTTTTACCCCCGGAACCATCGGTTCCATAACCTGGCTCTCCTTGAACGAAGCGCAGCTTTCCCGAATCAAACACGGGCTGGTTTTAGCTTGTGTCGGGCGACTCGGGCAAGTTTACCTACAAAAAAACTCGCCGCGGCAATGCAGAGATTGACCGGGCCGTCGCCTATGTCTTCCAGCATGCGGGCAACGACTACGAGATCCTGAATTTTTCCCCCTACGGCTATGACGAGCGCCAGTTCTGCTCGCCGGCGTTCAATCTTCCGGTTGGATGTTTTATGCGAACGCCGCACGGCCGCTTCCCGGAGTATCACACGTCCGCCGACAATCTTGATCTGGTGCGCCCTCAAAACCTTTCGGACTCGTTCGCCCGGTGTTTATCGGTTCTGCAGATCCTGGAGGAGAACAAGGCTTACCTGAACCAGAATCCAAAGTGCGAGCCGCAACTGGGCAAGCGAGGGCTCTATCGAACCATGGGAGGGGAAACCGATGGAAAAAGTCGTGAACTGGCAATGTTGTGGCTTTTGAATCTATCGGACGGCAGCCATACTTTGTTGGACATCGCGGAGGAATCCGGGCTGGAGTTCGGTCTTATCAGTAGCGCCCGAGACGCGCTGGTGCAACACGGCCTGTTGAAGGAGCGTCCCGAAGAAGCGCAGCCGACCTGCAGGTAGCCAACGACAACCGGTCACACTTTCAATCATGGCAGACTTCACCAATCAGATAGCGGTTGTAACGGGCGCCAGCAGCGGCGTCGGCAGGGCCATTGCCCTTGCCCTCGCCGAGCAGGGGGCTACCGTCTGCCTTGTGGGGCGCAAGCTGGAAGCGCTTCAATCGGTTTCAGGCAGCGCCGGTTCCTCTCGCTTTTTCAGTTATCAGGCCGATCTCACGAACGACGAGGAAATCCATGAACTGGCGGCGCGCCTGCAGCGAGACGTCGGCTTTATCGACCTGCTGGTTCACAGCGCGGGCGTTATCGCGTTGGGACCGATCGAAGAGGCTCCGGTCGAAGACTTCGATCGCCAGTACCGCACTAATGTGCGCGGCCCTTACGTCCTTACCCAGGCACTGCTGCCTATGTTCCGCGGATCTCGAGGCGAGGTTGTATTTGTCAATTCCAGTATCGGTCTGAGCGCCAGAGCCGGCACGGGACAGTACGCGGCAACCAAGCTCGCGCTCAAGGCCATCGCGGACAGCCTGCGCGCGGAAGTAAACGCGGATGGGCGGCGGGTACTCAGCGTATTTCTTGGACGAACCGCGACTCCGATGCAGCAGACTATTCACGATCGGGAAGGCCGGGACTATCATCCGGAGCTGCTGCTTCAGCCGGAAGACGTGGCCGCCGTGGTGTTGAACGCCGTCAGCTTGCCGCGGACCGCCGAAGTTACCGACATTAATATCAGGCCGATGATCAAGACGGCCTAGGGAAGCGCCCTCCATACTGTGAGACATTAGCCGAAGGCGGCAACCTGTCGCGCATTTGAGAGGAAATCATGGATACTTCATTCTTGAAGTTGCTGCGCTGCCCTTTTTGTGCGGGGACTCTGAGCGCAAGCGGGCCTGAACCGGTTTCACCCGAACCGGAATACGGTGTGCTGAGCTGCTATTGCGGCCGGTACCCCATCGTGGCCGGCATTCCCGTTCTCAAAAAGGGAAACATCGGCAGCGCCGGACAAAGCAGCGAAGAGGTCATCGCCTTGATTGAGAATGGCCGGCGAGTCCGAGGCGCTGTTTTCTCTTTTGACACCGCCCGGCTTGCCGCCGTCGCCGTCCTGGATCCGTTCCTTGCCTTCGGTCACGGGAATCAATCGGGTCAAGAGCCTCGCGTCGGAGCGGTCGGCGCGCCAGTGGCAAGAGCAGGCGGCCCCGCTCCTGGCAGATGAAGAAGCGACGGCCTGTAACCTCCTGGATCTCTATTTCAGCAGGAATAAGAACAAGCTTGTCCGCGACTATTTCGCCTTCCGTTTCGGCAACGGGCGCTATCTGGTGGGCCTGTCTTTTGCTGCCAGCCTGGCAACCAGCCCGATCGAGCCCTGTTGGATTTGGCTTGCGGATGCGGCCACCTGACCAGCGGCCTGGTGCAGCAAGCGGAAGGCCGGCCCGGTGGTGGGAATGGACGATTCCTTTTTCGGACTCTATGTGGCCAAGCGTTGGACTGCGCCTCAGGCAGAATATGTCTGTTGCGCGGCCGATGGGTCCCTCCCTTTCCCGGATGGCGCCTTTTCGGCCGCATTCTGCTCCGATGCCTTTCACTATTTCTCTGCCAAGGCAACGAGCGCTCGGGAACTGAAACGCCTGACGCGGGACCACGGGATCATCGTCTTGTTCTGGGTGCGCAACGGGCTCTTGGAACATCCCTACGCCGGCTTGCCGCTGCCGCCGGCGGGTTATCAGGCTTTGGTCGCCGACATGCCCCACCGCCTGGTCGCGGACTCTGAAGTCCTGGCCGGTACCTGCGAAAGCAAGGCCCGCCGCTGGCTCGCTCCGCCGAGATCGAGAGTCTGGCCCAGTGAGCCCGTGCTCTCGATCGTGGCGTCGCATCGGCAAGAAGCACTCGTCGATTATGGTACCTTCGAGGATTGGCCGCACGCTCGAGGGCGCCTGGACTTGAACCCTCTGTATGTGAAAGAACCCAGGAACGGCGACGGAAGTGTGTCTTTGCGCCGTCGCTTTCCTTCCCCGCTCTACGAACAGCTGAACGAGGAGTGCAAGTCGTACCTGCCGGCATCCGTGGATGTGAACGAAACGATATGGACCGATCTCGCGAACGGGAAAGCAAACTCAAGAGATCGAAACGTTGGTAGAGCAGTGCGTCTTGCTGGCTATCCCTGAGCGCTATGGGAATCCCAATGCCTCTCGTCTTCAAAGCATGGCGAGTGTCATCGGTTATCCTATGCTGTATTCGCTTGGTATCGAACTGTGTGAGAGCTTTGTTTGGGACGTACCCATATAAGCCAGCGGACACAAGGTTGTCCGGGAGATTGAGTCAATGACCCTCGAAAAACAATTTCTGTTTATCATAGGCGCCCCGAGAAGCGGAACTACGTGGCTGCAGGCCATGGTGGGCGCGCATCCTTCAATCTGTACCACGGACGAGCTTAAAATCTTTGATTTTTTCACCGGTCCGTGGGGAAAGTCCTGGCAACAGCTCCTCAAGTTGCAAAAAGACGGCCGAGGGGCCCGGCGACATGGTTTGACTGGTGTCTGGTCGGAAGATGAATTCCGTGATTTCTTGAGGGAGTTTCTGGAGCGCGTATATGCCCGTGTTCTGCAGAAGAAACCGGAGGCAACCGTCATCCTCGACAAGACTCCTGGATACTCTGACTACGTGGAGCACATCAACTGGCTCATCCCTCAGGCTAAGTTCATTCACCTGATCCGCGACGGACGGGATGTTGTTGTATCACTCCAGGCGGCGTCCCAGGGCTGGGGAAAAATGTGGGCACCCAAGAAAACCGAATCGGCCGCGCCCTTGTGGAAGTCAACGCTCCTGGCAGCCCGAAAGGGTCAGCAGTACGGGGATCGGTATCTGGAGGTGCGGTACGAGGATCTCTTGACCAACGGCGCCCAGATACTCTCCTCGATATTCGAGTTTGTCGGCGTACCAATGAAGCCTGTGGATGCGGCCGCGATTTTTCAAGAGCATCAGTTCCAGAAGATGAAAAAAGAACGGAGCCGGCGTTCAAAACTTTGGATTGCCGGAGGGCTTCTTCCGTAAAGGTCAGGCCGGAGACTGGCAAAATTCGCTGAAACCCAACCAGCGTTATTCCATCCATGATACGGCGGGCGATCTGTTGTGCGAACTCGGGATATGCCCGCGATTCATGGTGGGTCGAGCGTTGGCACCAGCGTTTTACGCTGCCCTTGCTCGCCATGCTCCATAGCCGGAAGCGGATGCGGTTAAAGACCTTGTATGCAATCAAGCGCGCTCTGGGTCCGGTCTGGATCGAACGGATCCGGACCGCGCGGACGCGGGTGAGACCGCGCCAGATGGGTAGTGAACAGTACAAAGCGGGAGGGCGCGCAGCAACGCCGTAGAGGACGGATTGACCAAGTTAAGTATCATCATCCCCTGCTTCAATGCATCCGAGGCTATCGCAGCGCAACTCGAAGCCCTGGCCGGACAAGAATGGTCCGAGTCCTGGGAGGTCATTGTCGCGGATAACGGTTCAACCGATCAGTCACTCGCAATAGTCGAGCGCTATCGCGAGACTTTTACCGAATCTCCGTGTTGTCGATGCATCCGGCCGACGGGGCGCCGCTCACGCGCGCAACGAGGGGGCAAAGGTGGCTGAAGGAGAGTCGATCGCTTTCTGCGACGCGGACGATGTGGTGGCTCCGGGGTGGTTGGCCGCCATAGGCGAGGCCCTTTCCAGGTACGATTTCGTCGCCAGCCGTTTTGATACTGAGAAGCTGAATGACCCCTGGGTCCAGGCAAGTCAGGCAAACCCGCAACAAGATGGGGTGCAAAAGGCCTGGTATCCTCCCTATCTGGCGCATTCGGGCGCGAGCGGTCTCGCAGTCAAAAGGGGATTCCATGAAGCTGTCGGCGGCTTCGATGAAACCTTGCCCGTATTGGAAGATACCGACTATTGCTTCAGAGTCCAGCTGGCCGGGCCCGAGCTTCATTTCGTACCCGAAGCCACGGTGTACGTCCGGTACCGTAACGAATTAGGGAACATGTTCCGCCAGGCGCGCCTGTGGGCCGAGTACAACGTCCTGATGTACAAAAAATACCGGCCGTCGGGGATAAGAATGGCACATCCCTGGAAGCGATATATGAAGGCCTGGAAGATTTTTCTCCTCTGTCACCTCAAGATTCATCGGCGGGGGGGGCGTGCTGAATGGGTGTGGCGTCTTGGATGGCAACTGGGCCGGTCGCAGGGTAGCTTGAAATACCGGGTCCATCCAATCTGACCGGCCTAGATTCTTAGTGTTTCTTCGTGCTTTCGTGTCTTAGTGGTATTTGTTGATGTCCAAAGTCGAAAGAGAAGCTTCGATTCTCCACACGAACCTCGCCCGGGGGAAACGCGCCCTCAGCTGGTACGGCAGCGCCATCCTTCAGCGATTGTTCGGTCCCCCGGGGCAGGCCCTTCTCGGTACGATCACGCATGTGGCGACGCGAGAGAACGTAGCGGCACTGACGTTCGACGATGGGCCGCATCCTGACTACACCGTCCGGCTTCTGGATATTCTGGAGACGGCATAATGCGCGCGGGACCTTCTTCATGCTGGGCGAGTCGGTCCAGAAGTATCCGGAAATCGTCCGGCGAGTAGCGCAGGGCGGACACGCCATCGGCAATCATTCGTGGGATCACCCGTCGTTTCCGCTGATCAGCAGCCGGGAACGGCGCCGTCAGATGCGCGCCTGGGAACGGGCCGCGGCCCCTTACGCCAGCCGAATTTTTCGTCCTCCCTACGGTGAGCAGAGCCTGGCATCACGTCTTGATGCGCTGTGGCTTCGGTATGAAGTCATTGCCTGGAACGTGGACGTCGGCGACTGGTGGGATCGCGACGCGCAGCGAATGGCCAACCTTCTGGTGAATCGAGTGAAACCGGGGAGTGTGATTACCATGCACGATGTTCTCCATCAACGCACCGATGCAGAGAAAAGGCCCAAGCTTACGCGCGAACCTTGTAGTGACAGAGAACCCATGCTGGCAGCTGTAAGTTCGTTCCTCGAACAGACGGCGGGCCAGTATCGTTTTGTAACAGTTCCGGAGCTGCTCCAGTATGGCCGTCCAAAACGGGAAAACTGGTACAGGACAACGCCGGCAAGTTGAATACGCAGTGTCAGGCCATGGAACTAGACAATCCGGCCTGGCTTAAAAGGAGACAATACGGATGAGTGATCGTACAGCCCTTGAAACCGCAACGGGTCAGCTCTTTGGCGGTCTGTGGGGCCCTTACAATGAACAGCTGTTCGAAGAGTCGGTCCAACTCTTCTTCAAGCGCCTCGAACTGGTACCCTTCCCGGAAGGCTGGTTCGAGAACAAGGTTTGCCTGGATGCCGGATGCGGCGGTGGACGCAACAGCCTTGCGATGGCGCGATTGGGCGCAAAAGACGTCGTCGGAATCGACCTGGGCGAAGAAGGACTGGCTGACGCCCGGCGCCGGGCGCAGCGAAATGGGCAAACGTGAAATTTCAGCATGCGTCCATCATGGACATTCCTTTTGCCGATGGGACCTTTGACATGGTCTGGTGCGCCGGCGTCCTCATGATCACGGCCGACGAAAACCGGGCCTTGGATGAACTGGCTCGCGTGGTCAAGAAGGGGGGCTACCTTTATTTGCTTGTGTATGCCACCGAAGGCCTCCGCTGGCCCCTCATTGAGTGGCTGCGACCTTTGGCCGCTCAGATCGGCAAACCGGCCGTCGAGAATGCGATCAAGCTGGGAGGCCTGGCGGCGAACAAGCGGCGCACTTTCCTCGACGACCTCTTTTGTCCCAAACTCGACTTCTATCACTGGGAACGCCTGCAGCGAATGCTGAAGAAGCGCGGTTTTCAAGAGATCGATCGGTGGGGCCCTCAGTGCCGCCTCGACCACGAGGCCGACCTGGAAAGCTACAGGAACGACTTGGAAGCGCTGCTGGCGATCTTCCAGGCCGGAGATCATGAAGATTTCGGGAAACTCCGCCCTCTCTTTCAAGCGGGCCGCGCCGGCGTTCAGGCCACAATTGATGGCATTCGGTGGTTTGAAGATTCCGTCGCGCGGGGCGAGATTTCCCTGAAGCAGCGATGAATCATGTGATCGGACAGGGTCACCATCGCGTGCTGGCGGTGAAAGGGTAAGCAGGACAGAGGCTCCGTATGTGCGGAATTTCCGGCATCGTGGGTCAGGGCTGGGAGCGATCGCAGCTCGCGGCCATGGTAGCGATCCAGCATCATCGCGGCCCGGACGAGAGTGATCTCTACGTGGATCCGTCCGCCCAGGCGGGTCTGGGTCACAACCGCCTGAGTATCATTGACCTCTCTTCGGCCGGGCATCAGCCGATGCCGAACCAGGACGGTACCCGGTGGATCGTTTTCAACGGCGAAGTCTATAACTATCTCGAACTGCGCGCCGAACTGAGCGACTACCCGTACCGCAGCCAGACCGATACGGAGGTCGTGCTCGCCGCCTATGAACGCTGGGGTGAGAAATGTCTTGATCACCTCCTGGGCATGTTCGCGTTCTTGATCTGGGACAGCCGCGCACAGAGACTCTTCGTCGCGCGCGACCGATTCGGAGTCAAACCACTCTACTACCACCGGTCTGCGGATGGGTCGTTGCGGCTCGCGAGCGAGATCAAGGCTCTTCATTCAGCGGGCGTACCCGCGGAGCCTGATCTCGCAACGTGGGCCACATACCTTACCTATGGCCTCTACGACCATTCGGAGCGGACTTTCTGGAATGGGGTCTCGCGCCTTACCGGCCGGTCACGCCATGACCTGGCAGGACGGCAGGCTGCGAATCTGGCGCTGGTACGATCTGGCGGAACAAGTCGGTCCCGAGCTGGACTCGCGGCCGACCGAGGTCGTCCACGAGGAATACCTGGCCCTGATGGCTGACAGCGTAAGACTCCGTTTCCGCTCAGACGTACCGGTTGGTATCAACCTCAGTGGCGGGTTGGATTCATCGATCCTGCTGGGCCTGGTACAGGCTGTTCAGGGGCGCGACAGCGAAGTCAAGGCCTTCACGTTCATCACGGGCGATCCCGAATACGACGAGCTGCCGTGGGTGCAACAGATGCTCGCCCGCACTCGCCACCCGTTGGAGGTCTGCCCGTTGAGATGGGAGGCCGTACCGGAGCTTGCGTGTTCGGTTCAGTACCACCAGGACGAGCCGTTTGGCGGTCTGCCAACGCTCGCCTATGCCTGTGTTTTCGAAGAGGCGCGCCGGCAAGGCGTGATTGTGCTGCTCGATGGCCAGGGGCTCGATGAGCAGTGGGCCGGCTACGAGTATTACCGTCGATTCCTTTCCAACGGCCAATCGCCTGCCGCCGAGTCTGTCGTAGGACCCGTCCAGGGAAGCCAAGACCGGTCGGTGCGGCCCGATTGCCTGACCGTCGAGTTTCGCGCGCAAGCGCGTCCTCTGGCGGAACCTGCACCATTCCCTGACCGGTTGCGGAACCGTCAGTACTTGGACGCGCACCTTACCAAGATTCCACGGGCACTCCGGTTTAACGACCGCATCTCCATGCGTTCCTCGACCGAGCTCCGCGAGCCTTTTCTGGATCACCGCATGTTCGAACTTGCCCTGCGCCAGCCGCCCGGGCGAAAGATCGCCAACGGCGTGCATAAGAGCTCCCTGCGCCAGATGACACAGGCGCTGCTACCCGAGAACATCGCTCAGGCGCCGAAGCGTCCGTTGCAGACCCCTCAACGAGAATGGCTGCGAGGGGTGTTGAAGGACTGGGCCGGTGAATGCATCGACGCAGCCCTGGGCGCCTACGGAAACAGCTGGCTGAACCAGGCCGGAGTTCAAAGGTCCTGGAAGGAATACTGTGCGGGTATCAGCGACAACAGTTTTTACGTCTGGCAGTGGATCAATCTGGCGTTAATGAATTCCAAGGTTCCCGTCAAGATGCTCGGAGTTTCCTAGCATCCTCCCACCTTCGTGGTCAGGAACCTTGTCGAAAAAAAACCGAAAGTACAGATTCAGTGAAACAACTCCTGCTCTCTTATATCTTTGTTGATGCTCAGAAACCTATTCCTCTTGGAGTGTGACATAAATGGCTAAAAGTAGTGCTTCCGCAATGATTTCTCCCTATGGTGGGAGGCTGGTGGATCTGACGGTCCCAGCCGCCGAGATTGATGACCTTAAAGCCCGTGCCAGCTATTTGCCGTCGATACAGCTGTCGGAGAGATCCGTGTGCGACCTGGAGCTGCTGGCGACTGGCGCCTTTTCTCCCCTGGATCGCTTCATGGGTCGTGAGGATTACCAGCGCGTTCTCGACGACATGCGGCTGGCCGGCGGGCACATATTCCCCATTCCTGTGACGCTGCCGGTTGAGCCCAGCCCTGCGATTCACCTCGACGGCGAGATTGCGTTGCGGAATTCAAAGAACGAGCTCCTGGCGGTGATGACCATCGAAGAGATCTACACCTGGGATCGCACCGAGGCCGCTCAAAAGACCCTTGGCACGCTGGATCTGCGTCACCCGCTGGTGGCCGAGATTCAGAACTGGGGTAAGCTCAATATCAGCGGCACGTTGAGAGTGCTTCAACTGCCCCGGCACTACGACTTTCAGGAGCTGCGCCTCACGCCGGTCGAAACCCGGGCCCGGCTCGAGGAGATGGGGCACCAGAACGTGGTGGCCTTCCAAACGCGGAACCCGCTGCACCGCGTGCACGAAGAACTGACGAAGCGAGCCACCAGGGCAGTGGACGGCACTCTCTTGCTACATCCGGTCGTCGGCATGACCAAACCGGGGGATGTGGATCACTACACCCGCGTTCGTACCTACAAAGCTCTGGCCGAACGCCACTATGATCCTGAACGAATACTCCTCTCGCTGCTGCCGTTGGCCATGCGTATGGCCGGGCCGCGCGAGGCTCTGTGGCATGCCCTGATTCGCCGCAACTATGGAGCCAACCACCTTATCGTCGGGCGCGACCACGCCAGTCCCGGCGTGGATTCCACGGGCAAGCCTTTTTATGGTCCGTACGACGCGCAGGAGCTGGTTGAGAGCTTCAGCGAGGAGCTGAAAGTGGGGGTGGTCCCCTTTCTGGAACTGGTATACCTCCCGGAAGAAGGGCGCTACGAGGTGGTCTCGGAGGTCAAGGCGGGAACACGTACGGCCTCAATCTCGGGCACCCAGGTGCGCGAGGATTACCTGAACAATGGCAAGAGCTTGCCGGCATGGTTTACACGACCCGAGGTCGCCGAGATCCTGGCGGAGAGTTACCCGCCCAGGCATCGGCAAGGCGTGTGCATCTGGTTTACCGGTCTGAGCGGCGCCGGCAAATCGACCACGGCCGACGTCCTGACAGTGCTCTTGCTGGAGCGCGGCCGTCACCAGACGGTGCTGGATGGCGATGTGGTGCGCACCCATCTCTCGAAAGAACTCGGCTTCAGTAAGGAAGACCGCGACACCAATATCCGGCGCATCGGGTTCGTCGCGGCTGAGATCGTGCGCCACGGTGGTATCGTTTTGTGCGCGGCGGTGAGTCCGTATCGAACGCTCCGAAACGAAGTTCGCAACATGGTGGGCAAAGATCACTTCGTTGAAGTATTCGTCGACACGCCCCTGGAAGTCTGCGAAGAACGAGATACGAAAGGGATGTATGCCAAGGCGCGGCGCGGCGAGATAAAAGGCTTCACCGGTATTGACGACCCGTACGAACCGCCGCTACATCCGGAGATTACGTTAAACACAACGTCGCATACGCCCGAGGAGAATGCCGGATTGATTCTGGACTACCTGGTAGGCAAGGGATTCGTGAAGGCTCCCGAGATTCAGCGTCCAAGCGAATCCGATCTTACTCTGACTCCTGCGTAAAATCAGGGACGTGATTTCGAGTCTTTGCGCCTTTGTGGTGGCTTTTGTTTCCCATACCGCAAAGGCGCGAAGACATGAGAGAGTTCTCCCGGCCCCTCCCCGTTTTAGGAACTTCCGATAAGATCGTCGAATTGTCATAATACTGCTATGTCAACTTACATCCTGGGTATTTCGGCCTATTACCATGATAGCGCCGCGTGCCTGGTGCAAGACGGCCGGATCGTGGCGGCCGCGCAGGAAGAGCGGTTTACACGGAAGAAACACGACTCGCGGTTCCCGCATCAGGCATTGAGTTATTGCCTGCGCGAGGGTGGTGTTTCGCTGACGGATCTGCGCTACGTCGTTTTTTATGACAAGCCGCTGCTCAAATTCGATCGTCTCCTGGAAACCTATGTGGCTTTCTCTCCGCGGGGGATTCGTTCTTACCTGGCGGCCATGCCGGTATGGATCAAGGAGAAGATGTTGCTGAAGAGCCTGCTGCAGAAGGAGCTCGCGGCGGTCTCCGGGGGCTTGAAAAAGTCCGCGCTTCCACCCATGTTGTTCACCGAGCACCACGAATCTCATGCGGCGTCTGCCTTCTACCCGTCACCCTTCGACCAGGCCGCGGTTCTTTGCATGGATGGAGTCGGAGAGTGGGCTACCACGTCTGCCTGGCTCGGTGACAAGAACCGCCTGACGCCTCTGTGGGAGATTTCCTTCCCTCATTCGCTGGGACTTCTGTATTCCGCCTTTACTTACTATACCGGGTTCAAAGTGAACTCGGGTGAGTACAAAGTAATGGGTCTCGCTCCCTACGGGAAGCCGAAGTATGTCCAGGCCATTTATGATCATCTACTCGACCTGAAGCCCGATGGAACGTTCCGGCTGAACATGGGCTACTTCAATTACTGCACCGGGCTGACCATGACGAACGGTAAGTTTGATGCTCTGTTCGATGGTCCTCCTCGCCGTCCCGAGAGCCCCTTGACGCAGCGCGAAATGGATCTCGCTCGCTCGATCCAGGAGATCACCGAGGAGGTCATGCTTCGCCTGGCCCGGACCCTCCAGCGCGAGACGGGCGCGAAAAACCTGTGCATGGCGGGGGGTGTGGCGCTCAACTGCGTCGGAAACGGCAGAATCCTGCGCGAAGGTCCGTTCAAAGGGCTATGGATCCAGGCGGCGGCCGGCGATGCGGGAGGGGCCGTGGGCGCTGCCCTCGCTGCATGGCACGAATACGATGGGAATTCCCAGAAACCCCGGCGATTCCATAGACGCGATGCAGGGAAGCTTCCTGGGCCCATCCTACACCAACGAAGAGATTGAACAGTTCCTTCGAAAAAAGGACGCTCCGTACGAACGGTTGAATGACGACGCGCTCTTCGAGCGGGTGGCGGATGAGCTGGCCTCAGGCAAAGTCGTGGGTTGGCTTCAAGGCCGCATGGAGTTCGGTCCTCGCGCCCTGGGTGGACGCAGCATTCTGGGCGATGCTCGCAACACCAAGATGCAATCGGTGATGAACCTCAAGATAAAATATCGCGAATCTTTCCGGCCGTTTGCTCCCTCGGTTCTACGGGAGCGGGTGTCGAAATATTTCGACCTCGACACCGACAGCCCCTACATGCTTCTGGTTGCCCCGGTGCTGGAGCAGCGCCGGACCTCAATGACCGAGGAACAAAAGACCCGGTGGGGAATCGAGCTATTGAATGTGCCTAAATCGGATATTCCCGCCGTCACACATGTGGATTATTCGGCGCGCATTCAAACCGTTCATGAGGAGACCAATCCGCGTTATTACCGGTTGATCAAAGCGTTTGAGGCGAAGACCGGTTGCGGCGTCATAGTCAATACCTCATTCAACGTCCGGGGAGAACCTATCGTTTGCTCGCCTGAAGATGCCTATCGCTGTTTCATGCGCACAGAGATGGACGTTCTTGTCCTCGAGAACTGTGTTCTGCGCAAGGCCGACCAAAAGCCTCTGGCCGGAGACACCGACTGGAAAAAAGAGTTCGAGCTTGATTAGCGGTAAGCGAGGGTAGCGGATTGCAGGAAAAAGTAAGCAATAAACAATTACGCCAGTTCGGCTTGCTGGTAGGCGGCATTTTTGCGGTCATCGGCCTGTGGCCTATGGTGCTGCGCGGACAGAATCCGCGGTTGTGGTCCCTCGTTCCGGCGGTGCTGCTGATACTTCCGGCTCTGGTGTATCCTCGCAGTCTGCGATTCGTACACCGCGGTTGGATGGTTATCGGCGAGGTACTGGGATGGATCAATACCAGAATCATCCTGGGTACAATCTTTTACACCCTGGTGACGGCGACGGGGCTGATAATGCGCCTTTCCGGGAAGGATCCGATGAATCGGAGATTAGATCCCCGGACCGACTCGTATCGGCACACGCGCGAACCGCGTCCCGCGTCACACATGAAACATCAATTCTAAACGAACTGTTGAAGGAGTGCCTGATAATGGGCGAATTCATTCTGGAACTGTGGAGCTTCATGAAAGAGCGGAAGAAATTCTGGCTCCTGCCGATCATCATCTGCCTGATGCTGTTGGGTGGATTGATATTCTTTACCTCAGGTTCCGCCGTAGCTCCTTTTATCTATACGCTTTTTTAGTGACTCGAGGGGACTGCGGCCTCGACCGAGTGCCGGCAGTTCCTCCTCGCGTCTTCGTGGTTAGTGCTGTGAATTGGAAGTACAAGGCGCTGCTGCAAGGTTGTTTTTCCACCATACCGCTGGGCGAACCCCTGAACTATTTTTTCCAGAAACACGTTACCAAGACCCTGCCCCACCCGGATGCTAAGTTCGCCAGTATGGTATCGGTGGCCAAAACCCACCTTGATTTCCTCCGGCAGTACTGGCCGCGGCCGCTCAGCCAGGCCACGTTCTACGAGTTCGGCGCCGGGTGGGACATGGCCGTCCCGCTGACCTTTTATGCGCTCGGTGTGGACCGGCAGATCCTGGTCGATATCCGGAGGTTGCTGCGGCTCGAACTCGTTAACGATACCGTGGCGAAGTACCAGCGCCTCACCCTCGACGAGGAGATTGCGCGAAAACCTGGCTTCTACGTGAATGGCGGCCAGCGCGACCCTTCCGCTGTCCTGAAGGAACACTACGGCATTGAATACAAGGCCCCCTGTGACGCGCGCCACACCGGCCTTCCGACGGCTTCAATCGACTGTATTACATCGACCGATACTCTGGAGCACATACCGCTGCCGAGTCTCCGGGCCATCCTGAAGGAATGCCATCGGCTGCTGCGTGATGACGGGGCGATGAGCTTTCAGATTGATTATCAGGACCACTACTCCTATTTCGACAAGAACATTTCCGTCTATAATTTTCTCCAGTATTCTGACAGCGCCTGGAGGCTCTTCAGTCCGCCCTTGCAGTACCAGAACCGCCTCCGCCATCGCGACTACGTGAGCCTCCTGGACCAGGCCGGCTTTGAAATTCTCGAGGAGCGCCGCCAGGATGGAACCGAATCCGATTGCAGGATCATTGAGCGGCTTCGGGTGAATCGAAGATTCAAAAACTATAGCGGGTCAGAGCTCGCCGTTCGTAAGGCCCTCCTGGTTGCGAGGAAGCGAAGCGGCGTCTCTGAAAGCAAAAGTCACTAAGACTCAAAGACACGAAGATGGAAACCCTGGTCGACGCAAACGTGACAGTCCCCTGCCCGATCTGCGGCTCGGTATCGGATTCGACTCTGATGTTGTTCAAGGGCTACAGAATCGCACGCTGCCTCAATTGCGACTTCATTTTTCTCAATCCGAGACCGGCGGAGGATCGACTGGTCGGACTCTACGCCAACCATCGGCAGAACCCTTATTTCGCAGAAGGTTACGAACCGGTTGAGTACGAGCTGCCCGTTCTGGCAAAGATTGTTCGCCAGATTGAAACTTACGTTCGGCAAGGACATCTCTTGGAAATCGGATGCGGACGTGGAGATTTCCTGAAGCTGGCGCAGACGCGAGGTTTCTCAGTCACCGGGTGCGACATCTTTGGCGGCCAGAAACCCGCTTTGGACGGTATCTCGTTCTTTGACGGCACGTTGAAGGAAGCAGGATTCGGCGCCGAGTCGTTTGATGTTGTGGTGATTCGCAATGTTCTGGAGCATCTGTTCGATCCCAACTCGGAGATCAGGGAAATCAGAAGGATTCTGAAGCCGAACGGTCACCTGTATTTGAAAGTTCCCAACGTGGAATTTGAACACGGTTTTAATTGCCGGTTGGTCTTTGGGAAGGAACACGCATTTGAACCCCCGTACCATCTCAACTATTTCAGCCCGGCCTCCCTGCTGGCGTTTCTTGGAAAAGCCGGGTTCAGTTTCCGGTCCTGGTATCTGGAACAGCCAACTTTGACTCCTAAGTGGACCTCGAACTTGATCAGACAGACCGGTTACAGAGTAATCCAGACTGTTTCGCTTCTGACCGGCGGCAAGAGTTTTCCCAAGATTCTCCTGTCGTGCGTGGCCCAGAAGAGAGAACCGGCAACCGGCTCAACTATCGGCTGAGTTCCATCACCGCTCGAGGCTCATTGTGCGCGTCACCTATTTGGGTCAGGCCTGCACCCTGATCGAAGTGGCAGGCAAGAAGATCCTTACCGACCCCTGGCTTACCGAGGGCGCCTACTCCGGGACCTGGTTTCACACCCATCTTCTGGCGGAAGCCGGCGTCACTCCCGAGAGTTTCCCGAAGGACATCGACTACCTGTTCCTGTCCCATGAGCATGAGGATCACCTGGACCCCGAATCGCTCCGTCACTTTTCGGCCGATATTCCGGTGCTCATTTGCAAGTTCGCGACTCCGAAATTCCGGCATTACCTCGATAGCCTGGGTCTGAAAAGGATCCTGGAAATGCCGGCGGGCGAGAAGTTTGACCTGGGGGATGGCGCGTCGGCTACAGTTCTCGCCACCGCCGAATACACGAATGACGCGGCGCTTCTGGTCGAGGGCGAGGGATTCCGCGTGCTGAACGAAACCGATTGCAAGCTGGGCTACGCAGACTTGCAGCGGATCGGACAAAAGGGAATCGACATTGGCTTCTACATGTTTTCAGGCGCCAACTGGTATCCGATGATGTACGACTATCCGGATCAGGTTCAGGTCGAGCTGGTTCGCCGGCGTCGGCAATCCCTGCTCCGGAGCCTGGTCCAGCGCGTGAAGCTGACGCGGCCCCGCGTCGTGGTTCCGGCCGCGGGACCGTGCACGGTGCTTGACCCCGAGCAGTTATGGCTCAATTCCGAGGACCGAGGCATTTTCATTGATCCGGAGGAGGCAGTCGCGGAATTGAAGGCGGCTGGTCTCCCAACGGAACCTGTTTATATGGCGGCAACCGATGTTTGGGACAGCGGTTCCGGGATCGAAAGGCATGCGCCGGAGGAGTTTCGCCGGCCCCGTCAAGATTACATTTACGCGGCATCAGAAAGGATGGCGCCGGAGATTCGCGCCCGTCGCGCTGCGGAAGCTCCCGCAGGAAGTGACCTGCCTGAGCGCCTGGTGCAGCACTTCAACGATCTGGTGGCTGCCCAGACCGAAGCGACCCGTTGCCGCGTTAACTCCAAACTCTTGCTGGAGATAACCGGTGACCATGGCGGAAGCTGGACCGTGGATTTCAAGTCCCGGGGGCCGGAATTCGTTCGCGAAGGCGCAGCGCCGGACTGGACTTACAAGATCGAGGTTGAGGACAAGCTGATCTATCCTTTCCTGACCGGCCGCGCGTCTTTCTTTGAGCATCTTCTCTTGTCGCTACGCGCCCGCCTCGCGCGCCGCCCGGATGAATACAGTGAACCGCTCTACCATTTCCTTTACGAACCTGATCCTGAGAAATTGCACAACTGGTATGCCGCACATCGACATTAGAGTAGATCAAATCCCTATCGACCGGCCGCTTCGGGTGGAACACGCGGGAACGGCCATCGTCGTCGTTCGAACCCAGGAAAGCGTCACTGCATTCCATGACCGCTGTCCTCACGCCCAGTGGCCGCTTTCCGGGGGAGAGTTGACCAATGGCATTCTTCAGTGCCCTGGCCATGGGTGGCAATTCGATATCGGCACCGGACGCTGCGTCGACTCACCGGTCTATTGCCTCAAGCCGGTTTCGGTTGTGGTGACCGACGACCGGGTCCGGTTGGAGTGGGACGCTCCGGCGTCGGAGCATGAAAGCGTCAATGAAGCGATTGTTTGATATTGTCATATCGGCGACCGGCCTGTCGCTCCTGGCCGTTCCCTTCGCGGTTATTGCCCTGGCCATCAAGGTCTCCTCTCCCGGCACGGTGTTCTATCGTCAGAAGAGGATGGGACGTGGCGGCCGGCCATTCTGGCTGTACAAGTTCCGCTCCATGAGGAATGCGGAAGGCGGCGCGCAGGTCACGGTAGACGGAGACCCGAGGATTACCGCGGTAGGGCGCGTGCTGCGCCGTTGGAAGCTTGATGAGCTGCCGCAACTGTATAACATTTTACGCGGTGACATGAGCGTGGTCGGCCCGCGTCCCGAAGTCGAGCGATTCGTGCGCAGCTATACGGCCGAACAGCGACTTGTGCTCGAGCAGACTCCGGGGCTGGCGGGACTCGCCCAGCTCGTCTACCCGCACGAAGCGGATTTACTTCGGGGATGCGACGATCCCGAAGAGGCTTACGTGCGCTATCTGTTGCCGAAAAAAGTTGCCGTCGATCTGCAATATGAACAGAAGCGAACCTTTTGGTCCGATATGCGCCTCCTCGGGGAACTAGCGCTGCTGGTCCTGGGCAAGAGTTATCGCACCGACCGAAACTTTCAGAATACCTCATGCGGAAACACGAACCGATTAGACTGATAGCGGTGGGCGACATCTGTCCGGGCGACCTTGTCTGCCTGGGTTTTGGCACCGGTACGCTCATGCGGTCCCGCGGACCGCATTTCGCGTTAGAGCGGGCGCGGGCTCTCCTGCGCGAAGGCGACATTGTGCTGGGCAACCTCGAGGGTGTGCTCTCGAATCACGGGGCTGACCCCAGCAACATTGACAGCATGGAATTCCGAGGCCTGCCCGAGTTTGGCCAGGCTCTCCGCGATGCCGGGTTTAATGTGATGACAGTGGCCAACAACCATGTGGGCGACTACGGTCCGGAGGGAATGTGGGAGACGGTGAACAACCTGAAATCGGCCGGGGTCCACGTGCTCGGCCTGCGTGACAAGAACCGCACCGCCACACCCTTGATCCAGGAAATCAAAGGCCTGCGGATCGGCTGGCTGGCTTATACCTGGCACTTCTCGAGAAACAGGGCTCAGGACACCGAGTTGTTATCGCTGACCAAGGGACACGAGGTGCCGGCTGAAATCGCGGCCCTTCGCCCCGAGGTGGATTTCCTCATCGTTACACCGCACTGGGGTGCCGAGCTGGTTTCTGTTCCGCCTCAGAGCGTCTTCAAGCACGCTCACGCCATGGCGGACGCCGGCGCCGACCTGGTACTCGGTCATCACCCGCACGTCCTGCAGGGTACGGAGCGGCGAGGCAAGTGTCTGATTGTCTATAGCCTGGGAGACTTCTTGTTCGACGACTGGCTTCCATGGCTGACCGAGACAGCCCTGTTCCGTTGTACCATCGAGGAGGGAGAGGTCAGAAACCCCGAGTTCGTCCCGCTGAAGATCAACCGAAATTTCCAGCCGGAGCCGGCCACGAGGGCACAGTCCGCGCGCATTCTTCGGCGTATCGAACGGAGTACCCGCGCAATTAACGACCCCAAGCTAGCCTGGCTTCGCGACGAAGCTCGAACCTGGAAACGCGAAGCGAAAATGAAACGCCGTCTGGTTGCGAGCCAGATCCTGTTCCTCGCAGCCAACATCGGACGTTTAGGGCCGCGCTTCGCCTACCAGAAGCTCGCTCGCCGGCTGCCGGTTCTTCCCAGCTGGCCCAAGAAACAACAAGCGCAATGAGCCTGATATCGACCGAGAACGTCGCATCCGACGACTTGCTGCCGTCACCCGACAACCAGACCCCGCTCCTGACGCTGGTCTGGCTCAAAGGCGGCCGCCGGGAGCTCGATGCCTCCAAGATTGTCGAGAACATGTTCCGGCATTCGACCGGTCCTTATGGGCTGACGGCAATCACGGGCGGTGACGCCACCCTCGCCTGGGGGATATTGTTACCGAAAAGTTACACGCCCTTAACCGCCTGGTCCGTATACTCGGACGGCTCAGAGTTGTGCCTCTTCGAAGGCGATCTGTACGATGATCTTCCGGGATTGAGGGTGGTGCCTGGCGAGAATCCGAGAATCGCCGAGCGAATCGCCGTCCATATGCGGAAACAACCAGACGCGCGATTTTCCGACCTGGTCGGAATATACAGCGGCGTATATGTCAATCGCGAACGTTCCTGCGCCTATGTTTTCGGAGACGTTACCGGCACGCGGCCTGTCTTCTGGCATTCCAATGAGAAACGCCTGGTAGTTACCGGCAATCTCTGGGCGTTTCGAGGTTGCCAGGGTTTCGAAAGATCCTGGGACAGAATGGCGCTGGCGCAAGTGCTTACGATGGGCTTCCCCATGGCCGGGCGAACCTGGCTTGACGGAGTGAGGCTGCTGCAGCGCGGCCGGCAGGTCCGTTCCTTCGCGGACGGCCGCACAGAAGTCCGGATGACGCTGGAGCCGGTAGCGCGCGCATCCTGGTCGCTCGAGCAATCGGTGCATGCCCTGCGCGACAGCCTGGACGAAACCGTCGCACGGATCTGCCGCCGTCTAGATGGTCCGGTCGCGCTTGGATTGAGCGGCGGG
The DNA here is from genome assembly GCA_963827655.1 of uncultured Acidobacteriota bacterium. Lineage (GTDB taxonomy): Bacteria > Acidobacteriota > UBA6911 > UBA6911 > UBA6911 > CAWHCF01. The sequence goes on from CAWHCF010000044.1 coordinate 152,153, forward strand.
CTGGATTCCCGGACGCTGCTGGCATCGCTTCATACCCAAAAACTCGATCACCGTAACTTTACGTTCTGTCTTTCCCCGGATGAGGCCGACAACCGGATTGCGAAATCCTCAGCCGAACTTCTGGGGGAGGAGCACAACACAGTCATCGCGCACATACCGGGCCTCGGCGCATTCCACCGAGACATACTCCTGATGAACGAAGGAGAATCGTCCGGATTTGGCTTCCTGGTCCTGGCGGCCCGGGTCCAACAAGAAAGCAATGCGCTGTTAATAGGCAGCGAAGCCGTCCGTGAGACTCCGGGATCACTTCAACCGATCGCGCTCAAGAGCAAGCGCGAACTTGCGCGGCATATGCTCCGAGAGTACTCGACGTCCTTTCCGCGTTGATCATGCTCATAAATTGCTCGTGCCCGCATTCAGGGTACCGTGGCAGGATGTGCTGGACGAATGGTTCGACTCATTCGAGCAGATAAATCACGACTCTATCCTGGAGGTTTTTTTGGATCATGTGGCGGACTACAGGGTACAACGTCGCACGCGTGCCCGTCTCGACCAGGTCCGCTGGTTCTGTCTTCCGGTCTATCCTTATATGGATGACCGGCTGTACGGCACCTACCGTCGTCTTCCCCTCTCGCAGGTGCACGGCGAACAAGCTTCCATCGCCCTGCTGTGCAGCTATAATACGGGCCTGGAGAAGCTGCCGTCCCCGGCCGTGCGCTTTGGTATGCCGATGGACAAGGCGTACCGTTACCGCCATCTCCTCCATGCGGGTCGCATCCTGCGCGACAACCTTGTGCACCCGTTGAAACGGAAGTGGCGTGAGACTAAGGGCGCCTGGGGATTCGGCCGGAGCGTGCTGAGCCCGGTACGGCAGACCGAGCTGCCGCGGCTGGAGCAGTGCCGGTTGTTCCATTGGCCGGAGGTAAAGAGCCTCATCGACCAAGCCGCGCGCGGCAGCTTTTCGAACATAACAGCATTGCACGCTTTGATTAACGCGGGAATCATCGACGAGTTCGTATTCGGCGCCGGTCTTTCCGGATCCCGCGCGCTCCGGTTCATGAAGTCAACGCGAGAGGTTCAATTGGTGCGCAATTCGGCGCAAGCGGAAATCAGGACCTGATTTCGCGTTCTCGTCTCCGTCATAAGTGTGTGCAAACAGAATCCGCGGAGACGATCGACGCTTTACAACTTTGGATTCAACTTTGCCTTCGAGGATAAAAGAAATGGCTGCTGAACTGACACATCTGCTCAAGATCGCCCGGACCTCGCTCAACGAGCGCGGCGTTTTGGGAACCATGAAACAGGGGCCGCACTATCTCAAGACCTACCTGAAACGCCGCAAGGCCTGGAGGGATTTTGAGGAGCAAGATGGCTTCGACCGGCGATACGGTACCGACACGACCGCCATGCTGGGGCCTGCGGATTTTGGCCACACCTCTGAAAACGTCCGGTACGCCTCTCTCTATCGGGCGACTCTGCCCCGCACATTCGAGCGCATCATCGGGACTATGAAGATCCGGCACGAAGACTTTATCTTCGTGGACTTTGGATCGGGTAAGGGCCGGACCCTCCTGCTGGCATCGGAGTTCCCTTTCAAGAGGGTCATCGGCGTGGAGTTTTCGCCCAAGCTTCACGAGACAGCGCAGAAAAATGTGCGCATTTACCGATCGGCAACTCAGAAATGCAAGCAATTCGAGCTCGAATGCCTCGATGCCGCATCGTATGAGCTGCCCGTCGAAAACACGGTGTTCTATTTCTTTGATCCGTTCGAACTTCCCGTCATGAGTCCGGTCATAGACAACATGAAGAAGTCTCTGGAAAAGCATCCGCGTAAAGTATTCATTGCGTACGTGAATCCGACCTATTGCGCGGTTATGGAGAACTCCGGATTTCTCCATAGGATCGCGAAATTCGAAGGGGGTCCGCCGGAGATGGGCTTGGAGTATCCCTGGCATATTTACACGAACCAGCAATGACAGGTCGTCACAGACTCGATCCCGGCGTCTTAAGGGGTTTATTTTGTTCCGCCTCATCGAGAATCTTGTAGAGTTCAACCGGATATGAAAAGATTTCTGTTTGCTTTCCAGAGTTCCTTCCGCCGACTCCTGCTGGTGTTGTTCCACGTTGGACTCATTGCACTATCACTCCGCGTCGCATTTCTTCTCAGGTTCGATTTTGAGCTGTCGGGAGACCCGACAGCATTCTTCGCAGAAAAGCATCTGGATCGCGGTCGTCGCGAAAACCGCGGTGTTTCTTCTGGCCGGGCTCCACCGTGGCTGGTGGCGCTTCGTCGGCATCAATGACCTCCTCCGGGTCTTCTTCGCCAATCTGGTCGCTTCCGCCGTTTTCACGGCGGCTGTTTTGTTAACGACAGGTCCCGGCCCTGGAGCTCCCCGCGACTCTGGATCTTTTCCGCGCTCGATCTACGTCATCGATTTCGTGCTCTGTTTTCTGATGACGGCCGGCGCGCGCTTTGCCGTCCGGCTCTATATCGAAGGGATAAGGGGCACGTCCTCGAAGACTGGCGGCAAAGGGTTGCTGATTTACGGGGCCGGTGGAGCCGGAAGGATGTTGCTGCAGGGAAATTCGCTCGAATCCCACGCTCGGCTACGAGGTAATCGGGTTCATGGACGACGACCCGAAACTGCGGGCCGCCCATCTGATGAATGTTCGAGTGCTTGGAGACAGGCAGGGACGCTGCCACGCATCGTGGATCGGCACAATAAAAGAAAGCGCTCTCGCAAGATTGAAGAGATCGTCATCGCCATGCCATCCGCGTCCGGACGTCAAATGGGCGAAGCCTTGGCGAATTGCCGAGCCGCCGGCGTCGCCTGCAAGACAATTCCCGGAATCGGAGAGCTTTTGAATGGAAAGGTCCTCAGCGCTCAAATCCGCAACCCCACCCTGGACGACCTGATTGGGCGGGAGCAGGTCCCGCTGGAGGAAGATCGCATCCAGGAAAGTATCGCCGGCCGCTCGGTCCTGATCACAGGAGCTGGTGGATCGATCGGGTCCGAACTGTGCCGTCAAGCCGCCCGGTTCAACCCCGCAAAACTGATCGCTTTTGATCAGGGTGAAACCGAGTTGTTCAGAATCGATCTCGAATTGCGTGAGAAATACCCGTCGCTTGATGTAGTTCCGGAAGTCGGTGACATTCGCGATGCGGAGCGGGTTGAGGAGGTAATTCGCCGGCATTCCGTCGATTCAATCTTCCACGCCGCCGCGTATAAACACGTCCCCATGATGGAAGCTCATGTCATCGAGGCGGTGAAGAACAACGTGGTGGGAACCTGGAACCTGGTGAAGGCTGCTTGCGAGTTTCAGGTTTCGAATTTCCTGATGATTTCCTCCGATAAGGCGGTGAATCCCACGAGCATTATGGGAGTGACGAAGCGGATCGCCGAGTTGATCGTATCGGCTGAGTCGGATGCAGCTCCTCAGACGACCAAGTTCGTCTCGGTGCGTTTCGGCAACGTACTGGGAAGCAATGGCAGCGTCGTTCCACTGTTCCAGGCGCAGATCGCGGCTGGAGGGCCGGTCACGGTAACTCATCCCGGAGTGAAACGCTACTTCATGAGCGTGCGAGAAGCGGTGCAGCTGGTGCTTCAGGCCTCGACCATGGGAAAAGGGTCGGAGATCTTCGTGCTGGACATGGGTGAGATGGTGCGGATCGTCGACCTGGCTAAAAACCTGATCACGTTTGCCGGGCTAGACCCGGAGAAAATCCAAATCCGTTTCATTGGGCTGCGCCCCGGAGAAAAGCTCTACGAAGAACTGATGACCGAGGGAGAGAATATCCGTCCGACGCATCATGAAAAGATCAAGATCTTCAGAGGTCCCCAAATCAAGCGAGGCCTGCTGGAAGCCTGGCTGTTGCAACTCGAGCTGTTGCTGGAAAAGAGAAACCCTGACCTGGTAATAAACCATTTAAAAGAGCTTGTCCCCGAATACCAGGATCCCCGAACTCTGGCGAGTCCTCCAGAGAAGAAACACGCACCGAGGTTGCCGGGGCCTTCGCTGACCTCCCCAAACGCCAATGAGTCCCTGAATCGGTGACAGGCTACGCTTTTCCCAATTTCATGAATAGGATGACTTTGGCGGTCTATCGTAAAGGATAGCCTGTCACCGATTTTTCGTATAGCCCCTGAGGCAAACATGAAGATTCTGATTATCGCTTCCAACTATCCGTACTCCGGCCATCCCGCATCCGGAATCTTCAACGAGCGGTGCGCAATGGTCTTGCGAGAACTTTGCGACCATATTGAAGTCGTGTCTCCAAGACCCTATGTCCCACCCCTGTTGTCGTCTTTGGTGCCGCGTTGGAAGGCCTATTCGTCCATTAAAGAATATGAGCGTAGGAACGAGATCTCAGTCCATCGACCGGCTTCTCCTGTGATTCCCTACGTGGCCGGCTCTTTTTGGTTCGACCGTGGGGCGTTTTTCCGGTGCCGGCAACGGATTCGAGAGCTCAATGACAAGGTCCACTTCGATGCGATCATCTCTTTCGATCTACTGGGAGCAGGCGGAATCGCGTGGAGAGCCGGGCAGGATTTGGGAATTCCAACTTGCGGCTGGGCTACGGGTGATGATGTTCTTATTCCACCATCTCCAGCCTATGCCCGAGTCGTCATTCGGGCATTGGAACGCTTGGATCTGGTCTTCTACCAAAGCCAGGAGCTCATGGCCAAAGCTGCCGGCCTCCTGGGAACCACGCTGGATCGCTTGTCGAACAAGCGACACATGGTACTTCCTCGAGGTATTCCGGCTCCCCCTCTACTGGCTCGAAGCGCGATCCGCAGTCGAGTCCGTGCGGAACTTGGCTTAAGCGAAGACCAGGTGCTCGTCGTCAACATCGGCAGAATCTCGCGAGAAAAAGCTGTGTTAGAGCTGGTCGATGCTTTTTCTATGGCCATCGCCCGAAATCCCCGCGTGGTCTGCCTGCTCATAGGTTCACTTCCAGCTTTTGACGACAGCAACGCCGTAAGGGAAAAATTGGAAAAGACTCCAGGCACGCGGGAAAGAGTAAAGCTTCTCCCGGCTTGCAGTAGCGATAAGGTTGCGGAGTATCTGTGCGCGGCCGACATATTTGCCTTCGCGAGTTATCACGAGGGGATGCCAAACAGCTTGCTCGAAGCAATGGCGATGGGAGTGCCCTCGGTCGCGTTTGCGCATACCCCCTGTTCTTGAGCTTGAAGGCGGGACTGGAGCCCTGGTTGCGGTGCCGCCGTTCAATTCGGCACTGTTTTCACAGGCTATTCTGCATGTGGCCGAATCCCCTGCAAACCGGACTGACATGGAGAAAAAAGGCAAAGCTCGCGTCATGGAACGCTACATGATGAGGAAAAACATGGCCAGCGCTCTCGACCGGCTCGCCCCCTTGACCGGTCTACAAAAGTGCGAAGCAGGATAACCGACTTGGCGTTTTCTTGGCTGGGACTTCAGGTCTTTGGTTAAACTGCCAGTTTGCCAAATTAAGTTTTTGCCCAATCGCAGCGGTACTACTTCAGAACTCCACCCGGAGAGATTCAAATGTGCGGCATAGCAGGGTTCCTCAGTCTCAAGGCTTGCGTCGGGCCAGCACTTATTGAGACGATGACTCGCACGATAAAGTATCGGGGTCCGGATGACGAAGGGTATCTCGCGGTCGATACTCAAGCCGACTCGATTGAGGGAATACCACTTATAGGATCGGACAGTGCGACCCGCACTCAAAGGCCTCTGGAAATGTTCACAGGACCGGCTCGACTATACCTGGGTCACCGGCGGCTCTCAATCCTGGATCTTTCCACAGCCGGTCATCAGCCGATGCGTTATCGCGATAGATGGATCGTATACAATGGCGAGGTTTACAACTACCTGGAACTCCGTCAGGAGCTGAAGGCTGAAGGGTATGAATTCGCTACTAATACCGACACCGAAGTAATCCTCGCGGCCTATGACCGGTGGGGCGAGAAGTGCGTTACACGCTTCAACGGCGAATGGGCTCTTTGTATTTTCGACCCTCGGCGCCGGACTCTTTTTCTCTCCCGCGATCGATACGGCATTAAACCGCTCTATTTCTTTAGAAACCAGGAGTTTTTCGCGTTTGCCTCAGAAATCAAAGCGATCTTATCCCTTCCGTTTGTACCGCGATCTCTCAATAGAGAAAAAGCGTTTCATTATCTCGCACTCTTCTGCAGAGATCACACGGAGGAAACCCTATACGACGGCATCTATCAGCTCATGCCGGGACACAACTTGTCGGTCAATATCGAGACCGGGGAGACGAGAACATTCCAGTATTACACGCTCTCCTATTGTTCCGAGTTGGGAGAATACGACCATCGGCTAGCTCTGGCGTATGCCGCGGATATCCGCGATCTTCTCTTTGACTCAATTCGGCTGCGGCTGCGCGCCGATGTGCCCGTCGGCACCTGCCTATCCGGGGGACTCGATAGTTCAGCGGTGGTAACCATTGTGGCGAAACTACGTGGCATCGAGACTACCCCACAAGATCAGAACACGTTCACGGCATCCTTTCCCGGAGAACCGGTGGACGAAAGTTCGTACGCCAGGTCTGTGGTTGAAGACACCGGTGCGACAAGTCATTTCAGTTATCCCTCAAAGGAGGGGTATTGGTCCGAACTTCCGGCAATTCTGCATCATCAGGACGAGCCCTTCGGAGGACCTTCCGTTTACGCACAGTGGGAAGTAATGCGCCAGGCTTCCAAGCATGTCAAAGTAGTACTGGACGGTCAGGGGGGAGATGAGGTCTTCGCCGGATACAGGGATTATCGAATGTCTTTCCTGGCCAACCTGTTCGTAAAACGAAGGATCGGCGCGCTTGTTACGGAGCTCTGGTCGACGATCAGGCTTACCAATGGATTCAGAAAGGCTGCTGCTGAGTTGAAACCTTTTCCCTTCTTTGCTCTCAACAGTTCTTGGAAAAGGCGGGTGCACGGGCTCCGCTATCGTGAGGAACTCAGGCGATCCAAGGAAATCCTCGTCCAGGCAAATGCGAACGGAATAGATTATGACGGCTCGGAGCATATCGATCGACGGTACAGTCAGAATATCAATGAGTTACTCGCCAACTACATGACGAAGTACAGCCTTCCCCACTTATTGAAGGCCGAGGACAGAAACAGCATGGCGCATTCGGTCGAAGCCAGAGTACCCTTTACCGACTATCGTCTCGTCGATTACGTCTTCTCGATTCCTGGAATATATAAGATTCACAACGGGTGGACGAAGTGGTTGTTAAGGCTGGCGACCAAGGATCTTCTCCCTGAAGCTATTGTATGGCGCAGAGACAAACTTGGTTTTGCGACACCTGCCTGGGCTTCGCGGCAGGAGGAGTGGAAATTCTGGATTGAACACAACTTCAACCCTTTGACTGGCTCCTCCTGAGTCTCGCTTAATCTTTCAACTGCCACGCCTCCCGCCTACAGAATAGACAAGGGTCTCGGTGCTGAACCCCTAGGCGGGCAATTTAAGACCAAAGGATAAAGAGAACTAACCATGAATGTCTTAGGTATACATGACGGACACAACGCGTCCGCGGTGATCCTGAAAAATGGACGCATAGTGGCCGGTGTGCAGGAAGAACGGCCCCGCGGCCTTAAGAATGCAATGGGGATGCCGCGTGCCGCCATCGCGGATGTCCTGTCACAGGCGGGGTTGAAGCCGGGCGACATAGACCTAGTTGCTCTCGCCGGACTGCACAATAGTGAATACATAGATATTGATCCATCCGCCAAACCCTCGGAACAGGTCCTGCGTCAGCATCTTGCTGCCTACGAAGGGAACTCAATCAACGTGAAGGGATTCGTGCGGCGTTTCGTCCCGGATAGTGTCTACGAATCACTACGCGGCAACGGAATGCGCCAGCGGCGCCTCGAAGTAGTCGCTTCACTTGGCTTCAGTTCCGAGCGCATTCGCCTTGTAGAACATCATACTGCCCACGCTGCTTCTGCGTACTACGGTTGGGGAAAATTCGACGAGCCCATTCTGATCCTGACCAATGACGGCATGGGCGACAATATTTGCGCCAGCATCAGTATTGGTAAGGAAGGTCGATTCGAACGTATCGCATCGGTCCCTTTCACGGAATCCGTAGGTGAAATATACGCCCTCACCACCTTCCTGCTGGGAATGGTTCCCCTTGAACACGAATACAAGCTCATGGGCATGGCGCCATATGCCTCGCCGCGCCGGGCCGAGACGCTGTCAAACCAGTTGAAGAATCTCGTCGAGTTCGATAACAACGGCGGGCTCACCTGGCACCGAAGAACCGGCGTTCCTTCTTTCAGCTCGGCCCACCGCTATCTTGAAGAGTTATACCGACGTCAGCGGTTCGACTATGTTTGTGGCGGCGTCCAGGATTTCCTGGAAAAGTTTCTCACCAAATGGGTCCGAAATGCGATCGCTGAGACCGGCATCCATAAGATTGCTCTTTCCGGCGGCGTCTTCATGAATGTCAAAGCCAACAAGCTGCTATTGGAATTGGATGAAGTTGAAGACATCTTTGTCTTTCCCTCCTGCGGCGACGAAACCAACGCCCTGGGAGCCGCTTACTGGGCCTACGCCGAGGAGTCCCGGAAGCGCGGAACTGAAGCAAAGGTTGAACCGATCTCGGACCTGTATTGGGGAAAGAATTTCAGCGACACTGAGATTGAGGAGGCTATTTCGAGCTTCCCTTTCTCGAACAAGATAAAAGTGGAAACCCCGGAGAACATAGAACGGCGTGTCGCCGGACTGCTGGCCGGGGGCCACGTGGTTGCCCGCTGCAGCGGAAGAATGGAGTTCGGCGCCAGGGCTTTGGGAAATCGTTCAATTCTCGCGAATCCCTCCGACCCGCGGGTAATTAATACGATCAACGAAATGATTAAGAAGCGCGATTTTTGGATGCCATTTGCTCCATCGGTTACAGCCGAGCGCTCGCACGATTACCTTCTCAATCCCAAGAACGTAGCCGCGCCTTACATGGTCTTTGCCTTCGATAGTCGTCCGGAAAAGGTGCCCGCCTTTGCAGCCGGCGTTCATCCTTACGATCGGACCGCACGTCCACATGAGGTACTGGAACAACACAACCCAAGCTACCATCGATTGATCCAGTACTTTGGTGAACTGACGGGCGAAGAGATCATTCTCAACACAAGCTTCAATCTACACGGACTTCCGAACGTCTATACCCCCGAGCAGGCGCTGACTACCCTGGACAACTCTGGCTTGCAGCACCTTGCTATTGGCAGTTTCCTGGTAAGCAAAACTAATGGGCAGTGAAGGAGTCTCTCCAAGAATTTGTAACTGTGATCCGCCTTCTGCGCATTAGCGTAAAGATTAGACCTGGGTAAAATGCGAGTCTGTCACATCTCAACAGTTCACCCTGTCGGCGATGCTCGAATTGCGTTTCGCATGTGCTCTGTCCTGGCCGAACGCGGCTTATCGGTTGTGCTGATCGCACGAGGCAAGGCACCCGTTGACGAGTCGTTAGTCCGGATGTCTCGTTGGAACGAGCGTATTGCGAAAGCCGGACGTATCCAGCGCATCGGATTGGCGCTCCAGGCCGCCTTGGCTGAAAATGCTGACATTAACCACTTCCACGACCTGGAATTGATTCCTATGGGCCTCGCTCTGAAGGCCCTCAGGCCGGGAAAGGCGGTAGTTTATGACGTGCACGAGGACTATCCAGCATTCATGAAGGAGAAATACTGGCTTCCCAAGCCGATACGACCCTTCGTCTCCTGGGCCGTTCGCTGCGCCAACTTTACTACCGGGCTGTGTGTAGACGGCATTGTGACTGCCGATCCAGGTGTACAGAAGGACTTTCAAACGTGCGCCAGCGGAAAGACCATGGTGTACTACAATTTTCCGCTTCTCTCGATGTTCAAGTCGCCTGCTGTAAGCGACTCCGATGTGAAGACCGATCTTGTCTACGTAGGCGGAATGAGCGACCGCGCCGGCACCTTTGTATTACTTGATGCCTTATCGCTGCTGGCGAAAGAAGGTCGCAGGCCCTCAGTTAGACTGGCAGGTTACACAGACGGCGAAGAAGGACGGCGCGCCGTGCAGAATGGGATCGAGAATCGCGGCCTCCAGGCTCAGGTAGAATTCCGAGGACGTATTCCTTATTCTGAAGTGCCTGGTTGGATTCGCAGCGGTCGAATCGGACTGGTCACACTCCAGCCGATCCCCAAGTTCATGAAAAACATCCCGTCTAAAATGTTTGAGTATTGGGCCTGCGGCCTGCCTGTAATCGCCAGCGATTTACCCCCCATCCGGCCGTTTTTGTCTGACGGGAAGAACGGGCTCCTGTTTGATCCATCCAGCCCCGCCGCCCTGGCTCATGCCATACGCTCTCTCCTGCAAAAGCCGGCAGAGCTTAAAGCCATGGGTCAACGCGGCCAACAAATGATTTCCAATAGCTGGAACAACGACCACCAAATCGACGGCCTGATTCGCTTCTATAATCAGATTCGCAACGGGACACTTCGCGATGGCTCTTCGGCTGATCGTTAACGCCACTGAAATGGGCCTGAGTTAATCGACAGTAGATCTCCACAGCATGACGAACGACCTTAAATCGAGAGCAGTAGAGTCTCTTCTAGAAGGAGCCACAATTCACAAGAGGTGGACCGATGACTATCGGACTCTTGAGAATCAGGGTTTTTTCGACGAGGCGTTCGCTTGTATCGCACGACTCATCGACGCCCCAGCGCGCTCAACTTTCCTGGACGCCGGTTGTGGGAGCGGCGCTCATTCCATACGTCTGGCAACCCTGGGCTTTCTGGTTCATGCGCTTGACTTTTCAGAACCCGTCTTGACAAAAGCCAGACTCAATGTTTCAGCGAGCCAGTTGAATCAGCAAATCACGATTCACCGTGCCAACCTCCGCTCGCTGCCATTTAAAGACTCGACCTTTCGCTACGCACTATGTTGGGGAGTTCTGATGCACATTCCCGATCTCGGGCAAAGCGATATCCGAACTGGTCCGCGTCCTAGGACCAGGAGGAACACTGATTATTAGCGAGAACAACATGTATTCCCTTCAGGGGATGATTCGTTTTGTCCTCAAGAGGCTATTAGGAATCGGAAGAGCCTTGGTGAAGAAGACACCAGCAGGTCTTGAGTACTGGTACGGGAATGCTGACGACGCTCTTCTTACAAGACAAACGAATATACGCTGGCTAATTCATGAACTAGAAAACAATGGCTTCGTTGTAAGAGCACATTTCGCAGGTCAGTTTACTGATTTATATACTTCAGTATACTCTCGATTAATGAAGAGACTGATTCACCGATTCAATAGTGTTTGGTTTAAATACATCAAGATTCCTTATCTAGCTACGGGAAACATACTCATCCTTCAAAAGGCAAATTGAGACCGCTTCTTCTCCGCCGCCGAAAGTCAACCTTCGGATTAAATTTTTGGAGTGGTGTTACCATGCTGGGCAGTTGGAAGGCTGCAGTGAAAAGAATGGCAATATCGGCTTTCGATCGTCGACCCTTAGTGATGCATCTGGCCCCGGGATACCGGGCCGTCGATCCCCGTCTTTACCACTTGCAATGCGATGCTCTAGTCAAAGCTGGTTGCACGATCGAGCTCGTGGCCCATTCGTCTAGCCCATTAGAAGTTGATTCGCGCGTCAGGTTGCATTCGCTTGGCGAACACAGATCGACGCTGGCTTGGCGTCTGGTTGATCGCTTCCAGCGTGTCCGAAAGGCCTTTGAGACAGCTTTGCGTTCCAAAGCCGCTCTCTTTCACTATCATGGCCTCGAGTTCACACTGTGGGGGAAACGGCTCCGGCGTGTGTCGGGACGACCAGTCATCTTTGACTGCCGTGAGGATTACGAGGGATATGCCCGGCAACGCCGCGGTATTCCCAAGATGCTCCGTCCTTTTCTTGCCCGCCTTGTCCGTGCCCAGTTGCGGAACGCCGCCCGCAGCGCTGACGCAACCGTCGTAGCAGACCAGGGAACCGCTGATTTACTGAGCCCCTATGCACGCCGTCTCGTGATCGTGCATAATTTTCCGCGAGTCGAACTGTTCGACAGGCGCGTGAGCGGGTCGAGGGTCTCTTCGCTCACCGGCAAGACGATCCGGCTGCGACGGCCAGCCTGCCCCCGCAGACAAGCCCTATGACATTGTCCTTCACGGCAGCCTGCCGAAGTATCATCTGGAAGTCTGTCTCTCCATTGACGCCGCTCTGATAGAACGGGGGTATCGAGTACACTGGTTGTTAATGGGGAAAACTCCCGAGATGAAGTGGCTGACCCAGGAACTTACGCGCCGAGGCATCACTGAAAGATTCCACCTGAAGGATTTCATTCCTCATCGTGAGGTGGCAGGTGAGTTGAGCAAGGCGAAAGTGGGTATTATCCCTCTCCCCAACTTGCCTAAATTCCAGAATAACATCCCCCAGAAGTTATTCGAATTCATGGCTCTCGGCATACCGGTCGTTTTGAGCGATCTGCCTCCAAGCCGCCCCTTTGTCGGTGACGGCAGATCCGCTATTATGGTGGCCCCAGGAGACCACGGTGCCTACGCCGATGCCCTAATTCGGCTGCTGAAAAGTCCTCGACTGCGCGACGAGATGGGAAGAGAGGGAAGGAAAAGGGTAATGGAGGAGTATAACTGGGAGAAAGAATCGCAGAAGTTACTCAGTCTCTATCGGGAGCTCTTACCCGCATGACCCGGAGATTGATCATCACCGCTGACGACTACGGGATGTGCGCCTCCGTGAACGACGCGATTGAAGCATGCCTCAGCGCCGGCACCGTCCGAGCTACCTGCGCCATGGTGAACATGCCGCTGTTCAATGCGACGGCATCTCTGCGACAAGAGTTCCCAGACTGCTCCGTCGGTATTCACTGGACGCTGACCCAGGGAAAGCCCATTCTTACGGCGGCCCAACTCCCAACTCTGGTCGGTGCGAATGGGGAGTTTCATCCGGTCCTCGAGTTCCGGCGCCGTTGGCTACGCGGTCGAATAGACGCCGATGAGATCCGACGTGAACTCAGGGCGCAGTGTCAGCAATTCAGTCAAGTCGCTGGCGTCCCGGACTTCTGGAATACCCATCAGAATTCGCACGTTCTTCCCCGCTTGTTTGCTCTCTTTGTGCTCGCGGGGCGGGAACTTGGAATTCCGGCCATGCGTAGCCACCGGCGCCTGACGGTGCCGTGCAACATGTCGCCTCTGCGCCACAATCTGAGCCATCCCTTGTACTGGTTCAAGGGACGGGTCATTGCGCGATGGGCGGCGAAGGCGGAGGCTGGCGGAGTATTGATGCCTGACGGCCGGGTGTATACCCCCGGTTATGATGGCGGGGGAATCGCCTCGCTTCCGGAAATCGTAGAGCGCATTGAATGGAGCGCCGTAAGAAGAGCCGTCGAACTGGTGGTCCATCCGGCAACCGCAGTCGACGAACGCCTGTTTGGCAGCATGACGCAGTCTCGCCTTCTCGAGTACAATGTGCTGCGCGAGCCGGCGCTCAAAGAACGGCTCCGCCAGAGCGATGTTGAGTTAGCCAGTTTTGAGGCGCTTCGGGCAAGTCAGTAGTTTTGAAAGTATAGAGAGAAGGTAACAGGAATGATGTGGGTTTGAAGTATGTTGCCGCATTCTACTCAAAAGGGGAAGAGACCGACCTCCTGGGAGGTGGACGTCATCAAGACGTCATCAAGATGCTAAACTTCAAATGGACCTTGGGAGGAATTGTATGAGCCGGGACGAACTGCGCCGCAAACCGGTTCAAGAAATTGAGGCTCACGAAATCGACGCGTTCCTCAAGCGCCGCAAGCCATTCGTTGTCCGAGGATGGCTCCAGGATAAGCTGAAACAGGACGACCCTGTGTGGGAGAGGACTAAAGCCCGGGTGATTGTCATTCCTCCAGAGTCCAAAGCTGTCACGTCCGTTGCTCAGCGCGCGGCCGGGAAAGAGCTTGTGGAAATGACCTACCGGGAGGTGTTCGATAAGATCGCCTCTGAGCGCGAGGGCGTACGATACTACGTCTTTGGAGACTATAGTCCCGCGGAGATTTGGAAGGCTCTTCCCTGGCCGAAGCCTGTCCACGGGTCCACGATCTACGTAACTTCCGGAGACACTCTTTCAAAGGCCCATTTCGATTTTTGGAACGTGTTCCTGATCCAAATCGAAGGTAGGAAGAGTTGGAAACTGTTTTCCCCGTCGGATTATCCGTTCATGTATCCGGTTCACAACAGCGTCACAGGTGAAGTACAGCGATGCCTGGCGGACTTGGAGACTCCGGACTTTAAAGCCTATCCCCTGCTGAGAAGGGTAACCTGCCATCACGTGACCGCCGGGGCAGGCGATCTTCTCTGGATGCCACCTCGGTGGTGGCATGAGGTGCGTACGGAGTCGTTTTCCGTAACGCTCAACGCCTCACTGTACCAATCGCGCGCGGAGTCCGCCAGAGAGATTTTCTCGTACTTCGGAAACAGCTTGCGAGCCCGCTTTGTGTACCGCAGCTCCCATCACATACCTCTGGTGACGTTGCTAACACCGGTGATACCGCCCAGGCTGGCTGCGAGAATTGAAGCTACTCTTGATCGCTTTAACGACTGGCGGGCGCAGCGGCGAGCAACGAGTGTGCAAAAGGCCCCTACGCAAGATCGCACGGTTCATTGATAGACGTGCGGTCGTTCGGGAAAAGGTGCCGATGCAGGCCAGTGAACAGGATGTTCGTTGAAACCATCGCAAACTCGCGATATAAGTCTGTGAGTCGAGACATGCAATGAATCTAAAGAAAGAAGCAGTCAGCTAGTGCTTGAAGACGGGTCCCTGTTTGAGGGCCAGGCCTTCGGCTTCCCCTCAGCTATCGCCGGCGAAGTAGTCTTTAACACCGGCATGGTGGGATATCCTGAAGCTTTTACCGACCCTTCCTACAAAGGTCAGATCCTGGTCCTCACCTATCCGCTCATCGGAAACTACGGTGTGGCCGGCGGCGCTGGAGGACACAACAGCCTCGAAGGGACTTTCGAATCCAGCAAGATGCAGATTTCTGGGCTGGTCGTCTCCGAGGTTTCGTCGAATCACAGCCACTGGAACGCCACCATGAGTTTGATCGAGTGGCTTCATCAGGAGAAGGTGCCCGCCTTGTCCGGAATCGACACGCGGGCCCTGACGAAGCACTTGCGTGAGCAAGGGAGCATGGGAGGCAAAATCGTTACCGGAAGCGACGACGTTGAATTCTACGACCCCAACCAGGATAATCTGGTTTCATTCGTAAGCGTCCCGGAACCCATCCTCTATCCCGGTGGCAAGAAGCGAATCGTCGTCGTCGACTGTGGCTGCAAGAGCAGTATTATTCGAAGCCTGCTGGCTCGAGACGTCACCGTGATCAGGGTTCCGTGGAATTACGATTTTCTCCGGGAAGAGTTTGACGGCGTGCTGATCTCAAACGGTCCCGGAGACCCGAAGATGTGCGTCGAGACTATCGCGAACGTGCGGCGGGCGATGGAACGGGAATACCCCATCCTCGGCGTATGCCTCGGTCACCAGGTCCTCGCCTTGGCGGCAGGGTGCGACACCTACAAGCTGAAGTTCGGACATCGCAGCCAGAACCAGCCGTGCAAACAGGTGGGAACGAATCGCTGCTACATCACCTCTCAGAATCACGGTTATGCGGTCGACAGCGAGACGCTGCCGTCTGGTTGGGAGCCGTGGTTCACCAACGCCAATGACGGGACTAACGAGGGCATCCGCCATCGCTCCCGCCCGTTCATGAGTGTCCAGTTTCATCCTGAGGCAGCCCCCGGACCGGTTGATTCCAACTTTCTCTTCGATGAGTTCTTAGAGACGATATGATGAACGAGAAGCCCACGAAAGTTCTCGTGCTCGGCAGCGGAGCGCTGAAGATCGGCGAGGCAGGGGAATTTGACTATTCAGGCAGCCAGGCCATCAAGGCATTGAAGGATGAAGGAATCCGGACGATCCTGGTCAACCCGAACATCGCCACGATCCAGACGTCGGATTACCTCGCAGACCAGATCTATTTTCTGCCCATCAATCGCTATTTCGTCGAGCGGGTCATCGAGAAGGAACGGCCAGACGGCATCATGCTCGGCTTCGGGGGCCAGACTGCCCTGAATTGCGGTCTGGACCTCGAGCGGAATGGCGTGCTCGACCGATATGGCGTCCGCATTCTGGGCACGCCTATCCAGGCTATCCGTGAGACCGAGGACCGCGATCTGTTTGTCAAGAAACTAGCCGAAATCTCGGTCAAGGTGCCCCGAAGCGCCGCCGCTACTTCGGTCGAAGAGGCAGTCTCAATTGCCAGTGAGATCGGGTATCCCGTCATGCTCCGGGTTGCCTATGCTCTGGGCGGTCTCGGCTCAGGTCTTTGCGAAAGCGAGGACGAAGTGCATGACCGTGCCACCCGGGCTTTCGCTCACAGTCCCCAGGTGCTCATTGAGGAATACCTGACCGGCTGGAAGGAAGTGGAATACGAGGTGGTCCGCGACCGCTACGACAACTGCGTCACCGTGTGCAACATGGAAAACTTCGACCCCATGGGAATTCACACCGGCGAAAGCATTGTCGTGGCTCCGAGCCAGACGCTCACCAACAGCGAGTACCACCTTCTTCGACAGATCTCCATTCAGGTAGTGCGCCATCTCGGCATCGTGGGTGAATGCAACATTCAGTTCGCCCTTGACCCGAATTCCCAGGATTACCGCGTCATCGAAGTGAATGCCCGGTTATCGCGCAGCTCCGCTCTCGCCTCCAAGGCAACCGGCTACCCTCTGGCTCTCGTGGCCGCCAAGCTCGGGCTGGGCTATGGCCTCACCGAACTGCAGAATTCGATAACAAGCGTAACATCAGCCTGTTTCGAACCCGCCCTGGACTATGTGGTTGTCAAGATTCCGCGCTGGGACTTGCAAAAGTTCCGACGGGTCTCGAAGCGCCTTGGATCCGGAATGAAATCCGTCGGCGAGGTCATGGCCATAGGCCGCAAGTTCGAGGAAGCCTTGCAAAAAGCGCTGCGCATGCTGGACATCGGGGTTGGTGGCCTGGTGGGAAATGACAGCTTCAGGTTTAGCGATCTGGAGCGAGAGCTTCACGAGCCGACCCACGAGCGGATATTCGCAATCCCTGAAGCCATCAAACAAGGTTATTCAATTGATCGCATCCACGAGCTTTCGCGCATCGACAAATGGTTCCTACACAAGATTGAGAAGATCGTAGACATCGAGGGCAGAGTCCGCCAAAGCGCAGGCCGGCAATGTTCTCGGGAACTTCTCATGGAGGCGAAGCGCTCCGGTTTTGCCGATCAGCAGATCGCTCGATCAATGGGCTTCGAGGAAGCACAGATAAGAGAACTGCGGCATGAATATGGCATCGTTCCTTGCGTGAAGCAGATCGATACTTTGGCAGCGGAGTACCCTGCTCAGACCAACTACCTCTATCTCACCTATAACGGCCAGGAAGACGACGTCGCTTTCAATGGAAAAAACTCCGTCATCGTCCTGGGATCCGGGGCTTACCGCATCGGCAGTTCGGTCGAGTTTGACTGGTGTTGCGTCAATACCGTTTTGACGCTCAGGAAGCTCGGATACAGGACCATCATAATTAACTGCAACCCCGAGACAGTCAGCACCGACTACAACGAGTGCGACAAGCTCTACTTCGACCAGCTGAATCTCGAAACCGTTCTGGATATATACAGGAAAGAGAACCCCATCGGCATCATCATCTCGGTGGGAGGTCAGATTCCCAACAACCTCGCTATGCGACTCCAGGAGGCCGGAGTCAACGTGCTGGGCACTTCACCCTCGAGTATCGACGCGGCCGAGGACAGGCACAAGTTCTCTCAATTGCTGGATCAGCTGGGAATCGAGCAGCCGGCGTGGAAGGAATTGGTCTCCATTGAGGAGGCGAAGGCGTTCGCCCAGAAGGTGGGTTATCCCGTATTGGTGCGCCCTTCGTATGTGCTCAGCGGCGCCGCCATGAGCGTGGCCTCAAACGACGCCGAGTTGGCCAAGTTCCTGGAAAGAGCCACCGAAGTGTCCCCAATACATCCGATTGTGCTCAGCAAATTCGTGGAAAACGCCAAGGAACTGGAAATCGACGCGGTAGCCCGCGATGGCGAACTGGTTGCCTCGGCGATCTCCGAGCATGTAGAGAACGCCGGGGTTCATTCGGGCGACGCGACTCTCGTACTCCCGCCGCAGCGGACCTACCTCGAAACCATGCGCCGGATCAGAAAGATCACCAGGAGAATTGCCGAATCTCTCAAGATCAACGGACCGTTCAACATCCAGTTCATTGCCAAGGGAAACGAGGTCAAGGTAATCGAATGCAACCTCCGAGCCTCCCGCAGCTTCCCCTTTGTCTCGAAGATCCTGAGGGTCAACTTTATCGATCTGGCAACGCGAGTGATCATGGGACATGCCGTGCCGAAACTGAACGGATCGCTGCTTGAGGTTGACTATGTTGGAGTGAAGGCGCCGCATTTCTCGTTCATGCGCCTTGACGGCGCAGATCCGACGCTCGGAGTCGAAATGGCTTCCACCGGCGAAGTCGCTTGCCTGGGAGACGATTTTGACGAGGCCTTCCTGAAGTCTTTGCTGTCGGTTGGGTATCGTTTGCCGGTCCGAAACGTCTTTCTTTCCACCGGTCCCATCGAGCACAAGGCGGCCTTTCTCGAAAGTACGCGTGTACTCAAAAACCTGGGAGTGAACATCTACGCCACCAAGGGGACCGCGGAGTTTCTCCGCAGCAATGACATCGAGACGACTACTCTCCCCTGGCCGTTGGAGGAGCAGGGCCACATCACTCTGGAGTATCTCAGCCAGGGGAAGATCGATCTCGTCATCAATATTCCGAAGAACTACCAGGAGGAGGAGCTGACCAACGACTATATCATTCGTCGCCGCGCCGCCGATTTTGGCGTCCCGTTGATCACAAATATACAACTGGCGGAGCGGTTCGTGGATGCCCTTTCCAGGAAACGACTCGATGATTTGGAGATCAAGAGCTGGAGCGAGTACGAAGGCCGGGTATCGGACCTCGATGTAAGTCCAATGAAGCCTGTCTTCTCGTACAAGGAAACTGCGTAGATTGACCCCGTTGCATCCTCTTCGCGTTTACTTCCTACCGACTAGATCTACCGCCCGAATAATCACACCGTTCAGTCAAATCCCTAACATGAAACTTTCGCGACCCAAAACTATCAGTCAGATTCTCGTCCTTAGGCTTGGCGGTGGCGCTCTTTTTCGCCCTAACTGCTAAGAAACAAAGACGTAAAGAAAAGATAAAGTATGAGTTTTGCGACCAAAGCCGTTCCTAGCACCATTCGTGTGTTCTTACTAGGCGAGCACGCGCTCATTCGCGCAGGCCTGAAAATGCTGATCGAAAGCCGTGCCGGATTGACGGTTGTGGGAGAGGCGGCAACCTACTCCGACGCCCGAGCCGCAGGGCTTCGACAAGCCGATATCATCGTTCTCGATTCGGATCTTGACCGCGATACCAGCCTCGATTTTCTTAACGAGATGGTAGCAAGCGCCAAGCCGGCCCGCATTCTTGTTCTTACGGGAACCGCCGATCTCGAGTCTCACTACTGTGCGGTGCGTCTGGGCGCAATGGGTGTAGTGGTGAAAGAAAGACCCGCCGACGTGCTCGTGAAGGCTATCGAGAAGGTCCACGCAGGAGAGATCTGGTTAGACCGATCCGCGATTGCGCGCGTTCTGCGCGGATTGTCGAGCGGGAGCGGAGACTCATCCGGAGACATAGATGACGTCAGAATAGCAAGCCTCACCGAGCGGGAACGCAACGTCATTGCGGTTATCGGCGAAGGGCTCAAGAATCAGCAGATTGCCGAACGATTGTTCATCAGCGAGACCACGGTTCGCCACCATCTCAGCTCGATATTCGAAAAACTCGGGGTCTCGGACCGGCTCGAGCTACTGGTTTACGCATACCGCCATAAGCTCGCTAAACCTCCGATCTAGCGGGTTGGCCAGGCCGCCATGGGCGGGGCACTCTTGTGCCCCCCTGAATAGGCGCATACGCCCATGCGGGTCTGGTAAAAAATGGTCTAATTCGCCTAGTGAAAATGGTCGCTCGCACCGATGCGCCGTCTGTGCGAACCATCTAGAATATTCCACTTAGGGTACACGTTATGTACAGCACCCAGAAGCCGGCCTGTAGAGAGAAGCCTCGCATCAAAGTTTCGTTTCCGGCGAGACTACGTACGGTCGGCACCACTAGCGAGGTTCTCGAAATGGATGGTCAGGTCGAGAATGTCAGCGGTGGAGGTCTGTACCTGCGGCTGCCCCATTCTCTCGGGCAGAACACTAAAGTGAACGTCGTATTCCGGTTCTCTCACGTGTCAGACGCAACTACGCCCGCTGCGCGGGTCGCCGTTCGCGGAGTCGTACTACGCGCAGATCCGCTGCCGGACGGTTCATGCGGAGTAGCGTTAGCGTTCAGGCGCTACCGGTTCTTTTAGACGCTTCAACCTCGGGTGCCCTCAAAGGAGTCACTGGAGTGAAAATCGTAGCCCGAATCGAGAAGGTGGCAGCCGATCAGTACCTGCTGGACGGAAAACAGTTTGATTCATTTCTCAACGCACGCCGGGAAATGGCCGAACGCATAAAGCGCCGCCGGCTCGAACGGCAGTCCCGAACCTCCCGCCAAGGGATGGCTTCGCTCAGGGCCACCGGTGCGTGATTCGCCGTGAAGGCGACAGGAAAGTACGATCGCAAGCGGCGCGCCGAACTGTCTGCGGTCAGTAACCAATATTAACGGGATGGCGATTACTGGGCGCCTCGTAAAAGAGGCGCCTGGCTTCCCCTATCGTCATCCCGACCAGATTCCAGGTAACATCAGAGACTAACAGGCGGTCTCACACAATCCCACCTTTCCTTCGTAACTAATCCTTTCTTAATACGCATGCGTGTCACCTTGTACGCGCATCGGTCTGCGCCGGCTCTCGTGTTAAGATTGGTCAGCTAAGCGGCTAAACTCCTGGAATCCTGCTATCTGCGTAACCTGGCTGGCATCCATTGATAGTGGTTCCACGTCCTAAAACGGCAGATTGACGTGGTCGAGGTGACGCGGCGGGCCAAGACGGTGGCGAAAGGTTAACTTGGATGGTGACTACCGGAAGGCTCCAACCGTCATAGGAGCCGTTTTGATTATGCGGTGGCGACTCTCAAGCGTCCCGATCCAAGGCTTGACCCTCTATATGGATCGATGCTCGAACAATTTGCTGAGGCCGGGCCGGAAGTAGTCAATCTGACGAAGCACATTTCACAACAAACGCCTCATCTCTAAGCCTCATCATCCACTGCATGCTGGAATGGTGTTATCCTCTTTGGTTCAGGAGGTTCAAATGATCCCAACTAATTGGAACCGCCGTTAAGAAACGCAAACCGTCAGCGTCCCGAGAGGAGCGGAGATCTCGCCGCAACTAACCAATTGCTAACACGCTTCACTGCCAACTCTCATTGGAAACGGGTTCCCGATCTACAGCAATCAGTCGCGTCTATGACGAATTGTTGCAGGCGAGCCTATCACGGGCTTCTTTCCAGGCAATGCTGAACTCTCGGCTCAGAAATTCATAGTTTTCGACGCCGGCTTCGAAGTTCCCGGTTCCGCTTGATTACTACTGCGTGGTGCGGAGGTTCCTGGGCGGCCCGGGTTTGCCAGCCTGCGATCCCTGTAGCGCTCCCAGGTCTGGCTTGGACCCCGAGAAATAGCCTGCTGTCATCCCCGGCAAGGCCGGGTAGGTTATTCCGGCGATGGTAAAAGGTCTCGAGACGTCAATGCCGGAGCTTCGGGCGTCGCTTCCTGCGGGCAGCGCAAAATCCGGCAAGGTTGTGTCATTCCACACTTTCCTGTTCCAGGCAATAATATTGTTGCTTCCATACCATTTGCGAAAACCCATCGACGCCCCACCCAGCCAGTTATAGTCAAAAAGACCCATGTTCCTCTTTTCTTGGAGGGTAGTCTCCGTGTTATATACACAATCAGCTGAAATGATATTGTTTACAATATACGTTTTCGGCATTCCATAACCCGGACTAAACTCGGCCATCAAGAACGCATCCCGTCCACCGGCGACGCTGTTATGATAAAAGTAGATTTCTGCCTCCGAATCCCTGTTCATCCAGGCCCAGGCATTAAAGAAGATATGATCTGCGGTACCGGGAGGGTTGTAAAACCGATTTCGATAGATGTCTAAGCGACGATACCCTTCCTGGAGGTTGAAAAGACGCATGTTATACTTATTGTCATAAACTAGATTGTCGTATATTACTGCGCTTGCCCGGTAGATCTCGAATCCTTGGCCTGAATGGTTGTGAATAGTGTTGTTGTAGATCTTGTTTCCGGAGGTCTCATCCCAGAGTCTAATTCCGACTATTGACTCAAACAAATGATTTGAATAGACCTCGTTGTTATTTGCCTGGTCCCATATCCGGATATTGTGATCGTCTTCCGTGGTGCCTCCGACGAGAAACTTGTTTACGTGATAGAGATGATACGTAATCCAGCCCGCATAAGTATCGTCCCCGACGCCCGGCTTGAAACTGCCTAACCCGTTCATCTTCATTTCATTGTTACGAATGTGATTCGAAGACGCGCCACCGTAGAGAAAAACTCTCGTATTTCCATTGGTGAGATAGTTCTCTTCAATAATGTTATTCCTGGCTGAAGCTCCACGTATCAATACCGCGTTTCTGGCGGCGCGAATCCAGAAACCCTTTATCTTGATGTTGCTCTTATCATAAATGGCGACTGCTGCGCTCTCAGGAGCGGAATATTCAGTTCGCGGGCCCGGCGATGATCGTATGTTCTTGCTGCTAGGATTATCGCCATTGCGAAAGCGGATGTAAGTAACGCCGTTCCGATAACCGAAAAGCGCCTCCACTCCATCCCAGTAATTGATGTTAGGAGAACCCGAATAACGGACAACAGCGTTCGCAGGCCTGGCCAGGGCATCGAATCCCGTGCCCGTCGGCATTCTCCACCAGCTTTCCGTTCATGGAACTCGAATTGATCCGCCAGATCGTTTTATCATCGACGGTCATGGCATACGGCTCATATCCAATGCTGGTGGTTTTGTATACTCCAGAACCTACCTCCGGGGCCGGAGCCCATCCAGTCACGGGATTACCTCCATCAATGATGGTCAGCCACTCTCCCTTGGCCCCTCGCTCCCCTTGGAACGTAATGGGCTGCCCTGCCGTACCATTCACATTGATTTGAACCCGCTCGTAGTATGTTCCCGCTTTAACCATAACGGTGTCACCGGCAGCGGCGGCATTTGCAGCTTTCTGGACAGTACGCCAGGGCTGGGCCGATGTCCCCGGATTGTTGTCGGATCCAGAGGGCAAAACGTAGTAGGTCGCAGCAACAGCGCTTGAGGTAAAGCTCGCGGCGAGAACGACAGTTATCATGATCGACACCATCCAATCAAGCCGGGCCTGACCGGAAGCCGCTTTGACATATGGACTTCGCTGGAGTTGGACTCGAGCTTTAGGGGGATTCTTAGTCATGTGCATTCTCCTTTGAAGCCGCGGAATATATCACAAAAGAACATGCTATGGGCAAGCGTTCTCTTTCGGTAACCGACGGATTGACCAATTCTTCGACAAGGGTTAAAGCGATGTGACCCAGTTTGCGCAATCCTATCCACCGATTAGGACTGACTCACTCGATGTTGGTCAAATAAGGTGCTGAGCCGAGGCGCTGGATCAAGAAGTCTGGACGCTCGCGATGAAATCGAATAGACTCTGCCCAGCGGGAGATTCACCCAACAGCGCACCTGTCAGCTTGGCATCGTACCAAGGCGAGACTACTCCGCGAACGTAGGGTGGCCGTGTGATACCAGGAGCTGTTTTCGGGACGGCAATCTGGTCGCCTTGGCTCAAGTGTAGGGGGCTCAGTGATGAGCGCGAGACCAGGACCATGCTGAGACGGCGATCGGGCGGGCCTGACCATTGGCGCTGGGTCTCCAGCCCGAGATGGCTCGCCTTCGTTAAAGGGTGGACATCCACCGCCCAACGCATAATCGGGCCGTCAGGATCAGTCCTGAACTGCTCTGCGGCCGGTACAAAGCGGTGATGCGTAATTGTCCTTGGGTCACACACGAGCATAAATCGCAGGTTTGGGGCCGCGCCTGCCTGGGGAGTTGGGGCCCGGCAGGCGACACAGTGCCCCCATCCCACGGCAGCCGCGGACTATGACGACTTGGCTTTCACACACGCCGGCCTCAACGACACCGTTTCAAGGCCGCTCTCGCCGAACAACACCGGACGGCGCCGTGGTGACCTGCCCTCGCACTTGGTTAATGATTTGTCGGACCCAGTCGACACTGGTTTTTGTACCGCCGCCCGGAACCCTCGTCCTGGGGGCCAAAACAGAGGAATAAGATCGCAGCGCCCTATTGCCGAGATTCTGGTCACGACCGCACCGGAACGTGTGGCGGTGTCTTGACGCTCGAAGAGGTGCTTCATCCTCCCCGAACGGCAATATCGAACATTACGCCGAGGACTGGCCTCCCTCACGGACGAGCTCTGTAACTCGACGGACCGTCGCTTCATGCTCAGAACAATATCTCGATTCGCTTTCCAACTCAGCAACGGCAACGTTTCTGTATTTGCTACGTTTATGGGCGTTGCCGTTTTGATCGTCATTCTAAGGTCGCTCGCCTCCTATGAGATACTCATCGACGATATGGGTGTACAGATAGAAGCAGGTTACCGGCTGGTATCAGGCTTCGGGCTCACACATAGTTCATTTGACCTTTGGGGATCATTGAGAGATCTCACTAAGCCTGTTCAGCGCAAATATCTGACAGCGTTTCCGCCATTTTTATCTCTCTATGTCGCAGGTGCTCTGTCCCTCGGCCTATCGCTCGTTACCTCCCTGAAGTTATTATTCAGTTTTGTTACGCTTGCTGGTTGGCTTGGATGGGCATGATTGGTAGTCTGATAATGAGCCGCCGACTTGACTTGAAGCATGTAAAAGCTCCTGCGCATATTCTAATTGCCTGCCTCCTACCCCTTCTTTTTACGCCGCCATGGCAAGGAACCGATATTATTCTATGGGCGGGTACTCCATTTGTAATTCTCTTGCTGCTGTATTCACTGGAAGATGATTCGCAGTGGAGATATATCGCGGCGGCAGGATTGTTGTCCGGCTTTCTATACTCAGTGCGCTACGCCAGTGCCTATCTTGCCGTCGCGGCGTTCCTCATTATTGCGTAATTTCATCACCGGCAGATCAAGAACCTCGTCCGCGTATATGGCTCTTTCTGGCTGCATCAATGGTCTTTATTCTACCGACTGCGCTGTATGGAAAATATGCCAAGGCGCAAACCGCAGGAATCACAGAACATGTTCGTCTTGACTCAAGTCTCGCCCTAGACAATCTCAAAAACGTCATATACGCTCTGACCCACGGTCTCACGCCATATATATTTTGGATTCCGCAAAGCGTTCGTCTCACACTCTTCCGAGTTAATAACAACCCCTCATTGCAACTTGCTTGTGGCGTCTTAACCGTGCTCCGTACTGCTTCTCGCACCATTTTTCATTCTTCGCTATGCTGACAGAAAGCAAGATGAGAAGGGGGTTGCCAGACGACACCTTGCGGTAGCTCTTGGTCTGATTATACTGTCTTTATTATTGTTCTTGGCGCTTGCATCGGTTTTCATGGCAAAGGAAGCCTCCCAGATGGATACCAGTTTGTATTAGACTCGCGGTATTACATTGCTTCCGGCGGTGCCTCTGTCTTTATTTTTTACTACCTTTGCACTCAGAACAACCGAGAAGAGGTGGTCGGTTGTGCCCAAGAGAATCTTTACCCTTATTATAATTGGGTTTATTGGTTACTGTGTTGCCTTGCCGACCTTGGCATTTGTGGCGCCTAGCAACAACATTTCGCATCTGATTAAACATTTCCTGCCGTCACGCGTTGCCGGTACGACACTCGATAGAGCGTACCCGAGTAATGAGCTGATTCGTCCGAAAAAGACAATACGGGTTGTCCAACAACTCAGCGCGGAGGAACCGCAAGCAATATTTTTTATGACTGCTTATTACAATATACTCTTTGATAATTTCAACCCGCAGCTTCGATATTTCTGGACACGAGCCGCCAAAGTTGTATTGACCGGAGCATATGTTTCGAAAAGCACTAAAGTCTATTTTGTACTGGGAGAATACGCGGCATCAGATCAGGACTTCTCAACCATCCTGGGCAAATCGGGTTTTCAGGAGTTCATGTCTATTCCTGAGGATGGAACAACAATTTTCGCTGCACAGTTGCCGGCGGGATTTTCTTTTGACTCCGCGCTGGCCAATTAAGATGTTCAGCGGGAGGCGCTGGATCACGAGATCGAGACCCTCGGGACGAATTGCATAAACTCTGCTTCGAGAGTAGAGTTCACCAAATAGCGCGCGTGTCAGAGATGGCATCGTACCGATGCCAGACAGTCCGCGAACGTCGGGTAGCCGTGTGACATCAGGGCTGTACCGGAATCGGGCCGGTTCCTCGGGTCACGCACGAGCTCAAATGGCGGGTTTGCGGCTGCGCCTGCCTGGGGAGTCGGGTCACCGGCAGGCAATGGGGTGCCCGCATCCCACCGCAGCGGCGAGACTATGGCGACTTGGCTTTTCACACACGCCAGCACCAGCGACACCGTCGCGAAGCCGCCGCCGAACAACAGCAGGCGGCGCCGTGGTGACCAGCAGCGCACCTGGTTAATCATTTGTCGGACCCAGTCGAAGATGGTTTGGTGCCGTCGCTGGGAACTCTTCTCCCGAGGCCAGCACCGTACCCTGAGGTACGGCAACGCCGGTCGTGCCCTCGGCGCAGGGACCAAGAGCATCATCGAGACTCGCTTCAAGCCAAAGCAAAAGGAGGCCTTCACGTGGGCAATAAGCACGTTGTCATCGTTATCCCGGCATACAATGAAGAACGGACCATCCTCGGGGTGATTCGCGGGTTAAAGCAACACGGATTCGAGAGGCTCATCGTGGTGGACGACGGGAGCACTGACCGAACCAGTGAACTAGCCTGTCAAGAGGGCGTCATTCTTCTACGCCACGTCCTTAACCGTGGCCTGGGAGGCGCGTTGGGGACAGGAATCAGCGCGGCTTTGCGTCTCGGCGCGGAGCGCATTGTGACTTTCGATGCCGACGGCCAGCATGATCCCGATGACATCCCACGGATGCTAGAACCCATTGAAAAAGGGGAAGCGGATGTGGTGATTGGAAGCCGGATGTTGGATCCGACTGGCATGCCCTATTCGCGCCGATTGGCGAACTGGATCGCCAATGTTGCAACCTTATTTCTCTTCCGAGGTTGGACGACCGACTCCCAGTCGGGCCTGCGCGCTTTTTCTGGTCAGGCGGCGACCCGCATGCGGATCATGACCAGCGGCATGGAGGTCAGCTCGGAGATCATCGCCGAGACCGTAAAGAACTCTTTGAAATGTAAGGAAGTACGGGTGAAAGCCATTTATACCGATTATTCCCTTTCCAAAGGTCAAAACTTCAAGCTCGGCGTGCAAACGCTGATAAAACTCATCTTGGCCAAACTACGGAGGTGACGCTGTGAGACCCATCCAGTTTTTCCTGCTGGCCTTTGTCGTGGCCGCCTTGGCAAAAGCGATCTACTCCTACAAACAACGGGGCATTCGAACGCCAAGCTTCCTGTTTTGGACCGTGGTGTGGATGGGAACCGCTTCCATTATCATTTTCCCTGACGCCACATCGGTTCTGGCCCGTCTTCTTGGGATCGGTCGAGGCGCCGATCTGATCATCTACGCTAGCTTGGTCGCTAGCTTTTATCTGATCTTCCGGATTCATCTGATGCTTGCGCGCCTTGAGCAAGAGATTACCGAACTGGTCAGGGCTATTGCACTAGAGCGACTGACGTCGCAGGGTCATTCTACCGCAGGGGAGGGGGACTAACGATCGGTCACAGAAGGTTCGTCGTGCACAGATGGCAAAAAGGGGCGAGTAGCGGGCATCTACACCATCCCGTCGCGTGACAGTCCAGGGCCAGCATGACTGAACTCCGCGCCACAGTCTGTAGGGAAACGGTCTTGCGCCGTTCAAGCCGAAAATGATCCTTTGAGGGCGAGCGGGCCCTTCTATCCCGCTGTGTAACTGACAACGCCAAAGGCGATGCCTGGGAGTGTACGGAGTCCCGTTGCTGTCACGCAGTGCAGGTTGATGACAATGATTGCTTTGTACGCACTTTGCACACGCAAGCGGGCAGAACGATCGTGAGGCATACGGTGGGCGGAGTGTTGGTACTCTTTGGTCTGATAAGTATTCTACTCCTGATTCAACAGATCTCTTATCTGTTCCTGCTCGATGAGGTGGGTTACGGGGACAGCTACATTCTGTATGACGTCCTGAGCTTCCAGAAGACCGGTGTCATCTATCGGGACCTCTCGCAGGAACCGTATCTGCCGGCACAGTACAGCCCGATGACGTACCTGACCCTTGCTCTTCCCGGCCGGACTACCACTCCGGAGAACCCATTTCTAGGACCGCGCCTGGTGGTGCTGACGGCGTTTCTGCTTTGCATCGCAATCGTAATCTCTACCGTCCGGACGCTCATTCCAGCGCGGCTTGCGTGGATCTGGGGCGCCCTATTGGCGTGCGCTGTAAGCAGCATGTGGGAGTGGGTTCTCCAGATCCGCGGCGATTTTCCGGGAATTTGTTTCAGTTTGCTAGCAATTCGTCTGTTGCTATCACGGTCCCGGTGGGCGGTGGCTCTCGCTGGAATCTCCGCCGGCTTGGCAACCCAGTTCAAGATAACGTTTGTTGCGGCGCTTGCAACCGGAGTCTTGTGGCTGCTGATCCAGCGGAGGTGGACGGACCTGGCTCGCTTTGCGGTCCTGGGCACAATGTGTTCCGCGGGTCTGTATCTTCTCTACTCAGTCCGCGAACCCCGCATGCTCTCGCAGATGCTGGCGCTGAGCCCTGGCGTTCTGGACGTTCACGGCGGGCTGCGATTGATATATCAGGCCGCTAACGAACCGGTCGTCCTGCTATCCCTGCTGGGCTTGCCACGGGTTAAGTTCGACAAGTGGCCGCGCTGGGCTCTGGTACTCGTTTTTGCCACGACGTCCTTCGTATTTGCCGGGATCGCCGATCTTCAAGCGGGTGGCAATATCAATTACTTTTTCGAAGGGCTTTTCGCCCTGATTCCGGTAGCGGTTCTTGGCATCCTACGCATGACGGCCCTGGCACGTCAACGGGTGACGGTGGGGCTCTTCGTGGCAGCTCTATTTGCCGTTCACTTCCTGGTGCCCAGAGCGAAGGAACTCCGCAATCAGCTCGTGAACCCTCCTGTCTCGGTGGAGTCCCGAAATGAAGCATTTCGCATGATCGAGCGCGCCCTGAGCGGACAGCGGATCCTCTCGACTGTTCCGCGCCTCGCACTCATTGACCCGAGACCCCCACTAACGGAACCGTACCTCCTCGCATACCAGCAGCGCCTCGGAAAGTTTGATCCACAACCTATTCTAGAAAGGATCCGACAAAGCGAATTCGACGTTGTTATCACCTCCGCACGCCCCCAAAGTTGGCGGGGAATAGATCTCATTGGACCCGACCTTCGCAATGCGATAGTGGCCTCGTACAGACCTCAATGCATCCTGCTCGAATCCCTAGTTCATTTGCCCCGCAACCCACACTCTGTCGGCAGCCCTTTGGCCCTGGACCTGGCAAACGTCGGCTGTGCGCCAATTCCACGGGACTAAGAGGCTCGGGCAGAAACAACTTCACATTCTGGCGTCAGAGTAAGTGGGCTATTAGCTGCGCAGTTAGGCACCCTCCGGACCGCGCCCCTTCGGACTGGCAAAAACTCGCTCCGGGGGTTTTTCGTCGCAAACTCATAGGGGTCCAGGAAATGGGCCGGCGCGACTCTCCCCCTATCTCGACAAGATATACGCATAATAGTCTGTATTCCCGATTCTTTCCCAGCCACTTGTAGACGCGGAATCAGGTACCTTTGTCGTCACAATGGCTTTTGCCCCAGCTCCCGCAAACGTTTTGATAACTTCGGACTTAACCATCTGGTCCGCCGCCCAAAAGTCATCCACGTCTCCCTCAGGTATCTCGGCAACGATTCGAACCCGCGCCAATCGGGCCCAGTAGGGGTCAAAGGGGTCTCCCATAAATGCCACACTATCTCCCGGTTGAACTCCCATTCGGTTCAAGCCGTCAGCAGCCTGCCATTGTACATGAGCATCTTGCTTCCTCACCAGGTCGCGAGCCGCAGCGTAAGCCTTTTCCGCCGTCGATGTGCTGATTAGAATGATCATCACCAATAGCAAGGCAATGCTCACACACGCCGTAAGTCTTCTCGATTCGCGGGAGTCCGGCAGGCGCAGACCGGAAAAGACTCCCATCCACAAGAGAACAACAAATGGGCCAATGTATCTCAGTTCTACGTGCACCAGTGAATACATACCCAATGCTGAAATTGCCGGGATAAGCAGACTCCAGTTTTCCCATATATCCTTCACGCACAACCATCGTCTGCCACCCATAAAACAAAGGATCAGAAAGCCAACAATCAATCCACTCTGGAGATGGTAGAATACATTGAAGTAAACTTTGGCGTTCGTTACCAAGGCTCTTATCTGCTCGCCCAGGTCAAAGTGGAGTACAACACCTTCATACCAATAAGATGGATCGTACCATGCCGGATATGTGCCCCCAATCGGGCTTCCGAATTCGTAGATCTCAGGCATATCGAAAAGCCTTCTCGTCGGATGGCTGGGTCTGCCGCTGCCAGACGGTTCACCTTGCCAATGAACGAACCTCGTGACT
The DNA here is from genome assembly GCA_963827655.1 of uncultured Acidobacteriota bacterium. GTDB lineage: Bacteria > Acidobacteriota > UBA6911 > UBA6911 > UBA6911 > CAWHCF01. Next base: position 182,961 of record CAWHCF010000044.1, read on the forward strand.
CCATTGACATGCCATGCGTAATTCAATTCTGCGCTGGCGCCGAACGTCAAGCGATTTTTGGCTCTGGAAAGTGCAGCGATAAATGGGCCTCCTAACAAGAGAAATGTGGCCAATGCAACTAACACACGCGGCACTGCTCTTCTGAGCTTGGCGACCGAGAACATGCTGACCCCTAGAAAGACGAACGCCAGCGGCAGCATAGCCGCCTTCGCCAGATAACTGAATCCAAGAATCACACCCAGAAGGACAAATGTTAGCCAACTCGCGGATCCCGTGCGGATACGTAGTGTGATGCCAGCAGCCAAATAAACAAATGCCGCAACACACATGTCAGGGGTTACTACCCAGATGGTTATCAAATCCAGCGAAGACCAAATGAACAGGGTATACCCGAGCCCCATCAAAGCCCATTCGGACAAACTCAGGCATCCATTTTGGGACAACCCGGTCATCCGCCTCCTATGGTAATGAATTAGTCCGCGCAAGAAGAAATGAAAACAGCCTAACGCGCACAAGTAAATGGCGAAGTTTACAAGATGAACGATGGAGAATTCCCAATATGGCAAGGGTTTTAGGACAAGAATGGCCAGACCTAATAGCCAGGAATAGAATGGACTCCAATAGCTATTAATGGCCATGTTCCAGTCACCCCGCAAATACGCATCCCCCATATCGAGATACATGATCCCATCCGGATTCATGGTATGACGGTCAGTCCAGGCATGAAGAAGACCCAGCATCACAGCTACAAGCCATAAGATTAAGATAACTATCGACGGCAAGGGTCGATAGCTTCTATCAAGTGGATGCCACACAGTCGTTTTCTCTCGGCTGGCTAGAATCTAAGCTGTTAGGCGAATATTTCCAGATGGATCGTTTGAGAAGAGCCCTGAAAAACGTAGGCGCTGAGTTTCAATCCAATATCTTGTTCAAGTCTAATTACCTATTCTTCTGTTTTTACGATGGCGCCGACCACGACAGAAAAGCGTGAGAAAGACTTAGCTCCGGCTTCAATTAAAGCACCAAACATCTTGTCAGACCGTGCCAGCTCGAGCACCAGGTCCGAAATTTCTCTAGCAGCCCTTCATTTAAAGGGTCGCAGGCGCCCAGCGGTCACCATTCTGGAAAACATGGTGATCGCATCATCAAATGAACTCTAGTTCTTTTTCACACCCACCGCCAACGCCGAAATTCCGATGCCGGGTAAAGAAAACGGAATGGCACGGAACAGAGGTAGCCAAGCCACCGGCATGCGGTTCGGAAAAACGCAGCCTACGGTCGCGGTATGCAGGGTTTGCAAGCCCGCGGAACTTGCCAGTTCCTGCACTGCGCGCCTTGAGAATTGCAACGTTCCCCGTTCCGAGGGTACCAGAAGACCGAACAAAAACTGTGCGGGATTATATCGGTTCGGTTCAAACAAAATCACATAACGTCGACTGACGCGTACAAACTCCTGAACTGCAGAAAGCGGGCGTTCGATATGGTGCAGAATTTCCCATGCGAACACGCAGTCAAACCTGTTGTCCTCAAAAGGCAACCGCTCCACGTGGGCTTGAACAAACTGCGCGGCGTCCTTGGGACAACGCGAAAGCATCGCAAAGGATCCGTCGATGCCCACACGCAAACGCGTGCGATCCTTGACATAATTCATGGTGATGCCATAGCCGCACCCAACATCGAGAAAATCTTGGACCTTGCTCCAATCCACGAAGCGACTTAGATACTGCAAGCGCTGGCGTACAAAAAACTCCATGACCGGATGGTCCCAAGGACGACCATGGGCGTGAACCTCCCAATACTGTTTTTGGTAAGTGTCACGGACGTTTTGATGACTCATCAGCCTCTATCAAGGCAAAGTGGCGCAATCTGTCCGTAATTTTGCTTCTAATTCGCGGTTTTGCACGTTAAGAAAAACGAAAGCACGACGTAAAAGGGAGGTGAACATAAGCCGCCTTTGGAATCCCAACTCCCGCCAAACTTCCGACGTAGTTCTATGTCGACTCCACTGGCTGTTCCGGATTCAAGTGGAGTTTACGCCGTGGCAAGGCCACAGCTGTGAAACTTCGTCGAAGTATCCGGCGCGCCGTCCTATCGCCACGGCGTTACAAAAAACTCCGGGTGCGATGCATTCTCTTCCTCTACTGCTGGGGGCGATCAGCGGCGCCTCAACGGTCCAGGCCAAGACAAACCATCCTGGCCCCCGACTGCCACTCTATCTGCGTTTCGATAAAGGCACATAGTTAGGACAAGATGAGCCGAAGGCAAACGTCATGCGCAGATAGCGCTTCCTCGAAGAAGATGGAATCCAGCACGCCATGCATGCCCAGGCACAAATGATGCGCACGGCCCGTGACTCTTCACTGCGTGGTGCGGACGTTCGATGGTGCCCCGGATTTGCCTGCCTGCGACTGCAGGGCCCCGAGGTCCGGCTTCGACCCGGAGAAGTAACCCGCGGTCATGCCCGGCAAGGGGGCGTAGGTTACTCCGGCGATGGTAAAAGGTTTCGAGAGGTCAATGCCGGCGCTTCGGGCGTCGCTTCCTGAGGGCAGCGCAAAATCCGGCAGCGTCGCGTCGTTCCACATTTTCCTGTTCCAGGCAATAATATTGTTGCTGCCATACCATTTGCGATAACCCATGGACGCTCCACCGAGCCAGTTATAGTCGAAAAGACCCATGTCTCTTTTGGCTTCCAAGGTGTTCTCTGTGTTATACACACAATCAGCTGAAATGATATTGTTTACGATATACGTCTTCGGCATTCCATAACCCGGATTAAAATCGGCCATCAAGAATGCATCCCGTCCACCCGCGATGCTGTTATGGTAAAAGTATATTTCTGCCTCCGAATCCTTATTAATCCAGTTCCAGGCATTAAAGAACACGTGGTCGGCGATACCCGGAGGGTTGTGAAACCGATTTCGATAGATATCCAAGCGGCGATAACCGTCCTGAAGATTGAACAGTCGCATGTTGTACTTGTTGTCATAAACTAAGTTGTCGTATATTACGGCACTTGCTCGATAGATCTCGAATCCCTGACCTGAATGATTGTGAATCTTGTTGTTGTAGATCTTGTTTCCAGCTTGTCTCATCCCAGAGTCTGATCCCTACTATTCCCTCCCACATATGGTTTGAGTAGACTTCGTTGTTATTTGCACGATCCCAAATCGTGATATTGTGATCGTCTTCCGATGGTGGCTCCGACGATAAACTTGTTTTCGTGATAGAGATGATACGTGATCCAGCCCGCATAGCTATCTGCCCCAGCACCTGGTTGGAAATTACTTAAGCCGTTCATCTTCATTTCATTATTGCGAATGTGATTATAAGACGCCCCACCATAGAGACAGACCCTCGCATTCCCATTGGTAAGATAGTTCTCTTCAATAATGTTATTCCTGGCGGAGGCTCCCGATATCAATACCGCATTCCTGGCAGCGCGAATCCAAAAACCCTTTATCTTGATGTTGCTCTTATCATGAATGTGCGACTCCCGCGCCGGCGGGAGAGGAATACTCAGTCTCTGGCCCAGGCGATGATCGTATGTTCTTCGCAGCAGGATTATCGCCGTTGCGAAAACGGATGTAAGTAACACCGTTCCGATAACCAAAGAGCGCCTCCACTCCATCCCAGTAACTGATATCGGGAGAACCCGAATAACGAACTATAGCGTTCGCTGGCCTGGCCAGGGCATCGAATCCGGTGCCCCGAGCATTCTCCACCACCTTTCCGTTCATGGAATTTGTGTTGATCCGCCAGATCGTTTTATCATCGACGGTCATAGCATAAGGCTCATATCCAATGCTGGTGGTTTTGTATACTCCAGAACCTACCTCCGGAGCTAAAACCCATCCAGTCACGGGATTGCCTCCATCAATGATGGTTAGCCACTCTCCCTTAGTCCCTCGCTCTCCCTGGAACGTAATGGGCTGACTCGCCGTACCATTCACATTGATTTGAACTCGCTCGTAGTATGTACCAGCTTTAACCATGACGGTGTCGCCAGCAGCGGCGGCATTGGCAGCTTTCTGGACGGTACGCCAAGGCTGGGCCGACGTCCCTGGATTGCTGTCAGATCCGGACGGGGAGACATGGTAGGTCGCGGCGGCAGCATTTGAGTTGAATCTTGCGACGAGGACGACCGTCATGACTATGATCAACCTTATCAAAAGCCGGGCCTGACCATAAGTCGCTCTGACGTAAGGAGTTAGCTGCAGTTGAACTCCATTGGGGGTATTCTCAGTCATGTGCATTCTCCTGGAAGTCGGGCCGAATATAACACAAGAGGACGAGGCTAAGAGCAACAACCTTTCTTGCTTGTCCTTGCATTACTGATCCGCCCCACTACGGCGGACAAGGCTCAAGCCAGTGATGGTCGCGTCAATCCTGCGCACCAAACTGACAAGGACTGGCTGACCGCAAGAAACTCTATCTATCTGTGCTGAAAAGCTCCAATATCTGGTCTGGAGCCAGAGAAATACGCCGGGCGTCATACCAGGCAAGGGATCATAGGTTCTTCCGTCAATCGTAAATGGCCTGGAGAGATCGATGCCGGCATTTCGGGAACTGCTGTCGGAGGGTAGCAGGAAGTCAGGCATGGTAGCGTCATTCCATTGCTTCTGGGGCCACGCAAGAATATTATTACTACCGAACCAGCCCCGGAGACCTACAAATTCCCCGCCTACCCAGTTGTAGTCAAAGACCTGAACGTCTCGTTTCTCGGTAAGCGTGGTTTCCGAGTTATACGCATAAGGAGTGGAAAGAATGTTATTCAGAATATACGTTCTCCGCATGCCATAACCGCGGTTGAAACCAGCCATCAAGAATGCGTTTCGCCCGCCGGCGATACTGTTGTGGTAAAAGTAGATTTCGGCGTTTGAATCAACATAGGAGTTCGACCAGGCATTAAAGAAGATGTGATCTCCAAAACCTGGAGGATTGTAGAATCGATTTCCATAAATATGCAGGCGCCGCTGCCCATCCTGCACGCTAAAAAGCCGCATGCTGTACTTGTTGTCGTAGATCATGTTCCCGTAGATGTCGGCGTTTGCGTCCGGATAGAGCTCAAATGCCTGAGCCGAATGGTTGTGGATCTCATTGTAGGCGATCTTTGTTCCGGACGTGTCATACCAGAGGCTGATTCCGGTGATGGCGTCATAGATATGGTTTGCATAAATCAGGTTGTTGTTGGCGCGGTTCCAGACCCTGATATTGTGATCATCCTCGGCTGTACGCCCGACTAGAAACTTATTCTCGTAATAGAGATGATACGTGATCCAGCCGGCATAGCTGTCCGCCGCGGCGCCGGGCCGGAAAGTACTGGAACGATTCATCTTCAATTCATTACTGCGAATGTGATTGCCCGAGGCGCCACCGTAAAGATAGATCCTGGTGTTCCCATTGGTCAGATAGTTCTCTTCAATGATGTTGTTCGTAGCAGCCGGATCCCGATATCAAAACCGCGTTTCGGGCGGCGCGGATCCAAAAACCCTTCACATATGATGAAACTCTTGTCTGAAATGAGCACGCCTGCGCCTTCAGGGCGATCACTTTCCTTTCTAGGTCCAGGAGAAGATCTTAGGTTCTTTCCATTGGGATCGTCGCCATTCCGAAAACGAATGTAGGTAACGCCATCGCGGTAACCGAACAACGCTTCCATACCATCCCAGTACTTTATGTCAGGGGAGTCCGGATAGTTCACAATGGCGTTCGCCGGCGTGGCAAGCGCCTCGAAACCCGTGCCCCGAGTCCCCTCAACAACAATCCCGTTCATAGAGTCGGTGTTGATGCGCCAGATCGTCGTGTCGTCAACGGTCATGGCCCATGGTTCGTATCCGATGCTGGTGGTCTTATAAACTCCAGCGCCCACTTCCGGCGCCGGCACCCATCCGCTGACGGGATCGCCGCCATCAATGATGCTCAACCACTCTCCACTCGGCCCTCTTTCTCCCTGGAACGTGATCGGCTGGCCAGGCGAACCATTCACGTTGATTTCAACCCGTTCGCGGTAGGTACCGGCTCTAACAATTACCGTATCGCCGGGCGCGAGCGAGTTCGCCGCCCTCTGAATGGTACGCCAGGGTTGATCGGAGCTGCCGAAACTATCATCAGAACCGGCTGGAGAGACGTAATATACATTTCCGTCGGCACTTACCTGCAAGTTCAGGCTAGTCAGGAGAAACAGGGTGGTCACTACCATCGAGACAAGCAACCGAGTTTGACCACCAGTCACCAATCGCTTGAAGGCTTTGGACAGTCCGCGACGAACCCCCGGGAAGGACCGAAGTCCGGATCTGTGGTGATTTTGTTCGCGCGGGGTCTCGGAAAAGCTCGTTCGCGTTTCGGGAGAAGGCCCCTCAGTTGAGTAGGCCTCACGGGTTACCATTCATGCGCTCCTTATAAAGCCGAGAAAAAGTATATAGCACAGACGAGTCGACGGAAAGGGTTCTGCAAATTTTTGTTGCCGGCAGGCTATCGTGCTTGTACCGTGTCCGTTGCGAAACTCTTCCTCCTTAGTCACTTAGTCTGAGCCTGAGGTCTGATGCGCCGCCAGAGAAAAAGGTTCAGTTATCGAGTCGATCGAAAGTCCCAGTTGCCTCGGGTCCCCTCCTTAACTCTAGACGCCTTCGGACACAAAAATTAGGCATGCCGGTCTACGCCCTCTTCGGCAATTCGCTCTTCGGCGTTTTCGTCGCTCACTCCAACAAAGGAGTACGCAGCTAAAATGATGAAGATCTTGGGAGATCCCTGACGAGACATCGACAGAAGTCTTCGAAATCGGTAAAATCGGTGACAGGCCCTATCCCGAATTTGGTGAACGAGGGCGGTCAGCCTCAGGTACCGGGCGAAATTAGGGAAGGGACGTTTGCTACCAGAGGTATCGCGAATGAATCAGAACTCTTTCATTCCATTCAATCTTCCGTCTATCGGGGACGAGGAGATCAACGAAGTAGTGGCCGCGCTGCGCTCGGGCTGGTTGACGACCGGACCCCGAACAGCTCAGTTTGAGGAGGAATTCCGGCGCTACGTCAGTTCTTCCTTTGCCCTGGCGGTGAATTCGGCAACGGCCGGGTTGCATCTCGCGCTGGCCGCCTCGGGAATCGGGCCCGGCGACGAAGTCATCACCACTCCCATCACCTTCTGCTCCACCGTGAATACGATCCTGCACGTGGGGGCAACCCCTGTTTTGGCAGATGTTGGAGCCGATGGCAATATCGATCCCGACTCGGTTGCTGAACGCATCACGCCGCGCACACGCGCGATCGTTCCGGTACACATTGGCGGCTTGCCCTGCGATATGGCCGCCCTCTGGTCCCTGGCTAAACGCCACAGTCTGTTTGTCATCGAGGATGCCGCCCACGCCATTGGTTCGCGATATCGGGGCGCGGCTGATCGGGGCCGACGGTTCAGCCGACGACCCGGCGAGTGATGCCGTGGCGTTCAGTTTTTATGCCACAAAGAACCTGACCACGGGCGAAGGCGGGATGGTTACGACACGCCACGCCTGGCTGCAGGACGCCATGCGCATCCTCTGTCTGCACGGCATCAGTAAAGACGCATGGAACCGCTATTCAGAGCAGGGAAACTGGTTTTACCAGGTCGTGCGCTGCGGCTTCAAATACAATCTCAGCGATATCCAGTCCGCTATCGGCATTCATCAGTTGCGAAAACAGGAAGCTTTCATCAGCACTCGCACGCAATATGCCAGGCTCTATAATCAAGCCCTTTCCGACGTTCCCGAACTCGAGCTCCCCCCCGATCACGAATCCTGCCGCCACTCGTGGCACCTTTATGCCCTGCGCCTGAACCTCGACCGGCTGACCATTGATCGCGAGGAGTTTATTCGTCAGCTCAGAAACAAGAACGTCGGAGCCAGCGTTCACTTCATACCCATACCGCTTCACCCCTATTTCGCTCCCTATGCCGATCTGCCTCAAAACCGATGCCCTCGAGCGCTTGAATTGTACCCAAGGCTGGTATCGTTGCCGCTTTATCCAGCCATGAGCGAGGCGCAGGTGGAGTATGTAGCGACTACTGTCAAGGAGATTGTGCGGAGTGCCAGAAGAACGAAGGCGGCCCATCTCGCCACCAGATCCGACGATCCGTGAACTTTTTCTGCGGCTTTCTCCCAGGGCTCCAAGGTCTCCCCCTTCGATTTACATTTGGTAGAATCTGCTGTTAACATTCGGCGCCATGGAAAAAGCGCGGGCTCGCCGCTCGAAGCATGAGCCCATCCAACCTCGGGGACATCGCACACGGAACAAGGTCCTGCTGGCGGCACGGAAGATTCTGGTGCTGAGAGGGTACCAGCCGGCCCGCGTCGAGGAAATCACCCGGGTGGCACAGGTCGGCTACGGGACGTTTTACAAGTACTTCCGGAACAAACAGGACGTCCTGGAAGCTGTGATGGAAGAAGTATACGCGCAGCTCACCCAGGCGGGGTTTCCCGACCGTGTGGAGGCCTCACACCTGGAAGACCAGATCCGAACCGGCATCACCAACTATCTGAGAGTGTACTGGAAAAACCGGCAGATCCTTCTGGCGCTCCAACCCGCGAGCCTGATGAGTCCTCGCATCCGTCGTTTCATTGGCGAAATGCGGGAAAGAGATGTCCAGTGGATGGTTCGTGAATTGAACAATCTCAGCCTGCAGGGATGGAAGATCAAGGGCAATCCGGAGGTCCTGTCACTGGCGATGCTCCACACGGTCGATGGGGTGGCCCAGGACTGGATCACGCGCCGCCAGCACCTCCCGCTGGAGCGCGTGGCCGAGACGCTCTCTGAGATCTGGTTCAGGACCATTTTACCTTCCCGTCCAATGCGAGCGTCCCGGACACGAGGGAATTGACCTGGCAAGCTGGCTGGGATATAGCGTGACGAGTTATGGGTCAAGGTAAACTGACGCTTGAAGAACTCGAGCGATTTTTGCCGGAAAAGATGGCGAAGATCGATCTCTTTCAGAGCGCGCGATTGCTTGTGGGTCTCAACTGCCTTGAACCGGGTCAGTCCCAGCCGGCGCATTCACACGAAGGTGCGGACAAGTTCTACTTCGTTGTGCGCGGCCACGCGGAATTCACGGTCGGCGACTCAACCGTGCAGGCAAGGACCGGCGAACTGGTGCTCTGTCCCGCCGGGACGCCGCACGGGATCAAACGAGCGCTCGTCCGGACGACGATTCTCGTGGGGATTGCCCCGTGGCAGGCGAAGTAAGCGCTGCGAAACAACTACCGCCAGGACACGAAGAAACACCAAGAATTTTTCCAAATCAGCATCGTCTAACGGCTCTTCTCGACCAGTATGACCTGCCCGTCGCGGAGCTCCACAGGAAGGGGCTCGAGCGCCTCGCCATAACAAGGTCCCGAGAAACAGATTCCGCTTTCGGGAGAGTACACGGCGCCGTGGGTCTTGCAAATCAGGGCACGGTAGATCAATGGTAAAGAAGTCATTGTCCTCGAGGTCGAGCGTGAGCGCCATGTGGGCGCAGCGGTTCTTATAGGCGTAGTACCGGCCGGAAAACCTGATAAGAAAGGCTTCAATGGCGCGTCCTTCCTCGAGGATCCGAAACTTCAACGAAGTGCTGTCCGATAGCTCCTCTATCGGGCAAATCGGATCGCCCGGCTGAATCAATCGTAGCTCCATAGTCAATGCCGCCTGCACGACTCGCCGAGGGCTTCCGGCTTGAAGTATCCATCTGAATCAACTCATATGGAAGCCACCGGTTATTGTAGAATTCTATCCCAGCATGTCTTCGGAATTGATCCCTCTCCGCGTACGTCAAGAACGAGGATCGAGAGGCGATCTGGTCTGAAACAAACCATCAATTCCGCTTTCCACGAGGAGGAGACGAATCATGATCATGGCACCTAGACTTACTCTAAGCGATGCAAAGACAGTCGTGCAAGGGGCGGAGGCGAAAGCGGCGGAGATCGGGGTCGACATGGACATCGCTGTCGTCGATGACGGAGGCCATTTGCTGGCTTTCGTGCGCATGGACCAGGCGCGAGTGACCAGCATCGACGTAGCCATCAATAAAGCTTTCACCGCAGCCTGTGCCCGCAAAGCCACCCATGAATACGCGAAGGTCGCCGGAGCCGGAGGTCCGGCGTTCGGAATACAGTCCTCTAACCAGGGGCGCTTCATGATCGTGGGGGGCGGCCTGCCGATCTTCATCAAGGGGACCATCGCGGGTGGGGTCGGCTGCAGCTCCGGATCTCCCGAGCAGGATCGCGAGGTCGCCCAGGCCGGCATCGATCGGTTGATGACCACGCTGGGAGAGCCGTAAGACCCGCGCACTACGACAAGAACCACCCGCCAACGCCAGGAAAACAGCGACCGAATACAAATCCGGCGTGTCATCGCTTGATTAACCATTCTTGACCAAGTATTCTTTGCGAGTACAGGACTCGTGCCCGAAATCGTAAAGCCCCAAACCACTATGCGACCTTCGTTGTTAAACCTGCTGGTTTCCCCTGATGCCGGAGCCCCGTTCACACTGGTAGATCCTATCTATCAGGACGATGAGATCTTTGAAGGGTTTCTGCTCGCCGACAGAACTGGGCAGAAATTCCCGATCAAGAACGGAGTACCCTACTTTGCGCCCCAGGCAGTCAATTTCAATCCTACCGCGCAGCGCTTCGGCTACCAGTGGAAACGTCAGGCAACCGGCGCGTTTGAGAAAGAGACGATCTATGGGCAATCCGCCACTCAAGAGTTGGAGGGTTTTCTGCAGGCAACGCGTCTTTCGATAAAAGACCTTCCTGGTTTGCGAATAGCAGATATTGGGTGCGGCAGTGGCAGATTGTCAAGCAACCTGGCGGAAGCCGGCGCCGAGGTCGTCGCCATCGACATCAGCGCCGCGGTCGAAGTGGTCCGGGCAGAAAGAGGTCATCTTCGCAATCTGCATGTAGTTCAGGCGGATTTGTTTCACCTGCCGTTCCGCGACCGCTCGTTCGATGTTATCTGGTCGGATGGCGTGATCCACCACACGCCGAACCCTGCAGTAGCAGTCTCGGCGCTGGCGTCAAAGGTGGCAATGGGTGGCCGGCTCGCCATCTATGTTTACCCTCACGAAACGTCGATTTACAAGCTCGTTCGACGTTGGACGCCAGGGGTTAATCGCTGGCCAATTCCCATAGTGTCGGCCTACAGCGCGGTAACGGCCCCGTTCATCTATTTTCTCCGCATCCTGCCGGTAAGCGACAGCCATATCGCCAAGTCAAGTTTCACCTCTTCGACACGCTTGCCTGTCCCTACCTGTCAATGCACTCTCCGGCTGAAGTGACAAACTGGTTTGAGAGCAACCAGTTTTACAACATAACTATGATGCAGCCCCCGATAACTGCGCTCGGCATCAAACGAGGGTGACGGATCCCCCGCTTGTACCGCCGATCTTGTCGCTTTCACCGCGAAATACTTGGTAGTCGCCGAATTTTAATCACCTGATAAGACGCAGACGAGGATCGCGCCAGTCAGACCAGACGTAGTGAGCAATCGTGCATTCTCGAAGCGACCTCACAGAAGCGCTTCTCAATCTCATTCGAGGCAGCGGAGTCAGGCGCGGTTCACATCAGCTGCTCCTCGACGAGACTGACGCCACTCCCCTTTTCATCGAGTTATTGCTTGAAGAGAAATTTGAGCTTGCGCGAATCGAGGAAATCGCGATCGAGCCCGGAGAGAGGGTTCCGGCTTTCTACCTGGAAAAGGGCACCGCTCACTTCGGATGGGTCTTTTGGGAAGCGTTCTTTCCCGGGCGGATGCGGAAGATCTTCGGATCCGTTCATCGAAACGAGAAGGGAGATTGGACAATCATGTTAGGTCGAAAACAACAGGTCTATGCGAACCTGATTCTCAAGGAAGCGATGGACCTCGATCATCCCTCCGAGTTCTAACCCGTAGCTACCTGCCGCTTTGTTCTTCCGTCGGTGCGGCTTGAGCCTTTTTAGCAGACAGGTGCCTAATAGCCTATAATTGATCGCTGCATTCAACAACAGCATGTAGCTTCCACTGGTTTCCATGCGCCAGAAGGGATTGTTGGTACAAGGGAAATTTGTCCTCGTATCCGTAAAGTAACCGGGCTCGTCCTGTCAGCGACCACCGAGTTCAAGATGCTCCCTCGAACCTGCAGCTGGCGCGTCTGAGTAATGGAAAGCCCCGAGACCAGGCCATAGTCAAGGGGAATGGCACTGACTCCCGCCAAAGACTCCGTGGTTCGTAAATTGAATCGTTCCTTCCTCAGCGCCCAAAACGTCTTCGCAGCCGCGGGTCTGATCGCCACACCACATACCAGAACTGGACCCGAGCTTGATTTGATTTCACCGTGTTTCTATATTCTAATCATCAACCGCCTTGGAACAGGGAGACCAGGGATGCCTCTTCGGATCAATAATGAATCTTTTTGGGAGATTTCGGCAGCCTTTTTGCTCGATAGCCGCTTCCGCTTCGGCGACCGCCCAGCCGTCACCAAATTCGTATATCTCCCAACGGATGACGTGCTGGTCCTCGGAAGCGGGCGCGAAACCCCCAGCCACAAGGCATTGATGTCCTCTTACAAGGCCAAAGAGCTGACCGATACCACTCACTGGGTTCGAGGCATTGTTCTGAGGGACAAAAGAATCATCTACTATCGCCAGGGAGTCCAGGATCTTGACTGGTACGCTCAGACAACCGAGATGTTAAAGCGAAACGGTCTGCCCGACAGCTATTCGATAGCCTGGGGACCCGATGCCAAGCAAAAGTTCAAGGATGAACTAGCCGGATTTCCCTAGGATCGATCTTCGCGCCTTCGCCCTAGATGTGGTTTGCCCAGAATCTCAGGAAGATTGGCAGAGAATTTCGACCTTGGCACCACGTGATCACACCCGGCTTGAAGGGCCGCCTGCTCCAGTTCTACCTGGACGTGGGAGAAGAAGCCGAGGACCGGGGTATCCCTGAACTTCGGATCTGACTTGATCCGCCGGATCGCGTCCAGGGGCGAACAGGCTCGGCTGTTAAGATCCAGGATGATGAGTTCAGGAGTGGACGCTGCGAGTTTTTCCGACAGCTGCCCCGCATCGAGAGCCTGAATCAGTCGCACGCCTACCCTTTTCGCGACCTCCTCAATCTTGGCCGAGAAAAAGATATCGTCTACGGCTGCAAGGACAATACGATCAGTAGTCGGCTGGCTCATGATTCGCATTATAGCGCACAAGCAAAAGCAGCGAGACTCAGGATCCGCCAAATGAATTGCAGCTTGCCGCCTCGTGAAGCGGCTGATATAAGTAATACCCTTTCCAGTTCGAGACGAATGCTGCGAGCCATTATCTTCGACTTCAACGGAATAATCTTGAATGACGAACCGCTGCATTTCAGCTCCATGCGCGACGTCGTCGCCGCCTTCGGAATCACGCTTTCGGCGGAGGATTACTGGAATCGCTACCTTCCCTTCAACGACGAACACTGCCTCAAAGCCGTTTGCCAGGACCGCGGCCTCGAGCTGACCAGTCTCCAGCGCGACCAGGCTCTGAAAGAAAAATCGCGGCTTTACCACGAGCGGCTTCAGAATCGGTATCCACTCTTTCCCGGGGCAGCCGACTTTGTCCGGGCCGCGTCGCAACAATACCCGCTGGCTATTGCATCCGGCGCGCAAAAGGCCGACATCGAAGAGACCTTGCGGGTGACCAACCTCCGAGATTGCTTCCGCTGCGTCGTCGCCGCCGAAGACTTCAAGCTGGGCAAGCCGCATCCGGAAAGCTTCCTCACGACGCTCGAGCGGCTCAACATTCACCTCGATGGACTTGTCTCTCCCATCCAGCCGCGCGAGTGCCTGGTCATCGAGGATGCCGTGGCAGGTGTCCAGGGAGCCCGCGCCGCGGGAATGGTATGTCTCGCGGTAAGTAACAGCTACTCACGCGAGCGTTTGTCTCAAGCTGATCGCGTGGTGCCTTCTCTGGAGGAACTCGATCTGGCTAGCCTGCAAATTCTTTTCGAGGATAAGAAGTGATTGCATCCGCCCTGCGCGCAAGGCAGACCTTTGCGGACCTCGCTTCTCTCGAGGAAAGCGTGTTCCCGCTGGACCGGGTAGCGCTGGCCATCGCGCTCGGAGAGTACCCGGACCTGGATTTCGAACATTACTTGCGCCATCTGGATACCCTTGCGGCGCGAGCGGAGGTCCTGTTCGGTGAGGACCGCACGGCCATCAATGTGGTGGAGAGTTTGAACGAAGTGCTTTTCGTTCAGGAGGGTCTCCACGGCAACACTCAAGATTACTATGATCCGCAAAACAGCTTTCTAAACCGCGTCCTGGATTCCAAGAATGGGATCCCGATCTCGCTGTCCGTGATCTACATGGAAGTGGCGCGGCGTATCGATTTCCCCATCGAAGGCGTGGGCCTTCCGGGCCACTTCATCGTGAAACACACAGACAGGGAACGCGTCATCCTGCTGGACCCCTTCAACCAGGGACGTATCCTCACAATGGATAATTGTCAGGAGCTTCTCGACCGTGTCTATGGCGGTTCCGTGACTATGAATCCGACGCACCTTCACGCTATCACCAAGAAGGGAATCGTCTCGCGCATGCTCTTCAATTTGAAAGGCATCTACTACCAGAAAGAGGAGTATCACAAAGCGCTGGACACCGTGGAACGCATCCTGCTGCTCAATCCGGGAACCCTCTCGGAGATACGCGACCGGGGCTTGCTCTTCATGCAAACGAGTCTCTTTTCCAAGGCTCTGGCCGATCTCGAGTATTACATGGCGCACGCCAGCGCGCCTGAGGACGGCACCTACATCGAAGGACATATCAAGACGCTGCGCGCCATCGTCTCCTCGAGCAATTGAGCGGAGCCGCGTGTAACTGAAAGTTACTTCAGCGGAAGCGCCACAACTTCACCCGGGCGCGTTGCGTCACCATAAGCCACTTCTACAGGAGTACCGGGCTTGAGGAATTCCGTCTTCACTACCGCGAGCGCCAGCGGCTGCTGCAACCTTGGAGAAGCGATGGCGGAAGTAATCGCTCCGATTTTGCTGCCGCCTGAAAAAACCTCGGCGCCTCCGGCCGGGATGTCCTGATGCCTGATTGTGATCGCTCCTAACCTGCGGTCGAGATGCCCGCGATGCGTGATCCGGGCGACGATTTCCTGGCCGCGATAACATCCCTTGGTCATGCTGATGGCATGATCGAGACCCATCTCCATGGGAAGCGTCTTCTCGTCCATGTCAACTCCGTACCATGGGATTCCCGCCTCCGTCCTGAGCCAATTCAGTGCCTGGAGTCCCACGGGAGGAATCCTGCCGCTTTCAAGCCAGCGAGGCCATAAATCCGAGACCTCACCGGCCGGAACCCAAAGATCATATCCGTCGCAACCCGTGCGATCACGGCGGACCACGACCCAATCACCTGACGAACGGGGGATCGTCCGATGCTCGAGAGTCGAAAGCGATGCCAGCGATATGCCGGCGACCTCCTCCATCCTTTCTCTCGCTCGTGGTCCCTGCAGGGAGAGAACGCCGAGTTTCTCCGTCCAGTCCTCAACCGTGACAATGTCGGAAACGATGTACTTTGTCAGAGTCTGGAACAGGCGGTCCTTGCCTGCAAGCGATGATTCCAACCACAGCTCTTCAGCAAAAGCGAGCGCGTATGCATCCGCTTCCATTCGGCCCTGGTGGGTCAAAAGAGCGGCGTAACAACCCTGCCCCTCTCCAAGTCCCTTGATGTCGTTGGACAGCATGTTGTGAAGATAGCGGACGCGATCCCGCCCCGAAACACGCAGCTTTCCGAGGTGGCCCAAGTCCAGTCCCCCGACATCTTCTTTGACCGCACGGTACTCCTTCAGCGGGTCTTCTCCGTATTGCTCCACGACCGGCCGCATGATTTTCCCCCTCGAGAATCAGGGACGTCCCCCTGGTCCTGGTTTCCTCGACATTAGCTTGAGCAAAACAGGGAAACTAGGGGGACGTCCCTGATTTTCCCTGCTATAATTTTGCGCTTGGAGTTCACGAAAATGGGACCTTTTCAAAAACATGTTTTCGTCTGCACCAGCGGCGCCACCTGTCCCGTAGAGGGCAACTCCCAGAGCGTACATGCCCGGCTCAAGGAGCTGGTAAAAAATGCGGGCCTGAAAACAACCATCCGCGTCAATAACTCCGGGTGCATGGATCAGTGCGGGAACGGCCCCATGATCGTGGTTTATCCCGAAAACGTCTGGTACTGTCATGTGCGGGTCGAGGACGCCGATGCGATCTTCGAGGAACATCTGGTAGGGGGCCGGCCGGTCGAAAGATTGATATACCGTCCTCTGAAGCCAGGCGCCAACAAGATCTGCAAAGAAGAACCTCCGACCTCCGACAGTTCAAACCGGCAGCCTTGAGGCTGCAACCAGACGAGATCTTCTTCGTGTCTTCGCGTCTTAGATCCTATGTAGGGCGGCAGCTCGCAGGGTCGAAAGAGCGGGCCGTTCTTGGTAAGCTCCTTTTGGGTTTAGTTGTCTAATCCAAAACAAAAAGGAGAAACTATGACCAAGACGACCCGCAACCAACAGTATAGCGATATTCGACCGACATTGTTTATGGCATTTGAGCTAGGGATGTCGGAATGGAAACTGGGGTTCACGATTGGGCTGGGGCAGAAGGCGCGAAGGCGCACGGTAACAGCCGGCAACCTTGAAAAAGTACAGAGGGAGATCGTGGCCGCCAAGAAACGGTTCCAACTTCCGGAGACGGCCGAGGTGGTGAGCTGCTACGAAGCAGGGCGGGATGGGTTTTGGCTGCATCGATACTTGACGCAGTCTGGGATCGGGAACCTGGTGGTGGACTCAGCGAGCATTGAAGTGAACCGGAGAAAGCGGCGAGCTAAGACGGATCGCATGGACGTGGAGAAGTTGCTGACCATGCTGATTCGGTATCAGTACGGAGAGCACAGGGTCTGGAGCGTGGTGCGAGTACCTTCGCCCGAAGAGGAAGATAACCGGCAGTTGAATCGAGAGCTGCGCAGCCTGAAGAAGGAGAAGACGCGGACCACCAATCGCATCAAGGGACTACTGGCGAGCCAGGGGGTCAGGCTTGAGCCTGGGAAGGAGCTGTCGGACAAGAAACTGGACTCGATCAGGTTATGGGATGGCTCGCCATTGCAGCCGGGGTTAAAAGGCCGCCTGCAGCACGAGTGTGCGCATGTGGTGTTTTTGAAGCGACAGATCCTGTCGCTGGAGGGGGACCGCAGGCGCGAACTCAGAGAGGGAGAGAACCCGGACCTGGACCAGGTTCGCCAGCTTGCGTCTTTGCGCGGCATTGGTGTCAACGGCGGTTGGGTGCTGGTGCGAGAGTTCTTCGCCTGGAGGGAAGTTTAACAACCGGCGCGAAGTGGGGTCGCTGGCGGGCCTGACGCCGACCCCCTATCAGAGCGGGGAATCGAGGCGGGAGCAAGGGATTAGCAAAGCCGGCAACCGTCACGTCCGGGGGGTAATGATTGAGCTGGCCTGGTCTTGGGTGCGCTTCCAGCCCAAGAGCAAGCTTACTCAGTGGTTCGAGGAGCGTTTCGGCGGTGCGGGCAAGCGCGTCCGTAGGGTTGGAATAGTGGCTGTGGCACGACGCCTGCTGATCGATATGTGGAAGTTCCTCGAGACCGGAGCTCTGCCCGAGGGCGCGCAACTGAAAAAAGTAGTAGTCGCTTAGACGGAGAGAAACCAGAACGTGAGAACGTTCGAGACCTAAACAGCCTATGAAACCTCAGGTGTTGTTTTCCTCTTGCGGCCATTGTGCTCCGGCCGGCCCCAGCGGCGTCAAGGCTAAACCCTTTGGGCGCGCTGTGCGCGGCCTTGACCCCGCGGGCCGACCGGAATTTTTGGCCGCTAAGAGGAAAACAACGGAGAGTAAACCAACTTCTCGGCATGGTGGGACTGCCCGAAAATACCACTGGTATCCGTTTTGGAACCGGTTCCTAGATGGGGCGTCCCGAAAGCGCTCGCACATTTTTCGCCACCGCGCGAATACAGGATTGGGTGTCCGATCACTACACGATCGGCACGGATAGAAGTTTCATTCGGGGTCTATCCCCGAATCAGACACCGAGCCACCAGCTGCAGACGTAACCAAGGAGGTCAACCGAAGGAGCTTGACACCCAAGACTACATAGAAGTGGTATTTGTTCCGCAAGCAAGCTTGCGCCAGTCCTACGTTTGAATCCGAACCTTGCGCTTCGCCCTGGCATCCGCAGTTCTGGAGCCGATTTCCAAATGCGCTCGCCCCACCGACCGGAAGATGTTGGGAGGTTGCCGGGGAGCGCGAAAACGGACGCTGCAATCGGCGCGATCTGTATGATGGCAGTAGACCGCGCGTCCCGATGGCTCTTCGTACTTCGCAAGCACCATCTCGGCCCACGGGAGCGTCAGAGCGACAACGACCTCTTCTTCTCCGAGACTCCCTTTCCACTCCCAGGGACTCTCCCACCGCTGTCCCCATGACGTCTCAGGCCGAAGCTGAAGATGTTTTTCCTTCCAGACCAGATGACCGAAACTCAAGCGATTCATTAGAAAATTCCCGACCAGATGCGGCTGGGCGATCAGTCCGGTGACGTAGGCCGCCAGGGGATCGCTTCCCTGCTCGAGAAACGAGCTGCAGTGAAACCAGACCCACTCGGCGGGATACCGCCTTCCCCAGGCGTGAATCTGCTGCCCGGTATCATTGTTGAGGATGAATGAATGATCGCGGATCTGGATCTTCCCCCCGATCGACATGAAGGGATGAGGTGTCAGCACTTTTGAACCAATCATGCCCGTCTTGTAGAAAACCTCGGGCAAATAGTGCAGCGGATCAGTCACCGGTTCATAGACCAGGTCCCAGGTTACAGGCGTGCCATTGGCCTCGATCATACCGGTCATGCGTCCTGATTGGAGGCTGCAGGGACCCATTTTCAACAGAAAAGGGTAGGGCTCCGCAAAGAACTGGTTCGCAGGGTATATCTGAGCCACGGCCACATTCGCATCTCCTAAATCCGGAACATACGACGTAAACAAAACCTGGACGCTGATCTCTTCCCGGCGAGGCACCAGCAGCGAGTACTGAATCCAAAAGCCTGCTCCCGAGGTCAGCTGGTTCATGGTCGTAGACCAGGTCTCGAAATGAGAACGAGTATGGCCGTCCCAGCGCAGCCGTTTTAGCGGATCCAGTCGGGTGGCATCATCTTCCATGCTCGTAGAATCGTCCGTCCTGTATTTCTTTCTTAGCGGTGGCTTCTTTGCCGGAGCGAGAATGGTCTGCTCAGTCGATTCTGCTGTACGATTGGATGGCAACCAGACGTAACCCGAGCCCCACCGCAGCCACTCCCAACAAGACCCCCGTCGGGGAAAACATTCCGGTGCCGCTTGCCAGAATTGCGTACCATACGACCCTCCATCCCAATTCCAGTCGCGCCGCGCACCAGATAACAAAAGTGTAAAAGACCATGCCGGAAGCCCCAATCCAGATGCGGTTTCCGACTCGCCCTCCGGAACCCTTGCCAAGTCCAGTCAAACCCCAAATCCATGCCGGCAGTGCTAGAAAAGTCACCGTCCAGTAACGGTTGTGCCCAAGCCCAACGACGATTACTCCCAACAAGACGGTCATCAGGAGTAATTTCGATACAAAGAAATCGGGCCGGGCCAGATTTCGGGTTAAGGGTTTCCCGGCAAAATAAAGGACCACGGCGCTCACGATCGCCACTCCCAGAATTCCGCTTACCACTCCCCAGGCCGGATTCTGCAGAACCGGATCTTTGACCGGGGCCGGATAGAGAGTGTAGCGAGGGATGAGACGCAGAATTCGGAAGAGCGCAATCGAGAAGTATGCCAGCGCGAATGGAAGCGTAGCTGCCAATAACGCAAGCGCTTCTCGCGCGACGCGCGCCAGATTCAAGTATTTCCGATGGTTTGCAAAATGAAACCAGAGCATCGCAAGAAACGGAACAAAGCTGGCATATTGCAGGCCGGCGATCCACGACGGCGCAAGATAACGATCACTTCGCACCCTGAACCATTCCATCGATTCTTGCTCAACCGACGAGAGTGCATCGATCGTTCTCAATATTCCTTCTGCAGTCTGGCCGAATGTCCTGATACTCCCAACGTTCATGTTTTCGATCAGGTCGCTCTCGGAATGATAAACGGCGCGCTCGCGCCAGCGGTCCTGCGACCCGCTCCCGAGGTTGATGGCAGGAGTTCCCTCTCGGAGGAAAGGACCCTGGTCGTTCCAGGAGATGAGAAGCGCCCGCTCCAGGTGCTCCCTGAAGCTGGACGGTTCTCGCACAGCAAGACCACTCTGACCGGCTGCGCGCCGGGCGATATCCCGCAACCAGGGAGGCGCGTAGCCTCCCATCTGCCCTACGGTGTTAAGGCGAAGCTCGGCGATTTCGCCCACAGCGACGTAATCAAGCGATATTACTGCCACAATGCGGCCCCGTTCCGAGTAGCTGCGAGCTATGTCCAGCGCGCCCAGCATCCCCCATTCCGCACCATCCGACGCGACCAGCAGAAGGGTGCGCCGGGGAATCTCGGTCGAAAAAGCGCGCGCCAACTCCAAGAGCGCGCCGATACTCGAACCATTGTCCATGGCTCCCTGCCTGGTAGTGGGGGCGGTATCGTAATGGGCCATCGCAGCTAGAATCTCGTGGCTTCGCCCCTCTTTGATGGCCAGGACATTCCTCCCTACCTGGCGCCGGCTCGCAATAATGGCATCAAAATGTGTATAGCCGACCTCGTAGCCCAATGACTCAAACTGCTGCTTGAGGTATCCCGTCGATTGCCGGGATTCGATCGAACCAAGCACCCGGCGCGGAAACCTGGTAACGAATTCCCGCGCAAAGCCAAGGGCTTGCGCAGCGTCGAACCGCGCAGGAGATTGAACAAGTGGAAGAGGGTCTGCCCTGGATTGCACAAACAGGATGCTTGCCAGCCAGCTCAAAAAAACGGCGGCCATCAGGACCATAATGACTCGGGTTTGTTGTCGATCCATGAGGACTTTGCGTGTCTTCGCGCCTTCGTGGTGATGCTCGTCAAGGCGCGCTACCAACGGACGCCGAGGAAAGCCGGAAGCGACGGGCCGCCAGAGTCTAACACAGGATGCTCATGTGCTATCATCCTTCAGCATTAAACACATTTATCCTGGCGTCCTGGAGTCTTCGCGGTGAGTAAAACCGATCCATTCCACAGGGGAAAGAAGCAGGTAGCCGAAATCCTGGAAGAGATCGCCGCTCTGCTTCAAATCAAAGGAGAGAATCCATTCAAAAGCCGTGCCTACACCAACGCGGCGCGTGCGATCCGAACGACCCAGGAGGATCTAACCGAACTGGTAACCTCGGGCCGGCTTCAAGAAATCAAGGGAGTTGGCGGCGCGCTCGAAGAAAAGATAGCCGAAATCGTAACCACCGGGCAGTGCAAGTATCACCAGGAACTGCGAGCTCCCTATCCGCCGGGCTTCATGGAGATGTTGAAGATACCGGGATTAGGAACCGGCAAAATGAGGGTGCTCTGGGAAAAACTTGGAATCAGCACGATCGGTGAACTGGAATATGCCTGCAACGAGAACCGGCTTGCGCTGCTGGAAGGCTTCGGCGAAAAAACCCAGCAGAAAATTCTGAAGGGAATCGACTACATCAAGCGGCATCGCGGCCAGTATCTCTCAAACTTCGCGCTCAGGGAGGCGACTGCTCTGCTCGAATCTCTGGGCGAGTCGCCTGACGCCCGACAAGTGAGCCTGGCCGGCAGCTTGCGCAGACGCAACGAAATCGTCAAAGACATTAATATCATCGCGAGCTCCCCTGACCCCCGAGCTCTGGTCACGCATTTCGTCGCGCTCCCTCAGATCGAAGCCATCGTGGAGCAGGACGAGACCAGGGCCACCGTTACCCTGATTTCGGGGATCAAGTCCGACTTGCAAGTGGTGAGTGAGAAAGAATTCCCTTACGCGCTGCGCTATTTCACGGGATCGAAAGAGCACAATGCCGCCATGCGCAGGCGTGCTGAATCAATGGGTTTGAAGCTGGATGAGCGCGGCCTGTTTCGCGGAGACGATCTCGTGGCCTGCAGAGACGAGGACGAGCTCTTCGCCAGGCTTGGCTTAGCCGATATCCCTCCCGAACTGCGCGAAGATATGGGTGAGATCGAGGCGGCCGAGAAGAACTCGCTCCCCGGCCTTGTCACGGAAGATGAGCTTCAGGGAATTCTGCATGTCCATTCAACCTATAGCGACGGCACCGGCACGCTGGAAGAGATGATCGTGGCCGCTGTTCGATTGGGATACAAGTACATTGGTATTTCAGACCACAGCAAATCCGCCTTTTACGCCCGCGGACTGAGCGAATCGGACATCGCCCGCCAGCAGGAAGAAATCGCGGGAATTCAGAAGAGGTTTCCGGAGATCAGGATTTTCAAGGGGATTGAATCCGATATACTGGCCGATGGTTCTCTGGACTATGATCGATCGACCCTCGCGGCCTTCGACTTCGTGATCGGCTCCATTCACAGCCGTTTCAACATGACGGAACCGGAGATGACTGCGCGCGTCATTCGGGCGATTGAAAATCCTTTCCTTACGGTATTGGGTCACCCCACGGGCCGGCTTCTTCTGTCTCGCGACAGCTACCCGCTGGACGTGCGTAAGGTCATCGACGCGGCCGCTGCCAACCACGCCGCCGTCGAGATAAACGCGCACCCGCACCGCCTCGAGCTCGATTGGCGTTTCGGCAGGTACGCCGCTGAAAAGGGGGCCATGTTGTCGGTGAACCCGGACGCCCACAATCCGGCAGCGCTTTCGGACGTGAATTACGGAATAGGAATTGCTCGAAAATCGTGGCTCGGGCGCGCCCAGATCCTGAACTGCCGGGATGCCGACGGCTTCCTGCAGTTCAGTCTCTCCCGCCGCTAGACCTGGCGTCTCTTTCGTGGTTAAGAATGAAAGACCTTGAAGCAAACCGCTTCCGTCAGCAGGCGGAGGATGGTTGGTGGTCGCGTGAGCGGGTGCTGGTCCTCGCTCTTTTCATCGCCACGGCGCTCGCCTTTTATCTCTGCTATCTCCTGGCCTACCCATTTCTGCCGGCGCTCGCCTGGGCCCTGACGCTTGCTGTCGTTGCTCATCCGCTTCACGACTGGATTGCGCGCCGGATTTTTCGTCCCAACCTGGCGGCCGTGCTGGCGGTTCTCCTGGTTGCGACAACCGTCGTGGCTCCCGGGCTCTTTGTCACGCAGCGTCTGGTGCGCGAGAGCATGAAAGTCGTGGAGACAATCGAGACCGAGGCTGTGAGCGGGCGGTGGCAGGCTATTATCCAGCGCAACCCTCAGCTCGCTCCGATACTGAAACGGATCGAAGCCCAGATGGACCTGCGCAATGCCGTTGAGGGCGCCGCTAACCTGGTCACAGAGCGCTTTTCATCTTTCGTGGGAGGATCGGTCTGGTTTGTGGGGGAGTTGCTCATTACCTTTTTCTTTCTTATTCTATTTCTTGCGCGACCGCAGGCTGGCGCTTAACGCTCTCAAATCAATCATCCCTCTCTCAGACGCCGAGAACGAGCAAGTTTTCCAGCGCGTTGCCGAGACGATTTACGCGACTGTCTACGGGACACTCGCGGTTGCTTTGGTCCAAGGTTTTTTGGGGGGCATGGTCTTCTGGTGGCTGGGGATAGCCACGCCGTTCCTCTGGGGTGTCGTGATGGCGCTGCTGGCTGTCGTCCCAATGCTCGGCGCCTTCGTCGTCTGGTTGCCGGTCGCCGGTTTTCTTGCCCTGGAGGGAAGTTGGGGCAAAGCCTTGTTTCTGATAGCCTGGGGTGGAATCGTGATCGCCCTGGTTGACAATCTGCTCTATCCCGTCCTGGTCGGGAAGCGGCTGCGGTTGCATACGCTCCCTGTTTTCGTCGCGATGCTGGGAGGTCTGGTGGTATTTGGAGCCTCGGGAATTATCCTGGGCCCGGTCGTTCTGGCCATCACGGCCGCGCTGATTGAGGTCTGGCGGCGACGCACCGCCGGCGGTCGCGCCGCCGAGGGTGGTATCAAGGACTTCTTTAGGCGCTTAGCGAAACGTTCAAACCAACATGTTGTCGTTCCGAAGGGGCCTTTCGTTCGGGGCGAAGTCCCCGGACGAACCTTGGAGTCTTCCGAGTCTTCGCGGTTAGTGAGACGGACGGGATTGCGAGTCACTTCAACTCTGTCACCACAAGCTGGAACGCCATCCCCTTGCTGTCGTGTGACGTCGGTCCCGCGCCTACCGGGCAATAGACTTTGTATGTTCCCGGCTTGAGGTCAACCTGAAGCTCGCCGGTTTCCCCCGGTTTCAGATTCTTGCTCAACGCTTTCTCAAGACCCTGCCCCTGGATTTTCAGGTTGTGAGTTTCCGTGCCGCTGTTTGTGATCTTGAGAGTCCTCGCTCCGGCTTGGAGGGAAGTCGGCATCTCGATCTTCCATTCTGTCAGATTGACAGTCACAGGTTGTCCGGCTGCCACGCTGCTCGAAGAAGCAGGCTCAACCCGGTTTTGAAGCGAAGCAGTGGTGGGAGGAGTAGCGATATGTTGATCCATCGCGGCGCATGCGCAAATCAGCAACAGGACGCCGGCGCTCAGCGAGGCTCTCAGAACCGGGAGCGTCAGTGCCTTAGATCGATAGAAATACATAATCCCTCCTTGACACGTCCAGTAAGCCGGCTTGCTGGTGATTTGGGCGTTGCGAGCCGGGCGGTGAAGCCGGATCCTTTTACGAAGGATCTTCCATGGTAAGGCAATTTGTTAGCCACAATCGCCGTGCGGAAACTCTCAGCTGGCAGTCGAATCGGGTTTCCAGCTGGATTGCAACAAATAGAAGGCTTCCTGACGGGAGCTAACAAACAGTGACGACGTAGTAAGTAAGGACCCCTCGGCAGGGAAAAACACCCTCTTGAGAAGTGAGAAGTCCTCGAGATATTTCAATATTTTCGTTTCTTCAAGGCCGCGACGCCAGTCATCATGTCAGGGGCGGGGATTCTTTGGAGTGCGCCAGTACTCCAAAATAGGTCACCGTAATTGTGAAATGCGCTACTTAGTTTTTGCGCTGATCTCAATCTCCTTTGCGTCCTTGTGTCCTGGCGGTTTATTGATCGACTGCAGCTGCCCAATCTTCGGATGGAATCCGTTTCACCAACGTAACGGCCCAAACCGGCATCACCTTCAAGCACGTATCCTCTCCGGAGAAAAAATTCATCATTGAGTCGATGAGCGGAGGGGCCGCTCTCTTCGACTACGACAACGACGGTCTGCTCGATATCTATTTGATCAACTCCCCCACTGTCGCCACAGCCGCGAATCCTCGCAGCGCCCGCAGCGAGCTGTGGCGCAACAAAGGGAACGGCACGTTCGCCGACGTAACCGAAAAATCGGGGCTGGGATATCCGGGGTGGGGAATGGGCGTTTGCACCGGCGACTTCAATAATGACGGCCGGGAAGACGTCTATGTCGCATGTTTCGGGCCCGATCATCTCTACCAGAACAACGGCGACGGAACTTTCACCGACGTGACCGAAAGAGCCAAGGTGAACGACTCTCGCTGGTCCACAGCCGCGGCCTTCGCTGACTATGACAATGACGGCTGGCTCGACCTGTTCGTGGCAAACTATGTCGATTTCAAGCTCGACAATCTTCCGGAGTTCGGAAAAGGACCAACCTGCCAGTACCGCGGAATCGCGGTTCAGTGCGGACCGCGAGGCCTCCCTGGCGCCGGAGACGCCCTCTATCGCAACAACCGGGATGGGACCTTCAGCGAAGTCTCCGGGGCAGCCGGAGTATCGGATCCGGCCGGACATTACGGTTTAGCAGTTCAGTGGTGCGATTTCAACGAAGATGGCTACGTCGACTTGTATGTCGCAAACGACAACCGGCCCAATTATCTCTACCGGAACAACGGTAACGGAACGTTTAGCGACATCTCGTTCCAATCCGGTGCGGCACTCACCGAAAACGGGTCGGAGCAAGCCAGCATGGGGGTGACAATCGGAGACTACGACCATCGCGGCCGCTGGAGTATCTTCGTCACCAATTTCTCCGGCGAGTACGACACGTTGTATCGCCATGAGAAGGATTTTCGCTTCACCGATGTCTCCCTGGCTTCGGGGACGGCGCTGTCCAATTTCCCCTTCGTAGGTTGGGGAACAAAATTCTTCGATTACGACAACGATGGATGGCTGGACCTTCTGGTCGTCAACGGCCACATTTATCCCCAGATGGAGAACGCGAATCTCGGAACCACCTATCTGCAACGCAAGCTGCTTTACAGGAACAACCGCAACGGCACTTTCGCTGAAATCGGCGAGAGCCTGGGACCGGCGCTGACCGAAAGGACGTCGAGCCGGGGAGCCGCCTTCGGCGATCTTCGACAATGACGGAGATATCGATGTCGTGGTGAACAACATCGATGGGGCTCCGACCGTTCTGCGCAACGACGGCGGAAAGAACAATTTCGTGACGATCCGGCTGATCGGCAGCGAGGGAAATCGTAATGCTTTCGGCGCCCGCGTGAAGGTCGTCTCGGGAGACCTGGCACAGATCGACGAGTGCCGCAGCGGCGGCAGTTACATCTCTCAGAACGACACGCGCCTGCACTTCGGCCTGGAGGGGAGACCGAATATCGACCGGATCACAATCCACTGGCCTGGTGGAAAGATCGAGAACGTAACCGGTGTTCCGGCGAATCGCTTCGTGACTATCACGCAAGGGCGCGGCATCACGGCAATCAGGCGCGCCAACAGGTAACAGGCTTTAGAAGCCAGAAGTCAGAAGCCAGAAGTCAGGATCAAGAATATCATTGAGACAGGCCCGGAGTGTGGCCAATTCGCAGGTTGCGGCAGCAAGCTGCCGCCTGGAATTTGGACATTTCGCAGGCTCGGCGGCGCGCGTGCGGTTACCAGGGCCGAAGGCCCGGCAGTGGATAGCCCCGCCCGCTAGGGCGGGGACTTGCACGACCTCGAGTCCGAGGTCCGAAGGACCGGCACTCCGACTGTGTCGCACCTTCGGCGCTCGTTTTAAACCTGAACTCTTTTCCCCGGCCTTACGGCCGGGCCTACGCACTGCCCGCCCTTCGGGCCTTGCGGCAGCTTGCTTCGCGGAGCAGCCTACTCGGCGGCGATAACCGTCACCGAGACTTCAGTAACTCCTGCGCGATCTTGAACTCGCGTTCGGCGTCATCCGCTCGCCCCAGACTCTGGTAGGTTTGGCCAAGCATATAGTGGGCGTTCGAATTCCTGGGATCGAGTTTGATCGCCTGTTCCAGCATCTGGGCTGCCAGGTTGTGAACCCCTTTGGTCTTGAGTATCTTCCCGAGCAGGAGATAAGGTCCGGTGAAATTAGAGTTGAGCCAGATCGACCGCTGCAACGCGGCCACAGCCTCGTCTAACTTCTGCAAACGTTCCAGCGCCTCCCCCAATCTAAAATGTGCCAGCCACAAGCCGGGGTTGATCGCAATCTCGGCCTGATACTGTGTGACCGCCTGCTCGAAATTACTCTTGCCCATGGCGGCCTCCGCCAGAACCAGGTGTCCCTGGGGAATACGCGCATCGGCCTCGAGGCTGCGCTTTGCTTCTCCCTCCGCGTGGTTCCATATTCCCTGCCGCAGAAACATCTGCGCATTGATCAGGAACCCTCGGGCGGAATTCGGCTCCACGCCGAATATCTTGCCGAACAGGATTCTTGCCTTTTCCACAGCCGAAGTCTGGATGTAGGAAAGGCCGAGGATGTTTTGATAATTGACGTTGTCGGGGAACCACTGCACACTTTGCTCGAGATACGGTATCGCCTCGGAGAGTCTTCCCATGAAGTAATGGGAGAGCCCGGTGAGCTGGACAGCCTGCTTGTCCTCAGGATTTTCTTGAAGCACAGGCCGGAGCGTTTCGAGTACCTGAGCGTACTCGCGCGCATCATACAGCCGCGACGCTTGCTTGATGCGGTCTTCTTGGTCTGAGGGGCGGCCAGAACCAGCCCGGCGCACAGACCGAGTGGCAGCAGGCACGCTAAGATTCTCACAATGCCGTTACTATACACAGCCGCAAATCTGATTGTCACCGTCCTCCTGAGCTTTCTTCACGCTCCAGCCGAAAACGGCTATGCAGGTTCTGAAGCCTGCGCGACCTGCCATGACGCGATATTCAAGGTTCAATCCGATAGCCGCCATGCCCATTCGTGGAGGGCTCCGGGCAAAGAATTTCCGGCTGACTACCAGGTCGAGCTCGAAGGCAACGAATCACTGTCCGTTCCGGTCGGGGCCATACTTGGAGGAGACCGATTCGGGTTCAGTTTTATTCTGGAGTTGGACAAACTTGGAGGAGTCTCGCTTCCACGAAAGACTCTGATCGAGGGACGTTACTTGCACAGTGTCCGAACCGGAAAACGAGCCCTCTCACCCGGCCTCCCCGCGGAAACCCCTGATTCATATGGTACGGCTGCCGGCCGGGTTTTGAGTCCGGCCTTTGCAAAGAAATGCCTGGGATGCCACGGCTCCCCCTCCGAGACTACTCCAGATACCGGGGTCCGCTGCGAGCGCTGTCACGGTCCGGGACGACAGCACATCGGCGCCGTGGGCGCGAAGTCAAAGGAGCTTGCAATCGTGCACCCGGGAAAGCTTCCGGCTGGAAAGCTGCTCGAAATCTGTGGGGAGTGCCATTCCGGCTTCTTCCCTCTTCAAGAGCCACGTCCGGAGGATCTGCTGATTTCGAACCAGGTGACGGCGCTCAAGAATTCAGCCTGCTATACCAGGAGCAACGAGGGCATCACCTGCCTGACCTGCCACAATCCGCATACCAACGCGCAGCATGAGGATCCGGCTTACGAGCGCGCGTGTCTCTCGTGTCATGCGCGCGAGGCTGCGCCGCCCAGGGGTCGGCGCCCTGCGGCCAGGGCCCAGAAACCGAACGAGACACTCGGGCCCCCGAAGACAAAGCCTTGTTCCGCTCACAAGACTACGGGATGTGTGACCTGCCATATGCCGGTCACGAAACGCACCGACGCTTTTCCGCTGGTGGATCACTGGATTCGAGTGGTCGAGCGTCCGATGCCTGAGAATATTCGCGGGAAGATCACGCGCGCGGTTTCTCTGGCCGAACGGGGAAACAAGAATGACGCCATCCGATCGCTCGAGGCGCTCCTTGCAGACGGCGCCGGCGAACCCTCATTGCATTACAACCTGGGACTCGCCTACGAGGAGAGCAACCGGTTGGAGGATGCCCTGAAGTCATATCAGGAGGCGATAAAGTTGGAGCCCGATATGGTGGCCGCGCATATTAATCTCGGTTCCCTGCTTCTCTCGCAGGCGAAAGTCGACGAGGCGATCGCAGTTTTCCAGAAGGCGGCGCAGATCAATCCGCTGGAGGTCACGGCTCATTACAACCTGGCCATCGCCTACCAGCATAAAGGGGATGACCAACGGATGCAGCGCGAGCTTCAGCTCGTGGTTGCCATCAACCCGAGGATGAAGAAAGTATTGACGCCGCGCTGAGCGGCTGCGCCCTTTCGGGTCCACCGCAATGACGCGAAGACGCTTATAACTTGATGTTGGGGCAGGAGGGATATGAAATACCTTGGCAGGGTGAAACGACAAGGCAGCGATCTGAAGATGCCTGATTCCTTTCGGGAAGTGGCAAAAACGGAAGTTTATGAGGCCATCAGTCGTCGAGGGCGACATTCTACTTCTTGCAACTCCACTCGATCGCGAGCGGGTGAAACAAATTCAGGATCTGACAGATCGCTCAATACAAGAGCACCGGCGCACACTTGAGGGACTGGCCCGGTGAACTGGCTGACTCTTCGTGAGCTTCTGATCATTCACGAACGAGTAATCGCCGAAACCGGAGGTTTAGCCGGTGTCTCGAATCCTGCGGGCCTCGATTCGGCCCTGTCGCGGCCTTTCACTGCTTTCGGCGGTGTTGAACTCTTTCCAGATATTGTTACGAAAGTCTCGGCGCTGATCCACAGTATCATTTCATTTCACCCCTTTGTCGACGGGAACAAACGCGTCGCTTTGGTCGCCGCCGATGTAACGCTTCGCCTGAATGGCTCTCGCCTTGTCCCGTCGATGGAGATCGAACCCTTCTTTTGGTCAATAGCGAGGGGCGAAAGGGACGTTGAGGCCATTGCGGAATGGCTGAAGCATCAGATCGAGCCTTGGCATCAGTCTTAGCCCACTCGTCACTTCGCTGCGTTATCCGCGTCTGAAAGCATCCGCGACACGTTTCGATTGTCTCGGTTAGCGGAGCTTGGCGTCTTCGGGTCTTGGTGGTAAAAACGGGGTCTAGCCCATCTGTAACCGAGGGGCGGAGGTTTCGGCTCTCCGCCCCTTTCGTCGGGCTCTAGAACACAAACCGTAGAGCCCACTGGATGCGCCGCATCGGCAGGAAAATTCCCGTGATCTGTCCGGCCGTCGGGCTGTCCACGGTCCCGTTGGGATTGGAGAGGTTGGCGCTGTTGAAGAGGTTGAAGAACTCGGCCCGGAATCTGAAGCCTGGCTGATTCCGACATATCGAAGTTCTTGAAAAACGAAAGATCCAGCGTCGCGACCCCAGGACCTCGCAGCGAGTTGCGCGCGGCGTTGCCGAAGAGCAGCGGCGCCGGAATGCCCCAGACCGTCCCGATGGTCGAGGGTCCCGCATTGAACCATTTGTCACGAGTCGGATCCTCGAGTTCAGGATCCCCCAATATATCGGGCCGGTATGCAAGGTCCGGCGTATTCAAGGGGGCGCGGCTCGACAGTCCCGGCGAAAAGGGCAGCCCCGATTCGAGGGTCAAGACATTGTTGATGGACCACCCTCCCAGTAACTGCGAAGCCACCCCTTCAGTCAGCATCTTCTTTCCCCGGCCCAAGGGTAACTCCCAAATCCCATTCAAAACAAAAACGTGCGTCCGATCGAAATCGGTAGCGGCGTACTCGAGCCGGCGGTTATAGATGTTGCCGGTGCCATTGAGACCGGTGTCTAATCCCTTCGCCCATGTGTAATGGCCCAGGAACCAGAAATCATTTGCGAACCGCTTCTCGAGCTTGGTCTGCAGCGAGTGGTAGTTCGAAGAAGCGCAATTGCACTGGCGGGACTCGATTCCTTGAGTCCAGCCGAACTTGTTGAAAAATGGGCGGCGCGGGTTTACGGGGCCAGGTCCCACCCTCGGAAGATTGAAGTTGAGATAGGCAACGCGATGGACTCCCTGATTACCGACATAAGCAATATCAGCCGCCAATGTTGGTGTGAGCTGATGTTGAATGCTCAAATTCCAGTTTTCGGCAAACGGAAGTTTTAGACGTGGTTCGATGTAGAACATCCGGATTCCATCAGGGAGTTTGAAACGCCATTGGAGTCGGGTGTGGGAAATACCGGCGCGGGGGGCCCGGACGCAAGATTGAAGACGGAGCTGAACGGACTTGGCGGAGCCAGGTCCTGGCTGGCCAACACCGGCAAATTCTGGGTTACCGTGTGGCCGAAGGCAGCCCCAAAAGTGCCGATGTCGTAGCTCCTTCCGTAGCCCATTCGCAACACGGTCTTTTCCGAGAGCTGGTATGCGACGCCCAACCGAGGCGCAAAATTATCCAGGCTTCCCTCGATTCCGCCATCGAGCGGCACCGGCCCGACGCCATAAACGACAACTTCTCCCGTATTGATATCAACGTTCGCGCCCTTGCCAGGGCCGCTCACCGTTTCCGGCGCGTAGTATTCCCAGCGCAACCCCAAACTCAGGGTGAGCTTCTGGGTCACGCGCCAGGTATCCTGGCCATAGAGGAAGTATCGATTCTGTCTCTCGCCGGCGTCCAGACTCTCGCTGACGTAGCGGCGGAAATCCGAAACGTCGCCAAGCAGGAACGACGCGAGCCCCAGCCCGGAGTTGGCGACGCCCGCCCCGGCGGTGTACTCGGGATTAAAAGAAAGTTGGCCGGATCTATGCTGGTCGCTGGGCACGCGCAGGTTGATCGCACGCCGATAATCCACACCAAATTTCAAAGAGTGGTTCCGGACTATTTTGGTCCAGTTGTTCACGAACTGATATTGATCCTCGGTCTGGTCCAGTGGGCAGTTGCACTGGTTGACGCCAAGCGAGTAACCGAAACGGAAGGTACCAACGCCGTTGATCGTAAACGCCGGCATGTCCGCAGTGAAATCGTCGACGTTGAGGCCCGGAATTCCAGCGTCACGGGCCGGGGTCTTCCCTTGCTCTCCGGGACGCACCCGCACCAGGTATCGGAAATAGCCGAAGCGAAAATCTGTCAGAAACGACGGGTTCAGGGTGTAGTCAAAGCCGGTTGCCACACTCTGATTCCGAACGTGCGATCTCCCGGCGAAATTGATGAAGTTCAAAGCGGGGCCACCCACCCCCTCCCCAAATGCGCCGGGAGCGAATTTATTGAAGTTGGCAAAGCTGTACCGGCCAAAAAGATGGAAGTTTTGCGTCACATAGACATCACCGCGGCCTCCTACCTGGTCCGAATCGAGTTTCTCCGTCCCCCCGGCAGCGTAATTGTTCTCGATGGCGCCGGCGGCTCCCGTATTCGAAAACGGTATCAGTTTCAGAAGGTTCTGGGCTTGAGAACTCAATTGGTTTGCCGGAATGATGCCCCCCGAAAACTGAGTTCGACCTGAGCCGTCGGTGCTCCCGGTCCTGGGATTGAAGATAGGCCGGCCGTAGGCTGAAAGATCTCCTGCACGCGCCGCGGCAGTCGGCACGGTGGTAAGGACGGACGAGCCATTGCGCTGCCGCGTGCCTTCGTAGTAGCCGAAGAAGAACGCTTTGTTCTCAACAATGGGTCCCCCGGCAGTCGCTCCAAACTGGTTCCAGCGAGCCGACGGGATACGCTTTCCCCCCAATGTTTCCGGCGACTCCGAGAACGGGTTGCGGGCGTTGGTCGCGCTGTTGCGGTGAAACTCGTACACGCTGCCGTGCAGTTCGTTTGTTCCGGACCGGGTTTGCGACGTGATAACGGCCGACTGAGCGTTGCCGAACTCGGCATCGAAGTTCACGGTCGTCATCTTGAACTCCTGCACCGAGTCAAGCACAGGGTTAATCACAATGATCCCCAGAATCGGATCTCGATTGTCGGTGCCGTCCAGCAGGAAGCCGGTTCCGAAGAAGGGCTGCCCGTTGACCATGATCTGGGTGCTCCCCTGCGGATTCTCGCTCGAGGCATGCTGCCAGGTCTGCTTCGAGGTTCCGGGCGCAAGCAACTGCAGTTCGGTGAAGTTGCGGTTTAGCAGCGGCAGCTCGGTCACGGCTTTGTTCTCGAAAACCGTGCTGACGTCGGCCCGGTCGGACTTCAGGAGCGGAGCTTCGGCCGTGATTACGACCTGTTCGCTGAGCTGGCCCACTTCGAGCGCCGCGTCGACGCGAGCCGCTTCGTCCGCGCGCACGATAACGTCGTCCTGCACGAAGCTCTTGAATCCGGTGAGCCCGATCTTTACCTGATACCTTCCCGGAACCAGCCGAGTTTTCGTGTAATTCCCGGACTCGTTGGTGATGACGGTAAAGATCGTTCCTTTGTCGAGGTCTGTGATGGTCACTTCGGCCCCCGGCACTGCGCCGCCGGAGGAATCTCTCACAGTTCCAAATATCTGACCGTAAACCGCCTGTGCCAGACTTCCCTGGGGAAACGCAAGCAGAACAGTCAAAGCCACGGACAACGATAATATGAGGCGCCCATCTGACATAAACACTCCTCCGAACCGCAAGGCTGCTTCGTGTCTTCGTGGTTAGAGCTGCCTAACAAATACCGCTAAGACTCAAAGAAGGAACACCAAGAATCTTTGCCAAAAAAGCAAGAAGCTACGACTAGTAATAAACGTTCTTACGGCGGGGGAGACCCGGGAAGGTACGAGAGGTTCTCAGGAAGGAAGGGGGAACCCGAGTGGCGCCTAGTGCCCGAGACTCACTAACGCGCCGGACCTCCTTCTGTTTGCGGTCCCTGGCGCAACAACTAGCACCATGGATTGACAAAGTCAAACCAATTGTTAAAGTTCACTCGCTGCAAAGGCGCAAAGGCGCGAAGGAAATCTCTTGATTCGCTTTGCGATTGGCTTGTTGCTCCTGGCCGCCGCGATGCAAGCATCCGCATCGCTAGACCAGTCCACGCCCGCTGGGTTCTCACTGACCAACATCTCCGCCTCAGCCGGCCTCAACGCCATCACTGTGTACGGCGGCGAAAAACAGAATCGTTACCTGCTGGAAACTACGGGATGCGGCGTCGCCCTCCTCGACTTCGACGGCGACGGCTGGCTCGATATCTATCAGGTCAACGGCTCGCGCTTCGAGTCCCTTCCCGCTCCCAAGCCCCAGTCCCATCTCTATCGCAACAACAAGAACGGGACTTTCACCGACGTGACCGCTCGCGCCGGCGTTGGCAAATCCGATTGGGGTCAGGCCGTCTGCGCCGGAGACTATGACAATGATGGGTTTCCGGACCTGTTCGTGACGTACTGGGGAAACAATGTCCTGTATCGCAATCTTGGCAACGGCACTTTCGCGGATGTGACCCGCAAGGCAGGCCTGGTTCAGCCGGCGCGCCGCTGGAATTCAGGCTGCGCCTTCCTCGACTTCGACCGGGATGGAGATCTCGACCTCTTCGTGGCGAACTACATCGACTTCGAACCCGAGACGACGCCGACCCCTGACTCCGGCCTCTGTCTCTACAAAGGCGTTCGCGTCGCATGCGGCCCTCCCGGACTCACGGGCGGCAAAAACCTTCTGTACCAGAACAACGGAAACGGCACTTTTACCGACATCTCCCAGGCCTCGGGCATTACCAAGGCGCACGGAACCTACGGACTTGGCGTCCTGGTGTCCGACTTCGACAATGATGCCTGGCCCGACATCTATGTGGCCAACGACTCCAATCCGAGCGCGCTTTATCGCAACAACCACGACGGCACGTTTACAGACATTGGAATTCTCGCCGGCTGCGCCTACAGCGCGGACGGAAAGCCGCAAGCCGGAATGGGAGTCTCCGCGGGCGATTTCAACCACGATGGTTGGATGGACATTTTCAAGACCAACTTCGCCGGAGACACTTCGAACCTGTACCAGAATAACGGCAGGGGTGGTTTTGAAGAGAGCACGTTCGCCGCCGGAATCGGGCTCAACACGCGATTTCTCGGTTGGGGGTGCGGATTCGTCGACCTGAATCACGATGGCTGGATCGATATTCTGCAGGTCAACGGCCACGTCTATCCGGAAGTCAATCAACTCAAGACTGAAGCTCAGTATCGCCAGCGAAAGATTCTCTACCTTAATCGGGAAGGCAAACGGTTTGACGATGTCACCGAGCAGGTCGGCGGCCCGCTGCTCGAACTCCGCGCCGGCCGCGGCTGTGCGTTCGGTGACGTGGATAACGACGGCGACATCGATATGGTCGTGAATAACGTCAACCAGACGATGGATCTCTACCGGCAGGATCGAAACAATGACAACCACTGGACCACGATCCAGCTTGCAGCCGGCCACTGCAATCGCAGTGCAATCGGAGCCCGCGTCCGCATCGTGGCGGGCGGCATCACCCAGATCGATGAGGTAAGAAGCGGCGGCAGCTACTATTCTCAAAGCGATTTCCGGATTCACTTCGGCCTGGGGAAGGAAAGCAAGATCGATCTTCTGGAGGTGCGGTGGCCCGACGGGAAGACGGACACACACCGCGATCTCGCGGTCGATCGCATGCTCAAGATCGAGGAATCCAAGTGACAATTCACCACCAGGACGCGAAGACGCAAAGTATTCTTTTGTTCCTGGCTTCCTGGTGCCTTTGCGTCTTTGCGGTGAGGGCGCAATCGGTCGAGGAACATCTGCGGCGAGGATTCGAATTCGGCCGCGCGGCTCAATATGCCGAGGCGATTCGCGAGTTCGAAGCCGCCGTCCGCCTGAACCCTTCGTCTCCAGAAGCGCACTACAGCCTGGGCGTGGCCCGCTGGTGGACCAAGGACCTGGATGCCGGAATCACCTCTCTAGACACGGCGCTCAAGCTGAAGCCCGACATGGCAGAAGCTCACTACTTTCTTGGCCTCGCATTGCAACAGAAGGGAGAGCTGAAACGCGCTCTGACCGAGGTGGAATCATCCATCCGGCTGAGACCGAAATTCGCCCAGGGTTACAACAGCCTCGGACTGATCCGGCAACAAATCGGCGATCGCGACGCCGCCACTTCTTCCTTTCGAACGGCGGTCGAGTCGGAACCCGATTTCCTCGAGGCGCGTAACAACCTGGGTCTCGCCCTGATGCAAGCCTCGGATGCGGACGGCGCGGCAGAGCAGTTTCGAGCGATCATTCAGCGTAAGCCCGGCAACATCGATGCGCGCAACAATCTCGGGCTGGCATTAATGCAGAAGGGGGATCTGCAGTCGGCCGTCGAAGTTCTGCGCGAGCTCTTGCAGCTGGCGCCGGATCATCCGGAAGGAAGATACAATCTGGGAGTGGCTCTCAAGCAGAAGGACGATTTTGCCGGCGCTACCACCGAGCTGCGTCACGCCATCAAGATAAAACCCGACTTTCCCGACGCCTACTACACCCTCGGCATCACTCTCTGGCAGCAGGGAGAGATCGACCCTGCCGTCGAGGCCATGAGAAACGCCCTGCGCTATCGACCGGAGTACGCGGAGGCCAGCTTTGCGCTCGGGACTCTGCTTAAAGAAAAGGGAGAGCTCGAAGCGGCCAAGGAGGCGTTACAGAACTCGCTTCGCGTCAAACCCGAATACCCGGAGGCACACTATGCGCTGGCTTCGATCTTCAAGCAGCAGGGGAAACTGGGCGAGGCGGCGGCTGAACTGGAACGCGCTGAAGCCCAGCGCCGGTTGAAGCAAAGCCGGGAAACGGCAACCTTCGCTACACACACCGCCCTCGAGCTGGCGCGCAAAGGGGACCTCGATCAGGCCATGCGCCGGCTGCGCTCGGCCATTCAGACAGCCCCGGACTACGCGCCGGCTCACTATCACCTCAGCCTCCTGCTCCGAAAAACCGGCCGGACCACGGAATCGGAAGCAGCTCTGAAACGGGCTCTCGAGCTTGATCCGCAAGTCGAGAGCGCGTCATTGCGGCCCGTGGTCCGTTAGAACAAAATCAACCACGAAGCCGCTAAGGCGCGAAAAAACGTCTAAGAATCTGAAGCGCGCCGTGTTACGCCCTTGCACCGGTTGAAATCTTTCGCCGAACAGGTTAGCCTTCTCCTGCGTCTATGAAGAACGCACGGACCATTCCTGAAAACCACCCGCTCAAGTCGCTTTTTCGCACCCTTGCAGAAAGGGGTCTCAATCAAGCCAACCTCCGCGATCGAGATATTCTCCTCTATCTCGCCGATCTTCTCGTCGAATTCATGTTCATCGAGAATCTTTACCGGCTGAGAGACGCCGAGGGAAAACGCCTGGAATACCTGGTCGACATGCTGGGCCAGGCGGTGGAAACCGATATGCCCGATAAGAAGGAATTCTACAGGCATATCGGTGACTACAGCCTGTTCATGCTGGGTATGTTTCCCGAGTTTCTCGTCCGGCGCAGAAGCAGACTTTCACCGTCGTATTATGCCGATACAGGCCGCATC
This sequence comes from uncultured Acidobacteriota bacterium, assembly GCA_963827655.1. Taxonomy (GTDB): domain Bacteria; phylum Acidobacteriota; class UBA6911; order UBA6911; family UBA6911; genus CAWHCF01. The sequence goes on from CAWHCF010000044.1 coordinate 220,456, forward strand.
GGATATCAGGTCGCGGGAGAACTGGAAAGCGATTGGTGGCAAATCATGGTCTTTCGCAAGCTCGCGGACAAATTCGAGCATTGCGTGATCTCGCTGAACTGCGTGCGGGAGTACACTTCCGATCCGTTTTACCAGTTCATGTTTCGTGAATTCGACATTACTTGATGAAAGAAGGAGGCCCTATGGTTCGCAACTCGCGAAGATTACTGGTTGCATTCATGATTATCGCTATCGGTCCCCTGCTTGTGCCCGCTCAGGTTCAGGCGGCCGAAGACCACATTGTCAAGCCCGTCGAACTTCACAACGCCATCGTGGCGGCTTCAGAGGCAAGGCAAAACGACATAGCCAAGATCCGCACACTCCTTTCGTCCGACGCCGGGAAAAAGGCTCTCGGCTCGGTGAAAGTCGATTCGCGAAAAATCGAAACCGCGGTCACACTCCTGAATGACGAAGAATTGGCCCGGCTGGCAGCGCGAGCTGAAAAAATTCAGGGCGACTTTTCCGCGGGAGCTTTGAGTAACCAGGAGCTTACTTACATCGTGATTGCGCTCGCAACCGCGGTCATCATCCTCGTCATTGTCGTGGCGTAGCGAAGAGAAGATCCAGGGCGAAAACGCTGCGTCATCGAGGAAAAAACCGGTGATATCCCACACTCTCGCAATCCTTCTTTGGATGGTGGCCCTTTCGGGCCCAGCGGACGGGACCCGGATCTGGCTCGACGTTCCATTCGTTGCGCAAACAGGAAACGGCTGCGGCGCTGCTTGCGTGTCGATGGTGATGCGTTACTGGGCCCATCAACCAACCACCTCAGCGCCCGCCGGCGCCGATCCCGGCACGGTCATGTCCAACCTGTATTCCACCACGGGCGGCGGCATTCTCGCCTCGCAGATGAAGGAGTACTTCGAGAATCAAGGTTTCCGCACCTATGTCTTTGCCGCTGAGTGGAGTGACTTGAATCACCATCTGGCCAGAGGCCGTCCGGTTATTGTTTGCCTCAAAGAAGACACCCTCCACTACGTGGTCGTGGTCGGCATCGACCCGCACAACGATACAGTGATTGTTAACGACCCAGCCAGACGAAAACTTACCCAGATCGATCGGCCGAGCTTTGAGAAGAGCTGGAATACCTGCAAAAACTGGACGCTTTTGGCCCTTCCGCCCTCGCGGGAGTAACGGCGCTCGATTACTCCTCGGGTTTTTCACCGTTTCCTTCCATGCCTGGGACGGCCGGTCCCAGGACGCACGTCCCGGCACCGCCAATCCCTCTGAAAAAATAAGAATTCTCTTTGTCGAGAAAAAATGGGACGCCCTCCTTCAACTGGCGCCCGAAGGGGAGCATTATCCCCCCGACCTTGACTACTATCGAGGGATGGCGCTGGCTTCCCTGGAGCAATGGCAGGAAGCTGAACGATCCTTTCGGAAAGGCCAGATCAAGGCGCCCCACGATAAGAGGTTTCCCCTCGAATTGGCCGGTATCGCTTTCAGGCAGGGAAACCGTTCGGAGGCGCGAACACTTGTGCAGGCAAGCCCTGCGCCTGGACCCAGACGATTCTTATGCAAACGACTTCCTGGCCACGCTCTACTTCCTGTCGGGCAATGTGGAAGCCGCCCTCAAATACTGGAACCGGATTGGAAAACCTAACATCGAAGAAATCCGCAGCGATCCGCATCCGCGCGTCAACCCGGTACTCCTCGATCGAGCCTTCGCGGCGGCGCCTGCAAGCCTCTTGCAATTGGATGATTTCCTTCGAACCAGGGACCGAATCGGCTCCCTCGAGATCTTCTCGCCCTATCGCCTCGAACTCGATCCCCGCCGGGATGGGAAGTTTGATCTGGTTTTTCGGCCTCATGAGAGAAATGGCTGGGGCTCAACCAGTACCGAAAGAATGCTCCACCTCGCGCGAGGAATACCGTATCAGACCCTGCATCTCGAGGTCTTCAATCTGAAGAGGTCTGCGGTTAATTCTATTTCTCTGATTCGCTGGGACGCGGAAAAGCGGCGGGCTTTTACTTCCCTGTCGGGACCTCTCGAAGGAGATCCAAAGTGGCGCTTTCGAATCCACCTCGATGGCAGAAGAGAGAATTGGGATTTATCCCAAAACATTCGGGAAGTGACTTTGCCGGCCACGGAATTCAATCTCCAGAAGCTGGAAGCCGGCGCCGAGCTTGGCTCCAGGACTAACGGGCGATGGGAATGGAGCAGCGCGGCTGAAGTATCCCACCGGCAGTTCATGAATCCTCCGGAGCAATCTACGCTGTTCACCGAGGGATTGGCATTGAAGTACCGGTTTCAGGTAAATGGCCGGATACTCGCGACTCCCGAGCGCCGGTTGACAATCGCACCCTTTGCCACCGCGGAGATGGCAAAAATCTTTGCCGCGTCCGGCAACACCTATTCCAAAATACAAGGCGGTCTCGGCTGGCGCTGGCACGCGCGTGCTCAGGGTGACGACTATCTCATGACCGGTCAATTTCGCGCCGGTAAGACTGCGGGCGAGCCCCCCTTCGATGAACTCTTCAACCTGGGTCTGGATCGTGACCAGGAGTTCTGGTTCCGTGGCCACCCAGGAACACACAACGGCAAGAAAGGGAGCGGACCGCTCGGGCGCGACTACCTGCTCGTGAATTTCGAGTTCGACAAAGAGATTTACAACAATGGAATATGGAGACTCAGTTCAGGTCCCTTTCTCGACGCCGGGAAGGTCTATGATCGGCGCACAAGTTTTGGGTTCGAGAAATGGCTCTGCGATGCAGGGATTCAAGCGAAGATTCGTATACTGGGCGCTCTGACTGTCGTCTTCCTCTATGGAAAAGATCTTCGTTCCGGTGGAAATACCTTCTATTTCGATACCGCTCGATGATTCATGAGAAAATTCTTGGTGTTTCTGGGTGTCTTCGAGTCTTCGTGGTATTTGTTTGACGGCTCTAACCACAAAGATACGAAGAAACACTGAGAGCACTTCTTTCGCCAGTTCCAGCTCAGCTGTTACACTCCAGCTGTCGCCGAGGAAACATGCCTACGTCATGCACCGCCGTTGTTGCCGGGCACATCTGTCTGGATATTATCCCGACCCTGGCCAGTGACCGTTTCGCCTTTTCACCGGGCCAGCTTCTGGAGGTAGGTCCGGCGATTCTAAGCACCGGCGGTCCTGTCTCCAACACCGGTCTTGCTTTGCATAAGCTGGGCATCCCGACACGATTGATGGGTAAAGTAGGGGATGACTTCTTTGGCCGGACCATTCAAAGAATCATTGAAAAGTACGGCGTCAACCTGACCGAAGGAATGATTGAAGTTCAGGGAGAAACCAGCTCTTACTCCATCATCCTGAGCTCTTCAGACGCAGACCGCATGTTACTGCATTGCCCGGGTTGTAACGATACCTTCGGGTCGGACGACATAGACTACGAATCGGTGTCAGCAGCGCGGCTCTTTCACTTCGGCTATCCGCCCGTGATGAAGCGGACCATCGAGAGCAACGGCGCCGAGTTGATCGAACTCTTCAGAAGGGCCAAAGCCACGGGAGTTACAACTTCGCTCGATATGTGTATGCCCGACCCGCAAGGCGTCTCGGGCCGAATTGACTGGCGCGCGGTCGTCTCCGCCACCCTGCCTCATGTCGACATTTATCTGCCCAGCCTGGAGGAAACGCTCTTCATGTTGTACCCGGAGAAGTTCCGCAATTTCTCCCTCACTTCCCTGACACCGGAACTGCTAAGCTCCGTTGGTCATGATCTCGTGTCGATGGGGCCGATGGTAGTTGGTCTGAAACTGGGGGCGCTAGGGTTTTACTTGCGAACCGCGGATGCGAAAGCCTGGAAATCACCAGGCCGCGCCGCCCCCGAAAACCTTCAGCCGTGGCTGGGCCGCGAGCTATGGTCTCCCTGCTTTGACAGCGCCGTCGTCGGGACGACGGGTGCCGGTGATGCCACGATTGCCGGCTTCCTCGCGGCCCTGTTGCGAGGCCACGGCCCCGAGGAAAGCGTGACCCTGGCCTGCGCTGTAGGTGGCTGCAACGTAGAGGCCGCTGATGCGCTGAGCGGATTGCGAACCTGGGACGAGACTCAAGCGCGGGTCCGGGCTGGATGGTCTCGCAAGCGGCTGCCGCTGGATTCGAGCAGTTGGGAGTTTTGCAAGACCGCCGGCGTTTGGTACAGTCCACAGGACCGACGATTGACGATTGACGATTGACGATTGTCGATTGGAAGCGTCGCGAGGGCGCGGCGTATGAGTTCATGGTAATGGTAAATAGACCTCTTCATTCAATCGACAATCGTCAATCGTAAATCGTCAATCGGGAGGGGGTTGAGTGATGGCGCGCGCACAAGCAAGCCCACGTTTACTTTCGATCATGTCCCACCCCGACGATTCTGAAATGCTCGTCGGCGGAACTCTTTTTCATCTGAAGTCTAAAGGTTGGAAAATAGGAATTGCGACCATGACGGCCGGGGATTGCGGATCGAGCCTGCATTCGCGCGAAGAGATCTCCCGCATCCGGCTGGCCGAGGCGGCAGCGGCGGCCGAACACCTGGATGGTTGGTATTCCTGTGTCGGCCTGAATGACGTCGAAATCTTCGCTAACGCGGAAAATCTCCGCAGGGTCGTCGAGGTGATGCGGACGTTCGACCCGGATGTGGTTATCACCCACTCTCCGGTCGACTACATGGTAGATCACGAGGAAACTTCACGCCTGGTCCGGTCCGCCGTCTTCGCCCTCGCCATACCCCTTTACCAGACGCGGGCGCCGGTGTCCCGCTCGACCCCTGCTCTCTATTATTCGGATCCGGTGGAGGGTATTGACCCGATGGGGAACAGGATTTATCCGCAGTTCTACGTCAATATCGAGTCTCAGATCGAGAACAAACGGCGCATCCTGAGTTGCCACGAATCGCAGCGCGATTGGTTGCGCCGTCACCACGGAATGGATGAGTATCTCGATCGCATGCTGGCGTGGGCGGAAAAGTTCGGGCGCGAAGCGGGATTTCGCTACGCGGAAGGGTTACGCCAGCATATGGGACATGGCTACCCGCACGAGCCGCTGTTGCAGACGGAGTTAGGACCGCTGGCGTCGCACAGAGTGTAGGAACTTCCCGTTTCTTCGCGTCCTCGCGCCGAGGTTGAGAAATCCGACACAGCCGGAGTGCCGGTCCTTCGGACCTCGTCTCAGGGGCCCTTTGAAAACCCCGCCCTGACGGGCCTTCGGCCCTGGGCGACCACAATAATTTATCCTTGCATCTTCCGGATTCCGGCAATATGGTCGTGCGATTCCCCCTAACTCGGACGCATCCCGTTCCTGGTAAGGAGCACGCCATGAAGAAAGTACTCACGCACGTTTGGCGCTCGATCTTCATCGCCGCGGTCGTTTCCATTCTTAGTTGTTCGTCGGGTTCCCAGAAAGAGACAGACCTGAAATCCTCGGCGCCCGGTCCGACGATTGGTTCGAACTCCTCGACTGTTCCGGTGGATGTAAGCAATCCGACCAACCCATCGCAGAACGATTGGTTCAATCTTGCCTGGCAGACCTTCATCGCGATTAACTGGCCGGCCGTGGCGCCTACCCCCTCGACCAATCTGGGCCAGCCCGACACGACCAAGACCATCGGCGCGCAAGCGTCCAACGGTGCGATGATTCCCACCGTCTGGGTGACCTACCGGGGTCTCAACACCACCATGCTCGCTCAGGGAAAGGATCCGGGGCCGTGGAACAGCGGCATGCCGCAGCCTCCCGCGGGCTGCGCCGCGGCTCCTCCCAATTCCGTCGCGCCGGGCTTCCAGCCAATCGTCCTTGACATGTACTCGAAATTCTCCAAGGCGCCTCTCAATCAGGACGACATCAATGAGGCGTTTGCGGGTCCGCTCGTCGACCAGATGGGGTGGTACGTGATCTATGACATCCGCCTGGACCAGTCCGAATACACCTACATCCAGCAAAACGGCTACTTCGACGCCGCCACGCAAATCAAGATCTATCAGGGAGGCGGCACAATTCAGCCTTTCCCGAGGACCGGCCAGGAGTCTTACTTCAAGACTCCGCTGCCCTCCTACGCCCAGTATGGCGCGCTGGAAATCAAGGCCGCATGGCGGGTGTTGAATCCGCAAAAGGACATCTTTTCGCGCTACTACACACAAACGGGCTACTTCATACAGCCGGACGGTACAACTTGCCAGGGCCCGGTGACTTTCGGGCTGGTGGGCCTTCACATTCTGCGCCTGACACCGACAACGCCCAGCACGTGGTTCTGGGCAACGTTCGAGCAGGTGGACAACACCACGGTTCCGGCAGGCATCACGAGACCTGACGGAACTCCACTGACGCCGTCGTTCGCAGCTCCTAACACTCCCAACGGCAGCTGCACGAGCAGCTACAATGTGAAGCCCTCTCCGATCAGCGGCGAATATCCCATGGGGTCCTACCAACACGCCGGTCAACGTGTGTCAGGTCGTCTATCCGTTGCCCGGCGACGTTTCGAACTCGAATAAGTTCTGGCAGGGGCAGCTTCAGGGGACGGTTTGGTCCTTCTACCAGCTCGACTACACGATAAACCCAACAGTAAAGGGAGCGACTGGATTCACCTTCCCTCCCATCAAGGATCCCAGCAACACCGTGAACACGAATACGCTCTTCAACACCACGATGGAAACTTACTTTCAGGCTCAAGGGGCGAACTGCATGAACTGCCACGGCTCCGCGGCTCCGCAGGGGGCGCCCACGCCACTGACAGCCACCAACCAGATCTTCACCTTTCTGCTGCGTAATGCGGACAGTTCCGACCCCAGTCTGAAGCGCCAACGAGTCCCTCGGCTGTTCGACCAGTTCGCGCAGGCAAAGAGCAGATAGGGTACCCGGTAGCGGCTTGACGCCGGCATGATGGCAGGCGCGAAGTGTTCCCGGACCCGGTTGCAGCCGGTCCGCCCTTTCTTGGCCGTCCCTGCCATCTTTGTGGTAAAACGGGGAACGGAAACGGGAACGTGTACGAGAAGGGAAGTTAGAGAGGGAGAAAGAGAAAAGCGAAATGAAGGCGATGGTCGTGAACCAGTGGGGCGAACCCCGTGACATGAAACTGGTAGAACTCCCGGATCCCCGCCCGGCGCCGGGTCAGGTTGCCATCGACGTGCGGGCGATTGGATGCAACTTCTTCGACATCCTCATGGTCCAGGGAAAGTACCAGGTCCGCCCCGCCTTTCCCTTCTCTCCGGGGAGCGAAGTCGCGGGCGTCATCCGGGAGGTTGGATCGGGAGCGGACGGCTTCGCCCCCGGGGATCGCGTCCTGGGCATGCTCGGCTGGGGTGGTTTTGCGAGTGTGGCGGTTGCGCCCAAGTCAGTGATTGTTCGAGTGCCGGAGTCGATGTCATTCGACCACGCCGCCGCATTTCCGATCGTCTATCAGACCTCGTATTTCGGCCTGGTTTACCGGGCCCGTCTTCAGCCTGGCGAGACCCTGCTGGTTCATGCAGCCGCAGGCGGGGTCGGCCTCGCCGCCGTCCAGATCGGACGCGCGCTGGGCGCGCGCGTACTCGCGGCTGCCGGCTCTCCGCGGAAGCTCGAGATCGCCGGCGAACATGGGGCTGGCGACACCATTGACTATAGCCAGCCGGGTTGGGACAAGCGAGTCATGGAATTGACTGAAGGCCGCGGCGCAGACGTTATTTACGACCCCGTCGGCGGAGATATTTTCGATCTGTCCACCAAATGCATTGCCTTCGGAGGGCGGTTGCTGGTCGTGGGTTTCACGTCCGGACGCATCCCTTCGATTCAGGCCAACCGGATTCTGCTGAAAAACATCTCCATCGTGGGCCTGCATTGGGGCGCTTACCGCCAGCACGAACCAGCCTTGATTGACCGGACTTTCAAGGCTCTCTTCGATCTGTATGAGAAGGGCGGGATTCGACCTGTAATTTCTGCCAGCTACCCTCTTTCGGACGCCGCCACGGCGCTGGAGGAAATCGGATCGCGGCGCAGTTTTGGCAAAGTCGTGCTTCACCCGTGACCACAGCCTTGCCTTTGAGCACCACGGCAGATAGCATGATCGCGTCGGTGGGACTGCGAAACTAACCACGAGACGTCACGAAGAAACACCAGGAATCGTTGCCCAGTAAAGCAAGGAAGCAATGAGCGACCCGATCGATGCAGGCAACACTTGAATGGACAGCGGGTCTTCGCTTCAACGCCGCCGCAGGTGAAAATAAATTGATCCTGGACGGCGACCGGAAAGAAGGCTGCTCTCCCATGGAAACGCTGATGCTGGCCCTGGCGGGGTGCATGGCGATCGATGTCGTCGACATCCTGGGCAAGATGCGGACATCCCTGCGCGCCGTTCGTGCTCGGATCAACGGGACTCGCGCCGATAGCCCGCCCCGGCGCTTCACGCGGCTCGAACTTCACTTCGACATCGCCGGAGCCAGCGTCGATGAGGCGCAGGCCGAGCGCGCAATTGCGCTCTCCCGCGAAAAGTACTGCTCGGTGTGGCACTCGCTTCGTCAAGACATCGAGCTGAAGGTAACTTATCACCTGGAGAAATACCCATGAGCATCTTCCGCCAGCTGCCGCTTATTGCGCTCCTGTTATTCCCCCCGGCAACAAGCCCCAGCGCCTGGTCATCGCCGGATGAGAGCGAACCCGGCTTCGTCCCTCTATTCAACGGAAAAGATCTCACCGGCTGGGAAGGCGATCGAACGCTGTGGCTGGTGGAAAACGGGATGATTGTGGGACGCTCTGCAGGCATCAAACACAACGACTTTTTCAACACCACTCGTACCTTTGGCGATTTTGAGCTGCGTCTCTCGTTTCATCTGGTCGGAGGGAAAGGTAACAGCGGCATTCAATTCCGCAGCAAGAAAATACCAGGCCATGTCTCCGGGTATCAGGCCGACATCGGCGAGAAGTACTGGGGCTGCCTCTACGATGAAGCTCGGCGCAATAAGGTACTGGTGCAGGCCCCGGCCGAATTAGACTCGGTCCTGAAGAAGGAAGGGTGGAACGACTACGTCATCCGCGCCCAGGGAGATCACATCCAGCTCTGGGTCAACGGACTCAGAACGGTTGATTACCGCGAAACCGACCCTGCGATCGAGCGCAATGGAATCATTTCGCTGCAGCTCCATTCGGGAGGCCCACTCGAGGTCCAGTTCAAGAATCTACGGATCAAGGAACTGAAGTAGAATCTTCGGGGCCTTAGCGTTGGTTGCGTAAAGAAGCACTAACCCCAAAGACGCAAAGACACGAAGAAAGGGGGGGATGTTGGCGGATTTCAAAAACGAGCCGGTGCTGAATTTCACCGAAGCCTCGAATCGCAACGCCCAGCGGGAGGCGCTTGAACGAATCCAGAGTCGACTCGGGCGTGAATACGACCTGATCATCGGCGCCGAGCGTCTGAAGTCGCCCCAGACCTTCACCTCGATCAACCCGGCCAGTAAGTCTGAGGTCATCGGCATCTTCCAGAGCGCCACGCCCGAGCAAGCCAACCGCGCCGTCGAGTCCGCCTATGAAACCTTTCATTCCTGGAAAAAAGTCCCTGCCGAAGAGCGCGCCAATATTCTCTTCCGCACAGCCGACTTGCTGCGGAAGAAACGATTCGAAAACAATGCCTGGATGATCCTGGAAGTGGGTAAATCCTGGGCCGAAGCCGACGCCGACACCGCCGAGGCCATCGATTTCTGCGAATTCTACGGGCGCGAGGCGCTTCGCTACGCTGGCCCTCAGCCGTTGACCCGCATACCGGGCGAAAAGAACGAGCTGAAGTATATTCCCCTTGGAGCAGGAGCCGTGATCCCGCCGTGGAATTTCCCCAGCGCCATCATGGTCGGTATGACCACAGCCGCCATTGTGACGGGAAATACGGTCGTCTTGAAACCTTCATCGGATTCACCGGCGGTCGCGGCTTTTTTTATGGAAATCCTGCAAGAGGCAGGACTCCCTCCGGGCGTGGTCAACTTTATCACCGGCGACGGTAAGACCGCGGGAAACACGCTGGTAGAGCATTCCAAGACTCGCTTCGTGGCTTTCACCGGATCGAAGGAAGTCGGACTGCGCATCACGGAAGAAGCCTCGCGTCCACGACCGGGCCAGGTCTGGATCAAGCGCGTCATTGCCGAAATGGGAGGCAAGGATTTCATCATCGTGGACGAGGACGCCGATCTTGAATCCGCCGTGGATGGCGTGCTGGCGAGCGCCTTTGGTTTTCAAGGACAGAAGTGCTCCGCGTGTTCGCGAGCCATCGTTCATGAACGAGTCTACCCGAGCTTTCTCGAGAAACTGGTCCAGAAAGCGAGGGACATCAAGGTCGGACCGACAACCGAGCCGACCAGCTACATGGGCCCCGTCATCAACGAACGCGCGCTCAGGAACATCTTGAACTACGTCGAGATCGGCAAGCGAGAAGGCCAACTCCTGACCGGGGGACAAGCGCAGGCCGGGGACGGATTCTTCATGAACCCCACCGTCATCGGGGATGTAGATCCTAAAGCCCGGATCGCGCAGGAGGAAATCTTCGGTCCGGTGCTCGCCGTGATCCGGGCCCGAGATCTGGACCACGCCATACAGATCGCCAACGACAGCGAATATGGCTTGACGGGATCAGTCTATTGCTCGAATCGCGAGCACATCGATCGAGCCAAAGAGGAGTGTCACGTCGGCAATCTTTATGTCAACCGCAAGTGCACCGGCGCTCTCGTGGGAGTGCATCCCTTTGGAGGATTCAATATGAGCGGCACGGACTCCAAGGCCGGCGGCCGCGACTATCTCCTCCTGTTTACCCAGGCGAAGTCAATCTCGGAAGCGGTCAGTAACCCACCACTCACACAAGAACAAAAGCACCACTAAGGCACGAAGACACAAAGAAACGCGCAGCCGCGATTAGCGGCATGGCTCGCCTTCGACGGCACCCATTACTCTCCTGCTTTTTCGCATAGTTTCTTCGTGTCTTTGTGTCCTGGCGGTTGGGCTTTCGCTATCCGCACTGAGCAGGCGAGAAAAAACATGAAACGCTTGGCCTGTTAACCGCACAAACCTCCAGAACGATAACCAGGTGCGGTCAGATTCCCAGGCCTGATCGTATCTCACCTCTTTATTGGTGACGGTGAAACTCGGCGGTCTGTAGGAGCGTGGGATGAAACACTTCACGCTGACGGGTCCTGGTCATTTCTTTTATCCGCAACAGTCTGTTCTACAACTAACGTCAAGAGGAGGGTCTCAATGAACATGCTGATCAGATTTTCAAGAAGAGTCAGAGTTACCGGTTTCCTGTTCCTCTTTGTCTTGTCAGGAGCGAACTTGGTTCTCCCCCAACCCAGAGCCGACCAGATAGAGCCGCGCGCCGGCACCTGGAAGACCTGGGTGCTCTCATCGGGCAGCGAGCTTCGTGTGCCGCCCCCGCCCAATCAGACCGTCACCGGCTTCGAGATTGAGTGGCTGCGATCGCTGGACACGGAACGAAACGAGATCGCGCTCAAGCACGCCCACCACTGGAACGCCGGATCACCCGCCTACCGGTGGGTCGAACATGTGATCAAACGCATCGTCGAAGGGAGAGCCGGCGCGGTCAACATGATTCGCATGTGGACCTACGTGACCATGGCCATGCACGACGCTACGATCGCGGCCTGGGACTCGAAGTATTTCTACAACCGCCCGCGCCCAAGTGAGGTCGATCCGACCCTGGCGACTATTTTTCCCAACCCGCGAAGTCCTTCTTACCCATCCGAGTACGGCGCTGCGGCCGGCGCGGCTTCGGCTGTCCTCGCCTATCTCTATCCCGGTGAAGCGCAGGCGCTCGCAGTACTCGCCGAGGAAGCCACCCGATCCAGACTGTACGCGCGCGTTGAATACCCAAGCGACTACTTTGCCGGCCTCGAACTCGGGCGGGCCGTGGCCGCAAAGGTGATCGAGCGCGCCCGCGCGGATGGCAGCGATGCGGTGCCGAATCTGACGGTTCCGACCGGACCCGGCTTCTGGATAGGCACCAATCCGATCGGTCAGACAATCCCGAACTGGAAAGCCTTTCTGCTCTCCGCCAACAACGAATTCAGGCCCCCTCCTCCTCCCGCTCATGACTCGCAAGAGAAGGCGGACGAGTTAGCCGTGGTCCGAAACCACCCTCGGGCCGCCGGTAGTCCGGCGGCTTTCGAGACCAGCTGGAGAGCGATGCTCACCGAGTCGGGCGAAGGCGTACGCACCTCCTGGCACCACCTGGCCAGCCAAAAGATTTTCGAATACCGGCTGGAAAACAATCCACCTCGCGCGGCCCGTGTGTACGCGCTGGTAAGCGTCGCTCAGTTCGATACTCAGATCGCGTCCTATGACGGGAAGTTCACCTATTGGGCCCCGCGTCCTTCGCATCTGGACAGCAGCATCACCCCCCTCTTTCCAGTACCGAACCACCCCTGCTATCCATCCAATGGCGCCGCCTACTCGCGAGCTCCGGCGGAAGTTCTAGCCTATTTGTTCCCACAAGACGGCGACGCTATTCTCGCCAAAGGCGTGGAACAGGGCATGTCACGGATTTGGGCGGGTATCCATTTCCCGAGTTGCTTCAATGCCGGCCGAGCCATGGCCTTGAGGGTGGCCCAGAAGGTCATTGCCTGGGCGGAAAACGATGGCTCGAGATAAGTAGCGAGGTGCTGGCGCCCGACAAGATTGCTGGCGTTTCTTCGAGTCTTTGAGTCTTAGTGGTTGGTTTTGTTCGCCGCACCAACCACTAAGGGTTCGCGCAGAAATAAGTTCGCATTCTGCTGCAGGCCCCCAGGCCCGCTGGCGAGGCGCGAGCGACGATGCGTACCCGGCGCGGTACGTGAGGAGCGAGCAACAAAGCCAGCGGGCTGCGGGCCGCAGCCCGAAGGGGCGCGCTCCTCAAGGTGCCAGGCTGGGTTGCTGACAGAAACCTCGGTTCAAAATGACCCACGGATTCTCGCGCCAGAATGTGAAGTTATTTCTGCGCGAGCCCTAAGACGCGAAGACACCAAGAAACGCCAAGCCTACGATTTCGCGATCTTCATCTTCATGAACACCAGACCGGTCAGAAGCTTGGGGTAGAAGTCCGTCGACTTCTGGGGCATGCGCTCGCCAAGAACGGCGATCCGCTGCACTTGCTCCACGCTGGTCGGGTTGAGAAAAAACGCGGCCTGGTAACGTTCATCGTCCACTCGCCGGATACAAGCCTCCCGGTCGCGAGCGTAATCCACGTGAGCCTGGGCTACCAGCTTACCCTCATCGATCCCAAGCAGACGATTGAGAACCAGGGTATGCAGAATGCTGACGTCCAGGTGGCGGTACGCCTCCGGATGTGACAGCATGAACGGATCGACCTTGGCTTCTTCCTTCAGGCGAAGCAGAGAAAAGCTTCGCGTGTCTCCGGGGTAGAAACCAAAGACATGGGAGGAACTCCGCCCCGCCATCATCTTTTCCCAGAGAAGCGCGCTCGATGCCACGGATTCGATTTCAAAGAAGCGCCTCGCCTCGCCCAGAAAGTTGCGTGAATTGAATTCAGGCAGATCGCGAATCAACCGGTGTGTTGGAAGTATCGTGATGCCCCGATCGGCGCTGTTGAAGCAGGCTACCAGCCGCTTGTCGAAAGATTCAATGCCCGCCGGTTTGAAACCGCTGGCCTCGCATTCCTTCATGAAATTGACCGACGTCTCGAAACGATGGTGTCCGTCGGCGATGAAGAGTTCCTCGGGAACCATCGACTCGGCAATTTTCTTTATCACCGCGGGATTGGTGATAATCCAAACCCGGTGTTTGACTCCGAAATCATCACTGACGTCGATCTCGGGATGGGAAAGCGAGGCAGCTTCATCAAGCATGCCGTTGACCGCCACCTTATCGTCGGTATACAGCATGAAGATGAGGTCCTCGTTACATTCGGTCGCCCGCATGAGGCGCAGCCGATCCTCTTTGGGTTCCGCCATGGTGCGTTCATGCGGCAGAACGCCCGAGCCCGAGTGCTTCAAGTCCAGCAGAGCCATAAAGCCCCGCCTCACTTTCGCCTTACCTTCCACTTCATAGTACTGGTAGTAGACGTAGATCGCCGGCTCAGGGTCCTGGATCAGCACTGAATCGCGGATCCAGCCTTGCAGCGTGGAAGACGCTTCAGAATAATCCGTGTCGGGATTGACGGTTTTTTCCAGGCTCTTGGTAATGCGCGCCACATTGTAGGGCGAGCGGCGATAGTAATCCTGCTGCAGCTCCGGAGAGATCTTGTCGTAGGGTTGTGTGACCAGCCGATCGAGGTCGCCGGCCTGCGTCCTGTTGTAGCGATATGCCCGGAATGGATGTAACTCAGCCAAGCCTAACCACCGATGGTTTTACCGCAGCAAATCCTCGAGCTGGATCCTGCTCTCCGTTTTCGAATCCCGGTACTTGACGATAATGGGAGTATAGATCGAGAGCTGTTGCTCTTTCCCCCACCCATCGGAAACGGCTCGGGTCCCGGGGACCACCACTGCCTGAGCCGGTATTTCGAGGGGGCGATCGTCCTGGCGCCGATAAAGCGTCTTTCTCACGAGATCGTAAACCGGCGTGCCCCCGGTGAGGATCGTCCCCGCACCGAGGACCGCACCCTCGCGAATAATAGTCCCTTCATAAACACCGCAGTTACCGCCGATCAAGACATCGTCTTCAACTATGACGGGGAGCGCCCCGACCGGCTCGAGCACTCCGCCGATCTGGCTGCCGGCGCTCAAGTGAACGCGCTTGCCGATCTGCGCGCATGAACCAACCAGGGCGTGAGAGTCGATCATGGTGCCGTCATCCACGAACGCCCCGGCGTTGATGTACATGGGAGGCATGCAAGTCACTCCTTTTCCCATGTGGACTCCATCCCGTATCGAGGACCCGCCGGGAACGACCCGGACCCCGTCATCGATGGTAAGGCGCTTCAACGGAAAAGTATGCTTGTCGAAAAAGCGGAAATTATCGTCCACCGAAAAATTCTTCAAGCTTCCCATCTTGAAGCCCAGCAGAATTCCCTGCTTGACCCAGAGATTAACGGTCCAGGTGGCGTCTCGCCTCGCGGCGGCACGGATCTCGCCTCTGTTGAGCGCGTCCTTGAACTCTTCGAAGATTCGAAAGTCCTCGCGCGAGTATCCTTCCTGCGGCGGGTCTCGGAAAAGACGGCTAATCTCCTGTTCGAGTTCTTTCACGGCAGTTCACAGAGAAGGCGTGACAGTCTCATGGCACGAGCTGAAGTTCCCGTAGGACTGCGGAAAGCTTGGTCCGCGCGCCCTCGGAGATCGGTACCAGCGGCAACCGGTAGACCTCTGCGATTTTTCCCATCATGGCAAGCGCCGCCTTCACCGGTATGGGACTGGACTCGACAAAGTTGACCTTCATGAGCGGATAAAGCTTTCGGTTCCATGCGCGAGCCTCTTGCCAGCGCCCCTCCAGGCATGCGGTCGTGAACTCCGCCATCATGCGCGGCGCCTCATTCGAGGCTACCGAGATGACCCCACGCCCTCCGAGAGCAATCAACGGCAGGGTAACGGCATCGTCGCCTGAAAGGACGGCAAAGTCTTCAGACGCTCGAGTGCAGAGATCGCCGATCTGCGAAATATTCCCGCTCGCTTCCTTCACTGCCACGATGTTGGGTATCTCGGCCAGGCGAAGTAACGTTTCGGGTTCGATATTACTCGAGGTCCGGCCGGGAACATTATAGACAATGATGGGCAGGTCCGTAGAACGCGCGATTGCGCGGAAGTGCTGGTAAATCCCCTCTTGAGTTGGCTTGTTGTAGTACGGGGAAACCGAGAGAATCGCGTCGACCCGGAGCCTCTTCAGTTCCTCGATCAGTTCGATCACCTTGGCTGTATTGTTGCCTCCCGCTCCGGCAACAACGGGAACACGCCCCGCGGCTACCTGGACTGTTACCTTTACGACGCAGAGGTACTCCTCATGGGTCAGGGTCACGCTCTCTCCTGTCGTGCCGCAAGGAACCAGGAAATGAATGCCCTCTTCGATCTGCCAGTCAACAAACGAGCTCAGAGTTCGTTCATCGAGGCTTCCGTCTTTCTGAAACGGCGTAACCATCGCCGTTCCGCAGCCGCGCAGAGCCAGTTTGCTCATGACATCTCCTTTGGATTTACGATTGACGATTTACGATTGACGATTTTAAAAGCAACCGACAGCGGCGCTTCAAACGTCAAACCTGCAATCGCGCCCTGATAATTGACTAATGACGAATAAAATCAATCGTCAATCGTAAATCGTCAATCGTCAATCCTGTTGATTCCAATGATTTCGCGGAAAACGTCTCGAAAATCGTACAAGCCCTTCTTACCTTTGATCCAGCGCGCGGCGAGTATCGCCCCCTCGGCAAAGCCCTGCCGGCCACGGGCGCGATGTTCCAGGATAATAGTATCCGATTCGCTATCATATCCCACGGCATGGTTCCCGGGAATGAACCCAGCGCGAATGCTGGCAATTCCAGGAGACGTTTCTTTCACGTGTGGCTTCAGCAGTTCGAACAAGTTTAACGCCGTTCCCGAAGGGGCGTCCTTCTTGGTGCGATGATGTTCCTCGACGATGTACGGATCGTATTGAGGAACGTTGGCGATGATCCGCGCCGCGTGAGCTACGATCTCGAAGAAAAGGTTCACCCCGACCGAGAAATTGGAAGCATAGATCAGCCCGATCCCCGACTCACGAACGGTTCGCTCGACTCCGTCCCGCGCTTCAAGCCATCCTGTAGTCCCTACCACAAGGTTCACCCCGGCTCGCGCTGCGGCCTCGATGTTGGGCAACACCGCATCGGGTTGAGAGAAGTCCATGGCTACGTCGACGCCTGCCATCGACGCGGAGGTAATGCCGCTTCCGCCGGCATTGTCGTCGATGTCGAGTTTGGGAGAAACTTCCCATCCTTCGCGCAGAGCCAGAGTTTCCACCAGCCTTCCCATCTTTCCGTAACCTAACAGCGCGACTCGCATCCTCACACCCTGGTTACTCAAAAATTCGCCTGTCGAGCTTTTGAAAGAACACGTCGTGCAAACCCCTCACCGCCGCGGGCAGCCTGTCTTCATCGATGACGAACGTGATGTTAATCGCGGACGCGCCCTGTGAAATCATATGTACGTTGACATCCTGCAGCGCGCTGAACACAAGATGCGCCACTCCGGGAATATTGCGCAAATGGTCGCCCACGCAACAGACTATGGCCTTCCCCCCGTCCACGTTGACTTCGCCGATTTTCTTCAATTCCGTGACTACGTCAAACAGGGTTGACGTGTCGTCCAGCGTCAACGATACGCTCACCTCCGATGTGGAAACAACATCAACCGGGGTCTTGTGCAAATCGAAAATCTCAAAGATTTTCTTCAGGAAGCCATGGGCCATCAGCATTCGGGTTGACGCGATGTTAACGATCGTGATCCCCTTCTTATACGCAATCGACTTCACGGGATTCTCGCATGGAGGAGTTTCGTCCGTGATGAGGGTGCCATCCTGGTCCGGCTTGTAACTGTTCAGCACGTGCACTGGAATCTTCTTACGGACAGCCGGCAGGATCGTCGCGGGGTGGAGGACACGGGCGCCGAAATACGCCAGCTCCGCGGCCTCATCAAACGAGATGACTTTCACCCGGCGCGCTTCAGGTACCATGCGTGGATCCGTCGTCATGATGCCGTCCACGTCGGTCCAGATCTGAATGTCATAGGCATCAAGGGCCGCGCCTACGATCGCAGCCGTATAGTCCGAGCCGCCTCGCCCGATCGTGGTCGTGATTCCATTGCGCGTCGAGCCGATGAATCCCTGGACGACCGGAACCCTGCCGTTCTTGACCGCCGGGCCGAGCTGTTCCCGAATCGCAGCCTCGGTGAGTTCGAATAAAGGCGCGGCCCGGGTGAAGTTCTCGTCGGTGATGATGCACTGGCGCGAATCCATGAGCTGGGAGCGAATACCGCGTTCTTCGAACACGTGCGCCAGAATCAGCGTGGAGAGCCTCTCCCCGAAGCTCGCGATCGTATCCATGCTGCGCGGCGTCAGTTCTCCGAGGACAGCCAGGCCCCTCATCAAGGTGCCAACTTCTTTGAAGTGAAGGCTGATTGCGTCCAGCACGTCGCCCCTCGAGCTGCCCGAGAGCAACTTTTGCGTTTCACGCAGGTGCTTCTCTTTTAGCCGGGTGACCTGCTCGAGCGCTTCCTGCTTCTTCCCATCAGCGGCCAGCGACGCCGCCTTGAGCAACCCATCCGTGGTTCGCCCCATGGCGGAGGCCACCACAATCGGCTTCTGCTTCAGGCGCTGCTTGATGACGCAGGCCACCCGTTCCATCGCCTCGGCATCCTGGACGGATGTCCCGCCAAACTTGCAGACGATCATGGTCAGTCCAGGAAACCCTGCGCCTTGAGCAACTCGGCGTTCAGGATAGATGCTCCCGCTGCTCCGCGGATGGTATTGTGACCCATTACGGTGAATTTGAAATCGAGCACAGGACAGGGACGAATCCGCCCCACCAGGGCGGCCATCCCGCCCGAATGGTTCACGTCGAAGCGCGGCTGGGGCCGGTCTTTTTCGGGCATGACGATCAGCGGGTGTTCGGGCGCGCTGGGCAATCGAAGCCGCTGCGGCGGACCTGAAAAGTCCTGGAGCGTCTCGGCTATCTCCTCAACCGTGGTCTTGCGGGCGAACTTCACCGAAACGGATTCGGTATGACCATCCTCTACCGCCACCCGATTACATTGAGCGCTCACGGCAAAGTCGGCGAGCTGGATCGACTCACCGTTAAGCCGGCCGAGGATCTTGCGGGTCTCGATCTCCATTTTCTCTTCCTCGCCTCCGATAAATGGAATGACATTCCCCAGAATGTCGAGCGACGGAACTCCCGGATAGCCCGCCCCGGAGATCGCTTGCATCGTGGTCACGAACACCTTCTCAACCGTGAAGGCGCGGTGTAAAGGACCGAGAGCCATCGCCAGAAACATCGTGGAGCAATTCGAGTTGGTAATGATATAGCCGTGGCCGTCGCGTCTCCGCCGCTGCACCGGAATCAGGCCAAGGTGATCATGATTCAATTCCGGAATAACCAGCGGGACATCTGCGTCCATCCGATGGTTTCTCGAGTTGCTCAAAACGACGTATCCGGCGCGCGCGAAGTTTTCTTCAACTTCTCCAGCTACCGACGCATCCAATCCGGAAAAAACAATCTTGCAATCGAGCTGGGGCGTGCACGGACGGACTTCCAGGTCGCGCACGGTCTCCGGAATCGGCGTATTCTGTTTCCATGAAACCGCGTCTGCGTAACGCTTTCCAGCCGATCGCTCCGAGGCCGCAACTTGAGTCACCTCAAGCCAAGGGTGAGATTCGAGCAGCTTGATAAACTTCTGGCCCACCGCGCCGGTAGCGCCCAACACGCCGACAGGTATTCTCATGATCCTCCATCCTTCCCAAACAGCACTCTCGTAGAACTTGCGAGAAAAAGGCCGGATATTTTCTCACATCGTCTCGAGCGCAACAAGCCATTAAGACATTGACGATTTAATTGACGATTGATATTAAACACAAACGAAACATCGGCGCTTCAATTTCGATTTGTTACATAACACAAACAGACCTGCCGGAACTAGGACCTCCCCATTTGAGATTGAGGCGATACTGTCTCGTCAATCGTCAATCGTCAATCGTCAATCGTCATCCGTATGCTAGAGTGTTCCCCATGCCCTCCAACAGAATCCGTGAATTTGCGGCGCTCCTGTTGCTTCTGCTCGTGGAATCGTGGCTCTTCTCCCAGTCTTTCGACAAATTCTTCAATCTCGATAGCCTGTTCTACCTTATCCACTACCCGCGCTCCTTCGACGACTTGATCCGCGCCTTCAGCGCGCCCGATCCTGCGCTTCAGTTTCGGCCCGTCTCGCTTGCGATCATGGGATTGCTGGTTCCCATTCTGGGACATGACCCCGGTCCGCACCACTGGGTCCCCTTGATTCTTCATCTGCTCAATACACTTCTTTTCTATCGCTTCGCGCGGCGCCTCATGCCCGGCTGGACCAGCGCCTATGCGGCTGCCGCGTTCTGGGGAGTGCACTCAGTCGCCGGATGGATTACTTACGACATCACCTGCATTTCCGATCTGCTTCTGGCTGGTTTCGTACTCGCTTCCCTGATTCTCGCAGTAGACGGTCGAACAAGGAATTCGCGACTCCGTGTGGCCGGCTCGCTGGTACTTTTTGTCTGCGCGCTCCTGACTAAAGAAGCGGCCACGACCTTTCCCCTTGCGCTTCTGCTGAGTCTCATCCTTGTCGACCTGAGCAGCGCTGGAGAATCATTATCGGTGACCGCAGTCTGGAAATCATTCCGCAAGGCTCTTCCGCTCACCAGTGTGTATCTGGTCCTCGCCCTGGTCCACGCCGGGCTTCTCATACACTGGCTCCGGACCGGGCTGCTGTACGCTCAGGGAGGGAGCGCTGCCTACGATATCAACCCCTGGGCTAATCTGGCGGCGAAGACGAAGTACCTGTACTGGGCCCTGAACCTGCCCGATGCCCTGCATGTCGCTCGGGCGAATTCGGTTCGCATTCTGGTGATGATCCTGATAGGAACCGTGCTCCTGCTCTGGCTGCTGGATGTGATGGCGCGCAGAGGCAAGCTCGCGCCGGTAGAGTGGGCCGGCTTGATCTGGCTGGTCGGGCTCAACCTTCCAGCACTCATGCTTTCGGGCCGGTTAGCGAAGTGGTACCTCTACGTCCCGCTCCTCGGCCTCGCCCTGGCATTTGGAAGCCTGGCGGCGCGGATGCAGGCACGGCTTTCGCGCTTCGGCGCTACCGTGGCAAGCACCGCGACGATGTCGGTCCTGCTATTTCCCTTCCTTTTTTCATCGATGGTCCAGACACGCAGCTACCTGGTTTCGTCCGATGCGGCGTATACCTCCGGAATTGTCGAGAGTTGTATACGAGGCTTTCAGGAAGCTAACCCTGCGCTCCCCCGCGCCGTCACGCTATTTTGGCTCCCGTTTCCGACGTTCGAGAAAAACGTCGCGGATCTGCTAAAGGCTCCACCCGTCGGCGAAGGCCAGTTGTTCGAGCTCTTCTACCCCGGGACCGAAGTGCAGATGTTGTTCGCTGACAAGGGAGATCGACTGCCGGAGGTGTATTCCAGACCCGCGGACGTCAGGATTCTTCAATACATGCTGGGCCACCTCAATGACGTTACTGAATACTACAAGGGGAGGCGCTGCGATAGTTCTTCACGACGGGTGATCAGCCGGCTGGAGGATGTCAAAGCCAGTGTCAGCCGCGATGAATTCTATCCTTCGTACGACAGCTTCCTCACTCCCGGAGGAACTCCGGTCTTCTACTTGACCCCGGAGAGAGATGTCGTGACCCAGATCGGCGGATCCACGGTGGTCGTTCCCCTCCCCGCCATTGAATCAGGAACAACCTTGCGCTCAGATGTTTCATGGATGTTCGACGGCGGAGATGGCGGATGGGCGGAGTTGAGCGTCCAGGCGCCAGGAAGAAAGTCGGTGCTCTTCCGCGAATATCTGAATCCCAATCGCCGGAGCGGCGCGCTGCGCTGGAAGGAACTCAATCTGGATCTAGGACCTTTCGCCGGACACACGGCCGAACTGGTTCTCAGATGTTACAACGACCCCGGGAAAACTACGGTGGCCGATTGGTTGAGCTGGCGCGACATCGTGCTGGACTACCGGGAGAATGCAGTCACCCTTGCGCCGCCGGCCGCGCTTCCAGCTAGTTGCAACCCGTGAAACGGCGCATTGAGCCCGACTTGCGTCCGCCGGTAAATCCTTGCTGCCGTAATCTTCCGCCCGGGTCCAACGGGTGCTATAACTACTCCGAATCGCTATGTCATCTGCAGAGAAGTCTCAATCTCGCAAGCTGCTGATTCTGGATGGGCACTCGCTTGCCTTTCGCGCTTTCTACGCTCTGCCCGAAGACCTTCAGACCTCGGATGGGACTCGAACCAACGCCGTCTTCGGCTTCACCTCGATGCTGATCAAGCTGCTACAGGAGCAGAATCCCGATTACATCGCTTGTTGCTTCGACCTCGGCCGGCTCCTTGAGCGAACCGAGCTATTCGCCGGCTATAAGGCAAATCGGACCGCGGCTCCGGAAGCATTTTCGTCCCAGCTCCCCCTGATACGTGAGGTGCTCCGCGTGCTGCGCATTCCCATTTACGAACTCGCCGGTCACGAAGCCGACGACATCATATCCTTTCTCGCCAAACGCGCCGCAAGCGAGGGGGTCGAGGTGCGAATTGTCACCGGCGACCGCGACTTCTTTCAGCTCGTGGACGATAGCATCAAGGTTCTCTACAACCGGCGCGGCATCACCGATATCATCCAGATGGACGCCCGTGCCGTGGAAGAGCGCTACGGTGTGCCTCCCTCGAAGTATGTTGACTTGAAAGCCCTGGAGGGAGACTCCTCGGATAACCTTCCGGGTGTTCCCGGAGTTGGAACGAAAACCGCGGCCAAGCTGATTCTGAAATATGGCAGCGCCGAGGAGGTAGTCGCGCACGCCTCAGAGCAAACTCCCAAGCTGGCTCAAAGCCTGGCGGCTAGTGCCGAACAAGTCTCCATCAACAAACAGCTATCCACACTCATCGAGGTGCCGCTCAACGATGTCGGGTTGGATGATTTGAAGATGGGAATGTGGGACTTGAACGAAGTACGGGAGCTGTTCACGTCGTTCGAGTTCAAGAGTCTCCTCGAACGGCTGGTAACGGAACTGCCCGATGCCGCCAAGGGCGGAGGCAAGCCTTTCGAGTTGCGCACGCGCGTCTTTCATACGTTGAGCGACCTCGAGGCGCTGGCACAAGAGCTTCGCGTCTCCGGCGGTTTTGCGATTGACCTCGTTTCGGCTTTGCCGGGAAGCGCGCCGCGCAGCCTTGCGTTTTCCTGGGGAGCCGGCGAGGTCGCCTTTGTGCCGGTGGGCGGCCCGGGATTAACCGAATTCCAGGTAGCCGACGTTCTGCGCCCGTTGCTTGCGGACTCGTCCTTGCCCAAGGTCGTACATGGCGGGCGCGGTGTAGTGCTGGGACTTTCTGCCATCGGAGTGGAACTGGCGGGCTTGAAACTCGACACGCGGGTCGGCGCATATTTGCTCGACCCTGGCGCAGCCGGATACCATCTGGCAGAGGTCGCCCTCAAGTATTCAGGAAGAGAGCTCAAGGCCGCTGGTCCGCCGAGCGACGGCTCAAGCCCGCAAGGCACCCTCGCCTTCCAAACGACGGACGGGACCCGGAACTCTGAGACCGAAGATGACGGCGACGATTCCAGCGTGCAGGGCACCCTCACCTTCGACGTTGCGGACCGGCAACTGAACTCCGACGCCGAAGATGACGGCGACGATTCCGGCGGGCAAGGCACCCTCGCCTCAGCCCCAGGGGAGGAGCCAGGACATTCCGAGGCCGAAGACGCCTGTTTGCGAGCGCTCGCCGTCGCCGAAGCCGCGCCGAAAATGGAACAGGAGCTGGAGCGCCTCGGCATGGCAAACCTGTATCGCGCGATCGAGCAGCCGCTGATACCGGTTCTGGCGCGCATGGAACGAGTCGGTGTCAAAATCGATCTCGACTATCTTTCCGCCATGGCGCGTGACATCGACCAACGACTCGCGCAGCTCGAGACCGACTGCTACGAACTTGCCGGGGAACGCCTGAACCTGGGCTCGCCGACTCAGCTGCGAGTTCTGCTTTACGAGAGACTCGGGCTGAAGACCAGACGCCGCACCAAGACCGGCATGTCCACCGACGCGCGCGCCCTGCAGCAGCTGGTCGATCAGCATCCTTTCGTCGCCAAGTTGCTCGAGCATCGCGAGCTGGCGAAGCTCAAGAACACTTATATCGATGCCCTGCCGCCCCTGGTCGATCCGCGCGAGGGGCGACTGCATACCACCTACGACCAGACTGTTGCGGCGACCGGCCGGCTGTCGAGCGTCAATCCCAACTTGATGAACATTCCGATACGGACAGAGCTCGGCAAGCAGATTCGGCGAGCCTTCATTCCCGAACCGGCCCACTTGTTCGTATCCGCGGACTACTCTCAGATCGAACTGCGCATCATGGCGCATCTCTCCGAGGACCCGATTCTTCTGGAGATATTCCGCAAGAATGAAGACGTCCACAGCGCCACGGCTTCCCGCGTCTTCCGGGTCGATCCGAAGGAGCTGAGCACCAAGCACCGTTCGGTCGCCAAGATGGTGAACTACGGCCTGGCCTACGGAATGGGCGCCCCGGGACTGGCCGAGCGTCTCAACGTCCCGTTTGCCGAGGCCAAAGAAATCATGGACGCTTACTTCGAGCAGTTTCGCGGCGTGCGAGAATTCCTCGATGCCATTGTTACTCAGGCCAAGGCGGACGGCTTCACCACCACGATGTTCGGCCGGCGACGCTATCTCCCCGAGCTCGGGAGCGGCAATCCGCGCGTGCGCGCCATCGGCGAACGGCAGGCCCTCAACGCCCCGATTCAGGGCACGGCAGCCGATATCATGAAGCTCGGGTTGATCAACGTCGATCGCGCTTTGCGCGACCAGGGGCTCGGCACGCGCGTTATCCTCACGGTGCACGACGAGCTGGTCCTGGAGGTGCCTGAACGCGAGCGGGAGGTAGCGGCCCTGATAGTGGAACGTGAGATGACCGGCGCGGCGGACCTGAGAGTTCCGCTGATGGTGGATGTTTCCTTCGGGTCGAACTGGGCGGAAGCCAAGGGATAATCGGAATCCACTTGCCACACAAAGGATCGGGATCGCGAACCGCGCTGACATTGGGCCGGTTCAGGCGCCAGCCAATCTCAAATCAATGAACTAATCCTTCGATTTTATCCGCAACAAAATTGGCCTTTATGGTCTCCCCCTCTTTGCGAAGATGGCAGTGATCAAAGAAGTACTTCAGTGGAATCGTTTCAGGCGGGATTCGAATGAAAGGAACGTTGTGGCGCCTGGCCAATCGCTCCATAACGTCTACGTTTTTTTTCCAGCCGATAGCCACAGCGTCATAAAGACGTTTCCCGCCATCAAGGCCTGGCTCGACGGTTCTGAATATTTCCGGTTCGGCTAGATAAAACGGGAATAGTACAGGCGTGGCTTTATCCGCCAGGACCATTTTGATCAACGCATCTATGTTCCTCTCAAAGCCGACGGGCTCGTTCTTGGTCACATTCTCGATCGCCTTGGCGAGAGGCAACTGTTCGACAGAATGAGGTTGAGCGATAAAGCTGTCGATCCCCATATCGGAGCGCACTAGCCACCACCCATAGATAATCCGCATCAGACGCAGTCTTAGTAGATAACCTTCGCCGGCCCTACGACCAAATGGCGGGGTCGTCCATCCCCGAAAGAAGCTGTAATCTGGACTGTATTCTTCGAAGAGTAGCGGTACCGAATCATTGCCTCCCTCGTGTATGATGACAATGCTCGCTCCAAGATGCCGATCTCTATACAGGTAATGTGATAGCAGTTCAGAGCTCAATCCGAAGGGTAACCCCGCGTTAATCACTTCCACATGAAAGTCCAAGCGTTCACTCAGGATGGGGCCCAGTTGGGCTGGCCATGACGATTGGAATCTCTTGAGCAAATAGCCATACGTTGTCGATCCGCCAAGCGCCAGGATGCGTTTTGTTCCGGGCTGCGGCAGCGGAGTGATTTCGGGCCCCCGATGTCCATATGAGTTGTGCTGCCTGATTCCGTCGTCTTCCCAACCGGGTCGGTTCACATAGAGCATATACGGATGGCGCTGAATGCTTAGCACATCATCCAGTTGCACTTCGCCCAGGAGTAACTCAACGAATTTTCGACTTCTGGCTGTGGTCAGTCGGTCGTAGAAAGCTCTAGCACAGACTTCCAATACTGCGATAGAAAGAGCGCAACAGACTATGGAGGCGCTAAACCGTATTAGTAAACCGCGCAGGTTCCTGTCCATTTTGAATGAACCGTGAAGCATGTCGACTCCAACTCTCACCCAATGAAAGTCGGGCCAAGGGTCAACAATGTTCGGTGCCGGTTTTTTCTCTTCGCGGCAAGCCGAGGTTCTTTCTTTGAGACGGGATAAGGATTGAACGCTGATAGAATGCAGGCCGACGGAAAGCAGACGGGATCTTGGCCAGAAGCCCCCGACAAGGTACCCGCGCAAGCGGTTAATTGCAAGACCTTTTTGAGGTGTCCCCCCTTTCTGCGGATAAAATAAACCCAGCCTGCCAGCAATACGCCTTTCCGATGGTGGCTCCTTTCCAGGAAGATCTCGCCTCCTCATGGACCTGGCCGCGCAGATTTCTGTCCGTTAAACCGATGTGGACAGCGATTGACGACCGATCAGGCAATCGCTTGGCGTATTCGTGTCTTGGCGGTAGTCTTTGTTCGGCGCTGCGAGGCCGCCGGGCGTCATGGACGAACAACTGACCGGAGGCTACAGGATTGACTATGGATATCGACAGTGTCAGAGAGAGAGTCGATTTTCTTCGCAAAGAGATCGAGCGGGCTAACTACGCCTACTACGTCGCCGATACGCCTGTTATGAGCGACGCGGAGTGGGATGGCCTGTTCGACGAGCTCGAACGACTCGAGTCGGAACACCCGGAGCTGTCGTCGCCGGATTCGCCGACGCGGCGTGTGGGCGCCAAGCCGATCTCCAGCGATTTCCGGCCGGTAAAGCACTCCTTGCCCATGCTCTCGCTCGGCAAAGCGAACACGGACTCCGAAGTCAAGGAGTGGGATGCGCGCATACGCAGACTGCTGGGAATGGATTCGGAGGTTCCGATCCAGTACTCCTGCGAGCCCAAGTACGATGGAGCGTCGATTGAGCTGGTCTATCGCCAGGGAGTACTGCAAACCGCCTCCACGCGCGGAGACGGACTGGTCGGGGAGGACGTCACTTCCAATGTTCGCACAATCGCGGGGATACCGAAGCGGCTCGCCGCAAAGACGCCGCCATCCTTGATCGAAGTCCGCGGCGAAGTTTTCATGCCGATCGAAGCTTTCCAGCAACTGAACCGTAGCCTGGAGAAAGAAGGAAAGCCGATCTTCGCTAATCCGCGCAACTCGGCGGCGGGCTCTCTAAGACAGAAGGACTCCGAGGTGACCCGGGCGCGCTTTCTCAATTTCTTCGCTCACGGCGTTGGGCGCTGCGAAGGGCTGGACATCCGCACCCATAGTCAATCGCTCGCCATTCTCCGAAAGCTGGGGGTTCCGACGACTGACTCGCGTGTTACCGGCTCGCTCACCGAGCTCAGCGAGTTCTACCACGATCTGCTCGGCCGGCGCGCCCGGCTGCCTTACGAGATGGATGGCATCGTAATCAAGGTGGACGAACTTCGGCTTCAGGAGGATCTCGGTTGGGTCTCTCGTTTCCCGCGCTGGGCGCTGGCATGGAAATTCCCGCCGATTCAGCGGCGCACGCGCATTCTGCGGATCAAGCCGTCGGTGGGGCGCACGGGGGCGATTACACCGTTTGCCGAACTCGAACCGGTCATTCTTTCAGGCGCAAGAGTTAAGCTCGCGTCGCTTTTCAACCTGGACGAAATCCGCCGCAAAGACATTCGCGAGGGAGACATCGCGCTGGTTCAGCGCGGAGGCGAGGTCATCCCCAACGTTGTCCAGGTCTATCCGGAGGAGCGGCCACCCGAGGGGCTGCCCGAATGGCAAATGCCCAAGAAGTGTGAGATCTGTGGAGCCAAAATCGAAAGACCCGAGGGCGAAGCGGTTGCCTATTGCACCGGCGCCCGCTGCCCTGCCCAGGTTGTTCAGCGGATCTTTCACTTCGGCGGACGCGGAGCGATGGATATCGGCGGACTGGGAGAGAGGACCATCAGTCAGCTGGTCGATGCGGGTTTGATCCACGATGTGGGTGATTTGTTCTCGCTCACAGTGGCGAAACTTCTCGATCTGGAGCGCATCGGGCCCAAGTCGTCCGAGAATCTGATAAGCGCGATTGAGCAGGCCAAGGACCGCCCGCTGGCGCGCCTGGTCTATGGTATGGGCATTCGCCATGTCGGCGAAACAGTCGCGCAGATGCTCGCCTCGGCCTTTCGCACGCTGGATGCGTTATCATCCGCCACGGAGGAAGATCTCCTTTCGGTTTCCGGCATCGGCCCGGTAGTAGCTCAAAGCGTGGTTAACTTCTTCCAGAACCCTGATGCCAGAATAGTCATCAAAAAGCTTCGCCGCGCCGGAGTTCGCTTGCAGGACGAGGCGCGGCCCGAAGGACCAAAGCCGCTTGCCGGGAAGACCTTTGTCATCACCGGAACCTTCGCCGCCTACAGTCGCGAGAAGCTCAAGGAGCTTCTCCAGAGTCTGGGCGGAAAGGTGGCCTCGAGCATCTCGAAGAAAACCGACTATGTCCTGGCAGGCGCCGATCCCGGAAGCAAGCTTGACAAGGCCAAACAGCTCGGCCGGCCTGTTCTCGATGAAGCGGGACTGCAAGAGCTGCTGGAAGAGACCAATCGCGCCTCACCTCAAGCGGGGCAGTAGATCAGCCGTCTCGTCCGGCGGCGGCCGCGAAACCCCGGATCCAAAACCCGCCGGCAGTCTGGCCTTGACCAGGGCGATCCCATAGATGTATATAGATGTACATGGGGAACAAGACACGCACTCAACTTTATCTCGAAATCCGCCAGCGGGCCGCGCTGGAACAACGCTCCCGGCTTACAGGAAAATCGGTAGGACAGCTGGTCCGCGACGCCGTCGATGAAGTCTATTTGAAAGACCAGCCGCTGGAGAAACCTATTTCAAAGAAGGATCCGTTGTGGAAGTTCGTCGCGGCAGGTAGCCCCAAAGAAACCGACATCTCCGCCCGGCACGACTATTACATCTATGAACTCGGGAAATGAAACTTTTCGTGGACACCAGCGCCTGGTTCGCGCTCAATAGCTCGACCGACCAGAACCATGCCGCCGCGATTGAATTCATCAAGACGTTTCAACGCCACGCCGTAATCTTGTACACGACCGATTATATCGTTGATGAAACAGTTACGTTGATTCGAGTCAAGGTATCCCACAAGCAGGCGATCAACTTTCTGAACTCCGCTCTTCGCAGCAAGAACGTGATTCGATCACAGGTTTCGCGCGATCTCATTATGCGAGCGGAGCAGATCTTCCGTAAGGCTGACAAGCTCTGGAGCTATACCGATTGTGTCTCCTTTGCCTTCATGGACGCGCAAGGGCTCTCGGACGCGTTCGCCTTCGACCAGAACTTCTCACAATATGGGAAGTCTGTTCACCCTTGATGCCTCCCCGCGAGTTTGCCGCAAGATTAAGTCAAATTTTTGTTTCGTCGGCTCACCACCTGGCCTGGAAGTATCTGGTTGGCTACTTCAATGACGTGCTCGGAATCGCTTGAAGGAACCATAACCGCACATACCGCAAACGCTCCAGGTCCGATAGGCGAAAGCATATGGCAATGCTTCTAGCCAAGGTCGTCATCTTCACAGTGCTAGTGCCCGGCACGATCGCTGTTGCGATACCATATTCTTTGCTCACCGAAGAACCCATGCCACACACCGGCCCCCTTGGGCTGCTGGGGTTGCTGCCGCTCACCCTTGGAGTGGCGTTCTATCTCTGGTGCGCGTGGGACTTCGCATCCGCCGGCCGGGGAACGCCGGCGCCGATCGACCCGCCCAGGATGCTGGTAGCCAGAGGCTTGTATCGGGTAGTCAGGAATCCCATGTATGTTGGCGTTCTCTTGATTCTGATTGGCGAAAGCATAATCTTTTCATCCCTGGCCATCCTGCAATACGCGCTCTTCGTGTGGCTGATGTTCCACCTCTTTGTGGTCTTCTACGAGGAACCGACGCTGAGAAAGAAGTTCGGCGCCACGTACGATGAATACCGCAAGAGCGTCTCCAGGTGGGTTCCTCACCGGCCGATTCCGGCTCGCTGATGCCCCCCGAAGCCGCTCTTGTTACGCCCTCTGACCAGCACGAAAGCCATTCCGGCGAGAGTAAGCAGACTTACCACAAGTCCCCATTGAAAGGTCCCGGACCTGAATCGGACCTCGATAGCATGGGTACCCGCTTGCACCGGAATTGCTCGCAAGATGTAGTTCCCCCTTAGTAGAGGCGCCGGGCGGCTCGTCGACAACGGCTTCCCATCCCGGATAAAAGACCTCGCTGAGCACTACGAACGCGGGCCGGTCAAGCTCGGCATGCAATGTGAGGCTGTTCGGCAGGAAAGATGTGATGCTGACACGTCCTGCATGGCCGGCATTCAAAGCCGATCGCGCAATTCGAAGCGAATCGATGTTCGCGGAGCAATCCGGCGTTTTTATGAAGGATAACCGGTATTCAACCGCGTCCAGTCGTCCCAGGTCGACCGCGACCTGCTGTAGATCGCCGGTCGCCGGGTTCCCGACAAGGTCTGCAGCCACATCAACCTCGGACTCGGGCCCTTTCAGCCGAAGCTTGATCGGCGACGAAGCCGAGCCGGCCGCGTAGAAACTCACTACGGCAAAACAGGGCATCCCCGGAGTTCTTGGGCGGAACGAGATCTCCATCTCATCCCCCGCGCTCCATCCCCAGGGAGGCTGTAAGATAGTCAATTTGCGATATGCTTCTTCATCGGTCAGTCCTTCGGCCTTTTTTTCAGCGGCGGTGCGATGAGAAAGAATGTGAGCTTCGATCTCATCATCATCGTCAACGATCCCGCTCCGAAACGGAGCCAGTCGCTGAAGGTCGCCCTTCCTGAAGAGAACTGTTTCCCGGGTGGACATGGCCGGGCTTCGCTACCCAGCGCAGGATTTCCAGGTCGGATGCGAAGCTTCGATAGCTTGAAGCCAGGAAGGCTCTCGGGACTGCCCGTGGATTCCGGTAGATCGCTTCGGGACCCTCGAAGACCTTTTCCATCCATGGCACCGGGGTCCGGCTGACGAAGTAGCGCAGGCTCAGAAGGGCAGAGGCGTTTGAAGCGGGTCCCCAATCGGTGCCGCGAAAATCGAGATACCGGACCAACCCGGTCGCCCCGTGTCCCATGGCAGATTCCAACCGCCAGGCGTCACCGAAATTGGGAGGGAAAATCTGCTCCGGATCCTCGACGCGAAAGTATTCCCGGTCGCGCTGCGACCTGAGGAACTCCGCTGCAGGAGGTATTCTCCAGTAACTCTGGATAGAAGGGTTCGGTTCCCCGCGCGGGCGGTTCTTGGTGCGAATGCCGGCCGAAACCTCGGACGCAAGATCTACTACCAGGACAATGATGATCAGATATCGAAATACAGCCGGCCTGACCCTTCCGGTGTGCAGAAGAAAGAGCAGGAAACCCAGGAGCGTGAGGTAGGCCGCCAGCCCGGCCAGGCCTCGGATATACCGATGGGACAAGGGACAGGCTCGGGTTCGCCGCGATCAGGATTCCGCAGCTCACGACCAGGAAAGCCATGCCCCAGCCGGCGCGCCGGACAAAGATCCGGAAACTCCGGTCGGGCGACGCCCGTGTAAGCTTCAACCAGGTAGTCGAGCCCCCAACCTACGAGCAGCGCGAGACACAGCTGAAAGGGAACCAGGTAATGAAATACCTCGCGGGCGAACCAGACGCCCGGGATGAAAGTGTTGACCCACCCATGCAAAACCGAAAACTTCCCCCAGCTCAGGAAAAAATAGAGAAAGAGAGCGCCGCCGAAGAAGTAAGTTTCACTGTTTCGTACGAAGAGGAGCGCAACCAGAGCGAGAAAAACAACCGTGGCTCCGACATAAATATTGGCTCCGCTCCCGGCGTAAGGGAGCAGGAGCGAGATCGCATCTTCAGGCGTCAGGTTCCCTGTGTTCCCGAGCACCGAATATGGAATTCTCTCGCCCCACCGAATCGGGTCTCCTTCTCCGACCCACCGATAAACCTGGCGCGCCCACTCTATGGAAGGGAGCCACTGAACCGCCGTCAGACAGCGCCGCAACCAGCGCTACACCTCCCAGCGCCAGGAGAGGGACGATCCGGGCACTCCACGGCGATTGCTTCCAATCTCGAAAAAGTGTGAAAAGCGCGTAGAAAAAGAGCAGCAGTCCTGCGTGCACCGGCGGCACATGGTGTCCGGCAAGAAAGGAAAGTCCGAGGCAGGCTCCGCACCACAGGCTCCAGCGCAGGCGAGCTCTGGACGTTTTCTCCAGAAGAGCCCGGCGGAAAAGCAACAAGACCAGAGGCATCCAGATAAAGCCGCTCAGGATGTTTACAAA
This sequence comes from uncultured Acidobacteriota bacterium, assembly GCA_963827655.1. GTDB lineage: Bacteria > Acidobacteriota > UBA6911 > UBA6911 > UBA6911 > CAWHCF01. The sequence continues at coordinate 252,534 of CAWHCF010000044.1, forward strand.
TCCACTGAACCTGGATCGTGTATCCCCCGAGCGCAAACGCAACCCCGGATGCGGCGGCGCCCCAGGGGGTGATCGCGAAGGAGCGGGCCAGCAGATAAGTAAAACCGCCCGCCAGAAAATAGTTCAGTATCAAGAGCGCCTGGAGCCCTTCGAGATTGATTCCGCCGCCACTCGCCGGAAGCAGCATGAAAAGCCAATTCAGGGGATAGAGGACGCCGGGCTGAAGTTCACCCAGGTTGGCCTTGCCCGAATAAACATAGGGATCCCAAAGTAGAAGACTCCCTTTCTTGAGCCAGTAAGCGGCAATGTTGAACCAGGGGAAGGTCTGGCTGCACATGTCCCCTCCGGTAAGAAGCGTGAATTCCGGATGGAAGAGAACCTTCCAGAAAGCAAGGAGCATTACAGCGGCCAGGAAAACAAGCGGACGAATCTTACGGAGCACAAAACCTCACCGCGAAGACGCAAAGACGCAAGGCCCGCGCTACCTGTCTCTGGTCAAGAGCAGGAACAGGGCCGCGCCGATCATGGATGTAAGGCTGACAACCAGTCCCCAGAGAAGAGTCTTCGACCGAAAATGGAGTTCGATGGTGTGCTTCCCCGCCGGAACCGGAATCGCGCGCAAGACCAAGTCGCCACGGATTATCGGGGCCGGGCGGCCATCCACGAAGGCCTCCCATCCGGGATAGAACACCTCGCTCAAGACAACGAACGACGCCCGCCTCAGCTCCGCGACCAGCGTCATCCGGTTCGGTTCGTACGATGTTATCCCGACCGTGCCAGGTTCCGGTTCTTCCTGAGGAAGCGATTTGGCAATGCTTACGGAATCGATCCAAGGGCCGACACGCCTCCGTCTTCTCGAAAGAGAGATGATAGTCAGCGCGATCGACTCGACCCAGGTCCAGAACGGCGCTTCGCGGCCTCTCGGGTTCCAGCTCCTGGTTCAACGATGCGGCGAGCTCTACTGGAATCGCGTCACCCCCTGCGGACCTCGCAGGGTCAGGGTTAGACCGCACTTCTCTTCGGGCGCTGCCGGACAAGCTGAAGATCACGAAGCAATGCTCCAGCGGCTGGTCGGGGCGGAACAGGATCGCTAGTTCATCGCCGGCGCTCGCACCCCAGGCCGGACGAAACACATTCATTTTGTGACGCTCCAGCTCATCCTTGAGCAGCAGAGCCTTTTTTTCTGAAGCGCTCCGCTGGTCGATGCGTCGTATTTCGATCCCATCACTCTCGTTTCTTGCCTCCTTCCAGAACCAATCGGGAATCAGGCTCAAGTCCTGTTCGCGCAGAAGGACGGTTTCCCGCGGGGACAGAAGCGGGCTCGCCAGCCAGCCGAGGATTTGTTCCCGGCTGGAAAAGACTCGGTAGCTGGAGGCGACAAAAGCCCTGGGGACGGCCTTCGGGTTCAGGTAGACGGCATCTCCATCCTCAAAGATCTTTTTCATTCCGGGAATAGCAACCGGGCTGGGAAAATATCGGACATTCAGCAAGGCGGAGGCGTTGGATGCAGGCCCCCAACCGGTCCCGCGAAAAGCGAAATAGTCCACCAGCGCCGTGGCGCCGTGGCCCATGGTAGATTCCACTCTCCAGACGTCACCGAAGTTGGGAGGAAAAACCAGCGCGGGATCATCGACTCGGAAATACTCCACCTTCCGCCTGGCTCTGAGAAATTCCGCGGCCGGACGCTTCTTCCAGGTATTGCGCACATAGGTGTTCTGCTCTTCGGGCTGTCGCCCCTTTCCTGGAAGCGTAGCTGGAAAGCTGCGAGGAGAGATCCAGGACAACCAGAGCCACAATCAAGCCTCGAAAAACGGGAGGCCGGATCGACCCCGTGTGCAGCATAAAAATCAGAAAGCCCAGAACCGTAAGGTAGGTTGCCAGCGCGGCCATGCCCGTAATGTATGGATGATCCATCCCCATACCGAAGCGAAAGTGGAGCAACACCATGAGCATTCCTGAAAACAAGACGAGAAGGGCGATCCCCCAGCCGGCCCGCCGGACGAACACCCTGAAGATCTCGGCCGGAGCGCCGGAGTATTGGTCTACCAGGTAGTCGAGGCCCCAGCCCGCCAGCAGGGCAAGGCTCAATTGAAATGGAATCAGGTAGTGAAACACCTCCCGGGCAAACCAGACGCCTGGAATGAAAGTATTGACCCAGCCGTGCAACGCGGAGAAAAAGCCCCAACTCAAGAAGAGGTAGAGAAACACTGCGCTCCGAAAGAACCACGCTTCCCTCTGGCGCGCAAACAAGAGCCCAACCAGCGCCAGAAAGAGCACAAAGCAACCGACGTAGATGCTTGTCCTGGCGCCGAAATAGGGTATCAGCAGGGAAACGACGTCCTGGGGAGCGATGTTGCCCCCGTGCTGGAGCTCTGAGTACGGCACCTTTTGCCCCCAGACCACCGGCGGAGCACTTCCAGTCCATCGATAAACGCCGCGGGCCCATTCCGACGCCGGCAACCACTGTAAGGTAGTAATCAGAACTCCGGTGATAGCTACGACGGCCAGCGCCAGAAGAATTCCGGTTCTCGCCTTCCAGGGGGATTTCCAATCTTGCAGGAGGGTGAAGACAGCATAAAAGAAAAGGAAGAGCCCGGTGTGGATGGCCGGGATATGATGTCCGGGAAGAAAGGTCAGCGCCAGTCCGATCCCGCCCCAGACTCCCCAGCGAACGCGCGCCTTCCAATGCTCCGACAGAAGCGCGCGACGGAAGCAAAGAATGACCAGCGGCATCCAGACAAAGCCGCTCAGCTTGTTCACATAGCCGAAGATATGAACGGTATAGCCGCCCAGCGCAAATGAAACTCCCGCGACTGCAGCGCCGTAAGGCAAAAGACCGATAGACCGGGCCAGCAGGAAGGTGAAACAGGCCATAAGGAAGTAGTTGAGGATCAAGAGGGCCTGCATGCCGTCAAGGTTGATTCCCCCTCCCCGCGCCGGCAGCAGCATGAAGATCCAGTTTAGAGGATAAAACAACCCCGGCTGCGGTTCTCCCATGAAAGGCTTGCCGGAGTAAACATACGGGTCCCAGAGAATGAGTGTTCCCTTCTTGAACCAGTACGACGCCACATCGAACCAGGGGTAGTACGCGCTGGCGACATCACCACCGATGAGAAGGGTGAATTCACCGTGGAAGATTACCTTCCAGAACGCCAGCATCGTCACGATAAGAAAGAAGACTGGCGGATATAGTTTCCGGCCCATCATCGTTGATCGGGAAATAACAAATGGATGCTTCGCGTTTCTTGGTGTCTTCGAGTCTTTGCTGGTTAGTGCGGCGGAACAAGGCTCGACCACCAAGACTTAAGGACTCGAAGAAACGCTAAGTGCTTTCTCAGTCTGGTCGTGCTCCCACCCTGGGCCGCAAGCAGTTGAGCCAGCCATTGACTCTTCTTCTCGAACTCTTCCTCAACAAACACCAGACGCATGTATTCCGTGAGCAACGGGACGAACCAATCACCCATGCGTCTCAGGGTTTGAAGATTGTCGGGATGAGGAAACGTACTGTTTGAGGGCGGTTCCAGCAACGTAACGTACTTGCGATCTCCCAGGAAGGATGCTCTTCAAACCCAGGAATTCTGCGAGCATGCCAAATGTCTTCAGCGAATAGATGCTGATGTGCCCGCGATTGGACGGATCGATATAAGCGGCCTCCGGATCATACTTCTTTATGTATTCCTGCGTCCCGGTATTTATCAGGATCTTACCCCCGGGCTTCAACAGGGAGTTCAGAATAGTCAGAATTTGCTTGGGATCTTCAAGGTGTTCAAACACCTCGATGCTGTAGATGGCATCGAAGTATCCGGGCGGATATTTCTGTTGCAATTCCTCCAGACTCGACCTTGTGCAAATACTCCGAAGGCTCGAATTCGCCGGTTGGGTCGACTCCAACGGCATTGAGTCCTAACGATTCGCGCAGGAGCGTAACCGTGATTCCCAATCCACAACCGAAATCGAGAATATTCCGCACGGGAATTGTCGAAAGGTACAGCAAGCTCGAGGGCTCTATCGAAACAATCCTCGCGCTCTCTTCGGAGCGCTTCCAGCCGTTCCATGGCCCAGTACTTGTTGTCGTAAAAAGAGGTGCGTCTCTTTCCTGGTTTCGGCGCGATGAAACAAGAACTCGCACCTCGAACAGCGAAAGTAATCGAAACCATCTTTCGTAAGCGTAAGAGTCGAACTTGAATTACAGACCGGGCATTTCATCCGAATGATTTTCCTTGCGTCCAAGCAGCGGCAAAACGGAAGAAACAGGTTATCTGACGATTACTTGAACGTCCACAGGGATCCATCTTTCACGGGTCGGAGGCCTCTGAATCCCGAATCGCCTTGTAGTGATAGACCCCCTCGGGGTTCGACTTGTCGACGAAGACGGTGGCGCTGCCGGTTTTCGTCGAGCGCCCAGCCGATCAAGGGAGGCATCGGCCTGCCATCGAGTGTGTAGAGGATATCCAATGCCAGAACATCCCCGGGCGGACAGCAAAGAGGGCTTGTGCTATGCTGCTCCATGACCTGTAATGACCACCATGAAATCCACTCGACCCCTCTGCTTGAGCACCTGCTGCCTATTCATCCTCTCACTTGCATTAGAGTTGAATATGGCGACGTCAGCGGAGCCATCCCATCCAAACAGGATCGGCGCGAATGAAGGGGACGCGAATGAAGGGGAGTGGATTCCGCTCTTCAACGGTAAGGATCTGGACGGCTGGTACACTTGGCTCCCTTCCACCGGAAAGAACATCGACCCCAAGGGCGTCTTCAAAGTTGAGCATGGGGTCCTTCACATTCTTGACATTCCTGTCACCAACGAGCAGCAGGAGTTTGGCTACGTCGCAACCGACAAAGAGTACTCGAATTACCGCCTGCGCTTTCAGTATCGGTGGGGTTCGAAACGCTTTGCGCCGCGCGCCAATCAGCCGCGCGACAGCGGCTTACTGTATCACTTCGTGGGCCCGGATGGGATCTGGCCCCGCAGCGTTGAATGCCAGGTCCAAGAAGGAGATACAGGCGACTTCTACTTGCTGGGTGGGACCGTGCTGATCACAACGGTCGAGTCGCTCAACCCGGGACCTAGGAAGTACAAAGAGGATGGCGTCACCTATGAGACCCAGCCCGAGTTTGACCAGATAATCCGAAGCGGGACATATGACTCGGTGACGGACTGGAACACAGTTGAGGTCATCGTCTCCGGTGACACAGCGGTACACGTCGTCAACGGTTCGGTCAACAATCGTGGTACAAGGATGCGTCAGGGCGACCCCAGCGATCCAACGAACTTTATGCCTCTGACCAAAGGCAGGATCCTGTTCCAAGCCGAGGGGGCCGAAGTCTTTTACCGGAATATCGAGTGGAAGCCGCTCCCTTCCAATGATGATTCCTCTCATAAGGTACTCGTCTTCTCGAAGACCGCGGGCTTTCGCCACGATTCGATTCCCGAAGGTGTGGCCGCCATCGGCCGCCTGGGGGAGCAGCACAATTTCAGGGTTGACGCTACTGAAGATGCTGCGGTCTTCAATGACATTAGTCTCTCGGAGTACAGGGCAGTCGTCTTCCTCTCGACAACTGGCGACGTCCTTGATGGCAGCCAACAAGCCGCGTTCGAGCACTACATCCGCGCTGGTAATGGATATGTGGGAGTGCATTCAGCGACCGATACCGAATATGGATGGCCCTGGTATGGAGCGCTAGTCGGGTCATACTTCAACAGTCATCCGGTGGTCCAGACGGCCGCTGATTCGACTCGAGGACCGCTCGCACCCTTCGTCGGCGTCACTGCCCGATCCCTGGGTGCGGACCGATGAATGGTACAACTTTCACACCAATCCGCGCGCCAACGTTCGCGTTCTGGCCACGTTGGATGAGACCTCTTACTCCGGGGGAACGATGGGTGACCATCCCATCATCTGGTATCACGACTATGATGGCGGACGCGCCTGGTACACCGCCGGCGGCCACACTTCGGAGAGTTATTCTGAACCTCTCTTCCTTCAGCATCTGGTAGGCGGCATTCAGTACGCCGCAGCCACTCCACGCGCGGAAGCGCTCGACCGCTCCGACTGGATCGTAACGGCCTCCTCTGGCGATGCACCCACGAATGCAATCGACGGGGACGGTGCGACCCGCTGGACAAGCGGCACGCCGCAGCACAACGGCCAGTTCTTTCACATCGATTTGGGCGCGGTACAGACCTTCGATAGGATCGTGCTCAACTCAGGAAGCAACAATTTCGAAAACGATCATCCGCGCGGCTATGAAGTGTACGTTTCAGACGACGGAGGGCTCTGGAGAGGCCCTGTGGCGAGCGGCCCCGGGGCCAGTCCACTAACCGACATCAACTGCCCTGCGCAGACGGCGCGGTTCATACGAATCGTACAAACCGGCATCGATCCAGCCTACTGGTGGTCCATTCACGAACTGGACGTGTACCGCCCAGGGGCCAACTCTCGGACGAACTAGGCGCGGCGGCACGACCAGAACCGGGCCGTGCCGTTGGACCCCGTGCCGTTTATGGCCTGGGTTTCCTGCGGGAGCGGATCAAGAAAATGCCTGCTCCGGTGAGCGAGCAAAGGCTCACGATCAGCCCCCATTGGAAGCTTTGAGGCCTGAAACGAACCTCAATCCTATGCGCCCCCTGGGGAACCGCAATCGCCCGCAAGATGTAGTCTGCAGCCAGCACGTCCGTGGGCCTGTCATCCACAAACGCTTGCCATCCAGGATAAAAGACTTCGCTTAGAACGACGAAAGCCGGGCGCTTGAGCTCTGCCTGCAGCCTGATCCGGTTGGGTCGGTAGGACGTGATCGTTACGGTCCCCGTCTCCAATGCTTCTGGAATGGACCTGGCAATCCGGAGAGAGTCAATCCGGGCGCTGCAGTCTTCGGTCTTGATGAACGACAGCTGATATTCCTGGCGCTCGAGCGGCCCGAGTTCAACCGCAATCGGTCTGGGACCGTCTGCTTCTCCCTCTTGCAAACCGGCCAGCTCGACCGGAATCTCTCGAAAGCTGTGCGAACTCGTAAGACGAAATTGGACTCGGGAGACAGTCGAGGCCGCGGGAATGACGTTGAGGACCAGGTAGCAGTGTTCTACCGGATCATCGGGGCGCAGGCGAAGCACTATTTCGTCTCCGGCGCTCCATCCCCATGGCGCGTGAAATACCCACAACCGGTGACGCTCTTCGGCATCGGCGAGTTTTTCCGCTTCTTTCTCGGCGGCTGTCTTCTGGGACAGGACTCCGACCTCAATCCCCTCATGATCGTTCCGCACAGCGCTTAGAAAAGACGGGTCGATCCTTCCAAGCTCTCGGTTGTGCAGGAGAACGGTTTCTCCAGGCGACATCAGCGGGGTTGAAATCCAGCGCAGCATTTCGTCGTCGCTCGAAAAAGTGCGGTACCTTGAAGCCACAAAAGCTCTGGAGACGGCACGCGGATTGCGATAAACCTCATCACCATCACCAAAGACCCTCTCCGTGCCGGGGATCGCAATCCGGCTGACAAAATAGCGCACGTTCAGGAGAGCGGATGCGTTCGAAGTAGGACCCCATCCTGTGCCGCGAAAGTCGAGATATCTCACCAGGCCCGATGCTCCGTGACCCATGGTCGCATCCAGCCGCCACGCGTCGCCAAAGTTGGGAGGGAAAACCTCTGACGGATCATCGACTCGAAAATACTCCCTTTGTCGTAGAGCCCTCAGGAAATCGGCCGCCGGAGGCGGCTTCCATAATTCGTGGACCGCTGGATGGGAGTCGCCGCGCGGACGGGTCTTCGTGCGAAGATCATGAGAAAACCTCGAGGTGAGGTCGATCACGACGATGGCCAGCACCAGCTTGCGGAAAAGCGAGGGCCGAATCTGCCCGCTGTGAAGGAGGAACAGTGCACAACCCAGGATGCTCAAGTAAACTGCCAGAGTCGCCGCTCCCCGGATATAAGGATGGTCTATTGAGACACTGTGGACGTGTACCCACGCGGCGACGATCCCCGCGCTGAGCACAAGGAGTGCCATCCCCCATCCGGCGCGACGTACAAACACTTTCAGTTCCGGGTGAGACGAAGACCCATAGGCCTCTACCACAACATCCAACCCCCAGCCCGCCAGCAAACTGAGACACAGCTGCAGAGGAATTAGATAGAGAATGGCGGCCCGGGCAAGCCATGCCCCTGGAACAAAAGTGTTAAGCCAGCCGTGAAGAGCCGAGAACTGGCCCCAACTCAGAAACAAGTAAAGAAACGCGGCAATCCCGAAGAACCACGCCTCGCTTTTGCGCGCGAAAAGAAGCCCCACCAGGACCAGAAACAGGATGGTCGAACCGACATAGAGGTTTGCGCCGGTGGTCATAAACGGCATCAACAGCGAAAGCACATCCTGCGGGCTTGCGTTCGCTCCACTCTGGAGTACCGAGTAAGGAATCTTCTGACCCCATTGGATCGGCTCGTCTGCTCCAATCCATCGGTAGGCGCGCTGTCCCCATTCGACGGAGGGGAGCCACTGAACGGTAGTCAGCAGAATCGCAGTCAGTCCCACCCCGGCGAGACTCGATACGGCTTGCATCTTGGCCTGCGACGGCGACCCGCTCCAGTCGCGCACCAGGACGAACGTGACATAGAAGAGGAGAAGGAGCGCCGAATGGATCACCGGGCCATAGTGTCCAGCCAGGAAAGTGAGCGACAGGCAAAATCCGCTACAGACGATCGATGCGAGCCGCCGTCTCCCTGAGGGTGCAAACAAGGCACGACGAAAGAAGAGGAAGACCAAGGGCATCCAGACAAACCCGCCGAAAATATTCATCCAGCCATAGGTTTGGACGGTGTAGCCACCAAGAGCGAAAGCAATGCCAGTCAGGGAAGAACTGGCTCGAGTGAGACCGAAAGAGCGACCGAGCAAATAGCAGGAGTAGCCGGCAATGACAAACTCGAAGATCAGGCGAGCTTCCATGGCTCTGAGATTGATTCCACCTCCGGAGGCAGGCAGAAGCATAATGATCCAATTGAGCGGATACAGCAGGGCGGGTTGAAGTTCCCCAAGGTTGGCCTTCCCTGAGTAGACATAAGGATCCCATAAGAGGAAGACTCCTCTCTTGAACCAGTAGGCGGCCACATTGAACCAGGGAAAGAACAGAAAAGACATATCACCACCGGTCAAGAGCGTGAATTCGGCTTGGAAGATGACCTTCCAGAAGACGAGAACCGTAAGACCGGCGCTGATGAGAATGGGCAAGAGTCTTCGCATCATAAGTATCAGACCATAGTACCAGACCATCGATCGCGGACTTGGTCCCGAGCTCAACTCCTGGACTAAGGGCTCGCGCAGAAATAACTTCACATTCTGGCGCGAGAGTCGGTGGTCAATTATGAACTGGTTTCTGTTCGCTGTGCACGCTCAGAATCGCGCCCCTTCGGGCTGCGGCAGCAGAATGCGAACTTATTTCTGCGCGAACCCTAAGTCTAGAATTCAGATAGTGGCCTCTCTTACTAATTGCGGCTGGCGCGTAATAATGCGATGCCAATCACAGCGAGCGAGGCAAGACTTATGATCAATCCCCAGAGAAAGGTCTTTGAGCGATAACGAACTCGAGGGTAAAGTTTCCGCTTCATGGATGGTGGGTGGCGGGGTTACTTGACCAGGACTTTAGCATCGACTCGAATCCAATCCATGGGTACAACCGCTCTGGAATCTCGAATGGCTTCGTACCGGTACAGGCCTCTTGGAGTATCGAGGCCGACGAAGACCGTTGCGGTATGGTTCTCATCCAGCTGCCAGCCATGAATTGGCGGCATGGTCTTTCCGTTGATACTGTAGAGGACATCGATCGAGGGGACATCAAAGTTCAAAACCCGAAGAGTCAAGTAACTCTTGCCAGCTGTCGCTTGCGCCGGACTGAGCTCCAACCGTACCGCGGCACGATTCGGAATTTCAAGAGGCTTGCCACCAGATGCGGCAGAAACCACGTGGCCGTTGACTCTCGGAGGGAGTTCAGACTCAAGCCGCAATTCACCTTTAGAGAGGTAAAAATAATCGAGGTTTATAGCTTGAAAAGGGGTCACCGGCTTGATCTTGAACTCGTGCGTCCCAGGTTCGATGGGTCCGAGACTGAGATGACACACTCGCCATTCCCCGGCAGTGTCCCCAAAACCGCCGGTCCCATCTATTTCCAGGGTGTCGACATAATTGTCATCGAACAACACGTGATACCGTTGCGGTCCAGGCCTCTCAAAGGCGTAGCGGATGTAGAGATGGGCGTCTGCAACTTTCTTGGGCGAGTCGAAACGGTAAGCTACAAAGTGAGAAGTGTCATGACCCCAATGTTTCCCCAGAGCCTTGCCTTGCGACGCTGTCGGTTTGACATCAATGCCTCCACCGAAGTGGGCATCCCACTCTTCCGCCTCCCGCAAGTAGAAGAAATGCCCCGCTTGAACGTGGGAGTCTATTTCCGGTCGCGAAATCTGGCAGACAAGATAGATCGGTTGTCCGTCGCGTTGATAAAACGTTTTTACCACGCGAGCGACGAACCCGTATTTTGCCAGCGCCCGCTTGAAGATCCCGAGCAGAGGATAAGTCTCGAAGCGCGGCGTGTGAAAGACAAGTAGACTGTTCGCCCGGGTGAGATGCCGGTACATGCCCGCAATCTTCTCGTCTTCGCTCGGGAGATCGATCACGGAGACAAAGGCCTCTTCTTTCTTGATCCTGCCGTTAGAGAGAACCAGCAATTGAGTGCTGAAGCCCCAGTCCATAAGTAAGAACGTTATGTCCCCCTGCTTTTCTGCGTAGTCTGCGAACTGATAGATCGCATCCGACCATTCTCCGGTGCCGCCCGTAACGGAAAAGGATTTGAGACATCCGGCGGCCACCACCAGCTGAGGGAAAACGAGCACCGCGATACATGCCACCACGGCGATACGGACCAGCCCCACTCTCCCCTTCACTGAGAAATCCCCGACGAGACGCGCCAGGTCTCGAACTGCGACAGCAATCAAGACGTGGGTAAACGGGTAGATCATGATCACATGATGAGGACCGGTGGCCTGCTCCGTGGCGCAAAGGAAAGCGGAGATGAAAACGAGCAACAGCAAGAAGAACGGACGCTCTCCTTAGCACTAAGCCTCCCGAAAAGCCAGAGCAGCACGATAGAGCCCAACGTAACGAGCAGCGCATAGGCGTGGAAGGTTTCTTCGACGGGAATGCGCCGAAACAACCATCAGAAATACTTGTCCGTCTTTCCTTCCGCTTCTTGCCGCAAGATCTCGGTAAAAGATCTTGAGTCTTGGTCATTAACCATCCGCTGCACCGCGCTGCCGTTCAGGGTCTGTCGAAAGAGGTGGTACCGATAGGCGACGTCTTGTTCAGACCACGACGTGGTGACCACCTTCTGGCGATCGAAGGTTCTCCAAGGGTTCACCACGTTAAACGCGATCAGAGGCGCACACCCCACCAAGAAGCAGGCTAAGCCGAGCGCCAAACCACGCCAGCTCAAGCGCGCTCTAAGCTTCCGCCAAAAACAGAACGGCAATGCTACGCCGAGCGCTGCGAGAAACCAGACGAAAAGACTATCTTGTCGAACAGGCCTAATCCGAGGATCAAGCTGGCCAGGCCGAGGTAATAGGGTTTCCCTTCGTTAAGCCAGCACCACAGCAAATAGAGCGATGATGTCTTAGTGCCATCATTAAGGCGATCGGGCCCCAATCCAGCTTGTCGCGAAGATGAAGGTTGGATCTGTAGCCAGCAACACCAGAGAGAGGAGCGCGATTTCCCGACCGATCATCGCCCCGACGAGCTTGTAAGTGAAGGTCAGGGTTATCAGCCCCACAATGATGACCGGCACGCGCGCGCTCGCCACACTGGAGCCGAACAATGCGAATATGGGAGCATACAGGTACGCCTTTAGTGCTCCGATGTACGTCATCAGCATGATCGGCAGGTGTTGGCCCCCGATCCGAAACTCCCATTCGACGAAGGAGCCGTCCACATTGCCCATTGCCGCATTGGCGAAGAGCACTTCATCGTATTCCAGGCCCGGAAGCTCGAGTTGGATGAGCGAGAAAAGGAAGTAGAGGCCAAAGCTGGCGCTAACAAAAAAATGTCTTGCTCTCAGAAATCGCATGAGTCAACGCGAGAGATGCCGAAAAGGAACCTTACGCAAAGAATCGCGAATTATTAGCGTACGAATC
>CAWHCF010000045.1:0-120829 GCA_963827655.1 uncultured Acidobacteriota bacterium
CCAGAGCCCGGCGAAGGAGCCCATTCAAGATGTCTACAAGCAGGGGCACTCGCGGCATGGAGACGCCTTCGACGTGGGGCCTCGGCAAAAGCCGTGGATAATGGAAGGAATCGGCAAAGCCCACTTTCCCGATTTCGACCTCGGTCCCGGAGGTCCAGATGTGGTTCGACCAGGGACACGCGCTGCTGCACTCTTTTTGGTACTACGAGGCGGAGCGGGCATTCCGGTGGTGCGTAAAACTCGATCCTGAGTGCGCGATGGCATACTGGGGACTGTCCCGGAGTGCTGCCGATGGGGAGCGGGCGGCTTCTTCATCAGGGAGGCGGCCCGACGCAAGCAGAAGGTCAGCGAACACGAACGACTTTATATCGAGGCATGGGAGGCGCTTTACGCTCCCGCGGCGCCCAAGGATCCGGCGACGCCTGGCGAGGCGGCCGATGGAAGACGCGATCGATTCAGGTACCTTCTCGAGAAGTTGACGCTCAAGTATCCGGACGACCTGGAGGCGAAGTCGCTCTTTGCGCTTGAGAACCTCGGAAAAGTCGCTACGGAACCGACTTGATCCTGCAGCAGGTGCTGGCCAAGGATCCGCGGCATCCCGGAGCTCATCATTATCGAATTCACAATTGGGATGGCAAGGAAGGAGACTATGCGCTCGACAGCTGCCGGCTCTTCGGCGCCGTCGCTCCTTATGTCGGCCACGCTCAGCACATGCCGGGGCACGTCTATAGCGGCGTCGGAATGTGGCACGAAGCCGCCATTGCCATGGATTCTGCCACCCGGGTCGAGAAGCAGTACATGCGCCAGCGCATGATCTTCCCGTTTAACAACTGGAACTACGCGCACAACCGGAACTACCTGAGCTACATCCAGGAGCAGCTAGGGATGGCGGACGCAGCGATCGACGGCGCTAAACAGCTGCTGGCGGCGCCCCGGGATCCGAAATACGACAATCCCGACCAGTACGGCACGCAGTGGCAGGGGACGATCGCGCTCATGCGCGCGCTGATCAAGTTCGAGAGATGGGGAGAGCTTCTGGCTCCCAAGACGTTTTTGTGGGGGGACAGTACGCGAGACAAGATGTACAAGGCCTACTGTGAAACCTTGGCGCACATCGGGCTCCACAACCTTGACAAAGCTTCCAAGCCTTATGCCGCGCATTCGTCCCTGATAAAGGAGCTCGAGAAATCTGAAAACAAGTGGCTGGGTAAGGCGCACGGCATCCAATCGGTCGAAATGCGCGCCTTGCTGGCTCTCGAAAGAGAGGACTCGCTCGAAGGTCTCGGCCTGCTGGCCGAGGCCGCCAAACGGGAGCTGGAGCGGCGTGAAGACAATGACGATCCGCCCGATTACCCGAACGTTCTCTACAACACGCTCGGCCGTGCCTACCTGGCTCGCAGGAGTCCTCGCTGGCGGCGATGGCTTTCGAAAAGGCACTGGAGGCCGTTCGAAATGACGGCTTTGCCTTGTCGGGTCTGGTGGAGGCCCATGCTGCGATGGGAGACACGGACAAGGCGCGAGAGGCCTACGGGCGGCTTCTCTACGTCTGGTCTGACGCGGATCCGGGCTTGAAGTGGCTGGAACGCGCCAGGGCTGCCGGAGTCGAAGCCAAACCGCGAGACACGTCGCCTGCGAAACAGCGCAACTACAGGACCACTACGCTGGAGCACTTCGGCCCGAACACCTGGGAGCCTTACCAGGCTCCGCTCCTCGATGCTTTGGACTCCAAGGGCAAACGGGTCACGCTCGAAGATTATCGCGGCAAGAACGTCCTGCTCATTTTCTATCTCGGCCAGGAATGCCCGCACTGTCTCGAACAGCTCGTGCAGGTTACCAAGAAGAAGGATGAATTCTCCCGCCTCGACACGGATGTGCTTGCCATCAGCAGCAATACTCCGCAAGAGAACGCCGCCTCGGTCAAAGTGGGTGAGCTGCCGTTCCGTTTGCTTTCGGACGCCCGCTTCGAAAACGCGCGGCGCTTCAAGTCGTTCGACGATTTCGAGGACATCGCGCTGCACTCGACTATTTTGATTGACCGGCGCGGCCGCGTGCACTGGGCTAGAACCGGCGGCGATCCCTTCACCGATTTCGAGTTTTTGCTCAAAGAGATCAAGCAATTGAACGAAATCGCACAGTCAGAGGCTAAGCGATGCGAGCGGCGCGACCAGCTCTCTGGCGAAGGACTAGCTCCTTTCGAGTCTTGGTGTCTTCGCGTCTTCGTGGTAAAACCAATGATCAGGAAAACGGCTTGCGCGCATATGTAGACGAACGCTTTAGTGGGTTATGTGGAGCTTGCTCTGAAGGAAACGCAATGATGCCTGGTACTAGACTGAATGAAACCTTGCGGCGCCGCCCAGGGTGGAGGATCCCTTTTACTGGTGTGTTGGCGGCCAGCTTTATGGTGGCCGCTTGCCTTGTTTCCTGCTCGAGGGGAATTCCGGGCAAACAGGTCGATGCGGCTGGACTGAAAAAACCGGCTGCGGTCCGGATTGCCCGCGTCGAGCTGAAGCAAGTCCGACGCGAGGTCGAGTCGGTCGGTTCGCTCTTTCCCTATGAGGAAGTGACCGTCAGCTCAGAGGTGGAAGGCAAGGTTGAACAGGTTCTGGCTGATGTGGGCGACCGGGTGAGCGCCGGGCAACCGTTGGTGAAGGTGTCGCCGATCGAGCTGGCATTGACGCTGGACCAGCAGCGCGCCTCCTTGCAGCAAGTCCGGGCTCGGCTCGGACTCGCCGACGAGAAAGGAGACCTGCAGGATGTCCGTGAGGCCGCCGAGGTCAAGAAGGCGGCTGCCGACCTCGATGATGCCGAGCAGAAGTACCGCCGGGGAAAGTCGCTTCTGGACCAGGGGCTGCTGCCGCGCGAAAGCTTCGACGAGACCGAAGCTCGGCACAAATCCGCACGCGCGGCTTACGACCTGGCGGTGCAAAGCGTCCAGCACCTGCGCGCGCAGCTTCAAGAATACAAAGTACTCTTGTCGCTCGCGGAGAAGAAACTGAACGACTCGGTCATCCGCGCGCCCTTCGCCGGGCAGATCAAGGAACGCGTCGTGACTCAAGGGCAGTACCTCAGAGTCCAGACGCCGGTGATAATAATCGTCAATGTCGATCCCTTGCGCGCTCGCCTCAAGGTGCCGGAAAAAATGGCAGGATGGATACGGGTGGGGCAGCCCGTGGCGATCGCGGTAGAGGCGTACCCGAAAGAACGATTCTCGGGCAAGCTGTGGCGCATCAATCCTTCGGTTGACCAGCAGACACGCTCATTCGAGGCGGAGGCTCTGATCAACAATCCTAGCGGGCTGCTCAAGCCGGGATTTTTCGTAAAAGCAAGTATTCCTTCCGACAAGATCGAGCAAGGTCTGTTCGTGCCGCAATCGGCCCTCCAGTACAGTTATGGTGTGTACAAGGTATATGTGGTGGAAGGAACGTCGCTAAACGAGAAAGAGGTCAAAATCGGCGAACGTCCGAACGAAATGGTCGAGATCGTCGACGGACTGAAAGAAGGCGACGGGGTGGCGCTGCCGGTCAATTCCGCGGAGTTACGGGATGGCGGCGCCATCGAGGTAGTCCCTTGAATCAATTGTGGATTGCGGATTGCAGATTGCGGATTGTCAAAAAATTGAGCTTGATTAAACCCATGTGTCTCAACCGATCAATCCGCAATCCGCAATCGGAGTGATAAATGTCACTTGCGGAAACCTGTGTAAAACGGCCGGTTTTTGCCGTGATGCTGATTACTTTCCTGGTCGTGCTCGGTCTCTTTTCATTCCGCGACCTTGGATTGGATCTATTCCCCAAGGCGGATCCGGCCACCGTGACGATAAACGCCCGCCTTCCAGGAGCAACTCCGGAAGAAATGACCACGCAGGTGGTTTTCCCGCTTGAAGAATCCGTCAGCACGATCAGCGGCCTTGACGAACTGACGGCCACGATCTTCGAGGGAAACGCCCGCGTCAGAGCTCAATTCGTGCTGGAGCGTGATATCGAAAGTGCGGCCCAGGACGTTCGTGAGAAGGTCGCCGGAGCCATCCGGAACATGCCGCCGAACATGCTTCCGCTCATTATCCAGAAGGCGGACCCCGATGCCGATCCGGTGATATCGGTTGCGGTTTCGGGGAACAAGAGCCTGCGTGAAACCACGGAGATCGCCGATAAGCAGATTCGGCGCGTTCTCGAAACCGTTGACGGCGTGGGGGAGGTGAGCCTCACCGGCGCGAGGCTGCGCCAGATACGCCTGTTCGTCGACGCCGAGAAGCTGAGTGCCTACGGCATCACGATCAATCAATTCGAGCGCGCAATCCAGAACGAAAATGTCGACATACCGGGTGGGCGCATCGTGCGCGGAGAGCAACAGGTCGGCGTGCGCACTCTCGGCCGAATCGATGCCGTCGAGCAGTTCGGCCGGATTATCGTGGCCAACGTCAACGGCGCGCCGATCCGCGTAAGTGACCTGGGGCGTGTGGAAGACAGTTTTGGAGAAGTGCGCTCATGGAATTTGATCGATGACCAGGAAGCAGTCACGCTCGAGGTGAGACGCCAGTCCGGCACCAACACCGTCAAGATCGTCGATGCAGTCAAGGGCAGGCTTGATGGGATCCGGAAAGCCCTCCCCGCCGGGGTCGACCTTCGGATCATTCGCGACCAGTCGGTCTTCATCAAGGCTTCCATCGACTCGCTCCAGGAGCACCTTCTGTACGGAAGCCTTCTGGCCAGCCTTGTGGTGCTGCTTTTCATCAGAGATCTGCGCTCGGTATTCATCGCTGCCACCGCCATACCGACCTCGGTGATTGCGACCTTTACCCTCATAAAGATGATGGGCTTCACTCTGAACAACATGACCCTGCTGGCGCTGACGCTTTCGGTGGGGATCGTGATCGACGATGCCATCGTCGTGCTCGAGAATATCGTCCGCTACATCGAGGAGAAGGCTTATCCGGCCAAACGGGCGGCCATAGAAGCAACCAAGGAGATCGCGCTCGCCGTACTGGCGACCACTATCTCGCTTGTGATCATTTTCGTCCCGATCGCGTTCATGACGGGATACGCGCGGCGCTACGTCAACGAATTCGGCTGGACCATGGCATTTGCCATAGTGGTCTCGATGCTGGTGAGTTTCACTCTGACTCCGATGCTGAGCTCGCGCCTGCTTCGGTTCGCCCGGAAAGATCAGAGTGGAAGCGACACTCCAGCCGATGGCCATGCGCGTACATCAAAGAATTCCCGCTTCTTTGGCTGGACCGATCGCGCCTACGGGCGGATGCTCGAATGGTCGCTCGATCACCGCGCCGTCATCGTCCTGGTATCGCTCGGTGTCTTTGCGCTCAGTTTTCCCCTGAATCGCCTGGTGGGGCGTGACTGGATACCTCCCGATGATCAGAGCGAGTTGAACCTGGCGCTCTATTTGCCCGAGGGAACGTCGGTGGAAGGCACCTCGAAAACCGTATCTGAAATCGCCCGGAAGATCCGCAAGCTGGCTGGGGTCGAGTTCGTCAATCCCTATATTCACGAGGGAGGATTTGGCTCCACCAACCACGCGCATATCTATATTCGGCTGATCGATGTCTCCAAGCGGGACTTCTCGAACCAGGACGTCGCGGCGGAAATCCGCAAGATCACGGCCGCGACCAGGAACTTGCGCAGCCGCGTCCAGATCCCTTCGGCTCTGATGACTGGAGAGAACTTCTATCCGATCCAGCTTCGCATTCTTGGGCCCGACTTCTTTCAAGCCGCGGAACTTGCCAAGAAGGTGTCTGAAAACGCTCGCCGCGTTCCGGGTCTCCTGGACGTCGATCCCGGTGTGAGCCTGAGCAGCCCGGAACTTCAAGTAAAGATTGACCGGCAGCGCGCGTCCGACCTTGGCGTCCGGGCGTCCGATGTCGCCAGCGCCGTGCGGCTGATGATTTCCGGCGAGGACCAGATCACGACTTACAAGGAGGGGGACGAACAGTACGACGTGACCATGCAGCTGCTGCCGGAACAAAAGGAGGACCCTCAGATGCTGGCGCGGCTCATGATCCCATCTTCGAGGTTAGGACAGGTTCGGCTTGACAATATTGCCACGATCGAGCGAGGGGTGGGGCCGGCCAGGATCGAACGCTACAATCGCCAGTTCCAGGTGTCGGTTAATGCGAACCACGCGACCGACTTTCCGCTCGACGCAGCCTCTCGGGCCGTGGTGGAGGAGGTCCAGAAGGTCGGACTACCGGCCGGCTACGGCTATCGGTCCTCGGGAAACGTCAAGATGCTCGACGAAACGGCCAGGAACCTGGTGATTGCTTTCGTACTGGCTTCCATCTTCATGTACATGGTCCTGGCCGCTCAGTTCGAGAGTTTTCTTCATCCGTTCACCATAATGCTGAGTTTGCCGCTGTCGATCCCCTTCGCGCTATTGACGCTTTGGATGACCGGCCGCACCCTCAATCTCTGGAGTGCGCTCGGTGTGCTTCTGCTGCTCGGCATCGTGAAGAAGAACGGAATTCTTCAGGTGGATTACACCAACCGGCTGCGGGAGCAGGGTATGCCTTTGCGAGAGGCCATCATGCAGGCGAACCATGTTCGACTTCGGCCAATTCTGATGACGACGTTTGCCATTGTTGCCGGATTGATTCCGACGGCTCTGGGGCTCGGCGCCGGATCGGCTCAGCGCTCGGCCATTGCCGTGACTATCATCGGCGGCCAGACGCTCTGCCTGCTTCCCACGTTGCTGATCACACCCGTGGCCTACTCGGTTTTCGCACAGCTGGGGGATCGCCAGTTGTTTGCGCGTGTCGGCCTGCAACTCGCGCGCCTCAAAGTGAGCGCCACGCGGCTGCTTCATTTTCTACAGGATTAAGGCTTCACGTCCCGCAGTGTGTGGAGGTCCGCAACAAAAATCGAACGTTTCTTCCCGCCATTTCGTCTAAATTCCAAAATTTTACCGGGGGTCCTTTTAGGAAGGAGAAAAGCATGACAAGCATATGCCGCTGCATCGCTTGGGTCCTGGTTCTGACGCTCCCTTGGAATGCAGGGTGCGTCTACGCCAGCGAATCGGCGACCGGGTCGTTCGAGCGCTCTCTGAACGTCAGCGGGCCCATCGAACTTGAAGTCACGACTGGCTCAGGCAACATTGCACTGAGGGCCGGGGATTCTTCCACCGTCCGCGTCACGGCGACGATCCGGGCTCGAGACGATAACCGGCGGGGCGCCGAAGAAAAGATCAAGGCGCTGGAATCAAACCCTCCGGTCGAGCAAAGCGGTCAGCTCATCCGGATTGGCCGGATCGACGATCCGGAGCTGAGAAGGCACGTTTCGATCAGCTACGAACTCGTGGTCCCTTTTGAAACACGGCTGCGATCCAAAACCGGCTCGGGAAATGAGTCGATTGATGGGATTCGTGGTCCCGTGGAAGCCAGCACGGGGTCGGGAAACATCTCGATTACAAACGTCAGTGATACCGTTGCCGCCAAGACAGGGTCCGGCCGCATCGACCTCGATTCTGCCAGGGGCGCGGTGAGGGCAAATACCGGGAGCGGCTCGATTAACGCCCGACGCATAGCCGGTGGTTTTGTCGGTGGAACTGGAAGCGGCGAGGTGGCTCTGGAGCAAACGGCTCCCGGCGAGGTTGACATTCAGACCGGTTCTGGCAGCGTCGACGTGGGCGGCGTTCAGGGTCCCCTGCGCGTGCGGACGGGCAGCGGCCGCATTACCGCTGCCGGACAACCTTCAGGGGCGTGGAATCTGCACGCCAGTTCCGGGAACATCACCATCACTCTTCCGTCGCAGCCGGCCTTCGACCTTCACGCGCGCACCGCCTCAGGGCGCATAACCATTGACCATCCATTCACCGTCCAGGGCGTGATCAGTTCCAAGGAACTGCACGGCAAAGTCCGCGGCGGTGGCTCAATGCTGGAGGCCTCGACAGGATCCGGCGACATCCGCATCCATTGATTCGAAACTGATCCGAAACTTGCCGCCGAAAACAAAAAGGGCTTCCGTCTGGTTTCGCTAGACGGAAGCCCATTTGGCTCGGCGACGAGGGGGTCGGCCCCCCCAACCAACCTTCCCTCGCCGACGATACCATTCCAACTCTTGCCTCCAGGACAAAACCAGCCTTTTCCGGGAGGCGATTCTTGTATTAGCAAATGCCGTTCCAACCTCGGCAGGAAGAAACAACTCTTTTAAAGCCATTGAATTAACCTAAAGCGGCCGCTTGCGACGTGGAATCAGGGATTCCACTCACGTCAAGGAATATTGCCCTCTTTCCCTTTTGTGTCTTCGCGTCTTGGTGGTTAGCTGGGAACAAATACCTCTAAGACGCGAAGCCGCGAAGAAACACCAAGAAGACTTTGGTTTGTTTAGGCTCGCGGGTTAAGATAAGGCTCATGGCATCCAAGTATGAAGAGGCGCTGCGCCTCCTGGAGGAAGGGAACAAAAGCCATGCGGATGGAAATACCGACGACGCCATCGAAAAGTACCGTCGTTCGATCGAGCTTCATCCCACAGCCGACGCTCACACATACCTCGGCTGGATGCTGAGCATAAAAGGGGAAATCGACGACGCCATCCGTCACTGCAAGATCGCCATCGACCTCGATCCGGACTTTGGCAATCCGTACAATGATATCGGCGTCTATCTCATGCAGCAGGACAAGTTCGACGAGGCCGAAGAGTGGCTTCGCCGGGCAATCACGGCTAAGCGATACCAGCCGCGTCACTTCCCCCACATCAACCTGGGGCGCCTCTTTGTGGCGCGCCGGCAATACAGCGAAGCGATGAGACAATTTCGCAAAGCTTTCGAACACGCCCCCGAAGATCCTACGGCTGCCCTGATGTTGCGGGAGCTGGTATCGAAACTCAATGGTTCGCTGGGCACAAATCCCTTCGCTCCCGAGAGCATTTCGCCGACCTCCGACGACTGAAATAATGGACGTCCCACCCGTTTCCTAACTTCTTAATCGCAAATGGGTATGTAAGCGATCCGAGAAATCGGGAAACCGGTGAGACGTCCCTTATTTCACAACAAGAAAATAACTTGCATCGAGATTTCTATTTTTGTATATTCTGCTGACCTTGGATCAGTTTTTGTACTCAGTTCGTTGGAAGAGTGGCTGCTAACTCCTTTTAAGAGAAGGAGAGCAGCCTCTTTTTGCTTTATGCCCCCCGGGGCTGGCGAATGACAGCGAAAACAGAGTCAAAAGAAACAACAACACCCCCGTCCCAAGGAGCGGGGCAGTAACAAGAAGAGGAAAAAATGAAAGAACAGGGAACAGTAAAGTGGTTCAACAATGAAAAAGGCTACGGATTTATCCGTCGCGCTTCGGGGGACGATGTTTTCGTGCATCATTCCGCCATTCAGGCTACCGGTTTCAGGTCGCTGAACGAAGGCGATCAGGTCGAATTCAATGTGGCTAAGGGGCCCAAAGGGTTCCAGGCACAGGATGTCGTAAAGATATAATTCGCCAGATTTTTCATGGAGGTTCCGGGTTTCCGGAACCTCCAAACCCTCACGTTTTTATTCAATTCCCAACCCGCTGATTCCAATCCTTCGCGCTTTCGCGTCTAACACATGCCTGGTCTTCCTTTTGACACCCTGCCGGTTGGCGTTTATACTCGGGGCAGCGAGCGATTGAGTCCGAAGCTCCAGGATTTCTAATGCGTTGAGCGCAATGGGGTGAAACCCGAAGGGCGCCGGGGAAGTTTCACCATGGGCAACCACCGTAATCTCCAATCCCCAGTTCGCAATCCGAAACTCCTTTCCTTTATTGTCGCGCTTGGATTGATTTGCTCAACCCGCGCCACGGAAGTGCCTCAGGCGAAGGATCTCGCTAACTATACGGAAACAATTCCCGGAAGCACGATCACATTTGAGATGGTCGCGATTGCCGGCGGGTCTTTCATGATGGGGAGCCCCGATTCGGAAGCCGGCCGGAAGGAAGATGAAGGACCAGTCCATAAGGTTACCCTTGGGCCTTTCTGGATGGGAAAGACCGAGGTTACCTGGGACGAATATGAACAGTACTATTTTCGAGGCCCCGGAGATCAATCGGCAGCGTCCAAAGCCGATGCTGTTGCGCGCCCTACCCAGCCCTACGGTGCGCCGGACCTTGGCTGGGGTCGCGGCAAGCGGCCTGCCATGAGCATGACCTGGCACGCCGCAGACAAGTATTGCGATTGGCTTTCGGCACTTACCGGGAAAAAGTATCGGCTTCCCACGTCGGCCGAATGGGAATATGCGTGCCGGGCGGGCTCGAGCGATCCCTACTTCTTTGGCACGGATGCTTCGAAGCTCGATGAGTACGCCTGGCTTCCGAGATAACGCCAAGCTCCAAACCCATCCCGCAGGATCGAAGAAGCCTAATCCATGGGGTCTCTTCGACATGTTGGGAAATGTGGCCGAATTCTGCCGGGACTATTACTCGCCTCAGGACTACACCCGCTTTGCGCCCGACCAGTGGCCAAAAGACCCGGCTGGCCCGGACAAGGGTAAAGAGCGGGTTGTCCGCGGAGGCTCTTATTATACCCGTGCTCCCGCCTTGCGCTCGGCTGCCCGGGATCAGACCCGTCACGATGACTGGCTGGTTACCGACCCCAATGATCCCAAGAGCATCTGGTGGTATTCAGACTGCTTTTTCGTTGGCTTCCGTGTAGTTCGCTTGCCATAAGCAGGACCGCCCAAGACGGGGAGACAGGAAGCCCCGAAGTGACTCCCGCGAAATCCTCACTGAAAAACACAAGAGCGGCCGTCATTTTAATAGGCGTCCTGGTTTCTCAACTCGGCCCAGCCGCGGGCAATCCGTCGCGCTACGAGTACTTTCGCATCCTGATGGGGACCAAGATGCGGATCGTACTGTATGCCGAATCCCAGGAGGAGGCGCGGGAGGCCGCGGCCGCTGCATTCCTGCGCATCCAGCAACTGGACGAAATCATGAGCGACTACAATCCCGACAGTGAGCTGATGAAGCTTTGCCGGGAAGCCCACCAGGCCGCGCGACCTGTGAGTGCGGATCTTTTTCGAGTTCTGAAACAATCCCTTCGCTTCTCCGCCCTTTCTCGCGGAGCATTTGATATCACGGTCGGCCCGGTGGTGGATCTTTGGCGTGAGGCGAGGCGTCACAAGCGGCTTCCGGATGAGGAGAAGCTTGAGCAGGCCCGGCGTTGCGTGGGCTACAAGAAGATCGTCCTGAATGCGGAGAACCGTTCAGTGAGGTTGGGGCTCCCGTGCATGAAGCTCGATCTGGGCGGTATCGGCCAGGGCTACGCCGCCGATCAGGCGCTGGCCGTTCTGGCAGCCCGCGGGATCCGAAGCGCCCTGGTGGACGCAGGAGGCGACATTGCCATGAGCGCGGCTCCTCCCGATCGATCCGGATGGAGGGTGGCGCTACAGAAGCCCGCGCCTGGCGTAGAAGCCGCCGCCGAGGACCTCACACTCTCTGACTGTGGCGTCACCAACTCGGGCGACACGGAGCAATTCGTCGAGTTGGAGGGAATCCGCTATTCCCACATCATCGATCCTGAAACAGGCTGGGCTCTGCGAGATTCCGCAAGTGTGACGGTGATAGCTCCCGACGCGACAACGGCTGACGCCCTGGCGACCGCACTGAGTGTTCTGCCACCCAACCGCGGACTGCGGCTGGCGGATTCCCAGCCGGGGGTTGCTGCCGTGATCGTGCGGCGTTCCGGTGAGGGCCTGACGAAGCATGTGTCGCGCCGGATGCGCCAATACCTGGAAAGGAGTCAGGAGCCAGAATAAGAGGAGACGCGAATCTCCCGATTGACCGAGTCACAAGTCTCGACAATTTTCCCTGCCGTCACGACTTCGCCGGATACTTCCTTGAGGATGTCGGATTCCAAGAGGTTGCCGATGAGAATTCCGGCTTCGGGCTTCTGACGCAAGCAGAATTCTCGTCACACTCGGCATAGCGGTTTAGGGTCTTTCGACTAGCGTTACCGATTTCAGCAGCCAGCCGTCAGGATCAATTTCCAACGAGGATGGGCGCCCCGTGAGCTTCAGGCGCACCGTTTGATCCTGAGCCGATATCCGGATCTTGTGGGCTTCTCGCCGATCGCCGGCCCCGAAGACGATTTGGAGCGGCATATCGAACAGGCCCGTTGTCTGCGCCTGGTGGAATCTCATTTCCACCTCACGGGCGCCCGCATCCCAGCGCCAGGTAATCTCATACACCGGCCAGCCGGGCTGATAGCACCACTGCCGAAAGAACCCGGTCAGCGAGATACCCGACTCGGACTCCATTGCTTGTTGAAAATCTTCGGTCGAGGCGTTTCTTTCGGCATAGAGGTTGTAATACCGGCGTATCCCTTTGAAAAACGTGTCGTCACCCAGTATCCCCCGGAGCATGTGCAGAATCCACGCGCCCTTCTGGTAATTGAATGCGTTAAGCTTCTTCGCCGGCTCAGTAAGTTCGGGATCGATCAAAGCCACGGGGCGCGTGCCGTGATATCGCTTGATGCTTTCAGCCGCCTGCGTCATTGTGCCTTTCATCGACCCGGGCCCCTGAAGATGCTCCTGGAAGAGATTCGCGAAATAGGTGGCGAATCCCTCGCTGAGCCACAGGTGATCCCAGTCGGCTTGCGTGATCGAATTGCCGAACCACTGATGGGCAATCTCGTGCGCCACCAGTTTTTCCGAGCCTTCCGTTCGCTGAAATTCCCGCTCCTGGTAAAAAATGGCGCTGGCGTTTTCCATTCCGCCGATACGCGTGGTCGCCTCGACCTGAGCCAGTTTTTCATAAGGAAACGGTCCGATCCGGTCGGTGAAAAAGCGCAAGATCGAATTCGACTGTGCGAACATGCGGCTGGCAGCGGCCGCGTCCTGCGGGTATGCGTAAACCATCAGCGGAATCGTCGAGCCGTTTCCGGCGTGCGTGACCGAGAATTCTGCAACGCCGATGACCATACAATAGGTCGGGATCGGGACGCTTTCACTCCAGCGGGTGAGCTTGCGGCCGGCGCCGAGCAATCGGGTCTCGACCAGGCGGCCATTGGCGACGACGTCATACTTCTCGGGCGCCGTAACGGAGAAGTCGACCGTAGCTTTGTCGGAAGGATGGTCGATTGAAGGAAACCAGAAACGAGCCTTGTCGGGCCAGTTTTCCGCGAAGTAGACGCGCCGCCCGTGCCTGTTCTTTCCGATCAGTAATCCGGCGCTGCCGGGCCTGCCGTGATACTTGATTTCGATGACGGCAGTCTCTTCCCGGAGGTAGC
This sequence comes from uncultured Acidobacteriota bacterium, assembly GCA_963827655.1. Taxonomy (GTDB): domain Bacteria; phylum Acidobacteriota; class UBA6911; order UBA6911; family UBA6911; genus CAWHCF01. Next base: position 13,197 of record CAWHCF010000045.1, read on the forward strand.
GCCGGTCGAGCTCAAAAGAGATTCGACCATCGTGCTGGGTGAAGGAACGATCCGCATCTCCCACCTTGAGGCTGTTTACTTTCATTGCTTCCAGGTCCAGCCACATTCCGGTGATTCCATCCTGACGCATCCGGACGTGCACGCGAGTTGTTGCGGAAATAGCGTCGTTTTCATCCGCGAGCTCGATGGCGATCTCGTAGTGAATGACGTCGAGCGCAGGCTGGCGCCTGTAATAGTCGGCATATCCGGGTGCTGCAAGGAGGATAAAGCCGATCGGCAGGGACAGGGGCGCAAGGAGCCGAGGGAATAAGAAGCATCTCGACGAGAACATGTTTTATCCGCCCACCCGGTGCAGCTTGATGGAGTTCGTTATCGCAACATCGTTCATTTCTCGCCTGGCGGAGTTCTTCGCGTCCTTCGCGGTTGATTCTGTTCTACGCCTTCGCCGCCGAAGACGCGAAGGCGCCCCCGGCCATGATAAGATGAAGCCCCATTATAGGAGGTTCGCGGTTGGACAAGCTGCAATTCATCCGAGACGAGGTTGCCCGCCTGGAGCGGGAAAGCCTGCTCATAACGATCCGCACGATTGAATCGGCGCAGGGCGCGTGGATTACCGTCGATGGCGAGAAGGTCTTGAATCTTTGCTCCAATAACTATCTCGGTTTTGCCAACCACTCCGGCTTGAAAGAGGCGGCCAGGGCCGCAATCGACGAGTTTGGAGTTGGTCCTGCGGCTGTGAGAACGATAGCGGGCACCACGGTCCTCCACAATGCCCTCGAGGAAAAACTAGCCCGGTTCAAGAGGGTGGAGGCGACTATTTCCTACCAATCGGGATTCAATTCAAACCTGGCCACGATCCCGGCGCTGGTGGGGAAAGAGGATTTGATCTTCTCCGACGAACTCAATCACGCTTCGATCATAGACGGCTGCCGGCTGTCCGGCGCTCCTATCATCCGTTTCGATCACTGCAATCCCGCAGCGCTCGAAGCCAGACTCAAGCAGCACCTCGGCGGTGAGTCGAAGCGCCGCGCCCTGATCATTACCGATGGCGTGTTTTCTATGGACGGCGACATTGCCCCGCTACCGCCGATTGTTGAGCTGGCCGAGCGCTTCAATGCGATGGTGATGGTCGATGACGCGCACGGCGAGGGAGTGCTGGGCGAGAGCGGGCGAGGCGCCGTGGATCACTTCCGCCTGCACGGGCGCGTCGACGTCGAGATTGGAACTCTTTCGAAGGCCTTTGGTGTAGTTGGGGGTTTCGTGGCCGGCAAAAAGATCATCATCGAATACCTGCGGCAAAAGGGGCGTCCCTTTCTGTTTTCGAGCGCGCTCACCGCGGCCGACGTTGCTGCTTGCAGCTCCGCTGTCGACATACTGGAGTCTTCCGATGACCTGGTCCGGAAGCTGTGGAGCAACACTCGCTACTTCAAGGACAGGCTGAAAGCGGCGCGTTTCGACACGGGACGAAGTGAAACGCCGATCACGCCCGTCATGCTGGGCGATGCGCGAATTGCGCAGGAGTTCAGCCGCCGGCTGTTCCAGGAAGGAGTGTTCGCGATGGCGATTGGCTACCCCACGGTTCCGCTGGGGAAGGCCCGCATCCGAGCGATGATTTCAGCGACCCATTGCGAAGATGATCTCGATTACGCCGTCGAAAGGTTCAGCCGGATAGGACGAGAACTGAAGGTAACATAAAGGCTCGCTTAGCGCACTTGGTGAAACGTTCGAACCAACATGTTGTCGTTCATGACGTCGGCCTTCTGACTTCTGATGTGAACAAAGTCCTCATAACCGAACAGAACGTCTAACTTAGCGTCTTCGGAGTGACTCTTGTTTCTGCTTGCTAGGATCCTGTTCCTCTCCGCACTGGTCCAAGACCAGGTATTCGCTCAAAAACTGGAAGAGCCGCCGATTCTCCGGGAAGGCATCGAGGCGCGGCTGAAGCAATTCTCGAGCAGCAAGGAAGAACGGAAGACTACCCTGTTGAGCTTGTTTCAAGAGGCGGGCTGCCGTGATCAAAGCCTGAGCGAACAGAGGGTCGATGGAGTGCGACTGCCCAATGTGATTTGTACCCTGCCGGGGCTCACCGATTCGGTGATCATCGTCGGAGCCCATTTTGATCTGGCGGAATCGGGCGAAGGTGTTGTGGATAATTGGACCGGGGTGTCGCTCCTGCCGAGCCTTTTCGAAAGCCTTCGCGTCCACGCGCGTCACCATACCTTCGTTTTCATTGGATTTACCGAGGAAGAGAAGGGATTGATCGGTTCGAAATTCTACGCGGCCCGGTTAACCAGGGAACAAAGAGCCAGAACACGCGCCATGGTAAACCTGGATACGCTCGGTTTATCGGATACGAAGGTCTGGGCCAGTCGTGCCGACCCTAATCTGTTGAAAGCGCTCTTTGGGGTTGCAGACCGGATGCGCCTGCCGCTCGAGATCGTAAATGCCGACCGCATGGGCACAGCGGACTCTGAATCGTTCGCGAAAATCAAGATCCCCAGCATCACGATTCATTCGCTGACCGAGGAAACTCTCCCGATACTCCACACATCTCGCGATCGCTGGGAGGCCGTTCGGCTTGATGATTACCTCAGGACCTGCCGGCTGATTGCCGCTTACCTTGCTTTTCTGGATACTTTCCTGGTGTCTTCGAGTCATCGTGGTTAGTGGCCGCGGCACGGAACAATAGAGTGACTCAAGACACATCTGGCGTATGACACCGCGAGGATTGTGTCACTCGGAAAAAATCAGTTCTACTGTCAGAAAGAATCTCACGATTGGATCACCCGGTCCAATCCACGAAGGGAGCCTCATGGGCAAGATAAACTTGGGTCGCGTGATTCTGGGAGGTCTGGTGGCCGGCTTGGTGATCAATTTTGGCGAATTCATACTGAACGGACTGATCCTCGCCCGGCAGCTGGAGGATGCAATGCGAGCGCTGAACAAACCCATCATAGGAAACGAGGCTATCGCTTACTTCGTGATCGGCGGTTTTCTGCTGGGGATTTTAATGATCTGGCTCTATGCGGCCATTCGACCGCGTTTTGGAGCAGGCCCCAGGACGGCGATTTGCGCCGGGCTGGTCGTTTGGGCATTCGCATATTTCTATAGCGCCATCGGGTTCATTGCCATGGGACTATTCCCAGCGAACGTGATGTTTATCGGCCTGGTCTGGGGACTTGTCGAGCTCCCAGTCGCCGCGGTCGCGGGAGCCTGGCTCTATCAGGAAGAAGCCTGATTCCCCGTAAGGGCTTCGCGCTTCTTACGTGCTGACATTGGAAGCTGCGAGAGGATCATTCGTCGAGGTCCGCTTCTCGTAGGGCTCGATCCAGGAGATCGCTCAGCTCGAGAGCCGCGCCCCACTCCCTGAGGTAGCGCAAGATCGATAGCCGGTCCCTGAATCTTCAGAACGCCTACCACATCATTCCATTGATTGTCAGAGACCTCGTTCCCGGCACGATACCATTGGAGCTTTGCCAGAACTGTATCCTCAGCCGTGGCCAGAAAGGCGCTGAAGGGTGGCTCCGACGACAGAATCTTCTTCGAGCGTCGCGACAGTTGACTACGAGTGAAGGCGTCATCCTTGGCGGCGAAGATGTCCACCTTGACCATGGTGTCCAGGTGAATCAGGTTGAAGCTGCGGCGATTTCGAACCGCAGCTTGAACGAGCTCGAAATCCAGGTAGAAGCCTTCTCCCAGCGCGCGCACTAGCGGTTCGATGCTGGGCGGTTCGATGGCTGCCACAAAATCGATGTCGCGAGTGGAGCGGGGGTCTCCGTACACACCGCTCGCCATCGAACCCGCGATCAAATATGGGATTCGCAGCGCTTCGAATGCTTCCACCACCTTCGCGGTCACCACCAGGATCTCGGACAAAGGCGGGATCATGGCAGTTTCCCGATACCCGGACGACTACCGTACGCCCGTGTTGCCAGTTCCGGGCCCAGCATCAGGTCTGCCAGGCGCCGGCGCAACGCCGCGGACGATTCTTCCGGATGGCGAAGGCGCAATCCAGCCAGGGCGAGAGCGCGCATTGCCCGGTTGGTGTCCTCGATCATCACCAGCTTGCGCCACGAGGGAGTCTTTCGCAAAAGCTGGATTCGCACGCGCTCCGTTTGTAGACACGTGTCCCGCGACTGAGTCTTCATTGGCTCAAGAGTATTGATTCTGATTCGCCCTTGCAAGGAAATGGCTGGGAGGTATGACGGAACGCCAAGCCGGCGTCTTCGTGGTGGATTGTCATTTCGCTAGCGGAAAGATCTCCTGGAGTTCCACGATTCCTTTGCTGAACTCCTCAAAGTACCTCCGGGCTTGCCCCTCTTCTGAAGCATCCTCGACCCGTGCCAGGCGATCGGCGGCAAAACCGATTTTCACGATGCTCTCGCCAAGTTTCTTTCTTTCAAGGGGAGCAAGTTCTTCGGTCTTGCGCCTCAATGCGTTTGCCAGGTCGATGGTATCAAAAGCCGGGTTGAGCAAGTCAAACCACCTCTTCTCGTTAATGTGACTCCCGATGGCGGCCTCGCGCTTGAGGATTTCCCTGACCACGTCGACAGCCGCCGCCGGGATCTTAACGGGCGGACGGTCGCTGTGTTTGTGGGGCCGGACGCTCGCTTCCGTTCCGGGTTTCGGTTCCTTGGTGAAACCATCGAAGAAAAAGCTGAAGAGTTTCTCATCGCCGGCCAACCGGATTCTGGCAATGATTTCGACGGGATACTTCGTCGGCGTCCAGATTCGAGACGTCAACCAATGGTTGCCTTCCCGTTCCAGCACTAGAGGATAGTTTTTTTCGATGTAGTCCTTCTTCTCTTCATTCCAGTCTTGCGTCGTTATCCGGCCGGAAAAATTACGCGCATCGAGCGGCTTTTTATGACCATCGTAGAGGTAGATCCGGAATTCGTTCGGGCTCGGGTGAGTCCCCTCGAGGCGATGATAGTTGTTGTCGGCCGTGAACAGGACGCCGCCGTGTACCGGGTTGTGATCCATCGGACCGAGGGACTCGACCGGCTCTCCGCAACCGGGACAGCGCCCTGGCGAAAAGAACGTCTTTTTCCAGTAGGGACAGGAGTCGATGAGGCAGGTCCAGGTCTTGACCACCTCGAATCGGGCCTTATGGAGAAGGGATTGACCACAAATCTCGCACCTGCCCGGCGCGCTGTACTCTTTCAATTTATGATCTTGACGCCCGCGACTTGGGCAGAAATAGATTTCCTCGCGCCCGACTTTGGTCAGTGTCCAGTCATTCCGGGTGGCGGCAAGCTCATTCTTGTGTTCCTCCAGGAATGAACTCCTGGGCACGAGCAGCATCTTGCAGACTTCGCAGTTGCCGCGACGGTTGTAGTCCTTGATTCCGCATCCTTTCGAGCCCCGCATGGGGCACCAGTAGACTTCCCCTTCTCCGATGCCCGATACCGGTTTTTGTGCGCCGGTCTGCGCCCGCGCGAACCAGAGACACTCCGCCGGGAGCGTGATTATTGCCAGTGTGGCAGCCACTCCGAGCCGTCGACATCTCACATGCCGGTTGGTCCCAACCATGCCGCTCCTGATCCGCTTTTGACGTTATTGTAACGCGATTGACTCGGGTTTCCAGAGCTGTTAAGTTCGAAAACATTCGATGTTCCTTCGTGTCTTGGCGGTGGCCTGGGTTTCTGCGCGCACCCGCTGAGAAACGCCGGCAAGGAGTTAAACATGAAACGAGTCGCCTTTATCGTAGCCTTCTGGTTCGGCGCTGCCAGCATCGCCGCAGGCACAACAGACAAACCAGTTTTGCTCCAGAGTCCGACGCTCAGCCAGACGGAAATCGTATTCGTCACGGCTGGAGATTTGTGGATAGTCAGCCGCTCCGGAGGCGAGGCGAAGCGGTTGACGGCAGGCGTTGGCATCGAGGGAGATCCATTCTTCTCCCCCAATGGCGAATGGATCGCCTTCACGGGTGAATACGACGGCAATGTCGACGTCTATGTAATGCCCGCAAAAGGGGGTGTGCCGCGCCGCGTGACCTTTCATCCGGGAGCAGACCGGGTCGCAGGCTGGAGCCCCGATGGCAAGCAGGTGCTCTTCCGCTCTCCGCGCCGGAGCACGTCGTTTTTCAGCCGGTTGTTTACGGTTCCGCTCGAGGGTGGGTTCCCGGCCGAAGTTCCTCTGCCGATGGCTGAGGAAGCCTCTTTTTCAGCCAACGGATCGCGCCTGGCTTACGTTCCTCTCGCGCGCGCCTTCCGCACCTGGAAGCGTTACCGCGGAGGACGAACGACCCCAGTCTGGATCGCAGATCTGGCCGACTCCCGTATCGAGAAGATCCCGCGTGAGAACTCGAATGACTTTGCGCCCATGTGGGTGGGCGATCAGGTCTATTTCCTGTCGGACCGAAGCGGACCCGTGACTCTCTTTTCCTATGACACACGCGCGCGAAAAGTAGCCCAGGTCTTTTCCAACGACGGCCTGGACATCAAATCGGCCTCGGCGGGTCCGGGAGCCATTGTCTATGAGCAGTTCGGCACCGTGCACCTCTACGATCTGAAAACGCGCAAGTCCCAGAAAATTGACATACGAGTCTCGGGCGACATGCCCGAGGTGCGCCCGCGGCTGGATAAAGTCGCCCGTAATATCAGTACCGCAATGATCTCGCCGACCGGCTCGCGCGCGCTGTTTGAGGCGCGCGGGGAGATCTTCACTGTCCCGGCCGAAAAGGGGGACGTCCGCAATTTGACCAACACGGCCGGAGTGGCTGAGCGCGACCCCTCCTGGTCTCCGGACGGGAAGCGCATCGCCTACTTCTCGGAAGAGTCCGGCGAGTATGCGCTTCATTTGCGGGCGCAGAACGGGATGGGGGAACCGGAGAAAATCAGCCTCGGCAGCCCATCCACGTTCTATTACACTCCGGTGTGGTCGCCGGACAGCAAGAAGATTGCGTACACCGACAAGAAACTTAATGTCTGGTACGTCGATCTCGAGAAGAAAACTCCCACGCTGGTGGACACCGACGTCTATGACGGACCGCGCAGAGTGCGCGAACTGGCATGGTCTCCGGATAGCCGCTGGCTCGCCTACACGAAGCAGCTCCAGAATTATTTGCGCGCGATGTTTGTCTATTCGCTCCAGAGCGGCAGCCGGCACCAGCTGACCGACGGCATGAGCGACGCGGTTTTCCCGGTATTCGACCGGGACGGCAAGCATCTTTACTTCGCGGCCAGCACGGACTTCGGTCTGACCGTGGGCTGGCGCGATATGTCGAGCATCGCTCGACCGGTTACTCGCAGCGTGTATGTCGTCGTGCTGCGCAAGGATTTGCCGTCGCCGCTCGAGCCCGAGAGCGATGAGGAGAAACTCGCCGACTCCCGCGGATGCACAGAAAGAAAAGGATAAGGAAAAAGCGAAAGAGAAGCAGCCGATCGAGGTACGGATCGATGTTGACAGCATCGGGCAGCGCATCCTGGCGCTACCGGTTCCGGCGCGGAACTACACGGGAATGAGACCGGGAAAAGCGGGCACGCTCTTTCTGCTGGAGAGTGAGCTGGTTATTCTTCCCACGGGTGCGCCGGGCGGACGAACGGTCCACAAGTTCGATCTTAAGACGCGGAAAATCGAAAAAGTCCTGGACGGCGTCAACACCTTCGAGATCTCCGACAACGGCGAAAAGATTTTCTTCCGGCAGGGTCAACGGTGGGTGATCTCCGGCGCCGCAACTCCTCCCAAACCGGGCGAAGGCACGCTGCGCGTTGACGCACTCGAGGCTTGGGTTGATCCCCGGGTCGAGTGGAAACAGATGTTTCGTGAGGCATGGCGCATCCAGCGGGACTTCTTCTACGATCCCGGTTACCACGGACTCGATCTGGCCGCGATGGAGAAGAGATACGAGCCTTACCTGGAAAACATCGCGAGTCGCGCGGATCTTAACTACCTCTTTGCGGAGATGATGGGCGAGTTGACCGCCAGCCATTTGTCCGTTGGCGGCGGGTCGGCGCCCGAGGTCAAACGAGTGCGCGGCGGCCTCCTGGGCGCCGATTATCGCATTGAAAACGGACGCTATCGTTTTTCGCACATCTTCAACGGGGAGAACTGGAACCCTCAGCTGCGGGCGCCACTGACGCAGCCCGGCGTCAATGTCGCCACCGGTGAGTATCTGCTGGCTGTTGACGGCCGCGAGCTTCGCGCCGGCGACAACATCTATAGTTTCTTTGAAGCCACGGCCGGTAAAGCGGTCAAGCTGCGGGTCGGGTCCGATCCGGGCGGTGACAGGTTCACGCGAGGTTACCGTCGTGCCGGTCGAGAGCGAGGCGGGGCTGCGCAATCTGTCCTGGATCGAAGGGAACCGGCGCAAGGTGGACGAGATGAGCGGCGGTCGCCTTGCCTACGTCTACTTGCCCGATACGGCATTCGGCGGCTACATGAATTTCAATCGCTACTACTTTTCGCAGATCGGCAAGCAAGGCGCCATCATCGACGAACGGTTCAACGGAGGAGGATTTACCGCAGACTACATCATCGATTACCTGAGACGGCCTCTGATGAACTATCGCACCACTCGTGACGGAGCCGATTTCACGACGCCACTGGGAGCGATATTCGGACCGAAAGTCATGCTCATCAACGAGTATGCGGGTTCCGGAGGAGATGCGCTTCCGTTCTACTTTCGCAAGTCAGGCATCGGCCCCCTGATCGGAAAGACAACCTGGGGCGGGCTTGTCGGCGGACTGGGAGGCTTCCCCGCTGCTCATGGACGGAGGAGTCGTCACGCCTCCGGCAGTAGGTTTCTGGAACCCGGCGACCGGCGCTTGGGAAGTGGAGAACTTTGGCGTGGCTCCGGACGTCGAAGTCGATTTTGATCCTCAAGCGGTGCGAGCGGGCCGCGATCCCCAGCTCGAGAAAGCGGTTGAGGTTCTCCTGGCGGAGCTCAAAAAGAATCCGCCCCCCGTGCACAAGAAGCCGCCCTTCCCCAACTACCACAAGCGCGCGCCGCGGCCAACCACGTCGGCGCAGTGAGGACCTTCGCGCGTCTTAGCGGTGAAAGCATCGACAAAAGCCACCGCTAAGACGCAAAGACACGAAGAGACGACTACTTGAATGAACTGCGGCCCGGCGACCTGAACACCGCCGCGAGGGCGTTCGCGATGTCACGAGAGCGGAGGCGGAATGGGTTCAGCCGATGGCGCCGGGTTTCAGGTTCGCCTGCTGAGGCTCGGTGAAGCTGGGCGGGCACACTCCGGGACCGCCCACCTCGCAAACTAAGCCTGAGACCGTGACCGTGTAAGCCGGACAGCCGGCATTAGCGGTAACCTCGCTTACCACCACGACGAAGGTTTGGTTGGGTGCAACGTTGAACGACATCGAGGCATTGGGAAACGGGCTGGCGCCCGTATCGGCCAGGAAATTCGTGCAGATGCTGGCCTGGTTGAAGCTCCCTGCGTATGCCGCGGCGAAGATGAAATTGGCCCCTTGGCAATCGGTCGAGATATCGACCTTCACGCAAACAGGAGAGGCGCCGTTCGTGAACGTATGCGAGTCGTAGCGAAAGGTTCCGGCAATGGTGCTGCAACCCTTCGAAACACCGCAGGCACTGGGGACGCCGTCTCGGAACAGACGACCCGTTTGCTGGGGATCGGCGCTGGTGAGGGCGCCCGGGACCGTCAGCGGCGGGCACTGACACGAAGGAAGCGTAAGGTAAGCTGTGTCGACGCCGCCGCTGTGAGTCAGCACCAGTTTCAAATCGATCGGAACACAGGGAAAATTCGGCGCGACGCTCAACCGGAAGGGCGTCGCGTTGGCCGCCGTCTGACCCGGAACGAGATTCGGATAAGTCGAGGCGGACTGGGTAACTGTCACCAGGCTGGTAAAGTTCGTAAGCTCGGCTGTGATTCCCGTTCCCGTCGCCGATCCATTATTTGTGATTTGAATACTCAGGTCGACACATTCGTTGGGCTCGATCACCCCGTCGCCGTCCCCGCCGGTGATCAGTGACTTGGGCCGAATCAAGGATCGCGCCAGGTCCTGCCACCGGGATTTTGGCGAAACGAATGTCCGGGCTGTTGCGCGTCGCGCCGACGAACCTCGACGGATCACGATTGTCGCCCCAGACGCCGTAGAAGAAGTTGTTATTGGCGATCATCGTGTCGTAGTCGCCCATGTAGACTGCATTGACGACCGGATCGCCGCCAAAAACAGCAGGGAACTGGTCGCTGATGCGGAAATTCGGTCCAAAGGTCACAGAATTTCCGGAGATGGTGGCAATGACTCCCCATCTTTCAATGAGCGCGTCGGCGGGGTCGCGGCGGCGATCATACCAGCTGACGGCGAGCCGCGATCCATCCGGCGTCACGGCAATGGCTGGAAAAAACTGCAGCCGGGTAGTCGCGTCGTTGTTGAGTTGAAACTGCGAGGTCCAGGTGGCGCCGCCGTCAATCGATTGCCTGAAGTAGATGTTCCCGCTGTCGGCTCCGGCAGGGTTGTCATTGTAGACGACGAAGAGATGGTTGGCGTTGGTTGGATTGACCGCCACAGCAGGGAAAGCGGCGGTCCGAAAGCCACCGACGGCTCCGAGCCCGCCGTTCGTCTCGGTGGTGAGCAACGGGGCAACAGTTATGGGCGGGCCAAACGTCAAGCCCTGATCGGTCGACTTGCGCATTCGGATGATGTTCGGCGTCCCGGCGCCGGCGCTCTGATCGAGCCAGAACACATAGACGGCGCTATCCGCGCCCACCGTGACCGCAGCTCCTTGCACGTTGAAAGCTCCAGCAGGAGCGATCAGCGTTCCACCTGGAGGTTCGAAGCTGGCGCCATTGTTGTTTGATCGGGTAAAACGAATCCCCGTGAGTCCGGTGGTGAAGCTTCGCCAGGCCAGATAGGTGTTTTGCTGGCCCGGTCCGGGAAAGTTATCCACCGCCATCCATTCCTTGTCCTGAAATCCCGCGGCAATTCCTGGCGCGCCGTTCACGGGAGGTAACCACGTCGCCGCGTCATCGTCCGAGCGGAAAACATTCAGACCTGACCCTACAAATTGCAGCGTCGAAAAATAGAGTCTCCCGGTCACGTCATTGCGCGCCAGCACAGGGTCGCCCGCGTCGCCGTTGGGATTGGTCGTCAGAGTTCCTTCGTCCCTCCAGATTCCTCCGTCGTTGAACGATCGGGAAAACCCAGTGAATTTGTTGGCCGGTGGATTGGGCGAGTCGAAGGAAAAGGAACCGGAATCGTTGTAACCCACGATCAGGTTTGATTCCCGATGCCAAGACGATCCAAAAGCGATGGTTGTTTCGCTCTGGGTATCTCGAGCCGTCGAATCGAGCCAGGGATCGTTCACGATGGGATTGCCGAGAGCCATCCGGATTCGCGAGCCGGGGTCGGGCTCAATCTGCGCTTGAGCGTCCTGGACATCCGACTGACCTTCGGATGGACGTGGAGGGAACGGAGGGCTGTCAGTCGGGGCACTGCCCGGTCTTCGGCCGAACCGAAGCTGGAAGAGGTTCTGTGCGGCGCTTGACAGCATTTCGAATTCCTGGGGGTCGCTTAATATGCGTTCGATGTCCTGATCAATCTGCTGGGCGGAGACAGGCTGAAACACAGGCCGGGCGCTAAAGAAGCTGACGGTCAATAGAATCGCGCATAACGTGAGGAACCGAGTAACCTTTTTCATGCATGTTTCTCCTGGAACAAATCCTTATTTTTCACTGCAACGACTTCACTGGAATGAGCTGTTTGTGACGCGGGGATTCTCGACACGTGCAGCTTTGATCGAGGCCCGATTGACGCTTGACTCTTACAAAGGGGAAGGGGAGTGCGTGGGAGAGGTTTCGTCGGATCGGCAACCGCAAGACAGGATTACCAGGTTCTGGTCGCCGGCCCGGATTCTCAATCGGTGCGTGGAGGGCTACGGAGCAAGAGAGCATTGCGAGTTCGTTTCAGTAGACCCTGAAGAACTGGGGGGGCCGAGCGGTCGCCGATGAGCGAGGCGAAACCCCGAAATCTGGATGACACCGCACAGAAACGCAGATCGGCTGGACATCAAGATGCCCTCACGAAACCACGCCAGTTTTGCACCCGATAATGCGCTGGTTCCGGGAGCGTCGCAAGCGAAAAAACGGTTCGTCAGGTGTGCCGGGGCTCTTGGTGTTTCTCCGTGTCTTTGAGTCTTAGCGGTATTTGTTACGACCTTGTTGCAATCCGCCTCCAATAATGGTTTGATAGCTGACTTCCATGGCGACACAGATTGCACCGCAGGTTTCAGTGAGGGCGCGCCCCACCCGCGTTCGGCACATGGTGATCGTCTTTGCGGTCACCCTGGGGATCATCACCTATATCGACCGTGTTTGTATTTCGCAGGCCGCCCCTTATATGACGGAGGATCTCGGGCTTACCAAGGCCCAGATGGGCTGGGTGTTTGCGGCCTTCGCCTGGTCTTACGCGCTATTTGAAATTCCCGGCGGCTATCTGGGCGACTGGATTGGTCCGCGCAAGGTGCTCATGCGGATCGTAATCTGGTGGTCGTTTTTCACGGCGGCCACCGGATGGGTATGGAACTACATTTCGCTCCTGGTGACGCGCTTCATGTTTGGCGCCGGTGAAGCCGGCTGCTTCCCGAATTTGACCAAGGCTTTCACGACCTGGCTTCCGCCTTCCGAACGGGTCCGCGCTCAGGGCATCATGTGGATGAGCGCGCGCTGGGGCGGCGCCTTTACGCCGGTGCTTGTATTCTGGGTGCTGAAGTTCGTGTCCTGGCGCCGCGCCTTTGAAATCTTCGGCGCCCTGGGGGTCCTATGGGCGATCTGGTTCTACTGGTGGTACCGGGATAACCCGCGCCACAACAAGAAGATCAACGAGGCCGAACTGGCTCTACTGGAAGGGTCCGAGCAGCTGGCTTCGGGTCACGGTGACGTGCCCTGGGGCAAGCTTATCCGTTCCAAGCAAGCCTGGCTGTTGTGCCTGCAATATTTCTGCCTGGCTTATGGCTGGTATTTTTACATCACGTGGCTGCCGACTTATCTCAAGGAAGGCAGGGGCCTGAATCTGGCTCAGGGCGCCATCCTTTCAATCCTTCCCCTGTTTCTCGGCGGCATCGGCTCTATCTTTTGCGGTCTGATCTCGACGCCCATCGCGCGTTGGACCGGGAGCGTCGCCTTTACCCGCCGCCTTATGGCCATAATAGGCTTTTCGGGCGCAACCGGCTTGTTGATTCTTTCGACCTTTGTGAAGGACCCGGTCTGGGCAATGATCGCAATGGGCATGGCCAGCTTCTCCAACGACCTGGTAATGCCGGGCAGCTGGGCAGCCTGCATGGATGTGGGCGGCAAATATGCAGGAACACTCTCCGGCGCCATGAACATGATGGGAAACTTTGCCGGCGGCATGTCGCCAGTCGTCATCGGCTATGTTCTTCAGCAGACCGATAACAACTGGGACATTACCTTCTACGTGTCCGCGGCCCTCTATTTCGCCGGCAGCTTCTTCTGGCTGGTGCTCGACCCGGTGACCCCTTTCGATGAGTCGGCGAAAGCGCACTGACACGGAAGGTTAATCCCGCTTCGTCCCGAGGCCTTCGATACACTCCTTGAGAAGCCACAAATGAGAAGATTGACCCTCTCGGTCCTGGTGTCGTGTGCCCTCTTCATTCATGCGTCCGGGCGCGAGGACGCGAGGGTGAGCGAACACGTGACCGTTTACCAGGAAGAGGGGCGTTTCGGCGGCTGGCCTGCCAATCACGGAATCTGGTCCTGGGGAAATGAGATCCTGGTTGGCTTCAGCGCGGCGTACTTCCTGTGGAGCGACCGTGACGGCCATCCCTACGATCGCAGCAAACCGGAGGAGCCGCGCCTGGCGCGAAGCCTTGACGGTGGGAAAACGTGGACCATCGAAGCGCCTCCCTCTCTCTTGCCCCCGGAGCAGGGAGGTAAACCGGCCACACGGTTGAAACAGCCCATTGACTTCACTCACCCTGGTTTCGCCATGACGCTCCGCTTCACGGACGTCAACCAGGGGCCTTCGTTGCTCTTTTACTCTTACGACCGCGGCAAGAACTGGGAAGGAGCGTTCGAGTTTCCGCTGCTGGGACAACGGGGAATCGCGGCGCGAACCGATTACCTGGTAAACGGCCAGCGAGAGGCGCTGGTGTTTCTCACCGCCTCGAAGACAAACGGCCGCGAGGGGCGGCCGCTATGCGCCCGTACCATAGATGGAGGCCTGAGCTGGGAAATGCTCTCCTGGGTGGCGCCGGAGCCGACGAACGGCTTCACCATCATGCCCTCTTCAATCCGCCTCTCTCCATCGGAGATCCTGACTGCCGTGCGCCACGAGGAAAACTACCGGAAGGGTCCGAACTGGATTGACGCTTATCTCTCGCGCGATAACGGCCGGAGCTGGCAATTTCTGAACCGGGCCGCACCCGACACCGGCGCCAGGAGCGGGAATCCTCCCAGCATGATCCGGCTGAAAGACGGCCGCGTGGCGCTCACCTATGGCTATCGCTCCACGCCCTATTCGATCCGAGCCCGGCTCAGTGCCGATGGCGGCAGAACCTGGGAGGAAGAGATCATGCTGCGTGATGACGGCGCCGCCTGGGATGTCGGATATCCGCAAACCGTGCAGCGGCCGGACGGCAAGGTCATCACCGTCTACTACTGGCCCCGGGCGCGCGACAAGGAAAGAATCATCGCCGCAACCATCTGGGATCCGGGTCCTGCAAGAAAATAGGATCCGGAGAAATTTCGCCTTGTTGGATACCACAATCCAGAAAAAATCTTGTCTCTTGAACCGGAATCCACAGCGAGCAACCTTGTACGGCTGAAACGAAGAACGCGCTCCCTTCACAATGAATCGGCGTCGCCCTTGGAGTGCGCAAGCTTGTTTGCGCCTTCTGTTGCGGCAGCTCGCTGACGCGCCAGGCCCGTAGGGCCGACCAGTGCGTAGCCCCGGCCGTAAGGCCGGGGAAATCGGGTCTCGCAACCATGAGCGCCGAAGGTGCGGCACAATCGGAGTGCCGGGCCTTCGGCTCTCGGACTCGGGATCTTCCGGTCCTCCGCCCTCACGGGCGGGGCTATTCACTGCCGGGCTTTGGGCCCTGGTCAACGGCATCCGAGCTTCGGTGCCTGCGAAATGTCCAAAACTCCAGGCGGCAGTTTGCTGCGGCGCCGGCGAAATGCACAAACTCCAGGCTCCCTCGGTCGGAAAACTTGCCCGCAGTCGCTGGGCGCTGTGATTGGAGTATTCCATGGATGAAATCAGCGAGGTCCGGAAGCGCATCGATGAAGCGGTTCGTTTCCGGGACTCGGACCAGAGGAAAGAAGCCGCTAATGCAGTTTGCGCAAATCATCAGGCAATTCAGCGCTTCGAAAGAACCTGCCGTAAGAGAGCGCGTCGCCGAAGCGCTGGTAAACCTCGGCGTCATGGTGAGGAGTTCCGGGGACCCGACGACTGCGATAACGATCTTCGATCGTGTCATCGTCGAATATCAGGCGGCCACGGCGTTTCTTATCTGCGCGCTTTTCAACAAAGGTGGCGCGTTGATGGCGCTGGGACGTTCGCCTGATGCCATTGGCTCGTACGAAGAGTTGCTGGCCGCCGCCGATTCCTATGCCGGTGACGATCCGGCTGTTCCTCAGTGCGTCGCGGGAGCTCTGTTGAATCTGGGTGTTCTTCACGCCAGAACCGGATCGCCGGAGAAGGCCCTGTCGGCCTGTGATGAAGCGCTCCGCCGCTTCGCCAGTCACATCAATCCTGAACTGCAGGCCACCGCGGCTAACGCGCTCCACAACAAAGCGATGACGTTGAGGAACAACCATCGAGACTCCGAAGCCATCGCCGCCATGACGGAGCTCGTGGAGCGCTTCGTCGCTTCACCCGGCGAGGGAGCGCGGCGCTGGGCCGGAATAGCGCAGTACAACAAGTCGATACACCTCGCGCGAATGGGCGATGCTCAGGAATCCGTTGCTGCTGCGGAGGAAATGGTGCGGCGTTTCGGCGATTCAACGGACCCACCGGTGCGCGAGCGATTGGCCAAAGCGCTGTATAACAGAGTACTGCTGGCGAGAGCCGCAGGGAAAGTCAAGGAAGCGGTGCACGCTTGCTGGGACATTCATGCTCGGTTCCGAGGCGATCAGAATCCCGTCGTTCAATCCGTGGTTGCCGCGGCGCGGCGTTACGATTGCTTCATGGTCGCGCTGGCTGACCCGGCGTTCGACGCCGCAACCGGCACCGTCGAGCTCGATCCTGCCGTACGTGCGGCTCTCGGAGATGCCGGGGATTACGTCGCAGGAGTCGCCAACGTTATATGGGACGGCGATAACCCCACCGGTGGGCCGCCCAAACCGTTCGGACTGATCGACGTTCTGCAGATTCTCCAGAGCGGTCCGTCTTCAACGACGCACTCTTCGGACCGTGAGTCAGCCGACCTGGAGTTCAAGCGCAAGCTGCTCCGCGAACAACTCCAGCGCGATCTCGAAGGCCATTTGCGTTGTGGAACGATTCTGACGGACTACCTCGATAAGAACGAACCGTTCGCCATTTTTCTCCGAAACTTCGATGCCGAAGGCTCTATGAGAAAGGGTTCTGGCGCTCCGGAGCCGATCCGAGTCAACCTTCAGCTCGCAAGCCAGAGCGCCATCGAGAAAAAGCTCGTTGCAACGCTTGGAGCGAAACTACCCCTCGTAGGCGTCGGCAACAACGCGCCCCTTCGTCCGGACTTTCAACAAATGCTGCCCAGATTGCTGCTGCCGAACGAACACTGGCAACAGGTCGTCGAGGAGTTGATTGGAGCTGCTGCAATCGTCGTCGTGGACGTGATCAGGCTGACTCCCGGTGTCCTGTGGGAACTGGAGACGATTGAACGTCTGGGAAAACAGAATGACACCGTCGTGATTCTTTCTCCGCCGCGGCCGGAAGAGAATGCGGCTAAGGTCGTGGAGGAGCTTTATGGAATCAATAAACCCGAGTATCCTCCGGCGCAGCGCGATAGCCCATCGCTGGCAAAATTCACCCGTGTCATCCAGGTCTCGGAACTGACGGATGGCGTCATCGATGTACTGCAATTCTCGGACCTGATCGCTCGGGTTGAACAGGTCCAGAAACTTGGTCCTAACGAAAGAACTCCGTGGGACGCGATCGACTTCTGACTGGTGTGGGGGCCTCCCGCCTTTTTCTATCGCGATGTTCTGTGTCCAGCGGCAAGGCCGCTTATGCGCCGATCCATTCAAGGCTGCAGGCCTATGCGGCGCAGAAGGTTGGCGTAGCGCGGGTCGCTGCGGAGGCCTTCATAACTGTAATTGCTTGTGATAAACGGTGAGCCCCCGCCCAGCTCGAAATCCTTCTCAAGCCATGCAAACGCCTGATCCTTTTCGCCAAGTCCCGCGTAAACCGTGGCTAAGTGCGCTCCGAGAGCCTCGCGCCGGGCGTAGCTCCCTTCGAGTTCTTTCACCAAGCGGAGAGCCTCGATTCGCTTTCCCGAAACCGCGTAACCATAGCCCAGGGCACCGAGCCAAACGCTCGCTCTCCCGGATAATTCAACTGCTTTTTGAAACTCGGCGATCGCCTCTTCATGACGCCGCTGTTTGAGGTATGCCGAACCGAGAAGGTAGTGTGTTCCAGGAAAGCTGGGATTGAGTTCCATATTCCTCCGGATCTGTTCAACTGCTGAATTGACGTCGTTCTTAAGCAGATAAACCAGCGCGACCTGATCGGTGATGATCGGCGAAAGCGGGTCAAGGTCCTGTGCGCGCCTGGCCTGTGTGAGCGCGTCGTCGAATTGCCGCTTCGTGATGTAATAAAAGCCAAACCATTGATGAGCCGTCGGGTAATTCGGATTGAGACTGATGGCGCGCCTGTATTCTTTCTCGGCGTCCGCCCAGCGCCACTGATTCCGATAAACCATCGCCAAAGATGTGTGCGCCTCCGCGAGCGAGTCGTCGAGTTGCAAGGCACGATGCGCGGCGGCCTCGGCTTTCGGCAAGGCGTCATCAGGAGGAACGCCGGCATACTCTCCCAGGGCCGCATAAGAATCAGCCAGTCCGACATAACCGAGAGCATAGTTCGGATCACGTTCTATGGCCTGCTGGAACTGCTCTATCGCTTTCCTGATTCCGTCAGCCGTTCTCCTGTTCCAGTAATAGCGCCCTTTGAGGTAGGCATGATACGCATCGAGGTTCTCAGTGTAGCGTTTGGCCAGCTTCTGCTGCTCCTCGCCCGTCAGCTTCGGCGTCAACGCTCCAGCGATCCTCTCAACAATTGAATCTTGCATCCTGAATATATCTTCGTACCTCTCATCAAAGCGGCCTGCCCACAGCGACGACCCATCGTGCACGTTGATGAGCCGGGCGGTCAGTCGAATCTTGCCCTCCGCCTTATGAATGCTTCCATCCAGCACCGCGTCAACTCGCTGCTCTCGACCGGCTGCAAGCGGATCCTGGTTGCCATCAGTGTACTTGCGCATCGCGCTGGTTGGCCGCACGATGAGCTGGTTGATACCACTGAGGCTCGTGATCAATGTATCCGCCATCCCAAGCCCCAGGTACTCGTCGCTTTCTTCGGGGCCCAACAACTTGAATGGCAGAACCGCGATTGATTTCACTTCCAAAATACCGTGAGGACGAGGCGAACTGCCAGAAATCAGGAAGTAAGAGGCGGTGCCGATCAAAATTACCAGGGACAGAGCGGAAAGGGTCCACACGCCTGGATTCAGTCTTGGATGTATTCTCGCTTGCTGAATCGTCTCAGGAAAAGTCCTTCCTTGCGCGGACGGCCGATGAGCTTCGATCTCCTCGCAAGCGACTGTCCCTTCCTCTCGTTCCGCAACCATGATGGCCTGCGTTCTCGGTATCCGGTCGGCAGGTCCATCACTCGTTCGCGCCAAGTTTGCTACGAAGCGGTAGCCGCGCCCCGGGACAGTGACGACATAGCGATGCTCGTCGGCGCGCTCGCCCAGCGCCTTTCTGAGTATCGAAACATTCTGGGTAAGGTTGGCTTCCTCGACAAAGCTGTCGGGCCAGATCGCATCCATCAGCTCACGCTTCTCGACAACGCGATTGCTGTTTTCAATGAGCACCAAGAGTGTGTCAAGGGCTTTGGGTGGGAGCGGAACAACCCTTCCCTCTTGCAGCAGAAGTCTCTTGACCGCGTCCAGTCGGAACGGCCCGAACTCGTAGAAGCTCGCCGCAGGGTCAGTCATGACTCATTTAGAAATTTTTAGAAATCCTGAGGTCGATCCTTAGGACTTTTAGGGCCGCCAAGCAGTTAATTTGCGGATCGGACTGGGTGTCACAGCCCTTAACGGGCGCGGACTATACCAGCAGCATGACTGGAAGTCAATTTAGGCGCGACCGTCTGAAGCCATTGATGAACGCACAGGCCGGGCAACTGGAGCCTGGCAGCACACTCAAAATATAGGAGATATGACGATGAAAGCAAGAACGAGAAGAGGCATGATGCACATAGCCGTCGTGTTGATTTTTTGCATGTGCGGACTGGAAGAATCGGCGTCAGCGCAGGGGAATTGCCGTAAAGTCAAAGGTCAGGCAACTGACGTCATCAGCGGAGGAATACTCACTCATGGTGGAATCCTCAACGGAACAACCCAGCTTGTCTTCACCAGTGGTTTCCAACCGACGCCCCTCCCCACCACCGTTTCCTTCACGGCTGACTATACCGTCACAACCGGCAAAGGGGTTCTAAGGACCCACAGCGTGTACGTCTACGACTTTGCGCGCCTGGTAGCCGCTGCAATCTCCCAGATTGACCCAGTTGCCAGTACGGGAGTCTTCGCGGGTGCAACGGGTATGCTTTACTTCAATGCCAGGTCGACGGATGGCGGTGTCACTGTCCAATCTGATATTAGCGGAGAAATCTGCCTTGCGCGTGATGGCGATTGGAAGGATGAGGATCGCTAGGCCCGTCGCCGTGAGAGGCGAGCGGAATCGCGCCGACCCGGACCCTAACGGTGTGAACGGGTCTGCGATGGCCCAGGTGTCCGGAGGCTCCTGCGAAAGGGAATAGACTGGGAGTCAGTTTTCCCGGTGGAAGACGAGAAAATGCTGTCTATCGAGAAAATCAAAATCTCCGGACAACCGGTATCCGGCCTCTTGCATTTCTGCGACGATCACCTCACGCTCCACCCAGTGGCCCAGAATCCTTTCAAACCACCCCTTGCCATTGAATTCGATGATGGCGACGCGTCCTCCGGGTCGCAGGTATTTCTGCGCATTGCGGAAATACGCGGCGCGGTGCTCGATGTGGTGGTAGGTGTTTGCGGTGAAGATAAGATCGACTCCGGATAACGGGAAGCAGGGGATCGTCATAGCGGCCGAGAATCGCTTCGACATTGCGGTATCCGCGTTTGAGCGCTTCTCTTGAAACATACTCCGTCATGTCGGCGTCCACGTCCACGGCGTAGACCTTTCCGCCCGTGCCCACGGCCTGCGACAGTCGGAAGGTGAAGTAGCCCCCGCCCGATCCCAGATCGGCAACTCGGCTGCCGTCGGCGATGCTCAGGAACTCGATCACCTTCTCCGGCTGCTGCCATCGGTCTCTCCCGAACCCTTCGTAAGCCAAGCGCTTGATCGTTACCCAGCCGGCGATAACACTTGCCAGAATGGCGACCAGCACCCCCAGCCACACAACTTTTTTGGTCAAGCTCATCGCATACCCTGTGTTCGCCGAAGCGGATAAGTCGAAGCCTATTAAACGTCGTCGGCAGGCTCGAAGTTCCCTTGGAGGGAAGCCGGCTGGCTTCGTCTCATTCAGGCGAATGTTCTACAATAGGCGGAGTCGTAAAGCCTGTTACCGATCAGTGTTGTGCCCACGGCTTGAGGTACGGTTTAAGCCGAGCCACTTGATCGCGAATCTGAGAATGGAAAAATACGTCGCTTTTCTGCGGGCAATCAATGTTGCAGGGCACACGATTGTCAGGATGAGCGATGGCGTTTCTTCGAGTCTTAGTGGTTGGTTTTGTTCCTCCGCGCTAGCCGGCGTTACTCTCTTGCCGCCGGCTCGCTGCTGCTCGTCGCAACCGGTTCCAGCGGCTTCCTTTCGACAGAATACTCAACAAAGGCGGAGAGCATCTCATCATAGCTTGGCTCGCCAAATCGCACGGATCTCGTTGGATCAGGATTGTATTTATTCTTTGCAGAGTTGTCGAAGTAGCCGGTTACCAAAAACCTGGTTCCCTTGGGAATCGCAAGCGGCTGCTTGAGGTAGTAAACAGTCTGCCACGAAAAGCTGTAGTTGGGCACGTCGAGCAGGATTTCATCGCGGCCGTCCGGGTAAAAGGCCTTGATCTCCATTGCTTTGCCGCGCAGGTGCATATGGGGCATGAGATTGACCAGACGAATATCCTCTTGAGTCGTCCAGCAGGCCGTGGACTTGTGGTTCGGCGCTCCCGGCGGAATCTTGAAGTATCGATTCACAATCGGATGCGTGATGATTTGCCTTTCCGGAGGCTGCTTGGCGAAAAGGAGACCGACCATTGACCGATCCTTCTGCACCGAGCCTGCAGCCTTGGAGTAGTGGACCTGGAAGATAATTCTGGAACCGGCTGGAATCTTCTTTGCCGTCCCGGGTTCCCAGGTTGCGGCATTCATCCCCGGAGCGAAGCCGCACAACACCATACCCAGCTCCTGAAATACTCCTTCGCTGGCGTCGCTCGGAATTTGACAACCGTCATCGTGGACCGGCACCTCGGGTTTCATGCGCATCAGGAAACCGTCGCGGTAGAAGACCGATTCTCTCTCCATCTTTTCGCGCACCTTCTCGATCTCCTCCTTCGTCATGCGGTTTTGCGCCGGACGATCCTTCCGCGGCGGTTGAACAAACGCGAGGATGTGATGGACGATCTTGCGATTGCCGGGACGCGCCTCGGCCATCTGCACATACCTGTCTTCCGCGAAATTGGTCTCAACCTCGAAGTAGTGATATTCGTCCGGTCCGGAGGCGGCGAGCGTAAACTCTTCCGGCATCTGGATAACCAGGTCGGGTTTGCCGATGCGCCAGCCCTCGACGAACTCCGGCGCCGGGGGCAGATCGGCGGGATTGCCTTCTTTCGCGCCGCCGTCAACCCAGGCGACTATTGTGTCGATCTCTGCCTGGGTCAGGCGGCGGTCGTTCTTGAACTCGCCGTAACGGGGATCGGCGTGCCAGGGTGGCATCTCGCGCGAAACGACCTTCTCTCGAATGGACTTGGCCCACGGGCGCGCATCCCCGTAACTCAGGATCGACATCGGCGCTGCCTCGCCGGGTCGATGGCAGGTCGCGCATTTCTCGAAGAAGATCGGCGCAACGTCTTTCGTGAAAGTGACGTGCGGACGCGAGGGTTTGGTTTCATTGGTCGGGCCCGCGGGCAGACCGAATGACGCGGCTAACGTCAGGAGTGGCAATGCGATGAGGGTAAGGAATGTTCTACTCATAACTGCGCATCCTCATAAAAGTTCGATTCAATGACCAGTGGCCCCGAGCGCCATGCGCCCCGTTCCGCAGGACCGGGTTGTCCCCATCCCGTAGGCAGGATACTTATGTCGGCGGACACAGTCATAAGACTCTGGTAAGATTTCGGTTAGTTTTCGGTAAAGCATGACGAAATTCGGCCAGCATAGGGTATCCACTGTGACCTGATATCCTTTGAACACAGCGAATCGTGATCCTGGGCACAATTTCGTTACAGCTCAACAGCGAGCGAGTCGATTCAACGTGGCCAAATTGATTATCCTCGCCCGGGCTTCCCAGAATCTTCCCGCTTAAGTCCTGGGCTGGCGCCCTTGGAGTGCGGTAGCTTGCTGCGCCTTTGCGACCACGGCACATCCAAAGAGAGCCGCCCGGAACAGGTCGCCGTATCCGTGAAACTGTGTGCTTAGTTACTGATTTTGCTTTCCTTCGGGTCCCGGCTCGTCGTTCGATTCCTGTTGACAGCGCTTTTGAGGGATATATATTCGTCCCAATCTCCCAGGAGGCCCTATGAATCCCCGTAATGCTTGGACCGTTCGTTCCCTCTTCTTGATGGCAAGTCTCTGGTTTCCGATCGTGGTAGTTGCTCAAACCACCGGAGTTCTGACCGGCACGGTCACCGACACATCGGATGCGGTGATTGCCGCCGCCACCGTGACTGTCCGAAACGTCCGCACCGGCGAAGAGCGGGTCGCGATCACCAATGACAGCGGCCAGTACGTGGTCAACGCGCTGCCGGTCGGCGAGTATGAGGTCGAGGTCAGCGCCGACGGTTTCAAGAAGATCAAGCGCGGTGGAATTCAACTCAACGTGGCCGACCGGACCGCGATCAATCTGCGCCTGGAGGTTGGAGGAATTACAGAGACGGTCTCGGTTGAGGCGGTCGCGCCCGTAGTCGACACCGAGAAGGGTGATCTCAGTTACCTGGTCAATACGAAGCAGATGACCGACCTGGCCGTCAACGGGCGCACGTTTACACTATTGCAGCAACTGGCTCCAGGCGCTTCGAGGCAGGTCGGAGACGAAGGGGGCGTCGGTTTCTCCAGCAACAAGGGGTTCGCTATCAACGGCCAGCGCGCGGACTATAGCGGCCTGCTCCTGGATGGCGTCGAGAACACCGATATGGGAAACCAGTCGGGACTTTTTGTCTCTCCCGGGATGGAAACCATCGCCGAATTCAAGATGCAGACCAGCAACTACTCGGCCGAGTACGGCACCGCGGGAGGCGCCAATATTCTGGTCGTGACCCGCTCCGGGACGCGCGACTTCCACGGCGCCGCCTATGAGTTTTTGCGCAATGACGTGCTCGACGCGAGGAACTTTTTCGCGCGCTCGAAGCCCACGCTGCGCTACAACAACTTCGGGTACCGCATTGGAGGGCCGGTCATGATACCCGGCTGGTACAACCAGAACCGGGACAAGACGTTCTTCTTTTTTGCTCAGGAGTGGCGGCGCCGACGCACCCAGCAGATCATCCGCGCGGCGACGCCGACAACCGCCATGCGCGCCGGCGATTTTTCGGCCGAGGCCGCCCGGATCGGCCGGCCGATTGTCGACCCCGACACCAAAGCGCCTCTGGCGAACAACCAGATCCCGGCGGCGAGCCTGAACCGGAACGCGCAGCTCCTGCTCGGTCAGGTATTTCCGCTTCCCAACGGCACCGAGTTTCTGAACTACGAGCAGAACGCCGGAATCAAGGAGAACTGGCGTCAGGAAACGATCAATGTTACCCATGAATTTACCACCAACACCCAGCTGATGGTCCGCTATATTCAGGAGAGCTGGACCCAGGGTCTGCCGACGCTGCTTTTCAGCACCGCCCAGGCCTTTCCCACCATCGGAACCGATGTCTTCCTTCCCTCGAAAAGCTTCGTCACCAAGCTGACCAACATCGTGAATCCGACGCTGCTCAATGAATTCTCTTTCGCCTACGGAAGCAACTACGGGCCCAAAGAGAAGAGGGCCGTTACGCTGCGCGGCGCTTACCTGGAACCCCAAGGCTTCAATATTACGAGATTGTTCCCGCGGGTCGAAGGTCTCCCGAACAAGATTCCCAACCTCACTTTCACCGGCGGTTGGGGTGGGATCAACTCGAGCTATTACCCGTGGTGGGCGCACCACAACATCATGACCTTCACCGATATGCTGTCGAAGACTTCGGGGAGGCATTCTTTCAAGTTCGGCGGCACCTATCAGTTTTCGAAGACGCCGGTCGAATCCCAGGTCGGAAACGCTTATCAGGGTGGAT
Source organism: uncultured Acidobacteriota bacterium (assembly GCA_963827655.1). Classification (GTDB taxonomy): domain Bacteria; phylum Acidobacteriota; class UBA6911; order UBA6911; family UBA6911; genus CAWHCF01. Next base: position 37,843 of record CAWHCF010000045.1, read on the forward strand.
TCACTTTCGACGGGAGTATCACGAACCACCCGATCGCAGACTTCATGTTCGGCCGCGGCGCCAGCTATCAGGAGCTGGATAAACTCCTGGCGCCAAGCTACGACTATCCTCAGCTCGAGCTGTTTGCGCAGGATACCTGGAAGGTCTCTTCGCGGCTCACGCTCAATCTCGGCCTGCGCTACTTCTGGGTTCCTCATCTGCACGAAGCGAATGATCTCATCAGCAACTTCGTCCCCGCGCGCTACGATCCTGCCAAAGCCGTTCGGGTGCTCCCGGACGGCACAATCGAGAGAGGAGGGGGCGATCTCCTGAACGGCATCGTCAGTGTTTCAGACGGCCTTTCGCGCAGCCTGGTGGAGAACTATCCCTGGAAATTCGCTCCCCGTTTTGGCTTTGCCTGGGATCCGACCGGGAGCGGCAAGACCTCCGTGCGCGCGGGCTACGGTGTCGGGTTTTTCAGGGTTGAGGGGAACGATACCTACCGGATGGTCGGAAATCCACCGCGTTCAAAGCTCGTGACCGTCTTCAATCCCCCGTTCGACAACCCGGGCGCCGGCTCGGCTGCGGCCGACCGGCCGCTCGCCGTCAACTCGTTGGACCAGCTCTTCGATGTCCCCATGATTCAGACCTACAGCCTGGGCGTCGAGCGGGAGCTGACTCCCGGCACCGCCTTGTCCGTCTCCTACGTCGGGAGCCGGGGGACTCACCTCGAGCGCGCGCGTGACATCAATCAGCCCTTTCCCATCAGCGGATTCGATTTCGATCCGCGGCTCAATACGCGCGCGATACCGACCGAACAGATCCGGCCCTACCAGGGGTTTGCCGGGATCAGCCAGACCGAAACCACAGCGTCCTCGACCTACCATGCGCTGCAGGCTACGTTCCAGCGCAGAATGTCAAAGGGACTGCTGTTTGAGAGCTCCTATACCTGGTCGCGCGCAATCGCCGACGCCAGCGGTTTCGGTGAGAGCCCGCAGAACGCCTACAATCTGAGCGCGGAACGGGGCGCCGCGGGCTTCGATCGCACCCACATGCTGATACTCAACTACATCTACGAGATCCCCTTCATGCGAAACGCCTCGGGATTGACGCGTGCCGTGCTCGGGGGCTGGCAGATTTCCGGTGTCACCCAGTTTCAAGGCGGCGTGCCTCTGAATGTCTCGATGACCGGGACCAGTCTGGGTCTGGCCAACCGGCCCAATCGAAAAGCCGGCGTAGAGGTCGAAGGACCGAAGACCGTGCAGCAGTGGTTTGACACGACAGCCTTCGAAGCGCCGGCGTTCGGTTTCTTCGGCAACGCCGGACGGAACATTCTGAGAGGGCCGGGCATTCACAGCTGGGATCTGTCCCTCTTCAAGAACTTCGCGCTCGGCGAACGAGCTAACTTCCAGTTTCGCGCCGAGGCCTTCAATGCTTTCAACCATACCAACTTCGACGCCGTGAGCACGACCTTCGGTTCCGGCAACTTCGGCCAGGTTACGACCGCCAGGACGGCTCGAGTCGTGCAGTTCGGCTTGAAAGCTGAGTTCTGAGTGCGTGCGCCGGGAACCTGGATAAAACTGAGCATTTACGCGCTGGTCTTCTGCTTCGCATTGTCCGGCGATCTTGCCGCCTTCGCCGACTCCGACTTTGACAAGGCACGCCGGCTTCAGGAGCTGGGGCGCTATTCCGAAGCAGAGCGGCTCTATCGCGCAGTCCTCGCTGTCGATCCTGACTCGGTTCCCGCGCTTACGAACCTCGGCGTCGTTCTATCCCGGCAGGGGAAACATTCGGATGCGATCGCCGCCTACCAGCGGGTGCTTCGGCTCGATCCGGCCCTTGCGGAGGTAAAGCTCAATCTCGCGCTCGCTTATTATCACTCGTCGCAGTGGGACAATGCCGTGCGCCAGCTTCGTTCGGTTCTCCTGAAATCGCCGGCTGACCTCAGGGCCCTGCAGCTGATGGCGGTCTGTCTGCTCGAGCTCGAACGCTTTGAAGACGCTGCGCGCGCCTACGAGAAACTGCTCCCGAGCGATGACGTATCGATTCTGGTTGGGGCCGCCACGGCATATTTAAAGACGGGGCGCCGCGAAGAGGGAGAAGCGCTTCTTGCGCGCGTGCTGTCCGAACGCGGCGGCAGCGCGGAAGTTCACTTCATGGTGGGCCAGGCGCAGTTGTCGCTTCACGAGTATGCTGCCGCCGAGCAGTCGTTCCGGCGGATGCTGGAGCTCGCGCCCGGGCAACGCGAAGGCCGCTTCTATCTGGGAGGCGCGTATCTGAAGCAAGGAAAAGAGGACGCAGCCCTGACGGAGTGGCGCAAGGCCGCCGAAGACGAACCGCGCTACTTTCCCGCGATATTTGCCGTCGGTGCTGTTCTGGCAGGTCGGGGCGAGTACAGCGAGGCTCGCCAGTGGCTGGCCAGAGCCGTGACCCTCGATCCCGACCATGCCTTTACGCGCTTCGAGCTGGGGAGAATCGCGTATCGCGAGCGGAACTACGCCGAAGCGGAGAAAGAACTTCGCGCAGCAACCAAGCTGGCTCCTGAGCTGAGGGAAGCCTCTTACCTCCTCGCCAGCACGTATCGACAGCTGGGGAAAACCCAGGAGGCGCAGCGGGAGGCGGCCCGGGGGGAACGTTTGTACCGGCAAACGCTTCAGAAGGATATCGACCTTCTCAAGCAAGCCGTCGGCGGCGCCAGGCGCTGACGTTCTCAGTGTTTCTTGATTTCTTCGCGTCTTGGTGGCGTAGATGAAGGTTATTGCAACTTCTGCCAGACGACTTGCTCACCCGCATTGCTGGTTCCGGAAAGCTGGTTAGGCAATACCTGCTGAATCTGGATCATGACCACGTACGGTAGAAACATGAAGCCGTTGGTTTCCTGTCCCTGCATTACGATCTGATTCATCGGCGTGATCTGCCATTGCCCCTGAACAGCGGTCATCCCGGTGGGTTTCATCAACTGGCCCTGGAAGACACCCGCCGGGTTCAGCTCGACAGTCATGGTTCCCATGATGCCCAACGGAGTCATGATCTGCACCTGCCAGGTGCCCGGAAGAATCTGGGCCAAAGACGCCGCTGCCGGGACCTGGAAGGGGGTTGCGGCCTGGGACGCGGGATTCATCCCGGGAAATTGCGCCGGCGTCGGTTGCTTGCTGGGCGCACTGGCGGGCCGTTGACGAGGTTTCGAACCCGCCTTTTCCCCCAAAGCCCTGAAAAGCTGGTCCATAGCCTCCTCGTGGGAGTTCTCCACGAAATCGATCCATTGCAAGCCCGCCAGCTGCAGGTTCAACTCATGCGGGATATCGCATTGCTGGTACCGGATCGGGATGATCTTCCGTCCCTGTTCATCAGCGAGCGACACCTCCTGAGTGACCTTGCGCGAATCGACAGAATTGGGGGAAAGAACGAGCATGAAGAAGCTGCACTCGCTGATTGCCTGGCTGATGGCGGCACGCCACTCCTTTCCGCCCCCGATGTCCTTTCGGTCCACCCACACGTCGAACCCGTGGTTCTCTACCTGCCCGATGAGCTCATCCACGAACTCCCGATCCATGCGCGAATAACTGATGAAGATCTGGCTCATGACCCTACCTCAAACGGTGGATTCTATCCTGGCCGCACGGCGCCCGTTTCCTCCCCGCGCGCGCCTGCGACGGCCACGTCGCGGAGCAAACAATTCACCATCAGATAGTGATCCAGGCGATCGTTCAGTTACATCTCACGACGCGAACAGCCTGCTATGTCGACGGAAGAATGAGTGCGGCTCCCTTTCTGGCATAGGCCGCGGGCTGACTTTACCCGGTTACCTTCACGACGACAAGCGTCATCTCGTGTTGCGACGCGTCCCGAAGGGCCGGCGCGCCTCGGCCGTAAGAGAGTGTCGCAAAAACCTGCCAATACATGTGCGGACGGGCTATCAAGCCCGTCCGGCTCCCAGGGGCACTACTGAACTTTTAAGGTTAAGGCATACGATTACGAAACTTGCGACGGGCCATTGGCCCGTCGCCACAGGGTGCTCTGGAAGAATCTCTGAGCGACCTGCCAGAGAATCTTGGTTTTGAGACAATCTCGCAAGGCAGGGGAAATCGTGTTTTCCAGTTCTGCTTACTGCTTACTGCTTTTTCATTTTCCCCTTCGAAACAAATTCAAGTTGCATCAAAATGTCCCCACTTTATGACAACAAAAGTCATGTTATTGTCTTCGCTGTCTCAGGCTGCTTGACTTTCATGGGATGACTTTTGAACAGGAGCTGCGGATATGCGACCTCGCATGAAACGACGAGATTTTCTATTGCAAACCGCTGTGGCCGGACTTGCCGGGAGCCTGCGAACTTCTCCGGTTGCTGCTGCTCCGGACTCCCGTCAGGCCACCGGTGTAAAGGTCGGCGAAGTCTCCGACTCCGCAGCCACCGCCTGGATGCGGCTGACCGCGACGGGCGCGCGGCGCTCCGACGGAGTGATTCGCAGCGGCCGGCCTCAGCCCTTCCCCGCTGACCTGAAGATCAGTGACCTGGAAGGCTCCTGTCCCGGCGCGTCGGGCCGGGTCCGTTTCGTCCTCTCAACTACGGAGAGTCTGAGCGGCGCTCGGAACACGCCTTGGCAGGAGGTTAACTCGGCGACCGACTTTACCCATCAGTTCCGCCTCACAGATCTGCGCCCGGACACCTTCTATTACTATTCTGCCGAGACCGCAGACTCATCAGGCCGGCTGCACGCGCCGCTGCGAGGCAAGTTTCGCACCGCCCCGCGCCCCCAGGATCCCACGCCGATCAGTTTCAACATGACAACCTGCCAGAAGTACTCGCAGCTCGACCATCCTGAGGGATTCCACATTTATGAGTCCATGCGGCGGCTGGATCCCCGTTTCTTTATCAGCGCGGGCGACATCGTCTACTACGACTCCGATGATCCTCGCGCGACGACCGCGGAACTCGCGCGCTACCACTGGCAGCGTATGTTCAGTTTCCCCCGCCATATCCGGATGCTGCTCGATGTCCCTGGCTATTGGGAGAAAGATGACCACGACACGCTCACCGACGATACCTGGCGCACTCAGACGCAGCCCCCCGAGATGAAGTTAACCTTCGAGGAAGGTTTGAGCATCTTCCGGGAACAGGTGCCCATGGGAGAACGCACGTATCGCACCTTCCGCTGGGGCAAGACGCTGCAGATCTGGCTGGTCGAGGGCCGCGACTATCGCTCGCCGAACAACATGCCTGACGGCCCGCAAAAGACGATCTGGGGCGCCGAACAAAAGCAATGGCTGCAGCAGACCCTCGTCGCGAGCGACGCCGATTGGAAGATTCTCGTCAGTCCGACCCCCATCGTTGGCCCCGACCGCACCAACAAGCACGACAACCATTCCAACCTGGACTTTGCCCACGAGGGTCACGAATTCCGCGAATGGGTAAAGGCGAACGTGGCGGACAATTTCTTCAACATCAACGGCGACCGCCATTGGCAATACCACTCGGTGCACCCGGAAACCGGACTGAACGAGTTCTCGGTCGGGGCCGCGAGCGATTCGCACGCCAGCGGCTCACCGGGCGAAGACAAGCGTTACCATCGCTTTCATCGCATGCAGGGTGGCTTCTTGCAGGTTGAAACGGCGCGCGCCGGCGGCGAGAGCCATATACATTTTCGCCTGCGCGACGTCTATGGCAAGGTGGTTTACGAATTCTCGAAATCGCGCCGGGCTTGACTGGTCGATGCCTTCGCCGCTGTGGGCATGCCAGCCGAGAGCGCGAAATCACTGAAGGAGTAGCAACTATTTGAGTTCGTCATAAACCACCTGGACGTTGCTCTTCAGCCGCGCCGGCTGTGGGGCGGTATAGCCAGTGTACTTGGCCGGTATTGTCCAGCTGTTCGCCACATCGTCGACCGACTTGCCAGCCTTCTTTCCCTCTTGAACCGCTTTCAGGAAGTCACGATTGAATTCGGCATAGTCCCGCAGATCGTTCATCGTCATCTGTGTGCTGTGGCCCGTGATGATGGTATCGACGTTTTTGACGGAATTAGCTGCCTTCGCAAGAGTGTCCGGCATCGCAACGCCACTGCCGCCGTTGATTGCGTCAAGTAACGGGATATTTTTCCCCGAGAAGATGTCGCCTGCGTGCATGACACGCAGCGCCGGAAAGACGATCCAGGCGTCGCCGTTCGTATGTCCACGCCCGAAGTAGTAAAGATCGATCCGATCGTTTCCGCTCCCGATGGACGTCTTATCGTCAAATGTTTTCTTTGGCATTCCTTTGCCGTTATTGGCCTGGAAGATGTTGGTAGCCGGCTGCTGTGGCACAATCCCGGTGGGCGTGGCCATCTTCTCCATGTTCGCTTTCGTGTTCTTGTGTGTGATGACCTCGACGCTAGCCGGAAACTCCACGTTGCCGCTGACATGATCGCCGTGGGTATGCGTGTTGAGGATCGTTGTCACCGGTTTGCTGGTCAGCTCCTTGATCTTGTCGAGAATCGGCTGGCCCCATCCCGGATTCTTCGTGTCGACGACCACGACACCCTTGGCGGTGATGAAGACAGCGGTGTTGCCGCCGCCGCCCTTGAGCACGAACAGGTTCTCGCTTAACTTCTCGACCTGCACGACCTTTGGGGCTTCCTGCTGACTGCTGCCTCGCGCCGGCTGTTGATATGCGGCGATGACCAGGGGCAGCGAGCCGACTGCCAGAAGCGCGACCAGGACCATGACTCTTTTCATACCCTGCCTCCTCGAAAGAAAACGCGTTAAGCGAATCAGAGTGCGGGCAAACTCCGCTGAAATCACAATGGTGCTGTAACGGCCACGATCGTGGACATCAGAAATTGCCGAGACATAAGCCAACGCAATTATAGGAGATTCTTTCTCGAGCGCAACGGAAAGGCTCTAAAGACCGAGGTGGATCTGCTTCTATGATCTGCGGAATAGCTCCGCCAGGCGACGCCAAGCCGGCCGGCTGCGGATCGGCGCCCGGCGTTGACCTTCACGATGTGGAAAGCAGCCAGATCCTTCCAGAGCGGGAGGGAGGTGCTCCAGGTCATTCCTTCTTCTTTGGCTCGTTGAAGGACCGTTCGACTGTATCGTGCACGTCGGTGGACACGCCGTGGTCGCGCCAGAGCCAGCGCATCATTTCAGGGAACACGGTGCGAAGCATCTTCTGGCCGTGGCGCTGGATGCCCCAGGAGTAGTTGAGGTCGTAACCCTTCTCGGCCAACGCCTGCTGCATGCGGACATTCTGGTAGAACCAGTCGCGCGTCTGGTCGTAGCTGCCGTCGGTGCGCAGCCCGCGGTTATCGTTGCGGCCGCCGACCAGGAACACGCGCAGCGGTTTCTTTTCGCTCTTGCGGATGATATCCGGATAGACGTGCCCGCCCCGGAGATTGGTGAAGCTGCCGACATTACTCAGCACCTTTCGGAAATGATTGGGGCGCTCCCAGGCGACCGTGAACGCGGCGATCGCGCCTGAGCTCGAGCCGCCGATCCCGTGCCGCTCCGGGTCCTTCGAGATGTTGTAGTCCTTGTACAACGCCGGCAGCAGCTCGTCGACGATCACGCGCGCGTACTTGTCGTCGAGCGTGTTGTATTCGGTCGGACGGTTGGTGTCGCGATCGCCCCAGTTGGAGAGCGTCGGTTCGGGCTGGTCGGGCCGGCGCCCGGGATTGATGAAGACCCCGATCATGACCGGGATCTCGCGCCGGTAGATGAGATTGTCCATGACGACGTGCGCACGGACGTCGCCCTCGGGATGCATGAAAGCCTGGCCGTCGTTGTAGATCATCAGGCCGGCGGGCGTCGACGGGTCGTATTGCGCGGGTACGTAGACCCAGTAGGTGTGTTGCGTCCCGGGATAGGCTTCGCTCGGCAGCGTAAACGGACCGCGGATCTCCCCCTTGGGCACGCCTTCCTTCGGCAGTGAATCGGGAGAGAGCTGGTAGTGGAGGTCGGTGTCCGGCGTCTGCGCCATCGCGGGGCGCTGGCCGCTTTGCGGAGGCTTCTCGGTCGGCGAAGGCGTCTGCGCAAACCCTCCGCATGTGAGCGCGGTGCTTAGAATGACAAGTCGGATCGTCATCTTTCGGCCAACATATCAAAACGTTGGTGGGTGCCGGCACCGCTCTCCGGCCGACGGCAGGACTACGTCGGTCTCCTTGCGCGGTCTCCCTCAACGGGTTGTGATTCTGCCTTTATGTCAACTTCCGGCTGTTCCTGCACCGCCTTCAGCCGGCCCTGGGCAGTTATCTTACTTCGATTGATGCGGGCGACGGTGGAGTTTTTTGCGGTCGGCCAACCGCAACTGAGCGACCCTGATTTGCCTGCGAAGGCATAGCCGGCAGCGCCGGCTGTTCGACGGCGGCTGGCAGCGCACGAAGATCGACGCCCCGATTCCGAGCTGATCCAAGGCCCAGTGCGCTGATCCCCGGTAGGTAGGGCGGGCCCCCCAGCAGTGGATTTCGTAATGCACGTTGCATTGCTGAAAAATCGCTTCCGAGTTCAGGCAAAACTCTGCCATCTTTTCGTATAGCCGCTGAATCAAATCCGGGCGGCTTCAGCCGAGGAGAGGTTTGGTAAACATCAGCTGGTTTCATGGGGAATCAGGCGTTTTTCTCGAAATGGTTTGCCTGTGAACCGCACTAGTTGACGGACCTGGGTACTCACGTCTTGAGGAGCCGGGTCCGTACGAGCGGCTCGCAATCTCGCGCATTCCAAAGGGCGCTCTTGGAGTGCGGTAGCGAGTTACCGCCCTGTTTGGCGAAGCTGCTTCGCCTTTACCGAGTTCTGAAGAAGGAAGCTATTCGTTTGTCCCACGGCCACGGCCCAAGAAATCAGGAGGCAGGAATGGCGGACAAGAGGCAGATAGAGATTCTTTTGGATGACGTCGAGAAGTGGAACAAGTGGCGAAACGAGAATCCCGAGACGCGACCGGACCTCACCAGAGCCGACCTGAGCTGCAGGGTCCTGGACGGAGCGGACTTGCATCGGGCGAATCTCGCAGAAGCTGATCTCACCCACTCCATCCTCCACGAAGCGAACCTGTGCGAGACAGACCTGACCGGCGCCAGGCTGATCGGGACGAATTTATGCCGGGCGCGCCTTTGCGGCGCTGATCTGTCCGGCGCAGACCTGCACCGGGCGAACCTCGACCGCGCCGACCTCACCGGGGCTGATCTCAGTGACGCAAACCTCGAACGAACCATAATGGTACGGACCACGGTCTCGAACGCAACCTTCACACGTTGCCGGGTGTACGGAGCCTCCGCCTGGGACCTCGACCTGACAAACGTGAAGGATCAGTCGAGCCTGCGCATTACTCGGGACGATGATCCGGCCAGAATCACAGTCGATAATCTCGAGGTTGCGCAGTTCGTCTACCTGCTGCTGCATAATGAGAAGATCCGGGATGTCCTCGACACGATTGGCCAGAAAGGGGTCCTGATACTCGGACGCTTTACCGAGGAGAGGAAGGCGGTGCTTGATGCGATTCGGAACCGGCTCAGCCAGCTTGGATTTGTGCCCATGATGTTCGATTTCGAGAGACCGACTCAGCGGGACTTCACCGAAACGATCAAGACGCTCGCCGGATTGAGCCGGTTCATCATTGCCGACATCACAAACCCGAAGTCGAGCCCGCTGGAACTTCAGGCGACAATGCCGGACTACATGATTCCTTTCGTGCCGATCATCCATGAGGACGAGGAGCCCATTCGAGATGTTCCGTGACCTCAGACAGAAATACGGAGAATGGGTTCTTGACGTTCTCGAATACGATTCGGTTGCTGGCTTGCTTGAAGTGATGGACAAAGCGGTGATCAAGCCGGCACTCAAGATGGGTGACCGACTCCTGATCAAGAAAGCGGAAGCAATTCGCAAACGACACGTGAGGGATTACGCTTAGCGTTAGAGCTGCAAACAAATACCACGAAGACACAAAGACACGAAGAAACACCAAGAATCCATCAATGGGCCGGCACCCTGGGATAGAGCCACGAGTACTGAAGTCCCGGATGTCGCTTGCCGTAACGGGTCGGGATGTCCTGCGTCCAGTTGCTCGGCATAGTCAGGCAGAAGAGAAGTGCGGCGCCGAAGGCGGCTCGCTGCGCGATCGACGGCCGGCCGATGAGCGTCTCCGGCGGCGGCACCGACCTGGCTTCGGGCGCCCCCAGACGCCCCAGGCGGCGAAGGCGTGATCGCACGAGCAGCACGACCCCGATCAGCGTCATGACGATGTTCAGCGTCTGGCCTGTGCCCAGGGCGAGCCGGTGGGTCGGGTAGTTGCGGAAGAGATCGACGAAGATGCGGAGGAATGCGTACCAGAACACGAATCGCGCAGCCACAGCGCCCGGCGGATGCGGTCGGTTCCGCACCGCGATCAGGTACGGGATCAACAGCAGGTTCTTGAAGCCGTCATAGAGTACGACCGGGTGCCGGAACCCTTCGGCATCCGGGAATTTTACCGCCCAGGGGACATCGGTCAGACTGCCGACGATCTGCCCGTCGATGAAGTTTCCAATCCGGCCGACACCCATCAGAAACGCCCCCGGAATCACGAGCGCGTCGGCGAGACGCAGGAAGGGCACCTTCTGCCAGCGCGCGAAGATCCACGTACCTGCCGCCGCGCCGATGAGCAGGCCGTGCGTGGCCATGCCTCCCAGCCAGTAGGCAGGAATCAGCCAGAGATGCTCACGGTAGAACGGCCACTCGTCGAAGGCGACCTCGACCGCGCGTCCTCCGAGCAGAACGCCCGCGAGGAAAATCAACGTGAGCGAGTAAACCTGGGACAGCGTCAGTCCCAGGCGCACGCGCTCGCGCCGCAGGAACAGATGAATCTGCAGGAACCCGAGCGTGTAGCTGAGGCCGTACCACCAGAGATACACGCCGCCGATCGCGCCGATCACCGGGTCGATGCCATGGACGTAAGGGCCGGACATGACATGCTCTTTCAAGGTTTCAAGGAGACGGCCGCCTCGTGTCATCGTGAGCGGGCAGCGTCTGCGTGTAGAGCACCGCTCCCTCGCGGCTCCGAAGCGTCACGGTTGCGGCGAGCGTCGCCGGATCCACCGCCAGGGCGCCGAAGAATTGCAGGCCGTCGCTCGGCGGCCGATTGGGCTTCATGCCCGTCGGGATGGCACAGAACTTCAACGCAGGTCCGAACGTTGGGTCGAGCGCACCCGGACCAAAGGTGCCCGCGTGCAGCGGACCCGCGACGAACTCCCAGAATGGGTCGAAGCGCGTGAAGCGCGCCCGCGAGGGGTGATATTCGTGGGCGGCCGCGTAGTGCACGTCGGCCGTGATCCAGACGACGTTGCGGACGCGGCGCGTCTGGAGCGCGCCCAGCAGACGCGCGATCTCGTGCTCGCGCCCGAGGACCTCCGGGTCGGCGTTCGCCCACGCCTCGTAGGCCGATGGCCCATCGGTCACGACTACGCCGAGCGGCATGTCGCATGCGACGATCTTCCATACAGCACCCGACTGCGCGAGGGCGTGCTCGAGCCAGGCGAGCTGCGTTGCGCCGAGCATGACGGTGTCCGGCCCGGGCTGCGGCTGTCGATTGGGCGAGTTGGCGGAGCGATAGCTGCGGCAGTCGAGCACAAAGACCTCCGCCAGCGGTCCGAGCGGCTGCCGTCGAAAGACACGGCGAGGATCGCTCCGATTGAGCCGGATCGGGACGTATTCCCTGAAAGCCTGGTTGGCGCGGCTCGCGAGCGTGTTGACGTCCTTCTCGCGATAGCGCGTTTCGGGCCCCGCGTCGCCGAGCCGCTCGCCCGGATACCAGTTGTTGAGCGTCTCGTGGTCGTCCCACTGGGCGATCATCGGGACCTCGGCGTTGAAGCGGCGAAGGTGCTCGTCGAGCAGGTTGTAGCGGTATCGTCCGCGGAACTGCCGCAGTGTCTCGGCGACCGTCGCCACCTCCTCGGTGACCACATTGCGCCACTCGCTCCCATCATCCAGTGTCACCGATGCCGGGATGGGGCCGTCGGCGTAGATGAGATCGCCCGAGTGAACGAACAGGCCAGGCTCGAGTCGGCGCATGGATTCGTAGATGCGCATGCCGCCGCGGGATGTGTCGATGCCCCAGCCCTGACCGGCGGTGTCGCCGCCCCAGACGAGGGTAAACGGCCGCGGCGTGCGTGCGGGCGTCGAAAAGCTCCCGGTCGCCGGTTCGCTCATCTCACCCGAGCGCGATTCGAAGCGCACCTCGTAGAAGACGCGCTGTCCCGGCGGGAGGCCGCTGAGATCGATCCGCGCCGTGAAGTCTTCCGTGACGTTCGTGGGATCGCTGCGACGGATGCGAGCGTTTTCGAAGCGGGGCGTCGTCGCGTACCGGACGACCATGCGCGCCGGGCGGTCGGTCCGGCTCCACACGATCGCGCGATCCGATGTGATGTCGCCGCTCTGGACGCCGCAGGTGATCTGCGGGCGCTCCTGAGCCGAGACAATGAGACCGGGCGCCGCGCGGCTTACCGCTGCGAGGCCGAGTCCGGCGGAGGCGGAGAGAAGCCTCCGGCGGGTCAGGATTCGAGGTCGATCGCTCACAACCGGGATTTTACGCCCGAACGAGTGTTTCCCGGATCATGGAAGATTACGTTTCTTGTGTCTTCGCGTCTTAGTGGTATTTGTTCCACTTTTTATTCGAATAAGCGGGGCGTCTGAGAAGTAGATTCAGCCACATTGGGTCGGCTTGCAGTGTAGCAGGGAAGCCGCCACGAAAGGTTAAGAGCCATGGGGAAACACATTCAGATTCTGGCGATACTCAACATAGTCTGGGGCTCGCTCGGTGTCCTCGGAGCCGTCATCGTTCTGGCAGTCTTCGGCGGGGTGACGACCATCATTCATTTTGCCGGAGGAGCTGAGCCAGGGGCAGAGCTTGCCATTCCGATCGTCGGGACAGTCGGCGGGTTGGTGTTTCTACTCCTGATTGTTACTTCCGCGCCCTCGATCGTTGCCGGCATCGCGCTGCTCAAATTCAAAGAGTGGGCGCGAATTCTCGCCCTGGTCGTTTCCGCTCTCCATCTTTTCAGCATTCCGTTTGGCACCGCCCTCGGGATCTACGGTCTCTGGGTCCTTCTCTCCCAGGAATCGACTGCTCTATTCCATTCCCGGGAAAGAGCGGTGCGAATCGGCGTAGAGAATCCCTGACCAGGAGATAGCCACGTCCCGGCGGAAGCGTTTGCGTTGTGATATTCTGTGCAAACAAGAAGAGGTGAACATGACCTCGAAAACGCGACTGACAGCCGAAGACCTCTGGCTGATGCCTGAGGAGGAACGCGGGGATCTAATCAACGGCGAGGTCGTCCGGGAACCGTACACCGGCTGGCCTCACGGGCGCCTGATGCTACGGCTGGGGTCCGCGCTCCTCGAGTATGTCAAGACCCACGGTGGAGGTGACGTGGCCGTCGGCGACGTCGCCTTCGTCCTGGACCTGCCGCATGATCGGGAACGCGTCCGCGGCGCAGACATCGCCTTCATCTCGGCCCAGCGGCTGCCGAAGGGAAAGACGCCGGAAAAGTTCTTCCACGGTGCTCCGGACCTGGCGGTCGAGATTCTCTCTCCCTCCCAGACCTTCGCCAACGTCGAACAGAAGGTCCTGGACTATCTCGAGGCCGGCAGCCGTCTGGTATGGGTTATCAATCCGGCCTCCCGCAGCGCGACGGTCTACCGCGCCACCGGAACTGCTCGCCTGCTGCGCGAGCATGAGCAACTCGAGGGCGAAGATCTGCTTCCGGGTCTCAGCATCGCGCTCTCCGGGATCTTCGATTAGTCACGCAGTCCTTCACCTCCTTGCGATTCAAACAGTGTTCCCTCGCCGGCCTTTGGAGTGCGCAAGCTTGCTTAGTACTGCTGTTAGCAATTAACGGTGACGTATTTTGGCAGTTGAGGCCTGAAAGGCCGACAGAGAGTAGGCCCGGCCGTAAGGCCGGGATTAGACGTGCATGAAGAAGAGCGCCGAAGGTGCGACACAGCCGGAGTGCCGGTCCTTCGGACCTCGTTCAGGGGCGTCTTGAAAACCCCGCCCTGACGGGCGGGGCTACTCACTGACGGGCCTTCGGCCCTAGGCGACAACACAGCCGACTCCTACCGCTCTGCCAAATACATCACCGTATTTATGAACCAGCCAACTTAGCAAGCTACCGCACTCCAAGGTCGCCCGTGAAATGTCCAAACTCGACGGGCCTGCGACAACAAGCTCCCGACCTTCGTCACCTTGCAACCTTTCTGGCGCCGGTGGGATGTTATAGTGTTCCGTTACAGGTGGGTCAAAGGTTCTAGAGGGGAAAAATGAGTCCTGACGACTTCCGCCGTATTGCACTGGGAATGGAGAACGCCATCGAGGGTGCGCACATGGGACATCCTGACTTCCGGGCCAACGGCAGGATCTTCGCAACCATCCATCCCGATCACAAGTGGGGAATGGTCAAGCTCACACCAGACCAGCAGCATGCGTTCGTGCGTGAGAATCCCGCGGCCTTCACTCCCGAAAACGGCGCCTGGGGACGCGCCGGATGCACGAAAGTGCGGTTGGCTTCGGTAGACGAAGATACGCTTGGAGAGGCGATGACGCTTGCATGGCAGAACAGTGCCGCTGCGAAGCGCCCCGCTGGACGGACGAAGGCCAGGCGCGCAACCCGAACGATTCGGCCATCGCGGAAACGCTGACCAAGATGAAACGCCTGCGCGAGCGCAACGAGTGGAAGTTCTTCGCGGTCCTGGCGAGGGCCGACCGCGGCCTCGCCCTCATCTGGTGGATGATTCTCATCCTCCGGGGCGTGCTGCCGGCCATGTTCGCCATCGCGATGGGCCTTGTCGTTTCTAGCGTCCAGGGCGGCGGCAGCCTGGCCGTTCCACTGTTCTTCACCGGCGTCGTCTTCCTGTTGCTCCAGATCCTCACGCCAATCCACCAGGCTGTTGGCGCCAACCTTGGCGATCGCACCTCGGCCTGGCTCTATGACCGGCTGACCGAGGCGTGCGTCCGTCCGCGCGGCATGGGCCACCTCGAGGATCCGAAGCTTACGACCGACCTGACGGTCGCCCGGGACTTCGATCTTGGCATCACGGGGCCGCCAATGTCGATCTCGATGGACTTCATAGCCGGAGGCCTGGTCGAGATGATTGGCGGCCTGACATCAGCAGCCGTGCTCGCGTGGTATCGCTGGTGGGCGCCGCTGGTGCTCGCGGGCGCGTGGCTTGCGACGCACTGGTTGCTGCGTGAGAGCGCGGTCTGGCGCGATCGAAACACCGACGAGGTGCGCGCAGCCCAGCGCGACTCGGAATACGCGTACCGGCTTGCCGTCGATCCGCCTGCTGCCAAGGAATTGCGGTTGTTCGGTATGGCGGGCTGGGTCATCGAACGCTTCGTCGGCCGGCGTACCCGCCTGCACGAGCTGCAATACGAAGCCACGCGCCTGCGTGAGAAATCCGTCCTGTCGAGCCTCCTGCTGGTCGTGGGCGCAAACGTGGTCGTGTTCTGGTCGCTCGCAAATGCAGCCTTGGATGGCCGCCTCGATCTGGGAGCGGCAGTGATGTTCGCTCAGTGCGCGCTCGGCACGGCGATGATTGCCTTCGGCGGGCTCAATTGGGCGCTTGACGGCGCGGCCGCTCCGGTGGGCGCGGTGCTGCGCCTCGAAGATGCAATGAGCGCCGCGGGCGCCTTGAAGTCAGGCGCGCGGCGGGCCGACGGGATGCCCCGTGGGTCGATCCGCTGCCGCGACGTCACTTTTGCGTACCCGGGTGATGGCGCTGCGCCAGTCCTCAAGGGATTCGACCTCACGATTCCGGCAGGATCGTCCCTCGCCATCGTCGGCAGGAACGGCGCCGGCAAGACTACGCTCGCCAAGCTGCTGTGCCGGCTTTACGATCCGCAGTCCGGCGCCATTGAGGTCGATGATGTCGATATTCGCGACTTCGATCTCGAGAGCTGGCGGTCGCGGGTAACCGCCGTCTTTCAGGATTTCATCCGCTTCGAGTTGCCGCTGCGCGACAATGTCGCACCCCAGGGCGCGCCGGACGACAAGGTGCTGGCTGCGCTCGAATCGGCCGGCGCCGCCGGGCTCGCCGAGCTCGACACCGTGCTGGCGCGAGGCTACGAGCGCGGGACTGATCTATCCGGCGGGCAGTGGCAACGGGTCGCGTTGGCGCGGGCACTGTGCGCAGTGCAACTCGGAGCCGGCGTCGTACTTCTCGACGAGCCGACCGCACAACTTGACGTGCGCGGCGAGGCCGAGATTTTCGATCGGATCCTTGACGCCACGCGTCACTGCACCACGATTCTCATCTCTCACCGGTTCTCGACTGTCCGGCACGCCGATCGTATCTGCGTTCTCGAAAACGGAGCGGTGATCGAACTCGGCACACACGACGAGCTCATGGCCCTTGGCGGCCGCTACCGGACGATGTTCGACTTGCAGGCCCAGCGCTTCAGCGCGACTGAGGACGAGGAAGGCAAGACATATGACGCCCTCACCTAGGAACGAACTGCCGCCCGGGCTGTCGTCGATGTGGCGTCTGTGCAAGCTCGGCTACCGGCACGAGCCGCGACTGCTGCTGGCTTCGTTCCTGATTTCTCTCCTGGCGGCGTTGCCGGACTCGCTGGTTGCGGTCTGGCTCAAGGTGCTCGGCGACGGCGTACTCCAACAATCTCGCGGTCGTGTGCTCGCCGCAGCGGTGGGGCTCGGAGTCTCCGCAACCGCCACCTGGTTCCTGCGAACGGTCAGCACGCGCGTGCAGCGGCGTTTTCGCGACAAAGTCACCATCGTGCTCGAGTCGCATGTCGCCAGGCTCCAGGCGTCGGCCGCGACCATCGAGCACCAGGAGCGGCCCGAGTATCTCGATCGGCTCGCCATGCTGCGCAACCAGGTATTCGTGCTCGACCACATGTATATGTCATTATTCTCGACCTGTTCCTGGATCCTGCGCCTTGGCGTCACTCTCGCGCTGCTCATCGCTATTCATCCCGCGCTGATCCTGCTCGCTGTCTTCGCGCTGCCAACCGTGTGGACGTCGACGTGGCGTCCCGCCGTCGAGCGCGCGGCATGGGAGAGCCGCGCGGCGGCAAATCGTCTGGCGCGTCATCTGTTCGTTACTGCCACGACTGCCGCTCCGGGCAAGGAGGTGCGCGTCGCCGGCATCGGTTCGCGTTTGGTCAGGGAACGCCGCGCCGCTTGGGAGTGGTGGTACGCAGGCGTGTCGAAGGCGCGGTGGGGTTCGGCGATGTGGCATGCCCTTGCGTGGGCCGTGTTCGGTAGCGCTTACGTGGGCGCGGTTGTTTTCGTGGCGAGCGGCTTGCGATCATCTGCCGGCGACATCATGCTCGTACTGGCCGCGGGCGCGCGTCTGTCGGCGTATATCGGCGCCACGGTGGGTGAGATCGGATTCCTGCGCGGTTTTTGGATGGATGGATCCAGACGGCTCGCCTGGCTCGAGGACTACGTCGCGTCGTTGACGGCATCGGCCGATCTGGCAGTACCGGCGCGGCTGAGCGAAGGCATCCGTCTGGAGAAGGTCTCTTTCGCTTACCCCGGCACCGAGCGCCTGGTGCTCGAGGACGTATCGCTGAAACTGCCGGCCGGAGCGGTCATCGCCATCGTCGGCGAAAACGGCGCCGGGAAGACCACACTGGTCAAGCTGTTGGGCAAGTTCTACGAACCCTCATCGGGTACGATCTACATCGATGGCCAGCCGCTGGCGCGCATGCCCGCCGACGCCTGGCGCGAGCGGCTCGCCGGCGCGTTCCAGGACTTTTTCCGCTTCGAGTTCCGCGCGCTTCACAGCATCGGGGTAGGTGACGTGCCGCGCCTGGACCATGAGCCTTCCGTGACCGCAGCCGTCCATCGCGCCGGCGCCGCTGATGTCGTGTCGAGCCTCGCCGCAGGTTTGGAGACGCAGCTCGGTCCGACGTGGCCTGGAGGCGTCGAGGTGTCCTTTGGCCAGTGGCAGAAAATCGCGCTGGCGCGCGCCTTCATGCGCGACCGCCCGCTTCTGCTGGTACTCGACGAGCCGACCGCAGCCCTCGATGCCGAAAGCGAGCACGCGCTGTTCGAGCGCTACGCTGCCGCCTCAGGCGCCGAGCGAACGGACGGCCGTATCACGATTCTGGTCTCACATCGGTTCAGCACCGTTCGCATGGCCGACCTCATCGTCGTCCTGGACGGAGCGCACGTGGTCGAGGTCGGTTCACACGACGAACTCATGGCCAGGCGCGGTCTGTACTCCGAGTTGTACGGCATCCAGGCGGCCGCCTACCGGTGACCTTATCGGAGGGTTGGTTAGCTTCCCGTTACCGCGCGACTGGATGATTCGTGAGAGCGGCTTGATGATGAAGCCCACCGCAGGTTGGACAACTACCCACATCATTTTTCATTGTCGCTATGGCTTGCCTGACCAGCTTTAATGGCTCAAGCCGTTTACGGCAGTTCCGTTCGAGGTCGACGCTCGACGAGAAGTCGAGGAGCAAATCGCAGAAAAGAAGGTCAAACCGCGTGAATCATGTTCTCCTTCGATCAATCCGCAGCGTGTCGCCACAGCACAGAAGCGCACTTTCAACCCTGATGTCCGACATCAGTTCTCAGCCCGATTTTCCGAGAGGATTGCAATCGTTGCCGCGCCTACTCCCAGTCGGGAGTCGGCCGCTCTTTCAGCCAAAGAATGAAATCCATGTTCGGGGGCGTACCGCCCAATAGTCGGAGTCTTGTTGCGCACTGGGCACGATGACCATGGCTGTGCATGCAAACCTGCATCAGCGCCTGGGCAACCGAACAACTGTGGCCGGGGAGGAAAGGCGTCTCCAATACGCGCGCTAGATCAGGTTCCCGAACTTGAGATACCCACTCCATCTCCTGCGCGTGAGTATCCCGATACCGAGCCGCGATAGCCTCGAGCGACTCCGGAATCCGCGATTCCTCTTCGACCGCGAACGGAAGCCCGAGGATCAACAGAAGCCAGAACCGGTTGGCCAGGATGATATGATGAAGGGTCTTTCGCAGTTCCACGTCTTGAGCAGCCGCTTCATTTTGCCGAATTGCCTTCACCAGCGAGGCATTCGCATATCCTTTGTGATGTATCAGCTCTTGTAGCATTTCAAGCATGATCGTTATTTTACCTGAGGTTGGGTTCAAAATAACCTGACCGACCGGCTGAACTTCACGATCCGACAGGGCTCCGCCTGTCTTTTTCGGCGGATGATCTACCACCGGGATGGAAGGAGCGTCTCGAAGATCACCAGGAGTTGCTTCGCTGCTACCCACTACGACTTCGTGAGCCTCACAGGGCGTTGAAATTCGGTAGCGAGATGAGGACACCAGCGATGCAAGCGGGGCTGACCACCCGACGGCTCACGTTAAGGGAGATCTTCCCGTCAGCGATGGTTCTTTCGATAGCGGAGAAAGTTATGTTCGGACCATCGACCGTTTGGTCATTGTCGACGAGACGCGATGCCTGTTGAAACACGGCGCGTTGATGCTCGGATTTACTGCCCTCAGTGAACGAGAAATACTCGCGGCTGTGCGCTGCCTGAGAATGGCGCTTTGCCGAGGTTCATGGCGAGGGTGGCGACCGTGAGCATCGTGAAGAACGGGCGATTGCCAGTTCAGCGCCGTCCGGTAAAAGCAACTCACGGACACGTAGACGCCGGCATTTCTCGCGCAGGGCTTCAGCGGTCTTGCCGAAACTCATGACTCAGAACTCCAGCCGCAAACCGAGGTTGATCTCGCGTGTCGCCGGCTCGCCGTTCAGCACGCGCGCCATGGAGCTGATTGTCCCCACGGTACCGGGCGCGCTGATGTTAACCGCTGGCACGGCAAAGTTGGGGTGATTGAGAGCATTCACCATGATCAGGCGAAACTGCAGTCGCGTATTCTCCCTCAGGGTGAAATACTTCCCCAGAGCGAAGTCCAGGTTGGAAATGCCAGGACCTTCAAGGATATTGAGCCCCGAGTTGCCGAATCGGCCCACGTTGGTTCGGGCGCTTTCCGGGCAGATTGGATTGCTGTCCGGGCACCCTGGAATCTTGAAGGCCGAGGCGTCGAACCAGCGACCGAGGGAGCGGTCGGCGGTGGGAAGGTTTCCATCGCCGATACGATCCGGCCGCCCTCCTATCGTGTTGGTGTTGGAAGGATCCCGGCCTGTAAACGTGGGATTAAAATATTGCCCGGATTGCAGGTTGACATTCCAGCTCGTTTGCCAGCCTCCCAGAAGCCCTTCGACCCAGCCGCTGGCGCCACTCAGGAAGCGCTGACCTCGTCCGAAGGGGAGGGCGTAAATAGCGTAGCCAAACGCGCGATGCTTCAGAACCAGTGCGTTATCGGCTTTCTCCGCCTGGCGGTCGTATTGGTCTTGAATCACCTGGCCGCCAAAGGAGGTGCCGCCTCCACCGGAGTCCTGAGAGTCGGTCAAGTCGCGCGCCCAGGTCCACCCGGCGCCGAATGAAAAATTCTTGCCGTACCTTTTCGTCGCCGAAACCTCGAGGCCATTGTAGAACTCGTTGCCGCCATTTTCCGTCCAGATGACCTGGTTGTACTGCGGGTAGGTCCTGCGGATGGCCGAGAACGGGATCGTGCTCGGCGGCGGCAGATTCAGATTACGCCGATAGGGCAAGTTCACGGTCCGGGTCCCCATATAGGAAACCCGCAAAGCCGTCTCTTTCACCTCCTGCTCGATCGTCAGATTCCACTGCTGCGTGTACGGGTTCTTCAGGTTCGGGTCCTTGCCCTGGACATTCTGCGTGCCGACTGCGCCAATGGCGGAGGTCAGGAACGGTTCGGGAAAGCTGAACAGAGGCACGCCGTTTTGATCGAATTGACGAAGGTGGCGCTGCCCGCAAAAGGCCCCCCTCCCATGTCCCGTGCCAACGGCCGGTAAATGAGGTTGCCGAAGATTCCATAGGCGCCGCGGATCACCATGTTCCCGCCGGCGAACGGTTTATAGGCGAAACCAAACCGTGGTTGAATGGAGTCTTTGGGAAAATCGACCAGAGCGTCCTGCGGATAGCCGGCCTGCGAAGCGGTCTGGATGGGAATGTTGGTCGGGAAGTATGGATTGATCCGGTCGACGGCATTGTCAGGAATGACCAGGGCGCCGGTTTGCGGATTGAAGCTGTAGATCGCTCCGAACTGGTGGTAGAACGGCCCGGCCAGTTGCCACCGCAACCCGTAATTCAGCGTGAGCTTGCGATTGACTTTGAACTGGTCCTGGGCATAAAAGGCCCAGGTGGTAGCTCGCAGGTAGCGTGGAGGAGTATCTACGGCCAACTCGGTGCTTTGCGGGATTCCGAGCAGAAAATCCGCGTAGCCAAAGTTTGTGTAGATCCCCGTAAAGTTATACCTGCCGTAGATCAAGGGGCTGATGGACGTCTCGTTCAATCGGTCCCGGATCACGTCGATCCCGAACTTCAGAGAATGCGCCCCGCGGGTCCAACTGAGGTTGTCGATCAATTGTATCGAGGTGCTGGGGTTATTGAAGGCGACGTCCGTCAGGAAAGGATCCACCGGGTCGACCCTGAAGATTGGTTCGACCGGGGCGCCGGTCGCGGTGATCCCCTTGATGCCCCATTGCTGTATCAGGTCGCTACCGATGGTGTCGTAGTGGTAGCTGTTGCGATGGTAGGTCACGCCGGTGCGAAACTCATTCAGCAGCGCCGGGGAGAAGGTGTGCGACCACGAAATGACACCGCTATGGCCATAACGGCGCTGCGGGTAGTGACCAATGGCGGGGGGGTAATCGACGCCGTCCAGAGGCATGCGCCGCCAACTCATACGGCCGAAGATCAGATCGCGCGAGCTGAGATTATAGTCGATGCGGCCATCGACCATGTTGAAACGCGTGAAGCCGGTGGTGCCT
Organism: uncultured Acidobacteriota bacterium; assembly: GCA_963827655.1. GTDB lineage: Bacteria > Acidobacteriota > UBA6911 > UBA6911 > UBA6911 > CAWHCF01. The sequence continues at coordinate 59,629 of CAWHCF010000045.1, forward strand.
ACGAACAATTGACGGTAGTTTCCGGCTTGCAGGGTGGGAGCGCCGAAGTTGGGCAGCGGAAAGACCTCCTGGACATTCTTCGAGACAGGGCTGATCCGACTGTCCGGAATCCGATTACCGGGAAAGGGAGTGGGCCTGCCGGTGGCGTCGAGATTGGTGGGATCGACAATCGTGGTTGCGAGGCCGCCGAAGTCCCCACTCCGCCACGGTACCAGCGGCACAGCGGCAGTCATCAGGCGACGGGCTGCCTCTCGCGAACCTTCGTAGTCGCCGAAAAAGAAAAGTTTGTTCTTCTTGATCGGTCCACTGAGGCTGCCTCCGAAGTTATTGTAAACGCGCAGTGGCCTCTCGGTGCTGAAGAAGTTGCGCGAGTTCAGCACGTGGCTATTGTAGTTGTAGAACATGGTGCCGTGAAAATCGTTCGTGCCCGATTTCGTAACCACGGTGTAATTCGCCGCCACGGCAAACTCTGCTGTCGGATTGGCGGTCAGGACGTTGACCTCCTGTATCGCTTCAAAGCTTGGCTGGACTGGACTCGCGCCTCCGGAGTAAGCCGTCACTGCAATGCCATCCATCGTGGGCAGAGTTCCAGACTGTGTCCGCACGCCGTTGATCACCGGAATGCTCGTCGATCGTAACCGAGCTGGTTCCCGTGCTGAGAAACGTGTAGGTGTAGAAGCCTTTATCAGCCGCGTGCCGGCTCATTTCCAACGGCAACTGCTGCAAGACCTGGTTCGACTTGACGTCGCTCAGGGAGCTGGTCTCCGTGCTGATGGCAGGCGTGGCCGCCTGGACCTCCGTTACGGTGGCGGTGGTCTCCAGCTTCAGGCTGGCGTCTATATTCAGCACCTGGTTGGAGCTCAGCACGAGCCCGCTCCTCTCGTACGTAGCGAATCCCGTGGCGGTGACCGTGACCCGGTATGTTCCGACATCGAGGTTCGGCACATTGAACACGCCGCCAGAGCTGGTGACTACTTTGCGGTCGAGCCCGGTGCCCTCGTTGGTCACGGAGACGGTGACTCCCGGAACGACGGCTCCGCTAGGGTCCGTCACTACTCCAGTAATCGAGCCGAAAGTGGTTTGTCCGGCGGCTTGGGAAACAAAGAACAGAAACATCGTGATCAACAGAGTGAGCTGCCTCATTGAAGGCCTCCTCTCAGGTGGGATTCGGTTCTCATGTTCCAGTTTCTGCAAGTATACATCCGGTTGTCTTTTCGCTCCAGCCCCGAGAAAAAGTTGTCCGCCGCAAATTTGGGCGGCAAGATCATCAAGACGGATCTGCCAACCGCGTGGCCGGCGTAAATTCGCGCCGGATCGGGTTTCACTGGCGCAATCGTCCCATCTCTTCTAAGATCGCCCGGGGTTTTTGACTGGAGGACGGAGGATGATTGAAATCCGGCGCATCGGTTTCTTGGCCGACACCCACTCTCGCAAAGCGGATGGCAGCGATCTCCCTCAGCAGGCGCTGGACGCTTTTGCCGGTGTTGACTTGATAGTCCACTTGGGCGATATCGGACAGAAGGGTATCCTGGGCCGCCTCGGGAGCGTCGCTCCTGTGATGGTCCCGGCCGGGGCAAACCAGGGTTACATTCCGGTCGGTGGCGGGGGACCGGTCAAGGTGATCGAAGCAGGCGGGCTGAGTGTAGGGCTCACGTTCAACGTCACGCTGCCTCGCAAGGACATAGTTGTGGAGAAGGATGGCAGCCTGACGTTTCCCGAGACGCCGCTGGCGGACATCCTGCGCTCGAAATTCGCGCGGATGGTGGACGCCGTCGCTTACGGCGGCACGCATCGACAGACGCAGCTGGAGTACCAGGGCGTACTGTTCTTCAACCCTGGCAGCCCGACGCTGCCGTCCGACCGTCGCAGCGACAGCGACCTTGGCGGCGTCGCTGTGCTGAACCTGACGGGCGGGAAGCCGCGCGTGGAACTGGTGCGGCTCAGCAAATAGTCGAACGGCATCGGGGCGACATCGCCTGGTGTTCAGTCTTGGTGGTATTCGTTTCGCAGTGCGAATCTATAGTGACACCAGGAAAATCGAATCATTAGATGCGGGGGCTTGAATTCGACCACGGCTGAAACGGCTGGCCCTTCCACTCCGGCCAGGTTTCGGGTCCGCGCCTCGAACCGGTTTTCCCCGGTCTGGAGGGTCCAGCGAGTACGGTCGCCGGTAAAAGGTTCCCACGGGCCCCCGTTGACACGGGAGAGATAGGTCTTGAAATTCGGCGTGGCGCTGCGAAGACGCACCTCGAGTTCCGCCGGCGCGATTTGCCGCGCTCGCAGATCCGGCACGCCCGGCGTCCACTCGATCTCGTGACGATTGCGTGTTGGGATAAAGGCGCTTGCGGCGTAGGCCCAGTGTTTGACGAGCTTGCCGCTGCCGCCCATGCGATACCAGGTCGTGTTCCGGAACGCGTCATTGTCTAAGATGAGCAGCCGGCTGCCTCCGCTCCAGTGTGGCTCCGTAAACGGATTGGGACGCAGATAATAGGATGCCCACCAGTAGCTGCGGATGGTGCCTTCCGGAGCGTCGGGTTTCTCCATAGTCGCCTGACGCCGGTCGATTCCCTGCATTTTCACAATCCCTTTTCCACCATCAGCCCGAACCGCCTCGTGGAGTTCCAGCGCCGAAAGCGGTATTCCATCCCGCTCGAAGTGGATATCGTATTTCGCGTCCAGCAGGACCCACTTCGCGTAGTCATTCGACCAGACTTCGTTTACGCCGTGGTGGATACTGCGACCCATGTCCTCATGGTTCCGGTCTACGCCAAGGTCCCGAACGACGTAGCCCATCGAAACCATCACGGCGTGCTGCACGGTCAGCGAATGCGAGCAGTGAAACCCGGCTCCGGTCTTTGCCTTCTCGAGGATGGCGAAGGCGTCCCCGCCCTCCTTCTGGTCGTTGTCGATCGGCCACCGGGTGTGTACCCAGTGCCGTAGCATCAACAACTTTCGGAACTCGTTTGGCTCGCCTGCGATGACTTTCTCAAGGCCATACTCGTCGCGAAGCCGCTTCAGGCGGGGATTGTGGTAATCCTCGATCGCGGCGAATACTTCCGGGGGGTAGAACCGCGGTCCGCTCACTGTCGCTCGCGCGATCGCCCCGGACGCTGATTCGATCTGCATCGGCCTTGGGTCCTGGGCCGGAGAATGTTTGGCAGTTTCGAAATATGGAAGTGGGGGCCTGGACGAGACGACCTTTACCGCGCCTGACATCGCGATGACGCACACCGCCGAAAGGGTTCCGGCAAAGAGCCACAAGCGCTTCATGTGTTTTGCACCTCTATCAAGAATGGGTAGGACCGTGTGTTCTGGGTCAGACCAGCTCCGAGCAACTTCATATCGCACGGGTTTGTGCCACAAGCGACATTCGCACAGTAGTCCGGTAGCCTCGCGACGCCCGGGAATGATTTCGGTGTGGTCTGTGACGACAACGGTTATCCCTGCCTCCTGGTGAATAGATGAATGCATATTGTAACAGAGTTGACTGAGCGCGTCCGCTTTGAACACCCGCGCTATGACCATTCCAAGTTGGGTTAAAATACCACGTGACGAAGGAGACTGGCCAGCGCGTCAACGTCGCTACCAACTGCTTGCGCGACTCAAAGAAGGCCGCGCGCCGAGGGCGAGATCCCAACGGCACACCCAGACACATCCGGGACACAAGGAGACTCGTGACACGCCGATTCCACGCCCCCGCAAAAGTATTTCGTGTATGATCGCACGGACGGTGCGGAGCCGGCGGAAACCGTTGATGGAGCAGCGGTGACCGGATTGGAATCGGCGATCTCCGCAAGACGCTTTGCGGCGTCGGGTTCAACCATAGCAACTCTTAGGGTTCGCGCAGAAATAAGTTCGTGGCCTGCGGGCCGCAGCCCGAAGGGGCGCGATCCTCAGCGTGCTTAGCGAACAGAAACCGGTTCAGGATTGACACCGACTCTCGCGCCAGAATGTGAAGTTATTTTTGCGCGAGCCCTTACCCTTGCAGGCTCCCAACGCGAGCACTCAGACTAACAAATCCACGATGTCGTGATTTCGAGATCCTGGTATTCATCAAAGCGGCGGAGAAGAGAGCGCGGCCCCATGGCTATGTGCATGTTGGCGGTTGCTGCCCTCGCGATGGTCGCGGGTTCGGTCGTGGCCGAGGACTGGCCACGGTGGCGCGGCCCGCGTGGGGATGGAACCTGGAACGCCCCCAAACTCCCCGAGAAGTGGCCGGTTAACGGACTGAAGGTTGCCTGGAAGCAGCCCGTCGGGGGTGGCTACGCCGGCATCATCGCGGCGCAGGGCCGCGTCTTCACGCTCGACCTCGAAGCGGCGATTCCACCACGGCCAAAGGGTGCGATCGAGGACGGCAATCCCGATGGCACCGAGCGCGTGTTGTGCTTCGACGCGAAGACCGGCGAAGAACTCTGGAAGCACACTTACGCCGTGAAGTATCGAGATCTCGGCGGGTACGGGAACGGCCCACGCACAAGTCCCACCCTTCACGACGGCAGGGTCTACACGCTCGGTGCAGTCGGCCACCTTTTCTGCTTCGACGCGAAGACCGGCAAGATCATCTGGCAGCACGACACCGTCGCCGATTTCAAGGCCCAGGTGCCCGAGTGGGGCTTTGCCGGCTCACCGATCATCGAGGGCGAGAACGTCATCGTTCACATCGGCGCGAAGGACGGCGGGTGTGTAATCGCATTCGACCGCCTCACGGGCAAGGAACGGTGGCGTTCGCTGGACGACCCCGCAGGCTACTGCACGCCCGCGGTGTTCGACACGCCGGCGGGGCGTGTGATGGTATTGTGGACTCCGAAACACATCCACGCTCTCGACCCAGCCAACGGCAAACCGCTCTGGAAGGTGCCCTACGAGGTGACGTACGGCGTCTCGATCGCGAGTCCGATTTACCGCGACGGGATCGTCTTCGTCACGGGCTACTGGGAAGGCTCGAAGGCGATCAAACTTGGCGCGAAGCCGACCGACCACGAACTCATCTGGACGGATAACAAGAACCTCCGCGGGCTCATGGCCCAGCCGCTCTACCGCGATGGCCACGCCTACTCGATCGACAAGAATCTTGGCCTGACGTGCTTCGAGCTGAAAACTGGCAGGAAGCTCTGGGACGACGACAACCAACTCACGCCGAAGGCCCGCAACCCGCACGCCAGCATCGTCTGGCTGAACGACGGTGACCGGGCGCTGTCGTTGAACAGCACAGGCGAACTTGTGCTGTGCCGGCTAAACCCCAGTGGGTATGACGAGCAATCCAGGACGAAGGTGTTATCGGGCCAGGTGTGGGGACATCCGGCGTTCGCCGGGCGGTTCATGTTCGCGAAGACGGACGGTGCGGAGGCATGGCGAAGGGCTGGTCAGAGCGAGTTGGTCTGCGTGGAGTTGGTAGAGAAGTAAACACAACTCGGTCTACACATTGGGGGATTGACACTGCGGGAGGCTTTGGCAGAAGGGACCATTTTCAATCTGATCCATCGCCGTCCTGGTGATTTTGTCCTGGGGAGCCGGACCTTGCTTTACGCCTACCTGATTGGATTGGTGACGATCAGGCGCGATGGCTCCTTTGCCACACCGGTCATGCTGATGACAGAACTCTTTTCAACCAGAGAAGCCTGCCATGCTTTCGAATCGAAACCATCCATCCGGCAACGGAGCAGCTCCCGGAGGTTACATCATCATGCAACGTCGTGAATTCCTCGGAATCACCACCGCGGCGGGCACAACCGCCGTTTTCGCCAACCGACTGCCCGCTGCCAATGAACCGGCGCAGACGCCAACACCGCCCGGCCCTGTGCCGCGTTACGAAGAGTGGCTCGCGGCCCGCCACGAGCGAGTGATCCCACCGGCGCACGTGGATGCCTTCCTGCGGCCACCGCCCCACAATCAGTGGGCGAAGTTCGACCCCGAACTAGGCTACGTTCCGAGCGACAGCATCCAGCGCGACGGCATCGACGGTTCCTGTACCGTTTATCGGTACGGGCCGGCGGGCGAACGCAAACTCATCCACTACGCCGACCGCAAATGTCGCTTGAATACCTACGGCGACAGCTTCACCCAGTGTCATCAGGTCAGCGATGGTGAGTCGTGGCAGGAGTATCTGGCGGCACACCTCGGCGAGCCGATCCGGAACTTCGGCGTCGGCGGCTACGGCGTGTTTCAGGCCTTTGCGCGACTGCGGCGGATGGAGCAGACCGCGGTGAAGGCTCCGTATTTGATCTTCAACATTTATGACGACGATCACCGGCGCACGCTGATGCCGTGGCGTGGCTTCATCACGAATTACCAGCGCAGCTCAGAAATGTATCATGCCAACCCCTGGACCCACCTGCGCGTGAATCTCGACTCCGGACAGTGGGAGGAAATGCCGAACCCGTGCCCGTCACCCTCGGCGCTGCGCACTATGCTTTCCTTCGAGCGAGCGCGCGCGGTTGTGGCCGACCACGAATTCATCCAATTGCATGCAATGTTCGAGGGAGTTCCCGACGTGCCGCAGGATCGGATTCGCCGGCTCGCCGATTGGGCGAAGGTCAAGTTCGACTTCACCGACGTCTCCAGCCGTCGTGCCTCGGCGGAAAAGCTTATCGACGTCGTGTCGCGAGCGAGCACGCTCCACGTGATGGAGAAACTGCACGCATTCGCCACACAACACGGACGCCGCCTGATGGTCGTTTTCAGCTACGGCACGCGCGCTATGCTTCGCGCGTGCGAAGGCGGGCCGAAGCTCGCGACCGACCTCGCCCTGCTGCAGTGGTTCAAGGAGCGCGGCATCCCGACTGTCGATGCGTTCGACGCGCACGTGGCTGACTTCACGCAATTCCGGATCCCCGCCGGCGACTACATCAAGCGCCTCTATATCGGGCACTATTCGCCCGCCGGAAACCAGTTCTTCGCTTTTGCGCTCAAGAAGGCGGTGGTCGATTGGCTTGAACCGAAGCCGATCGCCTATCAGCCGTCCGGCACGATTATCGATTTCCAGGACGGACGCTATCTGGACAAGCCACCCGGTGGTGTGACGCCGAAGCCGTGATCAGGCTTGCCAGGTGCGGTTCGATCGCCGCACGAGCGGCGGCGAATGCATTACGCCATTCGCAGGGTCGATAGCCTGCGCCGGCCGTTCAGGTACCAGTATCTCAGGTCGGGAACCAGGCGAGCGCTGCTGCGCCGTTTTCCCTAGGCCGTCTACTTCGCCGTTGAGGGCGATGCGGTCGTCGTCGCAGTACTGCACGCAGCGCACGATGCCGCAGAATGGCAATTGTGGCGGGCGATGCACCAGTGCCGCGACGGCGAAACTCTTACGGAAGCACCGAGTTTTTCTGGAAGGTATGTAGAATGAAACTTTCAAGTGCGGCGAATGATAATGACAGCGTTTGATGTACATGTCATCCGGTTTCTGAATTCCTATGCCAATCGATGGCAGCCATTTGATTCAGTCATTCTTTTGCTGCGTAATACAAATCTTATCAAGGGTGGTGTTATCGCCGCATTAATCTGGTGGGCGTGGTTTCGTACCAAAGGTGATCAAAAAAGAACTCGGGCCGTTATTCTGTCAACATTGGTTGCGGCGTTTGGCGCGATGTTTACTGCCCGCGGGCTTGCCTTAATACTGCCGTTTCGTTACAGGCCTATTCACAACGCGGAAATAGGATTCCAGCTTCCCTATGGAATGATGCGTGAAGCCCTTGATGGGTGGAGTTCGTTTCCCAGTGACCACGCCGCCTTATTTGTTTGCCTTGCTGTGGGCTTGTGGTTTGTCTCGCGACGTCTTGGCATCGTTGCGCTTTTGCATACTTTTGTTGTGATTTCATTTCCCCGCCTCTACCTGGGACTTCATTATCCGACTGATATTCTGGCTGGAGCAGTTATCGGTGTAGCGTGGTTTGGCATAGCCAACATGGCATTCATCGAAAATCTTGTTCTTCCTGCCGCAATGTTGTGGCTGGAGAAGCATCCCATGTCGTTTTATGCGGTGTTCTTTTTGCTCACTGAACAAATTGCGACTGTTTTTGAAGATGCACGAACTGTAGCCAGAATGATACTCGCTGTTTTAGCAAGACGGTTCTGATCGCTTTCCTTTTTCCGCTCCGACGCCGATTAATTCGCCTCCTTTTCTTCGGCGTCGCGCCGGGCCTTTAGCCCCCGCTTGCCGTCGAGCGCGTCCGCGGAGCTCGATCCGCGCGGCGGAGGCGTATTGACCTTCGGAAAGTGGCGCGCCAACGCAGCTTTCAACGACGCATACTGGGGTTTCAAGGCCAGGTTAGTCCATTCGAGAGGGTCCTTCGACTCATCGTAGAGCTCCTCGCCGCCGTCGTGATACCGGATGTAGCGCCACTGTTCCGTTCGAACGGCGTGGTTGTTGAACAGATATGTGGTGAGGGCGGGGCGGTCCCACGCGCTGTCGGGATCTTTGAGCAGCTTGCGGATGCTCACCCCCTCGACGTGTTTGGGTGTCGGGATGCCGCAAAGATCCATGAGCGTCGGATAAAGGCTCATGAAGTCGACCGTCCGGCGGCACACCGAACCCGGCTTGGTGAGTCCTGGTACTATCCAGATCAGCGGAGCGCGCGTAGCTTCTTCCCAAAGAGTGAACTTACGCCAGTGAAGCTTCTCGCCCAGGTGCCAACCGTGGTCTCCGAAGACGACCACGATCGTGTTGTCCTTGTAGGGACTGCGGTCCAGGGCGTCGATCAAACGGCCGATGTTCATGTCGGTAAAGGTGATCGTTGCGAGATAGGCCTGCACCGCCTGCTTCCACCGGCCTGACTTGACGATCTCCGCGTGGTCGCCCCCGGGCTCGGCCATCTGGACGCCGACGGGAGGCACGTCCTCAAGATCGGTTTCGAGTGTCCGAGGAAGCTTGATTTTGTCCAGAGGGTACATGTCGTAGTACTTTCGCGGAACGTTCCAGGCTAGGTGCGGCTTGTGGACGCCGGCTGCGAGAAAAAACGGTTTGTCGTGCTTTGCCTCGAGCTGGTCGATCGCCCAGCTCACGATCCGGTAGTCCTGCATATCTTCGTCCTTGCAGTCGAGGGGAGCGAACCACCTGAATGTGCCGGCGCGGTCGTTCGGTCCGGCCGGCTTCGGATCGACGCCTTCATCATCGAGGTAGGCGTCCCACTCGCTCCTGCGCCGGAATCTTTCGTGGTAGATCTTCCCGGCCCCGGCGACGAAATAGCCGTTCTTGCGAAACTGCGTCGTGAGCGTCAGTGACTCCGACACGATGGGTCTCCAGTCGGTGTTGTTATCGTAGACGCCGCTCGTGGAAGGCAGGAGACCGGACATCAGGGCCGTGCGCGAGGGATTGCATACCGGTGCGGAGCAGTAGCTACGCGTGAAGTGGAGCCCGCGCTGCGCGATTCGGTCGAGATTGGGCGTTTTGACCTGGTCGTTCCGGTCGAGATAGCGCACCCAGTGGTTCAAGTCGTCGACGGCGATGAATAGGACGTTTGGCCTGGTGGGGAGCGTTGCGCGGGACGTCCTGGGAAGACCGGAAGTGGACAGAGAACCGGTCGCCAGCGCGACCAGTGTAAGGGTGCGAACTAAAATGCGCGGCTGTAGCATCGGAAAACCTCTTGAAGTCGTCTCAAAATCTGCGCCATTCGGTTGAAGATCATTCGGGGAAGCTTCTGGGCCGGGCCAGGAGCGTGTGAATCGTGATTTACCCCGCAGCCATATAATAGACGGGAAGCGGCTGTTTCGCGGCTCCTTTTTCAACGGGTCGACGGATCATTCCTTGAACCCGCCATGAGACAGAGCAACCGCGCGGCTAGGGGGCTGACGGAACTCAAGCCGCCGCTGTGCGGATCGACTACTGGGCGGAGGCCGACTCGCCTTGTCTCGTACCGGAAGATTGCTGCCCGGATCTCAGTCTCGGCTTCATCATGAGTTCGAAGGGACTTGTCAACGGCGAGTGCCTCTCGACCCGCTCGACTTCTTGGTGTGCGTGCTATCTTAGAACTGTCCTCTAACTTGATCGGACGTGATCTCGTGGAGCAATTGTGGACATCTCGAAATAGTACGAAGAACCTGCCTGCGCTCCGAGATATTGGTCAAATGTCCGCTCACGGACGATACTCTAATGATCGCAAAGAAGCATCGAAGGTCTGAGGCCGGGCTGCCGAATCGTTCTAGAAAGTTTTTGCATCATGCTAGTCTACTCCAGGCGCGAGGGGCCCAACAAAGCGTTGAAGCTGACGGGCGCCTCGCGGAGCCGCCCGCGCCAGGATGGAGCGGACGCCGTGTGCATTCGCGCACCGGCGCCCGCAGCTTAACGCGTTGGTTGGCTTGGACCGCGAGAGGCTGTTCACCGGCAACTAGAGGAAGAACGCTCTGAATCTCCGCACACCAAAGGAGCAAAGCATGGAACTCGGCGCTTTTTCAATCAGCTTGGCTGTCAAGAACCTTGAAGCTTCGAGAAAATTCTATGAGAAGTTCGGTTTCAAGGTCTTCGCTGGAGACGCTTCACAGAACTGGCTGATCCTGAAGAATGGTGATCACGTCATCGGCCTTTTTCAGGGCATGTTCGACAAGAACATACTAACCTTCAACCCTGGATGGGACAGCAATGCCCAAAAACGAGCTGCTTTCACAGACGTGCGCGAACTGCAGCGACAGCTCAAGGCGCAAGGCGTGCAGATGGTGAGCGAGGCAGACGAAAGCACGACGGGCCCAGCCAGCTTTATGGCTGTGGACCCCGACGGAAATCCCATTCTCGTCGATCAACACGTCTGAGTTGGAGGCGCGGCGTCAGGATTCGTCGGGTATGGAGTTGAAGCCGAACCAGCTGCGCTTGACCGGGCGCCGCCCTGCTGGCTTCGTGTGGCATCACGCTGTCGCAGGCGGCCCCGGCACCAATCCAGGTAAGGGAGTCGACTATATGCGTTTCTCGATCAGACTTCACGGTGAAGTGATTTGTTCGCAACTCATCAACGGCGGAAACGAGACCCAGACTTAATGGTTTTCTAACCCAAACGTCACACGAGTGGCAACCTTAAGAGGTTGGACTCATTCGACAAGAGGTTCACCATGCAAATCAACCCGTATCTGAGCTTCAAAGGAGAGTGCGAGGCGGCGTTCAAGTTCTATGAACAGTGTCTCGGCGGCCAACTTGGGGCGATCTTCCGTTACGGCGGGTCGCCCCTTGCGGGTCAGGTTCCGGCCGACTGGTCGGACAAGGTCATGCACGGCAACCTGACACTCGGCGACCAGGTGCTGATGGGTGGCGACGTAGCGCCGGATCGCTATGAGGAACCCAAGGGCTTCTCGCTCTCGATTCAGATCAAGAGCACGGCTGACGCCGAGCGTATCTTTCGCGAACTGGGTAAGGACGGTAGGGTTGTAGTGCCGCTCGAGAAAACGTTCTGGGCAGCGCGTTTTGGCATGGTCGTCGATCGCTTCGGCATACCGTGGCTGATCAACTGCGAGGAATCCGATCAGCCTCCGGTAGAGTGACGCGGTTATCACTAAAGGCCCGGAACTCGTGCGCGCTCAGTCGTGAAGCAACTGCAAGGTCCGAGTGTCCCGTTGCCCAGCAAGAAGAACGTAATGGCCATCCTCAGAGACTTCCTCGAGACCGGGAAGATTACGCCGATCATCGACAGTACCTATCCGCTCGCTGAGACCCGCGAGGCTCTACGGCACATGATTGAGGATGAACTCCGGGGAAAGGTCGTCATCATTGCGCCCGCGGCTCAGTCCGAACATTAGCCGGACCTCCATTTCGCCATTTAGCATGTCTCGGTTTGATAAAACCTTGCCGAACGCTCGGTTCGTGACGGCGATAAAGGAGTACCGCCATCTCCACGCTGACCCAGCGGATGCTGGCTCAAGCACGGGTTGCCAAGGGCAAACGGATTTCGGATTCGATAGCGAATTGTTGCAGATCGACTTTCTCTCCGCCGGCCTTTCGTTGCCTTGCGCTCGAGATAGAATGCCCTGCAGATCCTGAACACGATTGTGATTCCGGAAGAAAGTAACGATCGTTTATACTCCGCTCCTTCGTGACAAGGAGAGATTCGATGCAAGACTCCGCGCGGCAGCGCGAAAAGCGCCGCGTCTATCGTTACTACGACTTTATGATGGCGGGGTTTGTTACGATTCTGCTTTGCTCCTCGCTCATCGGAGTGCAGAAGGTCTCCACGATCGCAGGCTTCACCTTCGGTGCTGGAGTTCTTTTCTTTCCGATCAGTTATGTGTTCGGGGACATCCTGACAGAGGTGTACGGCTATGCCCGGTCTCGCAGAGTGATCTGGGCTGGATTTGCCGCCCTGATCTTCGCTTCATTCATGAGTTGGGTCATTGTGAAACTGCCCCCGAAGCCCGGCTGGCCCCTGCAGGAGACTTACGAAACCATCTTCGGTCAGACTCCGCGAATTGTATTCGCGTCCCTGGCGGCTTTCTGGTCGGGCGAATTCGTCAACTCATTCGTGCTCGCCAAGATGAAGATTTGGAGCGGAGGCCGCTGGCTCTGGACTCGGACCATCGGCTCCACAATAGTTGGGGAGGGGGTGGATTCGCTGGTCTTCTATCCCCTCGCTTTCTTGGGAATCTGGCCGCTCGCCGATGTGTTTCAGGTCATGTTCAGCAACTACCTTGTCAAGGTGGGCTGGGAAGTCCTGGCGACTCCGGTGACCTACAGGGTCGTGAATTTCTTGAAAAGGGCAGAGCACGAGGACTATTACGACCGGACGACGGATTTCAACCCCTTTGCGCTCTGAGCATGCACTCAGAAACAGAATTTCTTGAATGCCCTCGGACGCGACGTCGAGATCGTCATTCGGCGTCCCCGTTCTCGGCGGACGCCTTGCATCCATGTGACTGCCGCTTGAACTGTCCCTGCGCCGCGGGTTCAAGCGTGCGACAGCGAGAACGGGGGTGTGTCGAAACATGGCTCTATGAGGACCGTCGTTTCATTCTGCGCAGATAGCGCTCCTTCCTTCGTTTCTTGACTTGGTCCTTCTCGTGGGGATCCGCCGCCCGGCACTCGTCAGGTCGTGCCGCAGATTTCTCAAGCTCGGCGATCTCCATGCGCTGGTCGCCAAAGACTTCGAGCCAGTGCTCAGTCCCACTCTGGTTAGGCTTCGGCTTTTCGGGATCATCGTTTACTCGCTCACCGCCCTGCCGGAGAGGTGAGAACTCCATGATCCACTTCTCGGGATCAATGACCCGGGCCCCCAGCTTCTTGGCTTCCCACCCGAGGTCTCGGTCCGCCGTTATCACGGCGACGTGGCTTGTGACTGCTCGGGATTTCAAAGCAGTCAGAATGGCAAGGTCCGCATTCTGCGGTGGAATGGAAAACCGAACGTCAATTCCAGGGGGCGATGGCCCGGAATGCCGTATCCCGGTAGCTCCGTCGAAGATGACGATGACATGGGTGCTGGCCAGGAGCCCCGACGAATGGATACGATTGAGCAGTGCATTTCTCCCGGCTTCCAAGTCGTTCTGTTGTTCCACGCTCCGAAGCTCTTGCACCCGGCGAATGACGTTGTAGCCATCGACGATGCAGGTGACACGTTCGGCGGACTTCCTGGATTTCATCATCGAGATTCTGAGTTCAGAGAATGAAAGCTATGCCCGGCTTGAATCGGTAAAGCGGAACGTTGTCGGGAACGATTCAGGATCAGGAGTTGCTGCTTGACCAGAACAGACTCGGCGACCACAGAGTGGGCGCCGGCGGGACCTGCGAGTCGGGAGATCGTCGTAATGAGATGGATGAAGAGTACTGCCAGATCACGCATGACAGGGCATCATAACAAGATCGCCAAATCCAAGAAATGGCCCGCAATTAGCAATTCCCCATCGACACGCTCGACGTGCTACTCGCGCCAACGGACGAGGACGGGGACAATCGAGATTCGAGCCTGAAGGCAGAGGTGTGCCAAGATTTCTTGTCTCAGAGCATCCGGTTGACCTAAGATGGCAGTCGCCGGCGCGGCCCGGGAACTTCCAGGGGCGTCGAGTTGACGTAAGCCCCATTCTCCGAACTTGACTGACCGCGCCTTGAGCTGAAAATGACTCTTTGTTCCGCCTGTCCGCAGAGCCGGGAAGAAAGACGAAGCAGGACGAAAGACACCCGACGATCGTCGAACCAAAAAAATAAAATTGAGCTGATGACGTATATTTGGCGGCTACACATTTGGTGTCGGCGGCGCGCTGCGGCGTTTGGGGGCCCGTCCCCGGAGACCAAGAATGGCACATCGGTTTAATGTGTTCCTCGCGAATCCGGCGCCCGCGGCCGAGCGTATCGGGTTTTCGTTTATAACGCCGCGCGCGTTGCCCGTCCTCGCGGCCGTCACCCAGGGCGACTATCTGGACCGTCTCCGGGTCGTGGATCAGGCGATCGATGATTTTCCGTTTGATGACGTCCGGCCAGGCGATTTAGTTGGTATCAGTATCCACACCTTCAATGCGATTCACGGATACGCGCTTGCGCGCGAAGCCAAAAAGCGAGGTGCCGCGGTCGTCTTTGGCGGTCCCCACGCCTCGATCTTCCCGGAAGAAGCATTAGGGAACGGCGATGCCGTCGTGACCGGCGACGGCGAGATCGCTTGGATCGACCTGCTCGCCGATTACGCGGCGGGTCGAATGCAGCGAACATACAGCGGCGGACGAATCCCCGGCGAAAGCTTCGTGCCGGCGCGATGGGATCTGATGCCGCTGAATCGATATCTCGTCGCGTCGATTCAGACGGTACGCGGCTGCCCGAAGTCGTGCTCCTTCTGCTCCGTGTGGGTCCAGGACGGCCGGATTCCCCGCGTGCGTGCGACTGACGCCATCCTTCAAGAAGTGCAGTATCTCTATCGCGCAGGCTTTCGCCTCGTGATGTTCGCGGACGACAACTTCTACCCGTACACCCTCGAAGACATCGGGCAGCGGCGGTCTCCCGAGCTGAGCCAGCGCGCCAAGACCGGCCGCGAAGAGCGGCTCCAGCTTCTCAATCGGCTCGCCCGCGAGGTGCCGCGCGACATGCATTTTTGCACCCAAATCACGATGGAGGTGGCCGACGATCCGGAATTTCTCGCCGCGATGAAGCGCGCGCGCATTGTGGGGGCGCTGGTTGGTATCGAAACGATCACGGAGGAGGGGCTCAAAGCGACCCGCAAGCTGTTCAATTCGAGCGGCGCAGCGCTTGAGGAGAAGCTCGAAACAATCCGGCAGAAAGGGTTCCCCTACATCTTCGGCTCCTTCATCTTCGGCATTGAGTCAGACACCACCGAAACATTGGACCAGACCATCCGGTTCTCTCGGAACTGCGGCATCGCACTTGCTCAGTTCATTCCTATGACGCCCCTTCCCGGTACGGTCGACTTTCATCAGATGCGGAAAGGCAAGAACGCGCTCAAGCTGTTGAAGCCCGACTACGACTACTGGCTCGATCCAAATCACCCGCGCGTGCTATATCAGCATCCGCGCATGGCGGCCGATCAGATCCTGAACGGCATCGAGCGGGCCTGGAAAGAGTTCTACAGCTGGTCGTCGATTACCAGGCGCGCGAAGCGAATCGGCCTGGTGGCGCAGCCGAAGAAGTTTCTCGCCTACCTTGTCATCTGCCGCGGCCTGCTCACACGGTACAAACGCTACGGGCTCTCGGCCGAAAGCGCCGTGCACGGCACCAACCGCAAGCTGGCGACGATACTGGGCAGGGTTGCGCTCGCGTTGATGAAGCGCAAACCGGCGACTGCGTTCGCTAACGAGCAAGACGCGGTACGAGTGCTCGCATCCGGAGGAGGAGTGTAATGATGCCCGCTACGGTGGATCTACCCGCCAGCAGTCAGTCGACGACCGTGCAGCAGCCCGTCAGGCTGCGCACGATCATGTCGACGTGGGGACAGCTGCTGAACGGCTACAGTCCGCTGCTGTCGATTGAAATCACCCGGGAGTGTCCGTCGCATTGCTGCTACGCGTACGACGACAGGAGGTTGTCATGACCGACGGCAAGACCTATGTCGAGATCTCCAAGTTCTCGGTCAAGGAGATCTTCGACGACAAGCACAAGAGCCGTGTCATCGACCTGATGACCACTGCCGCCGAGGCAGCGGTGAAGAAGTCGGGCAAGCTATCGCTCGACAAACCGAAAGACAAGGGTGCCAAGGGCTGGAACGTGGTCGGCAGCCTGGTCAGCCTGGGCCCGTCGAAGGACTGCAAGAAGTTCGGCGCCAAGGTGTCGCTCGCGGTAGCCACCTGGCCCGGCCAGTCGATCAAGGCAATGCCCAGCGGCGAAGCCGCGTTCGCCTCGGAACCGGGCGGCAAGATCTCGGCCAGCGATGTCGATGAGGTCGCCAAGAGCGCCGTCGCCCAGGCGATGCAGAGTGCGGTGAAGTTCATGGAGAGCAAGAAGCCCGAATAGCCGGGCGACGCGCTCACCCGCTCCGGCATGGCTTGATCGTTCAGACATACGGACATTTTCCAGCAGCAATACCATCCGGCCCGCGCTTGCTTACGGTGGAATTTATGGAACGTGTCCATCACTGCGTCCAAACGCGGAAGTTGGGGACCTCCGGGTCACGGACGAGAAGACGCCGGGCGCGTACTTGACGTCAGTTGAGCGATTGGCTCCGCTTCTTCAGAATTGCGTCGACAAAGTCGAACACGGCTTTCGTCGGTTTGTCCTCGGGAAGCCCCAGATCCGAGTCGAGCGTGTTGTGGGTCTTCCCTTCGGCCGCAACTACCTGCACCGGCACGCCCGCAACCTGAAGGGCGTTCGCGAGGACCAGAGCCTGGATGGCCGTTCCGCTCTCCGGATGGCCGCCGATGTGCAGGATCAGGAACGGCGGAATGCCTTTGTCTTTCGCGACGTAGAGCACGGATGACAGCTCGCGATCGCTCCCTTCGGGGAACTTCGTGCGATAGCTGGACGGACGCTTCGCGCCGGGACGAGCGTCGACCGTATCGATCTGCAATGCCGGATAGAACGTATCGGCGTCGACCGGGACACAGCCTTTGATGTTGGCCAGGGAGAGGCCCTCGGCCTTGACGTACCGATCGTCGGTGCAAATCAGGGCGGCCAGCTGCGCGCCGGCAGACCACCCCATCACAAAGATCGTCTCCGGATCACCGCCGTACTGCCTGGCATGATCGTGAACCCAGCGGATTGACCTGGCAACGTCTCCCGCAATCTGCTGCATGGTGACGTGAGGAATGAAACGGTAGTTGGTCGTCGCGAAGACGAAGCCCTTCTCCACGAATGCCTGCGGTTTCGTGTTCATTTCGCTCTTGTCGCCTCTTTGCCAGCCACCGCCGTGGATCCAGAAGATCACCGGCCGATTCTTTCCCTCCGCAGGCGCGTACACGTCGAGCGTCTGGCGCGCGTTCTTTGGTTCGGCATAGGCGATATCGCGATGGACCTGCTGGCCGGCGACGCGCCCGGCCTGGGAATGGTTTGCCAGGGCGGTTACGCCGAGAACCAGGAGCATGACGGCTGTTTTCATCGTGTTGACTCCCTAAAGTGTCGGTTGACGGCGGCCTTGGTCAGAACCACAACTGCAGCGAAACCCGCACAAGCCGTTCGGTAAAGCATGGATTCATGCCGGCCGTTCGTGATTCTCTTGGTTGATTGCCTCCTTCGGCGTGTCGGTCATGGTTGTTCGTGTCGATTTCTCGCTTTCGAGGCGCATAGTAAGACTCTGCGCGTACAGCCTCCCTCGGGATTTATGTCAGCTTCGAGCTGTGGACTTTTCCCCTCTGCCGAACTTCAACTCGCCGGCCCCGGGATTGTAATCCCAAGCGACGTTGCAGGCGACCGGATTTTCACACACTTCCGACGAAGGGTAAGACGATGGGATGTAGAAGCCACCAGCCTGGATTCGCAAGGCCGCAAGTTCGACGACGCCTTTTGCGCAAGGGGATCTTTACGGGCCGGTGCACGAGTTGCGGCCGGAGGCTTCCGCGCCGGTAGTTGCCGCTGAATCAGTCCTGCCGCAGCGCCGACATGGGGTCGACGCTTGCCGCACGCCATGCAGGCACCAGACAGGCGGCCAGCGCGACCGACAAAAATAGGACGCTCACGCCTGCCAGGGTCGGCACGTCGACCGGTCTGGTCGCGAACAACATCGACTGAATGAAACGCGAGAGGCCGACGGCGCCGGCGAGCCCCGCCACGATTCCTACGAGCACCGGAATCGAGCCGCCGCCGATCACCAGGCGGATCAGGTCGCCGCGCGAGGCGCCCATGGCGGCGCGGATCCCCATTTCCTGTGTGCGGCGCGCGGTCACGAAGGAAAGCACGCCGTAGATGCCGGCGCACGCGAGGAACATTGCAAGCAGCGCGAAGCCGCCGAGCAGCGAAGTGGTCAGCCGGCGCCCCATCATCGAATCCGTTCTCAGTTGCTCGACGGTCTGCGGGCGGTCGAGCACCTGGTCCTTGTTCACCTTCCAGACGGCCTGCTGCACGGATTTAATCAATGCGCCGCCTTCTCCGGCGCCCTTGGCGACGAGTCCCAGGCCGACGACGGGATTCTGCGCGAAGCTGGCGTAGGTGCCGATGTCGGTGGGACTCTCGAGCCCTCTGCCTTTTTCGTCGGCCACGATTCCCACGATCTCCCATGCGATCTGCGGGCCCAGCCCGCGGCGGGTGGGCAGAATCTTCTCCACCAGGACGCGCTTGCCGATGGCGCTTTCATTCGGCGAGTACCGCTTCACAAAGGATTCATTCACAACTACGACCGGAGGCGAACCCGCGGTGTCGCGCTCATCGAGAAAGCGTCCCGCCACCAGCCGCAGGCCGAGCGCTTTGAAATAGCCGGGCGACACGATTTTGAATCCGGTGTTGACTGGCTCGTCGGGCCTTTCGGCCATGCGGAACGGCATGCCGTCACCCCAGCCGCGCAGCGGAAGTCCGGTGGTGACGGCGGCGTCGCGCATTCCGGGCACGGAGCGCACTTCTTCGATGAGGCGATCGATATAGTGCTTGAGCTTGGCTTCGTCGGGGTTACGTTCCATGGCCAACGGCAGGTACGCCGCTACCAGGCCTTCGGTCTCGTAGCCGATCTCCACACTCATCAGGCGCTGAAAGCTGCGCAGCAGCAATCCCCCTCCGACGAGCAGAATGAACGCCGCGGCCACCTGCACGGCGACGAACATGTGCCGCACGTAGAGCTTGCCTCCGCCGGAGCTGCCGCGTCCGCCTTCCTTGAGTGATTCGGAGGCATGGCGGCGCGAGGCTTGAATTGCCGGCGCAAGGCCGAACGCGATACTGGTCAGGATGGTGACCGCTGCGAGGAAGAGAAGCACGCGCCCGTCCATCACGACGTTGGCTTCTGCCGGGAAGGAGAACGGCGGCAACAAGCCGAGAATCAGGTCCAACAGTCCATAGCCGAGTCCGATCCCCACGGCGGCGCCGCCGATCGATAGAAGGAGGCTCTCGGCCATCAGCATCCGGATCACCCGTCCCCGGCTGGCCCCTACTGCCATGCGCAGCGCGATTTCGCGCGAACGGAGGGTCGCGCGCGCCATGAAGAGGTTGGCGAGATTGGCGCAGCCGATCAGCAGCACCGCTGCGACGGACCACATCAGCACGTTCAAGGAAAGGCGCATATCAGGACCGACTATGCGGTCGATGTAGCGGTCGACGGTGGCGCCCCAGCCCTTCTTGACGGCCGGGTACCGCTCGGCGATGCCGGCCGCGATGGCGCTCATTTCAGCCTGCGCCTGCTCGAGCGACACGCCGGGTTTCATGCGCGCGACGGCGCCAAAGCTGTGATAGTCGCGGGCCGGATTGGCGGGAAATACCAGCGGAACCCAGAGGTCGTTGGGCCTGCGGTCGAATTCGCTGCCGCGCGGTAGCACGCCTATCACGCTGTAGGGCTCGCCGTTCAGTTGAATGGCGCGGCCTATGAGGCCGGGATCGCCTCCGAAGAGGTTCGTCCAGGTGCGGTGGCTGATGACAGCTACTTTGTCTTTGCCCGGCTGGTCCTCATCCGCGGCGAAAGTCCGGCCCATTGCGGCTTTGATGCCGAAGACCTCGAAGTAGGGCGCGGAAACCACGCCGGCGCGGAGCGACTTCGGCTCGCCGCCGCCGGTGTAGCTCAGGCCGGCGCCGGTCTGTGCCGCCATCGATTCGAAAGAGCGGCTCTGCTTCGCCCAGTCCAGGTAGTTGGCGGGCGCGATGCTGTTGCGCAGTCCCCGCGGCGGCTTCTCCCACAACATGACGATGCGCTCCGGCTCGGGGTAGCCATTGGGCTTGAGCAGCACCCCATCCACCAGGCTGAAGATGGCCGCGTTGGCGCCGAGCGCAAGAGCGATGGTCATCACGGTAAAGAGGGTAAATCCAGGGCTCCGGGTCAGAATCCTCGCGGCATACCGGACGTCCTTCAGAGTTGTTTCGAAAAACGATCCCACGTGTGCCTCCCGTATCCTTGACTTGACCTGCGCCGGGCTTTCGAACTTTTTCCAGACCTCGCGCCGCGCCTGTTCACGCGAGAGGCCGCGCGCCCGCGCCCGCTCGATCAGGATCTCGTAGTAGGCCTCAACCTCGTCATCCAGTTCCGATTCCGGGCGGGCGACGGCGCCACAATCGGCCCCAGCGCATGCTACGTTTCCTCCGCGAGCACCTGGCTCATGGCGGTGTGGACTCGTTGCCAGTTTTTCTTCTCCCTGGCGAGCTGGGCGAGGCCGGAGGGGGTGAGCGCGTAGACTTTGACGCGGCGTCCGCTCTCGGTTTCGCTCCACTGTCCGGAAATCCACCCTTTTTCAGCGAGGCGATGCAGGGCAGGGAAGAGCGATCCGGGTCCGACCACGAATACGCCGTGAGTCACCTGCTCGATGCGGTCCGCAATGCCGACGCCATGGAGCGGGCGAAGTTCCAAGGTGCGAAGAATAAGGAGATCGAGGGTTCCCTGCAAGAGTTCCGCCGGCTTGGCCATGCGAAAATATATCGACGGTCGATATCGATTGTCAAGAACGGCAGCGGAAACGCTTGAGACGCGCACTCGTAAGTCTCCGCCCAACTTCTTAAGTACTATTTCTGCTAGCTCTTCGTTCTCGTCGCCCCCGCTCGCCGCTCAGGCAAAAGAACACCGTGTGTTTTTGACGCAAGGAGACGTGAGTGAACCAGCAACAGCAGGCTGCTGAAGCACCAAAATGAGGTGTAACGAACCGGATTATGAAAACACAAATAGGTTATGGGCCACACGAAGTCACTGAGGGTATGTTCGATAGCTTGCTTTCTCGCACTCGGCAGTACCTATCGTTGCCTGGCAGACGCAAAGATTCAGGCGTCGTGCTGGTGTCACCTGATCAAGCACCTTACTTCGTGTGGCAAGAGCAACCCAATGGGAAGCTAAAGAGAGTGGCAGTGCAGTAGTGGGAAGGGACCTGTCGAGAGTTCTTGTAGATTCTTTATGCGTTTAATGCCAGACGGACCGCAGGAAAGCAGCCCAGACTACGACGGCCTCGTCATGAGGCTCGTGGATGAGGCACTCTCGCGTCCCCCGGAAGAACGCGAGCGTTACCTGCGAGGCTCCTGCCCGGATCCCAAAGTCTTCAACGAAGCGTGGAACTATGTCCAGTGGGACGAGCGGATGAAGGATTTCCTGGTGGACCCTCTCCTCCCTTCGGTCCATGACCAAACGCCCGCCGAGCCCCGGGACCCGCTGGACGATTCTGCTCTCCCGCTGTTTCCTCCCGGCGCCCCGCTAGGAGTGTATCGGATTGAGGTTTTGTTGGGAACCGGGGGCTCGGCCCAGGTGTATCGAGCTTTCGACCCGCGTCTTGGCCGGCAAGTCGCCCTCAAGGTGTTTGCAGCAGGTACGGTAACCAAGCGCTTCCAGGACCGGTTCATTCAGGAGGCAAGAGCCGCCGCGGGCCTGAGCCATCCCAACATTGCTGTCATCTACGAGGTCGGGCAAGCTGCGGGAACCTGCTTTATCGCCCTGGAGTACATCGAAGGCGAGACGCTGCGCAGCAAAATGAAGGCTGCGAAAACCCCGTTGGCGGAGTTGCTGGGATATCTACGGCAGACCGCGGCCGCTCTGGCGAAGGCGCATGCCAAAGGCATCGTTCATTGCGACCTCAAGCCTGACAACATCATGGTCACGCGGGAAGGCTTCGTGAAGGTTCTGGACTTTGGACTGGCGAAGCTCATCGAGCAATATAAGGATGCGGGTCCCCACGGTGAACAGCCGTCGACTACGTCGGGGCAGACCACTGCTCCCCTACAGCATACCGGCAGGGTCGAGGGGACGCTCGGGTACATGTCGCCCGAACAGGCCGAAGGAAAGACGGACCTCGACGAACGCTCCGACCTCTTTTCGTTCGGATGCATCCTTTTTGAAGCCGCCACGGGCCGTCAGCCGTTCCGGGGCAGCCCGGGCGAGTCGGTCGTCCGGACCATGCACAGACTTCTGTATGAGCCTGCTCCGTCCCTGAGCGAGCTATGCCCGGACGCCGCTCCCAGTTTGCAGCGCATCGTGGATCGTTGCCTCAAGAAAGATCCCGCTCTGCGCTGCCCGAGCATGAAGGAAGTCGACCAAGACCTGGAAAGACTCCTGCAAGAGATGCAGAACGGCCAGGCTGTCATCCCGGCATCCGGATCCCAGTCCAGTGTGGTCGCCGACTTCCCCGGTGACTTGGGGCGACATTTGCGCCCGCCCAGGCGCCGCAAGTGGGCCGTTCCGGCGGTGGTCGCAGCGTTTGCGATCCTGACAGGCTCCATTGTCCATAATCCCTTGCCCCCGGCGAGACCGCTTTCCTCTCTAGCGGTGATTCCGTTTGTGAACGCCCAGAACACACCCGGAGGAGATTACCTGTCGGACGGCATCAGTGAGGCGCTGATCAACGCCCTGGCTCACCTCCCCGATCTGAAGGTGATCGCCCGCAGTTCCAGCTTCAAGTTCAAGGGTGAGAGAATCGATCTCCGACAGGCGGCGCGGCTGTTGGGCGTGCAGGTGCTCGTTACCGGCCGTGTCGCTGAAGCGGGCGGGCAGTTCCGGATCACCGCCGAGCTGGTGGATGGTTCCGATGGAACGCAAATCTGGGGCGCCCACTATAGTCCGACGCACTCGGAGTTGCCAGGCATGGGAGCGACCATCTCCCGCGAGATCGCCGGGCGGATCCGCTCCAAACCGACCCAAACTGAGCAGGCGACGCTGACTAAGGTAGCCAAGGTCAAACCCGAAGCCTACGAATTGCTGTTGCGGGGCCGCTACCATATGCGGCTACATACTCCGGAAACCAGCGTGAAGGCGATGAGCTACTACCAGCAGGCCCTCGCCGTCGATCCTGGATTTGCGCTGGCTCATGCGGAGCTCGCCCACGTGTACCGGTTGCTGGGCGGCTCCGCGATTCTGAGCTCCCGGGACATGATGCCCAAAGCGGAGGCGGAGGTGCACCGGGCGCTGTCGGCAGATCCGAATCTGGCCGAAGCGCACGCCGCCCTGGGTGACATTAAAAAGGATCGGTGGGACTGGGGTGGCGCCGAGGCCGAGTACCGTCGCGCGATCGAACTCAGCCCGAACCTTCCCGCCGCGCGCAAGGGATTGGCGATCAACCTGAGCATTACGGGCCGCCACGACCAGGCGATCTCCGAGATTCAGAGAGCGCGGGAATTGGACCCTCTCGGCGTGCCGACGGCGGTGGACTCGGCCGCCGTTTTTTACAACGCGCGGCGCCACGCCGAGGCTCTTGACGTCCTGAAACGCGCGCTCGACTTCGATCCTTCGGCGCCGGCCATCTGGACCTGGATCGGGCTCGTGAACGGGGGCACGGGCCAATTTGTCCGGGCGACGGACGCGTTCGAGAAAGCCATGGCGCTCGGTGACGGCAGCACCGCGACACAATGCTATTACGCCCACTCTCTGGCGCGATCCGGGCGACGGCAGGAAGCCCTCCAGATTCTGCAGCGATTGCGCCAACCCGGCCAGTTCGTATCTCGGGCGGCTTTGGCCGCTGCCTATCTCGGGCTGGACGAGCGAGAACGAGCCCTCCAGGAACTGGAGGCGGCTTACGCCGCCCGTGACCCTTTGATGCAGTACCTTAAGATCGAGTCCCACTTCGATACTTTGAGCAGCGAGCCGCGATTTCAAGCGATCTGCGCAAAGGTCGGATTGCCCCGCTAGGCCCGCAAGCGGCCGGCGGGCCCGCGAAAGGAGAAACGCACACACATGGCCCTCCAATGGACAGCGAAGCTTTCCGCACTTCCGCTATGCGTTCCACCGGAGACGTGTCCCGATGATTACATGGTGAACGCCGTCGCAATCTCCGATGACGGGAGCCGTGTCGTCGCGGGAACCTATTATCAACACTACGAGGGGACCACCAGGGTCCGGACCGACGGCAAATTCGGAACCTACTGCTACGACACTAAGGGCGCCGGCACCCGGCTTTGGGCCGATGAATACCAAGGCCACAGGGGCATCTACTCCGTCGCCATTTCGGGCGACGGCACCGTTGCCGCAGGCGGGGGCCTACTGACCAAGGGAAAATTCCAGCAACCCAAGCGCGGACTTCTCCGAGCATTCGACGCCGCCACCGGCAGCAAACTATTGAACAGCTCGGATTTTCCAAACCGGGTGAATTCGGTCTCTCTCTCGCGCGATGGCGGCGTTCTCGCGGCTGTGGCGGAGTCCAGCCTGTTTGTTTTCCTGCGGAGCGCCTCCGGATTGTTTTCGGCTTCGCCCCAGGAGATCGACCTCGACGGTTACTCCCAATCCGTTGCCGTGCATCCCAGCGGGAGCTGGCTGGCCGCCTGCGACCAGACAGGAAAGGTTTATGTCTCCAC
This sequence comes from uncultured Acidobacteriota bacterium, assembly GCA_963827655.1. Lineage (GTDB taxonomy): Bacteria > Acidobacteriota > UBA6911 > UBA6911 > UBA6911 > CAWHCF01. The sequence goes on from CAWHCF010000045.1 coordinate 84,344, forward strand.
GATCAGCGCAGGCGTGGTCAACCCGCCCGCTACGTGGACCGCCCTGGAACGGCGAGACCCCACGCGCTCGAGTTCGCCGAGGTTCCCGGTCAAATTCAATTGCGTCTCGGTGGCCAGGGCCAGTAACTCGTTGACCGCTGGAGGCGGCAATTTCGTTTACCTGTTTACTCTGGCTTCGATCCAAAGCGGCACGCCCGGCCCCGTCGCGCGATACACCTCCTTCGATACCACCGGCCCCCACAATGTCCGATTTGTGGCCATTTCCGACAATGGCGGCTTTGTAACGACCGTGGTGAACGACGAAGACCCCGCGGGTGTTGGCATCGGCCGGCTGATCAAGTTGTCTCCTGGCGCGGGAGGGCAGCTGAACGTAGACTGGATGGCGCCGCTGAGCCGCCTGCCGAACAGCACCAGCATCGATTCGACCGGCACTCGGATTACCGCCGCCGATGGCTATCCCGACACGGTGCCTGGCACCTTCTACCTGTTCAACGCCAGCGGTGTGAAACTGTGGCAACACGGCACGCCCAAGATGAACTGGCCGATGTTCATCAGTGCAAACGGATTAGGCATCGCCGGCGGAAGCGACGATAATACGCTCTTCTTTTTCACGCCGTAATGGCGCCGATCGTTCGGGCCGGAGGTCTGCAATGCGAAAAGCTCCTTCTACGGTGCTTCCGTCATCAATTGTTGTCATGCCGCCAGAGGCATCCGCGTCTCATCGACAACGACCAAAACAGTCGATTGTCCGAACTTGACTTTCTCCGAAAACCAAAGAAGCATCGCCGACGGGAAGATCTCCCGTAACGTCAGCCGCCGCGTCGTCAGTCCAGCCTGGATCGCCGGCGTCCTCAATCTCGCGTCCGAACTTAAACGCCATATGAGGCGCTGACGCAAGTCCAGGTGATTTCGAGACACTCCTGCCATGGTGCTTCTGGCATCAATTGTTGGCAAGATTGGTATAAACCATTAGATTTCAAGTATATTAAACCGGATTTGGGGCACTGCTTCTGGTTGGTTTCAAATCGGCGATAAGGTCCTTTGCCAGAAGGTCATAGAGGCTGATCACCAACAGTAGATGGCGGAAGCACCCGCCGAGGCATTAAAGGCGCTTGTTCAGGAGACTTGATGTCATGTGCACAATCACTGCGACGACGGCGCTCCTCGCGTTGGTGGCCTCAAGTGCGCCACACGCGTTCTCCCTCACTGAGCTGGAACGGCAACGACTGGTTGCACACTTGGAAGTGACGGCGAGCTGGCTTGTCGACGAGGTCTCCGGCCTGACTCCTGCTCAGCTCCAGTTTCGACGCGCGCCCAAGGAGTGGAGCATCCTGCAGGTCGTCGAGCATCTCGTGGTGGTCGGGCCCATCTATTGGCAGGACCTGCAAAAGGCGATGAAGGCGCCACCAAGCAGCCGCAGCAATGCCAGCACCGATGCGGACATTCTCTGGTACGGCATCGATCGCACGCGACGGGAATCAGCCATCCCGACCGAAGTGCCGAAAGGACAGCTGCGCGACCTGCGGACGGGTCTCGAGGCATACCGCAAGCAGCATGCGCAACTCCTGCAGTACGCGCGCACGACGACCGACGATCTTCGCCGTCATTTCGTCGAGCGGCAGGGAAGTGACGCGTATCAGTGGGCGCTGCTCATCTCCACGCACGAGCAGCGACACATTCTGCAGATCCGCGAGATCAAGGCGGACCCGAAGTTCCCTAAGAAGTAGCCGAGTGCTCACGGCATTACCCAATTCTCGCCGGTTTCTCACCTGCCTCTCAGACGCGGACCGCGCGGCCTTCGCATGCACCCGGAGACATAGCTGCAGGCGTGCGCGGTATATGGCTCCGCTTCAATCCCAGCGATAGCCGTGAGTACAGCAATGGCGGATATGCGGTCCTGACTCACATCGTTGTCTGGGCAGGCCCGGCAGCGGCAATCCGGTCGTTCGGTTTCACGCTTTTGTCAGACGGTGGGTGCGTGGTAGCATGTCGCCAAATGATCGCTGTGCTGCTTTTGGGTATCCTGGCCGCTGTCCGCGGTCCTGCAGCGCCGCAAGCCGGCGCCTCGCTCGACTTCATTCGCGACGTACGGCCGATTCTGGCGGGCGCCTGCGTACGCTGCCACAGCGCGACCCTGCCACAGGGCAAGCTGCGTCTCGATTCCCGGGAGGAAATGCTGCGCGGCGGAGCTTCGGGGACTGCCGTGATACCAGGCAACGGAACCGGCAGCCTCCTCTATCAGCGCCTGGTCATCGACGATCCGCAGAAGCGCATGCCGTGGCTCTCGGATCCCTTGACGCCCGCACAGATCGAGACTGTGCGCCGCTGGATCGACGAAGGCGCCCACTGGCCCGAGGGAGTCGTTGTGGCGGTCCCGGCAGGCGGCGGGCCCACGCCCACCGCTCCCGCGCCGAGCACCGTGAGCGCAACAGCCTCCGGTCAGCGGCTTTCCTTCAACCGCGACGTCCGTCCCATCCTGGCGGACAACTGCTACAGCTGCCACGGCCCCGATCGCAACCAGCGGCAGGCGGGCCTGCGGCTCGACCGTGAGGAGAGCGCCAAGGGGGCGCTCCCATCCGGACACGCGGCGATCGTCCCGGGCAGCCCCGAACGGAGCGCGCTTTACCAGCGTGTCACCGATTCGGATGAGCAGAAACGCATGCCTCACGTCTCGAGCGGCAAGTCCCGGTTGAGCGGCGCGCAGGCCCAGATCCTGCGCAGCTGGATCGAACAGGGCGCAGAATGGCAGCCGCACTGGTCGTACATTCCGCCTGCCCGGCCGCTGCCGCCGGCGGTCAAGCGTGCCGACTGGATGAAGAACACCATCGATGCGTTCGTCCTTGCAGGGATTGAGAGGCAGGGCCTCACTCCATCCGCCGAAGCTGAGTCCCGTGAATTACTGCGGCGCGTGAGCTTCGACCTCACCGGCCTGCCACCGACTCCGGAAGAAATGGCTGCTTTCCTCTCCGACAAGTCTCCCGGCGCCTACGAGCGCCAGGTGGACCGGCTGCTTGCCTCGCCGCATTTCGGCGAGCGTATGGCCATGTACTGGCTGGACCTCGTTCGCTACTCGGACAGCGTCGGCTACCACAGCGACAACGCCCGCCCGCTCTGGCGTTACCGGGACTATGTCATCGATGCCTTCAACCGCAATCTGTCGTTCGACCGCTTCACGGCGGAGCAGCTTGCAGGCGACCTCCTGCCCGACCCCACGCCGCAACAGAAGCTTGCCTCGGGGTACAACCGGCTGCTTCAGACAACGGAGGAGGGCGGCGCCCAGCCCAAAGAGTACCGGGCAATTTATCTTGCAGACCGGGTCAGGAATGCATCGACGGTTTGGACGGGTGCGACCCTGGGCTGCGCCCAGTGCCACGACCACAAGTTCGACCCGTATCTCGCGAAGGATTTCTACAGCTTCGCGGCCTTCTTCGCGGACGTCAAGGAAAGGCCCGTGGGACGGCGCCAGCCCGACTACCTGTCGGACGAGAAGCAGCGCGTCGCGCTCGACGCCGCGGAGGCTGAGGTTGAACGCCTCACCAAGGAGCTTCGAGATGCGAACAATCCCGCGGACCAGAAGCGCTGGGAGAGCACCCTGGCCGGCGCGCGAACCTACAAGTGGACCGCTCTCGAGCCCGTCGAAGCAACCTCCGCGAACGGTACCTGGGTCCTGACCCAGGGCAATGACTTCTCGATCATCGCCAGCACTGCCGCCGGACCAAAGCCGCCGCGCGATACCTACACGGTCAACTTCAAGACCTCCCTCAAGGGGATGACCGCATTCCGCCTCGAGTGTCGTGTGTTCGATGAGCTCCCGAAGGGGGGGCCGGGCCGCGACACCGACGGAGGCTTCGTCGTCTCGGAGCTGGTGATCAACGACAGTGCGGGTCAACCGATCCGGCTTCGCAACGCATCCGCCTCAACGCCGCCGCTCGGCGCAGGGAACCCAATTCAGCCCGGCGGCGGCAATTGACGGCAATACGACCGACGGGGGCTGGGCTCTCTTGAAGGCCGACGGGCTCGACCATCGACTGGTCGTTGAGGCTGCGGAGCGCCTGGGGGCCGGCGAGGAGACGACGATTACTGCCGTAATTCACCAGAACGCCGGTCAGGGTCGTACCCTTGGCCGCGTTCGCCTGCTCGCGACCACGGACGACTGGCCGGTGCGCACGGATCCCGGCCCCGAGGCTACCGAGGAAATCATCAAGATCGCCGCCGCCGAACCCGCCCGGCGCACAGAGCAGGAACAAGAGAGCCTGACAGCTTTCTATCGGCGGATCGCTCCCGAACTCGCGCCACTGCGCGCCGCGCTTCGCTCCGCACAGATCCGGAAGCAGGAACTGCTTGATCAGATCCCGCAATCTTTCATCACGACAACCGAGGAGCCCCAGCCGGTGCGCATCCTGGCGCGGGGGAACTGGCTGGATGAATCCGGCGAGGTCGTATCGCCCGCGGTACCGCACTTCCTGCCCCAGATCGATGCCGGCAATCGCCGCCCGACGCGGCTCGATCTCGCGCGCTGGCTGACTTCCAAGGACAATCCGCTCACTGCGCGCGTCTTCGTGAACCGGCAATGGAAGCTCTTCTTCGGCCAGGGTCTCTCCCGAACGCTCGAGGATCTCGGCTCGCAGGGAGAGTGGCCGACGCACCCGGAGCTGCTCGACTGGCTGGCCGTCGAGTTCATGGAAAACGGTTGGGATGTGAAGCGGCTGGTGAAAACGCTCGTTACCTCCGCCACGTATCGCCAGACTTCGCGGGCCTCCCGTGAGCTGGTGGAGCGCGACCCGTACAACCTGCTCTACGCGCGCCAGACGCGCATCCGGCTCGACGCCGAGATAGTTCGCGACAACGCGCTGGCCATCAGCGGAATGTTGTCGGCTCGGATTGGGGGCCCGAGCGTCTACCCCTATCAGCCTCGCGGATACTGGAGCTTCCTCAATTTCCCGCCCCGTGAGTGGGAAGACTCGACTGGCGAAGATCAGTATCGACGCGGGATTTACACCTGGTGGCAGCGGACGTTCCTCCAGCCGAGTCTCGTCGCTTTCGATGCGCCGTCCCGCGAGGAATGCGCGGCCGAGCGCACGCGCTCGAACATCCCGCAGCAGGCGCTCGTGCTGCTCAACGATCCGACGTACGTCGAGGCCGCGCGTGTCTTCGCCGTGCACATCCTGACGCAGGGGGGCAAAGCTTTCGAAGACCGCTTGCGTTGGGCCTATGCGAGGGCGCTCGGACGGCCGCCGGGTGCGTCGGAAATTCAAGTCCTGTCGGAGCTCTTCCGCAAACACCTGGCCGAGTACCGGGCCAAACCGGAGGAGGCCGGCCGTGCCGTGGCGGCAGGGCTCGCTCCCGTGCGGAAAGACCTGAATGTCGTGGAACTGGCGGGCTGGACCTCCGTGGCGCGGGCAATCCTGAACCTGCCGGAGGTCATCACGCGCCCCTAGCTGGTGGCGTGATCGCAAGAGGTAGCGATGGAAATCCTGACAGACGATATCCGAGAAATGAGGAAACGCTTCAGCCGGCGCGCCTTCCTGGGGAGGAGCAGCGCTGGACTGGGCTCGTTGACCCTGGGCCTCCTGCTCGATCCGAAACGGATCTGGTCTGCCGAAGCGCCCGTTACTCAAGGGCTCGCTTCCGCAGGCGCCGGCGAGAAGTGGCGCGGAGTTATCCAACCTCTGCATTTTCCTGTGCGGGCCAAGCGCGTCATTCATCTCTACCAGGCCGGCGGACCCTCGCACCTCGAGCTGTTCGACAACAAGCCGAAGCTCGCCGCGATGGACGGCCAACCCATGCCCGAATCCCTGACCAAAGGGCAGCCCATCGCCCAGCTTCAAGGGAGGCCGCTCCGCTGCTTCGGACCGCAACACGCCTTTCATCGCTGGGGACAGTCGGGGCAGGAGATCTCCGTGTTGCTCCCGGAAATCGGGTCGATCGCCGACGAGATCTGCATCATCCGGTCGATGCAGACCGAGCAGATCAACCACGACCCCGCCCACACTTTCATGAACACCGGCACCCAGATCTCCGGCCGGCCGTCTGCGGGTTCCTGGATCTGGTATGGCATTGGAGCCGAGGCGACGGACCTTCCGGGGTATGTCGTGCTCGTGTCTCAAGGCCGTGGCGGACAGATGCAACCCATCGCGGCGCGCCAGTGGCACAGCGGTTTTCTCCCCAGCAGCTTCCAGGGGGTGCAATTCCGCTCCAAAGGCGACGCCGTTCTCTACATGCGCGACCCGGACGGGCGTCAGCCGTAGCCGGCAGCGCGATGTGATCGATGCCGTGACAGCCCTCACCCGGAGCCAGCCCGGCTGGGTGGACGATCCTGAGGTCGCGGCTCGGCTGAGCCAGTACGAGATGGCGTTCAAGATGCAGATGAGTCTACCTGCGCTGACGGATTTCTCACAGGAGCCCCGTTCAGTTCTTGATGCATATGGCGTCGAGCGGCTGGACGGCTCCTTCGGCGCCAATTGCCTCCTCGCCCGCCGACTGGCTGAACGGGGAGTGCGTTTCATTCAGCTCTATCACCGCGACTGGGACCACCATAGCCGAATCAAAGGGGACATCGTGATGAAGGCGAAGGAAGTGGACCAGGCCTCGGCCGCGCTCGTGAAGGATTTGAAGCAACGAGGCATGCTTGACGAGACCCTTGTGATCTGGGGCGGCGAATTCGGACGCACGCCGATGGCACAGGCGGACGGCCGCGACCACCACATCAAGGGGTTCTCGATCTGGCTCGCCGGGGGTGGGATCCGCGGGGGTATTACCCACGGGGGCACGGACGAGCTAGGTTACATGGCGGTCGACGACGTGGTCTCCGTTCACGACCTCCACGCCACCATGCTTTATCTCCTCGGCATAGACCACACAAAGCTCATATTCAAGTTCCTGGGGAGAGACTTCCGCCTTACCGACGTTCACGGCCAGGTGGTCAAGAAGATTCTGGCCTGAGTGTTTTCTTCACGGAAGTTGTATGACCTTGCGCCGGCGCCGCCCGCAGCCGTTTGGCCTGTTTGACACCGATTTGGCGGATCCGATGTCCGACGCGATCGAGTCGTCCCACATACCGAATCGGGTGACACGACAGACACTCAGTGTCGAAGTCTGCCCAGCGACTGCCTGGACCAACCACACGCGGCGCCGTATCCCCCTTTCGCGATGGCCACGGAGGAGGAGCAATCCGTGATGAGGAAGCTCTCCAACGCAAACCACGCCCTGACGGATGTGGCTAATAACTGTCGGCCCGTCGATCCTGAATCAATTTATTCACACGTTCGAAGAGCCGGTGAGGGAGCTTATTTCTTTTTCCGGCGCTGCACATAGTGGAAGCGGATGAGATAAATCCTCTCCCCGCGGCCATGCTTCGCGACTTTCAGCAGATCGAGCACCCCCAGGAAGCCGGACTCGCGCGCCAGCTCCGGCGTGATGTCCGTGAAAGTGATCGGCTCGATTGAGTCCACCACAATCTCTCCTCCATCCATCGGATAGCGCCCGCCGACTCTGACGTGAGGGCGCATCCAGATGCGCACGCTGCACGTGATGTCCCCATTCCGAACACCTTCACGCAAGCGCTTGGCAAATAGCACGTCGTCCGCCTATTTCAACCTGAACCAAGCTGCGGCTTGGTGCCCAACCTCCCCAGCTGAGGATACTCCTGCAGCTTCTGATGCCGGTGTTATGTCAGCTTCGAGCTCTCGGCCTTGCCGAGACCGGTACGCACCCGCCTTAAGCTGGTGCCGGCTTAAACGTCAATCGCCGCCCGAACTCGCGGCGGAGCAGCAGCAGGCTCAGTACCAACTGGACATACACGCTGGCGACGGAAACGTACCAGATCCACCGCAGCTCAAATCCCGGCATCCGTGCCAGCATCAAGGTAGGTACTGCTACGATCGTGATCCGCACAGCGGACGTAAGCAGCGACGGTATGGTGTTGCCCATCGCTTGAAACATGCTCGACGTCACGAAGATCAGACCGGACGCAACGTAGTTCCAAGAGATGATGCGCAGGTACTCGGCGCCGATCGCGATGGCCGTAGCGTCGTTTGTGAAAATTCCGACCAGCGCGTCCGGAGCGATGTGGCACGCGATTGCGAACAGCGCCATCACTATACTCGCCATGAGCGCCGCGTTCTTGAAGGTCGCTTTCACGCGATCAGCCAGACGGGCTCCGAAATTCTGACCTGCAACCGGAGCGACGGCAAAGCCGAGCGCCACTACAGGCATGAACCCCGCCATAATGATCCGCTGTCCGATTCCGAAGCCGGCTTGTGCGGCCGTCCCGAACGGGCGCGTAATCGAATAGACGAGAACGAGGTAGATGGATATCACGGCAAACTCGAAGCCCGTGGGGAGGCCGATCCCGAGCACCTTACGCCACACTGCGAACTGCGGTCTCCAATTGCCGACATTGAAGCGGAGGTAAGCATCCTTGCCGACGAAGTACATCGCGAGCCAGACGTTGCCGGCCACTACTGCAATGAAAGTCGAGATGGCGGCTCCCGTCACGCCGAACGCTCGGCCGGTTCCCCAACCAAATATGAGAATCGGCGCCAGAATCATGTTGAGGATGACGGTCGCCGTGGCCACTACCGTCCCCGGCTTGAAGTTGCCGATGCCACGCAGCGCCGCTCCCATGGCAACCATCGCGAACTGCAGCGCCATCGCGGGTATGAACCAGAGGAGGTAGTCGGCGGCCAGGGAGGCTGTGTTTGCGTCGGGACTCATCGAGCTCGAGTACGGCAACCGCGTCAGAAGACCGACGATCAGAAACGCAAACCCGGTGACCATCGCGAGCACTTGCGATTGGTTGAAGAGCAGGCGGGCCTGGTCGTGGTCCTTGCGGCCAACCGCATGCGACACGACCGCAGTCGTGCCCACGCCGAGCATTTGCGTGAACGCGAGGACGAGGAAGCTGACGTTGCCCGCGATCCCCACCGCGGCGACGGCGTCGGTGCCGAGCCGTCCCACCCAGTACAGATCGATCAGGAAGTACAGCGTCTGAAAGACCATCATCACGAGCATGAAACTCGTGGTCTTGAGCAGGTGACGCATGAGCGGGCCATTAGTGAGATCCTGCATCAGAGCTCTCGGGGGTCGGCTAGCTGTGCTGCCGGCCATAACTTGGGAAAAATCTTGTCGCTATCGGGCCACCAGAAGCACAACCTCCCGATCGACAACCTGGTGACGTCCGGCGCGTAGGGTCAGTGCGACACTCTACTCGCGTGCCATCACCCGGCATGCAGGCACGGTACATCCGCGCAGGAAGCCGCGGCAGGGCGAATAACTCGTTCCAATCGTTCCAGTCATTGGGTCGGATCACCATCTCGTTTTAAGGCGAAGGCCAGACGATCCATTGCCTCCCATCGCCGTAGAGCCCGCCGGTATGATGGGCGATAGGATAGATGGATACGCCTGCGCCCCTCAGCTCCGGGGAATGGTGCCAATTCTACCAAAATATTTGGGTGCGCGAGGAGGTTGAGATTGCGGATCGCAGGATTATTTCGACTGATCCGACTGGATCATCGACTACAACACCGTCGTTCGACCTTCGACGAAGTCGCCGCACTCAGCGTCGAGGGCCTGAACAAACTCTGCCATCGCTCAGGTAAAGCGCATAACACCCGAAACTGCGAGGCGCTCTCGGCCTGGCGCGCCGCGGCGCGGCCGCGCTAAGACCGCTCCCGCCCGAACGTGTTTCCGAAGTCGACGTCGACCTGGATCGAGTACGCGCGGCTATCGGGCTGCCGTAGCGCGGCCCCGTCCGCGGCCAGGATCATCACCCGCGCGCCGGCGGCGGGCGAAGTGTAAGCGATGACGCCGTTTTCGGGCTGAACGAAGCCGAAATAGCAACGCTTCGAGACCTGCATCGCCTTGGGCAGAACGACTTGGTGAAAGCCCGCCCCGTCGATGTTTAGCGTCTCGGTCTCCGCGAGCACGCGATACTCTTCGTCGTACAGGCGCACGCGCAAGGAGCCCGGTCGCTTGGCGTAGACCCGCAGAACCCGGACCGGACCGAGCATGGTAATGGGCCGGTCGACGAAGGCGATCTCGACGCCGGCGGACGTGTCGACGTTCGGCCGATCGATGACCGCCAGCCCTTGCGGGTACGAGAAGACAAGGTCGTCGATTCGTACGGCGGGCGCGAACCCTGTCTCATAGAAGGTGACGCCGTTGTCGGGGGTGCCGTTCTCCCCGGCCGAATCGTAGACGAAGACGTCGGCCTTGTCGGTGGGCGTGAGCGAATAGACGCGTCGATGCTGGCTGCATTTCAAGGCCGCCCGCGGTCATCGAGAAGGTGATGGGCCCGTAGATGTCGTTGCGGTAAACCCCCGCGTGGTGCCCGGGGTCTTTGACCGGCTTGTCGCTTTTCTGATAACGAAATCTGGGCGGCGGGTGCAGCTCGGTGCGCATCGCCTCGACGATCACGTCGAGCAGAGTCTCGCCGTGGGTCTGGGGGTCGAGGTCCGTTCTGGTCTCGAGGTCGCGGGCGGTCAGCTCCGGGCGATGGCGCAGCAGTTCGAAGGCCGCGCAGATCGCCTCCGGCGCGCCCAGCGGCTCGCCGTTGGTCAGCGCGACGATGCCGAACTTGTCTTGCGGGAACAGGCTGACGCAGGTGGCGGCCCCCAGAGCAAAAGCGCCCGAATGGCCCAGCCGCTCGAGGAGGCCCCTGTCGTCGGCCTGCATGATCCAGCCGAGGGAATACACCTTCGGTGCCGGCATCGTCCGGGACAAGACCGCGGTGAGGTACTGGTGATACTTCTGGTCGGAGGCGTCGAGATCGATCCCCAGCCAGAGGCGCATCCACTGGGTGAGGTCGACGATCGTCGAGCTGACCCCGCCGGCCGGCGACTGCGCATCCGGGTTGCGCTCCTCGCCCCCCACGTGCCAGGTGCCGTCGGCGCCGCGCCGGTGAAGGGAGGCGCGGTTGGGCCGCCCGACGAAATCACCGTAGCGCGCGCTGGTTTGCGTCATCCGCGCCCGCTGAAAGAAGCTCTGGGCCAGGGCCTCCCAGGTGGTGCCGGCGGCGGCTGCGGCCGCGACCGCCGCGGCGGTGAACCCGAAGTTGGTGTACGCATAGGGGGCGGGCTCCGGCTCGCGGGGCAGCTTTCGTATCGCCTCGAGCACCTCGTCGCGCCCGTGACCCTGATCTTCGAGCTTGTCTCCCGCGTGGTCGGACAGGCCGCTTCGGTGCGAGAGCAACTGGTCGAACGTCGGGGGATGGTCGCGCCAGGCCCCGGGGACCTTGTCGAGCCACTTGAGCTTGCCGCCGGCCGGCGCGGTCAGCCCCGCGAGGACTGTGGTCGTGATGGGCTTCGACACAGACGCGAGCTGAAATACGGTGTCCCTATCGACGGCCAAACCCGGGGCGGCCAAGCTGCGCACGCCCGCGCACTTCTCGCCGAGGAACGGTCCCCGAGCGCCGGTCGCGCCGCCGACCACGGCGACGGCGACCCCCGGGACCCCGAGCTTGTCTTTCACATGGTCGATGTACGAACAGAGCTCACCCCAGAACTTGAGTTCGCCTTGCTGCAAAGCTTTTGGCATGATGACGTCCTCCTCGAATCAAGGCCCAACACGCAGCGGTACACACCAGAAACGACCGTCCTTACTTCAGATCGTGAAGCTGGACGTACTGCAACACATTTCCTTCCTTCAGAGCCTTGTCGATCGCGCTCGCATTGGGCGCGTAGATGAACGGCCGGCGAGGATAGATCCGGTCGTTGACCCAGTTCGCGTTCCAGCCGGTCGTGGTGCGAATGAATTCCTGCGTGAACGAGCCCTTCACCCCGCGATACAGCGACTCCAGCTCCAGGCAGCCGTTGATACAGATATCGACGTACGACTGAACCATCGGAAACGTGGGGGTCGGCTCCTTGGTCTTGGAGATCGACTTCGGATTGCTGACGAAGATATAGACGTTCACGTCGCCGCCGACTTTCAGCGGCCCGCTGCCATCCAGCATCACGAAGTCATCCGCTTTGAGTTGAACGGCCGTGTACCCGGTTTCCCGCTGTTTGGTGGCCTCGATATCGTTGACCGGGTAGACAGCCCCGTTGATAGTCTGGCCCTTGGCTGGTTCAGCGCCCAGATAGGTACAGGTGCTGCCGACGTTGTCGGCGAACTGGTGGAACCATCCGCGTTGATAGCCGGTCACGCGCGCCGGCCAGGCGCCAACGGCCTCCGGGTTCGTGCGCGTCCGCGACGCCCGCTCGAGGAGTGAACCATATCCAAACACGTAGCTTGTCATGTCGCAGCCTCCTGATTCCTTTGATGATTGGATGTCCTGGCACGTTTGAACGGAAGCACCTCCCAGGACATGACGCAAGTACTCGACCATCAATACAAGCTGCTCTACGAGTCGCAGATTCCCCGGATGACAAATTCCACTGATTATCAGCAGCCGGCGTTGTGACAATTTGGTGTGACCGTAAAGCGCAATTCAGCCTCACAGAATTCATACCGACGGGTCTAAGTCGTTTATTGCCGATTGTCTGCCCGATCTGGCACCGAGATGCAGACTGCCATGAGGTTTTTCATCTTGCAACGGTATTCGCGCATGGCCTGAAGCACCAAGACTATTACCCATTGAAAGAAAAAGAGGGATTCGAAATGACAACAGGAACTGGAGTCGCTCCTAAGAGAGCTCTTCAAATGACACTGGAACCACTTTTTGTGGACGACCTCGGTTCAAGGGGCGCGCGATCCGGCTGCACCTTGGTTTCACGCTGAGAGTCCGATCGCTTTCTACAATAGTTGAGGCAGGGATTGTGAACACTTTGCGCAAGGTCATACTGAGAGGGCCCTGTTTACATCGCACGGCAGCAGTTACTGGTGATGTGCGTCTTTATCATTACGCTCGGTATTGTTGCTGCGCTATGCCGGAATCGATCGCCTGCGTCGAGTTTATCCCGGACCGGAATCATACTGTGGGCAGCGGGACGCTCGTCCTCTCACCCTGATGAACCGGTCTGAGTGACCGCCCGATCGCCGCCGTGGCGAAAGCCTGCAAAATTTCATCCCAGCCTAAAAGTTTTGGTCTATGATCGGCCAATCGGATGCCGCAGAACGGTCGGACCGGGCGCTCGAGTTGACATAATGTCTGCCTTATCGGAAACTGGGCCGACCCCGCAACCGGGGGGCGCGAGGAAAACGGCTCTTGTTCGGCCTATCCGCTTCGTGGTTCGCTTGGTTGGCGTAGGTGGCCGACGTCTGGTTGAAAGGGATCAACTGCAGGAGAACTGTGGATCCAAAACGCAGTTTATTTCGACCATCCGCGCAACTATAATGAACAGCTAGCTACGGGAGGTGGAGATGGCAGCGCCGGCGTGGAACATAAGCGGCCAGTATTACGAAACCTGCAATTGCGACTTTGTTTGTCCGTGCCTGCCCGGAAAGATGGCAGTTAGCCCGACGAAAGGGACTTGCACGTTTGTGATGGCATTTGAGATCGAGCGGGGGAGCTACGGCAGTCTGCCGCTTGACGGGTTAGGCTTCATCGTCCTCGGTTTTACGCCTGGGGCGATGGCTAATGGCAACTGGTCAGTTGGGTTGATCGCCGATGAGCGCGCGAGCGTCCAGCAGCGCGACGCCATCACTGCCATCGCGAGCGGCGCAGCAGGAGGGCCGATGGCAGCGCTGTCGGGGCTCGTGGGTCAGTTTCTGGGTGTGGCGTCTGCGCCGATTCGCTTCGATCGCACCGGGGCCAGATGGTCGGTGGAAGCGCAGGGCCTGGTGGATATGGCTGCGGAAGGCGTGACCGGGCTGGATCCAAATGCAACAGAGCCTCTCCACCTCGACAACACAGGCCATCCGGCTGCAGACCGCTTTGCTCTCGCCCGTGCGTTGAAGACCCACGTAAACGCGCTAGGGCTGAAGGTGGCCGAGGCCACAGGCAAGAACAACGGACAATATGCGCCGTTTTCCTGGCAGGGGTCGTAACTTGCCAGCTTCACCGACCGCGACTGTCGCGGCTCTTCCCGTACCGGACCGCGTTCTCATCGCTGCGTGCATTGCTCTGATCACATTTCTCGCGTGGCTCTATCTGGTTCATCTCGATCGTCAAATGGCGATTGATCTGCGGCACGTGCAGATGATGGCAGAGCGTGGCATGACAATGGACATGCCGTGCATGAGCACCGATGTCTCTCTCACGTTCGCTATGTGGGTAGTCATGATGGTAGGCATGATGGCGCCTTCGGCGTCACCGATGCTTATGCTATTCGGTGCATCCAGGGCAGGCCGCGGCGAGCGCGGCGTGTCGATGGCAACGCTGGCGTTCGGGCTCGGATACGTGGCAGTTTGGGCCGGGTTCAGCTTGTGTGCGACTTTTGCTCAGTGGGCGTTGCACCAAGCCGCAATGCTGTCTTCGGCTGGAATGGCTTTGTCCAGCGGACATCTGAGCGGCGGCGTTCTGATCGCCGCAGGCATCTATCAACTGACTGCCTGGAAAAGCAGATGTTTGACACATTGCCGGAGCCCGCTCGGATTCCTCATGACGAATTGGCGCGATGGGACCAGCGGCGCGTTCGGCATGGGATTGCGCCACGGAATTTATTGTCTTGGATGTTGTTGGGCGTTGATGTGCGTGCTGTTCGCTGTGGGTGTGATGAATCTTGTATGGATAGCAATCTTAGCCGTCCTAGTTCTGGCTGAGAAGATCGGACCGGCCGGCGCCGCGTTGGCTCGCTTTGCAGGGGTTGCTTTGGTGCTGGTGGGTGTTTTGCGCTTGTTCTGAGCTGACCGTGAAGTGAGCACATGACACGCATAGAGGTTGCCTACTTCTGGTAGGCTTTCGCCTTCCCGTCGGAGTTGCTGATGAGCATGGTCACGTGGCTGATCGTGGGCGTTGTCGTTGTCGTCCTGTATGTCTGGTAACATAAAGCCCCTTCTCAGAACCTGAGACTCGAGCTGAAAATGACGCTTGTTTCCGCTTGTTTCTCTTATCCTCTTGCTAGAGGTGGAAGACAGAGTGGGTTAGCGCTTCAATCGGTGCTTCCGTCATCAAGTGTTGCTGGGATGGACTTAAAACTTTATGAGGCAGGATATTACAGACGAATTTGACTTCAGCAGTTCTAATCTGAGCTAAATCGGACATAAGTATCTTAGACACAATTAGATGGGACCGAGCCAGCAACAGTAGATTGCGGAAGCACCACAATTGATGACGGAAGCACCAGGATTGCGACAATTCGTCCTGGTCGCGTGGATGATGACGGCAAATTCGGAATTCGCCAGGGACAGGAAGTAAGCCGATGCTTCGATCCGCGTTTCTGATCGCGACGATCCTGATTGTTCGCGCTCCTGCGGACGCACAGCCCGTCCGCATCACGCACGGTCCAATGCTGGGCCATGTAACGAGCAACGGCATTGCAATCTGGGCTCGCACCTCACGTCCGGGCGAGTTTCGTGTCCGTTACGGAATGACCGCGGAGCGGTTGGATCAAGTCACGACTCCGGTGTCTACGGCCCTGGATCGAGACAACACGGCATGGGTTACGATCGCGGGTCTGCGGCCCGATACACGCTACCACTATCAGCCGGTCACAGTAAACGACGTTGGTCCCGCCGGCTCATTCACGACGCTGCCTTCGGCCGACGAATATCGAGATCCGGTCACCAATCCTCGCGGGTTGTTCAACTTTCGTTTTCAGTTCGGCTCGTGCGCGAATCAGAAGCCGGGGAACGGCACCGGCCCCGGCTTGCCCGCTTATGGCACGATGCTCGAGCGCTTGCCGGGCAAGATCCTTTTTTCCGTCATGAACGGCGACTGGCTCTACGAAGACAAGCGCGAGTTTACGGTGGATCAGTGGCGGGACCAGGTTGCGCTGAAGGGCGACGTGCCGCGCATTCTCCAGTTGGCGCCGTCGCTCGCGGGTGTCTGGGAAAACTATAAGTACTTTCTGGAACGTGGCGCAAATTTGGCCGCGTGGCACCGAGTGATGCCCTCCTACTACACTCCGGACGATCACGAGATTCTGAACGATATCTACGGCACGGCCGAGGTGGGACGCCGCGACAGACGGACGGTTTTTCGCGACATCGGAATGCGCGCCTGGTTCGACTACCTGGCCGGCTCACAGCCTGTGCCGTATGCACAGCCGGCTTATATGGGCGAGGCGACACTTACCGGCCGGGTCCGATGTCCTGGTGGACAAGTCGGCGAATTTCATGAAACTCGACCGGAAGCAGATCTCGAACCTGCATGTGCACTGGGGAGGACAGTACGCCGGCGTCGACGAGGGTCGCTTTCCCGTCGGCAGCGGAGACCCGAACGCGGGCGTCTATGAGCTTGTTGAGGTAATGGACAACAACCGGCTGCGAATCCGTCCGGCCGCATCTGAGAGCCGCAGCTCTGTTTACTCCCTCGGCCGAATGTCGTTCTCGAGTTTCCGTGTCGGCAACGTGGAGTTCTTCCTCCTTGACACGCGCTCTCTTCGCGATCTGCAGGATACGAAGAACCCCAACAAGCCGGGCACGTCCCTGTTGGGACGCACACAGCGCGAGTGGCTCATGAACTCGATGAAGAACAGCGACGCGGATTTCTTCTTCATCGCCTCTTCCGTCAACGTCACCGTGCCGCATGAGGGACCGCCGGGAGGCGGCCTGATCGAGAACAAGGACGACGCCTGGACGGCGTTCCTCGAAGAACGCGAAGCGATGATCCGGTTCTGGGACTCGCTCGGGAAGCCCGTCATGATCATGACCGGCGACCTGCACAATAGCTGGGCCGTGCGCATCACGGACCGCGTCTGGGAATTTGCGTCGGGCCCACTGGGCTCACAGAATCATCCAGCCAAGAGCGAAGGAGGCCGGCCGCCCAACGGCGAGTTCGATTCACGCGGGCGCAAAGTGGACATCCGCTGGTCCAGCTACATCCGCGATGACATGCCCACCGCGCTTCGCAAGATTCCCTACTACGCAGTGGCTCAGATCAACAACGTGTTCGACAATCCGGCGGAACCGGGTAAGTCGCGCTGGGTGGCGTACCCACGGCTGCACGTCGTCATCCAGTATTACGACGGCCGAACGGGAGATCTTGTCTACGCCGAATCGGTCCACGCGGGGAAGCGCTGACTGTAGAGTCGTCAGGCGTAAAGAGTTGGCGACGGACAGCGGGCTAAAAGTCGGCAACTACTTCATCGGCCATCACCGACCAGCACGAATCCCGCCCAGTAGAACGGATGACTGGTCTCAGGATTCTTCATCAGCTTCAAGGCCGCCCGTCGCAACGCTTCGGCCTTGGCCGCTCTCGTATTCTGGACGGCAAGCTGCGACTTGAGGTTGCCATGAAAGCCCACCATCAAATCGCGTGTGCTGGCCGACTCAACCTTCCACTGACTAACCACAGTTGCCGGCACTCTGGCGACGAACAGTGCCCAGGTCAATCCAATCATCTCTTGGCGCTCGGCGTGCCGTTCGGCAGCGCGGAGAACTGCCGCCTATCGCCCGATGCGGACGACAGGTAGGTTGTTGGCAGTCGCGTCGGATGACCGTCATGGACGTTGAGGAGCACCGTGAGCCACACTGGCGCTCTCACGGGTCTGCGGTGGTACCGACGAGACCAATGCGGTGTCTGCGGAGTACAATGGATTTGTGCCAGAACTCAGCCGGTTCTTCGGAATCATCATCCGAATGTTTGCAGAAGTAGGCTCGCCTCATCACGGAGCCCATTTTCACGCCTACTACCAAGACGAGGTCGCAATTTTCAACATTGATCCTGTAGAGATGATCGCAGGCTCACTTCCCAGGCGCCAACGGCGGCTAGTTGAAGCATGGGCCGAACTCCACGTGGCTGAACTGAAGGCCGATTGGAATCGATTACAGGAGGGGCAAAAGCCTTTGCCGATTGAACCCTTGAGGTAGCTTTCTTATGAGTCACCCAATCTGCCGTGTTCGATGGTTTAAAGTTGTCGCCGCCTACACCCTTCGGGTCGGGTTTGATGACGACACTGAACAGATAATCAATTTCCGACCAATCCTGGCCGGAGAATTGTTCGGACCACTTAGGGATTCCAAGTTGTTCAATCAGGTTCAGATTGATCCGGAAGTTCACACACTAGTATGGCCCAACGGTGCTGATTTTGACCCGGCTACGCTACATGACTGGCCCGTACATGAATCAGCTTTCCGTGAGCTTGCCAGGCGTTGGGAAACGGTAAAGCTGTGAGAATGTCTTGGCAGAACCTACCTAATGACCTGATGACCTGCAGCCGACGACCGAGAATACTGTTGCCATTCATCCCAGACTTCTTGCCGAGCCCGACTCGCACTGCCTTAATACAAGTAGTCTGGACAGAACTCGCGCGGATTATTGCTCGCGATTCAGTTAACTATGCAGCCAGCTTTCTCGCCGCGCGCAAAAAGCGCGCTCTCCGGCGGCTGCTGAGCGCTAAAATCGTTGGACGGGATTGAAACATGGAACTCGATAACGACAAAATCGACGAGGCAGTCTTGGCACTCCTGTTGCTAGGTATCCACGATGGAGCGCGCGCTTGGAAAGGGTTCAACTGGGAATCAATGAACCGGCTTCACGCGAAGGGCCTTATTTCGGAGCCACGGGGAAAGGCGAAATCAATTGTCTTCACGGAGAAGGGCCTTCAGGAAGCAGAGCGTCTTCTGGAGAAGCTGTTTTCCAAAGACAACGCCGCCGGCGCCCGTCAACCCGGCGAACGCATTTAAGCAATTGTCCCGTTCGACCGATCTGAGGAGTTGTCCGAGAATTCTTTCACGGTGAAGGAAATCGTCAGCACCCAAGCTATCGCTGAATGGGAGGTCAAGCGACTCAATGGACTCAATGCCGACAAGAACTGCATCTTTTTCTTGGCATGTGGCGCGTGGTTGTTTCCTGAAGATAAATCGACGGGTAACAGATGAAGCGAGACGTTCTAACACCACCGCTGGAGACCCGGCGTGACGTGAGTCCGTCCTCTTTGCTCGGTGGAAGCCGGCCGTTGGAATAGCCTCAACCAAAGACCGGAGAATATTCCTCTGACACCAGAGCAGCGCGATGAACTCGACCGCCGCCTCGACGACCTGGAGCGAGAGGGGCCGGTCGGCATTTCCTGGGAAGAAGTTCTGCGACAGATCCGAAGCCGGCCGCGGTGAAATCTCTCAGCTTTCATCCTGCGGCGGCTGCCGATGTTGAGGAGGCGTACGACTGGTACGAGTCGAGACGTGGTGTTTCTGGCGATCCACGAAGACATGCTGCTGCTGCTGATCATGGACATCATCGAAGACGCCGGAACTTCGGGAGCCTTTCAGTCGCAGACAACCTACATGGTCCGCAACGCAGGACTCGATTCCGACAGAGGCCCGGGAGGCGATGGAGAAGATTGAGGAGTGTAGAGAGCGCAGCGACCTGCCATTCCCTGATTTCCCGAGTGAGCAAATCGCGGAATTCAGCGGCACGATTCAGTACCCTCCTGCCGGGTCTGCCGTAAGATCCCGAGGGATGCCCATGCCGGTTTGCCCCATTCAAACAATCTGACCTTCGAGTAACTGCTTAGGAGAAAAGAACATGACAAATCTGAACAATGAAATCCGTAGGACTGAAACCAAAGAAAGGAACGTCGCAACGGTCGACATGAAGCTCGAGGTCGTCGTCATCCCCGTCTCGGATGTTGACCGCGCGAAGGAGTTCTACGCTAGGCTCGGGTGGCGGCAGGACGTCACGCCGCCCGGCTCCGGCGTGTTCCAGTTCACACCACCCGGCTCCGCCTGCTCGGTCCAGTTCGGCAAGAACCTAACGTCGGCCGCGCCCGGGTCGGTCCAGAGAACGTACTTGATCGTTACCGACATCGCGGCTACCCGGGACGAGCTGGTCGCCGCCGGCATCGAGGTGAGCGGGATCTTCCACCTCGGCCCAGATGGGCCGGTCGGCGGTCCGGATCCCGAGCATCGAACCTACCGCTCGTTAGCCACGTTTAGCGATCCCGACGGAAACAGCTGGCTGCTGCAGGAGATCACCAGTAGGCTTCCGGGGCGCGTCGACACTGGTGTGACTTCGTTCGGCTCCGTAAGCGATCTGTCGAGCGCGCTTCGACGTGCGGAGGCGGCCCACGGCGAGCACGAGAAGCGCACCGGGCAGCGCGACGCGAACTGGCCCGACTGGTACGCCACGTACATGGCGGCGGAGCAGACCGGCCAGGAACTGCCGCAATGAACGACGACGGGTGAACGCATAGAAGGAAAGAACATGGGAATGGGCTTTAGCTGCTTGTTCTCGCGGCGCAGCCGCTGCAGCTCCTGGCGCTCCGCCGTCTTGAGCTTGCCCTTGCTACCCCGGCCTTCGTCGATCTCGGCCTGGCTGAGCCAATTGCGAACAGCTGACTCGGAAAGGTCGAGGTCACGCGCGATCTCCGCGACTGTCTTCCCGCTCTCGCGAATCAAACGCACCGGGTCTTGCTTGAATTCATCCGTGAATTTTCGCTTTTCGTTTCGTCATGGTTAGCCCCTCAAGGCATTATCCGCCTCATTGGGGGTGTCCACAAAACTGAGGAAGAGCAATGGAACCGGAGTCCTCGCCGCCATCCATCCACCGGATGCGATCCGGGCGATCCTCGAATGCCTCGGCCTGCCTTCGCGGGCAGCCGCCGATTGCCAAGCCCTCACAGGACGGCCCCATCGGACTCTATCTATCAGTCCAGCCGCATTATCCGCGCGCCCGAAGGTTCGGCCTATGATTCGGCTTTTTCGTGAACGGTTGAAGCGGGCCGTGGATCCTTGACTGCCAGATCCAAAACCCGCCCGGTCGTTTATCACTCAACGAGTCCACCGAGGAGCCGGCGACCGGTAGGGTAGCATCGCCACCCTCGACGAGGTGATCGAATCGACAAGGGGTGGTAGCCGCGCGTCAGGCCGGGAGCCGGACGCGGCTGGCTCACCGATCTGGAAAATCCATCGCTTGTTGGCGTCTCTGCGCATTTTTACCGGCCTAATGAGGTGCTTCGGTCCTACCACACCTTGCGGAGGTTCTGCAGGCCTTCAAGATAATCCTCTTTCTCGAAGTTGCTCTCGACACCGTAATCTGCTAGCAAGGTCACCATGCGGCCTATAGGAAGGCCTGCGATTTCAGCCGCCTTGCCCAGTGATGCTTCCCTTTTCCTGTACTTCTCCACCGCCAGCAGAACCCGGCCTCGGTGGACGAGTTCTCGCACAGCTTTGGAGAGGTCGCCCTTCTCTTCTCTAGAAAGCTTGGTAATGAAATCGTAGCTTTCCTTATCTATTCGAATGCTCATGGTCTTGGTCATTTAATCTCCCTCTAGCCTGGATCGCGCATCAGCCACAATATCCGCTTTGTAGCGCCCGTACTGCTCAAGCGCGCCCAGCTTGGCAGTCGCAGTTTCCCGGTCGATCAGCCCCTTCTCGTGCATGCGCACCAGGATGGCCAGTGCCGTCGTGAAGGCAACCCTTAGCAGCTTGCAGGCATTGATACCGCTCTTGTCGTCAATCGCAACGAGCGTTGCCCGGCGCGCAATGGCTAGTGCAATCGCCTCAGCCTCTCCGAGGGCCAACGCGAAATCCCGCTGCAGCTGCGCGACCAGGTTCCTGTCCTTTATGGCTTTGACGGCAATCTTCTTCTCGCTGATGGCCCTCTGGATGATCAGGGCATCAAATGACTTCTTGACACGGCAGCTCTCGCGCTCAACCTCCTTGGGAATGACCACTTCCTGCGCAATCTGTTCTAGGAACTTCTCAAGAAGCTCCGCCTTTGCGAGCAGGATCAGGGTCGACGCATCCACCACCATCATTATGACAGATTATTACATCCGTAAGGACTAAATCAAATACTGCGGTTGCCGATGTGTGTCGGGTCCTTCTGTCATCAATTGTTGGCAGGATTTAGTATAAAGATTTAGATGCTTCTGTGCGGAAATGGACCGCATTACGCAGGCGTACTTAACCTTCAGTTTTTGACAGTTTATGAAAGGTGCGTTATTATAGTCCACATGGGCATGACTTCACTGAACATATCCTTGCCTCAACCACTTAAGGACTTCGTGGAAGAACGAGTCAAGGAGGGGGGCTACAGCACTCCCAGCGAATACGTCCGTGAGTTGCTCCGCGAAGACCAGAAACGCCGGATCGAGGAGAGACTCGAAGCTCTCCTCCTGGAGGGCCTGAACTCAGGCAAGCCCATTGCCGTCACGCCGGAATATTGGGAAAAGAAACGCCAACAGCTCATTGAGCGGCACAACGCGAAAAACAAGTCAGGCGGTGAGCGCTCGATACGTCGTTCTCCCGAAGGCCCACGGGGACCTGGACGACGCCGCAGATTACCTGGTAAATGAAGCTGGACTGGACGTTGGTCTCGGTTTCCTCGCGGCGGCTCAAGAGACATTTGATCTTCTCGCCAGCCAACCTGCCATGGGGTGGCAGTGCCGGCTTAAAAATCCCGCTCTCGATTCCGTGCGAGTATTTCGCGTAACACGTTTCGAGAGATTTCTTATCTTCTACCGATCCGCACCCGAGTGCATTGAGATTCTGCGCGTTCTTCACAGCTCTCAGGACCTGGACGCGCTCTTTGCGAAAGAAGGAGCCACGGATTAGCTACTCGCAATACGTGTGTCGATAAACCCGCGAATCCCTGCAGTTACGAGGCTGGTGACTGTTTTGTGGATTGGTCACCTCTCCTACCCCCTCCTCATAGGGTTCGGACTACACGGCGATACCTGTGGAATTGGATGTTCTCGAGTGCCCGCGCTGTCTTGGGCGCATGCGGATTCTGAACGGTCGGACCGGGCGCTCGAGTTGACATAATGTCTACCTTATCGGAAACTGGGCCGACCCCGCAGCCGGGGGGTCGCGAGGAAAACGGCTCTTGTTCAGCCTATCCGCCCTGGAGGAAAGAAGAAGGCCGCCCAATGAAGACGAAATCGCATCTCCGGCATTTCCTCGCGAAGGTCCTGTTCGTTGCGGCTTGGGCGGTCACACTATCGGCTGAGGCACTCACGCAGCGTCCGCCGCCGCACGTGTTCTTCCTGTTCGCCGATGACATGCGCGCAGATTCCATCGGTGCGCTGGGCAACCAGGCGGTCAAGACGCCGAATCTCGATCGGTTGGTCAAAGAGGGATTCACTTTCACCAACGCCTACTGCCTGGGAGGGAACTCGCCGGCGGTGTGCACGCCCAGCCGCAATATGATGCTGAGCGGGAATGCTTATTTCCGCTGGAGCGATTATGTCTCGCCGATGGCGCCGAAGGCGAAGGGGATGCTTGCGCCGGGGGCGGCGCCGAATTTTCCGTTGTCGATGAAGGACCGGGGCTATGTGACGTATCATCACGGCAAGCGGGGGAACACAGCGCTGGAGATCCAGGCGAAGTTCGACCACAACAAGTATCTCAAGAACGACGAGGGGGATCGACGTCGTGGCGAGCCGGGCAAGGAGATTGTCGATGAGGCGATCGAGTTTCTGAAAACGCACCGGGGCGGACCGGTCTTCATGTATCTGGCCTTTGGGAATCCGCACGATCCGCGAGTGGCGGCACCCAAATACATGGAGCAGTACGACCCGGCGAAGCTTCCGCTGCCGAAGAATTATCTGCCGGTGCACCCATTCGACAACGGGGAGATGACGATTCGTGACGAGAAACTGCTGCCGTGGCCGCGGACCGAGGACGCGATTCGGAAAACGCTGCACGAATATTACGCGACGATCACGGGACTCGATGCGCAGATCGGGCGGCTGTTCAGTGCGATGGGAGAGAATGGATTCATGCAGAATTGCATCATCGTCTTTTCCGCGGACCAGGGCATCTCGGTGGGGAGTCATGGATTGTTGGGCAAGCAGAGCCTGTATGATGCGGCGATGAAGTCGCCGCTGGTGATTTCAGGTTACGATATCCCGCCAGGACGATCGGATGCGCTGGTCTATCTCCTCGATATCTATCCCACTATTTGCGAGCTCACGGGAGCGAAGACCCCGACGGGCATCGATGGGCAGAGCTTCGTGCCGGTGCTGGAAGGGAAATCCGCGGCGGCACGGCCGGAGTTGTTTTTCAGCTACCGGGATGTGCAGCGAGGGCTTCGTGATGCGCGTTGGAAGATCATTCGCTATCCGCAGATCAACAAGACGCAGCTCTTCGATCTGGAGAGCGATCCGGACGAGATGAATGATCTGGCGAACGATCCGTCGCGGGCCTCGCGCATCGAGGAGATGTTCACACGATTGAAAGCGGCGCAGGAAAAGTATGGGGATACATTGCCGCTGACTTCTTCGTCACCGAAACCCGCCGCCTGGACCCCTCCCTCCCAATGAAAACTTCGATCTACCTCGTCCTGTTTCTGTGTCTTGCGTTGAGTTCCCATGGGGAGACTGCGCGGCCCAACATTCTTTGGGTTTCCAGCGAGGATCACGGACCGCACATGGGTTGCTACGGGGACAGTTATGCGTCGACGCCGAATGTGGATCGGCTGGCGGCGAAGGGGATGATCTACAAGCGTGTCTGGTCATGCGCGCCGGTATGCGCGCCGGCGCGGACGACGGTGATTTCGGGGATGTATCCGCCAAGCACGGGAAGCGAGCACATGCGGAGCCTGGTGGCGTATCCGGCGGGCAAGAAGATGTTCCCGCAGTTCCTGCGCGAAGCCGGCTACTACTGCACGAACAACGTGAAAGAAGACTACAACCTCGACAAGCCGGGGCAGGTTTGGGACGAGTCGTCGAAGAATGCGCACTGGCGCAAGCGTGCGGCGGGGCAACCGTTCTTTGCGGTGTTCAACTCGACGAAGAGCCACGAGAGCCAGATTCGCACACGGCCGCACAAGGCGGTTCATGATCCGGCGAAGGTGCGGGTGCCGGCGTATCATCCGGACACTCCGGAGGCGCGGCAGGATTGGGCGCAGTATTACGACCAGGTGAGCGAAGCGGATGCGGACGCGGGGAAGGTGCTCGAGGAACTGGAGAAGGATGGGCTTGCGGAGGACACGATCGTCTTTTACTGGGCGGACCATGGTTCCGGGATGCCGCGGAACAAGCGGATGCTGAGCGACTCCGGGCTGCACGTCCCGATGGTGGTTTATTTTCCGGAGAAATGGCGCGGGCTCGCGCCGCCCGACTATCGCGCGGGCGGCAGTACGGATCGACTCGTGAGTTTTGTCGACTTCGCGCTCTTGTTCAGCCTATCCGCTCTTGCCGTTGTGGCAGCCGTCGCAGCTTTGCATCGTCGGATTCCTCAGATCCGACAGCTTGGTCGCCTGCGGGACCTGGGCGTGACACTCGGTGCAGTCGGTCTCGGTCCTCGACTGCCGCGGGTCGGACGCGTGCGTCTCGTGCGCGAACATCTTGGAGACCGACCACTGCGTCGCGGTCGGGCTCGACGCTCCGGCCCGTTCGCCCGGGCGATGGCAATCGCCGCACGAGCCCATCGACGGCGACGCGCTCCTGGCGTGGCAGGTCGAGCAGGTGGCGTGGCCGGAGCCGGGCGGCGGGGTTCCCTTGAACACGTCGCCGTGGCAGGACTTGCAGACGCCGTTGCGCCCGGGGCCCTTGCTCTTGACCGTCTTGAGGTGCGACTTGTGAGACATGTCGCCGCCGAACTCGCTGTCGGATCGGCGGCGCCGTCTGCTTGACGTTCGGGTCGGCGGCGTCATGGCAGACGACGCAGATCTTGGGCTTGGAGAAGAACTCGGAGGCGTGGCAGTCGGGCGTGTTGCACGGCTGGTGGTCCTTGCCCAGGGTCGGCGCCAGGACGTTGAACTGCTCGTCGAGCACGTGGCATTGCCCGGGGGGCGCGAGGAAAACGGCTCTTGTTCGGCCTATCCGCATATGTCGCGCTTCGAAATGCTGCCTCGCAGTTGGGTATCGCCGCTGTTGCGACCGCCTCCGACGCCGGCGGTTTTGATGCGGTATCGTGGATTGCGGCCATCGCCACACTGGCCATTCCTTTGTGTTGTGTGTGGCTGAAATACCCCTACGACTCCATTTTTCTTTCCTCTAATTGGGTCCCGCAGTTGGCACAAAACGCATGAGTCGGGCGTATGGCTGTCTTGCACTGCGGGCACGTCGGGTTAAAACTGTACCGGCAATGTGGGCAGTAGTTGGCACGTGGATCAACCATAGTTCCACACTGGGGACATTGCTTTCGTATGGGCGCTCTTAATAAGAAATAGAGAATAAATCCAATCGCATTCGGAACGAAAATGACGACCAGCGTCCAGAACGTCCGGCTCATACCACGTCTTCCAGCGTCCTGGTTCACGTAACCGATCATCAGCACCAGGAATGCCAAAAACGTCCCCGGAATAAAACCGAGCACACCGGGAAACAACGACGCCGGTTGCCCCGGTTGACCGGTGACCAGGAAAAAGCAAATAGGAACCAGAACGAAGACAAGGGCTGCCACAACGTATGCCCATCCCGGAATCAGGGAAATCTCTCGCTGAATCCCGGGCGAGTCTTCGTTAGCGGTACTTTGCGAGCTCGTCCTGTTCATAACTATCTCCAATTATTCTCGGTTCTGTGGCCCACGCACTATCCGTATCGCGACGGGCGTTATGCTGCCATGCCGAAACGGCAGCAAGAACAGTAACCGGCAAGAACCACCAAATGAGAAACCCCATCTGCCAGATCACATCGGAAACCTGGAACAAATGCCCCAGCCATGCGAATGCGGCCCACGTGAAGGGTGTTGTCAGGATCGCCCACACACTCGCCATCGCCGCAGCGACACACAGGAACGCAGCCGGTTCTTGCTTCCGGCTGCGCTGCTCTGCCAGCCGATGAACCGCGAGGCTGGTCCGGCGCACGACATCCACTGGAGCGGTAACACTCAGTGCGCGCAGCGAGTCCATCGCGGCGGCCAGCGACCGTGCCTCGATCGAACACTCGACGCAACCCTCCAGGTGAGCATCCAGCCACTGACTTTCGCCGGAAGAGATACCTTCGATGCGAGCTGTGCGCAGCAGCGCTCTTGCGCGTTCATGACTTTCCGGATTCATACCTGTGCTCCCTCAATTTGTTGGCGCAGCGAATCCAGCCCGCGGTAGAGACGGGACTTTACCGTCGAAAGCGGCGCTCCGACGATCGTTGCCATCTCATCTAAGCCCAGGTCTTCCTGAAAACGCAGCAGCAACACTTCGCGATAAGCCGCTGGAATTCGGGCCAGAATCCGCGCCATTTGCGCGCTTTGTTCTCCGGCCAGGACTTGCTCAAAGGGCGATGGCCCCGCAGCCGGCGGCTCGAATGCTGCTCCCTCTTCCGTATTCATCAACTCATTAAGGCTCTGGCTTTTTTTGCGCCGTGCCAGATCGATCACCAGGTGGCGGGCAATGCTGAACAACCAGACTTCAAATTTCCACTGCGCGCGATATTGATGCCCTCGCTGCAGGACGTGGAGCCATGTTTCCTGAAATACGTCTTCGGCTCGTGGCCCGGTTACCCGTGACCGATAACAGGTACCGAAAAAGCCGGTGTTGATACTTCTCGATAAGACCATCCACAACATCTGGATTACCACCGCGCAACTCTTGCGCCAGTTTCGCCCTCTCATGCTCCATAGGATTCTCAATCCAGCAAATTACAGCGTCCATCAACGAACAATACGCAACAGGGCGCTGAAAAGACGCATGCTGCAACCTTCTGTACAATGGGCCGCGCAGAGTTGGATGCCGGCCCGGGCGCTCGAGTTGACATAATGTCTGCCTTATCGGAAACTGGGCCGACCCGCAGCGGGGGGCGCGAGGAAAACGGCTCTTGTTCAGCCTATCCGCTCATATAATAGGGCGTATGTCGCGAACCGTCTGGCTGGCACAGGGCACAGTGCTCTCGTTCTTCGCTGCTGCATTTACGGCTGCCGCTCAAACACCCTGTGAGGAACTCAGGTCGCTCCACCTTCCAGGGACAACGGTCACTCTCGCCGAAGCATTGACGGCGCGGCCTTTCCGGCCGCCCGGCGCCCAGCCCGGAATGAACGATATCGATATCCCGGCCCACTGCCGGGTAGCGGTTACGTTGAAGCCCTCGCCGGATTCCGACATCAAGGCCGAACTCTGGCTTCCCGCCGGCACAGCCTGGAATGGCAAGTTCCTCGGGGTGGGGGGCGGTGGTTTCGTAGGGTTTATCAACACCGGGGGTATGGCTTCCGCACTTCGGGAAGGCTACGCAACCGCTTCCACCGACACAGGGCACGAAGGATCGAGCGCCGCATTCGCGCTGGGACATCCGGAGAAGGTGATCGACTTCGCCTATCGCGCCGTTCACCAGATGACGGTTGCTTCCAAGGCGATCATCAACGCGCATTATGGCCGTGAGCCGCGCTTTTCCTATTTCCAGGGCTGCTCGACCGGCGGCCGCCAAGGGCTCATGGAAGCGCAACGTTATCCCGAAGACTACGACGGCATCATCGCCGGCGCGCCAGCGCACAGGCAGATTGACCTCTGCGCGTGGCGTATGGCGATCATGAGGGCGGTCCTCATGGAGCCATCGAAAGCGCTTCCACCGGAGAAGACATCCATCGTCAACAAAGCTGTCCTCGAGCAATGCGACGCACTGGATGGGGTCAAGGACGGCCTGCTCACTGACCCGCGCAAGTGCCGGTTCAATCCGGCAACGCTCCTGTGCAAAGCCGCCGCACAAGACGGGTGTCTCACGGCTCCGCAAATCGAAACCGTGAAAATGGCCTATTCCGACGCGAGGAAAAGGAACGGCGACTTGATCTATCCCGGATTGGTTCCCGGGGGCGAAACCGGGTGGCTGCTGCCGGGCCGATCCACCGAACCTGGTGGCATCGACCTCGGCATGTTCCGCTACATCGCCCATCAGGATGCAGCTTGGGACTGGCGAAACTTCGACTTGGAGCGGGACACGGAGCTCGCGATGCGGAGCGCCGGATTCATGCATGCGGCGAACCCCGATCTGTCGGCCTTTAAGGCTCGCGGCGGCAAGCTGCTCCTCTACCACGGTTGGAACGATGGCGGCTCGGGCGGCGCAATCTCGCCGCTGAGCACGATCAGCTACTACGAAAGCGTGCTGAAGAAAATGGGCCGGAATCAGGACGACTGGCTGCGTCTGTTCATGGCCCCCGGCATGGCACACTGCGGCGGCGGGCCGGGCCCCAATCAGTTCAACGCGCTCGCGGCTCTCGAGCGGTGGCGAGAGGCGAACGTCGCGCCGGATATACTCCTCGCGGTTCGCGTTCTCAACAATCGGGTTGATATGACCCGCCCGCTCTGTCCGTATCCGCAGGTGGCGGTGTATCGGGGTTCCGGCAGCAGCAACGACGCTGCTAACTTCGCCTGCAAGGCGCCGTGATAGCGGGAGCTGGCGACCGGCTCCCGGATAGCGCTCGTGCAGTTCCTAGACCGACGGTCACACTCGCGCCCGGCCTTCGTCGCGCTGGGCCACAACGGATCTCGGGAGGTCAGTTGCAGCGCGGTATTCGTTGTGTGAGCCCAGGAACCTACATGCTACGCGTAGGCTAAACCGGACAAGATTCGCTGGAAATTCCCCCACACTTCAGCAGCGGGACGCTCGTCCTCTCACCCTGATGAACCGGTCTGAGTGACCGCCCGATCGCCGCCGTGGCGAAAGCCTGCAAAATTTCATCCCAGCCTAAAAGTTTTGGTCTATGATCGGCCAATCGGATGCCGCAGAACGGTCGGACCGGGCGCTCGAGTTGACATAATGTCTTACCTTATCGGAAACTGGGCCGACCCCGCAGCCGGGGGGCGCGAGGAAAACGGCTCTTTTCGGCCTAGCGCGGCGCCAGGCCGCAACCCAAGTTTTCGAGATACGTGGGCGCCGCGCGCTTTCAGCCTTCAGCCTTCAGCTTTCAGCGCGCAGGATCATTGATCTCCGGAACTTCTTCGCAAAACGCAAAGAAGTCACGGATAAAGATTCTATCCGCCGTGTCAGTCTGATCGAATTCCCAAATTTTCTTGTCGGTAGCCGGAAGAACGTGCTATAGACTGCGGATTCCCCCTGAACTAAAAACTCTTTGTGGGCAAGATTGTCAAGTCCCGCGTGGAGAACTCTTCGAAAAGGAGCCACAATGAACTATCGCACTGCTTATGACATATTCACCAACGAGCCTGAGTTTGAAGCCCTGCCGCCCGTGAGCCGAGCGGACCGGCTGGTAGCCGAGGACGCGGAAAGGAAATCGATCCACCCTCATGACGCGGACGGTTCGGGCGGCGGGGAAAGGGTAGGTAAGGGATACGGACATCCCGATTCCCAGCGGTAAGGTTGTAGGGGTATTTATACAGAAAAAGCCAAGGTCTTGTAAAACCTGGCTGGCGGTCAATGCTACGGTTCCGTATCCACGCTTCTGATCTGCAGTCGCCATGGCTGCCGGTCGGGCGTCGCTGGTGCGCCGGGGACAGCTTTATTGAGCCCTACGCTCATCCGGCGCTGGAAGGCTGGTCGCATTGTGCCCGCCCCAAGCCCT
Source organism: uncultured Acidobacteriota bacterium (assembly GCA_963827655.1). GTDB lineage: Bacteria > Acidobacteriota > UBA6911 > UBA6911 > UBA6911 > CAWHCF01. The sequence continues at coordinate 114,719 of CAWHCF010000045.1, forward strand.
GTTCGTCGTTCGGGAACGGATGCGGGGGCGCTCGGACCCGGCGCGATCTTGCTCCGGGATGTGTCTGTCGATCACTCTACCCTCTCCGCCATCCTGGACGAGACTCGCGAGTGGCCGCTCGAGGCGGCAGCGCTGCTGCTCGATCAGCACAAAGGCGTCTCTCTTTTCAGCGGCCGCTGGGGCAGCGCTCCCATCTATGCGCTCGACCGGGCCGAGACGCTGCACGGCAGCTGGGACCCGGCGGATCTCTACGAATATCTCGATTCCGCGAAGCCTCGATTTCCCCTTCGTTGCAGCCCTCTTGCTGCGTTCCGAAGTCCCTTACTCCAGACGCACCGTGATCCCGGCGATCCAGTTTCTTGACGGAGCGTTCCGAGGCCGCCTGGGGTGCGGGGGGCCAAGGCCTCGAGGTGCGTTATCCGGCCGATTGCGAGCGGACGGTGCCGAACAAGCTGAAACCCGGCGCCGACGTGCTCGGCGCGTTCGAAGACATCGCAACCGCGTCGCTTCGGCGTTGGGATAACGAGGCTGCCCCGTTTGCCGCCGAACTCAGCGGCGGCCTGGACACCTCCCTGGTTTCGCTGCTTGCCTCCCGGCTGAGCCCGCGACCGCTCCTGAGCTACGGCTTGATCATGCCCGGCGAACCGGGCGCCGGGCAGAGGTCGCGCCGGTCGGAGATCGTCCGCCTGGGTGGCCTGACAGACCACTCCGTCGAGGCCGAAGGCTTCCCGCCGTTTTCGATTCCGAGCAGCCGCCTGAACCTTCACCTCGTGTTTCCGGTACAGGAGAATTACTACGAGGCGTTCGAACAAATGGTGGACCTCGCGATCCAGAACGGATCACGTACTCTATTGACAGGACGCGGTGGAGACGAACTTTGTTTCCCCCATTATGAAGAGCTCGACGCCGCCGAACGCGAGAGCCGGCGTGAGGCCGTGGAAGCGCCGTCCGGTTTGAAGCTCAGCTTTCTGACTCCTGCAACCCGCGACGCATATCGGGAAACCTACCTGTCGCTCGACCGCGCGCCGCGGCCGGCTTCGCCTACTTCGGGATTGCTCGCGGCGGCGGCCTCGGCGCCGCTCTTTCTGAGGAAAGGCGTCTGGACCATCGGCCCGCTGCGCACGCCGGAGGTCGTCGCGTTCTGTCGCAGGCTGCCGCGCGAATGGCGCGAAGGCCGCCGCGTCCAGCGCGAGTTCCTGCTCCGGGCAGGCTGTTCGCGCGACCTCGCATATCCGAAATCGACCGAAACATTCGAGCCGGTCATGCAGCGCTCGCTGCGCGTTACCGCCGCGGCGTTTCGTGGGCTCGCTTTTCCGCGAATCGCGGCTGGCGGAACAGGGCTTCGTTCATGGCGACAAGCTGGTGACTGCGTACCAGGAGTACGTGGAATCAGGCGGCGAGGATATGGAAGACGTGTTCTGCGGCGCGGCCATGCTTGGAACTGACGATCCGGAGCATTGAAGCGCGCGCCGGCTGCCGAACGTCATCCGTAAATGCGTGACCGGTCCCGTCCGGCCTGCCCGTGAGGGCACCGCCGATTGCCAAACCCTCACCGGCGCGAATCTTTTCGAGTGCCGAGTGGCTCAGGAGCCTTGAGCTTGGTCTTGTGGGGAATGGACCCGATATTCGCCGCACCGGATGCGGAAATTAGTAGAGAATGAATCACTTGTGACCGTGCCGAACCAGCGAGCAAGGCGAGTCGCCTGCGCGAGGTCGCCACGATGGCGCACTGCTTCAACGCCTTGCCGCAGTTCGCCCGATCGTGACCGCGGAGAGGAACAGCGGCGTGCCCTGCGTCGCAGCATCCCGGAAGAAGCGACGAACACCCAGGTTGGCGCGAGTGCGCTTTCGTGCGTTGCTGATGACATCTGTGTCGACGGGGTACATGTCCCGCAGCGGTGACGCCCGTCGGTCTGTCAGCGGCGTATAGTTATAAGACATTTATGACTCGACAGCCTTTGACCAAATCTCCTGAGAAAACGCAGCGGCATGTCGAGCGCGAGACTAACTTGGCTTCAGCCGTGTCATTTCACGGTGGACTCCATCCTATCGTCCAACTACAACGGATGTTGGGTAACAGGAGCGTGGCGCAGTTGATTCAAGCCAAGCAGCTTACACCTGAAGGTAAGATCGTTGGTCTTCAGCGAAAACTGACCGTCGGTGCCGCTGATGACCAATACGAGAACATAGAAAATACAAAGCCACTTTTCACGCGGTATGCCCACGAGCGCGCCTATGGGCAGCGGCAAACTAAAGTGCCCGTGAAGACACAGACAAACCTGACGGTTAACACTCCAGGAGACGTATACGAGCAGGAAGCGGACCGGATCGCCGATCAAGTGATGGCGACGCCAGCGTATACAGCAGTTAGGCGGCGGCTCGCGCACGAGCTGGCGCATGTCGTGCAGCAGCAGCCCGGCCCGCCGACGGTACTCCGGACACCGGCACCGCCGAGCCACCGCGGAGTGACCGGAAAGCACGACCCGGCACGAGTGCAGATCGACCCCATCGCCGTGTTCATCCCCACCGTCTTCCTGCCGCCTACCACCGTGAACGTCACCATCACCGACCCGGACGTCAAGCACCTCACGTGGGAGTCTTCGACCCGCGGGACCAGATGGCCGACGGCTGGTCGACCCTGCCCGGCAACCCGACCTCCACCACGCGGCCGTTCACGCTCAGGGCCTCGCGGTTCACCGAGGAGAAGGTCGCCGGGAAGTACGTACTGCGGTGCACCGGGCTCAACGCCCGGCACGAGCCGGTCGTCTACGCCGACCGTGAGTTCGCCGTCCGCCAGCCGGTGGGCACCGAGATCTCCGCCGACGACTACGGCCATGTCGACATCGACGCCCTCAGCCAAGGGCGTGGCACGTTCGACGGCGGGTTCGGCAGCCAGGCTTTCCGGCGGTTCGTGTACGAGGGCCGCGAGATCACCAAGAGCGAGGCCGCCCGCCGGATGGTCGGCAACATCGTCCGCCACGACCACCCGCGGAGCTTCTACGATCCGGGCAAGCGCTGGGCCGTCGTGGCCTCGATCATCGGGTTCGACACCGGGGTCTCCATTCGCGACGAGGTGTGGCACAAGCTCTCGATCGACCCGCGCGACAGGGACATGGCCCTGGCCGTGCTCCAGGGTTCCGAAGCCGGACTCGGCGGCGGCCGCTTCGGCGGCCCCTTGGGCGGGCGTAGCTCCCCCGGCAGGGGCACGACGCCGAAGCCGCGTCCGACGGCAGGGTTGGGCCTGGGCGAGGGCAAGACCCAGGAGATGTTCCGGGCGCTCGGCGGCATCAGGCAGGGCTACAAGGTCCGGATCTGCAACGACACCACAGTCGTCGAGACCGCCACGAGCCGATCCAACATCGGCCTCGCCACCCGCCATCAGGGCGGCGCCCTGACCGATCCCAGCACGAAGACCGTGTGGATACACGAGTCCCTGATCGCCCAGAGCGGGGTCACCCGCTCGTGGGGCAGCAAGCTCAACGTCCGCCAGGTGATCGCCCACGAGCTCGGCCACGCCGAGACCAGAAGCTTCGACTGTGCGGTGGCCTCCAGGACCGGAGCCAACGCCCCAGGCCTGACCGCGGCCGAGCGCCAAGGCCTGCTCGACGACGCCCTGAGAATCGACAAGGTGAAGTAGCCCGAAGGCATGCGGAAAGATGATCAGAGGCGGGCTCCCGATGTCCCGGGAACCCGCCTGTGACCTGCATTTCTCATGTGTAGCGGGGCAGGATGTGAACCTGCGACCTCTGGGTCATGAGTCGGGACGATCCGTGCCGGTCCGGCCGGTACCTCTTTAAGGTCGGAAACCATGAGCATCAGTCGTTTGCTCCAAGCTTCGAGGCCATCGCGCTCCTCCTTGTCGTAGGAATAGCGATCGTAAGCTTTTGTGACGCGCGGCTCGACGTGGTTAAGGATCATTTTGACTATCAGTCGCGGGATCCCCATTCAAGTTACATGGCTTGCTACGGTTCGTCGGCGGTGGCCACGGAGCGACTGTCGCTGCTCGCCGACGGCCACGTGCTCTACCGTCTGAAACATCCGTGGCGGGACGGTTCGACTCACGTGCAGTTCGAGCCGCTCGAGCTCGTGGAGAAGGTGGCTTCATAATGCTTGATCTCACCTCAGTTTTGAAAATAAAGGAGTTCTGTTTTCAGATGTCGGTATTCTCGGGTGTGCCTTGCGGGCACGGACTCGCTCGAAGAGCTCGCGAACTTCAGCGCGGTCAAGATGGTGGCGTCGCAAAACCCAAGGTCCACGGCTCAGCGGGTGCAGTGCCTCGACCTTGCCGAGTTCAACGTACCGGCGAACGGTTAGGGGCGTGACGCCCAGATACGTCGCGGCCTCTCCGAGTTTCAACCATCCCTCCTCCTGCTGCCGGGCACGATCGTATACAGGGATCTGGTAGGACCGCCGCACGTCTTTCACTCTGGATCGCGTCCAGACGTGGCCCTTGGCCGTCTCCGACCCGCTTCGATTCATTGCCTGGGCAATGCGCTCGTCGGTGCACACTCGTGCAAGCACGCGAATCGCATCCACGGAATCAGGTGAGGTGGCCTGCAGGTGCTGGCCTCGGCGCCGCCGGGTCACGTGCACTTGTGTATGTACGCCCCCTTTCCAGTGGATCACCAACTCGATCACCGATCCTTGCGGAGAGAGGTCCACGATGATCTCCTCGATGAGCGTCCGGGCAATGCGCTTCTTGAGGCGTATGTTCGCCGGCTCCATGTTCCACACCCGGTCCAAGTCCTTACCCAAGGTGTGCAGAATCGCCGGGTCAGGCGGTCCGGATGTTGGGCGCCGAGACCTCTCTTCCTCGAGACGCTCCTGCAATCGGATCGTCTTCTCCAGGGCTTTGTTCCAACGCGACTCGAACTCCCCAGCCACCAATCGGTTCTCTGGGTCCACCGCGTCGTATTGTCGCCGCGCCCGTGCTGCTTCGAAGCGCGCGGCTTCGAGCTCCAACCGCAATGCTTCGAACTCCCCCTGCCACTCCTGACCCAGCTCCTCCGCAGCTCGGGCTGATGCCTCGATCGCGGCCGGGGCGATTACTCGTACGAGCTCGCGCGACGCGGCATCGTCGACGGCCGTCCCGCCGAATGCAATGCACGTCCCGGTTCCACTGTTCACCTGGGCTTGGTCGCACACATAGCGCACCAATCGAGGTGAGCCCGTATAGTTCACACGGAGTTTGCGCCCACAGCGTGCACACCGTAGTAGACCCGCCAGCAGGCCCTTGCCCTGCTTGGCGGCACCGGGTGAGCCTCCGCGTTGCATAGCATTCTTCGACAGCACGTCTTGGACCCGATCGAAGGTTGTCCGAGAAACATAACCTTCGTGATGATCATTGATCAAGACTTCGTATTCTCCTCGAGGCCTGCACCGCGTGGCCTTCCTCGGTATCCCGTCTTCGACCTGCATGACGACGCGGCGCCTGCCGTAGGTGTAGGTCCCAGCGTACATCGGGTTCCTCAACATACGCACGATCATTCCGCTCGTCGGGTGTCGCCAGACAGTTCGCCAGCGAATTCCGTCGTGGTACTGGACTGGAATATCCAACGCGTGCTCGAGAAACCACAAAGCGGCCTGCCGTGCCGAGCCGAGTTCCAGGGTCTTGTGAAACAGCAGCTCGATCGCATGTTGCACTCTCCGGTCAGGATCCTTCTCCAGAAGTCCGTCTTCCGTCTTGATGAAGCCGGGCGGCAGAGACATCAAAAGCTCCCCACGGCGCGCCTTGGCGCATCGAGCTTCTAACGCGCGATGCCGCAGTTGATCCAGCTCGTAGGCGCTGAGGTTGCCCTTCAGCCCCAGCAGCAGCCGATCGTTGCTGTTGCGCGGGTCGTAGACCGTCTCGTGGTCTATGAGCAGCGTATTCACGATCCCGCAGATCTCCACAAGCTGATACCACTCTCGATTGTTCCGAGCAAACCGGGAAACCTCGCGAGCTGCCACAGCCCCCAACTCGCCCAGACTGACCCGCGTTAGCATGCGCTCAAATCCGGGACGCTGCGAGGTGCCGCTTGCGGTCCGACCCAGGTCGTCGTCGACGACCTCGACTTCGGACCACCCGAACTTACGTAACCGGTCCTTCATAGCATATTGGAGGCGACGGCT
>CAWHCF010000046.1:0-177320 GCA_963827655.1 uncultured Acidobacteriota bacterium
ACCTGACACCTGTAATTGCGGACGGTTCCACTTCCGACCGAGCTGTCTTAGCGGAGATCCATTTCATCAACAGCTCGTTCGCTGGTAAACGCGTAACGATCGAACGATCTCGCACCTCTTTCGGACGTTGAACAAAAAGTGATGTTCAGTTGCCCGATGAGCGTAAGAGCGTCGGGCGTATCCATTTTTTCATCGATCGCGAAGGAGATCGTTTTTACTTAACAGACAACGAAAGTACCAATGGGACCTGGCTCAATGGAAGCAAGATCGCCGCGAAGAACCTAATAACAGGGATAATATCCGTGTTGGACCCTATTTGCTTCAGTTGAGTCTTCAAGTATCCGAACCTGCGCCGACGCCGCCCCACGAACCCGCTCCGACCAGGACTATACCGATAACTCCCTTAGTCCGCATATCTTTGCGATTAGATCCCAGGTTGACGGTGTTCCGAGTGCGCAATATGCGACGAACAGGCTAACGATAGGCCGCGGGCTTGACAGTAATTTGGTTCTCCACGATACCTACGTCGCGCGGTTACACTCTGTCGTAGAGCGAACTCCTACCGGTTACCTCCTGATCGACAATCACACCACAGAGGGGACGACGCTAAACGACAAGAGGGTGGTGACATACCCATTGAAAGTCGGCGATGTAATTGGTATCGGCGGCTCGAGCTGACTGCCGAGTATATCCGAGGGGGCTTGGCGTTTATCCTGACCCGCAGAGCAGAGAGAACGAAAACCATCGTGGTTAAAGACAAGACTATTGTAATTAGAACAGCGGGGGTGACGGCGGCGGTGGATACAGGGGCAGGTCTCCGAGAACTCAAGGGATCGCCGTTCCTTTGGAATCGGGCGAAGCTCTTGATTTAAAGCCCTCCGAAAGGAAGGACTCCATAGCCGAGGCGTATTAGAGGATCTACCCCAGGACCGTCTTACACGTCCACCTCGCTAGGTGCCAACGTCGGACCATGAGGAGCCCTGGAAACTGGAGACATCCATGTATTCGGCGCTCGGAGCTGTCTCGGTTCTCTCGCAATAGTAGCGGTGGCCAGAACCCGTACCTTCGTGCCGGAATCGCTCTCATCTTCCCATCTCCAAGGGCAGCCCAGGCCACCGATTACATTCAAGGCCTCCGATGGCACCTGTCGGGATGTCACTCGCAGGTTTATGGAATCGATCTCGGCCGTTGTAGCTCGTGTCATGACGCGCGAGTATCCGCCAAACACAGCAACGCGCGGCTGAACTGCATGGACTGTCACACGGAGCACAAGGGAGCGGATTTTCGTCCGAGCGAGGTAGGCGCCTGGCGTGCGCCAAATGCCATGACGGCCAATACACTTTCCGGGATTTCGTGGATGGATCAGCCAAGATTCTCCGTGTGCCTCACGGTGGCCGACCGATGGGCTACCCAGTACAGAAGGGCCAATGGGAGGCGGTGGCGTTTAAAGACGGAACAACGTTGACACGGGGATCCTTCCACCTAAGGCACACCGCGAAATCAGTAGCCTGCCTTGACTGCCACAGTACTGTTCAAGAAGGCAAAGTTGATCGCGAGACCCCGGAGCTCGCGTGCAGCGCATGCCATGGGGGAAGGGACCTGGTAGATCCGACACGAATCCTCATCCGATGTACGTCATGCCATGCCCAGCACGGAGATTTCAAAGAAGTGGGTGCAGTCGAAAAGAGTTTTCCAAGGATGCATACAAGAAACCATGGGACCAGTGGGCAGGACCGAAAGAAGGACCGGGGCCTATCTTGCCGGCTACCCGTCTACCCCGTCGGTATTCAAAGTTGTCGTTCGGAATACTCATCCCCACTCTGTTAGCACTAGCTGCTGTTCCAGTGTTACTCATCGGCGCGATCTATGCAACCATGCGCGCAAAACGGCGCGCGTACGATCTCAGCCTCACGGCACCCTTGGAGACCCCCGCAGCCCCTCCCAAGGACCTGGACTGGGGCTTGGATCGGAGGGATACGAGAAAGGAATTTGACGATCGGACCGTGATTCTTCCCGTGCCTGCGCCAGATCCCCAGATAAAGCATGCATATCCAATCATCGACGTCAATCTCTGCGTGGGTTGCAAAGCCTGTGTCGAGGTATGCCCCTTTGGAGTTTTAGAACTCATAAACGGCAAAGCAGTTCCGACCCTAATTGGGGCGTGCCAGGAAGACAGCGCGTGCGTCAGGGTTTGTCCGACTTACGCCGTCAAGCTCATAGGCACAGGTAAGGTTCTTCAGACCGCTGAAATACCTGATGTAGGTGAGTCTTACGAAACGAATAAAAAAGGACTCTACTGCATCGGCGATGTGACAAGTCTGCCGCTGATCAAAAATGCGATCAATATGGGCAAAAAGGTTATCGATCGTGTGGTTGATTCGAAGCCGTCGGGAACTGGGGAGTATGACGTCGCGATTGTTGGTGTGGGGCCCGCTGGGCTGAGTGCAGCGCTGAGCGCGCAAGCAGCGGGCCTCAATTACATTGCTCTCGAACAGGGTGAAACGGCCAACACCATCCGAAACTATCCCAGGCAGAAGCTGGTGTTGGGCGAACCGGTAAACGTCCCCGCATTCGGTCGGCTGGAGATCAAGGATTGCTTGAAGGAAGATTTGTTAGAATTATGGGATCGAATCATTGTCGAGAGCGGTGTAAAAATCCGAACGAGTCAAAAGGTTGAGAACGTTCAGGGTGAAGATGGGAATTTTGTGCTCACCACGCCTGACAATCAGTACACGGCTAAGAAAGTAATTCTTGCGATCGGGAAGCGCGGCACGCCTAGGAGACTGGATGTCCCCGGAGAACAACTTCCGAAAGTTAGTTACAGCCTGGTCGACGCAGCAGCTTATCAGAATAAACACGTTCTGATCGTGGGTGGGGGCGACTCCGCCCTTGAAGCGTGCATTGGCCTGGCCGCCCAGGGCACCAACACTGTCTCGCTCTCTTACCGCAAAGAAAAATTCGCAGGGGCCAAAAGCCGTAATATTGCGAAGATAAAAGAGGAGTTCAAGAACGGAAGGGTCACGTTTATCCCGAACTCCAAAGTAAAAGAAATCCGCGAGTCGGATGTAATTTTGAAAATCAAGGAAGCCGAACAGGTCTTGCTCAACGACTATGTGATTATACTGATCGGCGGCGAACTGCCGAAGCCGTTTCTTGAGAAAGCAGGGATCCGTCTCATCCGTCGCAACCTTACTGAGGCGACGCCGCCCGCATCTTAAGGTCTTCGAGTTTTATATGGAGACCTGAAGACGCAAGAAGCGTCGGGTCTGTTGCAAGATACCAGGAAACCCGCCTGCGACAGACTGTATTAGCTTGAGATTATTCTATGGGGGCCTTCTCATGGCAAGTGACTATGATGATGACGAAGACAGCCTAGACATTGAGCAGCCAGAACCCGAAGTACTCAGGGTTGTAGTGCCCGCCGGTAGTGAGCTTCGTTTGAAATTCGAGGATTACTTCAAACTGTCGCGCGAAGAGAGGAACAGAATCGAGCTGGAGCAACCTGAGACTTTTCGCAACGGGCAATACGGCAAGATTATCAGTGGTGGCACAACCGGTACGGAGGTTGAGCTTCCATTCGAAAACTTGGGAACGGCAATTCTCTTCTTTTGGGATAGTAAAGGCCATTTGTTGCGTAGCGAGCAGATTTTCCCTTGACGAAGCCCGTTACAACTAATGGAAAACAGGCGGGATAATAACCGAAAGTCACGCGAATCGGACCACCCATCACTGAATGTGTCCTCGAAAACTAGTAGCTGACCGCGAACACGCGAAGATGCGGAGATTCTTAGTGTTCCTTCGCGTCTTTGCGTCTTAGTGGTCGCTTCCGTTTATTATAGCGGTCCGTCAAAGTGGAGTCGGCTCAGGTTCTTGGTCATTGTTCCTAGATCCACCGGATGGGCAAACCTCGTATTCATCAACATGGGCGCGTAAGTTGAAAAAGTCACCCCACAGCCCGGCTGGGCATTTTGCCCTCGCAGATGATGCAGCCGTGCTTGTCCAGAGGGTTGCGGGCGGGGATGCGCACGCTCTGACGGCTCTTTACGATGGTACGAACCGGCTGGTCTTCGGTTTGGTGTTGCGAGTTCTCGGCGATCGGGCGGCCGCCGAAGAAGTGCTCCTGGATGTATATACCCAGGTCTGGCGCCAGGCCGCCTCGTATGACCGGGGACGCGGCTCACCGCTGGCCTGGCTGATGATGATAGCTCGCACGCGCGCCATCGATCGGCTTCGATCCGGAAGACAGGCTCAGAAGCGCAGCGAGCCGCTCGAGAAAGCGCTGGATGAAAGATCTCCGGTAGCTGATCCCGAACAGGCAGCGGTGACTTCTGAGCGCGAGACGATGGTTCGATCGGCGCTTGAATCGCTTTCGACCGAACAGCGAGAAGTGATTGAACTGGCTTACTACAAGGGGCTGAGTCACAGCGAAATCGCGATGCAGCTCGGCCAACCGCTCGGGACTGTGAAAACTCGGACCCGGCTGGGAATGATCAAGTTGTCGGAATTGCTGGGTCCGCTGGTTGAGGGGAAGGAAATTCGGTGACAGGCACCAAATTGCGCGGTTGGAGAGACCAAGGACCGGTGGTTGGCTACGCAATTTGGTGCCTGTCACCGAATTTCTTCGGCTCGAAGAACCGGTAAAGGTCTAGAGGCGTTAAATTGAAGCACGAAAACGTAACCGAAGAAATCCAGGAAACAGCCTCGCTGTACGCACTTGGCGCTCTCAGCCAGCATGAGGCGCGAGCCTTTAAATTTCATATGGATGAGGGCTGCGAAGTATGCGCGCGTGAGCTGGTTCGGTTTGAGAGGGTGCTGGCCGGACTGGGAATGGGCGCCCCTGAGGTCGAGCCGCCGGCCTACATTCGCGATCGGCTGGCAGCTCGCCTGGAACAAGAACGCCAGGTTTCGCCTGCCCCGCTTCGCGGGCCGGTCGAGCAAAAAAGTGTCTCGCCCCCCGCTCGACCCTACCTCCCATGGCTCATTGCCGCGTCGGTGGCTCTCGTTGCGCTGGTCTCTTTTGTTGAGTATCGGCGGTACCAGGAAGTGGATCGGCAGCAGCAGATCGTTGCTTCAACTCGCAACGAAGCCGCACAACTCCAGGCTCAATTAGAGCAACAAAAAGGAAGGCTCCAGGAGCTCGAGCAGATGAGGGACGCGCTAAGCGCCCCGGAGTCTCGCGTCATATTCCTTTCCGGCCAGGAGCCTGCTCCACCAACCTCGGCTACTATCGTATGGGACACAAAGGCGAACCGCTGGCTGGTGACTGCCAACCTGCCACAGCCGCCTGTCGGCAAGGTCTACCAGCTTTGGTTCGTCACCGCCTCAGCCAGGGTATCGGCAGGTTTGATCCAACTCGACTCCACCGGACGCGGTTTTGCGGTCGTGCAGGTCCCGTCTGAAATCGGCAAGATCGCTGCCGCCGCCATCACACTCGAACCCGCGGGAGGTTCGCTTCAGCCCACAATGCCCATTTACGCTCTTGGCAAAATCGGGTAACTCTTCACGTCTAACCTGTTTACCGCGAACCCTCGTAAGAATTATCGCGAACTCGTGCTCGCCCTTGGTATGATGCAAAGGAGGCCACCCACGGAATGGGTATTAGACAGGAGGGAAAAACAATGAGTTCGGAAGCCAGAAAGCTCAGTTTCGTTTCCTTGGCAGTACTAATCGCCTCGTTCCTGTTCACGCCTGCTTTGCGCGGCGATAATGACCTTCTTGGTGAAATCCAGTTCGTTGGGACTGGAAAGGTCGAAAAGACAGCCGGTGTCTGGGTCGATGGCCAGTACCTCGGTTATCTGAAAGAATTGGGGGGATCGAAGAAGGTCCTGCTGATGCCGGGCGAACACGAGGTCATCGTGCGCCACAACGGATACAAAGATTTCTCCCAGAAAATTGTTGTTGAACCTGGCCGTAAGCAGGTACTCAACATAGCCCTGGAAGCCGATCCTCAGGCGCGCTATCCGGAGGTGACAGCCGAAGTGAAAATGTCGGTGAAGCCAAGACGCGCCGCTGTGTTTGTCGACGATCGGTTCGTCGGCCATGTCGACGAGTTCGATGGTGCGAATCAGGGATTATTGCTGGCCCCGGGCAAACATCGGGTCAAGATCTCACTCCCCGGCTACCAGACCTTCGAAACCGATATCACGCTTGTGCCCAATCAGAAATTCGAGTTGAAAACGGAACTCTTCAAGGGGAGCATCATGGAGGCCGGGCCCCTGATTAAAGGGAAAGACAATCCTTCTTCCAACTGATGATGCTCTAGCCTTTCTTCGTGTCTTGAAGGCTTAGTCGGTTGGTTCATAATTACGCCGACGTATTGGGCAGAGCGGTAGGAGTCGGCGTGTTGTTGCCTAGGGACGAAGGCCTGTCAGTGAGTAGCCCCGCCCGTAAGGGCGGGGTTTTCGAAGGGTCCGTGACACGAGGTCCGAAGGACCGGCACTCCGGCAGTCGCACCTTCGGCGCTCCTTCCTGATATTGCACGTCTGATCCCGGCCTACGCTGGCCAACTCTCTGGCGGCCCTTCAGGCCTCACTGCCAAAATACGCGCTAACCGCCAGGACGCGAAAACCCAAGTTCATCGAGGTGTTCCCCGATGGTCCATGCCACTGCAGTGTCTCGACGCAAGATGATAGAGCGGACAGCCGCCTGCCTCGGGGCCGGTGAGCTATTGACTCGGACGTCGCTCTCCCAGGCGCGGGGTCCGGGTGCCGGCGCGGTTCAGAAGGGCCGCCTCAAGCAGTCGGCGGCACGCTGGTGTTACAACAAGATCCCGTTCGAAGAGCTCGCGAAAGCGGGTTCCGAGATTGGTCTAAAAGGGATCGACCTCGTTAATAATCCCGAAGATTGGCCGGTGCTCAAGAAGTATGGCCTGGTTTGCACCATGACCGCCGGGGGCGGAACCATTGCGGACGGGCTCAATCGGAAGGAGAATCACGACAAGCTCGAGCGGGAGTTTCGCGAGAACATCCCGAGAGCGGCGGCTGCAGGATGGTCGAATGTGATTACGTTCTCCGGAAACCGGCGGGGTCTGTCCGACCAGGAGGGATTGGATAACACCGTCGTCGGCCTGAATCGAGTCAAGGCGCTGGCCGAGGAACACAACGTGACGGTCTGTCTGGAACTGCTCAACAGCAAAGTGGATCACAAAGACTACCAGTGCGACCATGCGGGGTGGGGGCTGGAGGTCATCAAGCGCGTCAATTCACCACGGGTAAAGCTGCTCTACGACATTTATCACGCTCAGATTATGGATGGCGATATCATCCGAACGATTCGTGAGAACATCGGATCGATTGCCCATTTTCACACGGGCGGCGTACCCGGTCGCCATGAGCTTGATGACACTCAAGAGCTAAACTGGCGGACCATTGCGCGCGCCATCGCGGATACGGGATTTAGCGGCTATATCGCTCACGAATTCGTGCCGGTGCGCGATCCGCTGACTTCGTTAAGAGAGGCCGTGGCAATCTTCGACGTGTAAGTAAAACCCAACCGCAAGGACACCAAGTTGGTTGGTTCATAATTACGCTGACGTATTGGTCAGGGCGATAAGAGTCGGCTGTGTTGTCGCCCAGGGCCGAAGTCCCGTCATTGAGTAGCGCCGCCCCTCAGAGGGCGGGGTTTTCAAGGGGCCCCTGACACGAGGTCCGAGGACCGGCACTCCGGCTGTGTCGCACCTTCAGGGCCTCACTGCCAAAATACGTCACCGTTAACCGGCCAATGTTTATTTATCACTAATGAGTTCTGACACTGGCGTTGTGTTTATTCTTTCTGCATTTTCTTTAAGTGAAAAAAGGAATAGAGAACTCATTGAGTTTTCTTCCTGTTTTTTCTTCCACTCAAATTCTTCGGATTCTTCCGTGAGAGGCTTCAGAGCTGTGAAGTCTTTCCGGAGAATCGTTGATGAAGAACAGAGATATTCGCTATTGCTGCGTTTGTAGCAAGCGGTTTGAACCCCATCCCGGCCTGGGCGGCAAGCAGCGCACGTGCGGTGGCGCCGACTGTCAGAAACAACGACGGCGGCTCAATGCGCAAATCTGGAGAGCCAAGCATCCGGAAAGCGATGATGCGGTTTATCGCCGGATTCGCCGCCGCGATCGCCGAGCTTATCGTCGCCAATATTGGGCCACACATCCCGAAGCGCGACAGCACCATGCCAGCTACATGAGACAGTGGCGTACCAGTCACCGACTGACTTCCATGAGCGTGAGGGACCCGTATCGCGATACGCAACTTAAGCTGCCTGCTATCAATACTTACCTGCAAGTGATGGATGTGAGGGAGGCAAATCGCATTATTACGGCTAAGCTACTATCCCCACAAGAGTTAAACGCTGCCACTGCCGCGTGAGGGACACGAATCGCGATGGATTCCCGGTCCCCCCGCCTTTACCTTCTTCGCCATGCGAACCGACATCCCTATCCTCCGCCCAGATCGCATCCGCCGGCGCCACGGCAGTTTCGGATGGATCGAACATCGCTTCATCCGAGAGGGCTTCCTGGAAGGTCTGCATCATCCGGAAGCTCTGCTCTATGTCTTCCTGGCTATCGTGGCCGACCAACGAGGTATATCGTTCTACTCTCAAGACCGAATCCGCTATCTCTTACGTATCCCTCACGCGCATACCCTGCAGGGAGCCATCAACGAACTCGTCGATCGTGATTTGTTGGCGTACAGTTCCGGCATCTACCAAATCCTAGATCTACCGGCTTCAGCCGGTCTCTACGATCGATCACACGATCTCAAAAAACCAGGTCAACATCGAAACCTGTCCCTCTCTCCGTGATGTTTATGAGCAATAAGATCCGTCTTCAATATGAGCCGTCGACGACCGCCAGCCGTTGTCCTTATCGCTTGCTGGATCGCACAGATCGGGAGATCAAATGGGCCTGTCAGTTTCTCGATGCCCAACAAATACGCGGCCTCTCTCCGGCCTCCCTGCGAGCCTATGGCTACGACCTGTTGAACTTTTCCAAGTGGTTGCATAAAACACGATCCTCTGTATCCAGTCTCAACCAAACGTGTCTGCTCAGCTACGTTCGTTACCAACTCAACTGCCAACCTAACCCCACCCCTCAAACCATCAATCATCGACTGGTTGTCTTACATTGTCTTTATCGATTTCACTATGGTTGCGATATCCCCCAGGGCCAAGTTACCATCCAGTCTAGTTATAGAACCCGCAACCCTCTCGGCTATGGAAAACCTCGACGCCGACTGGCCCGCTTACGATTGAAGCAACCACGTCGGGTCGTGATTCCTCTTACCGCCGATGAGGTTGCCCGCTTCTGGTCCAGCTTTCGTTCTTTTCGTGACCTCAGCCTTGTCGCTTTGATGCTCTTCAATGGCCTCCGCTCGCGCGAGACTATCCAAATTCAACTCGAAGACCTCCATATCTCCCAAGCCCAGCTCCGCATCCTCGGAAAGGGCAAAAGAGAAAGAATCGTTCCCTTAGCCGACGAAACTATACAGATACTGCAACGCTACCTAGACGTGGAACGACCTCTGGGCAACTCCTCTTATCTCTTTCTTTCTCTCAAAGGCCCCCATCGAGGCCAGCCCATGACTTGCGCCGGCCTGCGTTCTCTGTTTCGCCATCACCGCCGCTGCAGTGACGCTCCTCAAGCGAATGCTCACCGCTTTCGACATACGTTCGGCTCCGATATGGTCCGCGCCGGCTTGTCCTTGCCGGCTCTGATGCGACTGATGGGCCATTCCAATATTCACACCACCATGCTTTACGTCGAACTCTCCCGTGAAGATGTGTGGCGCGAGTATCAACTTGCGCTTCAGCGCCGGGCTTCACTTCCTCCGCCAAAGGTCCCATGAATAGACATCGGCAAGACCTCCAACAATTATTCGACTCTCACATTCAAAATCTCGCCCTAACCCTACGTCCCAACTCCGTGCTCAGCTATCGAACCGCTGCCAGTTGCTTCCTCAACTACCTTGCTTCTTCTTATCCTCAGATTAACCGGTTCTCCCAGTTGCGCCGCGCTCCTCATATCCTGGGTTGGCTGCGAACCCTCTGTGAGAAAACACCCCCCTATAAGAGCGCAACCCGAATAGCCTATTTGATTCGTCTTCGTCGTCTGCTCCAAGACCTGGCTTCAAATCAAAAGAATTCAGGCGAACAAGACCTCATTGTCTCGGAAGATTTTCCTCCCCTTGATGCCTATCTCCCTAAGCCCCTTTCTCCAGAGGACGATCGTCTCCTGGATCAGCAACTCCGTAAAAATCCGGACCTCTCCCATACTGGCTTGCTGCTCCTGCGCGCCACCGGTATGCGAATAGGGGAATGTGTTAGTCTTTCTACAGACTGCCTGCGACATCTGCAAAAGGACCAGTGGGTCCTGCGAGTCCCGCTGGGAAAGCTTCACAACGAAAGATGGATCCCCGTCGACGACGAGATCCGCAAATTCATAGCCCGCCTTCTGTCGTTGAGAAACTTGGCCCTCAATACCTCCTCAAATCTCCTGATCCCACAACCCCGCGGACATCGTTATGCCGGCGAGGTTATCAGACACTCTCTTGATGCTGCCGCAAAGCGTGCGGGTTGCTCCACCCACATTACACCGCACCAACTTCGGCACACCTTCGCAACCGAAATGCTACGTGCAGGCATGAGTCTTCCGGCTCTAAAGGAGCTGCTCGGTCACAAATCGATCCTCATGACCATGCGCTACATCGATGTCAGTCAGATCGATCTGCAGCAGCAATACCTCCAGACGCGCCAAAAAATAGCCAGTCGCTACATCGTTCCTAAACAACCGCTAGCAAAAAACAGAGCGACTCAAGCGACAACATCGGGCATCCATACAATCTGCGCCTCAGTGGCTGCTGCACGCCACATGCTGGAGATGTACAGACGTCGACATACCGATAAACACCTCGACAAGAAACTAAAGCGATTCATATGCCGGCTGGATCGCGTTGCAAAAAACTCTCGCAGCTTGACAGCACCCCAAAATGAGAACAAATTGGCCGGTCAAGTCACCGTAATTGCGAACAGCCGCACTAAGGCAAGGGAAGGGTTCATGACGAGAATAAGGATCTACTGGCTGGTGATCCTTTTGCCTCTTTACCTGGAAGACCCACGCGCGTCCGCCGCGCAAGAGAAGGCGGATCTCGTCGTGGTGAACGCAAAGGTCGTGACCCTGGACAAGGAATCTCGCGTGGTCGAGGCTTTCGCAGCGCGGGAGGGCAAGTTTGTCGCGGTCGGGAGTACGACGGAAATCAGGGGATGGGTCGGGCCTCAGACCAGGGTGATCGATGCGCATGGCAAGACCATTGTACCCGGGATCATCGAAAGCCATTCTCATGCGTCGGCCGTAGCCCGGGCCGAGGCGGCCGAACCTTACCAGGAGATGACCTCGATCGCCGTCATTCAGGAGTGGGTCCGACGCGCGGCTCAGAGAAAACCTGAAGGTGAATGGATTGTGATTCCCCGATCCTACCCGAGCCGCCTCCGTGAACGCCGCTTCCCTTTCCGGGCCGAGCTTGATGCTGCGACCACTCGCCATCCGGTCGTTTTTGACGGAGCCTACGCGCATGTGTTGAATAGTCTTGCTCTGGAAAAGGCAGGTATTCGGCGCGATTCGCCCCCCCTTGCGGTCGGTGAAATCGTCCGGGATGCCGCCGGTGAACCGACCGGGCTCCTGCGGAATGCGCGCGGTCTTCTGGGCAAGTTTTTTCCTGCGCCCAAAGTCTCCAGCGTCGAGGTCCTGAACCGTCTCGAAGAACTGCACCAGATCTATGCTTCCCTCGGGATCACCAGCATGATGGAACGGGCTGGAAGCATCGAGGATTATCGAAGGTATGAGGAACTCCGGGCGCAGAATCGCCTGAAGCTTCGCACGCGGTTCACCCTTCGGCTGCCTGGGACGACGTCAGCGGAAGCGGAGAAGTTTATCGGGAACTTACCTCTGAAGCCCGGCGGCGGCGACGAATGGCTGGCGCCTGGGCCGCTGAAGATCACGGTAGACGGTGGCATCCTGCTGGGCACGTCGTTCATGCGCGAGCACTACGGCGCAAAAGCCGTGGCGCTCTACAGCCTTACGGATCCTGATTACCGCGGCAGCCTCAGTCTCGAGCCCGAAAGCATCACGGCCCTGATCACCACCGGCCATCGTCTGGGGTGGCAGATGTCCGCTCACGTCACCGGCAACGCCGGGGTCGACCTGGTGCTCGACGCCGTCGAAGCCGCCGGGAAAATCCGGCCCATCGAAAAATCGCGCTTCAATCTCATTCACGCATACTTCCCCGACGCGGCCACAACGGCGCGCGCCAGGAAGCTCGGCGTCTGCCTCGACACCCAACCCGCCTGGTACTTCAAAGACGCCGACGCCTTGCTGACCGCCCTGGGCTCCGAACGGCTCAGCAAGTTCGTAGGGGTGCGCGAATGGCTTAAAGCAGGGGTTCCGGTCGCAGCCAACACCGATCACATGCTGGGCATGGATCCCAATCGGGCGCTGAATCCTTTTAATCCCTTCCTCACGATGTATGTACTGGTAACCCGCAAGACCGAAGGGGGACAGGTGATCGGCGCGGCCCAAAAAGTGTCGCGCGAGCAGGCGCTGAGAATGATGACGCGGGACGCAGCCTACCTGACTTTCGACGAAGACAGGAAGGGTTCGATCGAAGCGGGCAAATTTGCGGACTTTGCAATTTTATCGGATGATTACCTGAGCTGTCCGCCGGAGAAGATAAGGAACATTCAAGCCGATACCACGATTGTGGCAGGCCGCGTAATCTACGAGCGCAAACCGGCGCCGTAGCGAGCAACTAATGACAAATGACAGGTGACAAGTGACAAATGAAAAATGACCAATGAAAGCGCCCTCTGTGCATTGATCATTGGTCATTTGTCATTTTTCACGCCGCTCGTCGATTTCATGAAGCTACGTGAGCGACGACGACTGATTGCGATGATGACGCCGGCCACAGCGTCTCGTTCGGTCGGAAGACGCAGGTGCTGGAGGAAGGATTGCGTGCAATTGGCACTGGGGCATCAAGGACCGCCTGGCCCGAGCTGGACACGCGCAGGCTTCAGCGTGATTTGGTGGACGCTGAAATCTCATTGCTGATGCTTCGATGAGGGGTCACGATGGGAAGCGATTGCTGCGGCGGATATGCGGTTCAGCCGAACAGAGCGCGTGCGTCTTGAGATTCGGTGGGCTTGGTCCGCGCGATGGCAAGTGCCTGCACGGCTAGGTGCTCGATCGCGGCGACATTCTCACGCAGGTGCCGGTGCGAGTTGGCGAGCGCACGGATGAAGGATCGGGTCAGCGGTGGATCACCGCGGATGTCACGCTTGCTGCGCTGAGCTCGCCGACTACGCCATTGAGGTCGTGATTCAACGCGAGAGCGGCGAGCAGCGCGTCCTGACGCCGGTGCGGGTCGTCAGGTGAGCCGTACAACGATGAGATCGCTCTAGTCCTGGCGCAGCGCCATCATCGGATCGATCCGCGCGGCGCGCCACGCGGGCAGGAGCGTGGCCAGCAGCGCGACGCAGACGAGGAACGCGGCCGCGCCGACGAACGACACGGGGTCGCGGGCCTCGACGCCGAACAGCAGCGACGCGAGGTAGCGGGTGCCGGCGAACGCCGCGGCGAGCCCGAGCACGAGCCCGACGCCGACCGGCACCATGCCCTGCCGCACGACGAGCGTGACGACGCTGCCCGACCGGTGCGCCGAGCGATCGACGAATGCCGATCTCGGGCGCGCGCTCGGTGACGAAGTACCCGAGCACGCCGTACAGCCCGACGGCCGCGAGCACGAGCGCCAGCACACCGAACAGGCTGAAGAGCGTCGCGCCGAGACGGAACGGCAGCACGTCACCGCGGATCCTCTCGGCGAGCGGCTCCACGGACACGAACGGCAAGTCGCTGCGCAGGCCCTGGAGCGCGGCGCGCACCGCCGCCGCGTCTCTGCGCCGGGTTGCGCGTCCTCACGATGAGCGAGGGAGTGCCGAAGGGAACCGCATTCGGCGACTGCGCCCACGCCAGGAACACTCGCGGCTGCGGCTCGTCGTCGAGATAGAAGCGACGCTCGGACTCGACGACGCCGACGATGCGCGTGCAGCCGCCACGCTTGACCTGCCTGTCGAACGGCACACAGAGTCCAAGAGCGTCGCCATCCGGCGCGATCAGTCGCGCCATCGCGTCGTTCACCACGGCCACGGGTTCGCCGCCTCGCCGGTCCGTCGCCTCGAAGGTGCGACCGCGCAGGAGCCGGGTGCCGGCGGCCTCGAAGTAGCCGGGACCAGCCACGGTCGAGGATCCCAGGCGTCTGCTGGATCGTCGATTCACCCGGCCTGGCCCAGAACGCCACCGGCATCCCGCCGTGGAACGGCTCGAGGTGGACGATCGCTGCGCGCTCGACGCCGGGAAGATTCGAGAGCCGCGACGAGCGCGCTCTCGTAGAACGCCTGGCGCGTCTCCGGCGTGTAGCGGGCGCGCCGCAGATCGACTCTGGCGACGAGCACGCGATCGACGTCGACGCCGCTGTGAATCGCATTCACGTGCTGCAGCGACCGCACGAACAGGCCGGCGCCGACGAGGAACGCCAGCGACAGCGGCGATCTGCAGCACGACCAGCGCCCGGCGCGTGTGGTTCCGTCGTCAGCGCGCCGCCGGCGCGCGAGTCCTTGAGCGCCTGTCCGGGATCGACCTGCACGGCGCGGATCGCGGGAAGGATGCCGAAGAGCAGCGCCGGTCAGCAGCGAGACGTCCCAGCGCGAACGCGAGCAGTCGCGCGTCGATGCGTCCGGCCGACGGCGGCAGCGGGAACTGCTGCATCAGTCCCATCGCCCAGTACGCCAGGACCACTCCGGCGACGCCGCCCAGCAGCGCCAGCACCGCGCTCTCGGTGAGATGCTGCCTCGCCACGCGCCACGCCCCCGCCCCGAGCGACAGCCGAACCGCGAGCTCGCGGCGCCGCGTGATCGCCCGCGCCAGCAGAAGGTTCGCCACGTTCGCGCACGCGATGATGAGCACGAGCGCGGCGACCAGCGCCAGCCACAGCGACAAATCGCCGCCGCTCGTGCCGTCCGAGCGCTGCCGCCAGCACGATGGGAGACATCAATACTTCCGGCGTCGGATCGAGCTCCGCGTCCGCGGCACGCAGCGCAGCGCTTCCGCCGCCTGCCGCGCCGCGGTCGAATCCTCGGCGCCCGGCGCCAGCCGGGCGACGTAGCGCGACACAGAAGCAGTCGACCGTGCGCCAGTCGCCGTCGGCGCTCAGCCAGCCCGAGAGGTCCGGCCATCGACGAGGGCAGCCACACGTCGACGCCGTCCGCGTCGATGCCGGCGAAGCCCTTCTCGGTGACGCCGACGATCTCGAGCAGCACGCCGTTCACCAGCAGGGTCTTGCCGACCGCGTCGGCCGCGCCGCCGAAGCGCGACTGCCACATCGCGTGGCTGATGACGGCGACCGGGTGCGCGCCCGGCACTCCGTCGTCCTCCGCGACGAAGAACCGGCCGAGCGCGGGGCGGATCCCCAGCACGCTCCAGGAAATCGTGCGAGACCACACTGGCGCGCACCTGCTCCGCTTCGGCGCCGCGACCCAGATCGACGAGCTCCGGAGGCAGGTACGCCCCGACGCCGGCAAGCGCCGGCCCGCTGTCGCGCATCGCGACGTAGTCGACCCACGAGCCCGGCCCGCCGATCGGCGTCTGCATGTGGCCCGCGTCGCGTTTGATGTACAAGCCTGGCGCACCGATCCCGGCGTCCGCTACCCCGGCCGGCGCACGCAGGAACAGGCCATCGACGACGCTGAAGATCGCCGTCGTGCCGCCGATGCCGAGCCCGAGCGTCGCGACCGCGGCCGCGGTGAAGGCCGGCTGCTTGCGGAGCATGCGAGACGCAAAGCGCACGTCCTGCCACACGCTCTCGACGACCGACTCCCAGCCGACGTCCCGAACCCGATCCTTCACCGCTTCAACGCTGCCGATCTCGACGCGTGCGGCGCGAACGGCGGCGTCGCGGCTCATGCCGCCGGACATTTTCTCTTCGGCGGCCGTCTCCAGGTACTCCCGCAGTTCGTCGTCCAGGTCCTGTTCCGCGCGGTTCTTCTGGAACAGGCCACGGAACCCGCCGATGACGCGGCTGAAGATGGTCATCACAACTCTCCCAGTGAGGCCTTGAGGATTCTCGAGATGGCGGCGGTCTGGACCTCCCAATCGCGCGCCTCGTGCTTGAACCTGGCGCGCCCCTGCGCGGTCAGCCGGTAGACCTTCGCGCGCCGGTTGTTCTCGGTGACCTGCCAATCGCCTTCGATCAGGCCGTCGCGCTCGAGACGGCGCAGCGCGGGAAAGAGCGATCCGGCGTTGACGAGGAAGACGCCTTTGCTGATCTGCTCGAGGCGGGCGCCGATCCCGTAGGCGTGCATCGGTTCGAGCGCCAGCGTCTTCAGGATGAGCATGTGCAGCGTGCCCTGCACCAGGTCGGTTGGCTTTGCCTCGGCCGGCCATGGCGTCGTCCTCCTCGCGGTCTCATCTAGATAAACTAGACAAGCGAAGGATACGCCTCTTATCTAGTTTGTCAAGGGGGAGAGAGAAGCTCAACAGGGGAGGGCAAAAAGTTGGAAGTCGATCACTCGGAGCGCAGAACGGACATCGGATTCACGCGCATCACCAGGCGGGTGGGTATGAACGCCGCTGCCGCGGCGATGGCCAGCATCAGCAACGGCGCGCCAATGAAGGCGACCGGATCGTAGGGATAGACCCCAAACAGGACGGAGTGGAGGAGCCGCACGGCGGCTGCCGCGGCCGCACCGCCGAGGGACATGAAATGACAGATGACAGATCACTGCTGTCCGGTAAACGATCGGGCGTGTTTCCGTAACTCGTTGGATACATAAAAATAATCAGGATTTTCGAGTGTTGACGATTACAGAGTTTTTGAACGGATTTCCGGTGCACCACGGTAGCCGGATCCCAATGACCAACTGTCATCTAAGCTTTGGGTATTCGAAGCGAGGAATGACCCATGTATGTTGGCAGTTTGGTCTTTGCTCAGTTGATGAGTCTGTTGCCACTCCATGCTTTCCATCGTTGTGTGCAACGCTACGACGGACATAGCTACGTCAAGAATTTTTCCTGTCTAGATCAATTTCTCGTCATGGCTTTCGCACAACTGACTTTTCGCGAAAGCTTGCGAGACATCGAAGCGTGTTAGCGTGCCATTCCCGGCGAGCTCTACCACATGGGAATTCGCAGTACAGTGGCACGCAGCACGCTCGCCGATGCAAACGAAGCCAGCGACTGGCGCATCTTTGCCGACTTCGCTCGAGTTCTGATTGGTATAGCACGAGGTCTTTACCGCGACGAAGAGTTAGGTATAGAGATGGACGAAACGGTCTATGCGCTGGACGCTACCACGATCGATTTGTGCTTGGCACTCTTCCCATGGGCCAAGTTCCGGCAGCACAAGGGAGCCATCAAACTCCATACTCTGCTGGATCTGCGCGGGAGCATACCCTCCTTTATCCATATCACCCATGGAAAGGTACACGATATCAAGGTTCTCGATGAGCTAATTCCCGAGCCGGGTTCCTTCTACGTGATGGATCGTGGTTATCTCGATTTCAGACGCCTGTACGGTCTCACACAGAACCTGGCTTTCTTCGTTGTTCGCACCAAAGAGAATCTCCAATCCGGCGACTCTACTCACATCCCGTCGACAAATCCACGGGCTTGCGTTGCGATCAGACTATAGTCGTGACCGGGCCTTTAACATCTCAGCTCTACCCAGAGAGATTGCGCCGTGTCCGATATGTCGATGCTACCACCCTCAAGCGCTTTACTTTTCTGAGCAACAATTCTGTACTTTCAGCACTGACGATTACTCAACTCTACAAATGCAGATGGCAAGTGGAGCTATTCTTCAAGTGGATCAAACAGCACCTGCGCATCAAAGCCTTTTACGGAACGACGGAGAATGCCGTAAAGACACAAGTCTGGATTGCAATCTCGGTTTAAGTGTTGGTGGCGATTCTCAAAAAGCAACTCAATATGGACCTGAGTCTCTACACAATTCTACAGATATTGAGTCTCACGCTTTTCGAGAAAGCCCCAATTTAAAAAGTACTTACAGAATTCACTAACATGATTCAGGAGTCTGATACTTCTAGTCAATTGAAACTAATCGACTAATGACAGAGACACTAATGATAGACAAATGAGAAATGACCAATGAAAGCATTTCCTGTCATTAGTCATTTTTCATTCGTCATTCCTCAGTGCTTTCCCGGATAAGGAACGCCGGGTCCCTTTACGGCATGCCACAGAATCCGGTTAAAGGTATCTTCATCGGCTCGATCGACATCGTCGAAATCGAGCTCCATCGATTTCTGGGCCCAGTGTCGCGCTTCTCCGCGTAGAGCCTTTAGCGGAGGATTCATTTCATCCAGCGGGATTTTGTTGGGAATTGCGGTGTAGGGAGTCAGGTCCTTTTTGTCGTGGAAGCAATCCGACATCGGCTCCGCCACGAGATCCAGCTGGTTCATGTGCGGCAACCCCAGGATCAGCTCCATCGTCCGAATCATGCTCACCTGGTTGTAGTTCGTGTGAATGACTTCCCCGCGGCGTGTGTAGGGGCTTATCACCAGGCCAACCGTGCGGTGTCCGTCGACATGATCTAACCCGGCTTGCGGGTCGTCCTCGGTCACGAAGATCGCGGTTTCGGGCCAGAACCGGCTCTTCGTCACAGCCTCAACAATCCGGCCCAACGCAAGGTCGTTGTCGGCCACCATGGCGCGCGGGGTCGGAAAACCGGGACGCGTGCCGCTGGTGTGGTCGTTGGGCAGCAGCATGATCATGAAGTTCGGCAGGTTCCCCTTGGCCTCGAATTCCTTCAGTTCCCGGATAAACTCTCGCGCCCGGTATACGTCGGGAACGGTGCTGGGAAAACCAACGAAGGTGGGACACAGATAGGGACGCAGCGTGGCGACCTCGGCGGTGGCACGGATTTTGATTTTTTGAGTTCCGTTGACGTAGTCGTTCCAGATGTCGGTCCAGGTCGCGGTGCGAGGAGTGATGCTGGCTTGAACGAACTCACCGTAGTCGCGAAACGACAATCCCTTTTGCAGCACCTTGTCCCAGATGAATCCCGAGCTGGCGTAGGCCATAGGATCATCGCCGTCGTAAGGGTAGCTTCGATTGAAACCCCCGAAGCTCTTCTCGATGTAATCGGTGACGTAGGCTTCAGTGCTCCACTGGTGCCCGTCGGCGCTCAGGACGCCGCTGCAGTAGAAATTGTCCAGCAGAACGAATTGCTCCACCAGAGCGTGATGATTGGGCGTAACCTCGCGTCCGAAATGTACCAGGGTCGGATCGCCGTCGCCCTGGGGAAGATCGCCAAAGACCTGGTCGTACGTCCGATTCTCTTTGATGATGTAGAGCACGTGTTTGAAGGTTGAGGGTTCTCCGACTCGCTCGGGCACGGGCCGCGCAGGCGCGCTGCCGGCTTTGGCGGCGACCCGTTCCAGGATCAGCCGCATTCCGTTATTGCGCTCGACCAGCGCCGAGTGGCGTTTCAACTCGGTGGGGTCAGGCAGTCTAATGAAAGAAATCGAGCCCGTGTGGTCGTGAGAATTGTAGCCCTTCCGGTCGCTCCGTTGATTGCGGCTTCCGATGCCCTTCGTGTTGGCGACGATGAGAAAACCGCGCTGTCTGTCGAGCCGCACCGCTCCAGGGTACCAACCGGTGGGAATGTATCCGGCGACGCGACTCGCCGTTCGGGGCGCGCTCTGCGACACCGACGAGCCTCCGAGGGCCACGACACAGATGGCATTGTCGGTTCCATTGGCCACGTAGAGCGTTGAGTTATCCGGACTGACAGCCAGGGCGTTCGGGGCGCTTCCGAACGGGCGAGATCGGTCGGCAACTACGGAAATTACTTCCACGACACGGTCCGAACTCGTGTCGATCACCGAAACCGTATCGCTGTTGGCATTAGTAACGAACAAGCGCGACCGATCGGAGTTGAATGCCATGCCGCTGGGGTGCAGGCCGACTTCGATTTGCTGCAGTTCGGCGCGGGCGCGCGTGTCGACGACCGAAACCGTGCCGCTGCTCGCCACGCCGGTTTTGGGATCGACCAGCACATCACTCCCGGAACTCTTGGCCGTAACCTCGCCGGCCTTCGGCTTTCTTCCGGCCCAGTTGGTCACATAAGCCTTGTTCGCCGGACCGAGCGCGACACTGTAGGGCGCCATTCCGACCGGGACCTGGGTTAGCTGATTGGTCTTGAGGTCGATCACACCCAGGGTATTGTTGCGGCTCAGGGTTACCCACAGTTCCTGCCGTTCGGAGTCAAGCGCCATGCCTCCGGGCGATGAGGGAGCGCGAGCGGACTCTGGCCGCTCCCCGCCGCGAGGGTTCTCTACCGCAGGCCCGGGAAGAGCGATGGGCGCCTCCCAGCGCATGACGTTCTGGGCGTCCAATGCCGCTACATGAATCAGCCCTTCGCTGTCGGTGGTAAAGATACGCTTGCCATCCTCGGAGAACAGGATGCCGACAAAACCCTGGCCCCCCTTTTCCACAGGCAAGGTCTGGAGGATGGCGCGATCCTGCATGCGGACCAGCAGGATATCGCGCATGTTCTTGACTGCAAGGAGACTGCCATCCGGACTGAGTGCAAGGTCTGTGGGCCGGCCGGGAAACAGAATCTGCAAGCCCGCCGGACTGAGCAGCTGATTGGTCGGCACCAGGATGGTTCCGTCCGGCTGCGGCCCCAGCTTGCGCGGGACGCGGTCTTGCAGGCTCGACCTGCTCTGCCAGACGATGATGACTGCGGTTGTGGCCAGGGCCGCCAGCACCAGCCATCTTCTCCACGATGTTCTCATAATCCGCCAGTATAGTCCGAAAAGCCGCCTCTATCTGCCCGGGAAACTTTGCATCTTGGCCCCGTCGGAATAATCTTTGTAGCCTGAAACGGGTTTGCGTCTCCCGGGCTCTGTGGCAATATTCCAGTTCCGGGGGAAGCGATGCCTGTTTACAACCCGCACGATATCGAGGCCCGGTGGCAGGAATACTGGGAGCAGAACAAGACCTTCCGCGCGCCGGATGATAGCGCCAAGCCCAAGCTGTACGTGCTCGACATGTTTCCCTACCCATCCGGCGAAGGGCTTCACGTCGGACACCCGGTAGGATACACCGCCACCGACATGTATTGCCGTTTTCAGCGCATGAGAGGTTACAACGTCCTGCACCCCATGGGCTACGACGCCTTTGGCCTGCCGGCCGAGCAGTATGCTATCGAAACGGGAACCCACCCCCGGGTCACAACCGAGCGCAACATAGCCAATATCCGGCGGCAGATCAAGCGTCTGGGCTTCAGCTACGACTGGGAGCGCGAGTTCGCGACCACCGATCCGGAATACATGCGCTGGACGCAGTGGATTTTTCTGGTCCTGTTCGACACCTGGTTCGATCCCGATGTCGAATGGACCGACCCTCAGGGGAAAAGCCGGCGCGGCCGGGGACGCCCGATCAGCGAGCTCCCCGTGCCCCAGGAGATCACCGCTCAAGGCGAGAACGCGGTGCGGCGTTACCGGGATTCTTTTCGCCTGGCCTATCAAGCGGAGGCGCCCGTGAACTGGTGCGAGGCGCTCGGCACCGTGCTCTCGGACGAAGAGGTCATCGACGGGCGTTCAGACCGCGGCAATCATCCGGTGCAGCGAATCCCGCTGCGGCAATGGATGCTGCGCATTACCGCCTATGCCGACCGGCTGGTCGAGGACCTCGAACTGCTTGACTGGCCCGACCCCATCAAAGAGATGCAACGCAACTGGGTGGGGCGCAGCGAGGGGGCCGAAGTAGATTTCCTCGTGAGTGGGGAAAAGACTGTTTTTCACGATTGGAAAGAGGAACGAGCCAGGAAAGGATTTCCCGCCGCCGCCGAAACCGAAGCCATCCGGGTTTATACCACGCGTCCCGATACGCTTTTTGGAGCTACCTACATGGTGCTGGCGCCCGAGCACCCAATGTTGGAGCGGCTCACGACGCCTGAGCGCCGCGCGGAGGTTGAAGCTTATCGTCAGCGAGTGGCCATGATGAGCGAGGAGGACCGCATTGCGGGGCGGGGAGAGAAGAGCGGAGTCTTCACCGGAGGGTACGCTATAAATCCTGCCAATGGGGAGCGGGTTCCCGTTTGGATCGCCGACCACGTCCTGATCAGCTACGGCACAGGGGCGATCATGGCGGTGCCGGCTCACGACGAGCGAGACTTCGAGTTCGCCAGGAAATTCGGGCTGCCCATTCGAGCCGTTGTCATGCCGCCCGACGAGTGGCTCTCCCGGGCGTCGGCGCCTGGTAGCGATCTATCCCCGGATAAGGCCGGGCAATACCTCAAAAAACCGGAGGCATTCTCGTCGGTGTTTGTCGATGACGGCACCGGCGTCCAATCCTCGAATCCTGGCGTGTCTCTCGATGGATTGCCGACAGGGCAGGCCAAGAAGGCAATGACGCAGTGGTTGGTGAAATCAGGACTGGGAAAACCGGCCGTAAAATACAAGCTTCGCGACTGGCTTTTCAGCCGGCAGCGCTACTGGGGTGAGCCCATTCCGATCCTGCACGAAGTCGACGTCAGCGGGAATCCGACCGGGCTGACGCGTCCGGTGCCCGAGGATCAGCTTCCGGTCCTGCTGCCGGAGCTGGAAGACTTCAAGCCCACCGGTCGTCCTGGCGGTCCGCTCGAGAAGGCTCTCGATTGGATTCATGCGGGGGAAATCCCACCCGCCCAGGAGAAAGAAGACTCCGTCACGCTCAAGATCGACTCGAACCAGACCCTGATGCTTCGGCGAGAGACAAATACCATGCCTCAATGGGCGGGTTCGTGCTGGTACTACCTGCGTTTTTGCGATCCGCGCAACAGCTCTCCGGCCCTGGGATCCGATGAAGGAGCGCTACTGGATGCCGGTCGATCTGTACGTCGGCGGCGCCGAACACGCGGTTCTGCATCTCCTGTACTCGCGCTTCTGGCACAAGGTACTCTTCGATCGAGGGCACGCTTCCACGCTGGAGCCCTTCCGCCGCCTGATCAACCAGGGGCACATACTGTCGATCACCTACCGCACGCCGGAAGGCCGCATCATCCCGTACTCCAGGATCAAGTTTGGCGAAGGAAAGGCTGTGCATGCGGAAACCGGCGCGGAGCTTGCCGGCGAGACCGAGAAGATGTCCAAATCGCGGGGCAACGTGATTCCCATCGACGAACCGCTGCGGCAGTACGGCGCCGATACAACGCGGCTCTACGAAATGTTCATGGGACCGCTGGAGGCGACCAAGCCCTGGAGCATCCTGGGCGTCGAAGGGATCAGCCGTTTCCTGAACCGCGCCTGGCGCATGATTGTCGATGAAGAGAGCCCGATGCTCCGTTCCAGCTCGAAGGTGGTGGAAGGCGATGAGGCGGAGGCGCAGCCCACGCTCGAGCAACTCCGAGTCCTGCACAAAACCATCCAGGCGGTGACCGGGGACCTGCAGCAGCTGCGGTTCAATACTGCGATCAGCCGTCTGATGGAGTTCGTCAATTTCTTTACCGGCCAGACCAGTCGCCCGCGCGCTTGCGTCGAGCCCTTCGTGCTCATGCTCGCGCCGCTCGCCCCTCATATTGCGGAAGAGATGTGGCAGGCCCTGGGACACCTTGAATGCCTGGCTTATGAGCCCTGGCCGCAGTTCGAGGAACAGTACACCCGCGATGATGTGGTCGAATTGCCGATCCAGATCAACGGGCGCGTCAGGAGCAGGCTGTTAGCGGCCGTGTCGTCGAGCCGGGATGAGCTGGAACGCGCCGCTCTCTCCGACGCAAAGGTGAAGAAGTATATCGAAGGCCGCGCGGTCGGAAAGGTGATAGTCGTTCCCAACAAGCTCATCAATATTGTCGTGAATTTGTAGGTGGGGCTAACCACGAAGACGCGAAGACACAAAGAAATACGAAGCACCTTATCACCGGGGGGATTTATGGTTTTAAGATACGTGGTGCTGATTGCTTCGATCTGGATATTGGCGGGATGCTCCGAGGATAGCCGGGAAGGCGGCGGTTCCGCTGCGATCAAGCCCGCCACGCCGCGCGGTTCCGGCTCCGCTCTCAAATTCACAGCGCCGGCGGGCTGGGTCTCGGAGACGCCATCCTCCGGCATGCGAAAAGCGCAGTATACCCTTCCTCGAGTCGAGGGAGATCCCGAAGATGCGAAAATGGCCGTATTCTTCTTCGAAGGTCAGGGCGGGTCGGTCCAGGCGAATATCGACCGGTGGATCGGCCAGTTCAGCAAAGCCGACGGAAGCCCTGCCACAGACGCGGCTCGAGTTTCCAAGAAGGAATCCCACGGAATTCCTTTGACCATTGTGGATGTCAGCGGGACCTATAAGGAATCCATGGGCCCGATGACCGCAATGACACCCAAACCAAACTTTCGCATGCTGGCGGCCGTAGCCGAGACTGGCTCGGGGCCCTGGTTTTTCAAACTGACGGGTCCCGCGAAAACCGTGGCGAAATGGGAACCTAGTTTTCATGCATTTCTGGATACTATCGAGTAGCTTTGATTGATCGCGCCGTAGTGAGTACGCGCGTATCGATCCGAGACGCTTAAGGCGCAGAGACGTCTAGCGGCAATGCTTACCGAGGGTATCACCACTCATCCGCTCAACAGCTTCGCCAGCGAAGTGCGCGCGGGTTTGACCAGGGAGGGACAAAAGGAACTCCCCTCCAAGTATTTCTATGACGAGGTGGGCTCGGCTCTTTTCGAGGTCATCAGCGTGCTGCCGGAATACGGACTCACGCGCGCCGACACACGCATCCTGCGACGATATGCGCGAGATATCGTAGACCGGATGGCTCTGCCGGTGATCGTTGCCGAATTAGGAAGCGGGACCGGGAAAAAGACCCGGTGGATCCTCGAAGCGCTCTGTTCCCGTCAGAACACCACCTACTACCCCATCGAAATGTCACGCACCGCTCTGGCTCGCTGCGAGCTCGAGCTGGGACGCATCGACTGTGTGAGCATCGTGGGTTTTGAAAGGGAATATCTGGACGGCCTGCTCGAAGTCTCCGCCCGGCGCCATCCCGGGGAGCAACTGCTGGTGCTGTTCCTGGGGAGCACCATCGGGAATTTCGATCGACCGGCGGCGATGCAGTTTCTGCGCAGCATCCGCGAAACTCTCAGGGAAGGGGACGCGCTCCTTTTGGGCACAGATCTCCAGAGTTCGGTGCCTGAGCTGATCCGGGCGTATGACGATTCCCTGGGCGTGACGGCGGCGTTCAATCTCAATCTCCTGGCACGGATCAACCGCGAACTCGACGCCAATTTTGTTCTTTCTCAGTTCAGGCATGCCGTGAAATACGACCCCGGGGAGCATCGGGTTGAAATGCACTTGCGATCGGCTGTCGAGCAGACGGTTTCCGTGTCCCGAGCAGATTTAACCGTTACTTTTGAGAAGGATGAAACCATCTGGACCGAAAGCTGCCACAAGTTTACCCGCGAGGGGACCGTTGCGCTGGCGGAACGCAGCGGCTTCAAATGCGATGCGCAATGGGTCGATCGGGAGTGGCCTTTTGCGCAGAGCCTGTTGGTTGCAGCCTAGATTCTTCGTGTCTTCGTAGTTAGCGTCGCGAATACCTCCAGGACGCAAAGACGCGAAGAAACACCAGGAATCTCTTACCGACGAGTAACCCAAAGGATCAGGAGAAGGGAAAATGACCAGGGCCATATGGGAAGGAACTGTGCTGGCGGAGAGCGACAAATGTGTTGTGGTAGAGGGAAATCGATATTTCCCGCCGGAGTCGGTCCATCGGGAGTACTTGAAGCCGAGTGTCAAGAAGACTGTCTGTCCCTGGAAGGGAGAAGCCAGCTATTACGACGTCGAGATCGGCGGCAAGCGAAATCCTGATGCGGCCTGGTACTATCCGGACCCCAAGCCGGCGGCACAACAGATACAGAATCGCGTTGCCTTCTGGAAGGGCGTTAATGTGATTGACGATTGACGATTGACGATTGACGATTGAAGAGCCCGGCCATCGTCAATGAAGAGTGTAGATCTGTGCTCGCCGGGCGATCTTGGCGTCTTAGCGGTGTGACACCTGAAATCGAAAGGAAAATCGTATGCGAAATCGCTCCCTGGTTTTGCTTTTCCTTCTTATCGGTTCGGTCGCCAGGATCTCGGGGCAGACTATCTCGGGGCAGGTTTCCGGGACAGTTTTTGATGCGAGCGGAGCCGTAGTGCCAGAAGCTCAGATCGCCATCCGGAATGCCGGTACCGGCAACATCGAGCGAACCTCGACCAACGAGAATGGATACTTCGTCTTCACCGACCTCCTGCCTGGAACCTATGAGCTCGAAATCGAGCGGCAGGGCTTTCAGCGCTTCATCGAGTCCAAGATCATGCTCAGCGCCAACGGCAAGTTGACCGTCAACGCCCGGCTGGCGCCGGGGGTTTCGAGCGAGGTCGTGCAGGTGACCGCGCCGGTCAACCGGGTCGATACCAGCAGCGGTGAGATCAGCGCGGTTATCACTCAGCGCCAGGTCACCGGGCTTTCTCTCAATGGCCGAAATTATATCCAGCTCCTTCAGTTGATTCCCGGTGTTACGGTGGATTACACCTCCTCCTTCAACTCCATCACAACTGTTAGCGAACAACACGTCAACGGTTTGCGCGGCAACACCAGCGGGCTGATGGTCGATGGATCGTACAACCTGGATGTCGGCTCCAACGGCACAAATCTGGTGAATCCGAGCATCGACAGCATTCAAGAGGTGAAGGTCTCGACCAACTCCTACAGCGCAGAGTACGGCCATGCTCAGGGAGCCCAGATCAACCTGGTAACGCGCGGCGGTACCCGCGCCTTCCACGGGGGTGCCTTCGAGTTCCTGCGCAACGACAATCTCGACGCCAATGATTGGATCAGTAATCGATCCGGCCTGGGCAAGCGGCCGTTGCGTTTCCATGACTACGGGGCCTATCTGGGCGGCCCCATCTTTGTTCCCGGGCACTGGAATACCGACCGCAGCAAGGCTTTCTTCTTTTTCTCGGCGTCGTTCCGTCACAACACTCTGGGCACGGCCCGTACGGGGAACGTTCCCACAGCCGAGGAGCGGCAGGGAGACTTTCGCAACTCGTCTCTGGCGGTTCCGCTGGATAGTCGAACGCGCCAGCCGTTGAATCCGGAAAATCCCAGGGTCCTCCCTTCGAGCCTGTTCTCAAAAAACGGCCCTCCTCTTCTCGAACCCTATCCGCTGCCGAATACGACCGGGCCTGGATTCAACTTCATCACCCAGACGATCGCCTCGAATCCCCAGGAGGAGCAGCTGCTTCGAGTCGATTACAATGTTTCAGACCGCACTCAGGTGTTCTTTCGCTGGATCCGCGACCTCTTTGATTCCGCAGATCAATCCAGCGGCAGCGCCCTTGGAATGGTGGGCAATACCAATCGAAGGAATGGAACTCAGATTTCGCTGAACCTCAGCCACACCTTCAGCCCGATGATGGTGAATGTCTTCAACTTCTCGCTCTCGGGAAACCGGATCGATAACTTTCCGGTGGTGGATAACTTCACCCGCGAAGGACTCGGCTTGACCTATCCCAAGCTGTTTCCCTCGAACCGCTACCAGGCCGGTCCGGATGTGAGCGTCCAGGGGTTGACCGGCTATGGAATCGGCGCCAACCTGCAAAACTTCCAATGGATGTTCGTCTGGCGCGACGACCTGACCTACGTGAAGGGGAATCACGCCATGAAGTTCGGCGTCTGGATCGAACGTTACCGCAAGAACGCGAATGTCCTTCAGGGTGGGCCAAGGGATAATGGCTCGGTCAATTTCGCAACTTCCTCGGCGCTCTCCAGCGGCAACCCCATTGCCGACGTGCTGCTGGGGAATTTCCAAAGCTACGGAGAGTCGAGCGCCGATTCCGTGGTCTTCACTCGCTACACCCAGATCGAGGCCTATGCTCAGGACAACTGGCGCGTGCGCCCGAACTTCTCGGTGGAATATGGCGTGAGATACGTGATCTCGCCCGCAATCTACAGCGCCTTGAACAATGTCATCGCGTTCCGGCCGGAATTGTACGACCCGTCCCAGCGGCCGCGTTTCAACAGCGACGGCAGCCTTGCGCCGGGGGTGGGGGACTTCATCGGGGAGTTCTACGTGAATGGTCTTTCGCTGCCGGGCGAGGGGTGGCCGAAAGGAGCGACGGGACGGGTGGCAGCCGCCTCGGATCCCGCATACGACCGGCTCTTCCGAGGCGTTCCACGGGGAAGCTACGAAAACGCGTTACAACAATTTCGCTCCACGCATTTCGATTGCCTGGGACCCGACCGGCGCCGGAAACTGGTCGATCCGCGCGGGAGGGGGATTCGCCTACGATCGAATTCGCAACGGAAGCACAATTCTCACAGGGCTCGGTGTTCCTTTCCTGCAGCGCACGACCATTTTCGACGCCAACCTCGACCTTCCAACCGCCGGGCGAGTAGGCCCGATTCTCCCCTCGGCGGTCACTTCCTGGAGCCCGGTGGTGAAGACTCCAGCGGTCTACAGTTACAGTGTTGGCTTTCAACGGCAGCTTCCGGCCGCCATGCTGGGCGAAGTGCGCTACGTGGGCACGCTGGCGCGCTACATCACGATGGGGACGGATTTGAACGAGCTGCCGCTTGGAACCAGGCTGATTCCCGGCAACGGTTCTCTGCCGAGAGACAGCCTGCGCCCCTTTCCCGGTTTCGGCGCCATCACCTGGCTGACCGCGCAAGGTTCGTCGAATTATCATGGCCTGCAGACCTCTCTGGAACGCAGGCTCGAATCGGGCTTGCGCTTTGGAACCGCTTACACCTGGTCGAAGGTGATAACCAACGCCACTTCGGAGCAGTCGATTGGAGGAGTCCAGAACTCCTATGACCTCCGCGCCGAGCGGGGTTTGGCGGACTTCGACCGCACCCATGTGCTGGTCATGAACTATAACTGGGAATTGCCGTTCTTCGCCGGGCGCGGCGACTGGCTGGGTAAGACTCTCGGGGGATGGGAGTTGGCCGGCATCAATAATTTCACGTCCGGTCTCAACTTCACGCCGAGCTTTTCCTTGGCCGGGGATCCGACCGGAACCGGAAAAACCAGCATAAGGCCCGATCTTGTCTCACCGATTCGCACTCTCGATCCCCGGCAGGTGCAGACCTTTACGCTCCCGAATGGTCGCGCGGTCACCGGAAACTTCTTCTTCGATCCCAGTGTGTCGTTCAGTCTTCCTGCGCCGGGGCGTTATGGTAATTCGGCTCCAAGTGTGATTCGCGGCCCCGGAATGAACAACTGGGATCTGTCGCTTTTCAAGAATATCCCGATTCGCGAGCAGCTGAGGATGCAGTTCCGGGCCGAGGTCTTTAACTTCTTCAACCACGTCTCATTCAGCGCCATCGGTGTCGGACTCCCGGCAACGGCGACCAACACGACCTTTGGCCAGGTTATCGCGGTCGCGCCGGCGCGCACCCTTCAGTTTGGAATGAAGCTCGAGTTTTGAAACCTGGTTTTTTGCTTCTGATTGGACTAATCGTCTGGTGGTCCGCCCCGGCATCGCGTGCGGCTAATTCACTGAAACACCCACCGCGAAGACGCCAAGACAGGAAGTCGGGGGCAGCGCTCTACGGACTAGTCAATTGACCGGTCATCTGCTATCCTCGACCGAATGAAAGCCAGAGAAATTCCAATTAGCGAATTCAAGGCGAAATGTCTGCGAATCCTGGAAGAACTTGGCCCCTATGGGATCCTGATCACAAAACGGGGGCGACCGATCGCGCGTGTGACGCCGCGCTGCCTCCGCCGACAACCGTGATCTAATTGGTTGCATGAAAGGAAAGATCCAGATCAAGGGCGATCTTTTCTCTACGGGGGTGAAATGGGATGCTGAACCTCGACACCCATATTCTCGTCGCGCTTCTCGGCGGAAGTCTCACGGAAGGTGAGCAGGCCCTGGTTGCAAATGATGAACTTGCAATTTCAGACATCGTCCTGTGGGAACTCGCGAAGTTAATTCAGGTGGGTCGCTTGAGCCTTGATCTCGACAGCCGTGAGTTTGCCCGGTGTTTACGGAGTTTCAGGGTCCTTCCAATCAGTCTTGAGATCGCTCGCATGAGTACTGAACTCGACTTTTCTTCGGATCCTGCGGATGAGATCATTGCCGCGACTAGCGTCATCGAACGAATTCCACTCCTGACCCGCGACTCGAAGATACTCCGGTCGCGCATGGTTCCCTTCGCCAAACGGTCTTAGGCGCTTAGTGAAACGTTCGAACCAACATGTTGTCCTTCAGAAGGGGCCTTCGTTCGGGACGAAGTCCCCGAACGAACCTTAGAGCCTTCGAGTCTCGCGGTTGAGTGCCATCCTCGCCGACACCCCATATCAATTCCCCCTGCGCAAAAGTATAATTCACGTCACGAGAGCTTTGGTGGCTCGTCATTGGAGGTACGTATGACTAGGAAAACTGCCTGGGTGCTGGGGATTCTCGTTCTGGTCTTGGTCATCTCTGTCGGCGTTGCTGCGTTCGGCTTGTACATGTTATTTCGCCCCGACAGGATCGATGTGGCGCAGAACAGCGTTCTGGAAATAAACCTGGACGAACAGGTTCCCGAACTGCCCGCGACGTCCACGGTGGTTCAGATTCTGCGATCGGATGTCATCAACATGGTCGACCTGGGACTGGTTCTACGCGAGGCAGCCAGGGATCAGAGGATCTCGTCCGTTTACCTCAGGATTCATTCGCAGGTCGGAAACTGGGCCCAGGTCGAAGAGATTCGCGACTATTTGAAGGTGTTTCGGAAATCCAACAAGAAAATCTATGCTCACCTGGCGCTCGACATGGCCGACGAAAGCGAGCTTTACCTTGCGTCTCAAGCCGACGAGATTTATCTCAACCCGGATGCCGGCCTCCTGGTCAACGGTCTGGTAGCAGAAATTGATTTCTACAAGAAAATGATGGACAAGCTGAAGGTCGAACCTCAGTTCCTGCAGTTCAAGGAATTCAAGAGCCCGGAGAACTGGAATCGCGAAAATATGACTCCTGAATTCCGCGCCATGATGGAAAGCATCCTGGCCGATATCCAGAACCGTTTTGTTCAGACTGTGGCGCAGGAACGCCGCATCGAGACGGCGCGTTTGCGCGAACTGCTCAATCAGGGGATTGCCCCGGCCCGTCTGGCCCTCCAGGAGCACCTGGTCACCGCGCTCGGATACGAGGACGAGGTCCAATCCAAGCTGATGGTTGACAAGCCCGGCGGCGGCAAAGAGTACCGCTCCATCAGCGCGAGCAAGTATCTGAAGGTTCTTCAGGCCAGGACCGGTCGCAAACCGACGACATCGCGTGGCTCTGGTGGGCGGGCTGGGTCCAATTGTGGCCGGTCCGGGTGATGAAACCTGGGAGCAGGTCATGGGGGGCGAAACCATGGCCGCGCGCCTGCGGGAGATTCGTAAGGAAAAGGACATCAAAGGGGTCCTCTTCCGCGTCGACAGTCCAGGGGGCTCGGCCGTGGGTTCCGACAAGGTTTGGCGGGAGATTCGGTTGCTCGAGAAAGAAGGCAAACCGGTGGTCGTCAGCATGGCCGGCGTGGCAGGCTCAGGAGGATACTACATCGCTATGGGAGCCCGCAAAATCGTGGCCCAACCTTCCACAATCACCGGGTCCATTGGAGTTATCTTCGGCAAGTTCAATCTGAAAGGGCTCTTCGAACACTGGCTCGGCATCACAACCGACAAGGTGAAGCTGGCCGAGAATGCCGATATCTTTTCGCCGGTCAGCGCGCTCTCCGACCAGCAGAGGGAGCAGATCCGGCGCTGGATGGAAGAAATCTACAACAATTTCGTGCGCAAGGCCGCCGAAGGCCGCGGGACGACGTTTGAGGATCTGGAACGGAAAGCTCACGGGCGGATTTATACAGGGGCCCAGGCCAAGCAGCTCAAGCTGATTGATGAAGTCGGCGGTCTGAGCACTGCCATCGAGCTTCTCAAAAAGGAGTTGAAGATTCCCGACTCCGAAAACGTCGACCTGGTGCTCTATCCCAAACCGAAGAGTCTGAGGCAGAGTTTTCTGGAAGGTGACCTGTTCAAGGTTTCGACCGGCAGGCCTTCGCTGGATTCCTTCTGGCAGCGAACGATTCGGACGCTGGAAACTCCGGGTCCATGGCTGCTGGCGCCTGAAGTGAGGATTCGCTAGTCATGTCTTTGGTTGATGCAAGGAGACCAGCATGACTGACCGA
The DNA here is from genome assembly GCA_963827655.1 of uncultured Acidobacteriota bacterium. Taxonomy (GTDB): domain Bacteria; phylum Acidobacteriota; class UBA6911; order UBA6911; family UBA6911; genus CAWHCF01. The sequence continues at coordinate 32,224 of CAWHCF010000046.1, forward strand.
CTCTTTCTCCGCTGCTTCTTCGTCGCAGTATCATGGACCGTGGTCGTTGGCACCGGATGGGCCCAGACTCCGACCGGCACTATCGTCGGGACAGTGAGCGACCAGTCACGAGCCCTCCTTCCCGGGGTGACGATCACGATTGAGAATCAGGCCACCGGGGTCAAGGCCACGGCCCTCAGTAACGACGAAGGGCACTTCGTCGTTCCTTACCTGCAGCCGGGACGCTATATCCTTTTGGCTCAGCTTCAGGGTTTCGCGACCGCCGAGATCAAGGACCTGGTCCTGCAGATAAACCAAACGCGCGAGGTGCAACTGAACATGCAGGTCGGAGAGCTCACAGAGACCGTGACCGTCGACGAGGCGGTTCCTCTGGTCGACACCGTCAGTTCCGCCGTGGGCCAGGTGATTGACAATCAGCGCGTCGTAGAACTGCCGTTGAATGGCCGCAACTTTGTTCAGTTAGCAACTCTGAGCCCTGGAACCAGCACCCGTGGCACAAACCAATTCACCAGTGAACCCGATGTCAACATTAACGGCAATCGAGGCAAAGCGGCGGGATTCCTGATTGACGGGGCGGAAAACTTCGAACAAAACGCCGAAACCGTCATGATCAGTCCTTCCATCGAGACTATCCATGAATTCAAGGTCCAGAGCAGCACGTTCTCAGCCGCGGAAGGAAGGCAAGCAGCGGTCATCTCAGTAGTCACGAAGTCGGGAACCAATCAGTTCCGGGGGAACCTCTTTGAATTCCTGCGCAATGAGAATTTCGACGCCCGGAACTTTTTTAACCCGACCAGCGAAGCGGAGCCGCTGAAACGCAATCAGTTCGGCGGAACCTTCGGCGGGCCGGCGATCCGGGACCGGCTGTTCTTCTTTGCGGCCTATGAAGGGACACGAGAGCGCAGGGGCGCCGTGCGCAACAGCCTGGTGCCTAACGCAGCCCAGCGCGGTGGTGATCTGTCGTCGCTTCCACCTATTTTCGATCCGGCAACGACGTCTGAAGCGAGCCGAACGCGACAGCGGTTTTCCGGCAATCTCATTCCGGCCACGCGGCTCGATTCCATTGCCTTGAGAACGCTGCAATACATACCGTTGCCTAATGCCCCCGGCGACCGCTTTATTACCAGCGTCTCGAACAAGGTCAACGTCGATCAGTACAGTTTTCGCGGGGACTACAAGCCTACTCAAAAGGACTCCTTTTTCGCCCGCTATACCCACAATCACCGGTTCTTGACATCTCCGGGACCTTACCAGACGATCGTGGGCGGGGACGACCAGGATGTTCTTTCCCTGAACGGCGTTTTCTCCTACACCCGGTCGTTCTCGCCCAATACGTTGAATGAGTTCCGATTTGCCGCCACCCGGTTTCACCTGGAATTCGATACGCTGAGCAAAGACCTGAAGATCATCGACGACTTTGGCATCCAGGGACTGGAAGGGAGAAAGAGAGAGAATATTGAAGGGTTTCCCATCCTCAATGTTACGGGTTACGGCAACTTCGGCGACATTGGAATTCGTCCGCTGCAGCAGCGCTTCAACACGTTTACCTGGGCGGATACCTTCACGTGGACCAGGGGCAACCACACGTTGAGGACCGGGGTTGATATTCGACGGTACCAGAGAGCCGCTTTCAACGGCATCGATGCCCGCGGCAATTTCTCGTTCACCGGTGTCTCGACTCAAAACCCGGCTGCACCGGGAGGCACCGGATCAGGCCTGGCCGATTTTCTGCTCGGATTGCCGACCTCGGCCCGCCGGAACTTTCCGCGCCTGCGCCAGCAGCTCTTCTGGACTAATGTCAGCTCCTTTGTTCACGATGATTGGAAGCTATCGCGACGGCTGACTCTGAACCTCGGGCTGCGCCACGAGTTTAACGGCGCTCCTCTGGAAAAACTGAACCGGATCGGCAGTTTTGATTTTGCGACCGGGCGGCCGATTGCAGCCTGCGATTCCAGTGGACAGATGCATAAAGACGCGCTGATTTTCTTCACGCCGCTGGAACTGGATTCGCTTCAAACAAGCTGTGGCCAGGCGGTGGGATTTCCAGCCCGAAGTCTGCGCGAGAACAATCTTCTGAGCTTTGCCCCGCGCTTCGGATTAGCCTACGACCTCTTTGGCGGGGGGAAGACGGTGATCCGCGGCGGTTACGGCATCTTCTACACGCTGGTGGGAGGTAACCTCCTCACCCGGATCATCGGTTCATTGCCATTCTTCCGCGGAGAGACGTTCGATACCGACCGGCTGGTGCCGACCCTCACCTTTGCGCAGGCTTTTCCCGAAAGCACCGCATTTCCAGTTCCGGACATCATTGCGTTTCCCCGGAATCCGAGCGACCCCTACGTCCAGGATTGGAGTGTCAGCATTCAGCAACAACTCGGTCGCGCTACGGTTCTGGAAGCCGCGTACGTGGGCAACAGAGGAACCCATCTCGACATTAACTATCAGGCAAACCAGCCGCTGATGCCGGCGGCCGGAGCCATCCAGCAACGGCGTCCATACCCGCTGTTCTCCACCATTACACTTGATACGACTGTGGGCTATGGAAACTACCATTCCCTGCAGGTGCGCGCCGAGAGGCGGTTCGGGCAAGGCTTGTCTTTTCTCGCGGCTTACACGCTTTCGAAGTCGATTATCATGGCGGGCCAATCCCAGGATCCATGGAATCTCGACGACGGCAAGGGACCGGCGCCTTATGATATTCCCCAGCAGTTTGTCTTCAGCACGGTTTACGAGTTGCCGTTTGGCCGGAACCGCACCTTCCTCAACAGAGGCGGGGTGGTGGATGCGGTCCTGGGCGGATGGCAGATCAGCGGAATTGTGCTCCTGCAATCCGGTGTGCCTTTCAGTCCTACGACGGGGCGCGACAGCGCGAATATGGGGACGACAACCCGTCCTGACCGGCTGGGCAGCGGCACGGTCCCGGAGCCGACCATCGACCGCTGGTTTGATGCATCGGCCTTCGCGAACCCGGCGCCGTTCGTGTTCGGCACTTCGGGGGTGAATATCCTGAGACAGGACGGATTTCAAAACCTCGACCTCTCGATCAGCAAGGATTTTCACTTCAGCGAGTCGCGTTACCTGCAGTTCCGCTCGGAGTTTTTTAACACTTTCAACCACCCGAATTTTGGACCGCCGAATGCGAATATCAATCAACCGGCGCAGGTGGGACGCGTGTTCAGCGCCGCCGATCCTCGCATTGTCCAGCTGGCGCTCAAACTATTTTTTTAGACCGGGCGCTTCACCCCAGGGGGTTTCAATTGCCGCGCGCCGCTGAATACTTGGCATTTCTTTGGGTCATTGCGTACTGGTGGCTGATTCCGGACCTGGCGGCCCGGCCCCAGGCGGTCACGGCCACGCGTCCGAACATCATCGTGATCCTTTGCGATGATCTGGGCTACAGCGATCTGGGCTGTTACGGCAACCGGATCATTCGCACTCCTAATCTCGACCGCCTGGCCTCACAGGGCACGCGCTTTACCCAGTTCTACATGACCTCGCCCGTGTGCACGCCGTCGCGCGCCGCGCTGATGACCGGGTTTTATCCCCAGCGCTTCGGCATTCACCATGCCGATCTTCCAGAATCCTTGCCGCGATATCCGCTTCCCGAGTCCGCCGTCACGATCGCTGAGGTCTTGAAGCGCGCCGGTTACTACACGGCCCATATAGGCAAGTGGCATCTGGGCGAGCCTCCCGAGACCGTGGTCCCCAGGAAACAGGGTCTTGACTATTTCTTCGGCTGCTTCGGCGGCCGACCCAGCTCTCCCTGGAACAGATACGCGCGCTCGATGGATCCCGAAATCATTGTCGACGAGAATCGCCCCGTGGTGTACCAGGGTCACGTCACCGAGGTGCAGACAAAAGCCGCTCTCGATGTGCTCGGCCGAGTGGCGCGCAATCAACCGTTCTTTCTGAACCTCTGGTACAACGCGCCGCACGAGCCGCTCGCGCCGCTTCCTGACCAGTCCGAGATCTACCGGCATTGGAGCCCGGAAGAACAAACCTACTTCCAGACTGTCACCGACATGGACAAAGGTGTCGGCCAGATCCTGGCCAGGCTTGACGAGATGGGCATCGGCAACGAAACGCTGATTTTCTTTTCCAGCGACAACGGACCGGAAGCTCATTCGATGAAGTACTCCCGAGGTTCAGCCTGGCCGCTGAAAGGAATGAAGACGCAATTGTGGGAAGGCGGGGTCAGGGTGCCGGCGATCATGCGGTGGCCCGGCAAGGTTCCCGCGGGCAAGTCGTCGGAAGCAATCACGAGCGTGCTCGACATCTTCCCGACATTGTGCGCGGCAGCCGGTATCAGCGAAAAAGAACTACAGGCGATGCGCGACCCTCCCGCGAGTGACCGTGGTATTGATTTGCTTCCCGTCGTAAATGGAAATCTCAGCGGGACCGATCGCGCAATCTTTTTCGAATTCCATTTTCCGCAAAGGGGCGTTGAGTCGAGCCTTCCGATGGCGGTGCGGCGAGGCAAGTGGAAGCTGTTTGCTAATCACGCGTTCACCGCGGTTCAGCTTTACGACCTGGACCGAGACCTGGGCGAGCAGAAAGATGTGGCTGCGGAAAACGAAGCGATGATGCGGGAGTTAAAAGCTCAGCTGCAGCGATGGTGGGCTCAGTTCACGGGCAAGGTGGACCTGAATGCCCCGCGAACGAGTGTGCCCGTACCGTCAACCGAAGAGCTGGAGAAAAGGCACTACCGCAATTAGCCAATTTCCTTCAAACCACGAAGACGCGAAGACACACCGCATTTGCATTGGTCATTTCTTGATGCTTTACGCTTGGGCGGAGCCCGGTTCGAAGACCGCATAACCAAACCGACAAACGGCGTTGATCAATGAAAAATGACAAATGACTGATGAAAAATGACAAAGTAACTGTGCGTGTTGGTGACTCTGAACTTATCGAGCAAAAAATGATGCACATCGAGAGGATAATGGTATGGCTTACGGAATGAACATGCTCTTGTGGACCGCCGATGCCACGGGCGAAAAATTCCTCGCGCTCTTCGAGCGCCTCAAGAAGATGGGATTCGATTCCGTCGAGATTCCCATCATGGCGCCGGACGTCAAGAAATGCGCCGAGCTGGGCGAGCGCCTGGAAAACATGGGGCTCAAGCGGACCGCGGTCACGGTACTCACGTCCGAAACCAATCTCATTGGCCCCGACAAGAAGCAGCGGCAGGGAGGCGTCGCCCATCTCAAGGCGGTCGCCGAATGCTGCCAGGCGCTGGGGTCGAGCCTGCTGGTCGGGCCGATTTACGCCGCGCTGGGAGTCTTCACCGGTAAAGGCCCCACGAGTGAGGAATGGCACTGGGCCGCTGAGGGGCTGCGCGAGGCCGCGGAAGGCGCCCGGAAGTGCGGAGTGACTCTGGTTGCCGAGTATTTGAATCGGTTCGAGATCTACCTCCTTAACTGCTGCGCAGACGCGGCCCGGATGGTCAAGGATGTCAACCATCCGAACTTCCGCATGATGTACGACACCTTTCACGCCAACATCGAGGAAAAAGACATCACCGCCGCTCTCTCCGCGTGCGCCGACGTCATGATCCACGTGCACATCTCCGAAAATGACCGCAGCACGCCGGGAAAAGGCGGCGTGAACTGGAAGGAAACCTTCGCCGCACTCAAGAAGATCCAGTACCAGGGCTCGCTTACCATCGAGGCATTCGGGCTGGCTCTCCCCGAACTGGCCGCCGCCACCAAGATCTGGCGCCGGATGTTCGAGGACGAAGAGCAGTTGGCGGAGCAGGGTCTGGCCTTCATGAAATCCCGGTGGGAATCCGTATAGGGACACGATTCTTGGTGTTTCTTCGTGTCTTTGCGTCCTCGTGGTATCAGCATGCTCGAACGGCGGTCGATTCGGTGGTTCACCATCTGGCTTGGCTGGACGTTAATCGCCTTCTTTTTTGCCACCCACAGCTTCATCAACGCCTATCTTGGCTCCCAGTATGCGCCCCGACCGATGAGCCTGCGACAGGCGCTGATTTTGGCTCTGAGCGAGTGGTACGTCTGGGCGGCGCTGGCGCCTCTGATTGTCTGGCTCGCACGCCGCTTCCCAATCGAGCGGCCGCGCCTGTGGCGCGGTCTCGTCGTACACGCGGGCGCAGCTTTGATCTTGGCGGTATTCAAGGTCGGCATCGACATTTGGGTGATTCAACTCCTCGGCTGGAGTCCCAACCGCACCATGACTTCGTTTCGCCTTCATCCAAACCTGCTTACCTATGCAGCGATTGTGGGCGCAACTCACGCTCTCGAATACTATCGGCGATATCGTGAGCGCGAACTCCGCGCATCGCGGCTCGAGACGGAACTCGTCCAGGCTCAACTTCAGGCGCTCAAGATGCCTCCCGATGACGAAAACCTTCCGCCTTTCCAATGGGAGGCAGACCTTCACCGCGATCTCAAGCTCCGCGAGCTTTACGCCAAAATGTCAGTGACTACTCAGGAAACGATCGGTGGCGGAAGCGCCTGGGTGCTCGAGGCAGAATCTCGCCGCGGCCAAACCGAAAAGCTCTACTTTGACTCGCAAAGCGGTCTGCTACTCCGCCGGCTGCAAATTCGCGAAAGCCCGCTCGGACCCGTGCCGCTGCAAATGGACTTTGGCGACTACCGTGAGGTTGACGGCGTGAAAATCCCGTTTTTTAGCCGCTGGGCGCGGCCGGACGTGACCTTTATCTTCCAGTACGATGAAGTGCGCCACAACCTGCCCGTGGAGGACGCCAGGTTCGAGAAACCTTGATTCGGGGACAGTCGCCGCGGTTCCCAACCGTCGGGAGTCAGGTGTGGAATCAGACTTCGGAAAGGGCCTCGCTTGAACCGCCGGACTATGTAGATGGTTTCAGTAGTGGGCGGAAAGACAGATGTGAGATCGCCGGGATGTCGAAGACGGGCGTCCGTTGCCTGAAGCCGACGACACAGGTCGGAGAAGCCGTCCCGAGACTGTCCGGATTTGGACAACCTCATCCCAGGACCGGACGTCCGGACCCGATGTAGCTCCACGACGAAACCGTTAACCTCTGACTATTCTTCGATTCAGCGCGTGGCACACCGCTTGCGATGGTTGCCTGCAGGAGGTGAGTATGAAGAGCCGACTTATTGCGACTCGATACATCATCCCGACGCTGCTGGCGCTTCAAGTGGCTGGAGCCCAGATCCGCGAGCCCGCCGTACCCCGCTCGTCGATTTGGATCGACACCGTCAAGCGGGGTGATATGGTTCGGGAGGTTCGGGGGCTCGGCCAGCTGCGGGGAGCGACCGGATCGGTGACAGCGATCCTTAAGGTCGCGGCGACCCAGGCCACCGAGATCAAGGTTGGTCAGGCCGCGAAGATCGACACAGGGCGCGCCCTTGTTGCCGGCACGGTAGCCGCGCGTCAGCTCGCCGCCCATCGATGGGATGGTCGACGTAGAGATCAAGCCTTCGAGCGCTTTACCCGAGGGCGCAATCTCCGGAACGGCGATCGACGGCACGGTCGAGATTGAACGCCTGCAGAACATCCTCCACATCGGCCGGCCCGTCGCTGGGGGCGCCGGAAGCACCGTCGAGCTGTTTCGATTGGAACCCGGCGGCGACTATGCGGCCCGCGTGCCGGTATCATTTGGGCGAAGCTCAGTCAACGTGATCGAAATCCGCAAGGGCCTGCGCGAAGGGGACAAGGTCATCCTCTCGGACATGTCGGCGTGGAGGACGAGCACTCGTATTCGCCTTGAGTAAAAGGGATCGCAACAGCTTTCATGGATTGCCGCGACCGGGACGGGCTTCTTCGTTGTCCGCTTCTTTCGGGTCGTGCTCATAACGGCCGAATCCTCCCAGTCAGCAGCTGCTGCATCATACCCTGCTTCAGCGCACATGAATTCGCTTTGATTGATTGGCCGGGCACCACGGATTATGTTCTGACTATGCGTGAACCTTAGCCGGTTTCTGAGCCAGCCGGGCGGGCGCCTCCGCAGAGCTCGACGGCAGCCTGGAGGCGCGCAAGCAGACGATCGATCTCCGCGCGGGTCGGGCCGTCCGGGACCCAGGCATCCGGAGAGCGCATCCGATCCGAGATGAAGATTCCGCGTTGCTTCATGATGTACCGCTCGATCGAGATGAATCCGTCCAGGCCTGCCTGAAGCTGGATCACCAGCAAGGCGAGGATGGGAAAATAAAGACTGTAAGCGACTTCGTCGTCGCCCCGCTCGAGCGCGCGCCAGAGCGGCACGATGGCGTCGATGAGCTCGCAACCAGGCATGACCCCGGTGATCCCGCGCCGGAAGCTATCGATGAGGTAGGCGCCTCCGGAGCCATCGAAGATGCGCGCGACATCGCCCGTCGCCTGGTTCAGTCGCGACACGTTCGGGCCGATCGGCGCCGTTTCCGGCTTGTACAGGATCTTCTCCGGCCCGTAACGCTCGAGCAGGCTTGCCTGAAACTCGATCGTCATCGGATTGCCGACGTAGGCCGAGGCATCCTGAACGATGAGGGGCAGATCGATTTCGTCTGCAAGCTGGAGGAAATGCTTCTCGACCCCGCCACCGGCAAGCGGAGGGGTTGACATGATCGCGTCGTAGTGAGCCCGCTCGGCGGCGCGGCCGTACTCGATGGCCTCCGCCGTCGTCCGCGGCCGAGACGCTCGCCACGATGCTTCCGCGCCCGGCGTTGAGCCGCGCCACCACGTCGATCAGGGCGAGCCGCTCAGGACGCGTCAGCCGCAGAGTATCGGTCGCCAGCGCGATCGCGCAGCCGTCCACACCCACATGGTAGATCCAGTCGATCTCACGCTCGAGGGTGGTGACATTGATCGAATCGTCGCCGGTGTACTCGATGTGAAGAATCGGGATGACGCCCCTGAACGGCTCGGATCTTCCTTTTTGCTGACTTCATCATGCGAAACAAATACCTCTGACGCGAAGACGCGAAGAAACACCAGGAATCTTGCTGTATACTTTCCCCAACATACTTCCGGAGGGTTACCATGGACACTCGTACGGTGTTCGCTTCCGTCGTCTGCCTCCTGTTTTCCACCTTCAGTCTTCTCGGCCAAACCAGCGCCGGCCTCACCGGCACCCTGACCGATGCCACCGGCGCCGTGGTACCCGGCGCGCGCGTCGCCCTCACCCACGCGGAGACTGGCGTCCGCCGCAACACGGTCTCGAACGATGCCGGCCTTTATCAATTCCCGCTCCTCCCGCCCGGCGACTACTCCATCGCGGTCGAGAAGGAAGGATTCAAGCAGCTCACACGCGAAGGCATCCGGCTCGAGGTCAACCAGACTGCGCGCATCGACTTTACCATGCAGCTCGGCGATGTCACCGAGACCGTTAACGTCACCGCGTCGGCCCCGCTGCTGGAGTCGTCAACCTCGTCCATAGGCGCCGTTATCGAGACCAGGGCCGTGAGCGACCTTCCGCTCAACGGCCGCAATTTCGTCCAGCTCGCCATCCTTTCGCCCGGCGTTACCGGCGTCGGTTATGCCGCGACCGGCACCATCGGCAGCGGCACCCGTCCGGACGACATGCGTCCCGGCACGGAGCTTTTCTCCAACGGCAACCGCGAGCAGTCGAATAACTTTCTCCTGGACGGCGTCGACAACAATTTCCGGCGCAACGGCCTCATCACCCTCCGCCCCTCTGTCGAATCGATACGCGAGTTCAAGATCCAGACCAACCTGTTCGCGGCCGAGCAGGGCCGCAATCCCGGCGCCACCGTCAACGTCATCACGAAGTCCGGCACCAACGAGTTTCACGGCAGCGCCTACGAGTTCTTTCGCAATGATGTTCTCGATGCCCGTGACTTCTTCAATGAAAAGCGCGAAGGAGTGCGCAAGCCCCCCTTCCAGCAGAACCAGTTTGGCGCCAGCCTGGGCGGTCCTCTCGTGCGCAACCGCGCATTCTTTTTCGTGAACTATGAAGGCTTCCGCCGCCGCCGCGGCACCACCACCGTGATCGCTACCGTCCCGACCGAGCGCATGCGCCGCGGGGACTTCTCCGAGACCCGCGACATTTTCGATCCCTTCAGCACCGTGGCGGCTCCCGGCACCGCAAGCGGCTTCACCCGGACTCCCTTCCCCGAGCGCCAGATTCCGGCCAGCCGCTTCGACTCGGTTACCAGCCGCCTCATCCAGGGCTATCCGCTTCCCAACCTCCCCGGCCTGGCCAATAACTATGCCACCAATCCCAAGCACATCCAGGATTGGGACCAGGGGGACGCCCGCGTGGATTGGAACGTCGGTTCGTCGACCAATATCTTCGCCCGCTATTCGCGGCAGGACACCTTCACCCAGCCGCCCTCGACTTTTGGCCTGCGAGAGGTCCCTGGGGTCGATGTCCCGCTCAGCCTGGGCGCCGACGGCACCTTCGCCGGCGATTCCAATCTCATCGCCCATCACGCCGTTCTGTCCGGCACCCACGCGTTCAGCCCAACACTTCTCCTGGATGCCCGGATGGGTTACGGCCGCTTCAATCTCCGCCATTTGAAAGTCGGCGCCGAGGAGGGCGCGAAGCTGGGCGAGAAGCTCGGCGTCCCCAACTCCAACCAGGGCCCGTTCTCGGATGGCGTCCCGATTGTCGCGCCGGCCAACTACACGGGCATCGGAGGGCCGCAATCGCTCCCGACCATCCGCGTGGAGAATACCTTTAACCCGAACGTCAGCCTGACAAAGATCAGCGGGACCCATACGCTCAAATATGGGGTCAACGTGGTCCGGCGCCATATCGTCGACTTCCAGACCAACCGCGGCGACGGCCGCTTCAACTTCGACCGCAACTTTACGACCAATCCCAACAGCACCGGCAACACGGGCGACTCCATGGCGAGCTTCCTGCTCGGAACCGCCTCCGCCATCGAGCAGGATTTCCTGCTCGTCTGGGCCGGCATGCGCACGCTGGAAATCGGCTCTTACATTCAGGACGACTGGAAGGTAAGCTCCCGCCTGACCCTTAATCTCGGTTTGCGTTACGAGTACACGCCGCCGCCGGTCGAGGTCGCCGACCGCTGGGCTAATTTCGATATCCGCACAGGCAAGATGCTGATCGCGGGCTTCAACTCGGACCGGCAGGCGGGCGTCGAACCCGATAACAACAATGTCGCGCCCCGGTTCGGATTCGCCTTTCAGCTCCGGCGCACGACCGTCATTCGCGGCGGCTTCGGCATCTTCCACAACACCCAGGGGAACGGCGCCGCGCTCTTCCGCCTCCATCGACATCTCCCGTTCGGCCCCATTAATGTTGAGGATATCGACCAGTTCTCCGCCAACCCCCGCCGCGTGCAGGCCGGCTTCCGCCCGATTCCGCCGCTCGATTTCGAGACCGTCACTACGAATCCCGCCGGCAGCTTCAACGCCATTCCGCCCAATTACAAGACGGGCTACGCCCAGCAGTTCAACTTCGGGATCCAGCAAGAGATTCCGGCGTGGGACGTGGTCGCGAAGGTGTCGTACGTCGGCAACCTCGCTCGCCAGGTCGACTCCACCTACAATATCAACGCGCCGGACCCCGGCCCCGGCACGCCCGCCAGCCGCCGCCCGCTGCGCGACATTGCTCCCGGAGTGGTCAACGTCACCTGGGGCGACACGACGGGCAACTCGAACTATCACGCGCTTCAGGTTGCGGGCGAAAGGCGTTTCTCGGGCGGCCTCGGCTTCCTGAGCTCGTACACGTACGCGCACTCGATCGACAACGTCCCGCTCCAGCAGGGCGGCGGCGCGGACGGTCCGATCCCCCAGGACATCCGTTACCGCTTCCTGGATCGCGCCTCGAGCGCGTTCGACATCCGCCACCAGTTCACCCAGAGCTTGAATTACACCTTGCCGGTCGGCGCCGGGCAGCGCTACGACCTGGGCCGCGGCTGGGCCAACCAGGCTTTTGGCGGCTGGCAGGTGAACCTGATTGTATTCACGCGCTCCGGCCTGCCATTCACTCCGACTCTGGCGACTTCGGTTTCAAACGCCGGGGGCAGCCGCCCCGATCGCCTGAAACAGGGCGATCTCGAGGTGCGCGAGGTCACGCGCTGGTTCGACACTTCCTTCAACACCGCCGACGCCGCCTGGGCTACCCCCAGACAGTTCACTTACGGCAACTCGGGCCGCAACGTTCTCAGCGGCCCGGGCCGGACCAACGTCGATTTCTCGGTGTTCAAGGAATTCTCGCTTACAGAGACCGCGCGGCTTCAGTTCCGTGCCGAGTTCTTCAACCTGTTCAACCACCCTCAGTTCGATCTGCCGAACTCCTCCATCGGCAGCCCAAGCGCCGGACGCATTTCGAGCACCGTGGGAACCCCGAGGGACATTCAATTCAGCTTGAGGGTGTCGTTCTGATTGAAGTGGCGGCAGCCACGGCACCGGATGCGCGGCATCATCGCGCGCGTTCGATGACATGGGCCCGCGTGATTTTACCGACCGAGCTCGTCCCGGCGTAGCGCATCATCATCTCGAGCTCCCGCGCAAGGATGTCGAGAATTGCCTCGACACCCTCCTGACCGAACGCGGCCAGGCCCCACAGGTAGGGTCGCGCCATGCAAACCGCCTTGGCCCCAAGGGCCAGGGCCTTGAAGATGTCGGTTCCGCGGCGGAAGCCTCCGTCGACCAGCACCGGGATGCGTCCCGCCGCCCCTTCGAGAACCTCGGGCAGGCTCTCGATCGATGAACGCCCGCTTGCCTCCGCGCGGCCGCCGTGGTTGGAGCAGATGATGCCGTCGGCGCCGTGCATGACCGCCAGCTCGGCATCCTCGCGGGTAACAATCCCCTTGATCACGAGCTTCATCGGCGTCGTATCCTTGAGGCGCCGGACATAGTCCCAGGTGATGTTCGACGGCTGGAAACGGACCCCTTTGAGATCCAGCCCCTCGAACATAGGCTTGCGCTGGACCGAAGACTGCATGCTGCTCCGGTCGTGACAGACGTTGCACTCCCGCTTGTCTTCCCTTTGAAAGAGCTTCAGCGTCTCGCGGTTGGTTCCGCCGAGCTGATCCACCGTCAGGACCAGGACGGGGCACCCTGCGGCTTCGGCGCGTTTCACCATCGTGCGGCTGACGTTCCACTCGGAGGCGGCATAGAGTTGGTACCACACCGGCTCGCCGCGCGCCGCTACGACATCCTCGACCGAGGTGGTGGTCGTGGTCGAAAGAATCTGCAGGTGTCCTTTCGAGCGGGCCGCCCGCGCCACCGCCAGCTCGCCTTCGGGATGAAAAGCCCGCTGGGACCCGGCGGGGTCGAGGACGACCGGGGTCTTCCAGGTGGTTCCGAACAGTTGAACGGCCATGTCGATCTTGCTGACGTCGATCAGCCGGCGTACCCGGATCTCATACCGCGTGAATCCGTCGCGGTTGGCCCGCAGGGTCGCGTCGTCGTCGACGCCGGTCGTGAGATAGCCGAAGTGCGCCGGGGGGAGCTTCCGCCGTGCCACGGGCTCGAACTCGAAGACGTTGATCGCGTCCTTCGGCGACGAGATCACGTCTTCACTCTGTTCGAGCGATTCGAGAAGTGCGGGCAAGCTCAAGGTGGGTTCGCCGCGCCCGGGAGTGGGGACAATCCCGGCCATGGCAGAGGCCGCGACGGCGGGACTTCCGCCCAGCAACCTCAAGAACGCTCGTCTGCTACCCTCGTGACAGAACCGCATGGCAGGTCTCCTTTGATTGGCGTGATGATACGAGGGCCGCCGCCCGGCATCAAGCAAGTTCTGTCGTGTTAGCGTTTCTTCGGGTCCTTGGGTCTTGGCGGTATTTGTTAGACAGCTCTAGCCACGAAGACGCGAAGGCACGAAGAAACACCAAGAAACCTGTCGAAAAAGCGAGTCAACGATGGAGCGCGGATGTTGACAAAGGCAGGGCCTTACTGTACACATAAACTGTACACCAAAAGGCCGCTCAGGAAAAAGAATGGCTAAGGAAACGATTCTCTCATTCGTTGAGGCGCGCGCCAACTTGAGTGAGATTGTTGACAATGTGAGTGAGCACGGACAGACCTACGTCATCTCCAAGAGGGATAAGCCCGTTGCCGTCATCGTTGGGATGAAAAGATACAAGGAGATGACAACTGCCGGTAAATATCTGAAGAATTTTCAGGGCAAGCGGATTCTAAAGCTCAGGGGCATAGCGACGGCTGTCGGCGACATGGACCAGGCCATTAAGAATCTAAGAAAATCCAGGATCGAGTCTTTGACGCGTTCCCTTTAAATGACGTTTGTCACAGATACCCACCCGTTGGTCTATCATCTCACCGGTCTCAACAGGAAGCTGGGTCGAAGAGCGAAAGCCATTTTTGACCGGGTCGACCGGGGAGTGGACAGTCTCCTGGTTCCTTTCACCGTGTTGGAAGAAATAATGCTACTCTCGGAAGCGGGGAAAATCCGGCTTCGCATTCCCTTCAGGGAACTGCTCCTTGCATTGATGCAAGCAGAGAATTTCAATCTCCGGGAAAACGATGCCGATCTCCTTCTGGAAGCCTGCGCGTTAGTTGGAATCAGAGATCCGTATGACCGGATGATCGTTGCTCAGGCTAGAGCGACGGGATTTCCGCTGGTGACTGGTGACCAGGAGATCCAGAATTCCAACCTGGTTCGCACCGTTTGGGAATGAATCCATGAATTCCTTGCGTTACCTCTCTTCCCTGCTTCGTGCGTCTTCGCGTTCTTTGCGTCCTAGCGGTGACGTGACTCTCTTTCCCTGACGAGCGGCCGCGCTCATAGAATCTCCGCCTTGATCGGAGTATCGAAGCCGCTACGTCCGCCTCCTACCGGATCTCCGGGTTGATCGTGGTTGGTGCTGTGAAACAAATACCACTGAGACGCGAAGACACGAAGAAAAACTGGAGCAGCCTTAGACTCAGCCCATGATCTTCTCGGGCGACAAGAACAGAGGACAATTAAACATGAAAATGGGTCACAAGACGAATTACTGTGCGTGGCGTAGCCTCACGCTCCCACTGGTTGCCGGGTTCCTGTTATCAGCGACCGAGCCCGCACCGGCTCAAAGCGGGCAAGCCGCGTCGCCAGAGGCTGACGTGAGCTACGCGGCGGAACCGGCCGCCGGCAAGCCGGGCGCGGCAGAGACCAGCGAGAGAGAGTGGGATCTACTCAAGGCGCAACTGGCGGCGCAGCAGGAGCAGATTACTCTGCTCCGCAAGGTGCTGGAAGAGCAGGCGAAGTTGATCGAGCGTGTCCTCCAGACTCAGGCCAATGCGTCAGGCTCATCCATCCAGGTTGCCGCCACACAGTCTTTCAGTCCCGCCCGGGCGGCTAGCCGCTCACCCGTGATGCCTTCTCCCGGCCCGGTGCCGACAGCCGGTCCGCTGGAGCGAAGCGACCAGGAGGCGAGAGCCGAGGAACCCAAGCCTTCTCCCCTTTCGTTCAGGATCGGCACCGTCGACATCACCCCGTTAGGGTTCATGGACTTCACGGGTGTGATCCGCGACAAGAATGTGGGCAGTGGGATCACCACGAACTTCGGCGCCATCCCATTCAACAATACGGTGAGTGGCAACCTCCGCGAGTACCAATTCAGCGCCCAACATTCGCGGCTCGGCCTGCGGTTGGACGCAAGACTGCGCGAAGTGAAGGTGCTCAGCTATCTGGAGACGGATTTTCTCGGCGTCGTACCCGGTAATGTCGCGGTGACGTCCAACAGCGACACGCAGCGTCTGCGCCTTTTTTGGCTGGATGTTCGGAAGGGCAGGCTCGAGTTCCTGGGCGGGCAGTCCTGGAGCTTGATGGTGCCGAATCGGAAAGGGCTCTCGCCTCTGCCGGCGGACATTTTCGTAACCCAAGGGTTCGATCCGAATCTGCACGTGGGTTTAACCTGGACCCGCAATCCGCAGCTTCGCTTTGTCTATCATCCCAGCGAGACCGTTGCGCTGGGGTTGTCGGTGGAAGCCTCGGAACAATTTGCCGGCGGCGCCAGCGGATCCGGAGAGATCATCTTGCCTTCGCAGCTTGCCCCTCACTACGGCTCCCAGCTGAACACGGGCACGGATAACTTCGCTACGCCCAACCCTCATCAAGACATCATCGCGAAGATCGCGTTCGATCCCAAGGTGGGAAATCGGTCGCTTCACTTCGAAGTGGGTGGAGTCTTGACCCGGTTTGCTTTCTTTAATCCGGTCAGCAACCAACACTTTAATGCGGCTGGCGGTGGCGGGTCGTTCAATTTCAACGTCGAGCTGGTGAAGAACCTTCGTCTGGTCGTCAATACTTTCTACAGCAGTGGCGCAGGCCGATACATCTTCGGCCTGGGGCCGGACGTGATTATCCAGGGCGATGGCAGTCCTTCGCTTGTGCACTCGGCCTCGACCTTGAACGGGTTTGAGTATCAAGCCACGCCGAAGACGGGGTTCTTCGCCTACTACGGCGGCGCTTACTTCCAGAAGAACGTCGCCATTGACCCAGCCAACGGCCAGCCGGTTGGCTTTGGCTACAGCGGATCTCCGTCGAACCACAATCGCTTAATTCATGCAAGGGACGTTCGGCTTCGCGCATACGTTTTGGCGCGATCCCAGCTATGGAGGCCTGCAGTTGGGAATGCAGTACTCCTACCTGGTTCGTCATCCCTGGTACGTGGCGCCGGACCAGCCGGGCAGTGCGTACCTGAATATGCTGTATCTAAGCCTCAGGTATTTTTTGCCCGGCGCTCCGCCGGCTGCGCAGAAATAGAGAATGACCCGAGAGGAGCAGTGGGATCTGCACGGCCTGCTGCAGAAGGGCTTTACTGCCACAGTTTCTTCGGTGTTAAGATCTATCATGCCCAGGCAACCCGACATGAATTACTTGCGTCACTTCTCTTTCCTGCTTCGCGCGTCTTGGCGTCTTTGCATCTTCGCGGTGGCTTTCGCTTTCATGCACTCCGCGATCGTTCTCTCGAGATCGCAAGAAACCAGGCAGACCCAGGATTCGGCGGGCTACGATCTGCTCATCCGTGACGGCCGCATCGTTGATGGGACGGGCGCGCCCTGGTTCAGCGCGGATGTGGGGATCCGGAAGGGGCGCATTGCAGCGATGGGACGGCTCGCCGGGGCGCAAGCGACCCGGATCATCGACGCCAAGCGTCTGGTGGTCGCGCCCGGCTTCATCGACATGATGGGACAGACCGCCGCGCCCTTTTTGCGTGATCGCGACTCAGGCTTCAATCTCCTGACCCAGGGGATCACGACCATCAATGCCGGCGAGGGCCGCTCGGACGCCCCGCTGGGCGAGCCGGAGGGAGGCAAGGCGGGCTGGCGGACGATGCGCGAGTTCTTTGCCTTGCTGGAAAAGGCCGGCATGCCGATAAACATGGTGCAGACGGTCGGCCACACGCAGGTGCGAGCCATTGTCGTCGGCCTGGAGGACCGTCGCGCCTCGTCCGAAGAGATGGAGCGCATGAAGACCCTCGTGCGCGAGGCCATGGAGGCGGGTGCCATCGGCCTTTCGACTTCGCTCATCTATCCGCCCGCGGTCTACGCGCCCGAAGAGGAAATTGCAGAACTGACGAGGATTGCGGGCGAGTATGGCGGCCGGTATTTCACGCATATGCGCAACGAAGGCGATGGACTGCTGGAGGCTGTGGAGGAAGCGCTGCGGATCGGCCGGGCGGCAGGCACTCCCGTGCACATCTACCATCTAAAGACGGCCGGGCAAGCCAACTGGGGAAAGATGGACCAGGCGATCGCGCGCATCAAGGCCGCGCGCGCAGCCGGTCAGGAGGTGGGCGCGGACGTCTATCCCTACATCAACAACGGCCTCGGGATTCGGGCGCTCATCCATCCGCGGCACTCCGCCAAAGGGCCGGCGGATCTGCTGCGTCGTCTTGGGGACCCCCAGATTCGCGCCGAAATGCGCCAGGAGATGGAAACCGGCACCGGTTGGGAGAATTGGTTCGCGCACGCCGGGCACGACTGGGATCGCATCGTGCTGGGAAATATCGGCGACCCCGCCTACGCCGGGCACAACGGCAAGTCACTCGGTGAGATTGCCCGGCTGGTCCAGCAGGATCCCTGGGATGTTTTCTTCGCCGTCGTCCGCGCCGGCGCTTTCGCCATGCCCCAGACTATGTCGGAAGGCAACAAGATCAAGGCGATTCAGCAGGAGTTCGTCTCGTTTGATACCGACGTCGGACCGGCAGCGGGTTCCATGAGCTCGAATGCCAGCCATCCCCGTTCCCACGGCGCCTTCCCGCGGGTGCTGGCCCGCTATGTCCGCGAACTGGGCGTCCTGTCGCTCGAGGCGGCCATCCATCGCATGACCGCGGTAGCCGCCAATGAGATCATGGCGTTCGATCGTGGCAGGCTCGCGCCGGGTCTGGCGGCGGATATCGTGATCTTTGATTCCAGCATGATTCGAGATCGGGCCACTTTCGGGGAGCCTGCGTTGCCATCCGAGGGAGTAAAACACGTGATCGTCAATGGCGCGCTGGTGCTCGAGGACGGAAAGTACACGGGGGCCACGCCCGGCCAGGTGCTGCGCGGGCCGGGCTACCGCCACACGGGGGCCCGTTGACATTTCTTTGCGTCTTTGCGGTTTGTTCTCACTGTGGCAGGCCGATCCGCCGGAGCAGATCGAGATAGCGCGGGTCACCTCGGATGCTATCGTAAACGGGATCGACCTTGAGGTAGCCGAGGCGCTGGCGGCGCTCCTGATAGGCCTTCTCCAGCCATTCGAAAGCTTCATCGCGGCGGCCGACCTTCAAGCAGAGCCGCGCGATCAGCAGCGACTCGACGTACTCCTTTTGGGACCGTTCGATCAACTGCAGATGCCGCTTCTTCAGGACGCTCGCGTACCCTGACGTGGCGAAGACGCGTCCCAGCTCTTCCGCTTCCTGCTTGCGCCCTCGGTCGATCATGATCCCTTGCCATTCTGCGAGGGCTTCAGCATACATGGCCTTCTGCTCGTACGTGTTGGCCGCGGCGAAGCGAGCCGCGTAGAACGTGGGGTCGATCTCGAGAGCCTTGCAGTACTGCGCGATCGCTTCGTCGTAGCGTCGGGCGACGTACAGGTTGTATCCGAGGACGTAGTTAATGATGATCGAAAGCGGATCCAGTTCCTGCGCGAGCTTGGCCTCTGCCACGGCTTCATCTATACGTCCCACCATGGTCAGGTACTCGGAGTACCACTGGTGCGCGGTCGCATAGTTCGGGTTGAGTTCGAGAGCTCGTCTGAACTCCATTTCCGCCCCCGTCCAGTCCCATTCCAGATGGCGGATGGCGGCTAGCGTGGTGCGTGTTTCGGCAAGCGAATCGTCCAGTTCCAGGGCTTTCGTCGCCGCCGCGCGCGCCAGCGGGAGGGTCTGTTTCGCCGAGAGCGCGCTATAGGTCTCCAGCACTATGTAGGCGTCGGCCAGACCGGAGTAGGCCGGGGCGTACCTCGGATCGTGCTGGATGGCCTGCTGGAAATATTCGATGCTCTTGCGAATCGTTTCCTCTCTCCGCTTGTTCCAGAAGAAACGCCCTTTCAGGTACGCTTCGTAGGCCGCCGGAGTGGTCGTCGCCGAGAGGCCCGGCGGGCCGCGGCGCGACGGCAGCAATTCCACCGCCAGGGATCCTGCGATGCGCCTGGCGACCTCGCTCTGAAGGGCCAGCACGTCGGCACCACCCCGTTCGTAGTGCTCGACCCAGAGCTGGGTCTGGTCACTGACCTGGATGAGCTTGGCCGTGATGCGCACGCGATCTTCGGCCCGGCGCACGCTCCCCTCGACGATGTAATCCAGGTCCAGCTCTTTACCGATCTGGCCGATACTTTTGTTGGTGCCGGCGTATTGCATGGCCGAGGTCCGCGCGATCACTGCCAGCCGGGGGTGCAGACGACCGAGCTGAGCTATCATTTCCTCGGTCAATCCCTCGCTGAGATATTCCTGCTCCGGATCTCCGCTCATGTTCTTGAACGGCAAGACCGCCAGCCTGATCCGGCTCGAAGTCGATGGGGGATCAGACTTCCACCGCACCCAGGCAACGTAGGAGAAATAGGCCAGCAATAGTCCTGCCCCCATCGCCGCAACAGTCATCCACGATCGTCGCGGGTGCGGCCATCACCGAACCCGTCGCCGGCGTCGCCGGTGACTCAAGAGGCGAGGTCTGCGCAACAGGGCCCGGCTCGTTTTCAATCGCGGCTGGCGCTGCCGGACCCGGCAAAGGCAGCGGAGCCCTGGAAGCCTCGGCCTCCGGATCCTGCAGTTCCACGGGCGCGATGAAGCGGTAACCGCGCCGGGTGAGGGTCTCGACATAGCGCGGGCTGCCGGCGGACTCGCCCAACGCCTCGCGCAGCTTGCTCATGGCCGTGTTGAGACTGTTGTCGAAGTCTACGAACGTATCCTCGGGCCAGAGCCGCTCCCGAAGCTCCTTCCGGGTCACTACGTCGCCGCGCCGCTCCAGCAATATGGATAGAATCTGAAAGGGCTTTTCCTGCAGCCTGATCTTCAGACCCTGTTTTCTCAGCTCTCCCGTGCGGAGATCGACCTCATAAAGACCAAAACGCGCCACCCGGGGACTTTCAGAAGATTCGAGCATAGAGATCAAAGTAGAGGGAGTTTATCATGCCGACGTCCCAATCAAGCCAGGGCAAGGCAAGCAATACCGCTGCTTAATCGATTTATTTCCAAGAGCTTGAGCGATACTCAAAATTTATTCTCCCGATATGTCCGGGTCGATTGACCGTTCCTGCCCCCGCCGTGACACTCAACCCACGCTATTGCGCACTTTTTGCGCTTATCTGCAGGGAAGCTATTTCCACAGGGGGAAGTCTGCGATGGTCGCTGGAAACAAGTTCAAGATTCCGCTCCGCACAGGGTTCGTTTTCTTCTTCATCGCAGCAATGGGCACACCCGATCTTCTTAGCTCAGGTGACCAGCGGGACTATTGCCGGCGTCGTCACCGACCAGACCGGCGCGGTAATAGCCGGGTCGACGGTGACGGTTCGGCACTCTCGAAACGAACGCAACCCGCACTGCGGTGACTGAAATCGATGGGCGATACACCTTCCCGGGTTTGCCAGTGGGACCCTATGAGCTTACCGTTGAGATGCCCGGTTTTGCAAGATATGTGCGAGCCGGAATTTTTCTTCTGCTCAACCAGGTGGCCTTGGTCAATCCTGAGCTGCGACCGGCGGGAGGGTCAGAGGTTGTCAGCGTAACAGAAAACGCGCCTCTCCTGAACGCGACCACGGCGGAGGTAGGAGTGCGTTTTGATGAAAAACGCCTCACAGATCTCCCCGCCAGCGGTCAGTTCGGGCGAGGCGGCGGATTCAGGGATGTGTTTGGACACGCGCTCTCCGCTCCCGGGGTCAGCCAGCTCAATAGCGGCAACGTGGCACGGACCGCAGGGACCAATTTCTCGGTGAACGGAAGTCGTCTCTATGGCAACAACTTCATGATCGATGGCCAGGATTCAAACGAGCCGAGCGTCACAGGCCGCCACCAGGTGCTCAATAATCCAGACATCGTCCAGGAATTGCGCGTGGTTACCAACCAGTTCCTGGCCGAGCATGGACGCAATACGGGTTCGGTGGTCAGCGTGATAACCAAGAGCGGCACCAATGATCTTCACGGTTCGGCGTTCTGGTTCTACAACAGCAATGCGCTGAATACCCTCAGCAACCTGGAAAAGGCGGCTGGATTTACGGAGGCTCCCTTCATCAACGAACATCAGTTTGGCGGAACCGCCGGAGGACCGATCAAGAAAGACAGCACTTTCCTGTTTGGCTCTCTTCAGCGCTGGACTATCCGGTCTCTCGGCTCAGGCAGAACCATAGCCGGGGTCCCGACCGAGGCGGGCAAGCAGATCATCCAACAACTCGCGGGCAGCCGGCCGCAGGTTCAGGCGCTGCTGAAATTTCTCCCGGCGGCGCAGAACACCCGCGGAACACCGGTTCCGCTCACGGTGTCAGGCGCATCGGCACAAATTCCCGTAGGTGACCTGACCAGTTCCACAGGGATGGGCCAGGATAACTGGCAGTGGTCGGCCCGCATCGATCAGAATTTTCGCAAGCACCATCTGGGCGGACGTTACCTTTTCAGCGACCTTTTTCAGTTCGGCGCCGGTCAGGTTACGCCGCCGGGCAACACGCAGGTGACGACGTCACGGCCCCAGGCTGCGATGGCATTCCTCACCAGTTATCCGACCGCTCACGTATTGAACGATCTTCGCTTGTCATACCAGCGGCTCGGCACAACGACTACCGCCAGCGATCCTTCTTCGGGAGCCATCCCGGCGCTCGAGATCGCCCAGCTGGGTCTGGCGGAGTTCAATGCCTCCCCGACCCGCACCGGCATCGGTCTGGCAGCCAATTTACCCCAGTTCCGTTTCAACAATGTCTATCAGCTTCAAGACACGGTGTCGCTGACCTACGGCAACCACTCCATCAAGTTCGGCATCGACTTGCGGCGCATCGAAGTTAAGACGTTTTTCATTCCGCTCACTCGCGGGCGGCTGGCGTATGCCACGCTCCAGGACTTTGTGGACGACGTCCCCCTCGCAGCCGACATTAACAAGCCGTTCCCAGGCGGCACTCTGATCCAGTACTACAAGATGCACGATTTCTTTTTCTTCGCGCAGGACACATGGAATGTCCGGCCCGGCTTCACAATCAATTATGGCCTGCGCTACGAGGCGCCCGGCAATACCCTTGCAAGCTTGTATGACGTGAACGACAGCGTCGTGCAAGCAAACGGCGGGAACGAAGTCTTCCGGCTTACTCCACGCCCGGAGCGAGACTTGAACAACTTCCAACCCCGCCTGGGTGTCAGCTGGAATCCTCGCGTTCGAGCCGATGGATGGCTTGGCCGTCTCACGGGCGGCGACAAGCTCGTGGTGCGTGGCGGATACGCCCGGACTCATGACTACTCGTTCCTGAACGTAGCGTTGAACCTGACAACCGCCTTTCCGTTTCTGGGGTCTATCAGCGCCCCGGCGGGTCTGCCCAACCCCTATACTGCGCTCGCAAGCCTGCCGGTGAATCTGACAAACCCGGCTGCGCTCAACATGCTTACCCGCACAATCGTGGGGGAGGATTTTCGTTCTCCCCTTTCGGATCAATTCAGCTTCGAGATTCAGCGCCAGCTCGCCTCCGATACCGTGTTGCGGTTCGGTTACGTTGGAACCAAGGGAACCGGGCTACTCCAGACAATAGACGGGAACCCGCGCACGATCTGTTCCCCGATTTCAACCAATGCGGCCGGCACTCCGCTGGGCTGCCCCCGGCTCGATCCAAGCCGCGGCATCATTCGCCTGCGCGCCAATGCCGCTTCATCGATTTACCATTCAATGCAGGTCAGCATGGACAAGCGTTTCTCTCAAGGGTTCAGCGGCGGGGTCCATTACACCTGGAGTTCGTTTATCGACGACGCGTCGGACATCTTCAATCCCTCGGCTTTCGGAGACGTCGCGGTTTCGCAGGATTCCTTCAACCGACGGGCGGACCGCGGCCGCTCGACCTTCGACCGCCCGCACCGTTTCGCCGCGAATTTCGTGTACGAACTTCATTTCTTCCGGAGCCAGGCAGGCGCTCTGGGCCGCCTCCTCGGTGGTTGGCAGATCGCTTCCTTCCTGACTTTCCAGGGTGGATCGCCATTCACGCCTCTGAACGGAGCGGACCCGGCCCTGGCATTGCAGGGCATCTCGGGGTTGGTCGGCAACGCCATTCGACCGAATCTGGCGACGACCCTCGACCTGTACGGAATGTCAGTCGAACAACTCTATCGCCTTCGCGGGCCGGTTACTCCCGCTGGCAATGCTTTGTTCAGCACCCTTCCCCCCTGTGCCCGAGTGGGAGATTCCAATAGCTGCCTTCCGGCCGGCCGGGTCGGCAACGCGGGGCGCAACATTCTTCGCAGCGATGGCATCGGACAGGTAGACCTCGGCATTCTCAAGAGCGTGCGCATCAAGGAGTATCACCAGCTGCAATTTCGCGCTGATGTCTTCAATCTTTCGAACACACGAAACTTCGGCATTCCGGATGCTTCGGCGAACAGTAACGGCTTCCTCAACCAGTGGGGGACCGATGGAGGCAACCGCCGGATATTCGCCTCGTTGCGTTATGTGTTTTGAGTGGCTTGATCGGATTGCGATTCAAGCCCTGCCGAAGCGTCAAAACGTGGACGTTGACGTGCTCGTGCACGTGCTCGTGGTCGGTTGTTGCTCGCCCTTGGAGTGCGCAAGCTTGCTTGCGCCTTGTTTCGCGGCAAATTTCAGAGCGCGACCAGTTGCCGACTCGGGCGGAAAAGATTGATCGAACTGCGGATTTCGTGGCACCAGGAGAACCTAGTGGCGGCTACCCAGGAAGTTCTCCACCAGCATCAGGTCACTGGTCAGATGGTCCGCTTGTGGATAGAGGATCCAGCGCTCGTCGGGCGACACCGAGAACCCCCACATCACCGGTTTTGTAATGGACGCCAACTGGCTCGTCTTACCACTGGAGAAACTCAAGAAATCGATGGCAAACTGTCTTTCCCGGGGCCCAGGGATGAAGTAGATTCCATCCTTCACAACGACATAGTTGACTGCGTACACTGAATCCAAAACCTGGGTTTCCACACCATCGGCTGAAATTCTCCACAGGCTCGAAACGGGTTCTTCAGGCTTCAAGAAATAGGTGTGCAAGCCGTCGGGTGATTCGACGGGGATCGAGCCTCCGTTCTTTGTCACCTGGACTGCATCGCCTCCCTGGGCCGGCATTTTCCACACCTGACGTTGGCCGGTACGGTTCGAATCGAAATAGATCCATTTACCGTCTCGCGACCATCTCGGTGCTCTGTCGCCTGCCGGGTGGATGGTCAATCGCCGGGCTTTGCCTCCCTCGGCGCCGATGACATAGAGCTCAACCTGCCCCTCCTGATTGGCGGCGAAAGCGATCTGCTGGCCGTCCGGAGACCAGCAGGGACTGGTACAGTCCTCACCTGAAAATGACGTAAGCTGGAACGCGTTAGAACCGTCGTTGTCGCAGACCCAGATCTCGGAATGACCGGAGCGATAGGAGGCAAAGACGATCTTCTGGCCGTCGGGAGAGAATTGAGGGAAGTGGTCAACGAAACTTGAGGAAATAAATGGAGTGGCTGAACCGGCCTTCTGATCCGACCTGGATATCTGGATACGCCAGATGTTGGGGTCAAAGATGCGCTGAACGAACGCAAGATCTCCCTGGCGTGAAAGCGCCGGTGAAACAAGGTGGACGCCACCCCCGCCCAGAGGCAAGGGCTCGGGCCGTGTCCTTCCCGAGACTGGGACCTTCCACAAGCCGTAATGGTGCTGGCCGCCGGAGACAAACACGAGTTCGGATCCATCCGGCGTCCAGGCAGGGTAGGTGCTGTGCCGGTTTTCAAACGTGAGCCGCGTCGGTTCGGCGGTCGGGCTCAGCCCTCTGGAAAGAGCAAGCAAGTAGAAATCAGAGACTGTTGTCGCGATGAATCGGGCGAACGCCAGAGTTCGGCCGTCCGGGGAGAAGGCCGGGGCGTAGTCGGCGAGGTTAAACGTCGGGCACGAGGTGAGACGGCGTTTTTCGCCAGTCTCGACCGAGACCAGAAACAGCCCATGAGGTTCCTGCTCAGTGGGCTGGTCTGGCACAGCGAGCCATTGGCTATCTGGAGACCAGGCGAGGGTGGGCCACGGCATGCCCAATTGTGGGCGCCGGAATCCTCCCAAGCGGCGCTCTCTTCCCCCAACGGTGGAAATGATGAACGCGGCGAATTTGAAGTCGTTGTCCCGACGCAAGAAAGCGATCCAGCCGGCCGTCTGGAGACCAGACGGGACTGAATTCCTCGCCAGGGTGATTGGTCAAGCGAAGTCTCGATTCCGTCCCCACCTGTTTGATGTAAATGTCAAAATTATCCTGGTTCTCTCCATTCCACGAAAATGCAACCTGCTTGCCGTCCGGGGAGAACGAAGGATATCGTTCAATGCCAGGGTAGCTGGTTAAAGGGACAATACGGAGGGATGACGGGGCGCCGGGTTCGGGGCTGCGACCCAGCCACAGCGCCAGTCCCAGACCCGCTAGAACTGCTGCCGCCACGCCGGCCCAAAGCCAGCGACGCGCCGGCGACGCCGCCTTCACAGCAGGTTTCTCCCGCCGGAGCTCCTCGTGCAAGTCCTGAAGCACCACTTTCAGGTCGGCAGCACTTTGAAAGCGGCGTTCCCGATCCTTCCGGAGACATCGTTCGAGAATAGGATCCAATTCCTTCGGTATCGCATGCCTAAGCTGACTGGGAGACTGGGGATCTTCCCGCAGGATCGCGGTCAGCGTTGCCAGGTGAGAATCTGCCTGAAAGGGGTGCCGGCCGGTCAGCAACTCGTACAACAGCGTTCCAAGGCTGAAAATATCCGACCGGGTATCAACCGGCTTTCCTTCAGCCTGCTCGGGAGACATGTACGAGACAGTTCCAAGAATCACTCCTGCCTCTGTTCCTAAAGTCTCCGTTGACGCGCCGTCCGTGCCAGATCCGGCAAGACCTGTCGCTAACCGCTTGGCCAGACCGAAGTCCAGCACCTTGACGACGCCCTGGGCGTTAACCATGATGTTCCCGGGCTTCAAATCGCGGTGTACGACTCCCGCTGCATGAGCCGACGCCAAAGCACTGCAGATCTGGATGGCGTATTTCAAGGTTTCATCCAGCGAAAGCTTGCGGCCAGAGTGAAGCTCGGCCAGAGTCTGACCCTCCACGTACTCCATGACGACGAAGTCAACACCGTCCTCGTTGAGGATGTCGTGTACCACTACAATGTTGGGATGATTCAGGGCCGAAGCAGCTTTGGCTTCCCGCTGAAGTCTGCGCTTGCGCTCGGGGTCATTGACTAACTCCGGCGGGAGTACTTTCAGAGCAACGGTGCGGCCCAGGAGACTGTCCCGGGCCTGGTAGACCTTACCCATGCCGCCTTGGCCCAGCTCGGACAGAATCTGATAGTGGCCTACAGTGCGGCCGGTTAGGATTGCGTGCGGATTGTTCGAGTCTTGAGCGCTGCCGGTTTTCAATACCGCTCCGTTGAAGAATTCTTCAGCCATTCGAGGGGATGACAACAGGGAGTCAATGCCGCCGATCTTCTGGAACCCCTTCTCGGGTCCTGCGCCCCGCCAGGGCGCATTGGTTTGAATAGTCCGTCCCCGGTGGTTTCATCATCGGCTAGTGTCGGCTGTCCCTCTCGAGACAGATGTTGGGGCTCTGCAGACGTTCCCGATGTCTACTCCTGACTTCTCATGGCAGGATTGATCCATCAGAAGATGCTATCAACTCCGGCTCAGAGCCTTCGGGCCTCAGTGGCGAAGCTTGCTTCGCCCTTGCCCACGACCGTTACGAATCAGGCTATAGCGGTGAGGACGCTGATTCCCGGCTCATTCGGGGGCGGTCGAACGATACCGCTGTACGATTTCCGCCGCAGACGCCGCTACGTCAATCTGCAGGGCGTCGCCCGCGCCGGCAATGCGATAAACACCCGCCGCCGGCTGGTAGGTTCTGTGTACCTCCTCGGGGTCGACGCGCCGGTGAAGCTGGTCCACGAAATTGAGCAGCAGGAGCCGACGCGGGGCAACCAGAGCCGCCACTTCCGGCAAATCGAAATCGCGCAATACACCGGGCACAAACGCGCCGAAGCGGTGGGTGTAAAGCTCGCTCTCGATGATGGCCGCATAGGAAAGAAGAGCGCCGGTAACCGCCGCCGATTGAATCCGCTCGTCGAGCGCCGCGGCGTACAGAACCAGGAGTCCGCCCAGACCGTGGCCGGCTGCCGAAATCCGACGGCGGTCCACCTCTTTCCGACTTAGAAGATACTCTACGGCGCCGAGCACGTCGCGCGTTCGGAGTCCTACCAGGGTATTGCCGCCCCGCAGCGCTTCATAGAACCGTCCGACCTCCGCATCCCCTACGAAACCCCGGTAGTTGCGCTGCGTCGATGAAGAAGCCGGAGCCGTCTCTCCCAGACCCCGCGGGTCAATCGACAGGACCACGTGGCCGGCCTCGGCCAGCGGTCGCAGGTACTTTTCGGCCACCGCGCCGCTATTGCCTTCTTCATGCACGAAAACCATGCCAGGCGAGGGGCCTTGCCGTTTGGGCAACAACAGCAGCCCGGGAACGAAGATCTCGGGTTCACTGTAAAAGACAATCTTCTCCAGCGTGAAGGTCCCTTTGTCGGCGCGGGCCAGGATCCTGGGATTCAACGGAGCCTGCGCCAGGACGCAGCCGATCTGGACTGCTACCGTCTTCTTGAGTTGCTCACGCCACTGCGCCCAGGCCTCCCGGGCGGCCGGCATCGGCTGCCGTTGAATCCGTCCTTCCGCCCGGTTCAGCGAGAAAACGGTTTCCCCGCCCAGCGCCGTGCGGACCTGGCCGGTAGTTGTGCAGTGGAGCGCCGCTTCCGGTTCCAGCGGGGCGGGCGCCTCGACCAGCGCCTCGGGGGCGGGTGTCTCGGAGCGCCACCAGCGACTGAGCCACTTGAAAGCCTCCTGCCGCATGTTTTCTCCGTAGCCATGCGGCCCTTCTGCAATCAGGAAGCGAGTCCGGTCGGCAGCGCCGAGGACCTGATATGCATTCGCCACTGCCTGGTGCCGCTGCTGCTTTGCCAGCACGCCGGCGCGCGCATCGCCTGTCGCCTCGATCATGAGAAGCGGCCGCGGTGCGATCAGAAGGTCAATGTCGACTATTCCCAAGCCGGGCGTTGTGGGCGTGTCCGGAGCGCAGCCTCCATAACAGACGGGAATCGAAACCTGAATCCGATCGTCGATGGCAGAAAGGACCTCGGTCTGCAGCCCCCCTCCCGACGTGCCCGTGCACGCGATCCGACGCCGGTCCACGTCACCGCGCTCCTCCAGATAATCAATCGCCCTCACCCCGTCCCACACCATTCGCTGGGCGAAGCTGCGCGGCGTGAGCAAGCTCTGCGCCCCCGCCAAGCCGTGCTCAATGGTGACGAAGAATGTCGAGCCACCTGGATCAATCAGCGAGCGTCCCATCACGGGGCTGTAGTACTGCAATCTTTCGCCCTGGCCGGGCGCATCATAGATCAACACAAGAAACCCGCGCCGGGCCAGGTAGATTCCGAGCCGCTGGTAATCCTCGAAAGCCTTTCCATCGCCCCAGTGCCCAACCGGACACACCACTGCGGGAAACGGAGGTTGGCTCCGTTGCGGCACATACACGTTGGCTGTTACGTAATACCGCGGCAGGCTCTCGAAGATGATCTTCTCGATGGTGTAGCCGTCGCGTTTCAGCTTTCCCGTGGTAACGGCTCGCAGAGGCGTGCGCGCGGGAAACTCACCCAATGCCTGGCGCAGCTTTTTCCGCGCTGCGCTCTGCTGCTGCTCCACATCGGCACTGGTCTTGAGCGCCGCAATCGCTTTTTCGCGGTCGGTCCCGCTCTGCGCCGCCAGCTTGCGCAGATAGTTCGACAGCATCTGATCGGCGTTTTCGAACCCGGCTTGTCCGTAAAGAACATTCCATTCCGGGTGGAGATCCGACTGGGCCAATGCGGCGAGGGGAAAAAGAAGCAACAGGGTCTTCAGCATCGGATTGAAAGGTTGCCGCGCCACGATCGTGCTCGCTCGTCAAGAAAAAGGAGAGGTAGCGGGTCGGAAAATAGCACAGGTTGGGTGTCAAAGTCTGTAAAGATTCTTGGTGTTTCTTTGTGTCTTTGTGCCCTAGGGGTATTTGTTTCCGCTCTAAAACGTCAGCCTCAATCCAAGCTGGATCTTTCTCGCGGGAAGCGAGCTTAGAACTCGCCCGAAATTGGGATTGGTATTGATGCCCGCAGTATTGGGCGTGAAGGTCGTATTGGGGTCGTTGAAGTTTACGGAATTGAAAAGATTGAACGCCTCACCGCGGAATTCCAGATTGACTTCTTCGGTGATTTTCACGTTCTTGAAGATCGAGAGCGCCACATCGTGTACCCGGCCCGCGTGTCTCGGCAAGGTCCTGGGGATTTTCCTATTACAAAGTTGGCCGGTTTCGGAACGCTTCGTATTGAACCATCTGGTTCGCTTCTTCGGATCGGCAGAGTCGGGTCGGGGACCATGGCGGGCAAGTTGATACCGGTGAATTTGTGAGATCTTCGACTACAGGGGACTTCCTGTCTGAAGGCTGACGATGGTATTCACCTGCCACTCCGAAGATATGACCGAGCACGCCGCCGTCTTTCAAGAACCGGCGTTCCGATCCGAAAGGAGCTCGTAAACCGTGCTGATGACCATCCGCTGGGAAATGTCGCTTTCATCGATGGCGCGATCCTGGCGGCGGTTCAGCCTCCCTACCCGGAATTCACCGCCGGCGCCGTTGCCGGCATTGCTCGAGGCGGAATCACTGATCAGCTTCGAGCCCGTGTAGGAAATCATGGCCGCCAGGCCATCTGAGAATCTTCTTTCAGTGACGAGCTGGAATGAATGATACGTGCTGGCCGCTCCGTGATTCGCGAGCGTGGTGATATTCAAGTAATCGGGAAACGGCCGGAGCAATTGACTGCGCGCAACGGTCGCGCCCGATAAGGCGCCGGTAGTAATCTGGCCCGAAAACGGATTCGGAACCTGGTCTTGCAGTCTCAGCCCGAGCTCGAAGTTTTTCGGGTCCAGCTGATTCAGATCGTAATTGGCGCCGAAGAGATGGACGCCGCGATTACCGGCATAGGTGGTTGAGACCAGCCATCGCCATGGAAGCTCACGTTGCAAGGTCAGGTTCCATTGCTGGACGTACGGTGTAGGAGCCGTCATCGCCTGGAAGCGAACATTCTGACCGCGGAAGGCCGACGGACCTCCGGCGGCGCCCTGGGGTTGGAGCAAGAACGGAGGGCCTGCGCTGAACTGGAATGCCTTGAACGGGCCCCCTCCCGGAACGATGAAGGTTGTGTCGATGCTGAATCCGAGCGAGTTTGAGTTGTCTCCCGCAGTGTCCCCGCTCTCCAGCTGGCTGTAAATGATCCCGTAGCCGGCTCGCAGCACCGTTTTTCCATCGCCGGTCACATCGTAGGCGAAGCCCAATCGCGGGCCGAAGTTGTCTCTGGGGGGTTTGGTGAAATGCCGGTCTTTGGTAACTCCCGCGTACAGCAGAATCCCCGGCATGCGGGTTTCCGGATTGACAAGAAAGGGATCAAAGTTGGAGTTCCGGTCCCATCGTTCCACCGGTCCCGAGGCCAGATCGTAGCGAAGCCCCAGATTGAGCGTCAGCCTGCGGCTCGCCTTGAAGTCGTCCTGGATGAAACTTCCGTTCGACCAGCTGTGGAAGGAAAAGAATGGTCTCACGGATTGGCTCCCGCTCGCGACCTCTCCTAGCAGGAACGTCGCCGTTCCGAATCCTGTTCCTGGGGGTTGCAGGGGATTGTTGGTCAGACTACCGGCGAAAGTGAAATTACCGGAAGGATTGACCCGGTTCACAAAGTTAAGCCGTATCCAGCGCTGATCGGTCCCGATCTTGATGACATGCCGGCCCCGGGTGATCGTCAGGCTATCGGAAAGCTGAATCGTATGCTGACGGCGATGCCCTCCCGCGAATCCTCCACGCGCGGACCCTATGGTCAGGATGCCGTCAACGTTGATCGGCGGAAAGGCATCCTGCGGGATGATGGGAGGGAAACCCAGTTGGGACGGCCAGTCCTGATCGAAACTCGGATGCTGGAAAACCAGGTATTGGCGCGTTGCATTGGCGCGAAAATCGTTAAGAATTGTAGGCGAGAAAACGTGCGTCTCGCCCAGGATGAAATTGTGATTGTCGCGCTGGTCGTCGCGCGCGTCGGTGTCGGCGGGACCCAATCCCCAGGCGCGGTTCATGCGCGTGTTTCTCGTGCCGCTGTAACGCCCGAACAACCGATCCTTGCTGCCCAGGTTGTGGTCAATCCGCACGCTGAACTCGCCCTGGTCGGTGGGAAAACCTTGCAATGAAAGATAATTGTTGGCGTTTGTGAAAGGGTTGTTCGGCGCCACGTTAGGGAGCGGCATATACTCGAGGACCCGCAGGGATAAAGGATCCATGCGGGTCCGTAGAATCACGTTGCCGGGGAAAGGATCCCGAACGAAGCCGCTGCCGGCGGGATTGGGTCGAGTAGTCGCCGGATCGTAAATGAGAATAAGGTTTCCGTTGCCGTCGCGGGTGTTTGAGAAATCGCCCGCGCGTTCCGCCGGAGTCGGGACGGTGGCGCGGTTGATGTTGGCAGTTCTGTGCCGCCACTGTTCATAGCCGACGTGAAAGAAGGTTCGGTCCTTCCCGTTGTAGAGTTTCGGAATCCGAACCGGGCCGCCCACAGTGCCGCCATACTGGTTGTAGCGCAGAACGGGCTTGGTCCGGCCCGTCACCGGGTCTCGCTGGGTCAGAAAGGCGTTGCGCGCGTCGAAGGCGTCATTCCGGACAAACTCGTAGAGCGAGCCGTGGAACTGATTGGTCCCGCTTCTCGTGACGACGCTGATGACTCCGCCGTTTGACTGGCCAAACTCGGCCGCGAGAGCGTTAGTGTGAACTTTGAACTCCTCAACCGTATCCAGGAGAGGCACAACCCCGAGTTCGTTGTGCACCGGCACGGTGTTCATTCCTCCATCGAGGAATATCTGGTTTCCGTAAACCGGGCCGCCATTGAAACTGATTTGGGAGAAGGCCTGATTGTCGACCTGTGCAAAACCATCCGTACCCTTTGACCTTGGTTGCACGCCCGGAATCAGCCTGACCAGGTCCAGGACATGCCGTCCATTGAGCGGGAGATTCTCGATCCGTTCTCGTTCAACGGTCGCGCCGAGACTGGAGTCTTCGGTTTGAACTCTGGACACAGCGCCGGCGACCGTCACCGTCTCGGTTACTTCGCCCACCTTGAGCACAACGTCGAGACGGAGTCTCTGCCCGACTTCGAGCACCACACCGGTTCGTTTAAATGTTGAGAACCCGGCCAGGGCGGCCGTCAGGTCGAACAGGCCGACGGGAAGCGATGGAATAGCGTACACCCCGTCGTCCGAACTGACTGCGGCAAATCTCTGGTTCGTGTCGACATGTAACGCGGTCACCTCGACGCCGGGCACGCGCGCGCCCGAGGAGTCTGTAATGGTCCCGGTAAGGGTCCCTTTGGGCGACTGGCCGTGCGCGCTGCTTGACGAGAGGAGCAGGGCGAGCCATGGATAAATGAAGAACCTGATGGTCATTCTGTCAGTCATGACGAGAACTCCGGTTGTGGTTCGACTTCGTCAACGAAATCACTCGAGCCGATCGTTGATACAACCTAAGCCAAGTCCAAGTTTTCTGCAAGGGTGTCGGTCGCCCACGGCGAGCGAAATAAATCTACCATTCGGGCGTAAGAGTAGTGGTAAGCTCATGCCACAAAAAAGGAGAATCCTGTGAAACGACATCTCGTCTTGTTCGCGCTTGGCTTCCTCCTGGTGCAGACGCTGTCTCCGGCAGCGCTGGCGGAACGTAAGCCGTACGCACTCGACCGGTCGCACTGCCAGCTCAATTTCATCGGGGAAGCCCTGCTGATCTCCGCCCATGGATCCTTTGACAAATGGGACGCAGACGTCCAGATGGACCGCGACAAGCTGGAAAATTCCTCGCTCACCCTCACGATTGATGCGACCAGCATCAACACCCGTGTCGAGCGCCGGGATAATCATCTGAGGAGTCCCGATTTTCTGGATGTGAAGAATCATCCTCAGATAAAGTTCGTCTCAACCAAGGTGACGCGCGTCGATGACAAGACCCTCAATCTCGTGGGGGACCTTACCATTCGGGGGACGACCAAGCCCGTCCAGGTACCGGTCAAGGTGGTGTTCATGCGCCCTGACGATGCCAGATTCAAGGGCGACCTCCAGATCAACCGCAAGGATTTTGGCGTCAATTACGATTCGAAAATGAACCCGATCGAAGACATGATCACGGTGCAGTTTGATTTTCACCTGGTCGACCAGCAGGCCATGCAGCAACGCCAGCAGAATCGTCCCGCTCAGCCACCGCCGAACTAGGCCGTCTTTGCATCTTCGTGTACTGGAATCAAAGACTCGGTGTCTTCGTGTCTTGGCGGTGGGTTTATGAATTTTCCAAGACTGATGGGATGCTCTCTGGTTGCAGCCTTGGCGATCGCCTCGACAACCGCCGCCCAGAATCGGAATCGCCCGCCGGCGCGAGCGCTCGATGAAGCGGAGGTGTCACAAGGACGTGAAATCTATAACCGATCGTGCACGACCTGCCACGGCCTGGACGGAACCGAAGGCGACCGGGCTCCAGCGCTAGGCGCCACACGGCGCTATCTTCGAACCAGTGATGAAGCTCTATTCGATGCCATAAAGAACGGAATCGGCGGCACTCTCATGCCTCCTTCCTCGATGCCGGCGGCCGAGGTCCGGAAGGTGGTGGCCTACATTCAGAGCCTGCGCGCGACCGCCTCGGAGGCGGTGGTCAAAGGAGATGGCGCGCAGGGCGCGGAGATTTTCTGGGGGAAGGGGGAATGCGGCAAGTGTCACATGATCGGGGGCCGGGGCGACATTCTGGGGCCGGACCTCTCGAACATCGGGGGTGAGCGCCGCCTGAGCTTTCTGCGCGATCTTCTGATCAAGGAAAGGCCGCGCATTCCGCGCGGCTACCATCCGGTTCGAGTCAAGACGCGTGACGGGCTGACTCTGGAGGGAATCGTCAAGAACGAAAATAACTTTTCACTCCAGCTCCTGGACATGGATCGCAAGCTGCACCTGTTCACCCGTGACGAATTAGCTGAAGTGACTTACGCGACCAGGTCGCTCATGCCGAGCAACTATGATCAGCGCCTGACTGAGACCGAATTGCAGAACCTGCTGGCATTTCTGAGCCGGCAGGCACGCAGCAAGGAGCCTCGATGAAGACCCGCATCGCCTGCTTTTTGATCCTGGCGGCCGAGCTGGCCGCGGCTCAGGTCACGTACCAGGACTTGCTGAAGGCCGATCCTGATAACTGGCTGAGTTACTCGGGCTCTTACAGCGCCCAGCGCCACAGCCTGTTGAAACAGATCAACGCCGGCAACGTGCACGCCCTGGTGCCGAAATGGATCTACCACATCGCCGGCGCGAGCCGGCTGGAGAGTGTGCCGGTCGTCGTGGATGGAGTGATGTACATCTCGCAGCCCAACGAAGTCTATGCGCTCGATGGGCGCACGGGCCGCCTGTTATGGGAATACCGCCGGACGCCGGCCATCCGCAGAGGCCCCAACCGCGGTGTCGCCGTTTACGGCAACAGAGTCTACTTCGGCACACCCGACCCCTGCCTGGTGGCGCTCGATGCGCGGACGGGGAATCTACTGTGGGAGACGAAACTGGCTGAGCCGAGCGAGGGCTACTGGTGCCCGGTGGCTCCCCTTCCGGTAAAAGACAAGATCATTATCGGCATCGCGCCGGGGGATCACGGATTGAACGGCTGGCTCGATGCGTATGACGCCGAGACGGGCAAGCGAGCGTGGCGCTGGCATGCGATCCCGAAGCCGGGCGAGCCCGGGTCAGAGACCTGGGCCGGGGAGTCGTGGAAAACGGGCGGAGGGAACACCTGGCTGACCGGCAGCTTCGACCCGGCGCTCAACCTGATCTACTGGGGAATCGGAAATCCGGCGCCCGATTTCGACGGCGACGCGCGCAAGGGTGACAATCTGTATACGGAGTGCATGGTGGCTCTGGATGCCGATTCGGGAAAGCTGAAGTGGTATTTCCAGTTCACGCCGCACGACGTGCACGACTGGGATGCGGTCGAGATTCCGGTTCTGGTCGACGCGCCGTTTCAGGGTGAAATGCGCAAGCTCCTGGTGCAGGCGAATCGAAACGGCTATTACTACGTTCTTGACCGCACCAATGGCAAATTCCTGCACGGAACGCCGTTTGTGAAGCTGCTTAACTGGGCGAAGGGTCTGACGCCCGAAGGGAGGCCGATCCGCGTACCCGGAGTAGAGCCGACCCTCCAGGGGAACAAGGTATGCCCCCCGACCGCGGGCGCGACCAACTGGATGTCGCCGGCGTACAATCCGGACACCGGGTATTTTT
Source organism: uncultured Acidobacteriota bacterium (assembly GCA_963827655.1). Classification (GTDB taxonomy): domain Bacteria; phylum Acidobacteriota; class UBA6911; order UBA6911; family UBA6911; genus CAWHCF01. Next base: position 68,096 of record CAWHCF010000046.1, read on the forward strand.
ATGTGGTCGCGCTCGAAGGTTGCGGCATCAGTACCAAGGCTGCCGACAAGTTCCGGCCCGGCGGCTTTCCGTTCATGGCCACCGGGTACGTTGAAAGTCCCGAGGAGCCCTGGCAGATGCACGTCCGCGCCCTCGAGCTGACCACCGGCAAGCTGAAATGGGATTACAAGCAGACCGGATCACGAAGTTACGGCGCAGGCCTGCTCTCGACCGCCGGAGGTCTGATCTTTGCCGGCGACGACCAGGGCTTCTTCACTGCGCTTGACGCGACGGCCGGGAAACCGCTGTGGCACTTCAACACCGGCCAGCGTATTTCGGCGTCCCCGATCACCTACAGCTTCAAGGGCAAGCAGTACATCGCCGTCGCGGCCGGTTCGAATGTCGTGGCCTTCGGACTGTACGATGGTCTGTAAAAACAATAACCACCAGGACACCAAGGCACGAAGAAAGCACTCTGGCACCAGGCTTTCCCACGCCCTACTTGAGCAGCCCAGTCTCAAAGTCGAGGACCGCGCGCTGGATCTGGTACTCGTAGGTCGCGCTGGCAGCCGTGATCTCGGCCGAGGTCTTGTTGAGCTGCGCTTGACTCAGCTCAACGATCGAGCTGAGCCCGAGCCCGTAGCGCGTCTGCGCGAACGCCGCCGCCTTCGAGGCCTGATCGAGCAGCCGCGTGGTGACGTCGAGACGCTGAAAGGCGTTCCGCGCGCTGAGCCACGCCACCCGGACGGACTGTGCGATGCGCAACTCGAGGTCCTTCACCTCTGCGCCGATGGACTTGGCGCGCAGCTCGGCCTCGGCGTGACGCGCCGCAAACAGGTTGCCGTTGAAGACGGGGATGCTGAGGTTCAACCCGCCGCCGGCGTACTTGCCGCGCAGGTGTTCATCGTGGACGGGCAGGACCCCCGCGGTGCCGAGCAGGCTCAGCGTCGGGAAGCGCAAGCTCTTCTCACCGTCTGCCAGCTGCTGCGCGGCGTCGCTCTGCAAGCGCAAGGCAATCAGCTCGGGCCGCGACGCGAGCGCGTCGCGGACAAGCGTCTCGACATCGCCGGCAAGGGGCGGCGGAAGAGTTTCCTCGGCCAGCGTGAACTCCTGCGGCGTCTCGAAGCCCATGGCTGCTGAAAGGTCCGCGGTCGCCGCGCGGATGTCGTTTTGTGCTCGAAAGAGCAGCAACTCCGCCTCCGAGACGTTTACGGCCGCGAAGTTCACGTCCAGGGTCGAACGCAGGTCGCTCTTCTGGAGCGCCGTCACCTGCCGCAGGCTGAGCCCGCGCGCCTCGACGGTTTCCTGCGCAACGCGCAGCACAGAGCGCCTCAAGAGCTGGCGATAGTAGGCCTGGCGCACCTGCACCAGGACCTGCGCGCGCGTGACCGAGACACTCTCCGAAACAGCCTGGGCCTGCATCTCGGCGCGCGGGTCAGGCTGGCGTGCGGCCGAAATCGGTGATCAGCTGGTTGACGGTGAATCCGGTGGCGGCGCGGCTGGCCACACTCGATGTGGTGATTGCGCCAGCTGCCACCACAGTGCCGTGGTCGGCCCCCATCCCCGTGACCTGGATGTTGACGGTCGGGTAGTATGCGGCGCGCGCCTGAGCGACTGTGGCCGCGGCGGCGTCCGCGCGGTAGCGCGCGGCTCCGAGCCTGGGGTGGTTGCTCAGCGCCAGCGCCTCGGCTTCGGCCAGCGTCAGGTGGCGCTGGACGGGGGCCTCGGCGGCGGAGAGGGCCGTCGTGAACAGCAGAATCGTGGCCAGCGCTCGAGTGTCCACTCCTCTCATCTTATTGCTCCTCGCTTGCTACAGGTGAAGTCAGGGACCGGTCGGCGCGCCCGTAAACCAGAAGATAGGCGGCCGGCACGATGAATACGGTGAAAAGGAGTGATACTGCCATGCCTCCGATGATCGCAAGCGCCAGGGGCGCGTAAGCCTCGCTACCGGTTCCAAGCCGCATTGCCATTGGCAGCAGGCCTATGATGGTCGCGAACGAAGTCATCAGGATCGGGCGCAGCCGGACCCGGCCGGCCGCCGCGACCGCGTCACGCACCGAAGCTCCTTCCTCGCGCGACCGGCGAGTGAACTCGACGATCAGGATGCTGTTCGAGACCACGATTCCGACCATCATCACGATTCCCATCAGCGACTGCACGTTGAGCGTCGTGCCCGTCCCGGCCAGAGCCACGAGTACTCCGCTCAGGCCCATCGGGACGGCGAGCAGGATGATGAGCGGGTCGATGAACGAGCGGAACTGCGCCACGAGAATGAGGTATAGGAGGAACGTCGCCAGGATCAGGCCGAGCGCGAAGCTGCGGAACGACTCGCGCATCGCATGCACGACGCCGCGCAGGTCAACCCGGACCCCCGTCGGAAGCTTGGTGCGCCGGATGATCTCCTCGATCGAGCTCGCCACTCGCCCGACGTCCTCGTCGGCCAGGCTGACGTAGGCGTCGATGACCTTGCGCAGTCCGTAGTGGGCGACCTCGGTGGGCGCCTCGACGCGACGCATGCGCGCCACGGCGTCGAGCGTGGTGGCCCGGCTGCGGGCGGCCGAGCGGACCGGAATGTCGCCCAGGTCCGACAGTTCCCGGATCTCTCCTTCCGGGTATTGCACGGTGAGCAAGTAGTCATTGTTGCTCTTCGGGTCGGTCCAGAAGTCGGCGCGATCATCTGGTTCGAGGCGATAGCCGTGATCACGTTGCTCACGATCTCCTTCTGGGTGAGACCGAGCTGGCTCGCGCGCAGGCGGTCGACCTCCAGGCGCAGCGCCGGGTTGTCGAGGTCCTGCGGGATCATGACGTCCTTGACGCCGGGGAGCCGGCGGATCTCGGCGGCGATCTCCGAGGCGACGGCGAACGGGGATTCGCAGGTCGGGTCCGCTTACCTGAACGTCGATCGGCGCCGGGAGACCGAAATTGAGCACGGCGTCGACGAAGCCGCCAGACTGGAAATAAGCGTTCATGTGGGGCAGTCTCCGAGCGGATGCGCTGGCGAACGCGGTCCATGTACTCGTAGCTGCCGACCCGGTGGCCGTCCTTGAGGCTGACCTGGAGGAAGCCGGTGTGAGGCGCCGAGTTCGACGTATAGATCGCCGAGAAGTCTGGGACCACGCCGATGTTGGCCACCATCATCTCGAGGTCCTCGGGTGCGACCACCTCGCGCACGAGCTTCTCGACGCGCGCGACCTCGCGTTCCGTGGCGTCGAGCCGAGTTCCCGACGGCGCCTTCAGGTTGATGACAAACTGGCCGGCGTCGGTGCGCGGGAAATACGAGACGCCGAGGACTGGGTACAGCGCCAGGCTCAGGGTGAAGAGCGCTACCGTGGCCGACACGAGCACGATGGGGCGCCGGAGCGCGACGCCCAGCAGCCGGTCGTAGAGGGCCATGAAGCCGACGAAGCCGCGGTTGAAGGCGAAATGGATATGGCCGATGCCGCGCGGGATGCCGTGGGCGTGAGGCGCGCGAATGAAGAGCGCGCAGAAGAGCGGCACGACCGTAAGGGCGACCACATACGAAGCAATCAGCGCGAGCACGACCGTCAGCGCCAGCGCCGAGAAGAGGTCCTTGCTGACGCCGTAGAGAAACGTCACCGGGAAGAAGACCACGGAGGTTGTGAGCGTCGAGGCGAGCACCGGGAGCGCGACCTCGTCGGCCCCCTTGCGCGCGGCCTCCCGCACGGGTTCCCCCAGTTCCATCCGCCGGAAGATGTTCTCGAGCACGACCACGGAGTTGTCGACCAGGCGCGAGAAGGCGAGCGCCAGCCCTCCGAGCGTCATCGAGTTGATCGAGCCGCCGGAGAAGGAAAGAGCGAGGAAGGCCGCGAGCGCCGAGAGCGGGATCGAGAAGAAGACGGCCACGGTCGCGCGCAGGCTGCCCAGGAACAGCAGGATCATGAGCGAGGTGAGCAGGATTCCGAGTCCCCCTTCGCTGAGCAGCGTCTGGATCGCGCGCTTGATAAATTTTGACTGGTCGAAGACGACCTCGCCACCAGGTTCGCGGGGACGTCAAGCAGGTTCGCGACCTCGCGGTGCACGGCGTCAACGACTGCGATCGTGTTGGTATCACCCCCCTGACGCAGCACCGGCTGGTAGACGGAGGGCTGTCCGTCGACCCGCACGATATTGTACTGGATCTGTGCCGCATCCTTGGGTATGCCGACGTCGGCGATCGTGATCGACGACTGGTTCACGGTCTTGATCGGGATCCGCAGCAGGCCCTCGAGGTCCGAGAACTGGCTGTTGGTATAGATCGGGTAGTCCATCGGGCCCATGCGGACATTGCCGGCCGGAAGGATCAGGTTGGTCTCGTTGACGGCGCGCACCACGTCCATCGGGCTCAGCTCGTAGCTGTGGAGCTTCTGCGGGTCGACGTAGATCATGATCTGGCGGTAGCGTCCGCCGAACGGCGGCGGGACTGCAGCCCCCTGCACCTTCGCGACCTGGGTGCGCACCTTGTAGTGCGCGACGTCGCGCAGCGCGGCGTCGGTCATCCCCTCCCCCTTGAGGGCGATCAGGCACACCGGGAGGCTCGATGCGTCGAACTTGAGCACGATGGGCGGCAGCGTACCGGGGGGAAGGCGGCGCTGCTCGGCGCTGCCAGGTTGGCCATGGCGGAGACCGCCGAGTCGGGGTTCGTACCCTGCTGGAAGAAGATCTTGATCACGCTCACGCCCGGCAGGGAGCGCGACTCGATGTGCTCGATCCCGGGCGCCAGGGTGAAGAAGCGCTCCTGGCGCTGCGTGATGTCATTTTCGACCTGCTCGGGCGGCATCCCCGGATAGAAAGTGGCAACGACCACCACGGTCAGATCCATCGCCGGGAACATGTCGACCGGCATGCGCGCGAGCGACGTCCCGCCGAGCACGCAGACCACGACCGCGCACACGAGGATGAAGTACGGGTTGCGCAGGGAGAAGGAGGGCATCAGTTCGACATGAGCTTGGGCTGGACCTTCTGGCCGGCGCGGAGCTGACTGCGGTTCCCGACCACGACGAGTTCGTTGGCCGCCAGTCCGTCGACCACTTCCACCGACGTCGCGGTCTCGAGGCCCACCCGGACCGACCGTTCATGCAGAGTCCCGTCGGGGCTGACCACGGTGACGGAACGTTGGATATCGTGGCCGGAAATTGCCTGCACAGGGACGGTGAGGGCCGAGTCGCGCTTCTCGAGCGTCAGCACAACCTCGGCGTAGAGCCCGGGGAAAAGCTGGCCGCTCTGGTTCGGCACGTCGATCTCGACGGTCATGGTGCGGGTGTCCAGCTCGACCGTTTTGGTCAAGCGCGCGATCCGTCCGTCGAGCGAGCTGTCTAGCGACCGCACGCGAATTCGAACGGGGGCGCCCACCCGGATGCGGGGCGCCGCGGATTCTGGCACGGGAACGGCCAGCCGCAGACGATCGATCTGGGCAAGCCGGACCACGGGCATCGCCTGAGTCTGCGAGGCGGTGCCAGCCTGAATCATAGCTCCAGGGTCCGCGTAGCGCTTGGTGATCAGTCCCGCGAACGGCGCGATGATGCGAGTGTAGTCCGCCATGGCCCGGACGCGCTGCTCGGTCGCGCGCGCGGCCTCGATCTGCTGCTCCGCGGAGGCGATCGCGGCGGTGGCGGCGGCGACCGTGGCGGCGGCGACGCGCTTGCGAGCCGAAACGTCGTCAAGCTCCTGCTGTGCGATCAAGCCGGGCTCGGTGCTTGCGGCAGCGAGCAACCGCGTCTGGGAAAGTTCCACCAGCCCGCGATTAGCCTCGGCGCGTTCGAGCTCGCCGCGCAGGCGGACCAGCTCGGACGTGGCGTGGCGAATCTGAGCAGTGGCGTGCGTTAGGTCGGGGGCGATCTCGGGGATCTCGAGCGTGGCCACGAGCTGTCCTGCTCGAACCCGATCGCCGACGTCAACCTCGATTGCTTTGAGGTACCCCGCGACCTTGGCGTGCAGCTCGATCGACTGATAGGGCCGGAACTCGCCGGTCAAGAGGAGGTCTCGCGTGAGGGTCTCGGCCCCGACCTTGGCCACCGCGACGGCGGGCAGGGCGGCCGGCGACTCGTCGGTGGTTGAAGTCGCCTGGCTGCGATCACACGCGACCCCCCCCAGCACGACCAGAAGCAAAACTGCACAACCTAACGCTCGAACTCCTGACATCCAAGTTTCCTCCGGGGAAGACGCGGATAGCCAACGCGGGTGAGCATCAGGTTACCGGACGCTGACGAGGAAATCAATCGATTCTTCATCAATTCTTAATCAATTCTTAACAATTGCTTCAGCAAGATCCTCCATACGGAAACCCCTGAAGGGCTATGACGGCCACCCGCTTCAGGTGGAGCGATTCGCGCCCGCCCTGAACTTTGTCCGCGCCGAGAGAACCCAGGATTCATCCACATCGATCGATATTCCGGCCATGGCAGGCGAAAAGAACGTAACAGGTGGCGCTTCTGGACCGTAAGGGTTCATGATTGAGCGGTTGACATCCCGATTTCATCCGATCTGCGAGGACCTGGCGATGAATATGGAAAGGTTGTCAGTGACACGCCGGACATTTCTTGGATGCGGAATGGCGTTCCTGCGGCCCGGCTCGAGGACGCAAGAACCGGGCGGTTCCCAGACGGTCGAACTGCGTGCAGGAGAACTCACGCTGCTGCTGGGTAACGAGTACGACCACGGCGCAGGCCGCCCCGGTTATATCGGCATCTGGAGTCTTACCAGCGTGCATGAGCCGGCCAACATATTCGTTCCCCGTTACGCCGGCTGGATTCACCGGAGAAACCGGGCCAGGGTGACACGGATGTCCGAGACCGAAGGGTTAATCCAGCACATGGATGCCGCCGGGAGGCTTGGGACCAGGCAGACCTTCAAGGTGATCCCGCCGCACTACTTCGACTGCGTGTTCACCATGGGTGGCTCCGGTGATTCTATCCCGGTCAACGGCACCAGCTACATGAACGGGCCGGAGGACCCGGGGGTGTACTTTCTCGATCCGGCAAATGAAATGGCAACGCCACTACGATCCTCTTCATGGCAGCGCCGCTAGCATCTTGCCGGCGGGTATGCCGGTCCCGGAAGTAAAAAAGGTGCCAGACTCGCCCTATCCTCGCGGCACACAGAATTTTTGGGATACTTTCGCCGAGCATCGCTATCATCCTGACTATTCGCTCTTCTACGGACGCTTCCGTGACATGGTCCTGGTTCACATGTTCCCGCCGCAGTCGAATGTGATCCCATATACCTCCCCCAGCGGCGGCGGTCCCCGGCCTGGAGGACAGCTTCGCAACCCAGCCTGGGACTGGCGCGTGACGATCACCCGCGGCGCGCAACGGAATGACGAACCGAGCTTCCTGGTGCGCGCGGTTTATAAAAAGTATGTGGACGACAGCGACATCCTGACCGAATACCGCAGCTGGACCAACACCCTGCCTGTCGGATCGCAGATCAAGAATGACGAATGACCAATGACCAATGAGAAATCAATGAGATTTGTCATTAATCTTACGTCCCAAGCCCACGAAGAGGGAAAAAACCTCACGCAGTGGCGTCGGAGCATTCGCTGACGCAGGCTTCGAGCCGGCTGCGAATGCGGCAGGCGCGAATGCTGAGCGCGTTGATCGTCAAACCAAATTGTTCGGCCAGCGCCCGGCGATTCTCGATCTTGGTCCGTTGCTCTCCGTGGTAATAGCGCAAAATCAACTCGCGATTCTCGGGCTCCAGGCGCTGCAAACAACCTTCAAGGCTGTTCAGTAGCCTTTCTCTTTCTTCCGGTAAATCCTGAAATTCGGAATCTGGCTCGGATTCAGGCGTCGGGGCGCCGGGCTGTGACAAGCTATCCAGACTCACCGGGCTTGTTTCGGTCCAGCGAAGATGCTCCAGAAAGACAAACCTGGCCACTATGTAGCAGTAACGAGCAGATGGCGTGTTGGTAATGGCGCCTTCTTCCTTCAGCCTGCGTGCCACGCGGTTCAAGGTCTCGTCCGCCAGATGTTCCGGCGCAAGGCAGTTCTTCCGGTCAAAGAAAGAGACGAGTCTTCGGCACATCTCCAGGTACTTCTTCCCCCTGGAATCCCCTCCTTCATCCAGCCAGCACAGAAGCTGGTGGAATGCACCCTCGGTCAGTTCCCAGTTCTTCTTTGAATCCGGCTTTGCCTCCGGTTCGGTCGCGTTTCTTACCTCGATTATCGGCATAGATCATCCTTCTTGTCTTCGGAGTCTTCGTGGTTAGCGCGGCGAAACAAAAATCCTCTAAGGGTTCGCGCAGAAATAAGTTCGCATTCTGCTGCAGGCCCCCAGGCCCGCTGGCGAGGCGCGAGCGACGATGCGTACCCGGTGCGGTACGTGAGGAGCGAGCAACAAAGCGAGCGGGCCTGCGGGCCGCAGCCCGAAGGGGCGCGATCCTCAGCCTGCTTAGCGAACAGAGACCGGTTCAAGATTGACCACCGACGCTCGCGCCAGAATGTGAAGTTATTTCTGCGCGAGCCCTACGATACGTGACTCGCCGAGAACGTCCATATCCCAGGCAATGTTCACTCGTCACCCCTTACGTGCGCAAAGCAGGCGCGAAAGGGATCACGCATTCTCTGCAACGAATGAAAACAGTTCGATCTGGCGCCTGGGCAGCCTGGCGTCAAACAGGCTTCAATGGGATTACGGCAGTAAGGCTCTGGTCTATGCGGTGCAAAGTGAAGATCTCGTCAAGCTCTACCGCCAGCATTTGGACGGCGGTTCAGCCCAACCGATGGCAAACTTGAAAGCAGAAGACACATTTGATTTCGCCTGGCCTCGTCGTGGGCGTCTTCTAGCTTTCATGCGGGGTAATTGGCAGCATGACGCACTGATCATCAGTGGTCTGAAATGACACCGGAGGAATCCAAAACCACTAAGAAACGAAGACTCGAAATCCTACACTTTGAGCTTGGGTGAAAATCTCCTTGAGCCTCTCGGCCACAATGCGGTGTTCGTCTCCCTGCATCATCCACACCGAAATTCGAATCTTCCCTTTTTCTTCTCTTGAAACCATGATGGGCGGATTTCCCTCGCGCAACTGGCGCAATACATCCTGCGAGCTGAGCTTCAGGCGATCTTCTTCCCACTCCAGGAGCGCGTGAGGGACGTTATTGGCGATTTCGGGCACGTGCTGCCTGGCGGTCAGGCCCTGAATCTTGGAGAGCTTCTCAATGATGTGGCTGACCCTGCTCTCCAGTTTGCGCCGCTCGGCCGCATGATCCACTGCGAGGTAGCGCTCCACGGCAGCAAGAAGGCCCATCAGCTCCTCCTTGCCTACTTTCATCCCGCGGCCGATACCGCCATGCGGATTGATCGCATGCTGCGCCGCTTCTATCAGGTCTTTTCGGCCCAACAGTAGACCGCTGCCCTGGGGTCCCAGCAGACCCTTCCCTCCGGAAAAGGCGACCAGGTCGAATCCGTCATTGACGTACTTCGAGAGGCGATCGACCGGAGGAACGTCGGCGGCGGCATCGTTGAATGTGGGAACCTTGCGTTCCCTGCCGACCTGAATCCACTCCCCGGCTTTGATCTGGCCGAGCGGATCGGACTTGTTGAGAAAGAACATCATTGCGGTCCGCTCGTTGATGGCTTTATTCAGTTCCTCCCGCGTCTCCACCCAGACGATCTTGGTTCCCACGAGATCCATCTGAGCCTCGTATCCGCTCCGGTGGCTTTTCTGCTGCACGATTTCGTTTTTCAACCCGGTCGTGTCGGGCAGCTGGCGGAGCTTTGCAGGATCGCCACTGACGACACAGGCAGCGGTGGCGACCGTGATGGCTGAAGCTGCCCCGCAAGAAACCATGGCTGCCGGAACCTTGAGCAGCTCTGCGATACGTTCCCCCACCTTCTTCTGCAGCTCCGGAAGTTGAATGAAGTGCTTGCTGGCCTCGACCATTGCCTGGACGACTTCGGGGGGCATTATGGAACCGCCCAGAACCGTCACGGTGCCGACACCGTTGATAACAGGTTGCAGGCCGAGTTTGTCGAGGTAAATGCTATTGCTCTTTGAATGCGCCGGGGCTCCTCGGGCGGTGCTCAGGACCGTGGCCGCCGCGGTTGTCTGGAGAAACTGTCTGCGATTCGATTTGTTTGCCATGGTGCCCTCCCGTGGGTGAATGAGCCATCATATACCTTCTTTTTCACAGGAAAAGCTTCATTGGTCATTTCTCATTGGTCATCTGTCATTTGTCATTAGTTGGTGCTGCGGCCAGGTTTGCGCTCGCAGCCTACGCGGGGCCTTGCTACAATCCCTTCCCGCTATGAATGACAAATGAAAAATGAAAAATGACCAATGACTAATGACGTGTCCTGGCGGTGACGCGCCAGGACCTAACCGCAATTTGAAACCGCTGGAAATCGCCGGAGGAAATCGCTACGCTGAAGGCGCCAAGCCGCTGCCTCTAACTTTATGATACGACGTGACGTGATACCGCCGCAGAAACTCCACGCGCGCCATCTTTCCCGACGCGACGTCTTCGGCCTGCCTGGACGGGGCACTCAGGCTGCAGCGGTCTCGCCTCAGTCCCACGCCACAGCTGCCCTCGTGCCGGCGGCGGACGCCAGTCTCCTGTTTCCCCAATCGAACGACCCTGCGGCAGAACTGATTTACATGTCGGCGACCAAGCTGGCGCAGTGGATCCGCGAAAAGAAAGTTTCCTCGGAGGAAGCTGTCAAGGCCTGTCTGACACGGATCGCGGACGTCAACCCGAAACTGAACGCCGTGGTGCAACTCTGCGCCGAGCGCGCTCTGGTAGAAGCGAAGGAAGCCGATGGCTTGCTGGCAAAGGGAAAGCTCAAGGGGCCCCTCCATGGAGTCCCGATGACGATCAAAGATTCCTTCGACACGGCCGGTGTCGTCAGCACAGGCGGAACTCTGGGACGCAAAGATTACATTCCGGGGCGCGATGCCACCGTCGTAGCGCGGCTTCGAGCCGCGGGGGCGATCCTGTTGGGGAAGACTAACACACCGGAGTTCACGCTTTCCTTCAACACAACCAATCTGGTTTATGGCGCGACCAGGAATCCCTACGGACTGAACTTTCAGCCTTCGGGGAGCAGCGGGGGCGCTGCCGCCATCGTTGCCAGCGGCGGATCCCCTTTTGATATCGGCAGCGATTTCGCCGGCAGCATCCGAGAGCCCTGTCATGCCTGCGGTATCGCGGGAATCAAACCCACCTCCGGGCGGGTCCCGCGGAGCGGGCACATCGTCGGCTACGGGGGAGCGTTTGACGCTTTTCAGCAAGTGGGACCGATGGCACGGAAGGTTGAAGACCTGGTTCTTATCCTTCCCATCATTGCCGGACCTGACTATCTCGATGCGGCGATCGTGCCGGTGCCGCTCAAGAATCCGGGCGAGGTAGCGCTCAAAGGCCTGCGCGTTGCGTATTACACAACCAACGGCGAGATCGACCCCGTACCCGAAATCCAGCAGATGGTGGAAAAGTGCGCGGGTTTGATTTCCGGTCTGGGCGCCAAGGTAACGCAGTCGCGGCCTCCCATGATGAAAGAGGCGGGCGAGATCCGCTGGAGGCTTCACGGCGCCGATGGCGGCGCAACCGTTACCCGCCTGGTTAAGAAGGCCGGGACCCGACAGACCTCCCCGGTTCTTGTTCTGGGCGGTACGATGCTCAAGCCCTCTGAGTTCGCGGCGTTGGTGGAGAAACTGGATGCCTGCCGGAGTGCCATGCTGGCCTTCATGGAAGACTTTGACGTCATTCTCTGTCCGGTGAACGCCCAGCCGGCCAAGCCTCTCAGCGCGGAACCCGTTTCGCCGCGGGGAAACTACACGAGCGTCTATAACATCACGGGGTGGCCGGTCGCGGTCGTAAGAGCCGGGACTTCTCCCGAGGGCTTGCCGTTGGGCATCCAGATCGTGGGGCGGCCGTGGGCCGAGGAAGTCGTGCTGGCAGCGGCGGCGCAACTCGAATCAAAAACCGGCGGATGGCAGAAACCGGCGATATGAGCCTCGCCAACCGCGAACGCGAGGCGCAGGTTTTAATGGATGAGCGTGAAAGAAACTGAACCGTGCTCTTCTGTGAGACTGCCTCGACGCGCCTTTACCCGCATGCTGGGCGGCGGCGCCATAGCCTTCGTCTCGCTCGCGCCCGGAGCCGCGGGACAAGCCGCGCGGTCCGATAGCACGACCGCGAAGGGGCCCGATCCGACGGACGAGATCATTTTCATGTCCACGACTCGACTGGCGCGCATGATCCGGGAAAAGAAGGTTTCCGCAGTCGAGGCCGTGCAGGCATATATCGCGCGCATCACAGCGGTAAACCCGAAGCTGAACGCGGTCGTGCAAACTTGCTTTGACCGCGCGCTCAAGGAGGCAAAGGAGGCGGATGCGCTCGCGAGCGGGGGCCGATTCAAGGGTCCGTTGCACGGAGTGCCGATGACGATCAAGGACTCGATCGATACCGAGGGCGTCATCAGCACGGGAGGCACCGTGGGCCGGATGACGTACGTACCGGGAAAAGACGCCACCGTCGTGGCACGGCTGCGGGCTGCCGGCGCGATCTTGCTGGGGAAGACGAATACACCCGAGTTTACGCTCGCCGGGGGAGGCATTGCGGGTCTGGGAACGACCGCAAACATCATCTATGGTGTTTCACGCAACCCATACGACTTGACTCGCAGCACCGCGGGCAGCAGCGGAGGAGCCGGCGCAATCGTCGCCGCCGGCGGGGCGGCATTTGACATCGGTTCGGATTGGGGCGGCAGCATTCGAGGGCCATCGCATAATAACGGCATCGCAGGCATCAAGCCGACGTCGGGCCGCGTGCCCCGCACAGGGCATATCGTCGACTTCGGGGGTATCTTCGACTCGTGGCAGCAACTCGGTCCGATGGCGCGCCGCGTGGAAGACTTGTGTCTCATTATGCCGCTGATTGTCGGTCCGGACTTCAGAGACGCGGCGATCGCGCCCGTACCCTGGAATGATCCGGGCAAGGTCGAAGTCCCCAGGCTGCGCGTGGCTTTCTACGCGGAAAATGGCGTGGCCGAGACCACGCCCGAAACCAAGGAAACCGTCCGGCGCACAGCCAAATTTCTTGAGGAGGCGGGCTGCCCGGTAAAGGAAGACCTTCCCAAGTCGATTCTGATGGAGATGGAGGAGGTGCGGTTCAAATTGACTCGGGCCGATGCCTGGTCCGGGCTGAGGCGCCTGGCCGACAAATGGGGCACCAAAGCCCTTTCGCCCACCATCGTCGAAAGGCTAAGCGGGGATCAGGTATCGGCCCCGGAATATACCGAACTGCTGGAAATGCAGGACGAGGCGCGCAGCAAACTGCTCTCCTGGGTGCGGAATTACGACGTGGTTTTGTGCCCGGTCCTCGGCAAGCCGGCCCAGCCGATCAATTTTGGAACCGAGGGGCCGAAGCCCGGTCCCGGCCTGAACTATACGGGTCTGTACAATAGCACGGGCTGGCCCGCGGCAGTGGTGCGGGCCGGCACCTCGCCCGAAGGTTTGCCGATCGGCATACAGGTAGTAGGACAGCCGTGGCGCGACGATGTGGTTCTTGCGGTCTGCGGTTACCTCGAGTCTAAAACCGGCGGCTGGCAGAAGCCGCCCATCTGATACAAACTACTGGGATTGCGGAGAGCCAACCGCAAAAACGCAAAGAAATCGCTGAGATCTTGATGAGGAAAAGAATCAGACCCGCCAATGATTGCGGGTCTTGTCTTCTTTGTGGCATACGCCGCCGTCGCCTTCAAGATACTTGCGGTTGCCGAAGTTCAGTCCGACGCAAGCCCGCCGGTAAAGGAATCCCTGCAGAGGGTCTGTGTCACCTGCCATGCCCTGGAACAGATCACATCATCTCGCCGCAGCCGATCCCAATGGGATGACTTGATCAACCGGATGATCGAACGAGGGGCCAAGGGAACCGACGAGGAATTCACCCTGGTCTTTGACTACCTGGTCGGGCAATACGGCAGGGTCAACGTGAACACAGCCGTGGCCGACGAGATGGCGCAGGTTTTGGGTTTGCCGGAGAAGGAGGCTGAATCCATCGTCACGCACCGCCAGACCCATGGTAGATTTGATGGCTTCGATGCCCTCATGAAGGTGCCGGATATCGACCGGGAGAAGTTGGAGAAGAGCAGGGACGCCATCTCTTTCTAGCCTCTCGACCGTGAGCGCGAGTTCAGCCAAGGAGAAAAACGGATGCATCGCTGGGTAATTGTCTGTGCGCAGATCGCCGTGCTCGCCACCGCGACAGGTCTCGGGGCCCAGGCGCCGCCGGGTGGGGAACGCCAGGGGGCGCGGCCGCCCAGTGGCATGCAGGGGAGATTGGACCCGGCGAAGCTGATGCAGCCGCCTACCGATACCTGGCCGACTTACAACGGCGACTATTCGGGACGCCGCTACAGCACGCTGTCGAAAATCACTACCTCTAACATCAACTCGCTCAGCCTGGCCTGGGTCTACCGGGTGAATACCGGCGGAGGCGGCGGCTTTGGAGGTGCGAGAATCTCGGCGACACCGCTCCAGATTAACGGTGTCCTCTACTTTACGATTCCCGACCATGTGTGGGCCCTGGACGCGCGCACGGGGCGCGAGATATGGCATCACGCCTGGCAATCGAAGGGCGGCATCCACATCGGCAACCGCGGTGTCGGAATTCATGGCAGCCGGCTCTATTTCGAGACTCCGGACTGCAATCTCGTCTGCCTGGACTTGAAGGACGGCAAAGAGAGATGGCGAAAGCCGATCTGCGACCTGGACCAGTTTTACTTTGGTTCAATGGCGCCTCTTATCGTGAAGAACCACGTCATCGCTGGTGTGAGCGGCGACGATTTGGATACTCCCGGATATATCCAGTCGCACGACCCGGAGACGGGAGAGTTGCAGTGGCGCTGGCATGTAGTGCCACAGAAGAAGGGTGATCCCGGCTCCGAGACCTGGCCGAACGAGGACGCCATGAAGCACGGCGGAGGTATGACCTGGCTGACCCCTACGTACGACCCGGAGCTCAACCTCATTTATGTCCCGACAGGCAATCCGCAACCGGTGATCGCGCACAAGAACCGCGAAGGCGCCAACCTTTTCACGGGTTCGATTGTGGCCCTGAACCCGGATACAGGCAAGATGGCATGGTATTTTCAATCTTCGCCGCACGACACACACGACTGGGATTCGACGCAGACGCCCGTGCTTTTCGACGGAGAAATCAACGGACAAAAGCGCAAGCTCGTGGCGCAGGCGGCACGGAATGGCCATTTCTTCGTGCTGGACCGCGTGAACGGCAAGAACATTGTGTCGGCTGAGTTCGTCAAGACCAACTGGGCGATGGGCTACGACGCCAGAGGGCAGCCGATTCCAAACCCCGCGAAGATGCCTCAGGTTGATGGCACGCTGGTATCGCCGGCTCAGGCAGGTGGAACCAACTGGCCACCGCCGAGCTTCAGCCCCGATACCGGCCTGTTTTATGTGAGCGCTACACGCGCGTATAGCGTGTACTACATTTTCGATACCGACGACAATCCGCAGGGCTGGGGTGGAACCGATCGCGGAGGGTGGTCGGAAACCATGGTGCAGGCGATCGACTACAAGACAGGCAAGATCCGCTGGAGCCATAAGTGGGAAGGGGGTGCCCGTTCCGGTTTGTTGAGCACGGCGGGCGGATTGCTCTTTGCGGGGGACGGCTCGAACAATATCGTGGCCCTCAACGCCACAACCGGAGAGCCGCTGTGGCATGCCAATCTCGGCAACTCCGTGACGAACGGTCCGATCACCTTTGAACTGGACGGCACGCAATATTTAGTCGTGGGTGCAGGCGACACTCTCTTCGGATTCGCCCTGCTGAGCCGATGACGCTACCGCCAAGACGCAAGCACGCGAAGAAACGCTTCTCGACTTGATTCCTGCGAGACCGATGGAACAACCCCGAAACCATACGGCCCAAGCATCTCGATTCCTGCCGTTGATTTTCACGCTTTTCATCGCCGGCGGCTGTGCCGCGCTCGTCTACGAGATCGTCTGGTTCCAGATGCTTCAGCTTATTATTGGCTCCTCGGGGGTCTCCCTGGGGGTCCTGCTCGGGACCTTCATGGGCGGGATGTGTCTGGGGAGTTTCTGGCTGCCGCGCGTGATCCCCCCTCGGCTACACCCGCTTCGCGTCTACGCCGTGCTCGAGCTCGGAATCGGAATCCTGGGCATCCTGGTTCTGTTCGGGATGCCGTTCATCGGCCGCCTGTACACGATGCTGGGAGGACACGGGCCCTTGGGAATTCTCCTTCGGGGGCTATTCTCAGGGATTTGTCTTCTGCCTCCGACGATCTTGATGGGGGCTACGCTGCCGGTCATCGCTCGCTGGGTGGGAACCACTCCGCGCGGCGTCTCGCGGCTGGGCTTGCTCTATGGCGGCAACACCGCCGGGGCCGTGCTCGGATGCCTTGGCGCCGGATTCTATCTCCTGCGCGTTTACGACATGCCGGCGGCGACATACGTCGCCGCGGTTCTGAACGTTGCTGCAGCGTTAGTCGCCTTCGTACTGGCCCGCATCACGCCGCACCTGCGGGCCGAAGACTCGGCAGCTCGGGAGTCCGCCGTCGCGCCGGGTTCCTGGCCCGTCTATGTCACGATCGCGCTTTCGGGCATGAGCGCGCTGGGCGCCGAAGTGGTGTGGACCCGCCAGCTGACCCTGCTGCTGGGCGGGACAACCTACACATTCTCGATCATCCTCGCCATCTTCCTGGTCGGCCTCGGCCTTGGCAGTGGCATCGGATCGTACGCCGCGCGCGAGGTGGTTCGACCGCGGCAAGCATTGGGCGTATCCCAATTTCTTCTGGTGGGCGCTATCGCGTGGAGCGCCTGGATGATCGCCAAGTCTCTTCCCTACTGGCCGATCAACCCGGCACTCACCCAGAGCCCCTGGATCATCTTGCAGGTCGATTTCGTGCGCTGCCTGTGGGCCATCCTCCCGGCGGCAGCCCTGTGGGGTGCCAGCTTTCCGTTGGCGCTCGCATCGGCCGCATCGGAGGGACAGGATCCCGGGCGGATGGTCGGCGCCGTCTATGCCGCCAATACCGTGGGCGCGATCGCCGGCGCGCTGGTGTTCAGCACGCTGCTGATCCCGTGGCTGGGCACGCAGGCGTCACAGCGCATCTTGATTACTGTCGCGGCGCTTTCAGCGGTGTTGATGCTGGCGTTCTGGTCTCCAAGCGAATCGGGCAACTCTGGTTTCGATACTCGCAGGGCTGTCTGGCTCGTGCTGATCATCGGAATCACCCTGGGGTTAGCTTCGAGCGTCGCTCGGATCCCCGGATTGCTCGTGGCCTACGGCCGCTTCATGACAGTGCGGCTCCAGGACAAGGTGGACATCATCTACGTGGGCGAGGGGATGAACTCGTCAATGGCCGTGTCGCGGATGCCGAACGGCGTTTTGAACTACCATAACGCCGGCAAGATTCAGGCCTCGAGCGAGCCGCAGGACATGCGGCTGCAGCTAATGCTGGGGCATCTCACGACGCTGCTGCCGGAGCATCCGCGATCTATCCTCGTCATCGGGTGTGGTGCCGGGGTGACGGCAGGCGCGGTCAGTGTCAACCCGGAGGTGGAACGGGTCACCATAGTCGAAATCGAACCGCTCGTACCTCAGGTCGTTTCGAAGTATTTCAGCGAATACAACTATGACGTCGTCCGCAACCCTAAGGTCCGTGTCGAGCTGGACGACGCGAGACACTACCTTCTTACGACCCGGGAGAAGTTTGACGCCATCACATCCGATCCGTTCGACCCATGGGTCAAGGGCGCAGCGACGCTTTACACGAAGGAATTCTTTGAGGAGGTCCGGGAACACCTGAATCCAGGCGGCGTCGCCACGGTATTCGTCCAGCTTTACCAGAGCAGCACGGATGTAGTAAAGAGCGAGATAGCGACCTTTCTTCAAGTTTTCCCGGACGGCGTCGTCCTGGGAAACACTTACGATGGCGCGGGCTACGACCTGGTGCTGCTGGGCCGGCTGGCACAGACGCCGATTGACCTCGACGAGATGGAGCGACGCTTGCGCACCCCGGAGTTCGCTCAAGTGGCGCAGTCGCTGCGGAAAACAGGATTCTACTCGGCGGTCGATCTATTCTCGACCTTCGCGGCTCAGGGACCGTACCTGAAACCATGGTTGCAGGACGCGCAGATTAACCGTGACCGGAATCTGAGACTTCAGTACCTGGCAGGTCTGGGGTTGAACCAGTCCCAGGAGGCGGCCATCTATTGGCAGATACTGGCCTGCCGCCGGTTTCCGGAGAATCTGTTCACGGCTTCACCCGAGCGTTTGCAGGCGCTGAAACTCGGCATTGCGGCAGCTCAGTGAGCTCCGCGGCCTTGAGATGGAGGATATCCAATGATGAACCGGATAGGATGGCTGACTTTGTTACTCTCGGCGTTCGTGCTGTTGGAGTGCTGCGGCAGGTCGGGCTCGGGGTCTTCCTACCGGGTTTACGTAAGCAACGAAGCCTCGGGTGACCTGACCGTGATCGATCCGGTCACTATGGCGGCTCTGACCACCGTGCCGCTGGGAAAGCGGCCGCGAGGAATTCACGCGGGAGCCGACGGAAAGCTGATCTTCGTGGCGCTGAGCGGTTCACCGTCCGCGCCTCCGGGGGTGGATGAGAGCACCTTGCCGCCTCCGGACCGCAGCGCGGACGGCATCGGCGTTGTCGACGTGGCGCAAAACAAGCTGTTGCGTAAGATCGACGCGGGCTCCGACCCGGAGGAGTTTGCTCTGCGCCGGGATGGCAGGCTGCTGTATGTCTCGAATGAGGATGCGTCCTGCGTCAGCTTCGTGGATCTTCTCAAGGGACAGGTCCTGAATTCGGTCCCGACCGGCGGAGAGCCGGAAGGAGTGACACTCAGCCCCGACGAGAGGTTCGTCTATGTGACCTCGGAGGATGACGGTGCGGTGACGGTAGTAGACGCCGCGGCGGCGACAGTGGTCAGGACGGTCAACGTTGGTCGGCGGCCCCGCAGCGTTGCTTTCCTTCCTGATGGGTCGCGCGCCTATGTCACCAATGAAAACGATGGCTCCCTGAGTGTGATCGACACGGCGAAAGGGGAAGTGACGAGCACGATTCATTTGGGCGAGGGATTGAAACCGATGGCCATGGCGATGAGCCGGGACGGCTCGCGGCTCTACGTCAGTACCGGACGCGGCAAGAAGGTGGTGATTCTGGAGCCGGCAACGGAGAATATTCTGGCTTCAATTGAAGTGGGGGAGCGTCCGTGGGGAATCGCGCTCTCGCCCGATGAGAAGCTCCTGTTTACGGCGAACGGGCCTTCCAACGACATCTCGGTCGTCGATGTGGGGACCCGCGCGGTCATCAGTAAGATCAAGGTCGGCGACCGGCCCTGGGGAGTGATCGCGCTGAGCCGGTGAGGAACAGATACCACGAGGACACAAAGACACGAAGAAACACCAAGAATCATCCGTTCTTCACCTTACTAGCCGGCAACCTTCCACGCGAATTGGTCGACGGTCGGTTCTCCCTTGAGGTACCCAAGAGACACGAGGAACGCATCGGCCTTCTTCAGAGTGTCCAGGAAATACTTGTTTTCGCTCCGGCCGAAGTTGAAGAAACCGTGAGGCTGTCCCTCGTAGGTCACCAGCTCGCACCGGCTGCCCTGTTGCTTCATCTGATTGCAAAAGTACTCGGCGCCTCCAAGCAGGCGGTCAGCCGTGCCGAAAAACAGGATCGCCGGCGGCGCGCCAGAGCGGACGTGATGGGCGGGGGAGACGGCCTGCGGGTCGGAGCCAAAGCGGTCGGCCAATCTCGCCATGTCCGGGGAATCGAGGGGCGATTTGTCTCCATACCGCGCCAGCGCCGCGGGCGGATTGAACAGGACCAGCGCGTTGGGCACCGAACTTGTCGAGCGGTCCTCGCCGGGTTCGTCGAAATCACGGATGTTGGCGGCGGCGGCCGCGATGTGGGCTCCCGCCGAGCCTCCGCCCGCGACGATGCGGTTTGGATCGATCCCCAGGCGCGCGGCGTTCGTTCGGATCCAGCGCACAGCGGACTTGGCGTCTTTTATGCAATCGACCACTTTGGCGGCGTGGCGCGAGGCAACGCGGTAATCGGCGGTCATCGCCACCATGCCGCGCGAAGCGAGATAGCGGCACTGTTGTTCGAACTGGGCCGGGGAGCCGGCGTTCCAGCCACCGCCGAAAAAGAAGACGATGGCCGGTGTCCGATCGGCGCTCTTGTGGTTCGGCGGCTCGTAGACGTAGAGGTTCAGCTCCGTTGCGCCGATCTTTTTGTAGACCTCGACCCGGGCGCCCTCGAGCCTGGGTGGATAGGACACTCCGCCCTGGCGAGGTCGCTCCTGGCCCTGGTTCTGGGCCACCGCGTGGGTGATGAGCGCAAGCAGTCCGGCGGTGATGGCTGTCTTCCTCATAGTAGGCTCCTTCAAAAGATTCGTAGCTTTTTTAGCACGATTCCTGGTGTTTCTTCGTGTCTTTGTGTCCTCGTGGTATTTTTTCGCGGCACTAACCACAAAGACCACGAAGAAAACTAGCGTCCTGGTGTCTCCGTTTAAACGGGTGATCAGAACGCTATGGATCAGACCCGATACCGGTTCCATTATCCGCTGCAGGTTCGTTTCGCCGATACGGACGCGCAGGGTCATGTCTTTTTTGGCACGTACTTCACCTATCTCGATGAAGGCCTCATGGCCTATCTGCGCAACCTCGGCTTTCCTGTCAGGGCGCTGCTGAAAATGGGAGTCGACATGTTTTACGTGGACGCCCACTGTCAATTCAAGGCATCGGCAACGTTTGAAGAGATGCTGCACGTGCACGCTCGCATCGGCCGGATCGGCAACAGCAGCCTCACGGCAGAGCTAGCAATCTACAAGGCAGAAACCGGCGAGCTTCTGGCCACAGGCGAGCTTACCGCAGTCATCATCGACGTCGAGACGAGAAGGCCGGTCCCGGTTCCGGATAAGCTGCGCGCCGCAATAGCAAGTTACGAAGGCACTGGATGAATCTTCCGCCCTTGCGTCCCGGCGGTGAGCCAAGAACAAGAGTCACCACACAGGGCGCAAGGACGCGAAGGAGAACCTCACTGAACGATCACGGGGCCAGAAACCGCCAGGCGCGTGTACGAGTAACCTGAAAACAGGCGGAACTGGTAGCTTCCGGGAGCAGTGGGCATCGTGAAGGTGCATGAGCCTGCGGCCTTGGCCGTACTCTCGAAGCTATGGGAACAGGTGCTCGTATGTTTCCAGTCGCTATAGGCGCTGTCGCCCGCTGATAAAGCGTAGCGGCCGATCCAGTCGATTACTTTTGGATTGGCGATTCCACTCCAACTGACCGTTACGGTGCCGCCTGGGCTGACTGAAGCAGGGCTGGCGGTCAGAGTGAAGGTTCCGGGAGGAGGGGGTCCGGGAGGGGGTCCGGGAGCGGGTCCGGGACCTGAGGTCCGGATGTGAAGCGCCCAATCGTTGCCATCGGGGGCCGTGAAAGTCGGTCCGCCGCCGGCCGCGTGCTGCATTCCATTGCGTGGATTGAACCACGTCGCGGTGTGCGAAGCCGGCAGGTTCGCAACGGTCGTGCTCCCCCCCGACATCAGGTAGATAATGTATTCGTCCCCGTTTCGCGCGTAACACCACCCGTTAGTGACCAGATGGTCCGAGGGGAACATCCCCGCCAGATTGACGTCCAGGTCATCCAGGAATTTCCGGGTATAACCTACGTACCGCATTCCGTCGGTCACATCTTGCGAATCCAGAGTCCGCTTGCCTGAACATCGCAAAGTGGAAAAAATCCAGGTGTCCGCCGGCCGTTAGAATCGCCCACGCCATTTGGCGGCTGATAGTCCGGGGTATAGACCTCATAAGTCCGAGTCGTTATTGGCGACTAACGGCCTGTTCCATGAGTGAGCCGACTTCATCTCGGAATGGGTCGTGCGCACATCCGGATCCAAGAAATACCCCGGTGTATTCTCATGGTTTGGGATATCCCGAGGCATCACCAGATGAGGCGTGAACCCTCTCGATTGCTCATAGGCAGTGATGTAGTTCGCCAGCGCGATCTGCCACGGGAATCCCACGGTTTCGGGAAATGCCTCGTTGGCCACCTCCCAGATGATGTTCGGGAGATCTCCCAGCGAGTCGATCACCTTGGAGACGAGGGCCTTCTGATATTGGAACACGGGATGGTTGGTGTTCAGCCACTGGTATTGGTCGGTTACCTCGAGGCCGTTGATGTTATTGCCGGCGACATAAAAGTCGTGCTTGAGCCCCCATTCCTGCTGGGGGTCGCCATTGCTTGAGGCAACCCACGCGCTGCCATGCCAGAAGTCGAAGATGCTCAACTGAATGACGATCCCTCTGGCCCGGGCATATTCCACCACCTGGCGAAAGTAATCGAAGTGAGCCTGGTTGAACTTGGTCAAATCAAACCGGGGTCGGCCATCGGCCGCCAGGCCCGGACCGGTGCGCTGGTAGGGAACCGTGGTATTTGCGAACGGCTGCCCGGCCGTAAACCAGTTGCGGAAGGAGTTGATGCCGTAGGCGGCCATCTTGTCCATCAAGGATTGGTACCGCGCAGCGACAGGGTTCGCCTGGTCGATCAGAAGGCTAAGCCCTGGCGTGTATCCCGCCAGGTACCACGTTGATCCGTTCACGACAAAGCGGTGCGGATCGTTCGGATGAACCCGCGGCACATAGCTGGATTGCTGAGCGGAGACGGCGCTGGCCGAGACCAGCAGAAACGACGTAACGCACCAACGTTTTATTAACGTCTTCATATGGGTACCTCCCAGAAGGTGATCGTGGATTTATAGATTGAGTTAGCCACCCTGCCCGTCGCTGCTGGACGTTCGGGGAGCCGAATTGAGAAGAGTTTGTCGGCAGCCTGAAAAATCACGAGCGGCATTCCGCTGCTGCCGGTATTCTGCTGCGGCGATGGGTCCGATGGATCCATCTCTGTTCGGAAGAGGGCGATTCACATCGACTCTCCGCTTTGGTTATAAAAAACTGTCAGGCTATAAGCCTGGTCATAGACTCAAACTTTGCACCTGAGCGGTTACAGTTTTGCGGCAAGGGAGAACCGCACCCCAACTCCATAACGGCGAGCCGTGAAGCGCGACTCTACCCCAGCTCTTGATTTGGGGGTGAGGAGGCCAGAGAGGGGTCTGACCTGAGCTGAGGGCGCGAGTATACCAGATTGTTTCCCGGGTGCATCTCTTTTTTTCTCAGCAAGAAGCCCGGGATTTTCTTATAACAAATTCGCCGCACTGTCATCCTTTATTTCTCAAATAATGCGCGACGTCCGGCTGGAGCTCTCAGCGGGTCGTACTGCTCGTGAGGTGAGACGGCACGTTAAATGACACCTCAGAGACAGCGATTGTGGCGGAGGGTCGTGACCGCCGGAATCTTTGACTTCGGGAAGCGACCCGTCCATTCGGAAGCGAAAAGTGACGCGAGCTCTACAATTCAGTGTTGACGGCTGTTATTTTTTTCTAGAATAATGCTGCATGACTATCGCCAAGCGTGGACGTCCCACGAAATTCGGCCGTACGTCTCGCGTGGTCGCGCTGACTTTGCCTGAAGACGTACTGAGCGCGTTGCGCCACGTACATCCCGACCCCGCCCGCGCCATCGTCAAGATCGTTGAAGGGAGCGCCGAGAAAACTCATGGCGAAGACAATCGGAAACCATTGGCGGAACTGGTTGCAGTCGGATCGCGACGATCCCTGATTGTCGTGGACCGCTGGGCGTTCCAGAATCTGCCGGCGGTTTCGCTGATTCCGATTTCCGAGGATCGGGCGTTTCTCGCGTTCGAGAAGGGCAAGGATAGCGGCGCCCTGGAACTGGAACTAATTGATCGACTGGAGCAGCCGGCGGTCAGCCGGGCTGAGCATGAGGCGCTCAACGAGTTGCGTACCTGTCTTCGTGAGTGGCGGCATGATCCGGCACTCAAGTTCTTGTTCCGATCCATTCTCATCCTGGAACGAGACCCGCGCCGGTCCACCTCAAGCACAGTCACCAGCAGTCTCCTGGCGTCTTCGTGGTTTGCGCGGTCGGACAAGAACCAACCACCAGGACGCAAAGACACGAAGAAAAACCAAGAATCTTCTCGAAAAAGCAAGAAAGTACCGACAGGCCGTTAGTGACGCGAAGCATCCAGAAAGGCGAAAGAATCACGATTGCGTCACGCGCCTGATTCGGAGTATCGTGGGAATGATCTTTCCCGATTCCACGGGATTCTGAGCATGCGCTTGCGTACTTCCATACTGCCGCTCTTTTTTGCATTGGGCCAGCCCGTCATCGCCGGTTCAGAAAAAGCAACTTTCGAACTCGTCGGCACATTGGTTCCGGGCGAACCCGGCATGTTCAGGACTGTGTATCCAACGATCTCACTTCACAGCATCGGCACCCCTTTTTCAGCCCGGGCCGTGGCGAACGTTAAAGGAGAGTTCAAGTTAAAGCGCTTGCAGACCGGAATGTACACCCTGGTCGCCGTCCTCCCCCAAGTGCGGGTTTTGCGAAAGACCGTGGATATAGGTCCTTCCTTCGCCGACGCCAAAGGAAAGATCTACGTCACGATACCGTTCGACCGCCTGCCGCCGAATCGCCTGCGATACACGGTTTCGGCATCCCAGCTGGCAATCCCTGACGGCGCCATGAGCGAGTACCGGAAGGCTCAGGATTATCTCGCGAAGGGTGATTCGGAGCGCGGGATCGCCTGTCTCAAGAAGATCGTGGAAACGACGCCTCAGTTTGCGTCGGCCTGGAACTCGCTGGGAAGCATCGCGTCCCAATCGGGTCACTTCGAGGAAGCCGAAATCTATTACAAGGAGTCTCTCAACCACAATCCCAGCTCGTATAGAACTCTGCTCAGTCTTGGCGGCACCCTGATCTCTCAGAAAAAGACCAAAGAAGGCCTCCAGGTCTTTGTGCGAGCCGTGAAGCTTCGGCCCGAGGATCCGGAGGGCCAGGCGCGGCTGGGCTTGACCTACCTCATGCTCGAAGACCTGGACAAGGCAAAGGAACACCTCGAAGAAGCCAAGAAAATCGAGCCGGGACATTTCTCGTGTCCCCAGTTATTCCTGGCCCAGATTCACGCGCGTCGAGGGGACGTCGCTTCCTCAATCGCGGAACTCGAGGAATTCCTCAAGCTCCATCCGGATCTGGAGATGGTTCCTTCGGTTCGCGAAACGATCAAGCAGCTCCGCACTCCCTGACCAGGATCTAGGATTTAGCGATGCTAGGGCACTGGAAATCGAATCCTAAGTCCCAGCTCCTGAATCCCATATTCTGGTTTCGACCTAATCCTAGATCCTGACTCGGCGCTGCGGTAGAATCAGTCCGACAGTTTAAAAAACAATCTGCCAGGGGGGTGCCATGATCAAATTCGACGCCGAAAAGCCGGTTCATTTCTGTGACGGAATGAAACGTCGCGACTTCCTTCATGCCGGCGCTCTGGCAGCCCTCGGGCTGGGTGTTACCGACTGGCTAACGCTGAAAGCGCTCGGCGCCGTCCCCGAAGAAAAGGACATCAATTGCATCATGCTGTTTCTGGTTGGCGGTCCAAGCCAGCTCGACACCTTCGACATGAAGCCCAATGCCCCGGCGGAAATTCGGGGGCCGTACCGTCCGATCAAGACCAATGCGGACGGAATTCAGATCTGTGAGGTCTTTCCGCGCACGGCCAGGAACGCCGACAAGTTCTCGCTGGTTCGATCGGTATATCACACGGCGGCGGCGGTCCACGATACCGGACACCAGATGATGCAGACAGGGCGGCTGTTCCAGGGAGGGATCGAGTATCCTCACATCGGCTCGGTTCTCAGCAAGCTTCGGGGACCGAAGGGTGACGTTCCGGCTCATGTCTTGTTGCCCCGGCCGATCGGCAACACCGGCGGGAATATGCCGCACGGCCAAAATGCCGGGTTCCTGGGCAAGCTGTACGATCCCTTCGTCTTGAATGCCGATCCTTCGGAACCAAACTTTGCCGTCCCTGATCTTCTGCCTCCCGATTACATCAGCTCGGTTCGAGTAGACCGGCGGCGATCGCTGCGCGAGATGGTCGACTCCTCAGTCAAGAATATGGACGCGAGCCAGGACGCCCGCCTGCTCAACACCACATTCCACCAGGCTTATACCCTCATGTCCTCGGCCAAGGCGCGCGAAGCCTTCTCAATCAAAGACGAACCCGAGAAGACCCGCGAGCGCTACGGATTGAACCGGTTCGGACAGTCTTGTCTCCTGGCTCGACGCCTGGTCGAGCGGGGCGTGCGCTTCGTTACGGTCAACATGTTCGAAACGGTTTTCAACGAGATTACCTGGGATATTCACGGATCGAAGCCCTTCAGCCCGATCTCCTGCTACCGGGATCTGGTCGGTCCGATGTTCGACCATGCCTACGCGTCCCTGCTGGAGGACCTGCAGGAGAGAGGCCTGCTGGAAAAAACCATCGTCGTGGCCATGGGTGAGTTTGGACGCACTCCCAAGATCAACCCCGCCGGAGGGCGCGACCACTGGCCGCAGGCATGGACCATTCTCATCGGAGGAGGAGGGATCAAAGGCGGACGGGTCGTCGGATCAACCGACGAGATTGGAGCCTACCCCGTTGAACGCCCGACCTCGCCCGCCGAGGTTGCGGCAACCGTTTACCAGGGATTGGGAATCGACCTCGAGAAGGACCTTCCGGGACCTCAGGGAAGGCCGATCCGGCTCGTCGATCACGGAGTCGAACCGGTCGGCGAACTTTTCTAAATCAGGAGAAAGCGCCTTGTTTCGGAGTGGAAAGTCACAATCACGAGGATTCTCGCGGCAGAAAAAAGCGTTTTGCCTGAGTCTCTGGTGTTTCTGCGCCGGGCGGTTACTCGAGGCGGCGGATCGTACCCCCGCGCGTCCCGTCGCGGCAAAAGCAATCCCTCAACAGCTCCTGATACTCCCGAGCAGCGTGTCGCTGGAAGGACCGAAGGCCGTTCACCAGTTGCTGGTTCAGGCGAAATCAGCCGACGGCCGCGAGCAGGATCTTGCCCGAAGCGCGGTGTATAGCAGCTCCGATCCTGCCATTGCAACCGTGGACTCCACGGGTCGAGTGCATTCGGTCTCAGACGGCGAGGCGATCATCACGGCGCGCGCCGGTGGCCATCAGGCTTCGGCGAAAATCACCGTTCGCCGCTCCCAGGAACGTTATGTCCCGAGCTTTTCGAACAACGTCTTGCCGGTCATGACGAAGGCGGGCTGCAATTCAGGCGCCTGTCATGGCGCTGCCGCCGGCAAGAACGGGTTCAAGCTGACGCTGCGAGGCTATGATCCCGAAGTAGATTACATGGTATTGACGCGCCAGGCCCTCGGCCGCCGCGTGAACCTGCTCGAACCCGCCCGCAGTCTTATGCTTCTGAAGCCTACTCTCGCCGTCTCTCACGGCGGCGGAAAGCGCTTCGAGGTCGATTCCAGGGAGTACGAGATTCTTTCTTCCTGGATCGCTTCAGGCACGCCTCCTCCGTCCGAGGGGGATCCCGCCATTCGCGAGCTGGAAGTGCTGCCGAAAAATGCCACTCTCGCGCCTGGCTCCGAGCAGCAAGTGGTAGTCATGGCGCACTTCTCCGACGGGCATTCCGAAGACGTCACCCGCTGGGCCATCTACAACTCGAGCGATGAGAGCGTGGCGGCCGTGAACGCTGAACGGACTGGTGAAGATGCAGGGACGCGGAGAAGCCGCGATTTCAATCTATTACCTCAGCCGGGTCGCGGCGGCGAGAGTCGGGGTTGCTTTCGACAGGGTGGTGAATGCTGAAACCTACCGCGGCTTCAAGACCGAGAATTACATCGACGAGCTTGTGCTCAAGAAGCTGAAGGCCCTGCACATCACTCCGGCCACCCGCGCGAGCGACGCGGAGTTTTTGCGGCGCGCCTACCTTGACACCATCGGCACCTTGCCTACGGCTGACGAAGTCACCCGCTTTCTCCACGATCCTCGGCCCGACAAGAGGGCGCGGCTGGTTGACGCCTTGCTGGCGCGGCCCGAGTACACGGACTACTGGGCCTACAAATGGTCGGACATCCTGCTGGTCTCGAGCCGGAAACTGCAGGCCCGCAGCATGCGCGCCTACTACCAGTTCATCAGGGACAGCGTGGAGCAATCAAAGCCCTGGGACCGCTTCGTGCGCGAGATCCTCACGGCTTCGGGCAGCAGCGCCGAAAACGGCGCGGCCAACTACTTCCTGGTGCAGAAGAGCGCCATTGACTTATCCGAGAATACGACTCAGGCCTTCCTGGGGATGCGGTTGACTTGCGCGCGCTGCCACAACCATCCTCTCGAGAAGTGGACGCAGAAGGACTATTACGGATTCGCAAATCTTTTTTCGCGCGTGGCGCTGAAGAACAGTCCGGGCGGCGAGGTCACGGTCTTTTCGAGTGAATCGGGCGATGTCTTGCATCCGCGTCTTCTGGTTCCGATGCCTCCCAAACCGCTGGACGCGCCTGCCGTTCCCCTGGATTCGACCGAGGATCGCCGCGAAGTCCTCGCTCGCTGGTTGACTTCAGGCGACAATCCGTTCTTTGCCCGCGTCACCGTCAATCGCATATGGAAAAACTTCATGGGGCGCGGTCTGGTCGAGGCTGTGGATGATGTGCGCTCAACCAATCCGGCATCCAACGAGGAACTTCTGCAGGCTCTCACTCGTGATTTCGTCGACCACGGCTTCGATGTGAAGCATCTGATTCGAACCATAATGAATTCCGGAACCTACCAGCTTTCTTCCGAGACTCCCAAAGGCGGCGTGCCGGACGAGAAATACTATTCGCACTACATTATTCGACGCCTGCCCGCCGAAGTTATCCTGGATGCGATCTCGCAGGTCACCGGGGTGCCCCAGACCTTCGACGGCTACCCGCCAGGCACGCGGGCCCTGCAACTACCCGATACGCGGGTCGACTCCTACTTTCTCACGGTCTTTGGACGCCCGGACCGCATCATACCGTGTGATTGTGAGCGGCAGCAGGACCCGAGCCTCACGCAGGCGCTCCACCTGATCAATGGGGCAACGGTCAATCAGAAGATCATCAACTTGAATAGCCTCACAGAGTCGTACCTGAAGCTTGGGATGTCCGGGGAAATGGTTCTGGACCATCTCTACCTGGCAGCCCTGAGCCGCCTTCCGACGGCGGCGGAAAAGAAGGAAATACTGGGGGCGTTTCAGGAAGCCGAGGCGATGCCGGTTACGGCCTCGCAGAACCCCAAACGCGAATTCATCGAAGACCTGATCTGGGCAGTCATTTCCGGCCGTGAGTTTCTCTTCAACCATTAAGACGCCAGGGCGCAGATGAAACGCGCTTTCTTTTATCTTTGTGTCTCGGGGTCTTTGTGGTGCTCCGTCCGCGCCGCGCCCCAAGCCGCGGACGCAGGAAAAGCGTTTGGTGTGTTGCGCGCGAACTGCCTGGCATGTCACGACAGGAAACTACACTCGGGCAAGCTGGTAATGGAAACCACAGCCGACCTCTTGAAAGGTGGGGCCAAGGGGCCGGCCGTCATTCCGGGAAAGAGTTCCGAGAGCCTGTTGATCAAAATGGTCCTGGGAGAGCTCACCCCAAAAATGCCTTTGGAAGGCGAACTCAAGCCGGGAGAGATCGAAGTCCTGCGCCGCTGGATCGACGCGGGGGCTCCGGCCTGGTCTGCTGCGGACGCGGATCCGGAGAGGCTCGAGGTTCCTGACATCAAGCCTGCAGTGCCGCCGCGCTCTCAGGTCAGCAGCCTGGTCTTCAGTCCTGACGGCCAGTCGCTGGCTGTGGCAGGGTATCGCGAAGTGCGCCTGCTCGATCCCAAGACACTGCAGGCCAGGAGCGCGCTTCAAGGTCCCACCGATGTCGTGCGGGCGCTTGCTTACAGTCCCGACGGAAAAGTCCTGGCCGCCGCCGGCGGCGGGCCCGGGAGGTACGGCGAGATCGTTCTTTGGAACTCTGCGGGGGAGCCGCTGCGAAAACTGCGGGGACATAGCGACTATGTCTACAGCATATCGTTTAGCCCGGAGGGGAAGATCCTGGCCAGTTCCAGCTATGACCGGCTGATCAAGCTGTGGGACGTCTCTTCGGGTGGTGAGCTGAAGACCCTGAAGGAGCACACCGATGCAGTCTTTCCCGTCGCCTTCAGTCCGGACGGCAAGCGCCTTGCATCCGGAGGAGCAGACCGGACCGTGAAGATCTGGGACGTCGGATCGGGCCGGCGGTTATTTACCCTCAGCGATTCCACCGACGTGGTCTTGACCCTCGCCTTTCACCCCTCGGGACAGAAGATCTCCGCGGCCGGGGCCGATAAGCAGATTCGAACCTGGTCCCTGACGAACGACGGTGGTTCCCTGTCGCAGACGATCATCGCGCATGAGGCCGAAATCACAAAGATTCTTTACCTGCCCGACGGCAAGAGGCTCGTCTCTGCCTCCGCCGATCGTACGGTGAAAATCTGGGACCTGGAAAAGGGCGAGGCGATTAAAGTCCTCGCGCAACAGCCGGACTGGGTGCTCGACATGACGCTCAGCCGCGACGGGAAAGCTGTTGCCGTGGGGCGCTACGACGGGTCGGTCGGCTATTACTCGATTGCAGATTTCGGATCAACTCAATTGCGGATTGCGGATTTCGGATTGCGGATTGACTCGATTGCGGTTATGCGTGAGTATTTCGGAATATCTAACGTTGAGACTCGGGAGTATCCAATGATGCCATTCCTTAAATCCGCAATCCGCAATCGCAATCGCAATCGCTCAATCGATCCGCAATCGTCATAGCTTTCCTTGTTCTTACCGCGACGGCGGGCGCCCAGCTGCGTCCGCCCACGGTTACTTCGGTTGCTCCTGCCGGCGTGCAGCGCGGGACCACCTTTACTCTGACGGTCGAAGGCGCCAACCTGGCGAATGCCAGCGCCATCCAGTTCAGCCATCCGGGTATCGCGGGCGAGATCACCAACATCATCGAACTTCCGTATCAACCCGTGGTCCGGCCCAGAGGCGCCACCGCTGCGCCCATTGAAGACCTTTTCGCGCTCCACCGATTGCTTGTGAAGGTTCACGTCGCCGAGACTATACCCGCGGGCCGGTATAACTTCCGCATAAAGACGCCGCTGGGGAGTACGAATACCGGCTCCTTCTATGTTGGATCGCTGATCGAGATCTTTGAAGCCGAGCCGAATAGCCCGCCGGCCGAAGCGCATAAGATCTTCTATCCGTCGACGGTCGTTGGAACGATTACCCGATCCGGCGACGACGATGTTTTTGAGTTCGATGTCGAGGCTGGAAAGACCCTGGTCTTTGAAGTCCAGGCCGCCGCTATCGGATCTAGCCTGGACTCCGAACTGACGCTCATCGACAGCCAGGCGACTGTGCTGGCGCGCAACAAGGATTTCAGCGGCAGACCCGATTCTTTCCTGTCGCACACCTTCGCTAACGCAGGTACCTACCGGGTTCGAATCGCCGACGCGATCGGAGGTGGCAGCGCGCGCCACAACTATCGCCTGAACATAGGCGCGCTGCCGTATCTCTCGAAGGTCTTTCCGCTCGGCTTGCGCCAGGCGTCTTCGGCAGAGCTGCAGCTGGAGGGAGTCAATCTGGATAACCTGGCGAAGCTGAAAGTAGACGCGCCGGCAGCTTCGGATTACGGTCAGACGCTCACGATCCAGCCCACGCTGCGCGGTCGCGAATCGTTGAATGCCATGCGCGTCGCCATTGGCGAGCATCCGGAAATCTCAGAGCAGGAGGACAACAATACCCCTGCGGCGGCCCAGCCTGTGACGTTGCCGGTATGCATTAACGGCAGAATCGACGGCGGTCGAGGCTCCCCGGACAAGGATGTTTTTCGCTTCACGGCGAAAAAAGGGGAGCGAGTTTCCATGACGGTTCTGGCGCAACGCCTGGGATCGCGTTTGGATTCTATCCTGGAGGTCTTCGATAGTGCCGGGAGCGCTGTGCCTCGTATCGTGGCGCGTCCGGTATGGCAGACCTTCGTAACGCTGAACGATCCCGACTCTCTGCGGCGAGGCATGAGGATCGACTCGTGGGCGCCCCTCGGGATCGGCGACTACCTCATGGTGGGAAATGAGCTGGTGCAGGTGGAGGAGCTGCCCAAGAATCCTGATGATGACATCAAGTTGCGCAGTTACCGCGGGTCGCGTGTCGCCTACGAAGGAACGACTCCGCAGACCCACGCGATGAATACGCCGGTTTACAAGGTGGAGCTGCGCAAACCGGACGACACCTTCGCTCCCAATGGCATGCCGCTTTTCCCCATCCACTACCGGAATGATGACGGCGGCCAGAATCTGGGCAGAGACTCCTGGCTGGTGTTCGAGGCCCCTTCGGACGGCAACTACTTCGTGCGCATCCGGGATGTTCGAAATTCCCAGGGGAATGACTACGCTTACCGGCTCACTCTGGCTGCGCCACAGCCGGACTTCACCCTAACCGTGGATACCAAGAACCCCAACATACCGCGCGGCGACGCCGTTCCACTCACGGTAACGGTCACCAGGCTGGATGGGTTCGATGGTCCGGTCGACCTCGAGATTCTGGACCTGCCCGAGGGGATAACTGCGACGGCGGGACGAATTCTCCCGGGCGCCACTAACGCAACCCTGATCCTGCGGTCCGCGGCGGACGTGAAGCTTCCCGAGCGGCTGGTGCCGTTTCGCGTTAAAGGAAAAGCAATCGTTGACGGACATGTGCGAGAACACTGGGGTGATAACTCCAGCCCAACGGATGATTCGGTGAGCGGGCTTTCGGTGAGCGAGCCTCCGGAGTTGCTGGTAACCTCGGCGGAACCCAAAGAGATCGTGCTGGAGCCCGGGCAACAAGCGGCCGTAACCGTCTCGATAGCACGGCAGCGCGGCTTTTCGGGGCGCGTGCCGGTCGAGGTACGCAATCTGCCGCTCGGCGTGATTGTGCCCGATATCGGGCTCAACGGAATTCTGATCACCGAGAGCGAAACCAGCCGCGTATTTCACATCCAGGCAGATCCCAGGACCGGTCCTCTGGAACAAACCCTTTACCTCGTGGGGCGCATTGAGACCAATTCGCCCAACTCAACGGAACACGCCTCCACGGCGATTCGTCTGAAAATAATTCCGAAGAGTACGCAAGTAAGCCAGAAATAGCGTCTTGTGGTTAGCTGCGAAACAATACCACCAAGACGCAAAGACACGAAGAAACACCAAGAATCCTTGTCAAGAGGGCCTTGGAGACGGGACGGCTGGAGCAGCTGCTCGAGGAAGGCAAAAGCACAAGTCCCGAGTTCGTCTCCGCCTTGAGAGACCTCCGCCAGCTTCGACAGGAGCACGCGATAGTTTCTTAGCGTCTTCGTGTCTTCGCGGTTAGCGCTGCGACAACGAATACCACTCGACTCAAAGACACGAACAAAATTTCCCGATTACTACCGCGGCATCCCCGATGTAGACTAAAAATGCTGCTTGAGAACGGAGGCCCTATGGCGAAGAAGCGAATGCGCGAGGTTGTCTCTGAATTCCCCGGTCCGGATTACCTGAGAGCAAAGCAGGAGGGGGGATGGAGACTGGTAGCGCTCGAATGGGAGCGCGAAGCGGAAGACACTGAGCGGGCTCCCAGAGAAGAAGTCCCGTTCGGTCTGAAGGTGGCCGATGATTGCGTGCACCTGGAAGAAGATCCTGATGAGAGGCAGGCGCTGCGGCTCATGCTGGACTTGATTGTCGATGACGAGATCCCTCTGTCGCGCGTCAGCAACGAGCTGAACCAGAAGGGCTTTCGTACGCGGTCGGGTTCAAAGTGGACCCAGGTCGCCGTGTTCGACATGCTCCCGCGGTTGATTGAATCGGCGCCCCGCATCTTTTCGACCGACGAGTGGGCGCTTCGCAAGCGCCACTACGCAGGTCCGCTGTAGATCACCGGTCTTTTTTGGCGTCTTCGCACGCTCGCCTACAGTCGCGGGCGGTTTTGAGCCCAGGGGCGAGCAGCCTCGAATTGAGCGCAGAAGTTCAGCACCAATTCATCCGCATAGCGCGGGCCTACAACCTGTAGCCCGACAGGTAATCCTTCGGAGGTAACGCCGCACGGTAAGCTTGCCGCCGGATTGCCCGTGAGATTAAAAGGGTAAGTGAAAGGAATCCAGCCCAGAGCATCGATGCTCGTTCCCGCGATCTCGCGCGGCGGGTTTTCGATCGGGAATGGCGCCACGGCCACCGTCGGGGTCAGGAGAAGATGGTGATCGGAGAAAAAATCGCTCAGATGCGCCGCCAGCTCGTCGCGGCGCGCTAGCGCGGCAAAATACTGCGACGCGGTGATTCCGGTTCCATTTTCAATAAACTTTACCAGACCTTTATCCATGAGCTCCCGGCTGCTCTCCAGCTCCTCGCGGTGCGCGCCCGTGTTTTCCGCAAGAACAATGGTCTCGAACACCTCCCGAGAAGGACTCAAGTCGACGTCAACGTTCTCCGCTTTGTGACCCATTTCTTCGATCAAGGGAAGGACGGCTTCGACAACGCCGGCAACGACGCGATCGACGCGAGCGAAGCCCAGGTCGGCGCTGTAACCGATGCGTAGTTCCCGGCGCGGACGTTCCAGCGCACGCAGATTACTCGAGCTGCTCGCAGGAACGGAATTTCGATCCCTTTCATGGTGCCCGGCCATCACGTCGAGCATGGCTGCGGCGTCGCCCACGGTCCTGGTGATCGGTCCCGTGTGAGAAAGGGTCTTCCATCCCCGGAAGCCAGGAACATTGGGAACTCGCCCGAAGGTGGGCTTCAGTCCGAAGACTCCGCAAAAGCTGGCGGGAATCCGGATCGACCCGCCGCCGTCCGTCCCCAAGGAAAGCGGAGCGAGTCCGGCTGCCGTCGCCGCGGCGGCTCCACCGCTCGATCCTCCGGGTGTGCGCTCAGTGTTCCAGGGGTTACGTGTGGGCCCGAAAAGCAGGTTTTCGGTGGTGGCCTTGTAGCCGAATTCCGGCGTGTTGGTCTTTCCCAACAGTATCGCGCCCGCCTCACGCATCCTGGAAACAGAGATCGCATCCTCAACCGGAACATGGTGCTCATGAATGCGGGATCCCGCGGTCGTCCTGGTTCCGCGGGTAAAAACCAGATCCTTTACCGAAAAAGGCACGCCGTGGAGCAGGCCTAACTCGTCCCTCCGCTGCAGCTTTTCATCCGCTCGCCGCGCCGCGCCCAAAGCCTCGGCCTCACAGATCGTGACGTAAGCATTCAACTGCCGGTTCAATCCGGTGATTCGCTCCAGGAATGCCTGGGTCACTTCCAGCGCGCTGAGACTCTTGCGGCGTATTTCCTGGGCCAGCACGACCGCGGGCAAGAAACAGAGATCAGACATGGAAAACCATCTTACATTACTTTCGGTTGCTTCGCGTTTCTTCGAGTCTTTGTCTTACTAGTGCGAAATAACTTCTACTTTTTGGCAAGATCGGTGGTCTTCGGTCTTTGAGTCTCGTGGATTTGCTAGACAGCTCTAGCCACCAAGCACGAAGCACGTAGAAGCCTGAGCCTTGGGTTGCGGAATCACTGCTGCGCGAATCTTCGTGGTTGGTTTTTGGTTACGCCCCACTAACTCCTGTTGTGGTACGCTGGGCGCGGTCGTGATGACGGACAATTCCTATTTGATCAGTTGCGACTGGGGGACATCGGCCTTTCGCCTCCGGCTGCTCCAGGGGACGGAGTCGCCCAAGATCCTCGCGGAACGCTCGACCTCGCGGGGCATCTCTACCTTTTCGGCTGGAGAAGTCGACGAGTTCCAAAACTACCTCATCCTGGAGTTGGATCGGCTATTCCGCAGCGCGCGGCGTTCTCCGGAGCCTATCCCCGTGTACCTGTCGGGAATGATAACGTCGACTCTGGGATGGAAAGAGCTTCCATACGCCGAGCTTCCTTTCCCGCTCGAAGGCTCGCGCGCCGTGGTCGCGCGCACTGTTCTGCAGCGCGTCTACGGCAACCATGCCCTGGTTTTCTTCTCCGGAGTTAAATCCGCCGATGATGTCCTGCGCGGAGAAGAGACCGAATTGCTGGGGATCATTCAGGATCCCGAGCTTCGCAAATGGCATAAATCGAGCGTGGTGCTTCTTCCCGGTACCCACAGCAAAGTGATCGAACTCGAGGACCGGGCGATTGCGGGATTCCGGACTTATCTCACCGGTGAGCTCTTTCAGGTCTTGCGGCGCAATAGCATCCTCAGGCACTCGGTCGACGTCGAACCGGAGAAGGATGAACTTGCCTGGGAGCTCTTCCGATCCGGTGTCGAACGCGCGCGCCAATCAGGTTTGCTGGAATCGCTCTTTACCGTGCGCAGCAACGTTCTCCTCAAACGGATTCCCCCGAGTGTTAATACCTTTTATCTCAGCGGGCTGTTGATCGGCACCGAGGTGGCATCGGTTCACAATCGGTATCCGTCCCCCAGGTCCATCATCCTGGGTGGAACCCGCAAACTTCAGGAGTTGTATCACTGTGCTTTTCAGGTTTTGAATGACAGCTCGAGAGTGCATCTCGTTTCGGAGGAAGTGACTTCGATCGCGTCCGCGCTCGGCCACTGGAGCCTCCGTGCGGTGGTGGAAAATGATTCGGTTGGTTTCACTCGACAGGAGAGCCAAACACAAAGCGACCCTTAGGGTATCGCCCCCAGGATGGTTGACGATCACCGCGGTCGCTTTTCTCTTGAGTGGAGGCGCAATGTCGGATCCGCAATTGGCTGGCTTCCACTATTCCGTTTTGACCGACCCCGAAAGCCAGTGGAAGGTTCACGAACTGTCTTATCGTGACGCGAAAAATCCCGGTCGCACTGTCATCGCGCGCATCGTTCCCGCTGGAGGAAGCAACCTGGTCTCGCTCGAAGTCGACGGCACCGAGATGCTGCGCACTCCTCCCAAGATCTCCCAGGCAGCCGGCGTAGGTTACGGAATTCCAATCCTCTACCCGACGCCCAACCGGGTGAGGGACAGCCGGTTCATGTTTGACGGAAGGACCTTTCAGTTCAAACCCAATGAGCGCTCCAATTTCATCCATGGGCTTGTTAATCGGGCCGAGTGGAAAGCCGATCCTCCCGTAATGAGAAGCGATGGCGTCTCGCTGAAAACCTATATCGATTTCGACCAGAAATCTCCGAACTTCTCCCTGTTTCCCATCCTGAATCGACTCACCATGACCTATGCGCTCGCGACCGACGGTATTCTCATGAGCTTTGCGGTGGAGAATCGAGATGGACGCCCGCTTCCCTTCGGTTTTGGCCTTCATCCCTATTTCAGAATCCTGGGAGACCGCGGCCAGACTTACCTTCAGGTTCCTGCCGAACGTCACATGGAAGCGGAAGGACTCTTGCCCACCGGCAAGCTGCAGAGCCTCGAGGGCGCACCTTTCGACCTGCGCCAGCCCACATCGCTGGGGGACCTGAAGCTGGACGATGTCTACTGGGGAATGGTCCCCGAAAGACCAGCCGGCTATGAATTCCGCGACCGGGGAATCCGCGTGACTCTTGAGGCTTCGGAGTTGTTCACTCACGCGGTGGTCTATACGCCGCAAGGCCGACCCTATTTCTGCATCGAAAACCAGACCTGCTCGACGGATGCGCATAACCTTCATGGGCAGGGTTTCGAACGGGAAGCCCATCTGATCGTTTTGAAGCCGGGGGAGAGCGCGACTGGAAGCGTTCGGATTCGGGTCGGCAAACTCTAGAGGTATTTTTTCCGCAGCGCTAACCACGAAGACACAAAGGTTCGTTCGGGGACTTCGCCCCGAACGAAAGGGCCCCTTGTGAACGACAACATGTTAGTTTGAACGTTTCGCTAAGCGCCTAAGAAACAAACGCCAAGGGTCTAAAGTGAAAGAACTAAGGCGAGCCACGGTCGGTGAGGATTCGTATGGCAGGGAGGTCCGCAGGGTCCTGATGTTGACCCTGGCGCTGAATCTGGCCGTTGTGGCAGGTAAACTCGTAGCGGGATTTCGGGCGGGCTCCCTGAGTGTGATCAGCGATGCCATGCACTCGTCGGCCGATTCGCTCAACAATCTCGTCGGGTTGGTCATAATCCGGCTAGCCCAGGCGGCTCCCGATGAAGAACATCCCTACGGGCATCACAAGTTCGAAACTGTGGCGACTTTCGCCATCGCCGGCTTTCTTCTCGTGACCGCGTTTGAAGTCGTGGTCGGAGCCACGAAGCGTCTGCTCGGCTGGTCGTCGTCGGAGGTTGAGGTCACTACCCTGACGGTCGGCGTCATGGTCGTGACCCTGATGGTCAATATCTTTGTCTGGAGCTATGAAAGCCGCCGGGGAAAGGCATTGAATAGCAGCTTCCTCATCGCCGACTCGAAGCACACGCTGAGTGATATCTTCGTCAGCCTGTCGATTCTGATCGGCCTCGTGCTCGTCCGCAGAGGAATGGTTCACATCGATCCGATTCTGGCCTTTGTCGTCGCCGGGGTAATCACTTACGCTGCGTATCAAATCTTTGCCTCCACCATTCCTGTGCTGGTGGATAGCGCGCCTCTTTCCTCGGAATACATCGCCAAGATCGTGCGGGAGACGACTGGAGTCGAATCAGTGCATGAAATAAAATCCCGTGGAGTGCCGGGCCGAATCTTCATCAGCATGCATCTGGTGGTCACTCCGACGAACACGTTCGAGGCCCATGCCGTGACGGAAGAAGTGGAGAGGCGGCTGGCCGAGAAGATCGGCCCCTGTACCGTTACGATTCACGTCGAGCCCGATGAAACCTATTGAGTCTTAGGTTTCATTTGTGTCTGTTGAGTCTTAGTGGTGGGTCTTTTCGATGACGCGTTCACGGCCGGGTTTCTACGGCGGACTGAACCACGTTGGAAACTCGATTGAGCAGAAAGCCGCCGTCCTGGCTGGCGGGACGGGTCGTAAGAATCACGCAGATTAAATCCCGCTCGGGATCAGCCCACGCCACGGTGCCGGTGGCGCCCACGTGGCCGTAAGTGCGGTCCGAGGCCAGGTCTCCAAAGAAGTTCCATACCGGCGAGCGCTTCAGGGCCCAACCTAAGCCCCATGGAGCTCCCAGCCTCTGGTTCTGGTCGGAGGTCATAGCATCGACGGTCGCCGGTGCCAGAATCCTTTTGCCGCCGTACGCTCCTCCGTTCAGAAACATCTGAAGAAAGACCGCCAGGTCATTTACTGTGCTATGCATTCCTCCCCAGGGATGTCCCATATCTCGCCAGTAGGGGCTGTTGGCTCCGAATCTTTTGGCGTCGGCGCTGCTGGTTTCGTAAGAGGGCGACCCTTGGCACCAGGCGGTCTGTTCGATGGTTCTGCCTCCAAGGCCCAGCATGGTGTTCTTCATCCC
The DNA here is from genome assembly GCA_963827655.1 of uncultured Acidobacteriota bacterium. Taxonomy (GTDB): domain Bacteria; phylum Acidobacteriota; class UBA6911; order UBA6911; family UBA6911; genus CAWHCF01. Next base: position 107,316 of record CAWHCF010000046.1, read on the forward strand.
CAGGGGATCGAAGAACTCCTTCTTCAAGAATTCCCGCAATGGAGTTTTCGTGAGACGTTCCACGATCTCGGCGGCCAGCAGAATTCCCATGCTCTGGTAGGAAAATGAACTGCGCGGCGCGAAGAGAAGGGGGGTGGTCAGCGACCGCCGCACGAACTCCGGAAGTGGAGCATGCGCCCTTCGCAACTCGGTATTCTCCGGAAGCATGTCCGGCATTCCCGAAACATGGGTCAAGAGATCGTGGACCCGTACCTTGTCTCGCTCCGGCCCCTGAAATTCCGGCAGATATTTTTGTACGGGATCGGAAAGACTGATCATGCCGCGTTCCACCAGAAGCATCAGGGCGGAAGCGGTAACCGGCTTGGTGATCGAGGCGACGAGATAGATGGTATCGGGCCGCGCAGGCGGGCCGGAGGCTTCCGGCGACTGCTTTCCGGAACCTCGATGCAAAACGATAACGCCGTGCCGGGCGACCAGGATCGAGGCGGCGAGCACCTGGCCGTTTCTGGTTTCCTGCTCCAGGATCTGGCCGGCCTGCTCCAGGCGGACGGCAGACATACCAGCTTCTTCCGGCCGGCCCGGTTTTAACACCTGTTCTTTCGCATGAGCCGGGTTGACCACGCCGGTCACCAGAACCAACAATAAGGCAATTGAGAAGGACAACATGGCTCCCACATCAAGAGTCTACAGCGATTGTGTCACTATTTTTAAGGCAAAGTAATTCTTGCGTGTTTCTTCGTGACTTGGTGTCCTGGTCGGTATTGCTTTTGCAGCGCTAGACATAAGAAACCTGGAACCGACAACTTTCTGCTATTCTCGTCCAAATTTTGCGCCGGGAGGGGCGACTAAAGCTTCCATGGAGGAGTGACGCTTGCGCAGGCCGAATCCCAAAACCCGCCGGGCCGGCAAAGTGACTCAAAAGAAACACGGCCCGGATCCATGGCTTCAATCTCACCTGAACTCGATCGCCCTCCTGGTTATTTCGGCCGGTTTCGTGATCCGGGTCATCACCGCTGCTGCCGGCTATCTCAATCCGGATGAAGCCCTGCACTACCTCCTTGCCAATCAGCCGTCCGCCGCTCTGGCATACCAGGCGAGCCTTACCAATGCTCATCCTCCATTCTTCTTTTTGCTGCTTTATTTCTTGCGCTTTATCGGCACCTCCGAGTTCATCCTGCGTCTTCCATCGGTGCTGGCTGGAACTCTGTTGCTCTGGGTCGCGTACAAATGGCTCGAGAGCGCGTTTAATAAGACGGCAGCTTTGGTCGGTCTTTTAGTGCTCACTTTTTCGCCGGCGATCATTTCGGTTTCGACTGAAGTGCGGGGCTATGGAGTTCTCCTGCTCTGCATGGCGAGCGCCCTTTACTTCCTGGAACGGGCCTTCAAGCAAAAGTCTTTGCGCGCCATGTTACTTTTCTCAGCCGCTTTGTATCTTGCAATTCTAACGCACTACTCAGCCCTTTGGTTCACGCTGGCAGCAGCCGCCTATGCATTGATACTCATCTGGGATCGCCGGCTACCAGGCCGCCTGGTCAAGGTTTGGGCCGCGTCTCAGGCGGGCGTGGTTTCCCTCTATGTCTTTCTTTACCTTACACACATCTCAAAATTAAGAGGGGGCGGCATGGAGCAGGAGGCGGCGGGCGGTTGGCTCCAGAGCTCTTACTTTGACCCGGTAAAGGACAATCTGTTTGCTTTTGTGTTCAATGGCACGGTCGCCTTTTTTCATTATGTTTGTGCCAACCGGATCGTCGGGATCGCCATGCTTCTAGCCTTTGTCGCCGGCGTCGTGGTTCTTTTTACGAAGGATGTTCGGCGCGAAGAACGATGGGACAGGCTGGGCCATCTTGCCATTCTGCTGCTTCCATTCTTGCTGAGCTGGTGCGCTGCGCTTGCTCGCATGTATCCTTACGGCGGCACCCGGCACAGCATTTTTCTGACCCTTTTCGCGATCGCAGGCGCCAGCTTCGGGCTGACGAAACTCATCGAGAGGAAGCCTTGGCCCGGGCTGTTTGCCGTGGGTTTTGCCATGGCGGTCTGTAACCTTTATCCCACGCCTCCTGCCCAGCCGATTTATGCGGAACATCAGAGCCGGACCTTAATGAGCCAGGCCGTGAATCATATTCATCAATCAATCCCGGCGGGCAAGCTCGTCTTTGTGGATTACCAGACGATGCGTTCTGCTCGGCTATTACCTTGGGAAAAACCAGATCACCCGCTTCGATCAACCTCAGAAAGAGTTTTGGGAATTTCCATATGGGGGGTACCGAGTTGTCTCGACGCGACACTGGTTGTTCAACGTTGAGAGTTTCGGGGTTGAACTTAAGCGCTTGAGGAACGTTTATGACCTGCCGCCTGGCGAGATGGTGTGGATCATTTCGGCCGGTTGGGGAGTCAACCTCTACACCAGGCTGAGCCAGCGATTTCCTGAATCCCATTTCCCGGGCACGATGTTCGGGAGCAGTCTGGCAGTCTTTCAGGTCCCGACGGTTTAGCCCGTTCTTAGTCTTCGTGCTTAGAGGTTAACAATCCACGACTAGACCCGAAGACTCGAAGGCACTAAGAAACGTGATGCACTCATTCCTGAGTCGCTTCGGTCATCATTTCTTTCAGCACCTCGATGATGGCCTCGGCCCAGATCTCATACCCGCGGAGACTCAGGTGCAGGAAGTCGGGCATGATGTCCTGCGAGATGGTGTTGTCGGGCTGAAGGAACTTCCCACCGATGTCCAGGTATCGAACGTTCTTGCCGTCTTCGAGTTTGGTAATGATCGCGTTCACCTGCTGAAGCTTCTCGCGCAACACGCCAGGTTTTTCCTCCCGAGGGAAGATCGCCAGGAGCAGGACCCTGGTTTTCGAAGAGCGTGAGCGGATTTCCTGAACGATGAGCTTGATCCCTTCGGCGATTTCTTCGGTTTGGTTCTGCGCGAGATTGTTTGTGCCGATCATGACCACTGCGACTTTGGGCTGGATCCCCTCAAGCTCCCCGTTTTGAAGCCGCCAGAGCAAGTGCTGTGTGCGATCCCCTCCTATGCCGAAATTGGCCGGTTTGAGCGGGTCAAAGTACTTCCGCCAAACAGGCCCGCCGCCGCGCTCATTTCTCCAACCGTCGGTAATCGAATCACCGAGGAATAGAACGTCGACGTCGCCTTTCTTGGCGAGGCTGACGAACCCCTCATGGCGTCTGAGCCAATCATTCCTGATCACAGGTATGGTTGCTGGTTCGGGCTGTGCCGCCGGAGTCTGGGCCTGGAGAGCAACCGGTAACGAAGCGACGATCAGGAAGAAACCCAGAATGAATAGACGCTGATTTCTTTTCATATGAACTCCTGAAGCATTTTTTGAGTGAAGACGCTGCCAAGCCTAAGGGTTCGCGCAGAAATAAGTTCGCATTCTGGCGGGCCGCAGCCCGAAGGGGCGCGATTCCGAGCGTGCGCAGCCAAGGGAAACCGGTTCATGATTGACCACCGAGTCCGCGCCAGAATGTGAAGTTATTTCTGCGCGAGCCCTAATACCCGAGTCGCTTGTCCACCACGTTCTGAAGCGGCTCCCCTTTTCGAAAGCGCTCGAAGTTGTCCAGGAAGAACTGGGTAGCCTGCTCCATCCAGTCTGATGTGTGGTCGGCGCAATGGGGCGAGAGGAGGAGGTTGTCCAGACGGTAAAAAGGGTGGCCCTGCGGCAAGGGTTCATTCTCAAATACATCGAGCGCCGCGCCGCGGATCCATTTTTCCTGGAGGGCCCGAATCAGTGCGGGTTCGTCGACCACCGGGCCGCGGCCGATGTTTATCAGGACGCCCGTCTTTTTCATGGCGCGCAGTTCGGTGGCGCCGATCATGCCGCGTGTGTCTCGCGTCAACGGCGCGGCAACGACGACATAGTCCGAGCCTGCCATTAGCTCGAGCTTTCGTTCCAGGGGCAGAAGCTGGTCGAGCATCGAGTCGTCTCGGGACTGCTCCGGGCGGCGGCGAAGCGCGAGGACCTTCATGCCGAACGCCTTGGCGCGCCGGGCGACGGCGCGGCCAATATCGCCGTAGCCGATAATCCCCAGGCTCTGCCGGCTGATCTCGTCGACATCAAAAGCTTGCCATATGCCTGCGTCCTGATTCCGGACCATGCGCCGAAAATCCTTGGCGAAGAACAGAACGGCGCCCATGACGAACTCACCCAGCGATTGACTGAATACTCCGCGGGAATTGGTAAGAGGAACCGGGCTTTCGACCAGCGCGGCAAAAAGTAAATTATCAAGGCCGGCGGCCATCGAGTGCACCCATTTGACCTGGCGCGCGGCACTCCAGATCTGTTCCAGCAGGTCGCGATTTCCCGACCAGGCGAAAATCACATCGGCACGAGGCGCGCTCGGCTCGACCGCTTGCACTGTATTTCCCACCGTTACCGTGGCGGTCTGTCGCAGCTGCTCCAGCATCTTCAGCTGCGGCTGTGCAGGATCGGCAAGTACAAGCAGATTGATGAGACTCATTCAGATTGACGATTGACGATTGACGATTGACGATTCATGACGAGATTTCGTAAGCCCGTAACACTTTGCCTTTTTAGCACGAATTTCACGCTGCTCCAATCCGTGTGTCCGGAGGAGCCGGACAAACCGTGTCGTTCGGGTCCGGAAGCTGACCGCTGATAGCTGACTCCTGATAGCTCCGCGGCCGCCGGTCCGGTGGCCGCCTGCAGGGACGATCGACTCAATGGTAAATCGTCAATCGTCAATCGTAAATCGTCAATCGGGATCAGGCGCCATGGCTCGACAGAACGGCCGTCACCCGATTCAGAGCATCCTCGTCCTCGGGATCACCCGAAGTGAAGTCTACATACTGGATGTTCTTCAATTGCCTCGGAATCGGGCACTTCTCCAGAAGCACCGGAACTATCGGTTTGCGCTCGTCCAGAGCCGTGCGCAACTCCCCCGTCGCCTCGCTGGATTGGATGGCGGCCGGCGAGAGTACGATCAGGAAGGAGGCGCAGTCATGCAGAGCTTTGTCGATGGCCTTATCCCAGTTGGCGCCGGGTGGAATGTCGGTCTGGTCTATCCAGATGGGAATCCCGCGCTCCTTGAGCTTTCCCGCGAGGTCGAGGACAAAGCCCTCGTCGTCACGCGCATAACAGACAAAGACGTGGTCGCCCCGTTGGTGCCTGCCTGCGACCGCACCCGTGTCCCCTGCGAAATCGATTCCTGACGAAGAAGGCGCGCCCACGAATCCGAGCCGTTTCAAGATGTGGGTCAGCGCTTCGATTCCTAACCATCCGCCGAAGACGGAGAACGTGAAGGCGGTGAGCGGGTTTAACGCGAGACCGCGCGGCAAGACATGGATCAGACCCAGCAGCAGGATCCAGTAGAAGAGAAATCCGGCGATCAGGCCGACCACGAGACGCCACCATCTGGTTCGTCGGCGAGTCAGAATAACAAGCAATCCTCCCGACAATCCACCCAGCGCCGAAAAGCCCATCATCGCGAGTGGCAACCTGACTTTTAGCGGGACCGTGGTGCTGAAAAGATTGGGTGTTGAAGCCGAGACCTGGAAGTCTCCCCACCAGACCGGCTCGAAGTTCGCGCGGCCTCCGGACTGCCCAGGAAGAATGGTAAATTCCTTCGGAGAGATCTCCCCGCGCCCACGACTGATCGCCACCGAAATCAAGCGTTCTTCAGCGGTGCGGATCGGCCTTCCCTTATCGTCTACCAGGCGGACAAACAAATCCGATCGGTCCAGAAGCGTGATGTCCTGGGGATTGGGGATGAGCTCGAGCCTGGTGATCGGGGGACCGAACTTGATCTCCAATTTTCGGTCACCTTCCAGGCGGGCCTCAGGCACGGAATCGAGATACTCTACTGATGACAGTACCCTGTTCGTTCGATTTCAAGGTCGCTTCGGCGGAATCCTCACCCTTGTGAATTACCATGGGGTTCGGGGCCAGAATCCCGCTTCCTTGAAAGAGGCGAACTCTAAAATCCTCGGAGGATCCAGCGTCCTCTCGCAATAGAAAAGCGTGGATCGTCACAGTGTCCTTCCCGTCCGCGAGAAACAGCCGTTGCGGGCTGAATCGTAGAGCCAGCGAAGGAAGCTTGCGTGCCTCGGGCTTCGGGCGCCGGCTCTGGAAGGCCCCCGCCGCGAGGTATCAGAATGCCCTTCGGCTCGAGCTTTTTCAGGGGGGCGCGGGCGTTTTGGAGCATGAGTGTGCGGGACCGAATCCTCGACCCGAAGGAAAGCGCCACCCGCAAGCAGTTCCTCGTGCCTGGCCCAGAGATAGACAAAGCCTCGAAGCCCTGATCGAAGAGGGACAGTAAAAGTCTGCGAGGATTGCCCCGCCTTCATCGTAACATCCATCAATTTTTGCGGCGGATCGGCAGGAGACAGGCGCGCCTGAATCTGAATTGCGAGATCCCTCGGCGCGTTGATGGGCCGATTGTCCGAGTCCAGGAGTGTGATCCGGATACCGGCCTTACCGCCAACGGCCACCCTTGACGCAACCGGGTTGACGTCAAGCTTGACGGGGTTCTTTTGAGCGCTGCACGGAACTGCCAGGAGGATAAAAAGAGAAAGGAGCGCTGGCGATGGCCTCCGGAAAAATGACACCAATCCCTTGGGCCGCACAGCTTCTCCCTCCCCTGAGAATCGAATCGGCTCTATGGGTACCGGATTCTATTTTGTCGAACTGCCTTGGGGCAAGAGTATTCGCGCTTCGCGTTTCCTGGTGTTTTCGAGTCTTCGCGGTTAAGAATCCTGTTCCGGCGAGACAAGGCACACGGACCGAGGATCAAGCTTGAAAGGGCCGCCCCGATGGACTAGGGTAACAAGGCTTACGTCAGCAACTCTTAATCTATGGTACCGATCGAGGTGAGAAGACATGCCGGAAGCAACCACCATACCTGAAGTCAAGGTTCCTTTTTACGGTCACGTCCGCCAGTATCATGGTCTCCGGAAGGAGCTCGATGATGCCATAAGGCGGGTTCTCGAGAGCAACCAGTATGTGATGGGACCCGCTCTGAAACAGTTCGAGCAGGATCTGGCAAAGTACTTTGGAATGAAGCACGCGGTCGGCGTCAACTCGGGGACCGACGCGCTCTTTCTCGCTTTCATGGCCCTTGGCATCAAGCCGGGAGACGAGATCATCACCACCGCGAACACGTTCTTTGCTACGGCCGAGGCGATCTGGATCGCGGGAGCGAAGGCCGTGTTTGTCGATTGCGACCCGGCAACCCGAAATATCGATCCCTCCAGGATTGAAGCGGCCATAACTCCGAAGACGCGCGCTCTCGTCCCGGTCCATCTGTACGGGCTGTGCGCCGACATGAAGTCGATCAGCGAGATCGCGAAGAAGCACAAACTGTTTGTCATCGAGGACAACGCCCAGGCCATCGACGGCTACGGCCCGGGCTGGAAAGAAGGGGAGCTCAGCGACGCGATGTGTGTCAGCTTCATTATTCAGAAGAACCTTGGGACCTTCGGCGATGGCGGCGCAGTCATTACCAATCGGCAGGACGTGGATGCGGAGGTCCGCCGTCTGCGAAACCACGGTTCGAGCAAGCGCTCGGTTCACAGCATGGGCTACAACAGCCGATTGGACGATCTTCATGCTGCGATCTTGAGCGTGAAGCTGAAACAGGTCACCAGGTGGACGGACCGGCGGCGGGAGATTGCAGCCCGCTATGCCCGGGGACTTGAGCGCACAAGCCTCACCCTTCCCTGCGAGCCCTCCGGATACCGGCACGCCTATCACCTCTACGTTGTCGAGCATCCTGAGCGCGACAGCCTGGAGGCTTTTCTGCTCGCCGCAGGGATAGACGTGAAGCTCCATTACCCGATTGCCATTCACCAGCAGGAGGGATATCCCTGGGGAATGCCGGCGGATCCCAATCCCACAGTTCCTAACTGCGAAAAAAACGCGGCCACCTGCCTTTCGCTGCCCATGTTTCCCGAGCTGACGGACGAGGAGGTGGACTACACCATCGAGCAGTGTGTGAAATGGGACCGAGCGCGGCGATGAAAGTTCCGCGGGCGAATCAAGAAGTATTCCTGGCGTTCTTCGCGTCCTGGAGTCTTCGCCGTGGCCTTGGTTCTTGCGCGCCGGCACGAAGCCGCTGAAGCTCCGCGTAAGCATAAACGAGGGCAAGACCGCGGTAAGGCTTCCACGCTTCGGCGTAGTGGCGCATCTCCTTCTCGGTAGCCGGTTCCGGCCGCCGCAGTAATCCCTGAGCCAGGTATTTCACCACGCCGAGATCGCCTGCCGGGAACGCATCGATCCGGCCCAGACCTCGCAGCAGGACTGTTTCCGCGGTCCAGATTCCCACGCCCTTGATGGCAGTAAGGCGTTCGATGACGGCGTCATCCGTCAGTTTCGCCAGCGCGGTATCGGACAACTCCCCCTGGTTGAAGGCATCGGCCAGCCGGACCAGCGTCTCCGCCTTTGCCTGCGAGAGGCGGAATTGTCTCAGCCGGTCCACTCCCGCGTCGACGATACGCTGTGGCGCCGGAAAGGCATAGAAAGACTCACCGTTGAATCGGGCATGAAACCCGAGATGCATCGCGAGCTCCTGCCGGATTCCGTAAGCGAACGCGAGATTCACCTGCTGGCAGAGCACCGTGCTGGCCAGCGCTTCCCATACATCCGGCCAACCCGCGATGCGCAATCCTCTGAAGGCGCGAATGGAGGAACCGAGTATCGGGTCGGCTTTGAGCGCGCGGTAAAAGGGGCGCACATCGCTTGCCGCACCCAGCGCGCGTTCGACTGCCTGGCGCGCTGCGGCGCGGACGGAGTCCGAATCGGATCTTTCGCCCGTGATCCGGATCTGCAGCGTAGCCCGAATCGGCGATCCGCTCTGCGTGACAGTCAGCAGCTGGGGCCGGTCATCGACGAGGAGCAGCCGGCGGTAGGTCGCCCCGTCGAAACGGTCGACCGCCTCAGGGAAGCGCCGGAACCGGCTCGCAGTGAGCGGCAGAGAGTAAGGCCGGAGTGGAACGATACTGAAACCCGAGTCTCCGGTGGTTTCGCGTGCTCGCGGTAAGGGCGTAAGGCTCACATTCCCATGATCTGGTAGCCGCAGTCGACATAGATCACCTGTCCCGTAATGGCGGCAGCACTGTCGCTGGCCAGGAAGGTGCCGGTCGCGCCGAGCTCGTCGGGAAGGACATTTCGCTTGAGGGGAGCGTGAGCTTCGTAGTGTTTAAGCATATCGCTGAAGCCGGCGATGCCGCGGGCCGCCAGCGTATTTACCGGGCCGGCGCTGATGCAATTGACCCGAATTTTTTTCGGGCCGAGATCGTAGGCCAGATAGCGCGTGCAGGCTTCCAATGAAGCCTTGGCCACGCCCATCACGTTGTAGTGCGGCACCACCTTTTTCGAACCGTAGTAGGTCATCGCGACAATGCTGCCCCCATCCGTCATGAGCGGCGCTGCGCCGCGCGCCAGAGCGACGAGGGAATAAGCACTCACGTCGTGAGCGATCCGGAAGGATTCGCGCGACGTTCCCACGAAATTTCCTTCCATCGCCTCTCGCGGCGCGAAGGCAACCGAATGGAGCAGCAATTGCAGCTTGCCGAACTCCCGGCCTACTTCGGCGAACACTCGCTCAATTTCTTCATCCTTTGTCACATCGCACGGCAGCAGTAGGGTTTGGGAGCCAAACGTTCCGACCAGCTCCTCTACGTTTTCTTTGAGGCGTTCGCCCTGGTAGGTGAAAGCCAGTTTGGCCCCTGCCTTGGCCCACGCTTGCGCGATGGCCCAGGCAATCGAGCGCTTGTTCGCTACACCAAAAACGATTCCAAGCTTGCCGTCTAGTAGAGACATAGGAGTCCATCAGCATAAGAACTTTGAATGTGAACTTCAATCAAAACAGTAGGCAGTAGGCAGCATGAATGACAAATGAGAAATGCAATGATCGATGACAAATGTTTATTTATTTGTGCATCAGTTGGTGCTGCGGGCCCGGGTTGCGCTCGCAGACGACGCGTTGGATGCCGAATCCCCCGCGCGCGCGAACGTCATGCCCTCGGCGGTTCTTGAGAAGCAGCTGCCTCGGCTCGCCTGCCAGGATCGAACTTGACCTCGGAGTTGTTCCGGAATGTGCGCCACGCTCGTGCTACGATGAGCGCGCTCCTGCGACGACTTTTCAGAGAAAGACATTGGATTTCGAAAAGGTTCTCATGACGATCGCCAAGTACTTCGAACGGGAAGGTGTGAAGTTTGCCGTCATCGGTGCATTCGCGCTTCACGCTTATGGCAGAAGTCGACTCACTCAGGATCTGGATTTCGTAACAGAAGCCGCTGGCCAGGCGGCACTCATTGCCTATCTTGAGTCGCTCGGGTATCAGACCCTTCATTGCTCGGAGGGTTATTCCAATCACCTGCACAGCGACTCGGCGATGGGACGCGTCGATTTTGTCTACGTGCGAGGTGAAACCCGGCGGAAAATCTTCGAAACTCAAGGAGCGACGCTCAAGCTGGGAAATCTTTCCGTACCGGTTCCGAGAGCCGAACATCTCGTGGCCATGAAGGTCCAGGCCATGAAGAACGATCCGTCGCGCACGCTTCAGGAACTGGCAGATATTGGCTTCCTCATCCATCTCCCCGGTATTGACCAAGAAGAGGTTCGGAAGTACTTTGAGGAGGGTGGGCTGCTGAACAGTTATGAAGAGATCCGGAAGCGAACCTGACCGGCTAGATCTCGAGCGAGACCTGCCAACGACGCCGGAAGATAACCTCGCACAGCGTCGATACCGCGATTTTCCTTCAATGGATCTGCAGAGCTATCTGCGATTCCTACGATCCTTCGATCCCCCCACCCTGGAACACTTAGGTTCACGAAAAGGGCCCCGAGGGAAAGCGCCCTTCGTCCTTCCCCCGTCTGGTTAAGCGGATCACCCTCCCGTCGGCCGCGTTCATCTTCGCGAAGACCATCGACCTGGACACGTAAGAGCGCCAACGTGATCGATTGCGTGAGGAATTGACCCTTGTACAGATCGACCGACACACTTCAGAGCTGGAAGAACTCGACGTAGAAGGGATTCTCCCTGCCTTCAACTACTTCACGACGATTGAACCCTCAGGAACAAATTTGGTGGACCAAATCAAGTCCATGGACTACATTGGCACGAAAGCAAGGTTCATTGGAAAAGCGCAGAGTCAGCTCATAACCGAAGCCCTCAGCCGTTTAGACGCCTGTGTCAAGTGAAGCGATGTTCCTGGCCACTTGACGTATTCGCGGTGAGAGTGACCAAGGAATCAAACATGAATTCTATCTTCAGCCTTGCATGCGGTTTGATGCTGCTTGGAATCTCGTGGGCGGCCCAGGCGCCGCCGGAAAAGGAGATTCCTGAAAAGAATCCTTTCGACTCGGCGGCGGACGCGGCTGCAGGGCGGCAATACTTCATGGGACATTGCGCGCTGTGCCACGGGCCCGGAGGGCGAAGGCGGGCGCGGCATCAATCTGACCACGGGCCGTTACCGGATGGGCGGGTCCGACCGCGAGTTATTCCGGACCATCCAGAAGGGAATCCCGGAGTCCGAGATGCCCGGCACCGGTCTGTCCGAGAACGAAATCTGGAGAATTGTGGCTTTCGTTCGCCGTCTTGCAACTGCCGGGGCGGAGGAGAAAGCGCCGGGAGATCCGGCAGCGGGCAAGCTGGTCTATGAAGGGAAAGGCATGTGCGTGCCCTGCCATGTCGTCGGTGATGGCGGCGGGCGCCTGGGACCGGAATTGAGTGAAGTCGGCCTGCGGCGCTCGCTGAAGTTCCTGCGCGAGTCCCTTACCAATCCTGCCGCCTATATAGCCGACAACCATCGTACAGTGACCGTTCTCACCAAGACAGGTGAGCCCGTCACCGGCATAAAGCTCAATGAGGACGATTACTCAATCCAGGTCCGGGATATACGTGAGAACTTGCGCTCCTTTCTGAAGAGCGATCTGAAAGAAGTAAAACGCGAGGGCCGGTCGTTAATGCCCGCCTATGGATCGACCCTGTCGGCAGTGGAGATTGAGAATGTGGTCGCCTACCTGAGCTCTTTGCGAGGAAAGAAGTGATGAAACTGAAACCACTGGTCTTCTTAACCGTGGCTCTGCTGGCGGCCGCAGCCGCGTGGGCCGACGGACTCGTGAGTTACGAGCGCCTGTTGAAGGCGGACGACGAACCCGGCAATTGGCTCATGTACTCGGGCAACTACCGTAGCTACCGCTATAGCCGTCTCGATCAGATCAACGCCGGAAATGTCGATCGGCTGCGCCCGAAGTGGATATACCAGATGCGGACCACCCACAAGGTCGAGACCTCGCCCCTGGTAGTCGACGGGGTGATGTACCTGACCCGCCCTCCTAACGACGTGATCGCCCTCGACGCGGAAACCGGGCGGAGGTTGTGGAGTCACCAGTATAAGGTTCCGGAGAAGGTGATCGTCTGCTGCGGCCAGGTGAACCGTGGACTCGCGATTCTGGGGGACAGGCTCTTTATGGCCACGGTCGATGCCAAGCTGCTCGCCCTGGACGCCAAATCGGGGCGTTTGCTGTGGAAGACGGAGATCGCTGATTACAAGGGAGGCTACGGGGGCACCGTCGCGCCTCTGGTGGCGAAAGACAAAGTCATCCTGGGTCTTGCCGGAGGGGAGTACGGGGTGCGCGGGTTTATCGATGCGTATCACGCCGCCACGGGTGAACGGGCCTGGCGCTTCTATACAATTCCCGGACCGGATGAGCCGAATTTCGGCACATGGGCAGGGGACTCCTGGAAGACCGGCGGGGCGACGGCCTGGGTTACGGGCGCTTTCGACCCGGACCTCAACCTCACCTACTGGGGTACCGGAAACCCGGGCCCCGACTGGAATGGAGACGGACGCGCCGGCGATAATCTCTATTCCGACTCCATGCTCGCCCTTGACGTCGATACCGGGAAGTTGAAGTGGCATTTTCAGTATACGCCGCATGACGTACACGACTGGGATGCCACGCAAGTGCCGATCCTGCTCGATTCGGAGTTCAAGGGCCGCAAGCGGAAGCTCCTGGCTCACGCGAACCGCAACGGGTTCTTCTACCTGCTCGATCGCCAGACCGGCGAATACCTGATGGCCAAACCCTACGTCAAGCAGACCTGGGCCAAGGAGATCGACGCCCGGGGCCGGCCGGTGCGCCTGCCCGATACCTTCCCCAGCCTCGAAGGTACCGCGGTATGGCCGGGTATCAACGGCGGGATGAACTGGTTTTCCCCCAGCTACAGTCCCCGGACCGGGCTCTACTATGCTCCCTCCCAGGAAACCGGGAACGTGTATTTCAAAGCCGACGCGGAATACAAGCCGGGCGCCAGCTTTACCGGGGGCGGCGGCAAGCCGGTTCCGGGCTTTCAAGAGCATAGCGCCGTGCGTGCCATCGTGCCCGAGACCGGCGAGATCCGCTGGGAGCACAAGCTGGTCAGCCCGTCCTGGGCGGGCGTGCTCTCGACCGCCGGCAACGTCGTCTTCAGCGGCACGGTTGAAGGCAATTTCTTCGCGCTCGATGCTGCGACGGGCAAGCATCTCTGGTATTTCCCGGCCGGAGGCATGATTTTTGCGAACCCGATCACGTATCTCAGCAAGGGAAAACAGTACGTAGCCATAGCGGCGGGTGACGTCCTGATCACCTTCGGCCTGGAGTAGCTTCCTCCTCGAAACGAATACCACTAGGGCACAAAGACACGAAGAAACACCAAGACCTGTATTCTTAGTGTTTCTTCGTGTCTTCGCGTCTTCGTGGTATGTTGCCTCGAGGTGAACCCTGCGCCCCTCGCTTGCGTTAAGGGAATACGAGCCTGCGAAAGGTGATTGTCGACGCAAGGTAATAGCGTGCCCCGGATCCTCCGCGCGAGGAAGGCTTCACAATCAGGCGATAAACTTGAGTGCCGTGGTCCTCTCTGTGAATACGCTTGAGTCCTCCTCAACCACCGAGGAACTGATGACCCAGGTTCAGCGAGGAGACATGACCGCGTACCAGGAGCTGATCCGGCGTTACCAGAGAAAGGTATTTCGCGTCATTAACGGCTATCACCGCGACCCGGAGGATGCCATGGAAGTCTTACAGGACACGTTCCTCAAAGTGTACATGGCGCGCCAGACCTGGGAACGACGGACGTCCTTTCGCGCCTGGCTTTACCGGATCGCCATTAATGCTAGTATCGACAGGTACCGGCGGGGGGACAAGGGGAGAGTCTCGTCCCTGGACGACGTCGCCGAATCTCAAGTGCAGAAATCCGCTACCCTGATGAAACCTGGTTCTGCTCTCGATCGGTTGAGAGACGGAGAGAGACGGCGAGTCATCGAAGAAGCAGTCCGGCGGCTGCCTGAACGACAGCGCCAGGTGGTGTCCTTGAGATATTTCGGAGAAATGCAGCTCGAAGAGATTGCCCACACACTGGGTTGCCCGCTGGGGACGGTTAAATCGAACCTGCACAAAGCGGTCCATAGCCTCAAGAACCTGCTATTAGACCAGAAGGAAGCGTTGAGTTATGAATAACTGTGAAAGCGTTGGTGACCTGCTGGTCCTCTATGCGGAAGGCGAATTGCCTCCGGAGGACAAACGGCGGGTAGACGATCACATCCGGGCTTGCCCCCTCTGCCGCGCTGAAGTCGCGAAGATCGATACCGTCACGTCCTGGTTGAAGGATCCGGACCTGTTCATGACTCATGACTATGCCTGGCATTCCCTGCCCCGGACACTGGCGGATCGCGCCCGGGGGCTGCACACCCGCAATCCCTGGGTTCCTTCCAATATGCCCTCGCTGCTGTGGGCCGCCTGCGTTGCGGCTTCTCTGCTTCTGGGAATCGGGCTGATCTGGATGTTGAATCGCCCTGCATCCGCTCCTCCGCCGCTGGCGCACCAGGCAGGTTCGGGCAATGCGGCCTTTCTCCGGCAAATCGAGTCGGTCCATGCGCGCGAGGCGACGGCGCGCTACCTGACCGAATGCGAAGTCTTGCTTCTCAACGTCGTCGGAGCAGAGAAGAACTGCGAAGGCGAAAAGCACGATGTCTCTGCGGAGGTCACCCGTGCGCGGGAGTTGCTGCAACGCAAGCGCATTCTGGACGTGGAATTGCGCGCTCCCGAGGTGGCGCGGGCCAAAGATCTATGCGACCAGCTGGAGACGTTCCTGGTCAATCTCTCGGTCTCGGAAAGATGCGAGAGTTCCGAGGGGTTGCATACCATGGAACGTTTTATTGAAAGGGAGCAGCTTCTGCTTCGAATCGATCTGCTGCAGGCAGAGCTCTCCTAGGAGTCTCATCATGAATTCAGCATCCGTTATCCACCTCTTTTCCGGCCGCCATCCGACACTGGCAGTGCGGCCAATGGTCGCGACTCTCGTGTTGCCCCTGGTTTTGCTTTCCTGCCTGCAGACGCGGGCCGAAGAAGCAGCACGAGACCAGGATCTGTTCAACCAGGGTAAGATCCTGATGTTCGACAAGAAATGGGAAGAGGCCCGCGCGGTCTTCCAGCGTGTCATCCGGGAGTTCCCGAAGAGTACTCTGGTTCCACAGGCGCATTATTTTGCCGCGCGTTCTTTCCAGCAGCAGGGAAAAGAAGAAGAAGCGGTGCGGGCCTACGATGAGTTCGTAAGCCGATATCCCGGTGAGTCCTACCTTTTGGCTGAAGCTCGGAACAGTGTCGTGGACCTCGCGGCGTCATTGATGGAGAAAGGAAACAGTTCGTACCGGGATCGTATTGTGGCAGCCCTGGGTGATCCCACCAGAGAAGTCCGCTATTTTGCGGCAATCCGGAGCAGCAGTCTGAATGATCGCGGCTTGACCTCGATGGCCATTCCCGTTTTGCGGCAAATCGTCAATAAGGAGAAAGAACGGGACCTGGTAGACCGGGCGAAGATTGCTTTGCTCCGCCTGGATCCCAACGCCCTCTCTCCACAGCGTGAATCGCCGGAGCGAGGAAAGAGCGAAGGCCAGGTCGACAGCAGGATGTTTCACATTCGGGTCTATTCGGACAATGCGACTGAACCGACTGTAGAAATCAACCTGCCTGTAAGTTTTGCCCAGCTGGCCATCATGGCTCTCGACGAATCGAAGAAGGAGGAGCTCCGGCGTAAAGGGTTTAACGTGGACGATTTCTGGGAGAGCATAAAACGGCTGGGTCCTACCAAGATCATGGAGATTCGCGACGGCAAAGATCTGGTCAAGATTTGGATTGAGTGATACCACTGTTTGTGGTGTTGCTTGGGTCTTCGTGTCTCGGTGGTTAGAGAAACGTGATTTTGCGGAACCGGCGCTGAGCTGCGGGCGTCTAAGGACGGCATGAGGGCAATTCTTGCGGGTTTGTTCTGCGCCGCCACGCTGCTCCTCGCGGCCCAGAAGAAAGTCTCGCCTCCACCCAAACCACCGGAGCGTCCTGCCGAGAGCTGGCCCATATGGGGCGGGCCGCGCCACAACTTCATCTCGACTTCGACCGGGCTGGCGAATGCATGGCCCAAAGAGGGGCCCACGCGTGTGTGGAGCCGCCCGCTCGGCGATGGCTACTCCCCAATCGCCGAGGAAAACGGCGTGCTGTTCACCGGGTATCGCCGAGGATCGAAAGACGTGGTGATCGCGCTAAATGCGGCGACCGGCAGCACCGTCTGGGAATACGAGTACGACGCGCCTTTCCGCAACAGCTATTCCGAGGGCGTGGGACCCGGGCCGTATGCGATGCCGCAGGTCATCGGAGATCGCGTCGTCACGGCGAGCGGCGCAGGAAAGATCCACTCGCTCGACAAGAAGACAGGTAAACCCGTGTGGTCGCACGACCTGTACACAGAGTTTGCGGCCAACCGGCTGCCATTCGGCTACTCCTGCCACGGTCTGCCGTACAAAGACACCCTGATCTACCTGGCCGGGGGCGACGCGCCCTGGTTCGGATTCGGTCAAGGCGCCGCGGTCATCGCGTTTCGTCAGAGCGACGGCGCCGTGGTCTGGAAGAATCAGGGTTTCAAGAACGCGCACTCATCGCCGCTCCTGATCAACGTGGACGGTCAGCCGCAGGTAGTCGCGTTGCTGGCGGACCAGGTGATCGGGTTCAGTCCCGATAACGGCGAGCTGCTCTGGAAGCACTCGCATCCTACCCAGCACGGCCTTGCCGTCGCCACGCCGATCGCGGCCGCCGGAAACCTGGTGTTCATTTCCTCGGCTTACAGCGGCGGAGCCCGGGTATTGCAGCTCGCCCGGAGCGGCAGTGGGACTACAGTGAAAGAGCTGTGGCATAACCCGCGAGTTCAGCTCCATTTCGGCACCGCGATACTCATTGGCGACTACATTTATCTGTCGAGCGGCCACTCCGGGCCTGCCTTTATCACCGCCGTGGAACTCCGGACCGGGCGGATCGCCTGGCAGGCCCGCGATTTCGCCAAGGCGCAGCTCCTCTACGCCGATGGGAAGTTGATCATCCTCGATGAAGACGGCAACCTTGGTCTCGCCAGCGCAACACCCGAGCGTTTTCAGGTGCTCTCTCGCCTTTCGCTTCTGAATCGCATCTCATGGACTCCTCCCACGCTGGTCGGGAGCCGCCTCTATGTGCGTGACCGAGCCAACATGATGGCACTCGAGCTTGGCGCGTTGCCGCCTGCGTTGCCCCCTAAGCAAAAGTAAACCGGATCATCCCTCTTTCACTGCTTGAGAAGTTTACTCCGGTCATAGATCCAATTCGATTGCGCGCGACGTAGTGTCCTAGGAGAAGCGCACGAGAGGATGGCCTGGATCCCGTCCCCCGGGACCAGGCTGCTCGGCGCCGCCCGAGGTCGCTGATCTGTTGGGCACTTGTCCCTTTGGTGCGCAAGCCTGCTTGCGTCTTGCGACGCGGCAGCTTGTTGCCGCACGGAGTATTGGACATTTAACAAGCACAGAGCTCGGGTGCTGTTAACCAGGGCTGAAGGCGCGGCAGTGAATAGTGCGCGCCGCGCCTCCGGTCATAAATCCAATTCGATTGCGCGCGACGTAGTGTCCTAGGAGAAGCGCACGAGAGGATGGCCTGGATCCCGTCCCCCGGGACCAGGCTGCTCGGCGCCGCCCGAGGTCGCTGATCTGTTGGGCACTTGTCCCTTTGGTGCGCAAGCCTGCTTGCGCCTTGTGACGCGGCAGCTTCTTGCCGCACGTGCGAAATGTACAACTAGGCCTGCGCAGGAGCGGGGCCTTAGCCCTTGGGAACGGAGCTTGGCGAAGCAAGCTTCGCCATAACCAAAACGCAGCAAGCTACCGCACTCCAGGAGGAGGAGACAACTATGAGGAACACACGAGCGTTCTTTGAGTTTCCCGGAAAGAGACCCTTTCGATCCGCGGTAACGGTGCTGGTCGTCGTCATGCTTGTCGCCGGGCTGACGATTTGGAAGCCCGAGCCCGCATCGGCGAATCACCCGGTCCTGGTGGAAGGTGAAAAAGACTACGACGGCGATGGGCTGGTTGGCACGGCCGAAGACACCGACAATGCCACCGACCGGATTTTCGGAACCATCAACGGCGCGCTCGGCAACATAGATCTCGGGGCCGCCATCAACGCCACCCACGCCAACCAGAACGGCCGGGTCGTCATCGTCACGTCGGGCCGCTTTCCCGAGGGCGTCAGCATCACGGCCGCCAACGGCAACGTTTCGCTCGAAGCCGCTCCTGGAGTCGACGCCGACATAGATGCGGTCGTACAGGGAGCGGCGGGCAATGCGGGCCGTCAGGCCAACCCCGGGATTATTGTCAACGCTCCGGCCAATCGCTATGTCACGATCCGCAACATCATGAGCCGAAACTGGACCGAGGGGATCCGGGTGATGGGCGATTCCAGAGTGACCATAGCCAACTGCCGTTTCGAGAACAATGTAAGCTTCGGCATCCACGTGCTCGACAACGCCCGGGTAGCGATCAACAACTCCCAGGTCAATGCCACCGGGTTTCGCCAGGCGGGAGGGGTGAACAATACGCCCAGCCCCGGAATCGGGATCCAGTTCGAAGATTCTTCCTCGGGTTCGGTCGCGTTCACAACCGTCAGCGGGAGCTTCAGTGTCGGTCTTGCTAACGACATTCAAACCCAGGGTTCCGTTTTCGTGATGGACGTGAACACCTTCGACAACAATCCGAACTTTCGCGGGTTTTTCCGGCAGGGCGCCGTGCCGGCAAATTTCTAGATTTGTGTTTCTTCGTGTCTTTGGGTCGTGGTGGTATGGTTGGCCGCCCCTAACCCCTAAGACTCAAAGACACGAAGAATGGGAAGCGGCTGAAGATCTCGTGGAACTCCGCCACCGCCACACAGCCGACCGGTCCCCGTGCCGTCGTTGACAAGAGAGGTTTTTCGACTTAGACTCGGCCCCTCCGTTCGAGCACGCCACCATCATCTGAACGGGAGCCTTAAGGGGCCCGGTGGACAAGCACGTTCCAAGCCGGGTGTGCTCGAATGCGTGACCACGGACAGATCGTCATGTCGGATTCGGGTCGGAGGCAAGGCTGTGTCGGATGGCTGCGGGTCTCCGAAGGGTGGAATCAGCGTCATCATCCCGCACGGCGGGGAGAGCCGGTTTCCGCAGCTCGCCGCGACTCTGCCGGCTCTGAGGCAGTGCTCGGGCGTCCAGGAGGTGATCGTCGTCGAGCTGGCCGAATCGCCTCGGGCCGAGCAGTTCGCCCGGCGCTGGGCGGATAAGTATGTCTTCGCCCGTCACTCGGCTCCCTTCGACCGGGCGCGCGCGCTGAACATCGGAATTCCTTTCGCGGCGCGCGACCTGCTCTTGTGGCAGGACAATGACCTCGTCCTGCCTGAGGGGTTCGTTCTGAGAGCAGCCGCCGAGATACGCGCCCGGTCGCTGGACTTTCTGACCCCCTACACGTCCATCCGGTACCTCTCAAAAGCCGACAGCACGGCTGTCATGAAGGGGATGCGGCGCCCCGTCGATTGTGATCCCGTGAACGTCTTCTATTCCCGCCGCGCCATCAGCGGGGGCGCGGGGCTCGTGAGGCGAGCATTCGTCAAGCGGTACGGCGGGTTGCCAGAGGGCTTCCGTGGCTGGGGCTGCGAGGACGAGGCGTGGGCGTACAAGGCCTACCTGCTGGGGCGCGCCGCTCACACGGGCTACGACGACCAGCATCTCTATCATCTTTATCACCCCGGGTCGGGGGGATACTGCCGCCGCGCTCCTATATCGAGCCCGTCGGACTATGCTCACAACCTCGCGCTTCTGAGCCGGATCATGTCGGTGCGGGAACCGGCTCGATTTGCCGAGATGTTCGGACCGAAGTACTTCTCGTGTCCGTGGCCCGAGTCGGCGCACATCGTGTTCCTCACGCGCGCTGGTGACCGCAGGAACACGCTTCTGGCGGAACGCGTCGCCCGGTGCTTACGGAAACTTTACGGCAGCAATATCGAACCCGCGCAAGTCCCGCAAACAGTCCCACTCGAACAGGTCGTGCCCCAGCATGCCGATGCGATCGTACTGTTCGGCAGCGGGCTGGCGAGGGACGTGGCGGCTACCCTGCCTCGAGCACGGTTCGACTCAAGGGTCGTCGTCGTGAGCCGCGCCAGGCACCGGCCGAAGCGCGAGGAAACTCCCGGGAAGCCGTTCGGCACGATCGTGATGGCGGATCCTGTGCCGGGCCACCTGGCGATCGCATTGACGCTGGCGCGGCCGATCGCGTTGATCGCCGGACGGAACGTACGCGCTTCCCGACCGCGGCAGGCCGACATCGCCCGCGGCGGACATGGCCGGGCGACCGAACCGGCGCTCGTGGCACTGCTGGCTGACTACGCGCGCAGCTATCGATACTGGTCGGCGCGGGCCCTCGGCCGGAACGACCGAACCTGGCGAGCCGCTGCGATGGCGCGGCGGTTTCAGTACCTGAGCCAGCGCATCCGTGACTGGCTCGAGGCCGCGAATTGAAGGCGCCGCGATCCCGCTTCAGGCGGCGCGGAGAAACCGTGGAGATCTGGTACACGACGCCGAACACCCGGCTGTATGCCGACAGGCAGCGCGTCCGGCGGAGAACCGGGAACCGAGGTTTGCTATCATCGACAGCGTCCTAAGGGCTCGCGCAGAAATAACTTCACATTCTGGCGCGCGAGCCGGTGGTCAATCATGAACCGGTTTCTGTTCGCTAGGCACGCTGAGGATCGCGCCCCTTCGGGCTGCGGCCCGCAGGCCCGCTGGCTTTGTTGCTCGCTCCTCACGTACCGCACCGGGTACGCATCGTCGCTCGCGCCTCGCCAGCAGGCTGGGGGCCTGCAGCAGAATGCGAACTTATTTCTGCGCGAACCCTAAGCTCAACGCGAAGCGGATCGATGCGATGAACACGGTCGAAGTCGTCGTCATCAACTGGAAACGTCCCGCCAACGTCGAGCGCATCGTCGCAGCCTTGAAGGCCCAGACAGAAGGCTGCACGGTGACGATCTGCGACTGCCACCCGTCCGCCGAGTTCGCCCTTGCCGACGCGACGCTGGCCTCGGTCGACCGGCTGTACCGCTGGCGGCACAACTGCGGCGCGTACAGCCGGTACGTCCCGGCCGGCGGCTACGATCACGCATATACTTTCTTTCTGGACGACGACATGTTGCCGGGTCTCCGGTGCGTCGAGCACTTCGTCCGCAACGCTCGCGAGGTCGAGAACTTCGGAGTCCTGGGGCAACTCGGGCGTATCCTGCCCCAGGACGGGGTCTACCGATACGGCGAGGTGCCCCGAGGCCCGGCGTTCGTCGAGACCGATCTCGTTGTACGCGGCTACTTCGTCCGCACGAGCAACCTGTGGTGCGTGGGGAGGTTTCGCTGGATGATGAACTATTTCGACGAGCCCATGCAGGAAGATGACCTCCTGCTATGCGTGTCGCTGCGGATGTGCGCCGGACTCGGGTGCTACCTCACGCCGTACGACCCCGACGTCGAGACGCTGATGAACAAGGAAGAGCTGAGCAGTGAGCATGCGGTTTCGATGCGCGCGGAGCATCTCGACAAGAGACGGGAGTTCCTGCGCCGGGCCGTCGCGTGCGGGTGGGTATCTCTCAGGGCGCGGGGCGACGGTCGCGAAGTGGCTTCCATGATCCTGACGGACCCACAGTAACCCATGCGCCGGCTCCACTCACTCTCGAACCGCGTCCTGGCGGACTATGCCGGCGAGAGCTCAGGGTATCGGCTCGGCGCGCAGGCGCTGATCTCGATCACGACCTGTGACCGGAACCCGCTGGTACGCGCTTTCGTGCCCGCGTTCCATCGATTCTGCTTCGGCAACCCGCGCTTCGATCTCCTCCTTTCGATTGACGGCGCCGCCTTCGGCTCCAACCCCGACAGCCTCGCGTTCGCCCGCGAGCGCGGGATCGCCTTCGTCGTGTCGCGCATTCCTGAAGGCGTCGGCATCTCGAAGAACCGGGTGGTCGCCCGCCTGGGCGGCTACACCTACTACTTCTTCGTCGAGGACGATGTGGAGCTCCTCGATCCGCGAGTGTTCGACACACTCATCAGGCTGTCTGAAGAATCAGGTATACACCACTTCTCGCTTCACGAGCGGGCCAGGATCCGGCACGTGATTTCGACTAGTGAATGCCAGGGAACGAAGATCATCCACGCTCTTTACGGCAGCGCGCAGCTCAGCTTTTTCACCCGAACCGCCCTCGTCGTGGCCGGAGGGTGGCACCCCGACTTCGCGAGCCGCCGCCGGGGCGGGCACACGGAACATTCCTACCGCGTCTATCGCAACGGGCTTGCGCCGGCTCCGTTCAATATCGCGGAGGGCTGCCTGGGCGATCTCGCGTGGGCAAACCCTCCGTCCGTCGTCAGCCCCGGCGAGCGGCCGATCACATCCAACGGCATTTTCACGGCGGAGCAGGAGCTTATCGATCGACGGCTGAAGCATCTCCCCCTGGCGACTCCCTCACCATTCCGGCTGGCGGTGCCGAAACGCCCCCGGAACGCCGGCGTTTCGGTCGTTGTCACCGGAAATTCTCGACCAGCATGAGGTCGCGTCCGCTCTGGTCGATCTGCGTGTAGAGGAGCCATCGCCCGTCAGGGGAGACCGCCAGGCCCGGGGCCCACGTCATAATCGGCTTCTCGAGCTCGGCAATCTTGCGCGTTTTTCCGGTCACGAGGTTGAAAAACTCGACCAGCGGGCGGGAGGGGTTGACCGCCGTCGCGAAGTGTATCCCTCCGCCGTGAACTGTCCAATACCTCCACGGCCCGGCCTCGTGAGAATCGAAGACGCGAGTCTCCTCGCCGCCGTCCGTCGGGACACTCCAGATCCCCGCGACCCGCCGCCCCTTGGTGTGATAGAGAAGACTGCCGTTCTCGCTTTCGGCCGAGTCGTAACCCGCCTTGCTTCGTGATCTGAACCGGCGGTCCGCCGGAGGCGGGCATCTTCCAGATCTGCAGGGTGCCGGTCCGGTTCGACGCGAAGTAGAGCCAGCGGCCGTCCCTGGACCAGCTGGGCATGAACTCCTGGGTCTCGTCGACGGTGAGTCGCCGGAGTCTGCCGCCGTCAGCGTCCATGACGTAGATGTCGGCGTTCCCCTCCTTGCGGGCGTCGAACGCGATCTCTTTGCCGTCGGGAGACCAGCGAGGGGAGCCGGGGAGCGGTCCTCCGAACCGGGTGAGCTGCACAGGACTTCGCCCTTGCCGGTCGCATACCCAGATCTCGCAGCTCCCGGAGCGCCTCGAGGAGAATGCGATCCGATTGCCGTCCGGCGAGTACTGCGGCGCATCGTCCTGGAACGTGGAGGCGATCAGCGGGCTCGGCCGTCCAGCGCCATTTCCCTGAGCCGGAAGTTCCATGCGCCAGATGTTCGTATCGAACAGGAGCTGCGTGTAGACCAGGCGGTTCCCTACGGGCGAAATCGAGGGAGACGTGACGTTCGGGCCGACCTCCAGCAGTTGCTCGGGTTCACCACCCGTGGCCGGCAGCCTCCACAGGTTGGGGATGCTGCCGCCGCGCTCCGAGGCGAAGACGAGCTCGCTGCCGCTTGGGGTCCAGGTTACACCGTCTACGTAGGTGCTGTCGAAGGTGAGCCTTTTGGGTTCTCCGCCGGTGATCGCTACCGAGTACAGGTCGCTGGTTCCTCCGAGTCCGAGTGGGCGCTGGGTCCGGTACGCACAAATACGAGGCTCTTGCCGTCGGGCGCGAAAACGGGAGTGGAATCGCCCCGGCTTCCCGTGGGCGGAAATGTCAACGGCCGGCGCTCACCCGAATCGAGCGAGAGGAGGAAAATCCGGAATGGATCCTGGTGAGAAGCTGTGTCGGCGATCGCGAGCGACTTCCCGTCGGGGGACCAGCGGAGGCTCCTTCCGATGCCGCTCTGGCTCGCCGCCGCGTCGGTAAGGCGCCTTTCGGGGCCTCCCAGAGCGGCGATCAGATAGATCCCACTCTCCTGGGGGGATGAGCGGCGGAAGGCGATGTGGCGTCCGTCGGGGGACCAGTCCGGGTCGAAATCCGGCGCGGGATCGGTCGTCAGCCGCAGCGGTGTTCCCGTGTCGACGAGCTTGATGTAGATGTCGAGATTGTCCTCCTGTTCCCCGTCCCACACGAATACGATCTGCCTCCCGTCGGGGGAGAATACGGCCTTCTCCTCGTTTCCCGGAAAGCTCGTCGAGGGAACCACCTTCGCCGCGGGCGTGGAAACCCGCCCAAGAAGACGGCTGTCCTTGAGGAACTGGTAGGACGACCAGAGAAGAAGTCCGGAGACCAGAACCAGCGCGATGAGCCCGAAACGGCGGCGCAATCCTTCGCGCGCGCGCGGGCTCGGCTACAGCGCGCTCGCTACCACCTGTTTGGCTTACGCCCGAGATCGCCGCAGGAACCGTCTCAGGCACGATCCGCCCAGTTGGTTGGAGCTGGACTGCCTCGCCCGACTCTTCGGTTGGCAGGCGGCCGAGTTTGCCCGCAAGCAGCTCCTGCTTCAGATCGCGCACATCGACCAGCAGGTCGGCGATCGTCTGGTAGCGTTCGTCCCGATTCTTGCGCAGTGCCTTACGGATGATCCGATCCAGCTCGTGCGGTATTTCAGGCTGGTAACGGGTCAGGGGGGGCGGATCGGTCTTGAGCAGCGTAGCCAGGATGTCGGTAGGAGTGTCCCCCTCGCGCGCGAAGGGGAGGTGCCCGGTGATCATCTCGTATACCACGATGCCGAGGCTGAATATGTCGGTGCGTGCGTCCACCTCCATGCCCCGAGCCTGCTCAGGCGACATGTACATCACCGTCCCGACGATTGCGCCGGGCTGGGTGAGGGCGCCTCCCGACGTCGGCGCTTCGGCCACCAGAGTGGTGAGAGAAAGGCACTCGGTCAGCTTGGCGAGACCAAAGTCGAGAAGCTTTACCACGCCATCCGATCGGATCATGACGTTCTCGGGTTTGACGTCGCGGTGAATGATGCTGTTCTTGTGAGCGGCGGCGAGTGCGCTTGCGATCTGTACCGCCACGTCGAGTCCTTCGACCAGTGAGATCCCGCCTTGCAGGATCCGTTGGCGTAGCGTCTGACCTTCAACAAACTCGGTGGCGATAAAATGAACGTCTTCGATTGTCCCGATCTCGTAGATCGTCAGGATTCCCGGGTGGTTGATTGCCGACGCGGCCCTGGCTTCCTGCATGAAGCGGCGGACGCGATCCGGCTGAGCCGTGAATCGGGCGGGCAGTAGCTTGAGCGCAACCTTGCGGTCAAGCTGCGTATCGAGGGCGAGATGGACTTCTCCCATAGCACCCGCTGCAATTGGCGCAATGATCTGGTAATGACTTAACCTGCTGCCCGACGCAATTGCGATGGTGATGCCCTCCTTGAATGTACGTGAAGCCGCAAGTCTAGCATCTACAATCGAAAGTTGCAAGAAGGCGGCGGGCTCTCATAGGGTTCGCGCAGAACTAAGTTCACATTCTGCGGCCGCAGCCCGAAGGGGCGCGATCCTGAGGGCGCCAGACTACGCAGCTAAGAGAAACCGGTTCATGATTGATCACCGACTCCGCGCCAGAATGCGAAGTT
Source organism: uncultured Acidobacteriota bacterium (assembly GCA_963827655.1). GTDB lineage: Bacteria > Acidobacteriota > UBA6911 > UBA6911 > UBA6911 > CAWHCF01. Next base: position 133,225 of record CAWHCF010000046.1, read on the forward strand.
ATTTCCACGCGAGCCCTTGGATCGAAAAACAACTTGACAATTTGTAAAAACGGTATGCAATGGGCGCAATAGCTTGATGGCTGGCTCGGTTTCGGTCCGTTCCTGACTCCCCCCTTGATCTGAGGCTTGCCCTGAGGCCGACCCGAAGTCAGAAGGTTCAGTGCTTTGAACCCACGTTCGTTCTAAGGGGAGCGCCAATCATGAAAACACCTGACTCGCAAGGCTCTGGTTGCGTTTTCTTTCAGGCTCGCCATTGGTGTCGCCTGCATTGCGGTGTTCACCTCCCCGCTGCCGGGCCAGACGTTCTACGGATTCCATCATCGGAACTGTCACGGATGCCTCGGGCGCCACCGTGCCCGGCGCAACCGTGTCCTTGATCGATCTCGGAACTTCCGATCGCCGGACTGCTGTGACCGACACATCCGGGAGTTACCAGTTCGTGAACCTGATTCCCGGACGCTACCGCGTGGAAGTCGAGATCAGCGGTTTCAGCCGCTGCACGCGCGAGCCGGTTGTGGTGGAGGTCAGAGCGCGGTCCGCATCGACGCGTCGCTGCAGGTTGGGGATATCAGCCAGGTGGTGGAGGTCGCCGCCGTAACCCCGTTGCTGGAAACGGAGAACACATCGCTCGGCCATGTGGTCGGGTCACGAAAAGTCAGGAAATGCCCCTGAACGAGCGGAACGTGCTCAACCTCGTTGCCCTGGTGCCGGGAGTGGTGCCTCAAGGCCAGTCCATGCAGAATCCCACCGGTACCAACATTTTCGCGTGGGGCAACTACCAGATCGGCGGCGGAATGGCGAACCAGAGCGCGACCTTTATAGATGGCGGGCGGTGAACGTCCCCTACGTCAACCTGACCACGCTGGTCCCGACGCAGGACGCCATGCAGGAGTTCCGAGTGCAGACCAACAATTTGGGCCCGGAATTAAGGGGTTCACCGACGTGATAACTATGCCAACGCCAGCATTGGCGGAGACAACGATCAGTACAACGCGCGCATCGATCAGAGTGTCAGCGAGAAGCTGCGTATCTTCGCCGCTTACTGATTGGAGTAATCTCAGCCTGCCCATCGATTGTATCGGACTCAGATCTACATCGACCGCGGGCCCGAAACTCACCGCCCAGGTCGTTATCGCTGATACCTATACCTTTACTCCGACCACCATCGGCGATTTCTGCGTTGCTTCCTCCGGTTTGTCTACGACCGCCGCCAGAGAGCCTCGGCGTCGACCCGACTTTCGGCTGGCCGCCAGCCTCATAACCAGGTAGCTTTCCGCCACATTCCCACGCTTGCGTGCAAGGCTTCACTGATGTCTTCTGCCCGATGGCACGGGGAGCACTAGTTGCGCGCATGACAGCTATTCGGTGGCGCCGAGTCTCCTGAGATCGCGGGTCGCCCCCATCAGTTCGGCGGCGAGTGGCGGCGCAGATCTAATTACGCGCAGAGCACACCGAGCGGCTTTTTCACTTCAATAACTCTTCACCGCGGTGAATCCATTTGCCCCCGCCGGCCGGGCTCCGGCTTCGCTTCATTCCTGCTGGGCTACGGAGCGGACGGCACTCATACCCCGCGCTGGTCGCAGGGTCGCGATCTATCAGGGTTATTACATCTCGACACTTCTAGGTGAGCGCAGCTGACTATGAATTACGGCGTGCGGTGGGAGTTGCTGGGTCCGTGGACTGAGCGTTTCGATCGTCTCACCGTGCTGCTGCCGATGCTGAAAGCTCGGTGGCAGACCGACTGGCTTGCTGATGAGGGGCAGCTTGGCCCTGGTGAACTCCGAGGACCGCCGTCGCGTTATTCTCAGGACCGCCCTGGAAGCTTTTTGCACCCCGTTTGGGCTTTGCTTACCGTTCACCAACAGGACGTTATCGTGGCGGCTATGAGATTTTCTTCTTGCCCAATGATATTGCCTTCGGCCGGCTCCAACGGCGCTCCGGTGAATACCCTGGCCGCGCTCTGGGTGAGCCCTCGACGGAGGCGTCCGCCGTGGAAAGGCTGAGCATCCGTTTCCGGACGGCGTTCTTCACCGCCGGGGCACAGCCGTGTTCCAGAATGTTTTGCTCGGCCAGGGTATTGCTCGCTCATTCCGAGCGACCCTACGGATACGCGCAGCAGTGGTATCTCACCTTCGACAGACTGGGCGAAGGGACCGTGTCGAGCTTGCGCACGCTGGCTCGCGCGGTGTCCTATTCCGACTGGTGGACAGCAGATCGACCAGCTTCCCGACGAGTTTCTCTCTCTGGGCAGCGCGCTGCAGGAGCAAGTGCCCAACCCGTTCTTTGGCTTGATCCGACTGGACCGCTGGCGGCCAGCACGGTGGCGCGGGGGCAGCTTCTGCGTCCCTTTCCCCAGTACAACGGCGTGACCATGCAGGCAGCGACCAATCGCAACTCCATCTATCATTCTATGCAGTGAGGGTCGAGAAGCGCTTCGGTGAAGGTGGCAGCTTCCTCGGCGCATATACCTGGGCCAAGCTGATCACCGATACCGATACGCTGACCGGTTGGCTGGAAGCCGCCGGACCCGGTGGCGTGCAGAACAACAACAACCTTCGCCTCGAACGGTCGCTGGCCAGCTTCGACGTGCCGCACCGCCTGGTGGTGAGCTATGTGCTCGATCTTCCCATTGGAAAAGGGAAGAGGTTCTTGGCGGTGTGAGCGGCGCTGCCGGCGCGCTGGTCTCTGGCTGGGGTTTCAACGGTGTTTCCACTTTCCAAAGCGGTTTTCCCTTGGCGCTCGGCACGGCTACCAACCTGACCAACTCCTTCGGCGGGGGCTCGCGGCCTAACAGCGACGGCGAAGGTGCCACTCTCGAAGGCCGCGCGCAAGACCGGCTCAATCGCTGGTTCAAGACGGAGAACTTCAGCCAGCCCCGGCCTTCACCTTCGGTAACGTCGGGCGCACTCTGTCTGACGCGCGCAGCCACGGGATTGCCAACTGGGATTTCGCCATCTTCAAGAACACTGCATCACGGAACAAGTCGGACTCCAGTTCCGGACCGAGGTCTTTAATCTTTTCAACCGGGTGCTGTTCGGTCCTCCTGGTCGCACCTTCGGCAACGCGCAATTCGGCGTGGTCGCCTCCCAGTTGAGTAACCCCAGGCTGGTGCAGTTTGCGCTCCGTCTGATCTTCTAGCGTTTCTACGAGTCTTCTGAGTCTTAGAGGTTGGTTTTTGTTCACTACATAACCACGAAGACTCGAAGACACGAAGAGAACACCAAGCTCTCTTGTCATAACCTCATGATGCGAACGGTGATACTGTGTGTCTCGGTCGGTATTCTGCAGCTGTTCCGCCCCGCCGGCATCGATTTCGCACATCGCAATTCACCTACAGGGCAGAAGTACCTGATCGAGACCATGGGAGGTGGGGTCGCCTGCTCGACTTCAACAATGACGGGCGTCTCGACGTTTTCCTGGTCAATAGCGGGAAGCTTGAAGATCGGCAGGCTTCCAGTCAATTTTCGCGGCGTGAGCCGGAATTCTGGAACCGGCTGTATCGCCAGAACACGGATGGGAGCTTTACTGATGTCACGGCGGCTGCGAGAGCTGGCAGACGCCGGGAACAATTATGGAATGGGAGTGGCGGCTGGTGACTACGACAACAACGGGTTCGCAGACCTTTATGTAACCAACTACGGACGCAACATGTTGTATCGCAACAACGGCGACGAGACATTCACTGATGTAACGGCTGAGGCGGGAGTTGCGGCTGGCGGCTGGTCGGCATCGGCCGGATTCTTCGACTACGACAATGATGGACAGCTGGACCTCTTTGTAACCCGTTATCTGGACTGGGAGATCGGCCGCAACATCTTGTGCGGAACCCCATTTCGTTCCTATTGCCATCCCGACAAATTCGATGGTGTTACCAGTGTGCTCTTTCACAACGAAGGCGGTGGGCGATTTCGGGATGTGAGCGTGCCATCGGGAATCGCTACGGTCAAAGGCAAGGCCCTCGGGGTTGCGTTCAACGACTTTGACGGCGATGGCTTCCCGGATATCTTCGTTGCCAATGACAGCATGGAGCAGTTTCTGTTTCACAACAAAGGCGACGGAACTTTCAAAGAGCAGGCGCTTCAGACCGGCGTGGCGTTCTCCGACGATGGCAAGAGCTATGCGGGAATGGGCGTCGCGTTCGCCGACTACGACAATGACGGGCGTCCGGATCTCGTTGTGACCAATCTCGCACTTGAGAAATATGCCTTGTATCGTAACGAGGGCAAGGGTCAGTTTGTTTACACAAGCTTGACCACGGGCCTGGCGGCGCTGACGGCACGCAGCTCCGGATGGGGCGTGGGACTGCATGATTTTGACAACGACGGCTGGAAAGATCTGTTCGTGGCGCAGAGCCACGTACTGGATAACGTGGAGCAGATCCACTCGGGCCTGCGGTACCTGGAACCTCCGGTGTTGTTGCGCAATGTGGCCGGGAAGTTCGAGAAGACGGTTCCGGCGGACCTCCCCAGCGTCGCGGGACGCGGGACGGCTTTTGGAGACTTGAACAACGACGGGTACATCGATGCGATCGTGTCGGTGCTGGGCGGACGCCCTCTCGTTTTTCTCAACCGCGGGGGTCAGAACCATTGGCTGACCCTGAGACTCGTGCGCGCCCGACGCAACCGGGCTGGAACCGGCGCAATCGTGAAGGCCGGAAAGCAGTGGGCTTACGCCACGGCTTCGGGTAGTTACCTCTCGGCAAGCGATGAACGCGTGCACTTCGGTTTGGGATCGGATAAACAGACCACGGTGGAGATCATCTGGCCGGGCGGGAAGAGACAAGTTCTGGAGAAGGTAGCCGCCAACCAGATAATAACGGTGAAGGAGGCGGAATGATCGCGGCGGTGGCGCTGTTGCTGGCGCTGCAGGCGGCTCCCGAGCTGAAGAAGCATGTCGACGCCGGGCTGAAGGCCAAGCACGCCGGCGATCTTGATACGGCGATCCGCGAATTCGAGCGGGTTGTAGAACTCGCGCCGGAGCTGGCGGCCTCGCATGTCGACCTGGGCGCCGTCTACTTCGAGAAAAAGGATTATGCCAACGCTATCCCATCTCTGCGAAAGGCGCTGCAAATTAATCCGGACCTTCCGGGCGCGCATGCCATGCTGGGGACGGCGTTGCTGGCACAAGGTTACGCCTCGCAATCGATTCCGCACCTGGAGAAGGCCCAGGCGGACGGCTTGCTGGGGGTAGCGTTGCTCGAGTCCGGTCGAGCGCGGGAGGGGATCGACCGGCTGGAGACCGCGCTCCAGAAGAAGCCCGACGATCCCGATCTGCTCTACTATCTGAGTCACGCGTTGGGACGTCTCTCGAAGCAGCTGTTCGACCGGCTAGCGGAAAGCAGTCCGACTTCGGCACGAGCACGGCAAATGATGGCAGAGGCTCACGCCGCAGCGGGAAATCGGGATGCGGCGGAAAAGGAATTTCGTGCCGCGTTGGCCGCGCGGCCGGACTTGCGCGGGGCGCACTTTGCCCTGGGTGAAATGTATCTCGGCTCCGGAGACTACGAGCGCGCGGAGCAAGAGTTTCGCGAGGAGGCGCGGCTGGCGCCAGGGTCATCCGCCGCCGCCCATAAACTGGGTGCGGTGCTGTTGAATCGCGGCCGGATTCACGAAGCGCTGGCCGAACTCAAGCGCTCGGATGCACTGCAGCCGGGCATGCCGGAGACTTTGCTGGAACTGGGAAAGGCGACCGCCGCGACAGGCGATCTTGCTTTGGCTGAGAAGCTGATGCGCCAGGTGCTCGATCTGGAGCAGGTGTCGCGCCTGGCGGAGTCCGCGCATTATCAACTCGCGGAGATCTACCGCAGATTGGGACGCCCCTCGGATGCGGATCGAGAGATGAAGCTATTTCAAGAGATGCGCAAGACTCGGAAGTAGCAATCCCACCTAGGCTCAGTCCGAACCCTCGCCTTTGGAACAACGCTTTGCCTTTGGCGCCGTGCCAGGGTACTGTATCCGCGTGGACGCCACGGGCTTCTGCGGCCGCAGCTTCAGCCTTTGAATGCTACCGAGCGGCTCGCCAGGCTCATTGGAGGGCCGGGTATCCCGAGCAGCCAGAACATCATCTTCGTTGCTCGCTGGCCGAGAACGAGGGTGGGAAGGCCCTATAAGCGCCGACATACATGTCCCCAGCCGTGAGAAACTGTGTAAAAATTGGGTCTGTGGCGCGGGTCAATGAGACGCGACGCGGTTTGCGGAGGGCTATCAAGCTCGTCCGGCCCCGAGGGGCATATGAACTTTAGGTTAAGGCATAGCGTTACGTAACTGCGACGGGCCATGCCCTCCAAGGGTGCTGGAAGTTGTCAGCCCGGCTGCGTGAATTGCAACAGTCTCTAATGACCCGCGCCACAAAAAGCTAAAGGGATGCCGGTCAATCGAGAGCCGTTCGCTGAATTTATTCACAGCTTCTCACGGGCGGGCTATTTCCCCTGCCGGGCCTTCGGCCCTGGTTAACGGGGCGCGAGAAGAACTTCGAGAAGCATACCGCTACTGTCTGAATCGCAGATTGTCCTCAGGAGGCTTGCGATGGAGAACACAAGAACCCGCGGATTTGTCGACAAGGTCTGGGACGGTTCGATCTTACCGACCCTCATTGATTACATTCGAATTCCGAACAAGTCGCCGCTCTTCGATCCGGAGTGGCAGGCCCACGGACACATGGATCGAGCGCTGGAACGGATTGTGGCCTGGGTTCGGTCGCAGCCGGTTCCGGGAATGAAGATGGAAGTTGTGCGCCTCCCGGGGCGCACGCCCTTGCTGTTCATCGATACTCCGGGAGATTCGAAGGATTGCGTGCTTCTGTACGGGCACTTCGACAAGCAGCCGGAAATGACGGGGTGGCGCGAGGGTCTCGGACCCTGGACTCCTGTGGTCGAGGGGGAAAAGCTCTATGGCCGCGGCGGAGCAGACGACGGCTATGCGGTCTTCGCCTCGCTCACGGCGCTGGCCGCGCTGAGGGAGCAGGGCGTGCCCCATGCGCGCACAGTCACTCTCATTGAAGGCTGCGAGGAAAGCGGCAGCTTCGACCTTCCTCACTACCTCGAGGCGCTGTCGGACCGCATCGGGACGCCAAGCCTCGTTGTCTGCCTGGATTCGGGCTGCGGGAACTACGACCAGCTCTGGGGAACAACGTCGCTGCGCGGGCTGGTGTCCGGAAGCCTCTACGTGGAACTGCTGCGCGAGGGCGTTCATTCGGGCGATGGTTCGGGGGTGATTGCTTCAAGCTTTCGGGTCGTCCGGCGACTGCTCAGCCGCCTCGAGGACGAGAGAACGGGCGAGATTCTGCCTCCCGAATTCCACGTCGAGATCCCCCGGCAGCGGCTCGAACAGGCCGACAAGCTCGCAGCCATCCTGCGTGAGGAAATCTATAGCAAGTTCCCGCTGCAACCGAACGTCGAGCCGGTGACGCGCGATGTCAAACAGCTCGTTCTGAACCGCACCTGGCGCCCGGCTCTGGCGATCACCGGCGCCGCCGGACTTCCTCCGCTCGAGAGCGCGGGGAACGTCCTGCGCCCGATGACCGCCGTGAAGGTGTCGCTCCGGATCCCGCCGACGTGCGACGCCAGGCGAGCCCTGGCCCGGCTGAAGGAGTTGCTCGAAAGCGATCCGCCCTATGGCGCTCGAGTGCGCTTTGACCCCGACCACGAGGCAGCGGGCTGGAACGCGCCGGAAGTGAAACCCTGGCTCGAGGAGTCGATCGACCGCGCGTCGCAGGCCTTTTTCCAGCGCGAAGCCGCATACTCCGGCGAAGGGGGAACGATTCCCTTCATGGCCATGCTGGGAGAAAAGTTCCCCGAGGCGCAGTTCTTGATTACCGGCGTCCTGGGTCCGCACTCCAACGCGCACGGGCCGAATGAGTTCCTCCACGTGCCCACCGCCCGGAAACTGACCTGCGCCGTGGCCCACATCGTCGCCGACCATCACCGGCGATCGCAGTAGGGTCGTTTAGCTTTCCTTGCGTCCTGGCTGTGCGTAAGAGGTATGCCGATGGCTTCACGTCTGACCTGGCTGGCAGGGGTCTTCATCCTGCTTTGTTCGGCTTTTTCGAATACCAAATCTGATTTTGACACGGCGACAGCGGACGAATATGGGGTCAATGGCGCGAAACTTGACGAGTTGCGTCAGGATCTGGCCGCGCGTGGAACCAAGGCTTTCCTGGTGCTCCGCCACGACCGGATCATCTATGAATGGTACGGCTCCGGCGTTGAGCCCACGCAACTCCACGGCACGGCGTCGCTGGCGAAAGCCCTTGTCGGCGGCATGTCGCTCCTGGTTGCTCTGAACGACGGCCGTATCGGCGTGGACGATCCGGCCTGGAAATATATCCCGCATTGGAAGGATGATCCGCTCAAGTCGAAGATTACCATCCGCCACCTGGCAACCCATTCGTCGGGCCTGGAAGACGCCGAACAGGACGGCAAGCCGCATGCGGAACTCGAGGGCTGGAAGGGAGCGTTCTGGCGGAGAGATCCGGATCCTTTCTCGATTGCGATTCGCCAGGCGCCCGTCTTGTTCGAGCCGGGAACGCGATATGCCTACAGTAACCCGGGCATGGCGGCGCTAGCCTATGCTGTGACTGCGAGTCTAAAAGGGGGACCTCATCCGGATATTCAGGCGCTGCTGCGCGAGCGCATCATGGTTCCACTCGGACTCGCGGATAGCGAGTGGTCCATCGGCTACCGGCATGGCTATGAAGTGAATGGATTGAAGCTGTACGCAAACTGGGGTGGCGGATCTTTCACTCCGCGCGCCGTCGCGCGCGTGGCACAGCTGATGCTCCACCGCGGTCGATTCGGCGATCGGGAACTCGTTGGTCGCGCCTGGACGGAGCTGATCGTGAAGAACGCAGGCACACCGCTGCCGGATCGAAGCGGCGGCGAACCAGCGCCAGCATCGGGTCTTGCCTGGTACACAAATTTTGACGGAATCTGGCCCTCGGTGCCACGCGACGCCTACGCCGGAGCAGGAGCGCGTCACCAGTTGCTGCTGGTTGTGCCCAGTCTGGGTCTGATCGTAGTCCGAAACGGAGAATCGCTGTCGTCTCCGGGCGAGGGTTTCTGGGCCGGCCCGGTCAAGCGGCTTTTCGACCCGCTGATGGGCGCCATTCAGACGGATGCGTCACCCTACCCAAGGAGCAAAGCAATCACCCGCGTTGAGTTCGCCCCGGCTTCATCTATTGTGCGCGAGGCCATCGGCAGCGATAACTGGCCGATAACGTGGGGCGATGACGATCGCCAGTACACGGCCTATGGCGATGGATGGGGGTTCGAACCACGGATTGACCGCAAGCTTAGCCTGGGCTTTGCCACTATCGGCGGGCCTCCCGCGAAACCTGACGCGAAGAACCTTCGCTCGCCCGGTGGTGAACGGCTGGGTGATGGCAAGATGGGACCGAAGGCCAGCGGAATCCTGATGGTAGATGGCGTGCTCTACATGTGGGTGAGAAACGTCGGGAACGCGCAGCTGCTATGGTCGGAAGACCACGGCCGCACGTGGCATTGGGACTTCAAATTCGAAACCAGTTTTGGTTCGCCCGCGTTTCTCAATTTCGGCAAGAACTATGATGGAGCGCGTGACGATTACGTCTACGTCTATTCACAGGACGGACCGAGCGCCTACGAGTCAGACGACCACGTCGTTATGGCTCGGGTTCCTAAGAAGAAAGTTCGCGATCGCAGCGCCTACGAGTTCTTCGTGAAGCTGGATTCTTCCCATCAGCCGGTCTGGGCCCGCAGCATCGAGCGGCGCGGAGTCGTTTTCAGCTATCCGCGCCACGTCCAGCGTGTCGACGCGGTGTACAACCCCGGGATCAAACGTTACCTGCTGGCGGCAGGTTTCAACCATCGCGGCGGCTGGGGAATCTTCGACGCGCCGGAGCCCTGGGGTCCTTGGACCACCGCCTTTCATACCGAATCCTGGGACATCGGTGGAACCCACGGGTATCGTTTGCCCAGCAAGTGGATCAGTTCCGATGGCAGGACGATGCATCTGATTTTCTCTGGTGTTAAGGAGTACGACGCCTTTTGCGTACGGAAAATGTCTTTCTAGGATTTAGGATTTTTCTTCGTGTCTTGGTGTCCTGTTGTGTGGCAAAAGGGTAGCATGGATCTCGTTATAGTTGATTTATAGCGAGACTTCTAGGGAGAGCAAGCAAACAGAAATTGTATGTGTTAAGGCTAAGGAGGCAATGGCAACGGATCTTGCAGGGAGCTGGATTGCGTCAAAAATCGAGGATATAGGTTATGATCTGAAGGGATATATCAGCGTGATTGGTAAAAACTGGAACTAGTTTAGCTAATCAGATGCAAAGATCAGCAGTGTCTATTCCGTCGAATATCGCGGAAGGTTATGGTCTGAAACAGACGAAAGCGTACTTGAGACACCTGGCATTAGCGAGTGGGTCTCTCAGTGAACTCGAAACTCAACTCGAAATATCGGATCGTCTGAGCTATCTTCGGGTCGGAGGGAAGGACGTGATCATGCAAGCTAACGAGGTGGGGAAAATGTTATCGGGATTGCGGCGGAGTTTGCGCAAGAACGCCTAAATCCTGAATCCTAAATCCTAAATCCTAGTGGTATTTGTTTTTCAGCGCTAACCACGAGGACTCGAAGACGCAATTGAACCATGCGAATGGAGAACGAAGAACAACTTGAGGAATTGCTGGCGCGGCCGAGCGACGCCGATCAGGATCTGATGCGGCGGCTGAGCGGAGACGTGATCGTGGTCGGCGCCGGAGGAAAGATGGGACCCTCCCTGGTTCGACGGGTCCGCCGCGCCGCCGATGCTGCGCCGGTCAAGCGCCGCGTCCTTGCGGTGTCTCGTTTTTCATCGCCGGCGGCCCGCAAAGACTTGGAGCGCGAGGGGATCGAGACTATTGCTTGCGACCTGCTGGATGCGCAGCAGGTGGCGAAGCTGCCCGAGTGCGAAAACGTTTTCTTTCTTGCCGGAAGAAAATTTGGTTCGTCGGATCGCTCCGACTTGACCTGGGCGACCAACGTCCTCGCGGTGACTCACGTTGCCGGCAGGTTTCGCTCTTCGCGCATCGTGGTTTTTTCAACAGGAAATGTCTATCCTCTGGTTCCGCTGGACTCGGGGGGCTCGCTCGAGAGCGATGCGCCCGACCCGCACGGGGAGTATGCCCAATCGGCGCTGGGGCGTGAACGCCTCGCCGAATATTTCTCGCGCGAGTTTGGAACGCGCTGTCTGTTGTTCCGTCTGAACTATGCGGTGGATCTCCGCTACGGCGTGCTGGTCGACATTGGCCGCCAGGTCTATGAGAAGCGGCCGGTCGACCTGACCATCCCCCGGCTCAACGCCATCTGGCAGGGTGATGCAAACTCATATGCTTTGCGCAGCCTCGAACTATGCGCGTCTCCTCCGGAAATCCTTAACGTGACTGGACCCGAATGTATCTCGGTTCGGGAGGCGGCTGAGTTCTTTGCTCAGAGGTTTGCGCTTGCAGTCTCGTTTCGCGGTACGGAATCTCCGGTCGCCTTGCTTAGCAACGCCTCGCGGTGTCATAGACTCCTGGGACCGCCGCAGATCCAGCTCGAGCAACTTCTTGAAATGGTGGCTCACTGGATCGAGATCGGCGGCGCCAGCCTGAACAAACCGACAAAATTCGAAGTTACCGATGGAAAATATTGAGCTGCGCGAGATCCTGCGCAAGGGGATCGTGATTCCGGCGCATCCGCTGGCGCTCACCGCCGAACGCCGGCTCGACGAGCGCCGGCAGGTGGCGCTGACCCGCTACTATTGCGAGGCCGGGGCCGGCGGTCTGGCCGTCGGAGTTCACACGACGCAATTCGCCATTCGCGACCCGAAGGTAGGATTGTTAAAACGGGTGTTGCGGCTGGCAATCGAGACTGCTTGCGAGTACGAGAACCGCCGGAACGTCCGCCTGGCCAAAGTGGCCGGGATCTGTGGCGCTACGCCGCAGGCCATTGCCGAGGCCGAGCTTGCAGTCGAGCTTGGCTACGATGCGGGACTGCTCAGCCTGGGAGCGTTGCGCGAAGCTACGGTCCCGGAACTGATCCGGCATTGCCGGGAAGTAGCCAGGCTGATACCGCTGTTCGGATTCTACTTGCAGCCGGCTGCGGGCGGGCGCGTGCTTGAACATTGCTTCTGGCGCGAGTTCCTGGAAATCGAGAACGTCGCGGCCATCAAAGTCGCACCCTTCAACCGCTACCAGACGCTGGACGTAGTACGCGCCCTTGCCGAGAGCGGGCGCCAGCGGGAGGTGTCCCTCTATACGGGAAACGATGACAACATCGTGACGGACCTGTTGGCCGACTATCGCGTCTCCGGAACCAGCGGCGATGAATCGATTGGTTTTTCGGGCGGACTTCTAGGGCATTGGGCGGTGTGGACTCGCCGCGCCGTCGAGTTGCTCGAACTCATCCAGGAGTGCCGGCGCAACGGCGGGCAGAATGCGCTGGATCTGCTGGGCCAAGCGGCTGAAGTCACCGACGCCAACGCCGCGTTCTTCGACCCGTCGCACCAGTTCGCGGGATGCATTGCCGGAATCCACGAAGTGCTGCGGCGCCAGGGCCTGCTGGCCGGACGCTGGTGTCTGGATCCGAACGAAGATCTTTCCCCAGGCCAGATGGACGAGATCGATCGCGTCTATTCAAGCTATCCGCACCTGAACGACGACGCGTTTGTCGCGGAAAACCTGCAGCGATGGTTGAGTTGACCAGGCGAAGCCTTCCGCTCGCGCTGGCAAGAGGTGCTCGATCGTCTGTTTGAGGCGTAAATTCGGTGGCAGGCTTCAATTGCGTGACAAAACCCGATCTTTGGGCCTCTCTTAACCACGCAATTTGGTGCCTGTCACCGAATTTCGAAAGGCAAGCGATCCTAGCCGAAGGCCTCGCGCAGCGTTGCCAGGCTTTTGGGACCGCGGTTTCTGCCGGCTCCTTCCCCTCCATTTCCAGCGATACATAACCGCGGAAGCCGGCCTTCCGGAGTATCCCGGCTATGCGTTTGTAGTCGAGGTCGAGAGTGTACCAGACTCCACCCCCATGGTAGGTCTTGGCTTGCACGATGGTGGCGTGCGGGGCCAGTTTTTCGATCTGGGAATAGACATCCCCGTAATTTTTGGCGAAGTTGCCGGTGTCCATGTTGATCCTGAGCCAGGGAGAGTTAACCGCCTGAAATATCCGCAGGAGATCTTCCGGCCGGGTCGACAGGCCCCAATGATTCTCGAGCGCCATGACGACGCCCGCTTCCTCGGCCGCAGGAATGCATTTTTCGATCGAGTCGATGCACCACTTGAAGGCGTCTTCGTTGGTATGCCCTGGCAACGGAGGCTCGGTACCCCCGGCCGCCATCAGCTCATCAAAGGACTTGATCGTATTCCAACGCCCCGTGTTGAGCCGAATACAGGGAATACCGAACTGTGAGGCCAGATTGATGCAGTGTTTCGTGTGATCGATGTCCTTCTGCCGCTCCGCAGCTTCCGGGGATACGAAATCCTGGTGGATGGAGAGCATGATCAGGTCCAGCCCGTTCGCGAATGCCAGCCGTTTGAGTTTGTGGATGTAAGATTTCGATTCGTCGGCCATTTGCCGATGCAGGATCTCGACGCCATCGAACCCGAGGCGCGCGGCCTCTTCTATAACCTTCTCAACAGGAAACTTTTCTTTCGTGAAGTGCCAGTAGGAATACGTTGAAACGCCAATAGGGATCCTTGGCGACGACGGAGGTGGCGATGGAGTGGCGGCCTTTGCGTCATGGAGCCCGTCTCGGGCGCAGACAGTGGTGACCAACGCGGCGGCAGGAGAGGATTTCAGAAATTGACGTCGGGATTGAAACATGGCTTGTTTCCTCCGTTGTTGGATTTGAGAACCTCGGGTTGCCTCCGGACCGGCTGGCCTCGTGGCTTTCTTCTATCATGACCAGTCGAGAGATCTCAAACGACTTTGTTGGCGGCAAACGAGTGTGATTGGAAGTGCGACTTGATTCGAGAAGCGTCTTCGTCCCTTCCGGACGAAAGCTGAGTCGGATTCCAATCGTATTCTCGCGAGCGTAGACCGGTCGTAAACCTTACACGCAAGCCGGCGCCGACCTGATTTTTTGTGTGCTGCGCTTGCGGCGCTCGTCATAACTGGTAATTTAATCCCGGCTTTACGAGACTGTCGCAAAACTCGCCCGGTTCATGTGCGGACGGGCTATCCAGTCGAAGGCTAACGTGCGTTTCCACACGAGTCAAAAACTCGCGAGTAGCGGTTTTAATCTCGGGGTACTGTGGCAGTGAAAGCGCGCCGCCGCTACCTCGCCTCGCAGGTCCTGCGGATCTAGCCCGAAAACGGCCTTCGTCGCCGGTCCTCGCCAGGTCCGAAAGACTACGTCACCCTCGATGGGACGAATCGGCGGCCGAGGCAGAGCGTCCTACCATTCCCCCTCGTCGGCCGTGGGTCCGTAGATGGCTGGCACAGGCACGTCGTTCATCCGCAGATACACTGTGAGTTGACCGCGATGATGGATCATGTGATTCATGACAAAGCTTCGCAGTACGACAATTCGCGGCAGCGAGAACAGTTTTTTGCCGCCTTTCAGCAATGTCCAGGGGTTCATGAGATGTTGATCGCTGGCTCCGGCGATGGCCCCACGGGCGCCGGCCACATTCTTGTCGAAGAGCTGTACCAGTTCCTTCGCCGTTGACGCAGCCGGATGCGGCGGAGCCGGGCCCAGCAGGTCGAGGGAATCCTGCGCAATCGTGGTCGCCCCCCAGCCCGGAAGAATCGCCAGGAACGTCGCAAGCTCACCCAAATTCCATGATTTCGGGTGAGGCTTCCAATCGAACTTGTCCCCTGGCACGCGCTCGAGGGTCCTCCAGGTGTTAGCCATCTCCTGATCGAACTCGAGTAAGAGAGCTTCGCTAAGAGCCATCACTACCTCCGTTTAGTTTGGTGCGCTTAAACTAAGGTCTTGGTGTTTCGTTCTAGTGTCTTCGTGTCCTGGTGGTATTTCCTAGTTTGCATCACGCCAGTTCAATATGACCTTTGCCGGATTGGCCTGACGTCACGATCTCGAATGCTTTCTGGAATTCGGTATAGTGAAACCGGTGCGTGATCACGGGGCAGATGTCGAGACCGCTCTGGAGCATTACCGTCATCTTGTACCAGGTCTCATACATTTCCCTGCCGTAGATACCTTTGATCGTGAGCATCTTGAAAACGACCGTATTCCAGTCGATTGCCATTTCCTTTTCGGGGATGCCGAGCATGGCGATCCTGGCGCCGTGACTCATGTTTGCCAGCATGGCGCGAAAAGCGGAGGCGTGCCCCGACATCTCGAGGCCAACGTCGAATCCCTCCTTCATGCCGAGCTGCTTCTGCACCTCCTTCAAGTCAGACTCCTGTCCGTTGACTGCGAGCGTGACCCCCATTTTTTTGGCCAGCTCCAGCCGGTACGGATTGACATCCGTGATGACGACAAACCGGGCTCCGGCATGCCGCACGACGGCGGCTGCCATCATGCCGATCGGCCCCGCGCCTGTGATCAGGACGTCTTCACCCAGGACGGGGAAGGATAACGCTGTGTGGACGGCGTTGCCGAACGGATCAAAAATCGAGGCGATATCGCGATTGATCGAAGGATGATGGTGCCAGACGTTGGTCATCGGCAGGGCCAGATACTCGGCAAAAGCTCCCGGGTGGTTGAGACCGATGCTCTGGGTGTCGGCGCAAAGATGCCGGCGTCCGGCGAGGCAATTCCGGCAGCGCCCGCAGACGACGTGGCCTTCGCCGCTCACGATGTCACCGGGGAAGAAATCCACTACGTTCGAGCCCACCTCGACGATTTCCCCCACGAATTCGTGCCCGATGACCATGGGGATAGGAATGGTTTGCTGCGCCCAGGCGTCCCACTTGTAAATATGCAGATCGGTGCCGCAGATGCCCGTGCGATCGACTCGAATCAACACATCGTTCAGGCCGATGCCGGGCAATGGCACATCTTCGAGCCACAGGCCGGGTTCCGCCTTGCTTTTGACGAGCGCTTTCATGGCAGTTGCAGACCAGGTCGCGGGACCCAGTATACACGAGTGAGAATGATTGTGATTGCTCGGGGCCGCACTAACCACAAGATACGAAGAGCGGTTGTTCGAGTTCCCTCTCTTCACTCGTACCGCAGCGCAACTATCGGATCCACTCTGGCTGCGAGGCGAACGGGCAAGTAAGCCGCCAGCGCGGCTGTCGCGAGCAGCACGACCATGGAGGAGGCAAGGACGGCGGGATCGTTGGCGGTCAAACCAAAAAGCATGCTGGTCAGGAAGTTACCGACGGCATGGGAGACAATCAAGCCCACGAACGCTCCGATCAGGACCGGCCGCGCCGCCTCCCCCATCAGCAGGCGAAACACATCGCTCCGCTGCGCCCCGAGAGCCATTCGGATTCCGATCTCACTCGTCTTCTGCGCCACAAGATAAGCGAGCGTGCCGTAAATCCCGAGGGCGGCGAGCACCAGGGCCAGTCCACCAAAAAAGCTCGACAGCGTAGCGACCAGTCTCTCCTGCACCAGGCCGCCTTCCAGCTGTGCTTCAGCTGTCTTGATCTCGCGCGTGGGAATGTCGCGGTTCACTTCCAGCAGAGCCTGGCGGACACTCGCCGTGATCACCGCGGGATTCACGTCGGTGCGGATCTGCAGCGTCATGTAAGGTTGAGCGTATTGAAGCGACGGAAGGTAAATCATGCGCGCAGGCGCCTCGCGCAGATCGCCTCGCTTTGAATCTCTGACCAGCCCGACGATTTCGATCGGCGGGGCGTCTGGCTGGCGGCCGATCCGAACTATTCTCCCTATGGGATCGGTTTCGGCGAAGTAGAACCGCGCCAGCGTCTCGTTGACCACGGCGACCTTCGGCGCGCCGGCGTCATCCTGCGAAGTGAACTCGCGGCCTCTCAGGAGGGGAGTGCCCATCGTTTCAAAATAGGCGGCCGAGACATGGTTCAGATGAACCACATGATCATCCAAAGTGCGCCCGGCAAATCCGGGAACGCTAAGGAACCGCGTAGAATCGTCGCCGCTCAACGGCATGAGCGAGGACATGCCGGCCGCGCGAACACCGGGCAGGCTTTTGACGCGCTCGAGCGCGTCTCTATAAAACGCCACCAGGCGCGCGCGATCATAGCCGGTCCCATGGTGATCGAAGTTTACCAACAACAGGTTCTCGACCCGAAATCCGGCATTCAGCGCCGTGATATTGCGGAGGCTGAAGGCGAACGAGGTTGCGGCGATTACCAGGCACAGCGACAGCGCAACCTGGGCCGCAACCAGTATCCGGCCCGACTGCCGTCGCCCGCTTAACCCGGCAGATGCAGACGTTCTCCTTGAGAGCCGGAGTCAAGTCAATCCGGGAACTCCGCAGCGCCGGCATGAGCCCGACGACCATTCCGGTCAGCAGCGACACCGCCGCGGTGAAGGCCAGCAATCGTGGGTCGGGATGAACGGTGAGCGCCACCGGAATGGGTCCGCTGGAGATGAACGCGACCAGCAAGTTGCTGCCCCACCAGCCAAACAACAATCCGGCTGCGCCACCGAGCGCGGCCAGCACGACGCCTTCGGTGAGAAGTTGGCGGACCAGACGCCCCCGCGAAGCGCCAATTGCCAACCGCACGGCCATCTCCTTGCGTCGGCCCGCCGATCTTGCGAGCAGCAGGTTGGCGATGTTCGCGCAGGCTATCAGGAGCACCAGTCCGACGATCCCTGTCAGCACCAGGAGCGGTTTGGAGAACCGGAGGCGGAGCGCGTCGAGCCCCTTGTTGCCGGCCTGCAGTTCGGTCCGAGCCAGGCTGTCGCGGATTACCCCCTCGGGAAGTTTGTTCTCGTTTACCCACTGCGGCAGCAGGGCGTCGATGTCGGCTCGCGCCTGTTCGGCGGGCACGCCCGGCTTCAGCCGTCCCATGATGTGCAGAGCCCAAAACCCTCCGCTCTCGGTGAGTCGATTGCCGAACTCCGGGAGAAGCCGGGGCTGAAGCGTGAGCGGCACCGACACGTCCACCGGGCTTCCGGCCTCGAGACCGAGGAAATCCGGCGGAGTCACGCCAACGATCGTGAGCGGCGTCCCGTTGACCACCAGCGTTTTGCCGACCACGCCCGGGTCGGCGCCGAAGTTCCGCTGCCAGAACCGGTGGCTGATCACGGCGATCGCCGGGTCGGCGCCCTCGTCAGCCGCCAACGTGCGACCAATCGATGCATTCACACCGAGCACCGAGAAATAGTTGTTCGTGACGAACTGACCGGCCACGCTCTGCGTTCCGGTGTCTGTTCGAACCTTGAGGTCGATCGGCCAGAAGGCGAACAATCCTGCCAGCGATTGATTCCGATCCCGCAGGAACTCGTACAGCGGATAATTGGACCCGCGAGACGGCGCGCCCTTTCCCGCATGAGCGAAGATTACCAGTTGCTCCGGATTTCGAACCGGCAGCAGCTTGAGCAGCACGGCATCGACCAGGCTGAAGATGGCGGTGTTGGCGCCGATCCCTAGAGCCAGCGTAAGCAGCGCTACAGCCGTAAAGCCAGGATTCTCGCGCAGCCTCCGGACTGCGTAGCGCAGATCGTGCCAGAGATCGGCCATCACGTTTTTTCTCCCCGCTCCGGGAACGACGCGCTCCTGCACCTGGCGCTTCGACGCGCCGGAGTTCTTGCGTCAGCAAGTCGCGTTCACTCAACTCGGCCAGCGCTGCGTGATAGGCATCCTGTGGCATTGCGCCGCCGGCCTTCAGCTCTTCGTAGCGATCTTCGAGATGCTGGGCCAGCTCCTCGACAATCTCGGCCTCACGCGTCGGCTCGAGCTTCAAGCTCGCCAGCCGTCTTTGGATCTCTTTCTTCCACTCAGGCATCTTCAATCCTTCAGGGAATAGCTCGATCACGAATGGTGCCGATACTGGCGTGGTTTTTAATCCGCAATCTGCAATCCGCAATCGAATTACTCGTACCTCAGCGCGGCCATGGGATCGACGCGCGTGGCCCGTCGCGCCGGGACGTAGCACGCGACGAAGGCAACCGCAGAGAGAAACAGGGCCGCGGCCCCGAAGGTCAACAGGTCCATCGGTTCGACGCCAAACAGCAGCCGCTCCAGGAAGCGCGTGACTCCCATGCGCGCTTACCAGCCCTATCCCAACGCCCAGCAAGGCGAGCAGCATCCCCTGTCCTATCACGAGCCGGAAAACGTCCCCGGGCTGTGCGCCCATCGCCATGCGCACGCCGATCTCATGCGTTCGCTGAGTGACCGCATGTGCCATCACGCCATAAATTCCGACGGCGGCCAGCGCGAGGGCCACGGCGGCAAATCCTCCCAGCAGGAGCGCGTGGAAGCGCCGCTGGGCCACCGATTCGCTCACTAGCTCGGTCATCGTCTTCACCCTCGAAATGACCAGTTCCTTCTCGAGCCGGCGCAGTTCGCGCCGCGCTGCGGCGGCAAGGTTCGTCGGGTCGCCCGAAGTCCGAATCGCGAGCAGCGGGCCGCCCGGCGGACCCTGGTCGAAGTGCATGTAGAGTTCCGGGCGCGCTTCGGCGTCGAGCCCGAAGTGCTTCACGTCGCCCACGACTCCGACAATCGTGTACCAGGGCGCGTCTGAGCCTCCCGGGAGGAAGCGCACGCGCCTGCCGATGGGATTTTCGCCAGACCAGAAGTGGCGCGCGGCGCCTTCGGTGATCACAGCCACCGGTGGCGCAGCGGCGGTGTCCCGCTCGGTGAAGACACGGCCGGTGCGCAGCGGAATTCCCATCGCCGCGAAGTAATGCGTGCTGGCGCGGCGGAATTCGATCTCGGGCTGCTCGCCCGGGGACACGGGGCGCCCTTCGATTTCGAGCGTGGTCGTGACACCCGCACCCAGCGGCAAACGGGTCACGCCCCCCGCGGAGGCTACGCCCGGCAACGCTTCCAGCCGGGCGAACATCTCCTTGTACAGCGCGAGGCGCTGCCCGGGCTGTGAATAAGAAGACGGCACGCTGAGCTGCATCGTCAGCACATGGTCGGAGCGGAAGCCGGGGTCCACGTGTATCAGCCGCGCGAAGCTGCGGATCAAGAGACCGGCGCTCACCAGGAGCGCAAGAGCCAGCGCCATTTCCGCGACGGCGAGCAGATTGCGGATGCGGCTCGTCCCTCCTGTCGCAGTGGTGCGCCCGCCTTCCTTCAACGATTCCTGCAGGCTGCCTCTTGAAAGCTGCAACGCCGGCAGCAGGCCGAACACGAGGCCCGCCAGCAGCGAGACCAGCAGCGTGAACCCGAGCACGGCGCCGTCGAGCGAAATCTCGTCGACGCGCGGCAGGCCGGGCGGGCTCAGTCCTCGCAGCAAGCGGAGTCCCCAGAAGGCGCACAACAAACCGCCCGCGCCGCCCAGCAGGGCCAGTACGACACTCTCGGTCAGGAACTGGCGCACCAGGCGCAGCCGGCCCGCGCCCAGCGCCGAGCGCAGCGCGATTTCCTTTTCGCGCGCCGCGGCGCGGGCCACGAGCAGGCTGGCCACGTTGACGCATGCAATCAGCAGGACACAACCCACGCCGGCCATCAGGACCAGCAGCGCCAGCCGGATACCGCCGACCAGCTGATCGTCGAGCGCAATTACGCGGGCGCCCAGGCCGGTGTTTGTATCGGGATACGCGCGTTCGAGCCGCCCCGCGATGCCTTCCATCTCCGCCTGGGCCTGCGCGACGGTGGCGCCCGGAGCGAGGCGCCCGACCATGCGCAGCAGGCGTACGCCGCGGCCCCGCTCCAAGAAGGGATTTTGGCTCAGCGGCGCCCACAGATCCACGTCATCGAGGAAACGGAACCCCGGCGGCATCACGCCTACGATAGGCGCGGCGCTGTTGTTGAGCGGCACGGCGCGGCCCAGGATGTTCGGATCCCCGTCGAAGTGGTTCCGCCAGAGCCGGTAACTGACAATCACCGCTGGGACGCCGCCGGGCCGGTCTTCGTTGGCGGTGAAGCCGCGGCCTTTCAGAGGCTGCACGCCCAGCACCTGAAAGAAGGACGAGGAGACCCAGTGACCGTCCACCTGTTCATGCCCATCGGACCCGGGCAGAACGAAGCGCCACAGCGGCGTCAGTGCCGCTGCGTCTTCCAGGCGCTGGCTCTGCGCGCGCAGGTCGAGGAAGCTCGGGTACGCTATGAAATCGTCGGGCTTCCCCTCCTTCGTATTGTTGTGCCAGACCATAACCAGGCGGTCCGGCTGGTGATACGGAAGCGGCCGGAGCAGCACGGAATTCACCACACTGAAGATGGCGCTGTTGGCGCCGATGCCCAGCGCCAGCGTCAGCAGCGCCACAAGCGTGAAGCCGGGATTCTTGATCAGGATTCGAATGCCATAACGCAGGTCGTGCCGTAAATCTTCCATCAGGTTTCTCCGCTTGGTTCCAAGGCCTGCAGGCTCCGCCGTCACCTGGCGCTCGACGCGACCGAATTCCTGCGCCAGCAATTCGCCGTCGCTCAACTCCAGAAGGGCCGAGACACTAGCTTCTTCTTCGGTTGCGCCGCCCGCGCGCAACTCGTCGTAGCGCTCTTCGAGATGTTGAGCCAGCTCTTCGGCGATCTCCCCCTCGCGCGTCGGCTCGAGCTTCAAGCTCGCCAGTCGCCGCCGGATCTCGTTCTTCCACTCAGGCATTTTTGAGTCTTCGGCAAAAATTGGTGACAGTCACTGATTTCATTCGTAGCGCAACGCGACCATTGGATCCACCGTGGTCGCTCGCCGTGCCGGAATGAAGCAGGCGAGTAGCGCGACACCGGCGAAGAGCAGCGCAATCACCGCAAACGTCGCCGGATCGGTCGGGCTCACGCCGAACAGCAGGCTTTTCATCAGCCCGGTAAGGCCGTAGGCCACGGCCAAGCCGATGGTCACACCAATGATCGCCAGCCTCATTCCCTGCTTCACCACCAACTGCAGTACGTTGCTTTGCCGCGCCCCCAGGGCCATGCGGATGCCAAACTCGCCGGTGCGGCTGCTGACGCTCAGCGACATCACGCCATAGATGCCCAGCACAGCCAGCAGCGAGGCCGTCGCGGCCAGGCCGGCGAGCAGCATATTGGTCAGACGCCGCGTGTTGAGCGAACGGTCGACCGCCTCTTTCATCGTGTCTACGGCAAAGAGGGGAACTTCCGGGTCAAGCGCCGACACCTGACTGCGCACGGCGCTGGTCAATGCCTGGGGATCATCCGAGGTCCGAACCACGAGGTATGCCATCCACGGAACGTTCTGGGCATGAGGCCGGTACAGGTAAAAACTGGAATCCTCCTCCAGGCGGGTGTGTTTGACGCTGGCAACCACGCCCACGATCGTCAGCCAGGGATTGTCAGACGAGCTCGACAGATTGCCGCGACGGATGCGTCTGCCGATAGCGTCGCCGCCGGGCCAGTACTTGCGGGCCAACTTTTCGTCCACGATCGCTACCAGCGGCGCAGACTCATTATCGGTATCCTGAAACGGCCGGCCGCTGAGGAGAGGGATGCCCATGGTTTCGAAGTAGCCGGGCGTCGCGCTGCGGATGCTCGCGACCAGGATCGGTTCGCCGGGACCCGGCTCCTGGCCCTGAACGATGAACTCGTCCTGCCAGTTGCCTGGATTAAAGGGAACATTCTGGGACAATCCCGCGCTGCGCACGCCCGGCAGGCTGCCCACGCGTTCGAGCAGTTGCTGGTAGAAATTCCGAACCTGAGACTGATCCGTATACTTGCGCGACGGGAGCGACAGACGGGCGGTCAGAATGTTTTCGGGACGGAACCCCGGATTCACTGAGAGCAGGCGCTGAAAGCTTTGCAGCAGCAGCGCTGCTCCGATCAACAGCACCAGCGACAAGGCGAACTGCGTGATCACGAATGCGTGGTTCCATCGCCGGGTTAACAGTGAGTGTGTGCTGCGCACTCCTTCCTTGAGGTATCCCTGGAGATTGACGCGCGCGCCTCGCAAGGCCGGGGCCAGGCCGAGCAAGAAGCCCGTCAGCAGCGCGACGGCAAGAGTGAAGATCAGCACCGTCGGATCAAGCCGGACCTGCTCGATACGCGGGACATCCGCCAGCGCCAGGCGTTTGAGTCCCTTCAGGCCCCAGAATGCCAGCAGCAGTCCGGCGCCGGCGCCCGCCAGGGCCAGCAGGAGACTCTCAACCAGGAACTGTCTGACAATCCTGAGCGCGCTTGCCCCCAGACAGCAGCGGACGGCGATCTCGCGGCTGCGCGAGTTGGCGCGAGCCAGCAGCAGATTGGCAATGTTGGCGCACGCGATCAGCAACACCAATCCCACGGCACATAGCAGCACCACGAGCGGCGCGCGCACCTCTCCGACCATGGTCCGCAGCAGCGTCTCGGCCACCGCGATCGATCCCCCTTTTGCGTTGGGGTCACGTTCACGCCAGAAGTCGTCGGACAGGGCCGCGATCTCGCGCTGCGCGTCTGCCGGAGTGAGCCCCGGCTTCAACCTGCCTAACCCGGGATAGCAATAGCAGTTCATCACCTGTGGATTCAGTCCCAGCGGAATCCACAGTTCCGTGCGGTTCGGAAAGTCGAATCCCGGAGGCATGATTCCCACGACCACGGTGGGGATGTTGTTCAGGTTGAGTGACCTTCCAACAATTCCGGGATCGCCGCCGAACCGCCGCTGCCACACCGCGTAGCTCAGGACCGTGACCAGGTTGTTGCCCGGCGTGTCTTCATGCGGCAGAAACGTGCGGCCGTAAAGCGGCTGCTGCCCGAGGATGCTGAAAAAATCAAACGTGACGTTGGTGCCGTTCAATCGCTCCGCCTCGCCGGCGCCGGTCAGATTGAAACCCGCGCTGCCGTAAGCAGCCATCTTTTCGAAGGTTCGATTGCGGTCGCGGAAATAGACGAAAAGCCCCTGAGTCAGCTCGACAACCGGCAGCCCCTTCTCGGGCGCCGACAGCCAGAATTTCACCAGCCGATCGGACTCGGCATAGGGGAGCGGGTTCAGCAACACGGCATTTACCACGCTGAAGATTGCCGTGTTGGCGCCGATGGCGAGCCCAAGGGTGAGCACCGCAATCGCCGTAAAGCTTGGACTCTTGCGCAGCATGCGCAGGCCATAGCTGAAGTCCTGCCATAGATCTCCCATGATATTCCTCCGGCTTGCACCCAGTACAACCTGCTCATATCCGGCGTGAAGCTCGACTCGCTGGAGTTCCTGCGCCAGCAATTTCCCGCCGCTTAACTCCAGAAGCGCCGAGCGAACGGCTTCTGCTTCGGTCGCGCCGCCGGCACGCAACTCTTCGTAGCGTTCTTCAAGATGTTGGGCCAGCTCCTCGACGATCTCCAGCTCACGGATCGGGTCGAGCTTCAAGCTCTCCAGCCGCCGTCGGATCTCTTCCTTCCACGCAGGCATCACTGAGTCCTCGTAGAAATTGGTGCCTGTCACCAATTCTCGTTGAACGCCACCCGTTTTAACGCCGCGAAGAACTCTTGCCAGGTCCGTCTTTGAGCCGCGAGGACGCTTTTCCCGGCGGCGGTCAGCCTGTAATACCGCCGCCGGCGCTGTCCCGCCTTCTCGATCCACTGCCCCTTGATCCAACCGCGCTTCTCCATCCGGTAGAGCAGCGGATAGAGCGAGGCCACGTGAAATTGCAGAACGCCATCGGATCGGTCCCTGATGAGTCGTGCGATTTCGTAACCGTGGCGCGGCCGCTGCTCTACCAGGGACATGATCAACAGCTCGGTGCTGCCTCGCTTGAGTTCCCGGTCAATCATTGATGGTGTCTCCATATGTGGCGATGACATACATTAGGCGAAAAGAGGCGGCGCCGCAAGCCCTATATTCGCTTTCCTGAACTCACGGGCGGGACCGGCCGGGCGTTGCGCAACGCCCGCTATACTTTTCCGGCGCCCCTGGGTTAGAGTATGGCGATGAATCCCGACTCATGGGCAAGACGATCGTTCCGGCCGGCCGGGAGCGGCGCGGCGCCTGGGCTCTCGCGTCGAGCGTTCCTCGCCGGTCTGGCCGCGATCCCGCTTGCCGCCCCTCGTCCGCTCGTGGTCGACACACATATGCACGTCTGGACCAACGATACCGGGCGCTTTCCCTTCGCCCACCCCTACGAACCCAACCTCAAGCTGCCGGCCGTCGCGGGGACGGTCGAGATGCTCGTCGAAGAGATGGACCGGCATGCGATCGATTACGCCGTCCTGGTCCAGGTCATTTATTATGGCTGGGACAACCGCTATGTCGTCGAGTGCGTGAAACAGCAGCCGCGCCGCTTCCGCGGGCATGGGCTGATCGATCCGACCGACCCGGAGGTTCCCCGGAAGCTCGAATACTGGATGCGCGAACACGGACTCTCGGGAATGCGCTTCAGCCCGATCTATTACCGGGGCCGGGACGCCTGGATTAACTCGGAACCGCACCACCAGCTCTGGAAGAAGGCCGAGGAGCTGGGGGCCGTCTTCAACTACTTTATCGCGGCCGATCAGCTCCCGAAGCTCGAAGAGATGCTGGCGCGGCACCCCGCGGTGAAGATCGTGATCGATCACCTGGCCCGGGTGGACCTCACGAAGCCGGATCCGGCCGAGGAAGTGGCCAAGCTTACGCGCCTGGCTCGGTACCCGAACGTCTGGGTCAAGGTGTCGGAACTCAACATCCTTTCGCCTTCAAAGAAGTACCCGTATGCGGATATGTTTCCCTGGGTGCGGCGTGTCTACGATGCCTTCGGGCCGGACCGGCTGCTCTGGGGTACCGGGTACCCGGGCGCAACCCGGGCGCAGGCCGGGCGTCCCTCGCTTGAGCAGGAGCTTGCGCTCGTCCGCCAGGAAATTCCGTTCTTTTCCGCCGAGGATCGGGAGAAAATCCTCGGCCGAAACGCCGCTGCGCTCTGGAAATTCGCCTGATCTTGGCGTTTCTTCGTGTCTTTGAGTCTTAGTGGTATTTGTTCCGCAGCGCTAACCTGAGAGCCTCGCCCCTGCGCAAACCCAAATCAGGAGAGGACCATGAGGGGGAAAATCGCAATAACCACCACCCTATCCGTCATTGTTGCACTTACGATCCTGTGTTCGAGCACCCTGCAGATCCCGGCGGCTGCACTCGTCGCGGATAGCGATCGAAGAGACCTTGCCGCGCAAGTCACGATTCGTCGGGATACCTTCGGCGTTCCTCACCTCCTGGCGCCTACCGAGGAAGCGGCGGCTTTCGGGCAGGGCTACGTTGCCGCGGAGGATCACATCCTTGAGCTGGCACGGTTGTTTGTCAAAGCACGGAGCGAAGAAGCAGCCTATTTCGGCGAGAAGTTTGCGGAAACCGATTTCGCCGTGAAGGAGCTCCGCATGCGCGAGGGAGCCGAGGAGGGATATGCCAGAATGCCCCCGTGGGTGCAAGTGATCCTGGATGGTTACGCAGCCGGCTACAACCGTTATCTGGAGCAACATCGTTCCGATTTACCGGAATGGGTGAAGCCGGTCTCGGGAATCGATGTCCTCGCTCATGCTCGGCGCGTCATCCTCATGGAATTCTCGATGGATCTACGGCAGTTGCGGAACATTGGTCAGAGAGCTGCCGGTCCATCATTCCCCGGCGACCTGCGCGGTTCGAACATGTGGGCCATCGGTAAGGGCAGGTCTGCCTCGCAGAAGGGCATTCTACTCGGTAACCCGCACCTTTCCTGGAGCGGCTCTCATATTTTCCACGAAGTTCACATCACGGTCCCGGGCAAGGTCAACATCAGCGGGAGCTCTCTCATCGGCACCCCTGGGGTTGCCATTGGCTTCAATGAGAATCTCGGCTGGTCCCATACGGTGAACCCGCACGATTCGGACGACGTGTACGAGCTGACGCTCGATAATGATCGTCCGGACCATTACTTCTACGACGGTCGATCGCTCCCCATGCAGAAGCGGGAGCTCTCGATTCAGGTGAAAGCGGAAGCCGGGCTCGTAACGCGGAAGAAGGACGTGTACTGGTCTCATTTCGGCCCGGTGCTGAAAAGAGACGGCGGCAAGGCCTATGCTTTCAAGTCGGCCAATATTGAGGAGTACCGCTTCGTCGAGCAGTGGAACCTGATGACCAAGGCTCGAAATCTTGCCGAGTTCCGTCAGGTGCTCGATATGCAGGCCATCCCGATGTTCAATATCTGCTACACCGACAAAGAAGGAAATGTATTCTACATTTTCAACGGTCGTTTTCCGGAAAGGCCGTCTGGCTACAACTGGTCTGGCGTGGTTCCGGGAAATACTTCGGCCACGGAATGGAACCGCATTCTGCCGGCAATCCGTCTACCCTTTCTGATCAACCCTGCGGGCGGTTATGTCCAGAACTGCAACTCGGCGCCCTGGTATACGAATTTGCGCGCCCTCATCGACCGGCGCAACTATCCTGATGACCTCTCACCCAACATCAACGACATGCGGACGCAACTGAGCCTCGAGATGCTTGAGAAAGACGAAAGCATTTCGCTCGAGGAGGTCCTGCGCTACAAATTCAACATGAAGTTGTTGCTTGCCGATCGCGTCAAAGAGGAAGTGGTGAAGTTGGCCCGAGGCCGCACCATAGAGGAGATGAATCTTGATGAAGCAGCAAACGTCCTGCAGCGCTGGGATAATACGGTCTCTCGGGAGAGTAAGGGCGCGATGCTTTTCGTGACTTTCTGGACGAAGTATCGTGAAAAGGCCCGTCCGGTTTACCGGGTGGCATGGGATGAGCGCCAGCCTGCGACTACGCCCCAGGGCATCGGCGATGGCGACACGGCGCTGGCGGCCCTGGCTGGCGCCATAAGGGAGATGAAGCAGAAATATGGTTCTTTGGAATTGCCGTGGGGAGAGCTTCACCGGCTGCGCCGCGGCAGTCTGGACGTGCCGATCGGCGGGCTCACGGGAGATTTCGGAGCCTTTCGCATCATCGGATACGAGGAGGGCAAGGATGGAAAATTCGTCGCCCGAGGGGGCGACAGTTACGTGCTGGCGGTTGAGTTTACTTCACCGCCGACGGCATACAGCATTGTGGCCTACTCTCAGAGTGACGACCCGAAGTCTCCTCATTTCGCCGACCAGTCTCGCCTTTTCGCGGAGGAAAAGTGGAAGCGCGCGTGGTTCAGCGAGGAGGACGTTGCGAAAAACTTGAAGCGTTCATACCACCCGTGAATCGGTAACGGGTGAAGTGTGGAGTGTCTGGGCGGAGGCAGTTTTGACCTTGAAATGGAGCAGGTCAGAAAGCAAAATAACTTGCTTGTTTTGAGTGGTTGGCTTGACCCTGCAACGAAGTGGCGACGTAGCTCAGTCGGTTAGAGCGTGGGATTCATAACCCCAAGGTCGGTGGTTCGAGCCCACCCGTCGCTACCAAATCCTATTCGCCAATAAATACCAGATTCTTAAAACGTAAAGCCTCCTCCGTGAAATGGTTGCGAGCGCTGTCGAATTCAGCCTGAAAACGAGCCCGGAAATGCCAAAGTGTGACGGTTCTGTAACGGTTTTCGCGTCAAAACGATCATTTCGAGTCCTCCCTCGTCGGTCTGATGATCGCATCGGACGAGATTTCTCGCGCTCCTTCGGAAGTTGCGCGACGTATGTCCTGGGTCTTCCGAACGGCGTCTTCGAGGTCGCGGTCATCGGTGATGTTGTAACGGTTCGAAAACCGACTCGGTCTTGTGGCCCGAGATCATCATTGCGACCTTCCGGTCGACCCCGGCCCGGATCATGTTCCGGACTGCGGTCCGGCGGAAGTCATGGAAGAGAGCGTCCGGTTTCTCAGCGGCCTCGCAAGCCTCCTTCCAGGCCTTCCGAAACTGGTTCACCGGAGCGCCGGCTTTCGGTACACCGCGGCCCTTTTGTCGAAAGAAGACCAGTGGTGAGAGGATTGTCTCGCCGTTCTCGCCCCTGTAACGCCGGGCTTTCCAGCGCTGCTGGATGATCTCCCACAGCTCGCCCATCAAGGGAACTGTGCGGGCCTCGCCGTTCTTCGAGAACTGGGCCCGCAGCCGGAGTTGCTTGTTCTCCATATTCAGCTCGTTCCAGCGCAGCGACGAGATTTCGCCTTTGCGCCAGCCAGTGAAGTAGCCCCAGCGAGCGAAGTCTTGAAGGTCTTCCGGGAGATGTATCACTATGGGCTCGAACTCGGCCCGTTCGTAGAATCCTTCTCGCACACGTTCATCGAGCTTTGGAATGGATGGGCCTGGGCCGATCTCATTCGCCTTCAGATTATAGGCTTGGGCAAGGTATCTGCAGCTCGCGGTTTACGGTTGCGTTCGAGACTGGGCGTTGCCGGTTGGTGTGCGCCAGGGCGGCCGCAATCGGGCTTTTTGGGTCCTTACCTCTCTCAGCTAGAACGTTCAGGGCTCCCTTCAGCCGGACCCGAATATAGTCTCGGATCAAGTCATCGTTGATCTGCATAGCAGATATCCGACCGAGCGCCGCGCGCACGGGCTCCACCTTCGATAAGACTTGGGGCGAGAGCTTCCTGCGGATCTCTAAATCCGTCACGAGCGCGTCAAGAATTTCACTGACAGTGGCTCGCTCCGCGTGCGGGCCCACGAACTTCTTAGCACCAATCTGGTCCGCGCCGACCTCCTTGAGCCTGCGACGTAGCACCTTGAGCGCCCGCCCGTAATCCCGTTCCTTGGTGGTTTCTCTGAATCGCCTGCCGCGGAGGTAGTACTGCATATGCCAAAACGGACTTCGCGGCTTTCGGTAAAGGGTTCCATCCCCGTACATACGACCTCCATGCAATACGGGGCGATTGTACAAACCCTCGATGCAGTCGTTCAAGCAAACCTCCTTCCGGCACGAATCGCTTCGTCGATACCACGCTCACTGAACCGCAGGTTGCGCCCCATCCGAACGGTAAATGGCAGGCGCTTCGCCTGTCGGTACAGCCAATCTTCGGAGCACTTCAGCCTCGCAGCGGCTTCCTCGACGGTAAGGAGACTGTCGGCGTCGGCTTGCGGATGCTCCGTTGCTTTCAGCGACAAGGCGCGTGGCCAGACTTAGCTGGATGGCTGCCATCTGGGCCATCATCGGCGCGATCTTTTCCGGCTCGATATCTGCCGGATTCGGAAGAATAATTCTGTCTTTATCCATTTTCAGATCTCGAGTGAAATTAAGACTTTTGGCCTTGCTTGCTTCGTTCTATCACAGCATCCAGATCGGCCTTGTCGAGCAAAAAGCGATCGAGTCTGCCGTGAGGTTGGCTTAGACTCGGCAGCCGTACGCGTGACAGCTGGCCGCTCTCGACCAGCTGTCGGATCGCGGATCCGCTGATGCCAAGATAAGCCGCGGCAGCAGTGAGATCGAGAAGCCGAGCTTCTGCTTTTTCTACATCGACAAGGACTGGTTTCATAGGGTCCTCCCTTCATAAGAATGATTAAAATGATGTCTCGATAGCACTGGCGCCAGCATGGTAACGCCATACCCTCGCCATTCCTGTGTAAAGGCGGTTTAAACCGTCGACCGAATCACGCTGATCGGCAGATATACGCGCCTACATCCTTAAGAGTAAAAAAAGTGGCAAAAACTTACCTCGAAAAATTTCGAAGATGTCGTTTTTTTTTAAGGTGGAAGGTGGAAATGTCAACGCCGGTGCAAATTCCCCATTTCGCCGGTTG
Source organism: uncultured Acidobacteriota bacterium (assembly GCA_963827655.1). Lineage (GTDB taxonomy): Bacteria > Acidobacteriota > UBA6911 > UBA6911 > UBA6911 > CAWHCF01. Next base: position 163,741 of record CAWHCF010000046.1, read on the forward strand.
AAAATCCCCACCCCACCATCCACGAATCTTTCGTTTTGAAAACAAGATCTTGCCCCCGCGTGCAGTTGGGCCGCGCGTGCAATCGCTCGACAATTTTCGAACTATCTTGTCTTGAGGCGAGGTCTCAATCCACGTCCCCACGTGTTCCAAAAAATCGTCTATGACGCGTTGCGCCTCGTGCCCAGTCGAGGACTTGGGATGATCCCAGAGACCTGATACGAGTTTTTCAGCTTCGTGCCCTCTCCATCCGTAGAACTTCGATCGGATTAATCAGCCACCACGCTCTCGCCTTCCTCTCGCGCCTCTCCGAGGGTTTCCCATCCTTGCCAAAGGATCACCGGCAGCATCAGGAGGGCGCCGACCGCATCGGCCCACCACCAGCCGAAGGCTTGGTACAACCCCACACCAATCAGTAGCGCCAATGACAGGGAGGAGCAAACCCAAGTCTCAACCGCATCCGCTTGTAACGCTCTGCTACCAAGCTCCCGACCCGTCTTTTGCTTGGTATAGGCAAGGACGGGCATGATGATGAGTGAAAGGATCGACAGCACCAGTCCCACTGTAAGAGCCATCCGGCGCTTCGCGTTCAACAAGCGCGAGGATGCTTTCATAGGCGACATAAGCGGCAAGCAAAAAAAATGTCGCTGACACAATGTAGAGCGCGCGCCGCTCCGAATCGCCGTGCTCCTCAGCACTGGCGTCCGGCCTGTCCGCAAAAACCGCCATAGCAAGCCTACGGCGGAGATCACCTCGATCAAGCTGTCAACGCCGAAGGCAACGAGGGCGGTGCTACCGGCGATGATGCCAGCGCCGATAGCGATGGCGGCCTCGATCACGTTCCACGACACCGTGAACCATTCGAGCCGGACGCCTTTGCGGTGCAGTCGCGCACGGTCGTATGCTGCTTCAGCCAATTCCGTTCATCTCCTATCGAGCTCAAACTTTCGTTGAGGGTCCGCCGGACCGTCCGCCACGGACAGTGTCTTTTCTACACCAGAAGAGGAGGTTCCAGTGACTTGCTTGACGATGAGAACGCTACAATGGGCGTGGTCGCTGATGCGGTCGGCGGTGTCACTCTGCAGACGAGCCCACAAATTCGGAGTGATCGCTATGCCCCACAACGATGACATCGAAGCCCCTCGTCCGCGAACTTGACGATGGTCTAGGCTTCCATTGAGTCCGATACGCTTACCCAACTCAGTTGGGCTTGCCTTTTGGCTTGGTTTTCCTGAGCACTTCTCCTGCCGCAGTACGGATCTGCCGGTTGATGAAGGATGTGGGCATGTCTGTTTGAGCCTTGATTTGCTTCCCAAGTTCCGTGTCAGGTTCGGGTGCCGGCCCCGCTTTGAGCCGGTCGCGTTCCAATTGGACCGCGGCTTTGATCCGGGCTTTGTCTTCCGGAGCGGCGTCGTAAGGTGAAACGTCCAGTTCCCCCAAGACCGGATGAACACGCTCCCTAACGTGATCTCCAAAGCTCTCGCCGAATCCTTCAAGCTCGACAGTTCCCTCGTCCGTGAGTCGAAAGTGAACCATGAAATCCTTGATTGCATACAAAGGCATTCCTTCGGCATTCGCCACCTCATCCAGCATCTCGACTGCATGCTCTTTATTGTTTGCCTGAACAACCGAGAAGTCTCCGTGCTGCCAACGACAGAGATATAGAGCCATTTCCATCCCTCCGCGAAAACAATGCAATTGGTTTTAGGAACAACGATATCACCGTTTGCTGTTGAACGATCCATAGGAAAACGCTTTCGTCGAGAAACGCAGGAACACGGGCCGCTATGCCCAGTGGACGAATAATACATTTGGCCCGCAGCAGGACCGTGCAGGCGAAAATAGTTTCTTCCGCAAAATTACAGTTTCAAGTTGATGTGAGCGGGCTCGAACCCAGCTGCTTGATAGGCGAAGCTCTGTCCGTAGAATGTGAAGGCAAGATACTCAATCACCTCCCGGCTGAGATCGAGTCTTCGGGCCTGCATGTGCGAAATCACCTTCGCCCGTTGAGTAAATAGCGCCAGACCAATCCGCAAACCACTTGAACCTTGGCTCACCACGTGAGAGGATTTGTAAGCGAGAAGTCCTTCTCGAGATAACTGCCGACTTGGACTCGTGAAGCAAGCGTAAGCGATGTTAGTTATCAGAATCATTCAGCTGCAGTTTTTGTTTCTGTGCATTTTTCGTTGTCTGCGAGTCAATCGCCGGCCCAAAGAACGGGCCGTTCTGGTTTGCGCTCGTCGCCGTTACGCTCGTCGCTCTGACTGTCGCTGGTACGATCGCCCGCAGATCGCGCTGATTCCTCCCTCAAGCTTCGCATGAAAATCAGCAGCTGCGCAGGCCGCGTCGAAGCGATAGATCCTACAATGCTCGTCTTTGTTCGACACTCCGGCGAACTTCTTAGATCAATCTCACGATTTTGGCCAGTGGCGTTGGCCGGTTGGTAGCCTCGGAACAGCTAGCACCAATTTCAGATGCGGCATAGTGTGCGAAAACCGAATGGAAATACGGCAGGCAGGGGCCGTTCGGGTGAAACATGGGACTTCAAAGATCCATTTCCAATGCCGACTTGGAACTCTCCGTCGTTGAATGAAGGATCTGAGCGCTATCGGAGATCGGCTGATGCACGATGAATCCATGAGGTTCGTTGAAATGGGCAAGAGCCTGGTCGAGGGACTTGTGCAACTCCAGAGCAATTAAGAGGTCGGCGGCTCTATGGGCGTCGTGGGCTGCACGGAAGATCTCGTGCCTGTCGTCTTGAAGAGTCTTGAGCCAGGAGCCCACGTAGGCAGCGTGGGAGTCGGGGTTGTGGGGGATGCCGCGCTCGGCCATCAGGAAGACGCTGGCCAGTTCGGCGCGCAGCTCTTCCTTGGCATAGTTAAGATCTCCAAAGCAGTAACTCTCATTCAGCGTCTCCCGGTTCAACCGCTGGGGATGGCCACTCCAATGGGCGAGTTCGTGAAGGGCGGTTCCGTAGTAGTCCCCGGGAGTCTTGAAGGCCGCCCTTGACGGAAGGTGAATGCTGTCGGACCGGCGGTTGTAGAAGGCGCGATCGGCCTGGTCATGAGTGATCCGGGCGCCGCTATTTCGCAAGACCGCCTCTGCACTCTGCATGATCTCCCATTCCTGGCGCACACGCGGCGCATGAGCCGGAATCCCATCGATCTGACGGGCATTGAAGATACTGTATACGCGATAGATGATACGATCGCGCCAGGAAGCGGGGCTGTCTTCCTTGGATTGTTCGTGACCCGAACGTCGGGCATCGGGAAACTGCCAGAATTCAATCTGGGTGCCTTTTTCGCCCCGTCGCACTTGCCAGCCATTTTCTTGAGCCTGCCGATAGGTGAGCCAACGCGGGTCCTCATAGCCATTGCGCATGCCAACAACCATCAAATGGACTGCATTACCGCCGCGATAGGGCTTCCCAGAAGTCGGATTGAACGGCATTTCGAAGGCCCCCGACTGCCAGGGCTTCTGCCACGGTGCGGCTCCCCTTTCGAGGGCAGCAATAATGGTGTCCGTGACTTCCTGGCGGAGATCCCGTTTGACTGGAGGACTTGCCAAGTTCATCGTGGGTCCCTCCATTCAAACTCGGGTTCCGGGAACTCTCTTTCAAAGCCGGAGCCTTCGAGATTTTCGCCTCCCAACGACTCCAGCAGATCGGGAACGGTATCGAGGCTCTTGTCATTGGCCCTTATACGGGATGCTGGTTGGGTTGGATCGGAGTCCAGGGGTTTGTCGGACATAACTGAAATCTCCTTTCTTCCTTCATAGCCAAAGCGATGTGCCCGCCCGGCAGCAAAACCGGGCGGGCGCAGTCGGAGTCAGCTGCGCTCCTGCTGCTTCTGAATGATCCAGGAGTGAGCCTGATCGGCCACCTTGGCAACCACGAGCAGGTCGTCAGCGGAGAATGAGTCCGCGGACTTCCATTCATCGCTTGTGTCCTTGTAGCTGCGTGACAGAGTCACGTTGTACCAGGTACCGGTCTCCCCCTGGTTCTGCCAGATGGCTGCCTCGATTCGAGACATCCGGATCCGATGGACAGGCTGGTTGCGGGTTGTTGCTTTGGGTTCCTGCTGAGTTACTGATTTGTTGTTGGTCATTGTTTCTCCCTTAAGTGATGTGGATCTTGTTCCTTCACTCGCGGTTGAGGAACAAATCCACAGAATGAAGTGAGCGGTGGCGACGCGGAGCCGTCGCGAGGTAGAGACGTTCTTGTCGTGATTCCCACTTGAATTCCCTTTCACGGAGCGGACTGAACTGGTTGAGCAGCCTGGCCGGTAGTCGGCGGGCCCGATCTCTCCTGAAGCATCCTCTGCAAACCGAAGTCGCGCGGCAACAAACTCGTCATTGATCACAGGCAAGAACTTCCTCGGTGTTTCCATCCGTGTCAGGCCGCAGTTGGCGATCTTCAGATAAGCATGGAAGTCAGGAAGGCTCTGGAACTCAGTGGGAAGGATGATCTTCTCGAGTTTTTCCTGCTCGCTCATACTGAAGCGGTCGCCGAGGTCGCTTGGGCTGAACTGGCTGCTCTGGAACTTCTTGATAACCTCCCGCTCACCAAAGGCCTTCGACAGAAAGTCGGCCGTCGTGGGATCGTTCAAGCGGAAGATGAGATGCACGTTAAAATTGTTGAAGAAGGTCTCTTTCTGGTCCGAGCCATAGATATTGGACACCGAACCGAGATCCTGGTTGGCAAGGACGAGAGAGCCGCCTTTGGACCGGCCCATGGTCAAGAAATCCAAGATGCAGGGCATCTTGGACAACGAGCCAAACTCATCGACTACAAAAGTGATGCGGCGGGTAAAGCTGTCGGTCAGGGAGAGAACTTCGCGGGTCATGATATCGATGACGAAGGTCATGAGCGAGCGGAAGATGGCATCGTACTGGCGGATGTTCATGAGAAAGAGATTCCGCTGGTCCGCATCATCGCGAATGAAGCTACGGAATGAAAACGCCCCGTCACGATCGGTGAGGTAACGAAAGAATGTAAGCCGCTCCTGCAAAATCGAAATGACTGAAGCGGCCTGGTTCGAGTCCGCCTTATCGATGTGTTTGAGGGCGCCGAGCTCGCGTACCGGCAGCGTGTAGAGCGCATCACGAATCTGCTGCAATGGAAGGGAGAAGAACTCCCAGATATCCCGGTTCGATTTTTGACCCTCACGGAGCAGGTAAAAGAGACCGGTGCGGAAGACGTCACGAGCGGCGTTATACCAGTAGACGTCCTTCGACTCCTTCGGAGGCTCGTAGAGTGAAGTGCAGAGGACATCGAGATCGGGGTAATCGCGGACTTCGTTAAAGAAGCTCCATGGAACGGACCGCCGGTCGAAGGGATAGAAGATCAGGTCCTGGGGCCCCAAGTGCTTTCCGCAGAACTCCCCTTTCACATCGTAGATAACGCACTTGTTTACTCCCGCGGTTAAAGCGCGGCGCGCCTTGAGCGCCGTCAGATAATGGTTCAGGAACACAGACTTTCCAGTTCCAGAGGTCCCGAGGACCAGAATATGCCGGCGAGACACGGAGTCGGGCACGGACGCCTCGCCCAGGCGAAGAGGAACGGACGCAGGATTCTCCTTTTCTTCCTGCTTGATGGCCTGGTTGAGCGCGACTTTCATTCGCTCGAACGGCATGAGGTCTGCGCCCCGCACGAATTCGGTCTTTGAGGACCTCCGGTTCAGCCGGCTGAAAGCGAGAAAGTAGAGCAGACCGAAGACAGGGAAGAAAAGCAGGCTGATCGGAAAGATCCACCGGAGCTGTTCCACGCGGCCTCTGGTGATCCAAAGGATCGCCTTCCGGTAGGTTTCCCTCGGCACTTCCCGTTGCCGGAAAAAGGGCTGAAGCTCCGGCTCGACGACTTCGCGCTTATCCGGACTTCCCAGGCGTTTTGAACTGAGCTGGATGCTGAGGTAGTTCTTCGGATTCAGTGAAACGTAATACTTGACGCAACGAAAAGAGCGGAAGACGTGGGTCCCTGAGTTCACGTTCAGCCGGGGCTTTCCATCTACAATCCGTAGCTCGGGGATCGGCCCGGCAACATAGCGGGATAAGAAAGGTAGTCATCACGCCGGCATAAAGAATTGAAGCCAGCAGGAAGCCGACTACGGCCATCTGGATGTACATCCTGGCGGCCGAGATCGCGCGATCGTGGGCTACGTAGGCACGTGAGGGCATCTGGGGCGCTTCCTATTCCAACCGCTCGGAAAGCCCGAGCCTGGTGTTTTTGGCTTCGTCAATCGTTCGGCGCATCACCCCAGAGAAATCGTCCCATACCCGAATGTTTCCACGGTAAGACATCTAGTACCTTTCCAATCTTTCAATCAGCCGGTCGGTTTCCTTGTTCAACACGTTGCTCAACGCCCCCAAGAAGGTACGGAACTCTTCAGGATTGACGTCGGGCTTTCTTCCATAGGAGTAAATGATCTGACAGACGAACTCGAACTTATTTGCGAGTTCCGCGCAAATAGCCGCCTGCCGCACGAGTTTAGTCGCTGCATCGGAGTAAGCTTGATCTAAGAGCTTGAGGCGGACAAACTCTTGGACAGTCATCCCCGCGGTCGCGGAAAGCTGAGAAAGGGTGTCCCACTCCGCTTCGGAAAATTCGAGACTTAAACCAACACCTTGCTCATAGGAAGTCTCCTCTAAGGCTAATGATTGAACTCGATGACACCATGGTTGCGTGTGGACTGCCAACACGAGGCGTCCTTCATGACAAGAAGTTTTCGTTTCGGATGTTCAGGGTCCTGGAGCAATTCAAGTGTTCTGTGCGACTCAGCGAGCTTGAGGAGCACGGCGCGGTTCTTCTCGACTTGCTGGACCAGGTCTGCGCGTTCCGTTTCGATACGACCTTCGTACCATTGATGGAGAGAAAACCAGGAACCAAGCGACAATGCGCAGGCAATGAGAAACGCGGCCAGGGCATAGGCCCCAAGTGAACACTGCGGGCAAAGGCGGCGTTTTCGCGCAGAGTGGCTGCAGCTTGATTGTTAGACGCGATGGTATCGTCGAATGCGCTGTTCGATCTGGCAAGCTCAGCCAGACGGGTCTCTAGCGGCTGAAGAGTGATTGCTCCAGGCTGGCGTTCAACAACTCCGCCATGCGCCCGGCCAGATCCTCGGCCAAGCCGCGTGTGGCTTCTTCAACATGCTCGTGGATCTTCGCGAGATCCTGGCGAAGTGTTCCGCTTCCTGAATGACCTGGCGGGCCACAATTCGCGCTGGTTTCCGAACTGCGGCGCGCGTCGGCACTGAGGCGATCAATCTCCTGCTTCAGCCGCTCGATTTCAGCCGCAGCCGTCTGGATGCTCGCTGGAATGGATTCGTAGTAGGCTTTGTAGAGCTGAAGGCTCCGTAGCAGGCGCGCCAACTCGACATCGTTCGGACTGATTCCAGCTTTGTACAGGTTCTGAAAGAATTCGGCCTTGTGCTGATCCGGGAGATCCGCGACAAGGTCGTCAAGCAATGGTGGTTGGGCGTCTGGACGTTCATGTCATGGTTTGCCTCCAGACAGAAGCTGACGGATAGGATCGAACTGATCATAGATACCCTGCTGGAAGCGACGAAGCCGCGCCCTCACCATCAACCGTGAGAGCAGCGGTCCAATGTCTTTGCCCCGAGCGGATATGCCATTCGAAGAATCCAGGACTTCCGCGATCGTCAGATTCGAGCCGCTCAAGTTCGGTTACATACTCGTCGTCCAGGCGAGGTAGCACCACATGATGCGGAACGAACGTCTGGCGAAAATTGAGAGCTCCATCGCTTTCGTCATAGTCGGGCAGGATAGTCCCCATCCTTGAGGTTCTTGAAAACGACATACCGAACACGATCCTGGAGTGACGTGCACCCAATTGAGGAATGATTGGACACTGTCCGGAGAACTGGTTACAGAGGCCAGGCAGACAAAATCGATACCGCGGGACCTGAGTTCTTCAAAGGGTACGTCAAGCCACCAGTCGAGGACCTCTCTTCCCGTGCCGGCCTTCAAGTCGGCGATGATCAGAGAGCTGCCATTGAGCGCCCGCTCGACCAGGATATCGTGAGAAGATCTCTTTCTTGATCTCGACCTGAAGAGCCTCAGGAAAGAATCGGGAGAGAGTGCGGTTCTCGTCGTCAAGATCCAGCAGCAGCGGATCGGCGCCATGCTGGCGTAGATATGTAATCAGGAAGCGGGCCGCCGTGGATTTTCCGGTCCCCCCTTTGGCCCCAGCCGTAAAAATAATGTTCGACATCAGTGCCCCTCCTCTTCGAGTTTCTTACGAATTGCGGCTGCCTCTTCCTTCGGAAGTCGTTTCAGGTTGTAGCGGTCGCTGGATGTGAATGGAATTCGAATTTCGTGTTGCTCCGATTGAGCGGATCAGCGACTTCCGCTCGAGCGGGCAACGCCTTTGCGGCTGGCAGCCGGGCGAACAGATGTAGACTTTCTTGGCTGTGGGTCGTTGCCGAAGCTATACATTTTGCGACCGCGGGACCTCACCTTGATGAACTTGAAGATGGCCGCGCGTCTGAATGCTGAGGCTGTACTTCTGCCGTAGCAGCTCGGCGATCTGCTCATAAGGCATCGGGTGGCTTTCGACGCCTCAAGCAACGATTTCGTCTTCGATAGGGAATCAGGCGCGACTGATATGGTTTGACCGGGCATCGTAACTCGCAGCCTTCATTGAAGATAGATGCTTCCGGTCTGAAGCAGTTTCCACTTTGTTTCCGCTTTGTATGCCACATGCCCAGAAGCGGAAACAAAGCGGATACAGAGTGGAAACAAAGCGGAAACATGTTTCCGCTTTGTTTCCACTCCACGAAGTCTCGAAGAAATCCTTCGAGGTATTGCGTCTCGGATCGGGAGAGCAACGCTCTAACGATCCGAGAACTTCCATCAACACCCTCGTTCGAATCCGGATCAATCTAGGCATTGGAGCACTCCTCTTCGAATGCAGAGACAGCTGGCTCGGGGGCCTGCCATGATGACGATGCTCGTTACCCAAGTCTGCCTACCTGGCTCCTCCTTGGGTGACGCAACCTGGATGGCTCCAAGCTTTCCGATGCTGGCATCCTCAAAGATCGAGCTCCAGACATTGGCCCGCCACTTCGATTGTGCAGAACGTATAGCTGAGACGGAGCAGGCGGGCCCCTGGCAGAAGTTCCGCCTGGGTCAGGCAGTGATCGGGTACAACGCGTCGTCGCTCCGTCAGCTGAAATGAAAAGACCGCCAATCAAAGCCGAGCGTAGCGAAGCGCGGGAGGTATAGCACTGAAATGACATCGATAATCTCCTCATTGGCACCATCTCGATCCCAAGATCTCTCGGGCGTTCGAATATGGCGTGAAACATGCTGGCTTCTTTAGCCGCGCGTTGCCAGGCGAGACGATCGTTGAAGCGCCAGAAGGCGGAGCGAGAAGTGCCTATAACGTCGGACGCAGCGAGCCGGTCGGAAGTGCGCTTTAGGCCCTCAAGGAGATGCGTCTTTCTCAGGGGTAAAGATGCGGGCCTGGTTGCGACCTCTGGAACAGGCGACGTAGGCGGCCTTGGCATCGAGCTGTTCGGCGGCGACTACGACCTGGTCGTGGGTGCGGCCCTGAGCCTTGTAACTGGTGACAACATAACCGTGGCAGAAGTGCCGGAAGCCGGAAGGTACGAGCTTTCCTTCGAGGGTCTCCAGTGATCCGTCCTTGCATAGGGTTTTGACAGTGAGGACCTGGCCGTTTACGAGACCGGCTTGACGGTCATTTCGGCGGACAAGAATCTTGTCGCCCTGGCAGAGCTCGATAGTTCGTGGCAGCGAGACAGTGAGCTTTTCTGCGTGTCTACCGACATCGATCGGAAGGTTGTGACCATTCACCCAAAGCTGACCAGCTTCAACGCGCTCAACCTCGAGGGTCTGGCCACGCTGAATGTAACCAACCCGTGCGTTGAAAGTGACCACCATACCTCGCCGGTAGTTTGTGGCATCACTCTTCTGCTCAACGGTCCAGTCCAATTGATCATGGACAGTCACGGCAGTCCCATCTCCCAGGAGTTCCCGCTCCTTGAGCCCGTCACGAATGGCCTCCGTGAATCGGTGGTTCTCTTCCCAGGTTGGGGAAATGGCGATGCAGCGATCGAGATCTCTGCCGCCGCTGGTAGCCTCGAAATAGGCCTCGGCAGCTCGCTCGACATACTGACCACGCGGCTCCTCGACCCAGCCGAGGGCATCGAGCCGCTCGATGCCCTCGAGGGTATCGCCCCGTGACATGGCGCGGATGGCAGCGTTGTATTCCTCCACTTGCTGCCGGCGGATATCCTTGAGCTCGGACCTATGGAGGTTAGAGTGTTGCTCGAGGACCCGGAGGAAGTCTCCTGCCTCAACGGAAACGTGCTGCCGGATGTCTCCGACAAAAAGGACGCGAGCGTCACTGGTCTGGGCGATGCGTAGGAGCGAGGCACCCATTTTGACTGACTGGAGGCTCGACTCATCGATGATGATGACTGAACCGCGGAGGTCGGCGGCGTTTGCCTGGTTCGTGAGGAAGTCGTCAACGGTCGTGGCATGGGTGAAGCCGTCACGTCGTAGAACTTCAACGGCCGAGGCGGTGGGTGCCAGGTAGTAGGCAGTCCTTCCCGACGCTTCCAGGCCTTTGCGGACTTCCGTCAGACAGCTGGTTTTCCCGGCTCCTGCGCAACCGCGGATGGCGTAGACCCGGTCGGTGCTCTGCAAGGTTTCTAGAACCACATCCTGCTGTTCTCTTGATTTGAAATCAAAAGCGACGCCTTCGGTCTTTCCGAGTGGCAGACAAGAATTCTGGGTCTGATTGACAAACTCGATAGACCAGCGCTCGAGATTTAATCCGCGACGGGAGGCCCACTGGCAGGATAACAGCCGATTGCGCGCGTGCACAGCCAGGCGGACCATGCCGTTAGAGTCGCTCGTCATGTAGCGCTTAAGTGTTGCGAGGTCGAGATACCCAAGCTTCTGGTTGAGGGCCTCGGCTAGGATCTGATGGCCACGCACAACAGAGTGACGCTCGTACAGATGATCGCGGGCATGCAGCAGCGCCCGCCAGGGGGATCCCATCCGAACGGTTCCATCGGCACCGACCAAAGCTCGCTGTTTGATCGCCTCGAGCGTCGCCAACTCTGATTCGGATAGTTGCGACCGCTGAAACGATCGGACCTCGGGCGCCGAGCTTTCCTTGAGCTTGACGTTACGCGTCTCGCGGGTGATGACCTGGATCTCACGGGTCGTCGGGGCGCGGCCTTTCTCTTTACGGAAGCGCTCGATGCCAGCCTCGACCTCTGCGCGGCGCTTGCTGAAGCGTTCCCGGATATCGCTTGAGACCCCCTTGATCTCGAACCCCTCGACGATACCTTTCTCGTTGCGCGCAGTCTCAATGCTGTAACCCAGGAGTCGGCACTCGCGCGCCAGCTCGTTCTGGTAGACCTTGCCGGCATAGCGGATGGCCTTGAACATTTCGCAGGTGTCCAGGGCGAGCCAACGCTTGCGGTCGGAATCCCAGGTGGCGTTTGCGACCACGAAGTGGGTGTGAAGCTGAGGATCCAAAGCCCGGGAGGAGTCGTGCCGGAAGGCGGCGGCGCAGACGTTTCCGCTGATCTGGGGTTGCCGGGTCAAACCGGAGCGATAGGCGGCAAAGCGTTCCAGCTCGCCGAATGCTCTGGCGGCCGCCCTGTCGTGAGCTCCGTACAGACGCTGGTCATCCAGGGTGACCGCCATGATGGAGATGCTCTTCTGAGCCGAGCACTGGAAATCGAAGAACCGGATGCCATTCTCTGCTCTTCGTGGAGTGAGCCGGCCGGAGCCGTCCGGCAAACGGTTCCGGCGCAGAGCCTCAAAAGCCGCGTCGTCCTTGCCGATGGAGTTTCCGGACAGGCCCAGCCGCTCGGCTCCCTTTCCCACCCAGAACCCGGTGACATGCTCGTTTTCGCAGTAATAGTCGTTGGCGGTCAAATGACTGCTCAAGTAGGTACTGCCGTCCTTGATCTTGGCGCAAGTGAACATGTCAGGATTCCACCTCGATCTGTCGCCTCCGGAGGCGACTGAAGCCTAAAGACCGCGCTCGACTTCAGTTGAGAGGCTCAGGCCAACCTTCCGCTCGTTGAGCTGAGGTTCCTGAACCTTGGTCTTCTCCCGATGTTCCTGGACCAGGCGTTGAGCCTGCTCGGCAACGGCTGCATCGCCGTGATACCAGCTTCGGGCTTCCGGATCCCAGCGGCATCCCATCTGCTTCACCTGCTCATTGAGTTGATAGGGCACTTCATTAACGTAGTGCTTGCCGGTGGCCCTGGAGACCAGATCCTGCGCCTTGGCCGCCGCTTCCTTATCGATGTGATACCAGGCCTTGGCTGCAGGATCCCAGCTGCAATCCAGCGCTTTCAGTTGTTCGCGTGAACGGGTAGCAATTACCCTGGATGAAGTGCTTCTCCGGTCCCTTGTCGACTACCGCCTGAGCTTGAGCCGCCACTTCTTTGTCCATGTGGAACCACTGCTTTGAGTCGCCATCCCACTGGCAGCCGAGGGCCTTCAACTGGTCCTTGACGTCGTGGGCCATGCCGGTCACGTAATGGCGTTGACCTGAATCGGCTATCAGTTGCTGAGCCTTGGCCGCCGCTTCCTTGTCGGTGTGAAACCACTGACTGGATTCCTGATCCCACTTGGCCCCGAGTTCTTTCAGCCGGTCCTTGAGCTCATAAGGGGCCTGGCCGATGATGTGTCTTTCGGGCTCGGCTGGTACGAGTTTCTGGGCCTTGGCTGCCATCATTCGTACCGAGTGGTACCACTGGCCTGAGTCGGGGTCCCACTTGCAGCCGAGCTCTTTTAGTTGGTCTTTGACCGCGAATGTATTTCCCTTAATGAAGTATTTCTTTTCCTCTTTCTCCATTGTGTCTTCCTCCTATGAATAGGGGTTACCCTCACTTCAGGTGAATCAACCGATCAGCAGAGATCGACCGCAAGCGGCGGTGCCCGCCGGCGCTCCAGTTCGGCAACGGCTTTGCGAACGGTCAAAGCCGCGTAGTAAACCGGGTCGTGTTTGTCCTGGCGTTTGTGTTCGAGCCAGGCCTCGACAGCGGCTGGATTCTCGCCATGCTGGAGCCGGGAGAGGGTCTCGGCCCAGTCCCGCTCAGACTGGCTGATCTCGCACCGGCTCCGTTGAGCGCGCGGTCCCGGGATCGCGGTTCTTGACTCGGGAAGCCACTCGGTCTGCGGTTCAATCCTGAAATCTGCAGGCGAGTAGATGGCCGCAGACAGCTTCTCGGCCGTCACTTGGAAGGGGGGATCGTATTTTCTGTTATACAGACCCGGGATTCGCAGGACGCGGGTCACATCTGTTGCCGCGCGGTCGGCGCCATGCGCCATTGCCATAGCCCGTTGCAACCGCTCTGCATTTTCCGCCGTGAAGCCATCCACCTTCCAGACGACCTGGTGCTTGCCTTGCGAGGTGTCAAGGACATACGAAGGTTCGGGGAGTCGCGGATCACCGAGAATGGCAGCAAGGGCGTGGGAACCGTAAAGATCAAGATCCAGATAGAGGTGCCGCACCATGGCAATGTCCTGCTTGGTCCGTCCGCGAGCATCCGGTTTAAGCGGGTTCATACTGA